>NZ_LZZT01000001.1 GCF_014170305.1 Achromobacter sp. UMC71
CCGCCCCGCCCCAGGCCGCCGCCTGCGCCGCCTGCTGGCCGTGCTGGCCTTGTTGTTCGGCGGCCTGGGCGCCGAGGCCGTGCAACCCGGCCCCTGCCAGCTGATCTGCAACACCCTAGTCCGCCGCCGCGACCCGCCCGGTGAGTAGAATGGCCTCACCCCGGCAACGCCGCGCCTCCCACGCCCTGCTCCACGCCATCCGCACCGATAACGCGCCATGGACCACCCAGACCACATCCTGATCGTCGACGACGACCGCGACATCCGCGAACTGGCCGGCAACTTCCTCAAGAAGAACGGCCTGAATGTCACCCTGGCCGCCGATGGCCGCCAGATGCGCTCCCTGCTCGAAAGCCTGACGGTCGACCTGATCGTGCTGGACATCATGATGCCCGGCGACGACGGCCTGGTACTGTGCCGCGAGCTGCGCGCCGGCAAGCACCGCCGCACCCCCATCCTGCTGCTGACCGCGCGCGACGAGGACATGGATCGCGTGCTCGGCCTGGAAATGGGCGCCGACGATTACCTCGTCAAGCCGTTCGTGGCGCGCGAACTGCTGGCACGCATCAAGGCCATCTTGCGCCGCACCCGCATGCTGCCCCCCAATTTCCAGGTGACCGAACCCGGCCGCGAGGTCCGGTTCGGCGGTTGGACGCTGGACACCACCGCGCGCCACCTGCTGGACACCGACGGCACCATCGTGTCGCTCAGCGGCGCCGAATACCGGCTGTTGCGCGTCTTTCTGGACCATCCCCAGCGCGTGCTGAATCGCGACCAGTTGCTGAACCTGACGCAGGGCCGCGACGCCGATTTCTTCGGCCGCTCGATCGACCTGCTGGTCAGCCGGCTGCGCCAGCGGCTGCGCGAAGACGCGCGCGAACCCGTGTACATCAAGACCGTACGCAGCGAAGGGTATGTGTTCGCCGCGCAGGTCGGCGTGTCCGAGGCGCCGTAGATGGCCTGGGCTCCGGCGCTGCGCCGCTGGCCTCGCACCCTGGCCAGCCGGCTGTTCCTGATTTTCCTGGTGGGCCTGGTGCTGGCCCACGCACTGTCGTTCGCCCTGCTGTTCTACGAGCGCTACCAGTCCGCCAAGAGCGTCATGCTGGACGACCTGGAACGCGACGTGGTGGTGGCGCTGGCTATCCTGAACCGCCTGCCGGCCGCCGAACGCGCCGAGTGGTTGCCGCGCCTGGGCAGCAGCCACCGCCAATACCTGCTGGGCCCCGGCGACGCCGACCGGCCGCTGCAGACACCGGCGGCCGAAGGCGTGCGCAATTCGATCCAGACCGCCTTGAACGGCGCCTACCCGCTGGCGTTCGGCACCGTGGGCAGCGACCCTCAGCATATCCAGATGCGCACCACCCTGGCCGATGGCCAGCCGGTCACCCTCGATATCCACATGACCATCATGCCGCTGGCGGTATGGCTGCCGGCGGTGCTGGCGGCCCAGCTGGTCCTGCTGATCCTGTGCGCGTGGCTGGCCGTGCGCCTGGCTATCCGCCCGCTGACGCACCTGGCCGGCGCGGCCGACGCGATGAGCCCGGACCGCCAAAGTCCGCGCCTGGCCGAGGGCGGCCCCGCGGAAGTCGCGCAAGCGTCCGCCGCGTTCAACGCCATGCAGGACCGCATCGCGGCCCACCTGGCCGAACGCATGCAGATCCTGGGCGCGATCTCGCACGATCTGCAAACGCCGATCACCCGCATGAAGCTGCGGTCCGAATTCATGGACGATTCGATCGACCGCGACAAGCTCACGCAGGATCTGCAGGAGGTCGAGCAACTGGTGCGCGACGGCCTGGCTTATGCGCGCAGCGCGGGCGCTGCCACCGAACCGGTGGTGCGCGTCGATCTGGACGCCTTTCTGGACAGCCTGGTGTGCGACTACGCCGACATCGGCAAGCCGGTGACGCTGCAAGGCCAGTACCCCGCGCCCTGGCAGACGCGGCCGCGCGCGCTGCGCCGGGTGCTGGGCAACCTGATCGACAACGCCCTGAAATTTGGCGGCGCGGCCGAGGTCGTCATGGGGCCGGCCGACGCCGGCGGCGTGTCGATCAAGGTGCTGGACCGCGGCCCGGGCATCCCCGACCAGGCATTGCAGGCGGTGCTGCAGCCGTTTTACCGGCTCGAAGGCTCGCGCAACCGCGACAGCGGCGGCACCGGCCTGGGCCTGGCCATCGCGCAGCAGCTGGCGGGCATCCTGGACGGCGAATTGCGCCTGAAGAACCGCGAAGGCGGCGGTCTGGAAGCAGAGATACGGCTCAAGCCCGCGGGCTGATTCGCGCGGCGTGCCCGGCATGCCCGGCGGCGAGTCCGCGCACAATGAAAAAAACGCCCCGCCAGAAGGCTCCGGCGGGGCGTTTCACACGCAGCCAGCCGTATCAGGCAATCGAGAATTCCACATCGATATTGCCGCGGATCGCGGCCGAGTACGGGCAGGTCTGGTGCGCGGTTTCCACCAGTTGGCGCTGTTGCTCGGCCGGCAGCCCCGGCAGCGAGATGTGCAGGTTGACGCCCAGCGCGTACTTCGCGCCGCCGTCGGTCTTGCCCAACGACACCTCGGCGTCCACCGCCACGTCGCGCGGCACCGTGATGCCCAGCTTGGCGCCGGCCAGCTGCATGGCGCCGATGAAGCAGGCGGAATAGCCGATGCCGAACAACTGTTCGGGATTGGTGCCGGGCCTGCCCGACCCCGGCGGGCTGAGCGGCAGCGTCAGCGCGCCGTCATCGGTGCGGCCGGCGCCATCGCGCCCGCCGGTGGTGTAGGTGCGCGCGGTGTACAGAACGGTTTCCAGCGGTTTGGCCATGAGGGGCTCCTTGTGAGACATGCAGGGGGAAAAGCACGGCGTCGTGCCAACTGAGAGCCTGCATTCCAACAAGCCGCTGTATCCTGCATGTGTCCGCGCCCCGCGGAGTTTGCGTCGTACTGTATCGGCGCTCCCCTATTGCCGTCCCACCGACCCCACGCATGAAACGAGCGATCATCATCGGCGCCACCTCCGGCATCGGCCGCGCCCTGGCCAAACAGCTGGCCAACGAAGGCTACGCCCTGGGCCTGGTCGGCCGCCGCGGCGAACTGCTGGACAGCCTGCGCGCCGAACTGCCGGGCACTGCCATCCACACCCTGGTGCTGGACGTGGCCCGCGATGCCGACGCCATACCCGCGCTGCGCGACCTGATCGCCCGCATGGAAGGCCTGGACCTGTGCGTCATCAGCGCCGGCGTGGGCTTTCTGAACACGGACCTGGACTGGGACAAGGAAGCGGACACCATCGCCGTCAATGTGCAGGGCTTCGCGGCCATGGCCAACGTCGCGTTGCGGCATTTCATCCTGCATCGCAAAGGACACCTGGTGGGCATTTCATCGGTGGCGGCCCTGCGCGGTAGCGGCGCGGCGCCGGCCTACAACGCGTCCAAGGCGTTCGTGTCGAACTATCTGGACGGCCTGCGGCAGAAGGTGCGGCGGCTACAGCTGCCCATCGCGGTGACCGACGTGCGCCCCGGATTCGTGGCCACCGCCATGGCGCAAGGCAGCGGCCTGTTCTGGGTTGCCTCGCCGGAAAAGGCCGCCAGGCAGATCGCCCATGCGATCCGGCTGCGCAAGAACCGCGTCTACGTTACGCGGCGCTGGGCCTTGATCGCCGCGCTGCTCAAGCTGATGCCGTAAGCGGCGCGTCGCCCGGTTCGGGCGGCACCACCGTGAAGGCCCCGGGCCCCGCACGCTGCGTCATCGCATCCAGGATGCGCCCGGCCAACTCAGGCACCAGCGGATGCGGCGCCTGGCCAGCCAGCGTGGCCATGCCCACGTAGTAGTCGATGCGCGGGCGGAACGGCCGGCAGACAATGCCCATGTCCAGGCACAGCCCGGCGAACAGGCCGTTGACGATCGACACGCCCACACCCTGCGCCGCCAGCCGGCAAGCCATTTCCACCGAGTGCACTTCGGCCTTGATCTGCGGCATCATGCGCCCCTGCCGGAACGCCTGGTCGATCTGCTGGCGCAGCGAACGCTGCCGGCCCAGCAGCACCAGGTCGACACCGATCAGATCGGCGGACGCGACTTCGGGCAGCGCCGCCAGCGCATGCCCTGGCGGCATCACACAGACGGCCTCGGTGGCCAAGCGCAAGATCATGGACAGGCCCGAATTCATCGGCGGCGAGCGTACCAGCGCCAGATCGGCCTCGCGCCCCAGCACCGCGACCTCGCTGGTTTCATAGGTGCCCACCAGCACCTCCAGCGCCACGTCGGGATGGTCGGCCAGGAACGCATCTGCCACGGCCGGCATGACCGACTGCGCCACCGTGCTGGGCAATTGCACCCGGATGAGCGTGCGGCGCTGTCCGCCCAGCCGCAACTGGTTGACGTGGCGATGCAGCGACTCCGCGTCCGAAATCATGTTCTGCACGTCGGGCAACAGCGACTCGGCTTCGGCGGTGGGATGCAGCCGGCCCTTGCGACGTACGAACAGCGGCACGCCCAGGTCCGCTTCGAACTGGCTCAGGAGCCGGCTGACGGCCGGCTGGGACGAGCCCAGTCGTTGAGCGGCCTCGATCGTCGAGCCGGTGGTCATGAAGGCCAGGAAGGCCTCTAGCTGCTTGAAATTCATCTGTCGCGCGACGTCCGCGTAGCGGCCCCGCGCGAGGGCGTGGCCTAGGGTTAACACCAAATCTCTCGTAATTCACATAGGCTCATGCTGGCTTGGCATACGGTTGCCAGCCCGGCGCGATGGATCGAACATTCCGCCCATCCGGATTCTCGCCATTCATGAATCCGTAATCAATACGCGATATCGCCGATATTTTCCGGCAAGGAGCCCCCGATGCGCGCAGTTCCCCTTCCCGCCCCCTGTCGCCGCGCCGCGCCATGACCGCCTTCATCATCCGCCGGCTATGCCAAAGCGTCGTGATCCTGGCCATCACGTCGCTGATCGTGTTCGCCGGCGTCTACGCCATCGGCGACCCCATCGAAATCCTGGTGCCGGCCGACGCCACGCCCGCTGAAATCGCGCAGGCGGTGCAATCGCTGGGCCTGGACCTGCCCTTGTACCAGCAGTACCTGAAGTTCGTGGTCAACGCGCTGCACGGCGACCTGGGCAACTCGTTCGTCTTCAACCAGCCCGCCATCCAGTTGATCCTGCAACGGCTGCCGGCCACGCTGGAGCTGGCCTGCGTGGCGCTGCTGCTGGCGCTGGCCATCGGCCTGCCGCTGGGCCTGGTGGCCGGCCTGAAACCCGATTCCGCGCTGGACCGCGGCATCATGACCGGGTCGATCCTGGGCTTCAGCCTGCCCAATTTCTGGCAAGGCATCATGCTGGTGCTGATCTTCTCGGTCACGCTGGGCTGGCTGCCATCCACTGGCCGCGGCCCCACCGGCGAATTCCTGGGCATGCGCACCAGCCTGGCGTCGTGGGACGGCATCCGCCACCTGATCCTGCCGGCGCTGAACCTGGCGCTGTTCAAAATCGCGCTGATCGTGCGCCTGACGCGCAGCGGCGTGCGCGAAACCATGCCGCTGGACTACGTGAAGTTCGCCCGCGCCAAGGGCCTGCGCGAATCGCGCGTGATCGGCATGCACGTGCTCAAGAACATCCTGATCCCCATCGTCACCGTGGTCGGCATGGAGTTCGGCTCGCTGATCGCATTTGCCACCGTCACCGAAACCATCTTCGCCTGGCCCGGCGTGGGCAAGCTCATCATCGACAGCATCATGAAACTGGACCGGCCCGTGGTGGTCGCCTACCTGCTGATCGTGGTCACCATGTTCATCGTGCTCAACCTGCTGGTCGACATCCTCTATTCCATCCTGGATCCCCGTGTCCGCGTGGGAGCCTCCGAATGACCGCCCCTGTTTCCAAGACCTGGCTGCCCAGCCGCGACACCACGTTCGGCCAGGCGCTGCACGGCGTGCTGGACAGCCGCCCCGCCACCGTTGCCGCGGCCGTGTTCCTGGTGCTGGTGCTGGCGGCGCTGCTGGCGCCGTGGATCGCGCCGCAGAATCCGTATGACCTGGCCGCCATCACCATCCTGGACGGCCGCATGCCGCCGGGCAGTCAGGGCATCTATGGCGACATCTACTGGGCCGGCACCGACGCCCAGGGCCGCGACATGCTGTCGGCCATGATGTATGGCCTGCGCACCAGCCTCAGCGTCGGCGTCTTGAGCGGCCTGTTCGCGATGGCGGTGGGCACGGTGCTGGGCCTGACCGCCGCCTATTTCGGCGGCCGCATCGACGCGCTGATCATGCGCCTGGTGGACCTGATGCTGGGTTTTCCGACCATCCTGGTGGCGCTGATGATGCTTGCCATCCTGGGCCAGGGCGTGGACAAGGTGATCCTGGCGCTGGTGGTGGTGCAGTGGGCCTACTTCGCCCGCGCCGTGCGCGCCACGGCCGTGGTCGAGCGGCGCAAGGAATACATGGAGGCCGCCCTGTGCCTGGGCCTGAGCCATCGCCGCGCGCTGTTCAGCCAGTTGCTGCCCAACTGCATTCCGCCGGTCATCGTCATCGCCATGATCCAGACCGCCAACGCCATCGCCGCCGAGGCCACGCTCAGCTTCCTGGGTATCGGCCTGCCGGTCACCGAACCGTCGCTGGGCCTGCTGATCGCCAACGGCTACCAGCAGATGCTGGCCGGCCTGTACTGGATCAGCGTGTTCCCCGGCGTGCTGTTGCTGACCGTGGTCTTCACCATGAACATCGTGGGCGACCGTGTCCGCGAGGCGCTCAATCCGCGCCTGCAGAAATAGGACTCGCGCCATGACAAGCACCCCAACCCTTTCCGTGCGCAACCTGCGCACCTGGTTCCATACCCGCGCCGGCCTGGTGCGGGCGGTGGACGACGTCAGCTTCGACGTGCATCCCGGCGAGATCCTGGGCCTGGTCGGCGAGTCCGGCTCGGGCAAGTCCATCACCGGCTTTTCCATCCTGGGCCTGATCGATCCCCCGGGACGCATCGACGGCGGCCAGATCCTGTTCAAGGGCACCGACCTGGCGACGTTGTCGCGCGAAGAACTGCGCCAGTTGCGCGGCAACCGCATCGCCATGGTGTTCCAGGACCCGATGATGACGCTGAACCCGGTGTTCCGCATCGAAACGCAGATGGTCGAAACCGTGCAGAGCCACGAGCGCTGCAGCCGTAAGGCGGCCTGGGCCCGCGCCCGCGACACGCTGGCGGCGGTGGGCATCCCGTCGCCGGACGAGCGCCTGAAGGCCTATCCGCACCAGTTGTCCGGCGGCATGCGCCAGCGCGTGGCCATCGCCATCGCCATGCTGCACAAGCCCGACCTGATCATCGCCGACGAGCCCACCACCGCGCTGGACGTCACCATCCAGGCGCAGATCCTGGCCGAAATGCAGAAGCTGTGCGCCGAAACCGGCACCGCGATGGTCTGGGTCAGCCACGACCTGGCGGTGGTGGCCGGCCTGGCCGACCGCGTCTGCGTGATGTATGCCGGCCGCGTGGTCGAATCGGGCCCCACCGACGACATCCTGGACCGCCCGCGGCATCCCTACACCATCGGCCTGATCGGCTCGGTCCCCAGCAACGAACACACCGGCGACCGGCTGTACCAGATTCCCGGCATGGCGCCGTCGCCGCTGGCGTTGCCGCCCGGCTGCGCCTTCAACCCGCGCTGCGGCCACGCGTCCGATCGCTGCCGCACCGAGCAGCCGCCCATCGAAACGGCTGACGGCCGCAGCCACCGCTGCTTTCATCCCCAGACAGGAGCTTTCTCGTGAACCCGCAGATCCTGATGCAAGCCAGCCAGGTATCGCGCCTGTTCGTCAAACGGCCCGACTACGCCGAACGGCTGGCCGGCCTGCTGGGCGCCAAGGTCGCCACCCAGACCGTGCATGCGGTGGACCGGATCGACCTGACCATCCATCAAGGCGAAGTGGTGGGCCTGGTGGGCGAATCCGGCTGCGGCAAGTCGACGCTGGGCCGGGTCCTGGCGGGGATCTTGCCCGCCACTTCGGGCACGATCCAGACGCCGGCCGGCGAGCTATCGCGCCTGACGGGCCAGGCCGCGCACGCGCAGCGCATGGCCACGCAAATGATCTTCCAGGATCCGATGTCCTCGCTCAATCCGCGCAAGCGGGTGCGCGACATCATCGGCGAGGCGCCGCTGGCCAACGGCATCATCGCGCGCCGCGACTATGACGACTACGTGGTGCAGGTGATGCGCCGCGTGGGCCTGGACCCCGACTACCGCAACCGCTTCCCGCACCAGTTCTCGGGCGGCCAGCGCCAGCGCGTGGGCATCGGCCGGGCGTTGGCCGTCAAGCCGCAGTTCCTGATCTGCGACGAATCGATCGCGGCGCTGGACGTGTCGATCCAGGCGCAGATCCTGAACCTGTTCATGGACCTGCGCCAGGACCTGGGCCTGACCTACCTGTTCATCAGTCATGACCTGGGCGTGGTGCGGCGCATCAGCGACCGCACCGTGATCATGTACCTGGGCCGGGTAGTCGAATCCGGCCCCACGGCCGACGTCTTCCAGGCCCCGCGCCATCCCTACACCCAGGCGCTGCTGAACGAAGTGCCGCGTCTGTCGAACCGCAAGCGGCGCTTTCATGCCATCCAGGGCGAGATCCCGTCGCCGCTGCATCCGCCGTCCGGCTGCCATTTCCATCCGCGCTGTCCGCAGGCCATGGCCCGTTGCAAGACCGAAGCGCCCCGGTTGCAGGCCACGGCCGACGGCCACCAGGCCGCTTGCCATCTGTTGGACGCCCCGCCAGATACATCCCCCCCGCAACAAGGAATCCGCGTTTCATGACGTCCTCCCGCCCCCTGATGCGTGGCCTGCCAGCGATGGCGCTGACCGTGTCCCTGACGCTGGCGGCGCTGCTGGGCGGTGTGCCCGCCGCCGCGCGCCCGCTGCTGACCATCGGCCATTCCAGCGAACCGTCGTCCATGGACCCGCTGTTCTCGCGCACCGGCAATAACCAGGCCGCCGCCGAGAACGTCTTCGAGCGGCTGGTGTCCACCGACGAGAACATGCAGACCCAGCCCGGCTTGGCGTTGTCCTGGCAGGTGCTGGCCCCCGATACCTGGGAAATCCGGCTGCGCCCCGGCGTGCGCTTCCATGACGGCACGCCGTTCACCGCCGACGACGTGGTGTTCTCGCTGGACCGCGCGCCCAAGGTGCCCAACAGCCCGGCGCCCTTCACTGGCGCGGTGCGCTCGATCGCCGCCGTCCAGGTCATTGACCCCCTGACCCTGCGCATCCGCACCAAGGAACCCACGCCGGACCTGATGGAGCAGATCGGCCTGGTCTACATCCTGTCGCGCCATGCAGCCCAGGGCAAGCGGTCGGAAGACTTCAACAGCGGCGTGGCCGCCATCGGCACCGGCCCCTACAAGTTCAAACGCTGGCAGCCGGGCGACAGCCTGGAACTGGAACGCAACGATGCCTACTGGGGCCGTCGGCCCGACTTCGACCGCGTGCTGATCCGCTACATTGCCAACGACGCGGCGCGCATTTCGGCGCTGCTGTCCGGCTCGGTCGACCTGATCGACAGCGTGCCGCCCACGGACGCCAAGAACCTCAGGAACAAACCCGGCTACACGCTCTACAGCTCACCGTCGGCGCGCCTGATCTACCTGGCGCTGGACTCGGCGCGCGACGCCAGCCCCTTCGTCACCGACGCGCAGGGCAAGCCCATGAGCGTCAATCCGCTCAAGGACGTGCGCGTGCGCCAGGCAATCTCCAGGATGTTCATGCGTGGCCCGATCACCGAGCGGCTCCTGAGCGGCGCGGGCGTGCCCGCCGGGCAGATGGTGCCCGAAGGCATGGGCGGCTACAGCCCCAACCTGCCCGCGCCCGCTTACGACCTGGACGGCGCGCGCGCCCTGCTGGCCCAGGCCGGCTACCCCAAGGGTTTTGGCCTGACGCTGCATTCGTCCAACGACCGCTTCGCCGGCGACAGCGACCTGGCCCAGGCGCTGGCGCAGATGATGGCGCGCGCCGGCCTGCGCATCAACGGCGTGGTGACCCAGCCCTACAACGTCTATGCCGGCGCCAGCGGCAAGCAGCAATACAGCGCCTTCATCTTCTCGTACGGCAACAGCACCGGCGATTCGTCCAACGGCCTGACCAATGTGCTGGCCACCTACGACAAGGCCGCGGGCACCGGCGCCTTCAACCGGGCGCGCTATTCCAACCCCGTGGTGGACCGCCTGCTGGCGCAGGCCGCGGTGGAATTCGACGCTGCCCAGCGCAACGCCCTGCTGCGCCAGGCCGCCGAGGCCGCCTTCAACGACGTCGGCATCGTGCCGCTGTATTTCCCCGTGGCCTTCTGGGCTGCCCGCGATGGCACGGCCATCCGCGCCAACAAGCTCGAACGCACTTCAATGCCGTACATACAGGAAGCAAAATGACCGCCCCCCACGCCCCCCACAGCCCGCCGCCCGCCGCCTTGCTGCAGGACCAGCGGGTGCGCATGCGCGACGGCATCCACCTGGCCACCGACGTGCACCTGCCCGCCGGCTACCGGCCCGGCATCGACGCGCCGCTGCCCGTGATCCTGGAGCGCACGCCCTATGGCAAGGCCGAGGTATCGCGATCCGAGCAGATCGGCGCGCGCCTGGGCGTGCCGCGCCCGGAAGTCGCGCGCCATTTCGTCGCCCATGGCTTTGCCGTGGTGTTCCAGGATTGCCGTGGCCGCTATGGGTCCGAAGGCCAGTTCACCAAGTACCTGTCCGAAGGGCCGGACGGCTTCGACACCGTGGCCTGGATCATGCAACAGCCGTGGTGCAACGGCCGCATCGGCACCATGGGTCTGTCGTACGCCGCGCATACCCAGATGGCGCTGGCCTGCCTGAACCCGCCGGGCCTGGCCTGCATGGTGCTGGACTCGGGCGGCTTTTCCAACGGTTACCAATGCGGCATCCGCCAATCGGGCGCGTTTGAATTGAAGCAGGCCACGTGGGCCTACAAGCAGGCCAAGCTCAGCCCCGCCGCGCAGCAGGACCCGCTGGTGCTCGCGGCGCTGGAAGCCGAGGACATCCGCCAGTGGTTCACCCGCATGCCGTGGCGGCCCGGGCATTCTCCCCTGGCCAGTGTGCCGGAGTACGAAGACTACCTGTTCGAGCAGTGGCGGGCCGATACCTTCGACGCGTCCTGGCGGCAACTGGGCATCTACGCCCAGGGCTACTACGACGCCATTCCCGACATCCCCGTGGCGCTGATGTCCAGCTGGTACGACGCCTACGTGCGCACCACCCTGGAGAACTACGACGGCCTGACGCGGGACCGCCAGTCGCCCGTGCGCCTGATCATGGGGCCGTGGCTGCACGGCGACCGCAACACGACCCACAGCGGCGACGCCGACTTCGGCCCGCGCGCGGCGTTCGACGGCAATCTGGCCGGCGACTGGCTTGGCTTCCGGCTGGCATGGTTCCAGCGCTGGCTGCAGGATGCGCCGGCGCCGCAGGCGCAACAGGGCGCCGCGCCGGATCCCGTGGCGCGGCTGTTCCTGATGGGCGGCGGCAGCGGCGCGCGCGTGGCGCAAGACCGGTTCGACCATGGCGGTTCCTGGATCCAGGCCGATGCCTGGCCGCTGCGCGAGGCCCGCCCCACGGCCTACTACCTGCATGCCGACGGCCGCCTGGATACGCAGGCCCCCGTCTCGACCGACGCCCGCATCAGCTATCAATACGATCCCCGCAATCCGGTGCCCACCATCGGCGGCGCGCTCACGTCCGGCCAGCCGGTGTTCGAAGGCGGCGGCTTCGACCAGCGCGAAGACCCGCGTTTCTTTGGCGTGCGCCAACCCGGCCTGCCGCTGGCCTCGCGCGACGACGTGGTGGTGTTCCAGACCGCGCCGCTGGACGCAGACGTGGCCGTCGTGGGCCCGGTCACGGTCACGCTGCACATCTCGTCCGACTGCCCCGACACGGACTTCACCGCCAAGCTTGTCGATGTGTACCCGCCCAGCGCGGACTATCCGCAGGGCTACGCGTTGAACCTGACCGACGGCATCTTCCGTTGCCGCTTCCATGCGTCCTGGAATGAGGCCAATGCGTTGACCCCCGGCAAGGTTTACGAAATCATGATCGAACCCTTTGCCACCTGCAATCTGTTCAAACGAGGCCACCGCATCCGCCTGGATATCTCCAGCAGCAACTTCCCGAAGTACGACGTCAACCCGAACAGCGGCGAATCCGCCGCCGACGCCCGCGAAAAGCGCATCGCGCTGAACACGGTGCATATGTCGGCGGCCCATCCGTCCCACGTCACGCTGTGCGTGGCTTCGCCGCAAGACCTGACGCCATTGCCCGCGCCCGACGCCACCAGCGCGCACCGCGGCCCGTTGACGCTATGAGCTAGCGCCCGCGTCAGTTACGCCGGCCTCGCTTGGGCGCCGGCACAGCCATCCGATGTTCCACCCTCCGCCACCGGCGCGCCGCGCCGGCGGCCGGGGCTTCTTTTGTCCAACGCAACACCAACCGAGGGGATCTCAACCATGAAAAGAATCATTCGTCACCGCCGCAGCCTGGGCGCCGCCCTGGCCCTGAGCTGCATGAGCCCGGCGCAGGCCGCCGAGACCAGCAGCGTGACGCTGTATGGCCTGGTCGACCTGGGCACGACCTACGAGCGCCGTGATGGCCAATCCAGCCTGCGCCAGAAAAGCGGCAACCAATCCGGTTCGCGCTGGGGCCTGCGTGGCGCCGAAGACCTGGGCAACGGCTACCGGGCCGTATTCCGCCTGGAAAGCGGTTTCAACGCCAACAACGGCACGCAGGCGCAGGGCCGCCTGTTCGGCCGCTGGGCCTATGTGGGCCTGGCCGGCGGCTTCGGCGAAGTGCGCCTGGGGCGCCAGTGGGTCTATGGCTTCGAGTGGGCCGGGGTCGGCTCGCCGTTCGGCACCGGCTGGGGGCAAGCCTCCAACAACGCCAGCCTGGCCTACAACGACGGCGACTTCGGCGCCGGCGGCCGCGTCAACAACGCGGTCTTCTATGCCACGCCGCGCATGAACGGCTGGCAGGCGGGCCTGGGCTACAGTTTTGAAGCCCACGACAACGACGCCTTCGCCACCGACGCGCACGACCGCGTGCTGACCGCCGGCCTGCGCTACAACGGCGGCCCGGTCGCCGCCGCGCTGACCTACGAGCGCCTGAACCCGAACGCGCAGCAGCCCAACAAGAAAACGGCCGGCAACCTGCAGGTGGCCGGCTCGTACGATTTTGACTGGATCAAGCTGCACGGCACCTACGGCAACCTGCGCAACGCCAACACGGGCCCGTCCGCCGGCTACGACAAGGTCAATTCGTTCATTGCCGGCGTCACCGTGCCCACGGGCAAGTCATCATCGGTGCTGGCTTCGGTGCAACGCGCCACCGGGTCGGACATCACGGGCTGGGCGCTGGGCTACGAATACGACCTGTCCAAGCGCACCAACCTGTACGCCTACGTCAACCGCGTGGGCATCCGCGAATCGCATACGCTGCAGACCTCGGTGGGGATACGGCATCAGTTCTGATGCCCAGCCCGGCTCACAGGAACGCGCGCGTTCCCCACCAGCCGGGCAGCAACAGCGCCGCCGCCCACAAAAACGCCGATGCCCAATTGGCGGCCTGGAACGCGGCGGCGCGCATGCCGCAGATGCCCGCGATCATCGGCACCGTGGCGCGCAAGGGGCCGAAGAAACGGCACAGCACGATGCTCAGCACGCCCCATTTCTGGATGAACAAGGTACTGCGATGCAGCAGCTCGGGGCGCTTGCGCAGCGGCTTGCTGCGCATCAGGCTGGGGCCGAACCACACGCCCGCGGCGTACTGCACCCAATCGCCCAGCGCCGCGCCCACCGCGATCGCCAGCCACACCGCCACGAAATTGGCATCGCCCAGCCCCAGGATCGCGCCGATGGACAACAAGATCGCCGTGCCCGGAATCACCAGGGCCACCAGCGGCAGCGATTTCAGGAACGCGAAGGCAAACCCCATGGGCGCCAGCCAGTCCGCGTGGGTCTTGGCAAAGTCCACCACCGAATCCTGCATGGCCTGGAAGGTCTCGAACAGCATGCGCGTCCCGTCACACGATCACATCGCGCAATCCGCGCGGCCGGCGCCGCACCAGCCCGGCCAGATGTTCCAGCGCCTGGCCCAGTTCCTGGCGGTCCGGGATGCTGCCCAGCGAAATGCGGATGGCGTTGGGCGCGCCGGGGCCTTGGTGAAAGACGTCGGATGACGTCACGCTCAGCCCCTCGTCGCGCGCCACGCGCTCCAGGTCGGCCGCGGTCCAGCGGTCCGGCAGCGTCTGCCACAGATGGATGCCCGCAACCGCGGAGGGAAACGGCCCCGGCAGCAATTGACGCGCCAGGCGCTGGCGCGCATGCGCCTCGGCGCGCACGCCATCCAGGATCTGCTGGGCCATGCCGCTGGCGATCCATTGGGTAGTCAGCACGCCCATCAGCGGCGCGGCCATCACCGCGAACGAGCGCATGGCCGCCAGCACATTGCGGCGGCCGTCCAGGTCGGGGCTCAACACGAAGGCGGTGCGCAGGCCCGGCGTCAGGGTCTTGGCCACCGTGGCGATGTGAAACACCGACGCGGGCGCCAGGCTGGCCAGCGACGGCGGCGCGTCGTCCAGGAACAGGGAATACGGATCATCCTCGATGATGCGCACGCCGCAGGCCGCGGCCGAACGCAGGATATCGCGGCGGCGCGCCGCGCTCATGGTGTGCGCGGTGGGGTTCTGCAGCGTCGGATTCAGGTAGACGAGGCGGGCGCCTTCGCGGCAGGCACGTTCCAGCCCCGCCGGTGTCATGCCGTCGGCGTCCGTTTCGGCGACCAGCACGCGGCGGCCCAACTGCTGGGCCGCCGTCAACAGCCCCGGATACACCAGCGGTTCGGCCACGATGCCATCGCCCGGCCGGCTATAGGCCAGCATTACCGCGGCCAGCGCGGCCTGCGCGCCGGGGCAGACCAGTACGCGGTCCGGATCCACCCGGCCCACCGACGGGGCCAGCCATTGCGCGCCGGCCTCGCGTTCGGCCTGCCCTCCTCCTGCCTGGTGGTAGGTCATCATCACGCCGACGTCATGGCGTTCCATCGCCTTGGCCAGGCCGCGCCGCAGCATGTCCTGCAAATCGCAGCCCAGCGGCAGCGGCGGCATGTTCATGCCCAGGTCCAGCATCTGCAACAGCGGCTCGTCGGCCGGCCGCGCGATGAAGGTGCCGAGCGGGCCGCGCGGTTCGATCAGGCCGCGTTGTCCGGCTTCAGCATAGGCGCGCGTCACTGTCGTCAGGTCCACGCCCAGGTGCTGCGCCAGACCGCGCTGCGGCGGCAGGCGATCGCCCGGCTGCATGCGGTTGCCGGTGATGGCGCTATCGATGAAATCGGCGATCTGGCGGTAGCGCGGGCCCGCGCCCCGCACGAACGTCAATGGCCAGGACGCATACATATCTTCGTTATGCATGGGGTTTTATTGCGGAAAATGTCGCAATGTATGGGTGATATCAATCGACCAGTATGGCAACAAACGCATGTCACGTCCATACATCAGGCATCTTGTACGGCTCTGCGGCAGTCCTGATGCGTTGCACTTTCCCGCCGAAACCCGATCCCTGACCGGCTAGCGCACGCCGGGGTCGGCCCGCACCAGGTGGCGCCAGGGAAATATGTCCTGACGAAAATGGCTGACGTAGCCGCCGCGCGGCGATTGCACCACCATGAACTGCAGCTTCGGACGCAGCGCCTGCAAGGCCTGCAATTGCTCCAGGTTCAGGCAGAAATTGCGCAGCGTCAGCGCCCGCAGCCGCCAGCGGACATATATATTTCTTGTAATCCGGCCCGGCGCAATCTTCACATTCTTTAAATTTATCGAGGAAGATTTCGCCGCCCCCTCCCGTAGATTGCGTAGCCATTGCATCGGCTACCACGGAGAGGTCGCGCGTGTCGGACATCGTTGTCTACGTCAGAAGCCAGCCCCAGCTGGGCGACCAGATCGTCGCCTTCGCCACCCTGTATCAGCTCAAGGCCTGGTGGCCCGGCAGGCGGATCAAGGTCGTGGCCCGCGACGACATCGGGCACATCTACCGTGGCCTGCCCTGGGTCGACGAATTCCAGCGCGCCCGCAGCCTGCTGGACTACGTGCGCAGCCTGACCGCCCGGACCCAGGTGTCGGTCAACCTGCATCACAGCAGCGAACGTTTCGGCCTGGTCAATCTGCTGCGGCTGCCCGCCATCCGGCTGGGCTTTCGTAACGCCCGCTTCAGCGACCTGGTGTGGACGCACTGCCACCGCAAGGACGAAGCCGAATACATCGGCCTGGCCAATCTGCGCCTGCTGGCCGCGTACCGGCCACTGAACGCCGAAGACGCCGCCCGGCGCTGCTTCGCCGAATTGGCCCGGCTGCATCCCCATACCGAACTCGGATCGGACGTGGTCTTCATCCCGGGCGGCGGCGCGGGGCCGTTCAAGCGCTGGAGCCTGGCCCATTACCTGCGGCTGGCCGACAGGCTGAAATCGCTGCTGGGGCCGGATACCCGCTATGCCTTCGTGCTGGGCCGACAGGAAGCTCGCGAACGCGCCCAACTGGAGGCCCTGCACCGGCCCGACATCCAGGTGGCTTATTGCCGCACCCTGCCCGAACTGAGCGCCATCATGTTGCGCGCGCGCCTGGTGGTCGCCAACGACTGCGGCCCCTCGCATGTGGCGCAAGCCGCCGGCGTGCCCTACGTGGGCATCTTCAACCAGCCCAATCCGGAATGGTTCTGGCGCCGGCGCGGCGCCGTCGACGTGGTGCCGCGCCATCCTCGCGACGGCATCAACTCCATCACGCCCGACGAAGTCCTGCACGCCTGCGCGCAGGTCCTGTCACGCACGCCGGCCGCTCGGGCCTGACCGGCGGGTCAAGCTGACCAGTGCACCTTTCATCTCTTTTTGAACGTCATGCGCATCCTGCACACGCTTGGTGAAAAAAGCCTGGGCGGACTTGAATTCCGCACGCTGGAACAGGCCGCCTGGCTCAATGGCCATGGCCACGCCACCGTCATCGCGGCCCCGGCCGACAGCGCCATTCGCGACGCGGCCTATCGCCGCGACATTCCCACGGTGGACATCGACTTCGATTCACCCTATTCACCAGCTACGGTGCTGAGGCTGCGCCGCGCCGTCAAGCAGATGGGCATCGACGTCATCGACAGCCACAGCCGCGCCGACGGCAAGACCGCCGCGCTCTGCCGCGACCTGTGCGCCATTGTCCGCACGCGGCATTTCGCCAAGCCGATGCCGACCTGCCCGCGGCGCCGGCTGGAATGGAAGCTGGGCTGCGACCACGTCATCGCGACCAGCGACGCCGGCCGCGACGCGCTGCTGCATGCCCGGCTGGCGCGGCCGGAACGCATCAGCGTGGTGGGGGAATGGGCCGGCGAAGCGTTCTTTCGCGTGGTCGACAAGCACGGCGTGCGCCAACGCATCAGGCGCGCATTGAACCTGGATCCCGCGGCCTATGTCGTGTCCACCATCGGCATGTTGCGCCCGGAAAAGCGCCAGACCGACCTATTGCGCGTGGTGCTGCGCCTGCGCCGCCACACCGTGCCGGCCACCGCGCTGGTCGTGGGCATGGCCACCATCGATACCGAGCCCTACGC
Source organism: Achromobacter sp. UMC71 (assembly GCF_014170305.1). Taxonomy (GTDB): domain Bacteria; phylum Pseudomonadota; class Gammaproteobacteria; order Burkholderiales; family Burkholderiaceae_B; genus Achromobacter. Next base: position 17,591 of record NZ_LZZT01000001.1, read on the forward strand.
GCAGCAGCTGCGCGCCTTGGCGGTCCAGCTGGGTATCGCCGAGCACGTCGTATTTGCGGGCCATCGAAGCGACGTAGCAGACCTGATCCATGCGTCCGACGTGGTGCTGGTGCCCTCGGCCACCGAAGCCTGGTCACGTATCGTGCCGGAATCCTTCGCGGCGCGCTGCCCGGTGGTGGCCAGCAATATCGGCGGCCTGCCCGAGATCGTCCGGCCAGGCGCCACCGGCTGGCTGGCCGAAGCCGGCGACGTCGCCGGCTTTGCCGACCGCATCCTGGAGATCCGCGGCGACCCCATGGGCACTGCGGCCATGGTGGAACGCGCCCGCAGCCATGCCGAGTCGAATTTCCGGCTTGGCTCCCAGATGCAGCACACCCTGGACGCCTACCAGCGCGCCCTGCGCCTGGACTGACAAGGCCTAGAGAAACCCCGCGGCGCGGAACATGCGGCCGTAGATGTCGCGCAGCACGTCCTGCTTGCGCCGGTTGTAGTCCGTCACCTGGTAGACGCCCAGCGCGGCGGCGTGCTTGGCCTGCGCATACCGGCCCAGGTCTTCCGGATGGCCACGCAGCCAATCACGGAACATCGTGTGGCGGATGTTCTCGGGGCAGTCCGGCGCAAAGACATGCAGATTGATGCGCGGCGAGGCGCGCTGCAGGCAGCGGTGCTGGTGCCACGAGGGCTCGCGCACCGTCAATAGGTAGCCGATCGCTTCCAGCGCCGGCACATAGGCGGCTTCGTCGGCCGGATCGGCCACCGCCACGTCGATATCGATCACCGGCTTGGCCGGCAAGCCGGGTACGGCCGTCGACCCGACGTGGTCGATGGCCAGCATCGCGCTGCCCAGTGCCCCGGCGATTTCCGCCGCCAGGCGCTCATAAAGCCCCGGCCAGGCCGGGTCATAGGGCACGACCGCGATGGTTTCGGGCGCCGGCTTGCCGCGGACCCACGGGTTTTCGTCCGGGTCCGCGTCGTAATGCCGCATGATGTCTTCAGGGGCAGGCATCGTGCTTTCCATCCAGATCAAATCGGGGCGCGGGCCCTAGCGTCCGCGGGCGGATCCGCGGCTGCCCGGCTTGCGGTCCATGGCCCGTCCCTTGGGGGAAAAGGTGTTCTTCGGGGCCGGCCAGCCCTTGGCGGCGGCGGGAACGTCCGGCTTTTTCTGCACGGCGGGTTTGTCTTTCTGTTCCGGGGGGGTGTCTTTCTTGTCCATGAGGGCTCCTGGGGACGGCCCGCGGCGGCATGCCGCAAGGCCAATGGGGTCAGCATACGCGTTTTGCGCGGCCTGGCCACAATTCAGAAAGTTCCAATGGCGCGGGGGTCATCCGGCTTGCACACTGGGGATGCAATCCAACACTGAAGCCAACCACCCCGACTATGCCTCCCCCTCTACTCAGCGACGTCGCCGCTGAAAGCATGTTTCGCCCCCCGGAACTGATGGACAAACTCCCACCGCCTGGCATTCTGATGTTGATGCGCGAACACGGCTGGTCGGCCCTGCGCGCCTGGCGCGAAACCCACAACCTGAGCCGCACCGAAGTCGCGAACCGGCTCGACCTCACGCTCAATACCTATCTTCTGCTTGAAGACGGCGTGGTGCCGCTGTGCGAATGGACCGCGCCTTTTCTCGAAGCGCGCCTGCAGATCAAATGGTCCATCGTCTGGCATGCGCCCATCCTCCCGTCCCGCGACGCAGCATCCAGGTACCCGCTAGCCAAACGGCGGGGCCGTGCACGCCGCGAGCCCCTGGACCAAAACCCATAAAAAAAGGCGCGCCTCTCTTTGCGAAGGCGCGCCTAAAAAGATCCCGCCGTGGCCGGCCCACGACCCAGACGGGATCCCCAGCGATCTAACTGCGTTGCTCGATCCGAGCGGCGTCCAATTCCTGCATGGCCCGGTCCAGCTTCTGCTTGGCGCGGCTGATACGGTTGGCGTCGCCGTCGCGCAGCTCACGGTTCAGCACTTCTTGGCGGGTGTCGACCTTGCTTTGCTTTTCAGCGACCTTTGCGGCACGCGCTTTCGCAAGCGTCTTGTCGTCGCATTTATGGCTCATGGCCAGCGCCACCCGCAGGCCAGCGATGCGCGCGTTGTCGGCATGAGCGCGTTGCGCTGCGTCAAGCGCTTGCTCGACCTCCTGGATCTTGGCGGCGCAGCCCGTAGGAATTTCAGCTTGCGCATCGACATCGCCAAATACCGCTGCCAGAGCCAGCGTGGCCCCCACCAGGGCAGCGCCCCTGACGGCATGGATGCGATGTCTGGCGACACCCGCGGCGGTTTTCTGCATACCCATAAGTTCCTATACCAGCCGCAAAACGCGGCGAATGGCTCATGGTGCCCAGCCACCGGTTCGCTGAACATTGGAATATTCTGAAAATGGCAACGCTTGAAGATCTCAAGAAATTTCCAGTCTGCACTCCTGTAACAAATATCAGAAACATCCAATGCCCTCCCCTTGGCCTCCAGCGCAGAATGCACTCGAACTCACAAATTGGAAGGCACATGACACTTCGAGTGCTTGTACTGGAAGACGATCCTATCCAGGCGCGGTACGCGTCCGCAGCCCTGTCCCGTTGCGACCTCGCGGAGTTCGGCGTCGTCAACGATGCGCACGATGCCTTGCGGCGCCTGCGCGCCCAGCGCTGGGACGTACTGCTGTGCGACCTGCGCCTGCCCGGCATGGACGGCATTTCGCTGGTGCGCGAGCTGGCCACGCTGAACACGCCACCCCAGGTTATCTTCACTACGACGCTCGATCCGCGCTTCCTGCGATCCGCAGAACTGGTCGCCCGCAGTTCGTCGGTCGAAGTCATCGGCCTGATCGAAAAGCCGCTGGCCGTGGACGCGCTGCGCGACATCCTGGCGGGCGGCGGCCACCACGCCCAGGCAAACCCCGCCTTGCCGGCCGGCCGGGGATTTCCGGTCACCGAGCGCGCCGCGCTAGAGGCCTTGCAAGACGGCCGCATCCAACCGTGGTTCCAGCCTCAGATCTGCTGCCGGAGCGGCCGCATTCTTGGCGTCGAAGCGCTGGCGCGTTGGTACGAACCCTTGCACGGCATCCTGTCGCCCACAACCTTCCTGCCCACCATCGCCGCCCGCAACCTCGACGGGCAACTGGCCGCCTGCATCCTGCGGCAATCCTTGACTGCCCAGCAACGCTGGCAAGCGGACGGCCTGAACGTCTCGGTCTCCATCAATCTCAGCAGCGCCGCCATGGCCCGCCACAGCGTGGTGCAATCGCTGGTCGATCTGTCCGACGCCTGCGGCGCCCGGCGCGAGAACGTCGTCTTCGAAATGACCGAAACGCTATGCGACAACGCGGCCGAAGGCTCGCTGTTCGAGAACCTGGCCGAACTGCGCATGGCCGGATTCGGGCTCGCCATCGACGATTTCGGCATCGGCTATTCATCGATGGCACGGCTGCGCGACATCCCTTTCACGGAACTCAAGATCGACCGCTCTTTCCTGGAAGGGCTGTCCCATCATCCACATCAACGCGCCATCGTGGAATCCATGATCGGCCTGGCGCACCGGCTGGGCATGCATACCGTTGCCGAAGGCGTGGAGACTGAAGCGCACAGCAAGGTCATTCGCGAACTCGGCTGCGACCGCGAACAGGGCTATCTGTACGGCGCTCCCATGCCGGAATGGCAATTACTGTCGTTCTGCCAGGCCCGCGGCATGCTGCCGCTGGCCGAACACACCTTACCGCCCTCTTCGCTATGCAGCTAAAATGTGCCGATCTGCCGTAACGGTTGATGCCTGCCCGCAATGAAGGATATGGCACCGTGCCTACTGTATTCGCACCCGCGTTCCGGAAGCTGCTTGGCGGCGCCGCAATCGCCCTGGCCCTGACGCTCTCCCCCCTCCAATCACGCGCTGCGCCCGTTTCCCCCCCGCCCATTGCAGACCTGGCCAGTTCATCGGAAGCCAGCAGTGTGGTGCTGCCCCATTCCGGCGACGAAAATGATGCGGCGCCCAACCGCCGCGTCATCGTGGGCGTGCTGGAGGGCATGGCGCCCCTGATGTCGCGCAGCGATCGCAACGACAAGGCCCGCGGCCTGGCGGCCGACTACCTGGACATCATTGCCCGAGCCAGAAACCTGTCGGCAGGGGTCCGCTTCTACGACAACCTGGCCGCGTTGTCGGCCGCGCTGGCCGCAGGCGAGATCGACGCGGCCGTCGGCGCCGATGCCATGCTGCCGCCCGCGCAATACCCGCGGTCGGCGCCTATTTTCAGCGCCGCCGCCGTCGTCATCACCCGTTCCGAAGCACGCAACACCAATGCGCTGGGCAAGGGAACGCTCGGATACCTGCGCACCGAGCTGGACACCAGCGCGGTGCAAGGGCGCCTCCCCGACGTGCCACTGCAAGCCGTGGACAGCTACTACGAAGGCCTGGAGCGCGTCGCCACCCACAAGGACGTGGCGTTCCTGGGAGACACCGTCTCGATCTCGGCCTACAACAACGCCATCCTGTTCTACATGCTCAAAGCGCGCCCCTCCACCACGGGCCTGCGCACGCAATACCATTTTGTCTTCAATCCGCAGCGCGCCGATCTGCTGCGCGTCTTCGACGAGGCCCTGGGCACCGTTCCGCCGCGGGCCCAGGCCACGCTGCAGCGGCGCTGGGTACTGGCCGAGCAGGGCCGGCTGGACGGCAAAGTCAACTTCACCGACGCCGAGCTGCAATGGATCAAGGACCACCCGAAGGTATCGGTCGCGGCTTCCGCGCTGGTGATTCCCTTCACCTTCCGCGACAGTTTCGGCCGGGCCGCGGGCATTTCCAGTTCGGTGCTGGATCTGATCTCCGCCCAGACCGGGCTGGTCTTCACGCACGAATTCTATGATTCGGCGCTGGACCAGCTCAACGCCGTGCGCGCAGGGCAAGCGGACATGGCCAGCACCATGCAGGGCAACTATCCGGATTTCTCCGGTCTGTTGACGAGCCGGCCCATCCTGCGCACGACCTACGCCCTGATTTCACGACCAGACGGCCCCCGGCCCAGAGACTTCTCGGAACTGGCGCCCCTGCGCGTAGCCCTGGTTGCCGCATCCCCGCTCAAGTCGCTACTTGCATCGTCCTCTTCCGGCCGATCCCCGGTTGTCGTCCCCGTATCGACCGGCCTGGCTGCGCTGAACGCGGTCGCCACTGGCGAGGCCGACGCGACCGTTCTGCTCTATCCGTCCGCTGAATACCTGATCACCCGCTTCTATCAAGGCCAGTTGCTGATCACGGGCATCGCCAAGCCGGACATGGTCCCCTTCGTCTACCCGGTCTCCGACCGCGCCCCGCTGCTGGCCTCGATCATCGACAAGGTGCTCGACGCCATCACCGACGATCAGATGGAATTCATCATCGGGCAGTGGCAATACTCCGAGCAGCTGGAATTTCGCTGGGCCGCCCGCGGGCCGCTGATACGCGGCCTGATCATTGCGGGCAGCATTGCCGCCGTGCTGGTCGCTGCGTGGCTGCTCATCCTGCTCGTACGGTTCATGAACCGGCGCCGCAACGACCGCCTCATGCAGGAACGCCTGACGCTCAAGCGTCAGATGCTGGATGCCAATCCCAACCCCATGTACGTCTGGAATCCGGACGGCGTCATGATCGCCTGCAACGAGGCCTTCGAGAAGCTGGTCAAGGATCCCATCGTGGACATGAACCTGACCCTCGAAGGCATCGCCACGCTGGACGACGAAAGCCGCCAGAAAATCCGGCAGGCCTACGATGAGGTCAAAGCCACCCGCCAGCCCTACTTCGCCGAAATGACCCTGACCCTGGGCGGGCGCGAGCTTACCGGTCAACATTGGGTGGTGCCGCTATTGGCTGCCGATGGCGAAATCCAGGCCTTGCTCGGCGGCTGGGTCGACCTGACTGAACTGAAAGCGACCGAACGCTCGCTGCAACTGGCCATCCAGCACGCCGATGCAGCCAATCGCGCGAAGATGCTGTTCCTGGCGACCATCAGCCACGAGATCCGCACGCCGATGAATATCGTGGTCGGCGCGCTGGAACTCCTCAAGGAAGGCAAGGCCGGCGACGTCTCGCTGCCTGCCCAGCGGCAGGCAGCGCTGGCCTACGATTCGGCCACCGCGCTGCTGCTGTTGCTCAATGACATCCTGCATTACTCCAAGATCGAGGCTGGCGAAGTATCGCTGCATTTTTCGTCCAACGACCTGACCGAGACCCTGCCCCGCTGGGTCGCCGCATTCGACCGCTCGGCCGAGGCCAAGCACATCAGCCTGACCACGCGGGTCGCCCCCGACGTGCCCACCGAATTGGTGTTCGACGCAGGCCGCCTGCGGCAGATCGTCAACAACCTGGTCGCCAACGCGATCAAATTCACCCCGGAAGGGGAGGTGACGGTCACCGCCAGCCTGGGCAGGCAAGGCAAGGACTGGTGTGTCGTGCACATCGCCGTGCAGGATACCGGCATCGGCATCGCGGCCGACGTCGTGCCGCAACTGTTCAGCCCATTCCAGCAAGCCACCGCCAGCACCTACGAACGCTATGGCGGCACCGGCATGGGGCTGGCCATCAGCAAGAAGCTGGCCGCGCTCTTCGGCGGAGAGATCTCCCTGCAAAGCACCGAAGGCCAAGGCACCACCGTCACCGTGACCCTGCCCATGCGCCATGGCAACACCTGGTCCGTTCCCGCCGCGCCCGAATCGGGTACCGTGGAACAATTCCCGGCATTGGGCCTGCCGGCCACCAGCACGGTGCTGATCGTGGATGATCACCCGTCCAACCGGATGCTGCTGGAAACACAGCTGCGCCTGCTGGGCCTGCAGGTGATTTCGGCGTCGTCGGGCCCGCAAGCCCTGGACGCGCTGCACCATGCCTGGAAGCACGATCATGGCGCCGGCGGCATCGCCGCCGTCATCACGGACTGCACCATGCCCGGCATGGATGGCTACACCCTGGCCCTCGAAATCGCGGCAGGCGCCGCCGCCCGCGGGCTGCGCAAGCCGCCCATTATCGGCTATTCGGCGGACGGCACCGCCACCGCCCACCGCCGCTGCCTGGAATCCGGCATGCTGGGCCTGCTGGTCAAGCCCGTGGAACTGAATACGCTGCGCGCCGCGCTGCTCGGCCCCCCCGAAACCCTTGTGCAAACCGCTGCCGAGGCCTCCCCCCACGCCCCCGCGGCGCCGTCCCAGGAGCCCGCCGTTTCGCCCTCCAGTGAATATCTCGACAACCTGGTGACGGTGTTCGGCACCCCCGAGAAGGCCAGGCAATTCGTCGCCACCTTCCTGGACCTGTTCAGCCAGGATCTGGAAGACCTTGCCGCCCTGCTCCCCCTGAACCATGACGGCAAACTGCACGACTGGATCCACCGCGCAAAGGGGTCCACGCACGCGGTCCAGCACCTTGGCCTGATCGAGTGCGTAGCCAGGTTTTCGGGCGCCATCCGCATGGCGGACGCCGCTGGCCGGGAGGCAATCGGCGCCGCCTTCATCGCCGAATGCCGGCAGATCATGGCAAAAATGCGGGAACAAGCCGATTCAGGCCCAGCGAGCGGCATAATATCGTCGGACCACATCCCCTGAAAGGCCTGCATATCATGCGAGTCATTGCCATTGACGACCACCCCCTCATCCTTGCCGGCATCGAACAGATCGTCAATGACCAGCCCAACACCCAAATGGTGGGGCGCGCCTCGACCATCGCCGATCTTCACGGTCTGTTGGCCACCACCGCCTGCGATGTCCTGATCGCAGACTATTCCCTGCCGCGCGAAGACGCCGCGGACGGTCTGTCGCTGCTGCGCCAGATCCAGCGCCAGTATCCCGACCTGAAGATCATCGTGCTGACCATGCTGGACAATGCCGCGGTCATCCGCGTGATCATGAACAGCGGCGTTGCCGCGCTGGTCAGCAAGCGCGACCCCCTGAACCATATCTCCATCGCGCTGCAAAGCCTGCGAGGCGGCCTGACCTACCGATCGCCCACCATGCAATCGCTGCTGGACGAAAGCCGCCACGCAGCGGCCGGCGGCGCCCTGAGCGGGCGCGAGCTGGAGGTCCTGCGCCTGTTCGCAGCGGGCATGTCCATGACCGAGGTGGCGCTCAAGGTCAACCGCACCGTCAAGACCGCCAGCGCGCACAAGGTGTCGGCCATGCGCAAGCTGGGCGTCAAGAACGACTCCGAACTGCACGCCGCCCTGCGCGACCTGCGCCTGCTCTGACGTTTTTCGCCAGAAGATTCAGAAAGTTCCAATACCCGGACACCTGTCCGGCGGGCAAGCTATAGAGGCTTGCCCAGGCGGCCTTCATCGAACGCCCCCGCTCTCCTGGACGCCAGCACTTTCGCCGCTGCGTAACCCTCTGCCGTCCCCCCGCCATGCGTCTTCACTCCCTGCCCAAAGCCCGCCCCTGGCGCTGGCTTTTCTTTTACGCGTGCATCACGCTCGCTTGCGAGCTGGCCGTGCATCTGGTCTGGGTATGGTCTTGCCGCGCCCTGATCTGCCGCTGGGGCATCTGCCCGTCGTCCATCTGGCTCGTGCTGCTCGTCACCGCCCTCGTAGCGCCTATCCCCTGCTGGCACCTGCGGCACGGGCTGTTCAAGCGCACCGCCGGACGCGACCACCGATCGGCTCGGCGCTTTGCCACCCTCTATTTCGCCTGTGGCATCGCGGGCGTGATGGCTGCCACCCTACTCTTCAACCTGGCCCTGACAGCCTGGTTTCAGTGACGGATTACATCTTTATCAACTTACCCGCTGCACCAAAAGACTAGCCGCCCCTAGAATCGGATCACCCCGGTTTTCCGGCTGCTAGGAGCCCGCCATGAACGTCCCCAAAGCCAAACGATTCGTCACTGCCGCCATCTGCTGTATGTGCCTGGTTGGCAACGCCCTGGCAGCCCCCCCGGAAGGCAAAGGCAAGCCAGACAATGCGGGCCAAGGTCAAGGGAACAACGGCAAAGGCAACAACTCAGGCAAGGGCCATGGCGGCAACAGCGCATCGTCCAAAGAGAAAGGGAGCGATTCCGGCGACGTAAACGTAACGCTTCGCCACGCGGGCATCACGATTTCCACGGCCAGGTCCTACGCCAGCGAGTACGGCCTGTCTGGCTACGGATCACTGCCCCCTGGCATCCGCAAGAATCTGGCTCGCGGCAAGCCCCTGCCCCCAGGAATCGCAAAAAAGGCGGTTCCCGGCCCGATGCTGGCACGCCTGCCTGCCTATCCGGGCTATGAGTGGAGAATCGCCGGCTCGGATCTCATCCTTGTCGCCGTGGCTACGGCTATCGTCGCGGATGTACTTGTTGGCGTTTTCGATTGACGCGAAAGGCGCAGCGAATAGCTGGCGCGGCAGGAGGGGCTCGAACCCCCGACCCCGGGCTTAGAAGGCCCGTGCTCTATCCAGCTGAGCTACTGCCGCGTGTTGTTTGAACGCCCGGAACCGGTCCGGGCGCAGCATTTTACCCTGTTGCGGCCTTGCGGTGGGCCGCGCACGATTCCTCGTCGATTATTCCTCGCCGATGTCCGCGTGCGTGGACACCCACAGCACCAGCGCGTCTTTTTTGCTCAGGCTGATCACCCGGTGGCCCATGCGGCTGTCGATATAGAAGCTCTCGCCCGCCTTCAGACGCGCCGGTTCGTAGAACTCGGTATAGAGTTCGACCTCGCCTTCCAGCACGTAGACGAATTCCTCGCCGTGATGGCGGCTCCAGTCCTGGAACTCGTCGAATGAGCGGGCTTTTACCCGGGTGTGGAACGGCATCATGCGCTTGTGCGACAGCGCGGTGCAGAGCAGGCGGTGGTCGTAGTACGGGGTTTCGTACTGGCGGCCCTCGCCCTGGCGGGACAGGCTGCGGCGGCCGGTGCCCATGTGGGCGTCCGACGTGGTGAAAAGCTCGGCCACGTCCAGGTCCAGGCCTGCCGCGATCTTGATCAGGTTGTCATAAGTGGGCGACAGCAGGCTGTTCTCGATTTTCGAGAGCGTGGACGCGGACACGCCGGTGGCTTGCGCCGCCTGCTTCAGGGTCCACTCCCGCGCCTGGCGCAGGGCTCGCAGCCGTTGTGCCAACACGCTCTGTTTGTTGCCTTGCATCTGTACACCCTGTCATGCGCGCGACTGCCGCTCCCGCCACCAATCGCGCGCCTGGTAAGACCAATATGTGAGTTGAACCGCCGCCGTGCCGAATCCGCCGCCGTTCCAGGCCAGCCCGAACGGCGCGAACAACTGGTAGCGCCGGCTGTCGCCGGCGATCCCTTCGGCCACGACCCGGCCGCCGATGGCGGTGGTGTTCATGCCATGGCCGCCGAAAGCCGTGCAATACCAGACCTCGGGGGCCAGCCGGCCGATCTGCGGCATCAGATGCCGCGCGTAGGCCATGCGCCCGGACCACGCGGTTTCGACTCGCACCCCTTGCAATTGGGGGTAGACGGACAGCAATTCGCGGCGCAGGGACTCGGCCAGATCCGGCGGATCATCGACACGGGTGGTGATTCTACTGCCCCAGCCGATGCGCCCGCCATCGAGCACCCGGTAATAGTTGCCGGCGCGGCGGTCGTCGCCGATGGCCGCGGTGGTGCGGATGGCGTCCTGCACCCGGTCGCCCAGCGGTTCGGTCAGCATGATGTAGGTGGCGATGGGCAGCATGGCCCGGCGCAGCGCCGGCACGGCGTCGCCGGTGTAGCCCCCCGTTGCCAGCACCACGGTGCGCGCGTTGACCTGCCCGGCGGCGGTCTTGAGCCGCTTGACCGGGCCATCCAGCTTCGCCTCGGTCACGGGCGAGTCTTCGTGGATCGTCACGCCCAGCCGCGCGCATTCGCGGGCCAGGGCGCGGGCGTAGTTCAGCGGATGGAAGTGAAACGACGCCAGGTCTTCGATGCCCTGGAAGTAGACGTCGGACACCAGCCGTTCGCGCACTTCGGCGCGAGAGAGCAAGCGCACATCGCGGCCGAAGTCGCGCCACTGGTCTTCGCAATGGCGCCGCAGCGCGTCGGTGGCCTCGTAGCGCACCACGCGCAGGCGGCCGTCGACCTTGTGGGCGTCGGCGATGCGCAGGTCGCGGATGTTGTCGCGGATGATCTCGACGCCTTCCATCGATAGCCGGTACAGCTGGCGGTAGTGGTCTTCGTCGACGTGCTTGCGGATGGCATCGGCGCCGGCCGAGAACGCGGGCGAGACCGACCCGCCGTTGCGGCCCGAGGCGCCCCAGGCGATGCGGCGGCCCTCCAGCAACGTGACGCTGCGGCCGCGGCGAGCCAGTTCCAGCGCGGTGGACAAGCCGGCCAGGCCGCCGCCCACCACGCAGATGTCGGCGTCGGCCGTGCCGGCCAGCGGCGCGAAATAGGTTTGCGCATCGCTCAGCGTGCGCTTGTAGTAGGTATCGATGTACTCGGTGGCCATGGTCCAGGATCAGTTCAGCCCAGCGCCCTGCAGGCCGCCGGTCAGGCGTTTTTCCAGCCAATTGGCCAGGCGCAGCAGCGGGTAGCAATACAGGAAATAGATGGCGGCGATCATGCCGTAGATGAACAGCGACTTGGCCGGAAAGGTGATGATGAACACCTCGCCCTGGCGCGTCAGTTCGGTGATGCCCACCACCGACAGGATGGCGGTGCTTTTGATCAGCATGACGTAGACGCCGCTCATGGGCTGCACGATCAGGCGCATGGCCTGCGGCAGGATCACCAGCCGCAGGATCTGCAAGGGCCGCAGGCCCAGCGTCATGGCGCCTTCGGTCTGGCCGCGCGGCACCGACTGGATCGCGCCCATGACGATCTCAGCCACATAGCAGGACGTGTAGACCGACAGCGACACGAACGCCGCCGTGCCCGAGTCCCAATGCAGCATCTCGATGCCGGAGCTGGGCAGCACGAAATAGAAGATATAGAGCTGCACCAGGAACGGCGTGCCGCGCAGCACATGAATGTACAGCCCCAGCAACTGGTGCACGCCGCGGATGCGGTAGCTGCGGATCACGCCGATCACAAAGCCCAGCAGCGAACCGGCGATGATGGCCACGAACGAGATCTTCAGCGTCTCCCAGAAGCCCTTGAGCAGGAAAGGCAGCACGACGCCGGCGGTGGACAGATAAGAATCCAGCATGCTTACCTCGCGTTCCAGGCGGGACCCGCCAGCCAAAGGCTCACGCCTCGCGACAACAGCAGCATCACGCCGTAGATCAGCAGATAGCCGGTGGCGATGGTGAGGAAACTCTCGTTGGGCACGATGCGGTCGCTGTTCATCTGCACCCCCGCGGCCACCAGTTCGAACACGGTGATCAGCGACAGCAGCGAGGTGTCCTTGATCAGCACCGCGGTCTGCCCCAGCAGCGGCGGCAGCGTGTTGACGAAGGCCTGCGGCAACACGACATAGCGCAGCCGCTGGTGGTAATTCATGCCGCAGGCCTTGGCGCCTTCGATCTGGCCGCGCGGCACGGATTCGATGCCGACGCGGATGATCTCGCTCATGTAGGCCGCGTGGTGCAGCGTCATGGCCAGGATGCCCAGCACCATTTCGCTCCAGCCCTTGGCGCCGGGGATCAGCATGGGCACCGCGTAATACACCAGGTAGATCTGCACCAGCAGCGGCGTGGAACGGATGAACTGCACATAGCCCGCCACCGGGCGCCAGACCGCGGCGCGCGGCGACATATGGGCCAGCGCCAGCGGTATGCCGGCCAGCACCGACAGCACCAGGCTGGCGCCCGCCGCAATCAGGGTGTTGGCCAAGCCGGTGGCGAACTGGCCCGTGTACTGGCTGACGATGCGCCAGTTGTAGTAGTCGATCAACCAATCCATGGGCTAGAGCCTGTCAACGCTAGGTGGCCGGACGCGGGTCCGAAGACCCGTTGCCGCGGCCGGTTATCGGGAGGCGATCAGTGCTCTTTCTTCCAGTCGGTGGAATACCAGTACTTGACCTGTTCCGGCAGCGTGTTGTCGGCCGTCTTGAGCGTCTGCCAGTTGTCGAGCCAGAACTTCAGGCGGAAGGCGTTGGGGCCGACGGCAAAGGCCAGGGGCTCGCGCACCATGATGCCGTCCAGCACGCGCAGGTTGCCGAAGTCGACCAGGAACTGGTTGGCGGTGGAGAGCGACATGATGCCGGCGTCCAGACGGCCGCTGGACAGGGCCTGGCCGACCGGGGCGCTGCCGCCCGAGAATTCCTTCAGGGTGGCCTTGGGCAGCATCTTCTTGCCGACTTCGGCATAGGTGCTGGCGCCCAACACGCCGACAGTCACGCCGGCCTTGTCGAGCTCGCTGTACGACTTATAGGGCGAGTCCTTGGGCACCACGGCCACGGTGTCGGCGTAGAACATGGGCGCCGAGAACAGCACCTGGGCGGCGCGTTGCGGGGTCGGCGTCATGTCGGCGGCCACCATATCGGCCTTGCCCGACAGCAACGCCGGGATCAGGCCCTTCCATTCATAGTCCTGCAGCACCAGCTTGACGCCCAGGTCGTCGGCCATGCGCTGGGCCACTTCCACCGCCAGGCCGGTGCGCTTGCCGCTCTTGTCCATGAAGCTCATCAGCGGCCCCGAGGTCTGCACCGCCACCCGCAATTCGCCGCGCTTGATGATGTCTCCCAGCTCGTCGGCCTGGGCCGGCAGCGCCACCGAGGCGGCCGCCACGGCAAGGCCCGCGGCTCCCAGCCATTGTTTGATTTTCAGCATTTGCTTCCCCTTCAAGATAAGAATGGACGTATGTCGTTCCGGGCAAACGCCTGATGCCGGCGGCGCCCGGAGAGGCCGGGCCGGCCCTGGGTACTGCCAGGCGCCGCGCGCCAGAAGCACCGTCGGGACCTGGTTGCTGCCTGTGCTGCGTACTACGTGCTGCGGGAACTACAGAATCTTTTCCAGGAAGGCGCGGGTGCGGGATTCCTTGGGGTGACAGAAAACCTCGTCGGGAGTGCCGGATTCGATGATGCGGCCGGCATCCATGAACAGGGCGCGGTCGCCCACGTCCCGCGCAAAGCCCATTTCGTGGGTAACGACCGCCATGGTCATGCCGTCGCGCGCCAGCGCGCGCATCAGCTCAAGAATGCCGCCGACGGTTTCGGGATCGAGCGCCGAGGTGGCCTCGTCGAACAGCATCAGCTTGGGGTCCATGGCCAGGGCGCGGGCAATGGCCACGCGCTGCTGCTGGCCGCCGGACAATTGGCTGGGGTAGCGGGCGCCGTACTCGCCCATGCCGACGCGGTCGAGCAGCTCGCGGGCGTAGCGTTCGGCTTGCGCGCGGTCGCGGCCTCGCACCACGCGCTGCGGCAGCGCTACGTTGTCCAGCGCGGTGCGGTGCTGGAACAGGTTGAAGTGCTGGAACACCATGCCCACGTTGGTGCGCCAGCGGTTGACGTCGGTGGCCGGGTCGGTCAACGACACGCCATCGACGCGGATGGTGCCGCCGTCGATGCGTTCCAGCCCGTTCAAGGTACGCAGGAAGGTGCTCTTGCCCGAGCCCGACGGCCCCACCACCACCAGCACCTCGCCGCGGTTCAGCTGGCAATCGATGCCCGCCAGCGCCAGGTGGTCCGGCTGGCCGTCGCGCTGGTAGGTCTTGGTGACCCCCTGGACTAGCAGCAAAGGTTCTGACACGAGCATGGCCTTCAAAAAAAGGTTTCGCAATTCGCGCTGGAGTTTCGTATAGTAAATTTATTTCCAGAATCGCCACTTAGGCATAACCCTTAAGCGAAGGCATTCCTTCGCCGGCAATCTCCGAGGAACCGGTATGGACACTCCCCACGACATCCTGCGCGCCCTGGGCCTGAACCCCGACGCCCTGACCGGCGGCACGCTGGTCGCCCGCAGCCCGATCGACGGCACCGAACTGGCTCAGGTTCACGAGCACACCGTGGCGCAGGCGCATGCGGCCATCACCCGCGCGCGTCAGGCCAGCCTGGCCTGGCGCGACGTGCCGGCGCCGCGCCGGGGGGAATTGCTGCGCCTGTTGGGCGAAACGCTGCGCCAGCACAAGCATGCGCTGGGCCGCCTGGTCAGCCTGGAAGCCGGCAAGATCCTGGCCGAAGGCGAAGGCGAGGTCCAGGAAATGATCGACATCTGCGACTTCGCCGTCGGCCTGTCGCGCCAGCTCTACGGCCTGACCATCGCGTCCGAGCGTCCCGGCCACCGCATGATGGAAACCTGGCATCCGCTGGGCGTGGTGGGCGTGATCAGCGCGTTCAACTTCCCGGTGGCCGTGTGGTCCTGGAACGCAGCGCTGGCGCTGGTCTGCGGCAACGCCGTGGTCTGGAAGCCGTCGGAGAAAACGCCGCTGACCGCGCTGGCCTGCCAGGCCCTGTTCGCCCAGGCCGCGCAACGCTTCGGCGATGCGCCGGCCGGCCTGTCCGAAGTGCTGATCGGCGGCCGTGACGTCGGCGAAGCGCTGGTGGACTCGCACGCCGTGGCGCTGGTGTCGGCCACCGGCTCGACCCGCATGGGCCGCCAGGTCGGCCCGCGCGTGGCCCAGCGCTTTGGCCGCGTGCTGCTGGAACTGGGTGGCAACAACGCCATCATCGTCGGCCCCACCGCCGACCTGGACATGGCCGCGCGCGGCATCGTGTTCGGCGCCATCGGCACCGCCGGCCAGCGCTGCACCACCACCCGCCGACTGATCGTGCACGAAAGCGTCGCCAACGACCTGCTGCAGCGCCTGCACAAGGCCTACGCCAGCGCACCCATCGGCAAT
This sequence comes from Achromobacter sp. UMC71, assembly GCF_014170305.1. GTDB lineage: Bacteria > Pseudomonadota > Gammaproteobacteria > Burkholderiales > Burkholderiaceae_B > Achromobacter. Next base: position 33,221 of record NZ_LZZT01000001.1, read on the forward strand.
CCGCTGGACAGCAAGAACCTGGTCGGCCCGCTGATCGACCGCGCCTCGTTCGACGCGATGCAGGCGTCGCTCAAGGCCGCCGCCGAACAGGGCGGCAAGGTCACCGGCGGCGAACGCGTGCTGGCCGACCAGTACCCGGACGCCTGGTACGTGCGCCCCGCCATCGCCGAAATGCCCGGCCAGACGGACGTGGTCTGCCACGAAACCTTCGCGCCCATCCTGTACGTGATGCGCTACACCGACTTCAGCCAGGCGCTGGCGCTGCAGAACGGCGTGCCGCAAGGCCTGTCGTCGGCCATCTTCACGAACGACCTGCGCGAAGCCGAGACCTTCCTGTCGGCCTCGGGTTCCGACTGCGGCATCGCCAACGTCAACATCGGCACGTCGGGCGCCGAGATCGGCGGCGCGTTCGGCGGCGAGAAGGAAACCGGCGGCGGCCGCGAGTCGGGTTCGGACGCCTGGCGCAACTACATGCGCCGCGCCACCAACACCATCAACTACTCGCGCAACCTGCCGCTGGCGCAAGGCATCAAGTTCGGCGAATAAACTTACAAAATGTTGCCCGGGTGGATGCTACATTTCTTCGTCACAAATCCACCCGGCTTCTCATGTCTACGCCCCGACGCATCGCCCTTTCCCTGCGCACCCTGACCGCCGCCCTGGCACTGGGCCTGGCCGGCACCGCCGCCGCCGGCGTGTCGTACCGGCTGGACCGGCCGTCCGCCGCGCCTGGCGATACGGTCACCATCGAAGCGGTGTATTTCAACGAAGGCAACGCGCGCGCCACCTGGGAAGCACCGCCCGAACTGGTACTGCAATGGCGCGGCCAGGACGGCCAGATCGTGCGCAGCCTGGCCAAGCTGCAAGGCGGCAAGGCCAGCTACAGCGTGCCGGTCAACAATTTCGCGCGGATGGCCTGGACGGCGGAAGTGCCCGCCACGGCCCGCGGCCTGCAGGCCATTGCCATCGAAGGCCAGCCGGCAATGATGGCGCTCGATGCCACCGGCCGCGACAGCGGCACCCTGGCCAGCACGCCCGCGCAAGGCCCCGTGGTCGACGCGCGCACCGGCCAGCCCGTGCCGCCGGCTGTGGTGGCCGCAGCCGGCGCATCGCCCGAAGGCGGTCCGGCGCCGGACGCGGTGGCCGTATCGACCTACCAGCAATCGGCCTTCGACCATTTCCGCAGCGCGATCTCGGAATACAAGCCGGTGTACTTCGACATCGGCACCCGCGGCCAGACCACCGCGCGCTTCCAGATCAGCGCCAAGTACCGCCTGTTCAGCCCGTCCGGCAACCGCCCGGCCACCTGGGGCGAGAATTTCTACCTGGGCTACACCCAGACTTCGCTGTGGGACCTGCAGGGCGATTCCATGCCCTTCATCGACACCACCTTCAACCCCAGCCTGTTCTGGCTGTCGGACAACATGTGGCAGTCGCAAAACCAGAGCTGGCGCTTGGGGCTGAACACCGGGGTCGAACACAACTCCAACGGCAAGGCCGGCGAGGATTCCCGCTCGGTCAACAACGCCTATATCCAGCCGCAGTTCAACTACCGCTTCGACGGCGGCAGCACGCTGACCTTCGCGCCCAAGGTCAAAGCCTATTTCGGCGTAGCCAGCGAAAACTCGGACTACGCCGACTACGCCGGCCGGGTCGACTGGAACCTGCGCTGGGCGCAGGACAACGGCGCGGTCGTGTCGGCCATGTACCGCCAGGGCGATCAGCGCCGCCGCACCACCCAGCTGGACTTTGCGTGGCCGCTGCAGCGCACCTGGCTGAACATGAACGGCTACCTGCACCTGCAGTACTTCAACGGCTACGGCGAAACGCTGCTGGGCTATAACCAGCGCAACGAATCGCAGTTCCGCATCGGTTTGTCGTTGGTGCCTTGACGCGAGCGACGAGGCCCTCAGACGCATCCATTACGATGCTGGCTATCGATGCGTCCCAGGGCTGCTGGTGGAAACTGCCTTAGCGCCCCCAGCGCAGCACCAGCGGATCCAGCCGCCGCGCCACGTCCAGCAGCCCCTGCCGCACTTCCGGCCGCATCGCCGGAAATGGATGGCGCGGCGCATCGCAAGCGATGATGCCGCCCGCCTTCATCAAGGCCTTGGCGGTCAGGATGCCGCCCTGGCGGTTCTCGTAGTTGATCAGCGGTAGCCAGCGCTCGTACAGGCGGTAGGCCTCGTCGGCGCGGCCTTCGCGGTGGGCCTGGATGATGGGGCGGATACCGTCGGCGAAGCCGCCGCCCGTCATCGAACCCGTCGCGCCGGCGTCCAGGTCGGGTAACAGCGTGATCGCCTCTTCGCCGTCCCACGGCCCTTCCACCGCCGCGCCGCCCAGCGCGATCAGGTCGCGCAGCTTGCTGGCGGCGCCGGGGGTCTCGATCTTGAAGTACGACACCTGCTCGATGTCGCGCGCCATGCGAGCCAGCAGCGCGGCCGGCAACGGCGTGCCGCTGACCGGGGCGTCCTGGATCATGATGGGGATGTCCAGCGCGTCCGAGACCTGCTGGAAGAATCCCGCGACCTGTTCTTCGGACACGCGGATTGTGGCGCCATGATAAGGCGGCATGATCATCACCATGGCCGCGCCCTGGTCCTGCGCGCGGCGGCTGCGGGCCGCGCAGACGCGGGTGCCGTAATGCGTGGTGGTGACGATGACCGGCACGCGGCCGGCCACGTGTTGCAGCAGCGTGCGCGTAAGCGTCTCGCGCTCGTCGTCCGACAGCGAGAACTGCTCGGAGAAGTTGGCCAGGATGCATAGGCCGTCCACGCCGGAATCGATCATGAAATCCACGGCCCGCTTCTGGCCGGGCAGGTCCAGGTCGCCGGACTCGGTGAAGATCGTGGGCACCACCGGGAAGATGCCGCGGTAGCGCGGCTTGCGGCCCGTACCGGCCGATGCCGGTGCCAGGGTGGCTGCCGTCGTTGTCGTCGTCATGGCGCTCACTCGATGATGTTGAAGTCTTTCAGGTAGTCGGTCTTGAGCGTCAGGCCCAGGCCCGGCTTGTTGTCGTCCAGGTCGATGAACCCTTCGCGGGCCACCGGCTCGCCATCGAAAATGTAATAGAACAGCTCGTTGCCAACCTCCACATCAAACATCGGAAAGTACTCGCTCATGGGCGAGGCCAGCGTGCTCATCGTCAAGTGGTAGTTGTGCATCTGCCCCGCATGCGGAATCACCGGCACGCTGTAGGCCTCGCACAGCGCATTGATCTTGTGCGCCGCGGTGATGCCGCCGACCCGGTTCGTGTCGTACTGCACCACCGACACCGCCTTGCGGTCCAGCAGCTGCTTGAAACCGTACAGCGAAAACTCGTGCTCGCCGCCCGAGATGGGAATGGAGGTCAGCTGGTTCAATTCGGCATAGCCGTCGATGTCATCGGCAATCACTGGCTCTTCCAGCCAACGCGGCTCAAACTTTTCCAGCTTGGGCAGCATGCGCTTGGCGTATTCCAGGTTCCAGCCCATATAGCATTCCAGCATCAGGTCAGTGTCGTAGCCGATCACTTCGCGCACCGCCTCGACCGACTTCAGGTTCTCGGACACGCCATGCTGCAGGTGCGCCGGGCCATAGCCGAAACGCATTTTGAAGGCCTTGAAGCCCTGGTCCAGATAGGTCTGCGCTTCTTCCTGCATCGCCCTCAGGTCGCCGCGGTACAGCTTGGAGTAATAGACCGGGATCTTCTCCTTGGTGCGTCCGCCCAGCAGTTTGAAAACCGGCTTGTTCACCGACTTGCCCAGGATGTCCCAGATGGCCAGGTCCACGCCCGAGATGGCGGCCATGGTCACGCCCTTGCGGCCCCAGGCGTGCGTGGCGCGGTACATGCGCTGCCACAGGTATTCATAGTCCCAGGGGTCGTGGCCCACGACCAGCGGCGCCAGGTACTGGTCGATAATGGCCTTGGCGATGCGCGGCGCCAGCGCCACGTTGCCCAGCCCCACGATGCCGTCGTCCGTCTCGATCTCGACCACCGTCCAGCCGTGAAAGCGGAAGGTGCTCATGGTTTCCTGCGGCGAATACAGCAGGTCCATGGCGTTGGAGCAGAAGTTGCCTTGCGGCGGCACGGTTTTGCCGGTCCATTCGTAGACGCGAGCGCGGACGGATTTGATCTTCATGTCGGGTTCCTGCGAAAAAGGTCGAACGATTCGGGTGAAAAGCGAGGACGGGCGGATCAGGCCGCCGCCGCGCGCGCGCCGCGGTGCGACAGGCCCATGCGGCAAGCGATGCGAAAGGCCTGCCAGGTGGCGTCCACATTGGCGCGCCCCTGGCCGGCAATGTCGTACGCCGTGCCATGGGCCGGCGTGGTGATCGGGATGGGCAGGCCGCCCTGCACTGTCACCCCGCGCGAAAATCCCAGCAGTTTGATCGCAATCTGGCCCTGGTCGTGGTACATCGTGACGATGGCCTGGAACTCGCCCGCCTGCGCCTTCAGGAAGATCGTGTCTGCCGGAAACGGCCCTTGCACCGGCAGCCCTTCCTGGTTCAGTTGGTGCACCGCGGGCGCGATGATGTCCACCTCTTCGCGCCCGCACGTGCCGCCGTCGCCGCCATGCGGATTGAAGGCCGCCACCGCCACGCGCGGCTCGGCCACGCCGTTGGCCTGCAGCGACTGGTAGATCAGCCGGGTTGCGGCCTTGATGCCATCGATGCTCAACGCCGCGGCTGCGTTCTTGAGCGGAATGTGCGAGGACACCCGCGAGGTCCACAAATCGCCCAGCGTGTTGAATTCGCAGAAGTAGCCCGTCACCCCGAGGTACTGCGCAAAGTGGTGGAGCTCGTCGTCGTGGCGCAGGCCGCCCTGCTTCATCGCGAACTTGTTCAGCGGCGCGAAACAGATGGCGTCGATGTGGCCGTCACGCGCCGCGTCCATGCAGGCATTCAGCACCCGCAGCACCGACGCGCCACCCGCCGCCTGAGCCTGGCCCACGGTCACGTCCTGCTGCCTGACGGTGTCCACCCCCAGCCAGGCGGGCACGCGGGTGTCCGGCCGCGCGCGCACCGCCTCGATGCTGTCCACCGCCTGCGTGGCCACCTGCACGCCGGCGATCCGTTGGCCTTCACGCCAGAGCCATTCGTCGCCCACCAGCACGATGTTGGCCTGCTGCGCCGCCTCGGGCCTGGCCAGCAGACGCGCGATCAGTTCCGGGCCGATGCCGGCGGGGTCGCCCAGCGTCAGGGCAATGACGGGTTTGATGTCGGGATTCATGCTGCTGCTCATTCCACGGAAATATGGTTCTTCTTGATGATGCCGGCGTAACGCTGGTTCTCGGCCTGATGGAACTGCGCGAACTGCGCCTGGCTCATCGGGTTGATATCGGCGCCGATCGCTTGCAGGCGCGCCTGCGTATCGGGCAATAGCAGGATGCTGTTGACCGCGTCATGCACCCGCTTCTGCACAGCGGCGGGCGTCGCGCTGGGCATGTAGATGCCGTACCAGGCGCTCATTTCCACGCCCGGCACGCCGGCCTCTGCCATGGTCGGCACGTCGGGCAGTTGCGGATTGCGCTTGGCGCTCAGCACCGCCAGCGCGCGCACCTTGCCGCTCTTGATGTGCGGAATGACCGAAGACGCCGTCTCGAAGGCGATCTGCACCTGACCGCCCATCAGGTCCACCATCGCCGGACCGCTGCCGCGGTACGGAATGTGCGTCATCTGCACCCCGGTGGCGTCCTTGAACAACTCCGCGGCGATATGCTGCGTGCTGCCCGAGCCGCTGCTGGCGAAGTTGTATTCACCGGGCTTGCGCTTGAGCAGCGCAATCAGCTCCTGCACCGACTGGGCCGGCACCGCGTTGTTGACCACCAGGATATTGGGCACCGCGCCCACGAACACCACCGGCGTCAGGTCGCGGTCGTTGTCGTAGCCCAGCTTCAGCAAATGCGGCGCGATCGCGTGCGCCGTCGACACGCCCATCACCATCGTGTGCCCGTCGGCCGACTTGGCCGCCAGGTCCGCCGCCAGCGTATTGGATGCGCCCGGCTTGTTCTCCACCACCACCGTCTGCTTGAGCAGCGGCCCCAGCTTGTCCGCCACCGCCCGCGCCATCGCATCGGTACCGCCGCCGGGCGCCGAGCCCACCAGCAGGCGCAGCGGCCGCGTCGGCCAATCGGCGCTTTGCGCCTGTGCGGTTGCGAAAGCGGACAGGCACAAGGCCCCCGCCGCCAGAGCGGCGCATAGCCGAATCTTCATGGTTGTCTCCTTGGGGGTTTCTGGCCCATGACGGGCTTTGTTATAGGTGCATCTTAGAAACAAGCGTTGTTTCCGTAAAATGAAACTTTTGCACCAACCGTTCACCCCAGGCGATCAATCATGGAACGCGTCCCGAACGTCCCCGCCCTGCTGGCCCGTCTGCGCATGCGCCAGATCGTGCTGCTGCTGGCCATAGAAGAACGCGGCACCTTGCGCGCCGCCGCCGCCCAGCTGAACATGACCCAGTCCGCCGCCAGCAAGATGCTGCACGAGCTGGAACTGGCCATCGGCCAGCCGCTATTCGAACGCGTGGGCCGCGGCCTGGCCCTGACCGCCGCCGGCGACTGCGTGATGGGGTATTTCCGCGGCATGCGCGGCACGGTCTCGTCCCTGGCCCGCGAACTGGAAGAACTGCGCCTGGGCAGCGCCGGCAAGCTTTTCATCGGCAGCATCATGGCCGCCTCGCCCGGCCACCTGACAGACGCCCTGCTGCGCCTGAAGCAGACCTACCCCCTCTTGGCCGTGGAGATCTCCACCGGCACCAGCGACCTGCTGATCGAACGCCTGAACGAAGGCAAGCTCGACGTCGTCATCGGCCGCATGCTGACCCTGTCGGAGCGCCACTACGTCTTTCGCCCCATCGGCGAAGAAGCCCTCTGCGTCATCGCCGCCACCGGCCATCCCCTGGCCCGCCGCAAGCGCGTCACCTTCGAAGCCCTGCAAGCCTACCCCTGGATCCTGCAACCGCACGGCAGCCCCATGCGCGACGTGATCGAACAGGAATTCCACACCCACAATGCCCCGATCCCCAAGGGCCTGATCGAATCCGCCTCGATCCTCACCACCACCAACCTGGCGATGAAATCCGACATGCTGGGCGTCATCCCCGAATCCGTCGCCAGCCGCTATGCCCGCCACGGCCTGCTGGCCATCATCCCCTACAAGATCCAACAATCCCTGACCGCCTTCGGCAGCATCATCCCCAAAGACCGCCCCCTGAGCGCCGCCGCCAGCCACTTCGTGGACCTGCTGCACGAAACCCGCTGACCCCCCAACACAAAAAATCCCCGCC
>NZ_LZZT01000002.1 GCF_014170305.1 Achromobacter sp. UMC71
GTGCCAGCCCCCGGCAGCGGCGCGGGCGCCGTGGCGGTGGGGCCGGTGGGCGGCGTGCCCGCCGCGCCATCACGGCCGTACAGGCCGGCGTTGGGGTCCGGCGCCTGGCGCGGGTCGGGCAGCTTGCCTGCGTCGCCTTGCCGGCTGGCGCGGTCCACGAAGGGCACGGGCGCCTTGGTGACGTAGAACGCCACGACAGCGGCCACGATCAGCCCGATGAGCAATCCGGCAAGCGCCCCGTACAGGGTGCTGCCGCTTTCGCCGGAACGGCGGGTGGGTTTGCGCTTGGTCGCCATGTACCGATGTTACATCCGCTCGGGGGCGGACACGCCCAGGAGCTCCAGGCCGTTGGCCAGCACCTGGCGCGTGGTCGAGGCCAGACGCAGGCGCGCCAGCTTCAGCGCGGCGTCGTCGACCAGCACGCGCTCGGCGTTGTACCAGGCGTGGAAGTCCGAGGCGCAGTCACGCAGCCAGAAGGCGATGTGGTGCGGGGCCAGTTCCTGCGCGGCCAGGGCCACGACGTGGGGGAATTCGGCCAGGCGCTGCATCAGCGCGAATTCGGTCGGGGCGGTCAATAGGGACACATCAGCCGACGCCACGTCCGCCGCCGGCATGCCGGCGTTGTTCACGACCGAGCAGATGCGCGCATGGGCGTACTGGATGTAATAGACCGGGTTTTCGTCGCTCTTGGACAGCGCCAGGTCGACGTCGAACACGAATTCCGTGTCGGCGCGGCGCTGGATCAGGAAGTAGCGGACCGCGTCGCGGCCGACCCAGTCGATCAGGTCGCGCATCGTGACGTAGCTGCCGGCGCGCTTGGAGATCTTGACCTCTTGCCCGCCGCGCATGACCTTGACCATCTTGTGCAGCACGTAGGACGGGTAGTCCTTGGGAATGCCCTCTTCCAGCGCCTGCAGGCCGGCGCGCACGCGCGCCACGGTGCCGTGGTGGTCGCTGCCCTGGATGTTCACGGCGCGGTGAAAGCCGCGTTCCCATTTGGCCTTGTGGTAGGCCACGTCCGGCACGAAGTAGGTGTAGCCGCCTTCGCTCTTGCGCATGACCCGGTCTTTGTCGTCGCCCGTGCCCAGTTCGGTGGTGCGCAGCCACAGCGCGCCGCCCTCTTCATAGGTATGGCCGCCGGCGACCAGCGCCTTGACGGTGGCCTCGACGCGGCCCGACGTGTAGAGCGAGCTTTCCAGGTAGTAGTTGTCGAACACCAGGCCGAACGCCTGCAGGTCCAGGTCTTGTTCGCGGCGCAGGTAGGCCACGGCGAAGACGCGGATGTCGTCCAGGCTGTCGATGTTGCCGGTCGCGGTGACGGGTTCGCCGTCCGAGGCCTGGATGGTCTTGCCGGCCTGGAAGTCGCGGGCGATGTCGGCGATGTAGTCGCCCTTGTAGCCGTCGGCCGGCCAGTCGGGCGAGTCGGTGGTCAGGCCGCGGGCGCGGGCCTGCACGCTGATCGCCAGGTTCTCGATCTGGTTGCCGGCGTCGTTGTAATAGAACTCGCGGGTCACATCCCAGCCGATCGCGTCGTACAGGCGGCACAGGGCGTCGCCCAGCGCGGCCTGGCGGGCATGGCCCACGTGCAGCGGGCCGGTGGGGTTGGCGGACACGAATTCCACCAGGATCTTCTCGCCGGCGCGCGGGGCGCGGCCAAAGGTGGCGCCCTGTTCGGCCACGGCCGCGATGACGGCTTGGCGGGCGGCGGCGGTGACGCGCAGGTTGATGAAGCCGGGGCCGGCAATGTCGGCGCTTTCGATCAGCTCGCGGGCGCCGGGCTGGGCCAGCAGCGCGTCGACGATGGCCTGGGCCAGTTCACGCGGGTTGCGCTTGGCCGGCTTGGCCAGCTGCATGGCCACGTTGGTGGCGACGTCGCCGTGGGCGGCGACCTTGGGGCGCTCCAGCAGCACGTTGGCCTGGGCATCGGGCAGGCTCTGCGCAACGGCGGCCTGGATCAGGGAAATAAGTTGTTTTTGTTGCTCGGGGAGCATGGGCGTCTGGAGAAGTTCTGGGTGAGTGACGAAGGCGGCGACGGGTCGCGGCCGGGCCGGCGGCCCGTGTGGGCGCCCCGGCGGGGCCTGGGGGCGGCATCGGCGCGGCGGGCGCGCCTGGCGGGCGCGACCAGGCGCCAAGCGCCGGATTCTCGGCCGCCGCGGCTCCTGCCGTCACGGGAATCTCCTGAATCATAGCGTGATTTGGCGGGCGCCACCGGCGCCGGGCCCTGCCCGGGCGGCCCGCGCCTGGGGGGTCAGTTGGCATCCCCCGGACGTTGCGGTAGTGTATGGAAGGTATTCAATGTAGGAGACCGGAATATGCTGATTACATTTCATTCCAAGGTCGTGGCGGAAGTCCTGATGCTCACCGACCATGCCGGCGTCCTGCTGCAGGCGGCGGGCAAGTCCTTTGGCGACAAGATTCCCGAGCGCGGCGTGTTCACCGTCGACCAGCTCGGCCCGGGCATCAAGGGCATCGAGCACGCCATCGAGGAATCCCTGGGCCACCACGATGACGACGAAGAAGACGAAGACAAGGCGCCGGTGCCGCCCATGGCGCGCACGGTCGGCCTGAAAGAGCGGGCCTATCCGCTCCTGGACATGATGCGGCAATCCCAGGCCGCGGGCGCCGAGGTTACCTGGGAAGTGTCCCGCGGCTGGTAGGCAATGTCGCCGGCGGGACAATCTGCCCGGCGGTTTTTGCCTACCCTCGTGTTGCCGTCTTTTTGCGGCTGACGCCATTTCAAGGAACCCCTGCTATGCGCAGCGACATCACGATCGTCTTCGATACCCGGCGCTCGCTGGACCTCTCGGCCAACGTCGAACCCAATCCGCAGCGTCAGAACCAGGCGCGCGACTGGTTCGACGGCGCCTGGGAAACCCTGGGCTGCGAACCCCTGCGTCCCAGCGGCAAGGTCCTGCTGCTGGACAAGGTGCTGGGCGTGGCGGACGCGCTGGGCTACGACACGCTGTCCACCGACGAAAAAGAAGCCCGCGAGTTCGCCGAGAATCTGGCGCTGGCGCTGGAACGCCCGCGCATCACGGTAGACCTGCCCGGCCTGACCGTGGGGTACTGACCTCCTGCTCAGCGGATGCCCGCCCGCATGAACGACTGGACGAACTGACGCTGGAACAGCAGGAAAGCGATCAGCAGCGGCGCGGCGGACATCAGCGTGGCGGCCGTGATCACCGACCAGTCGATGCCCTGGTCGGTCGACGAGAACACCTGCAAGCCCACCGTCAACGGCCGCGATTCCACGGAATTGGTGATGATCAGCGGCCACAGGAAATTGTTCCAGTGGTGGCTGACGGACACCAGCCCATAGGCCACGTAGATCGGCTTGGCCAGCGGCACGTACACCTTCCACAGGATCTGCAAGGCGTTGGCGCCTTCCATGCGCGCGGCTTCTTCCAGTTCGCGCGGCACGGTCTTGAAGGTCTGGCGCAACAGGAAGATGCCGAAGGCTGACGCGAAGTACGGCAGGCCAATGGCGAACACCGTGTCGCGGATGCCCAGCTGGCTCATCGAACGGTAGTTTTCCACCAGCAGCACGTCAGGCATGATCATCAGCTGCAGCAGCACCAGCATGAAGACGAAGTCGCGGCCGCGGAACTCGAAACGCGCGAAGGCATAGCCGGCCAGCGTGGACAGCACCAGCTGCGCGGCCAGCACCATCGTGACCAGCAGGAAGGTGTTGGCGAAGTAACGCGGGAAGGGCGCGGCCTGCCAGGCGCGCGCGAAGTTATCCAGCGTCAGCGGGGCGAACAGGTCGAAGCGGGTGGCATAGGCCGGCGGATGGAACGCCGCCCACATGGCGTACGCCAGCGGCAGGATCCACAACAGGCCCAGCGCCCACGCGCCCAGGGTATCGAGCTTGTCTTTCATTGATAGTGCGTCCTGCGGTCCAGCCAGCGGAACTTGATCAGCGCCGTCAGCGCCAGCACCACCAGCAGCACGACGGTCAGCGTCGCGGCGTAGGCGGTATCCCAGAAGCTGAAGCCCACCTGGTAGATGTAGTAGAGCAGCAGCGTGCTGGCGTTGTCGGGCCCGCCGCGGGTCATGACCACCACGTGGTCCACCAGCCGGAAGGCGTTGATCAGCGCGTTGATCAGCACGAACAGCGTGGTCGGCATCAGCAGCGGCCAAAGCACGCGCCGGAAATACTGCCAGCGCGAGGCCCCTTCCAGCATGGCGGCTTCACGCAGGGACGGCGACACGGTTTGCAGCGCGGCCAGGTAGAAGATCATGAAAAAGCCGGATTCCTTCCATACCGTCACCAGCATCAACGCGGGCAATGCCGTTTCGCGATTGCCCAGCCAGTTGGGGCCGGGCGAGCCGAACAGCTGCATCACCTGCGCGATCAGCCCGTACTGCGGCGTGTAGAAGAACAGCCAGATATTGGCCACGGCCACCATGGGCAGCACGGTCGGCGTGAAGTACGCCATCCGCAGAAAACCGCGGCCTTTCAGGTTGCGGTTCACCCATAGCGCCATGACCAGCGCGATGCCGATCGAGGTCGGGATGGTGCCCAGCGCGAACCACAGGTTGTTCCAGAGCGACTGCCAGAAAACCGGGTCATCGCGCATCACCGCGTAGTTGTCCAGCCCGACGAAGCGGGCCGGGCGCGCGCCCTTGGGCGTTGAATAGAAGCTGTGCCAGAACGTCGCCAACGCGGGGTAATGCGTGAAGGCGGCGAGCAGCACGATGGCTGGCAGCAACAGCAGCCAGCCATAAAGCGCATTCAAAGAGCGGCTCATCGTGCTTGGCGGTCTACTTGTAGGAACGCAGGATGCGGTCGGCTTCGCGCTGGGCGTCGGTCAGCGCTTGCTGCGGCGTCTTGGAACCCGTCAGCGCCGCCTGCAGGGCGTCGTTCAGGGTCTTGGTGACGCGCTGGTTCTCGTGCGTCGAGAACTCGGCCACGCTGACCTGCAACTGGTCGCGCGCCACGGCGGCGGCCGGCACTTCCTGCGCGTACTTCTTCATCTTCTCGGTCTGCCAGGCGGCCGGCGTCACCGCGACGTAGCCGGTGGCAATGCTCCAGTCGGCCGCGCGTTCCGGCGTGGTGGCCCACTGCGCGAACTTCAGCGCAGCCTGTTGCTGCTCAGGCGTGCCGCTCTTGAAGATGTAGAAGTTGCCGCCGCCGGTCGGGCTGCCGCCGCGCTTTTGCTGCGGCATCATCGCCACGCCGAACGGGAAGTCGGCGTTCTTGCGGATGTTGGTCAGGTTGCCGGTGGTGGTCCAGATGATGGCGGCCTTCTTTTCCAGGAAGTCCTTGGGCGTGGTGCCCCAGTCGATCGTGCCGGTGGGCATGATCTTGTGCTTGGCGGACAGGTCGCGCCAGAATTGCGCGGCCTCGACCACGGCGGGCTTGTCCAGGAAGGTCTCGTTGCCGGCCTCGTTCATCAGGATCGCGCCATTGGGCGTGGTCAGGGCCTGGAACAGCCAGTAGGCGAATGCGCCGCCCGACGGGATCTCGATGCCCCATTGCGTGGTGTTGCCGGCGGCGTCCTGCTTGGTCAGCTTCTTGCCATACTCGACCAGCTCGGCCCAGGTGGCGGGCGCGCGCTCGGGATCCAGGCCGGCGGCCTTGAACAGGTCCTTGTTGTAGTACATGACGATGGTCGAACGCTGGAACGGCACGCCCCAGGTGTGGCCGCCGGTGCGGCTGTTCTGCATGAACGCATCGTAGAAGCCGCCCAGCCACTGCTTGTCGGCATCGCTCTTGGCCAGCGAGTCCACCGGCACGATCGCGTCTTCGTCGATCAGGGTGAACATGTCGGTGGACAGCAGCACGGCCAGCTGCGGCGGAGTGCCGCCCTTCAGCGCGGTCAACGCCTTGGCGATCGAATCCTGGTACGAGCCGGCGTAGATCGGCTTGATCTTGATGTTCGGGTTTTCTTTCTGGAAGTCCGTCACCATGTCGTCGACGATCTTGGTGATGGGGCCGCCCACGGCGACGGGGTAGTAGAACTCCACTTCAACGGGCTTTTGCTGTGCGTGCGCGGGCAGCGACAGGCAAGCGGCGGCCAGGCTGGCGGCCAGGGTCTTCAGTACGATGCGTCGCATGATTGCGTTTCCTTTCCTGTGGATTGGGCGTCTTCAGCGCCCGACGGTGTTGATGACCGCCGAATCGGCGGCAAAGAAATGCTGTTGTTCCGTGGGCCAGGACAAGCGCAGCGCTTCGCCGGCGCGGGCGCGCAGGTGCCCGCCCACGCGCACGGCCACGCCGCTGGTGTCGCCGACCCGGCACACCACGATGGAATCGGCGCCGAAGTACTCCACGCTTTCCACGGTGGCGGCGATGCCGTCGCCGTCGATGCGGATGTGCTCGGGCCGCACGCCCAGCTTGACCGCGCCGGCGGGTGCGCCGGCAACGGCGGGGCCATGCATGCCGGCGATTACCGTGACGCCTTGCAGGGTCGTCAGGCCGATCAGGTTCATGGGCGGCGTGCCGATGAAGCGCGCCGCGAATTCGCTGGCCGGGCGGGCATACAGGCCGTCCGGTGTATCGTGCTGTTCGATCTGGCCGCCGCGCAGCAGCACCACCTGGTCAGCCATGCTCATGGCTTCGGTCTGGTCGTGCGTGACGTACACCATCGTGATGCCAAGGTCCTGCTGCAGCGCGCGGATCTCGCGGCGCATCTCATGGCGCAGCTGGGCATCCAGGTTGGACAGGGGCTCGTCCATCAGGCAGACGGGCGCTTCGGAAATCACCGCGCGACCCAGCGCCACGCGCTGTTGCTGGCCGCCCGACAATTGCGACGGCTTGCGGTCCAGCAGATGGCCCAGGCCCAACAGCCCGGCCACGCGTTGCAGGCGGCGGTCGAAATCGCGCGCCGGTTCCTTGCGGACCTTCAGGCCGAACAGGATGTTCTCGCGCACCGACAGGTGCGGAAACAGCGCATACGACTGGAACACCATGGAAATACGGCGCTTGGCCGGCGGCAGTTGCGTGACGTCGCGGTCGCCGATGTGGATGGTGCCCGAGGTGGGCGTGTCCAGCCCGGCGATCATGCGCAAGGTGGTGGACTTGCCACAGCCCGACGGACCCAGCAGCACGGTGAAGCTGCCCGCCGGCACCGTGAAGCTGACGCCGTGGATCGCCGCCGCGTTGCCGTACTGCTTGGTGAGGTTATCCAGAACGATGGATGACATGCTGTCTCGTAGATCTAATTGTTAGATCCGCCCCGTGTCGCGAGCAATGAAATCCTTTTCATTGTGCAGCGCAAACATGACGGACATATGGCATTGTGTTTGTAATCGAGAATCCGGCTCAGGCGAAGGGATACGGGCCGGGGTATTCCCCAATCACCGCATGGTGCGTGACCAGCGCGCCGTCGTGCCACCAATGCAACTGGTAGCCGGGGGGCTCCATGACATACTGCAATGTCGGCCGCGGCCCGAGTTCCAGCGCCAGTTGGTGCGCAGTGCCCGGACAGGTTGACGCGATGGTGCCGCCGAACCGGCGAAAGATGGTGCGATGCAGATGGCCGCATAACACGCGTTCCACGTTCGGATAACGCGCCACGATCTTTTCCAGTTCAGGGGCGCCCGCCAGCAGGCCGATGGCGTCCATGTGCTCGATGCCCGTCAGGAACGGCGGGTGGTGCATCAGCACCAGGGTCGGCCGGCCGGGTTGCTCGGCCAGGTGCGCCGCGAGCCAGCCCAGGCGCTCCGCGCACAGTTCGCCATGGCTCTTCATGGGCACCACGGTATCCAGCGCCAGCAGGCGCAGCGGATAGGTCTCGACGGCGTATTGAATGAACGGCCCCTGCCCTTGCAGGTAGCCGTGGTCCGGAAACGCGGCGCGCAACTGCGCGCGGTCGTCGTGGTTGCCGGGCAACAGGAAATACGGAATTTCGAGCGCCTGCAATTGTTCACGCAGCGCCTGGTATTCGTGAGGCTTGCCCAGGTCGGTCAGGTCGCCCGTGATCAGCACGCAATCGGGGCGCGGCGACAGCGCGTTGAGCGCGCGCACCGCGGGCCCCAGGAAGGCGGCGGGGTCGATGATGCCGTAGGCCTTGTCGCCTGGCGTGCGCATGTGCAGGTCGGTGATTTGGGCGATAAGCATGGAAAGGTCTCTTGCAGGAATCTGGAGGAAAAAGTCAGCGGCGCACGGGCGCCGCGGTGCCGCCGACGACGATGCAGTGAGGCAGGCGGTCAGATTGCGGCGGTTGGCCATGGATCTGCGCCAGCAGGTTCGAACAGGCGGCCAGGCCGATGCCGTCGCTAGGCTGGGCAACCGTGGTCAGCGGCGGTGTCAGCAAGGCGCCGAAGCGCATGCCGTCAAAGCCGCACACCGAAATGTCGCCAGGCACGGACAGGCCCAATGCCACCAGATCGGCGATCACCGCCGTGGCCAGCAGATCGTTCGAGCAGAACAGCGCGGTGGGCGCCTGCTTGCCGCGCAAGGCCGTCTTCAGGGCCTCGGCGTCACTGCCCGTGTGCGAACTCATGGCGATGTGCTGGATGGGTTCCAGGTCCAGCTTCTTGGCGCAGGCGCGGGCACCCATCAGGCGGCGGCGCGCGCGGTCGGACGCCGTCAACGGGCCGGTCACGATGGCAATGCGGCGGTGCCCCAGCGCCGCCAGGTGCGACACCATATCGATGGCGGCCGCGCGGTTGTCGACCGAGGCGTAAGGATGGGCAGTGGATTCGTTGTAGACCAGCACGTAGGGCATGCCGGCGCTGTCCAGGTCGTCCAGCGTGGCGCTGCGCGCCGCGTCCGCCACCGTCAGGATCAGGCCGTCGACCTGATGATCGATCAGGCCCTGCACGGCGGCCGACTCCACCGCGGGGTCGTAGCCGGTGGCGGTCAGCATGACGCTGTAGCCGGATTCGCGGGCTCGCCGTTCGGCGCCTTCAAAGCACTCGGCGAATACGGGATTGGACAACGTGGGCAGGATCAGGCCGATGGTGCGCGTGCTGCCGGAACGCAGGCTGCGGCCGACGCGGTTGGGCCGGAAACCCGCACGCTTGGCGATGGCGCGGATGTGCGCCAGCGTTTCCGGATGGACGATATCCGGCTGATTGAACGCGCGCGAAACCGTGGCGGGGGATACCCCCGCCTTGCGGGCCACTTCGATAATGGAAAAGCGGGGCGATGCGCGCGACACCATGGCTACATTGCTGGCGGTTTGCTGAAAACGTTTTCATCTTACAAGGGAATTATGACCTTTGTGTTGCACCCGTTTGCGCTATGCTGATAACAACGCAACAACATAAAGCCAAGGCGCAATGCACGCGGAAATACCCGGAAAAACGTGGTTTTTCAGTGGTTTTCCTAATTGACGCAACGCGGACAATGGCTGGGTTTGTCAAAATCGGCGCGCATCATGCCGCGCCAGATCGGGATAAACCCCAGGTCAAGGGGACCGGGTGCGTAAGTCAGTACCGCGCATATCGCGCGGCACCGGGATAGAGGAAAGGATCATGTCTACTGCCTTAAACAGACTTGGCGCGCTTGAAGCGGCGCGCAAGCTGCAACGGCGCGAATTGACTGCGGTGCAATTGGTGCGTGCCTGCTTTGCGCGCATCGAACAACGCGAAAACACCATTCATGCCTGGACGGCGCTGCAAAAGCAGGCCGCCCTGGACCATGCCGAAGCGCTGGATCGCGGCGCCCTGCGCGGCCCGCTGCACGGCCTGCCGCTAGGCGTGAAAGACCTGTTCGACACAGCCGACCTGCCAACGCGCTACGGCTCGCCCATCTACGAACGGCACCGTCCGGGGTTGGACGCGGCCGCCGTGGCGCTGTGCCGCCATGCTGGCGCCGTGGTGATCGGCAAGACCGTCACCACCGAGTTCGCCACCTACCAGGCCGGACCCACGCGCAACCCGCGCAACGAAGCCTATACGCCCGGCGGTTCGTCCAGCGGCTCGGCCGCGGCGGTTGCCGACGATATGGTGCCGTTCGCGCTGGGCTCGCAAACCGCCGGATCCATCATCCGCCCGGCCTCGTATTGCGGCATTGTCGGCTTCAAGCCCACCTTCGGCGCCATTCCCCGCGCGGGTGTGAAAAGCCTGGCCGAATCGCTGGACACCGTCGGCGGCTTTGCCCGCTCGGTGCCGGACGTGGCCTTGTTCGCCTCGGTGCTGATGCGCGATCCGCGCATGCTCGAACTTTCCTACGACGCCAAGCCGCGCATCGGCATGTACCGCAGCCTGCAATGGCGTCACGCGCAATCCGAAACCAAGGAAGCCTTCGCGCAGGCCGCGGCCACGCTAGCGCGCGCGGGCGCCCATGTCGAAGAAGTGCCGCTGCCGCCCGAAGACTGCATGCTGGTGCAATTGCACGCCGACGTCATGGCTTTCGAAGCGTCCCAGTCGCTGGCTTACGAACGGCTCGAGCACGCGGGGCAGCTCAGCGCCAAGATCCAGGCCGTCCTGGAAGCCGGCGCCCAGATCACCGCCGAGGAACACATCAAGAACCTCGAGCGGGCCGCGGATTCACGCGCGCGGGTGGATCAATGGTTCGACAAGTACGACATCCTGCTGGCGCCCAGCGCCAGCGGCGAGGCGCCGTTTGCCGACTTGGGCACGGGTGATCCGCAGTTCTCCCGTGCCTGGACGCTGTTCGGCCTGCCCTGCCTGAACCTGCCTTTTGCCACCGGCCCGCAGGGGCTGCCGGTCGGGTTGCAGTTGATCGGCCGGCGCCACGACGACTACCGCACGCTGTCGATCGCGGCCTGGGTGCACGAGCGCCTGCTGGCCGCGCGCGAACCTGACATCGGCGCGTCCGACATGTGGCCGCGGGGCTGACCCGCCCGGTTGCGCGGTGTTGCCTGCCCCGCGCCCTTTGCCAAAAAAAAGAAAGCCCGCCGGATAACGGCGGGCTTTTTGTGTGCGGCGCCGCCTCATGATAAGAGGCGAGCGTTGGAGGTGATGGCGGTAAGCCCACCCCCTGCTTCCGGGTCGCGGATCACGCGGCCTCGGCGGCCTCTTGTTCGGTGGTGACGGCGCCAGCGTTGATGTGGCGGTTTACGGCGCTCAGCACGGCCTGGAAGGACGCGGTCACGATGTCGCGGTCGATACCCACGCCGAAGCCGGTGCTGGATTCACCGACGCGCAGTTCCACATACGAGGCGGCGCGGGTGTCGGTGCCGGTGCCGATGGCATGCTCGTGGTAGTCCATGATGCGCACCGGCACGTCCAGCGCGGCCACGAAGGCCGAGATGGCGCCATCGCCCTTGCCCGTCACAATGCGGCGTTCGCCGTTGTATTCGAGTTCTGCTTCGATGCTGAAGTGCTGGCCTTCGCCGGCCGACGGATTGCCGTCGATGCGATGGCGGATCAGCTTCCAGGGCGACTTTTGCTCGAGGTATTCGCGGTTGAAGATCGTGTGCACGTCGTCGGCGGTGACTTCGCGGCCGGTTTCGTCGGTGACGCGTTGGATCGCACGGCTGAATTCGATCTGCAAGCGGCGCGGCAACACCAGGCCGTGCTCCTGCTCGAGCAGGTACGACACGCCGCCCTTGCCCGACTGGCTGTTCACGCGGATCACGGCGTCGTAGCTGCGGCCGAGGTCGGCCGGGTCGATCGGCAAGTACGGCACTTCCCAGACGGCGTCGGCTTGCTGCAACGCGAAGCCCTTCTTGATGGCGTCCTGGTGCGAACCGGAGAAGGCCGTGAAGACCAGGTCGCCGGCATACGGATGACGCGGGTGCACCGGCAATTGGTTGCAGTACTCGGCGCAGCGGCGCACTTCGTCGATGTCCGAGAAGTCCAGGCCCGGGTGCACGCCTTGCGTGTAGAGGTTCAAGGCCAGCGTGACCAGGTCGACGTTGCCGGTGCGCTCGCCGCTGCCGAACAGGCAGCCTTCGATGCGGTCGGCGCCGGCCATGACGGCGAACTCGGCGGCGGCCACGGCCGTGCCGCGGTCATTGTGCGGGTGCACGCTGAGCACGATGCTGTCGCGGCGGGCCAGGTTCTTGTGCATCCACTCGATCTGGTCGGCGTACAGGTTGGGGCTGGTGGCTTCGATGGTGGCGGGCAAGTTCAGCACCATCTTGCTTTGCGGCGTGGGCTGCCATACGTCGGCCACGGCGTTGGAGACTTCCAGCGCGAATTCGGGTTCGGTGGTGCTGAAGACTTCGGGCGAATACTCGTAGCGCCATTGCGTTTCGGGGCGCTGCGCGACGTATTGCTTGATCAAGCGCGTGCCGGTGGTGGCGATGTTCTTGATCTCGTCCTTGGACATGTTGAAGACGACCTTGCGGAAGGCCGGCGCGCAGGCGTTGTACATGTGCACGATGGCTTGCTTGGCGCCCGCGGCGGCTTCAACGGTGCGGCTGATCAGGTCTTCGCGCGACTGGGTCAGCACGATGATGGTCACATCGTCGGGGATGCGCTTTTCGTCGATGAGCTTGCGCACGAAATCGAAGTCGGTCTGCGAGGCAGACGGGAAACCCACTTCGATTTCCTTGAAGCCGATCTTGACCAGCTGTTCGAAGAAGCGGACCTTGCGCTCGACGCTCATCGGTTCGATCAAGGCCTGGTTGCCGTCGCGCAAGTCGGTGCTCATCCAGATCGGCGGCTGCGTGATGCGGCGGCTGGGCCAGGTGCGCTCGGAAAAGTCGCGGGCAAAGGGCGCGAAGGGGACGTATTTGGTGGCGGGGTTGGCAAGCATCATCACTACACCTCGATCAGTTCTTTCGGTTTGATGCTGAATCCGGATGGCATGCGGCCGATAGGCGCTCTGATGCCAGGGGGTTCGCCGAGTCTGGCGAGGGGATTCAGTTTTGAAAAAGGGAAATCGCGTGTGGCAAGCGTGGCTGCCGAGCTACCACGGGGACACTAGGCCCGGCAACCGATCGGTAGGTATAGCGATAGCGCGATGGACGAAATAGAAGCGCGCAGACCGGCAACCGGAGCGGCAAAGCGTCCGGTAGCAATCGCGAGGGGGGTGCGGTAAGCGGCCATAGGTTGCTAGTCAAACATACTTTTCGGGCCAGCGCAAATGAAAACGCGATAAAAAAACCGGGGGCAGATCTGCCCCCGGCGCGCCTTATTGCGTCTGCATGTGGCCGTTTTTCACGACCTTGCCCAGGCGTTCGCGTTCGTTGGCGGCAAATTCAACGAAGCTGGCGCGCGAGCCGCCGCCCGGTTCGATGCTGCTCTGGCGCAGCGCGTCCTGCACTTCCTTGGTTTGCAGCGACTTCTCGATGGCCGCGTTCATCTTGTCCAGCACGTCGGCGGGCGTGCCGGCCGGCGCGTACAGGCCGGCCCAGTGGCCGATGCGGATGGCGGGGAAACCCAGTTCGGCGGTGGTGGGGATGTCCGGCGCGCTGGCCATGCGCTTGTCCCAGGTGGTGGCCAGGGCCTTGAGCTTGCCGGCCTGGATCAGCGGCAGCGTGACGATGCTGGCCTCGGAGGTGGCGTCGACCTGGTTGCCGATCACGGCGGTCACGCCTTCCGAACCGCTCTTGTAGGCGATGGGCTCGACCGGCAGGCCGGTGGCTTCCTTGACCATCTCGGCCACGAAATGCGGCGTGCTGCCGTTGCCGGCGGTCGAGAACGTGATACGGTCCGTCTTGGCCTTTTTGGCGCGCTCGACGAAGTCCTTCAGGTCCTTGGCCGGGTTGGACGGATTGGCCACGATGACCGACGGTGTCACCGTCAAGAGCGCGACCGGGGTCAGTTCTTCGTCTTTGTAGGGCTGGTCCGAACGGATCAGGCTGTTGGTCACCGTGCCGTTGCTGCCCACCAGGTAGGTGTAGCCATCGGCGGCGCTGCGCGCGACGTGCGCGGCGCCGACGACGCCGCCGGCGCCGGGACGGTTTTCCACGATGACGGGCTGGTTCAGGGTCGAGCCCACCGCCTTGGCGATGATGCGGGCGACAAGATCGTTGGCGCCGCCGGCGCTGAACGGCGCGACGAACGTGATGGGTTTGTCGGGCCAGGCGGCGGATGCCGGGGCGGCGACGACGGCGGCCGAGCAGGCCAGCAGCAAGCCGGCGGCATACCGGACAGGGGTGCGGAACATGAAAAACAACTCCAGGGGCCGGCCGCGCATCCGGCGTGTCTCGTCAGCCGGCTTGTTTTATTGGAAGGGTGCGCAGCCCGCGGTTGCGCGAGCCTGGAGGGCCAGTATAGGGGAGCCCGGCTGGCAGGGCACTGAAACAAACAGGCCGCCTTGCGGCGGCCTGGATGCGGGAAAAACGTCAGGAAAAGAAGGCTTAGCGGGCCGGGCCGCCGATGCGCGGTTCGATGTAGCGTTCGCGTTCGCCACGGGGCTCGGCGCGGGTGTCGCGGCGGCCGTCGTCACGGCTGTCGCGCGGGGGCTTGGCCGCGGTGCCTTCCAGAATGTTGGCTTGTTCGGCCACCATGGCGATCTTGCCGATGCGGTTGTGGCGGATTTCCGACAGTGACCGTTGCAGGTCGCCGACGGTGAACGGTTCTTCGCGGGTACCCCAGGTCCAGCGCAGCACGCCCAGGGATTCTTCGGACAGTTGCGGCGCCAGATCGGCCAGTACGCCGGTGCTGACGGGGGTGGCGCGGCCCGAGGCCAGGCTGGCGGACAGCCAGGCGCGCAGGATGAAGAAGACGATCAGCGTCCAGATGCCGGCGACGACCCACCAGATGTACGGATTGACCTTCTGGACCATGTCCATGGTGGGCTGGCCCAGCGAATGCAGGAACTCGTAGTTGATGCGCTTTCCGAAATCCAGGATCCAGGAGGCGGCGAGATACCAGATGATCACTGCGACGGCGATCACGATCGCGCGCAGGATGAGCCTGGGAAGTGCCAGTTTGAGCAGGGTCTGACCGATCAGTCGGCAATCCTGGCGAACGCTTGCGGGCGAAGTCTGATTCATCATGCAAAATATTGTACCTATGACCCGTCCAATTTTAGAACTGCGGCCTGGCCAGCATCTGACGCTGACCCCACAACTGCAGCAATCCATCCGGTTGCTGCAGCTGTCTACGCTCGATCTCGAGGCGGAGATCTCGCAAGTGCTTGCGGATAATCCGTTGCTGGAGCGCGACGATGAGTCGCCGTCGGCGGAAACGCCGGCGGAATCCGAGCGTGAGTCTTCGGTGCAGGACGACGAGCCCGCCGCCGAGCGCGAGACGCCGGTGGACGAAATGCCGGGCTCGGGCGGGGTCTATCCCGACGACGATTCCAGCTTGCCCGAGGCCGCGCGGCCCGACACGCTGCGCGAATACCTGCTGGGGCAACTGGCGCTGACCCGGGCCGCGCCGCGCGACGCCACGCTGGCCGCGCTGCTGATCGACGAACTGGACGAAAACGGCTACCTGGGCTCGCCCCTGGAAGAAATCCTGGGCTGGCTGCCGGCCGATTCCGAACCCGACCTGGACGAGTTGCGCGCCGCGTTGTCGCTGCTGCAGTCGTTCGACCCCATCGGGATCGGCGCGCGCGACATGTCCGAATGCCTGCTGTTGCAATTGCGCAACCCTGACCTGTCGCGCCTGCCCGAGGCCGCGGACCCCAAGGTGCTGGCCTGCGCCCGCCTCATTTGTGCGCAGCATCTGGCGCTCTTGGCCACGGGCAACAACGCCCGCCTGTGCGCCGCGGTGGGTTGTGACGAGACCACGCTGCGCGCCGCGCACAGCCTGATCCTGCGCCTGGAGCCGCGCCCCGGCCGCGCCTGGACAGTGCCGGCGGCCGACTATGCCGTGCCTGACGTTATCGTGCGCAAGACGCGCCGCGGCTGGCAGGTCACGCTGAACAGCGCCGCCGTGCCGCGCCTGCAGATCAACGGGCTCTATGCGCAGATGCTGGGCAACCAGAAGGAATCCGCCCACGCCGGCCTGCAATCGCAACTGCAGCAGGCCAAGTGGATGATCCGCAACGTCGAACAGCGCTTTGACACCATCCTGCGCGTCGCCCAGGCCATCGTCGAGCGCCAGACTGCGTTCTTCAGCCAGGGGCCGGCGGCCATGCGGCCGCTCATCCTGAAAGACATCGCCGGCGAGCTGGGCCTGCACGAATCCACCATTTCACGCGCTACAACGCAGAAGTACATGCTCACTCCGTTTGGCACGCTGGAGCTTAAGCGCTTCTTCGGAGCTGGGGTGTCGACCGACGGCGGCGACGCTACCTCGGCGACGGCGGTGCAGACCTTCATCCGCCAGATGGTGGCCGAAGAGAACCGGGCCAAGCCCTTGTCGGACAGCCAGATCATGGAAAAGCTGGCGGACCAGGGCATCGTCATTGCCCGCCGCACGGTCGCAAAATACCGCGAAGCGCTGCGGATCGCGCCCGCCGCGCTGCGCAAGGCGCAGGCCTCGGCCCGGTGAAATAGGGGACGGATTTTTTCAAAAACGTCCCTTATTTCAACGGGTTGCGTGACAAGTTGGTTGCAAATTTTTTTGCATGAGGGGACTTGCCAGCAGCGGAATAATTTTCGATAATTATTCTCATGTACATTTGCGTATGTAATGCCATCACCGAACGCCAAGTCCGCGCCAGCGTGGACGCGGGCGCGACGTCGCTTTCCGACCTGCAATTCGAGCTGGGCGTGGCCACGTGCTGCGGCTGCTGTGCGGCCACCGCCGCCGAATACCTGCCGGGCGGCCGCTGCTCCAGCGTGTGCGATGTGCGCTCGATCGCCGTTCCGGTCAACCCGCCGGCCGCCATGGCCGACATGGGTGCGTCCGCGGCGAACAGCAGCTATCCGGTCATCCAGGTCGCCGTCGCCTGAACGACGCCGCCCTTCACGGCTCGCAGGCTTTGCCCCGCGAGCCGTTGCGTTTCCGCTTCACAGAACTCCCTGATCGCCGCCGCCAATTGGCGCACGGGTTCGCGCGCCGGTTCCGACAGGCATAGCGCCAACTCGGTCGGCGGCACGGACGGTAACGCCGCATCCACCAGCCGATGGCCCGCCGCCATGCAGCGGCGTTCCAGTAAAGCCACCCCCAAGCCTCCCGCCAGCGCGGCCTGCAGCCCCATCAGGTTCGGGCTTTCGTAGGCGATGCGCCAGCGGCGCCCGGCGTGCTCCAACGCGTGGATGGCACGGTTGCGGTAGATGCAGCCTTGCGGAAAGGCCACCAGGGGCACGGGTTCGGTCGCGGCGGGCAGCTCGTCCTGGCCGGCGATCCAGTGCAACTGCTCGGGCCAGGCCGCCAGCGCGGCGCCTGCCCCGGGTTCGCGCTTGAGCAGGGCCAGATCCAGGTCGCCGCGCTCCAGGCCGCGCGTCAGGGCGGTGGTCAGGTCGCAGCGCACCGATAGCCGGACAGCGGGGCGCGCGCGGGCGAACTGCGCCACGATGGCGGTCAGCGTGTCCGCCGCGAAATCGTCCGGGATGCCCAGCCGGATCACCTCGACCCGCTTGCGCCCGCTGACCGCCTCGCGCACTTCAGTCGACAGGGCCAGCATGCGCCGGGCATAGCCGAGCAGGCGTTCGCCGTCCTCGGTCAGGTGCACCTGGCGGCCTTCGCGCACGAACAGGGCGCATTCCAGCGTTTCTTCCAGTTTGCGGATCTGCTGGCTGACCGTGGATTGGCTGCGGTGCACGCGTTCGCCGGCCCGGGTGAAGCCGCCGGCATCCACCACCGAGACAAAACTGTGCAAAAGATCGAGGTCAAGCATGGCAAAGGCCTTTGCATTGGTTTTTCGAATACTTTTGATCCAAATAAAGCGTTTGTCAATGGATAGGGGCGCGCCCAGAATGGGCTCCTCTTCCCTGCCTGTCTAATCGGACCTGCCCATGAAGGCGTCATCGACCCTCCCCGCCTCCCTACCTTCGGCCTCGGCCGGCACGCCGATGGGCGTGACCTGGGCGCCTATCGCGGCCTTCTGTTTTCTGTGGAGCTCGGCGTTCGCGGCGGCCAAGATCGCGGTGCGGGACTGTCCGCCCCTGACCTTGCTGACGGTTCGCTTCCTGATCGCTGGGGCGTTGATGCTGGGCGTGGCGGTGGCCAGCGGCCGCTGGTCGCGTCCCAGCGGCCGGGACGTCGCCGCGCTGGCGGTGCTGGGGGTGCTGAACAATGCCCTGTACCTGGGCCTGAGCTGGAGCGGCATGACCACGGTGTCGTCCGCCTTCACCGCGGTGCTGATCAGCACCAATCCGTTGCTGATCGGCGTGCTGGCCGGTCCGGTGCTGGGTGAACGGCTGGGCTGGCGCAAGATGCTTGGGCTGTGCCTGGGGTTGGCCGGCGTGGCGCTGGTGTTGCGTTCACGCCTGACGGGCATGCAGGAGGACCTGCATGGCACGCTGCTGGTCGTGGGCGGCCTGGTCGCGCTGGTGGCCGGCACGTTGCTCTACAAGCGCCTCAAGCCCACGGCGAACCTGTGGACGGCCACGGGCATCCAGTCGCTGGCTGGCGCGGTGGCGCTGCTGCCCGTGGCGCTGCTGCACGAGAACATTGGCGATGCGCGCTTCACGGCGAGCCTGTTCTGGAGCATGGCCTACATGATCGTGGCGGTGTCCATCGGCGGCTACTACCTGTGGTTCATGATCCTGGGCCGCGCCAGCGCCACGGCCGCCAGCGCGCTGCATTTCCTGATGCCGCCGTTGGGCTTGCTGTTTGGCTGGCTGGTACTGCGCGAACCGGTGTCGTGGCTGGATCTCTTGGGCATCGTGCCGATTGCATTCGGCATCTGGCTGGCCACGCGGCGCGCGCCGTGACCCCAATCGATATTCACGGCGCGCGGCGCGCCGACTGCACATCGGCCGCCATGCGGCCAGGATTCACGGTTATGGGTTGTTCTTGTGCAACGCGGCGGTTTGTGCGGAACGGGTGTGTAAATCCGTGCGGCATGGACGTCTGCGCAGCTTGATAGTGCGATAAAGGCAGCGGCATTCGCGCAATGCGTGGGCGCGCAAGGCGCGGATCGCTTGCGCTGCGCTTGCAAATCCTCAAGCACACATACTCATTCTCATTTGTTTGTCGCTTTCTTGTAGCGCTCGTAAAGCGGTTTACCAAATGCGCGCCAAGGGTAGTCGCGGGCCCGCGCAGGATGGTAGTCTGCCGGGGTTGCGTACTCGCGGCATCGTGCGCTTCTTGTCGCGATGCGATGCGTGTCGCGCCTGACTGCAAGGAGTCCATTATGAAAGGCGATAAAACCGTCATCCAGTTCCTGAACAAGCAACTGACCAACGAACTGACGGCAATCAACCAGTATTTCCTGCATGCGCGCATGTTGAACCACTGGGGCTTCGACAAACTGGGCAAGCACGAATACGAAGAGTCCATCGGCGAAATGAAGCATGCCGATCGCCTGATCGCGCGCATCTTCATGCTCGACGGCCTGCCCAACCTGCAAGACCTGCATAAGCTGCTGATCGGCGAAGACGTGCCCGAGCTGCTGGCCTGTGACCTGAAGCTGGAGCAAGCCGCTCACGCCACGGTCCGCGAAGCCATCGCGCATTGCGAATCCGTGCGCGACTACGTTTCGCGCGATCTGTTCCAGGACATCCTGGACGACACGGAAGAGCACATCGACTATCTGGAAACCCAGATCGATCTGATCGACAAGGTCGGCCTGCAGAATTACCTGCAAAGCCAGATGTCCGTGCCCGAGTAATCGCGGCCACGACATGAAAATGGCGCCCCTGGGGGCGCCATTTTTTTATCCGCGCGAATATGGCGCGGCCAGGAAGATTGGCTTATTGCGGACGGGCCGGGCATTCGGCCATCGTGCCCCAGGCGCGGTTCGGCGCACAGTATTTGTTGCGGGCGGCCCAGGAACACGAGGGGCGCTCGAAGAAGCCCTGCGAGGCGCATTGCGCTAGCTCGCGCTTGAGCGCGTCTTGCCAGCCGGGGGCGCCAGGCGCGGGCGACGAGTTGGGCGGGGGCGGTTGCACCAGCTGCGGGTTGCCGTAGCCGCCGGCTTGCACCTGGGCCTGGCCCTGGCCGCCGTTGACGGCGGTGCCGGTGCCGGGCGCCTGCAAGTCCAGCGTGCTGACGTCGGAGGTGCCCTGCGGCAGCGGCACTGCCGAGGCGGCGGCGATTTCGCGGGCCTGTTCCTGGCTGATGCGTTCGCGCGAGAGCTTCACGGCCGGGTCGCTGACGGTATCGAACAGGGACACGGTATTGATGGCCCATTCGCGGTCGGCGGGCTTGTCGGGCACGCCTAGCGTGCCGTCGATGCGCGGTTGCGGCGGCTGGGCCACGTAGGGACGCCCATTGGCGTCCAGGACGGGCTGCTGCGACGCGGCCGCATCCTGGCCGGGCGCAGGCGCGGCGGGCGGCGCATGCGCCACCAGCCAGTCACCCAATTGAATACCGCCCCAGGCCGACGCGCCGAGCGCCAGCAGAAGCGTTGCGAATAATAAACGCCAAGACATTGCTACCCTCATCTGCCGTGCGGTACCCGAACGGGTCTACGCCTTGTCTCCGAATACCTTGCCGCCGTGCTCTCGCATGGCGTGGAATTTCACATCCGGATACAGTTCCTCGGCTACGCGCAACTGCGCAGGGGAACTGATCAAAAACGCCGCCGCATCGACGACATCATAGGCGATATGGGCGGCATTGGCATCCATGAACTTGCGCAGCGCCTTGGGGTTTTCAGACGTAATCCAACGTGCCATTGTGTAGCGCGAAGGCAGCATCCGGGCGTCTGCGCCGTACTCGGTCTTCAGGCGGTGGGCCACCACTTCGAACTGCAGCTGGCCGATCGCGCCCAGCAGCAAAGCGCCGCCGGCGGCCTCGGGACGGAACACCTGGATGGCGCCCTCTTCGCCCAATTGGGTCAGGCCGGTGCGCAACTGCTTGGTGCGCAGCGGGTCTTTCACTTCAACCGCCTGGAACAGTTCGGGCGCGAAGAACGGCAGGCCCGTGAACTGCAGGGTCTCGCCTTCGGTCAGCACGTCACCCAGTTGCAGCACGCCGTGGTTGGGGATGCCGATCACGTCGCCGGCATAGGCCTCGTCCAGCAATTCGCGGCGTTGCGACAGGAACGACACCACGTTGTTGGGCCGCATTTCCTTGTTGGTGCGGGCGACCTTCAGGCGCATGCCGCGTTCGAAGCGGCCGGAGCTGACGCGTACGAACGCGACGCGGTCGCGGTGCGCGGGGTCCATGTTGGCCTGCACCTTGAATACGACGCCGGTGAATTTGGGTTCTTCGGGCAGCACTTCGCGTTGCAGCGCGACGCGCGGGCCCGGGGGCGGCGCGTGGTCGACGAGCGCGTCCAGCACTTCCTGCACGCCGAAGTTGTTGATGGCCGAGCCGAAGAACACCGGGGTCTGCTTGCCGGCCAGGAACTGATCGCGGTCGAACGCGGGCGCGGCTTCGTTGATGAGTTCGATCTCGCTGCTGGCCTGCTCGAAAGCCGAGCCGTAGCGGCGCGCGATTTCGGGATTGGTCAGGCCTTCGATGACGTCGTCGTTGTCCGAGCGGCGTTCTTGGCCGGGGCGGAACACGCGCATGCGGTCGCGGCGGATGTCGAACACCCCGCCGAAGGACTTGCCCATGCCCACAGGCCACGAGAACGGCACGGCGTCCATGCCCAGGTGGCCTTCGATCTCGGACAGCAGCTCCAGCGGCTCGCGCACTTCGCGGTCCATCTTGTTGATGAACGTGATGATGGGCGTGTTGCGCGCGCGGCAGACCTGCAGCAGGCGGATCGTTTGCGGTTCGACGCCGTTGGCGGCGTCGATCACCATCAGCGCGGCATCAACCGCCGTCAGCACCCGGTAGGTATCTTCGGAGAAGTCCTGGTGGCCCGGGGTGTCGAGCAGGTTGATGACGCAGTCGCGGTATTCCATCTGCATCACCGAGGACGCCACGGAAATGCCGCGCTGCTTTTCGATTTCCATCCAGTCCGACGAGGCGTGGCGCGAAGCCTTGCGCGCCTTGACGCTGCCGGCGATCTGGATCGCGCCTGCGAACAGCAGCAGCTTTTCGGTCAACGTGGTTTTACCCGCGTCAGGGTGGGAAATGATGGCGAATGTGCGGCGCCGCGCGACTTCTTGAGGGATGTTCATGGTCGGAGGATTTTACTTAACGCCGCTGTTCAGTCCGGCGCGGACCGGGATAGTGCATCAAAACAAGCGGGGCACGCGCCGTTGCCGGCGCATGCCCCGCGCGGAAAAATTCAGGAATGACGGCGGAACGACGCCAGGAACACGCCGGCCAGGATGAACAGCGAGCCGAAGGCGCGGTTCATCCAGCGGATGTGCCTGGCGTTGCGCAGCAGGCGCAGCACGCGGGCGGCCAGCAAGGTGTAGACGCCCATCGCGACCAGGTCGGTGAACGCCAGCGTGCCGGCCAGCGCCGCGTACTGCGGCGTCAGCGGCAAGGCGGTGTCCACGAACTGCGGCACCACGGCGAGCAGGAACACCGTGCCCTTGGGGTTCATGGTGTTGATCAGGAAGCCCCGCATGACCAGCTCGCGGATCGAGGCCTGCTTGGGGTCGCCCGCGTCCACCGCGACGGGCGCGGCGTCGGTGCGGATCTGGCGCACGCCCAGGTAGATCAGGTAGGCCACGCCCAGGTACTTGACCACGTTGAAGGCCATCTCGGAAGTGGCCAGCACCGCGCCCAGGCCCACGGCAACCACGACGAACTGGAACAGGATGCCCATGATGAGGCCGGCCGTGTTCCAGTAGCCGCGCGCGAACCCGTATTTCAGTCCGGAGGACATGGCCGAAATGGCCCCCGCGCCGGGAGAGAACGAAATGGCCCAGGAAGCCAGGAAGAACGTCAACCAGGTAGAAAGGGGCATGATGGCGCGGGTCCGAAGGTCGCTGTGGTGGGTATGCCGTTGATATTACTTGGACAGCAGCGCGGCGCGCGGGCCGCCGGCCGGACGGCCCGAGCCGCCGTTGCCGGCGGGACGCGACGTCGCGCCTTCGGGGCGGCGATGGTTCTGCTGCGGGCGGGCCTCGTTGCGGCCGGCGTGAGCCGGACGCTCGGCGGGCTTGCCGTCGCGCGGGCCTTGGTTGCCGCGGCCTTCACCACCGGCGCGAGCCGGCGCCGGGGCACGGCCGCCAGCGGCGCCGCGCGGCGCCGCGTTGGCCGGGCGCGAGCGGCGATCGCCGCCGTTGCCATTGCCGTTGCCGCCGCGGCCACCGTTACGGCTGCCGCCGCGCGGTTGGCGTGCGTCTTCGTCGCGTTCCTGGCGGTCAAAGGCTGCCGCGCTGGTGGCGGGCGGGGTCCAGTCCTGCACCGGTTTGCGTTCGATGGTCTTCTTGATCAGGCGCTCGATGTCCTTGAGCAGCTTGATTTCGCTGTTGTCCACCAGCGAGACGGCGGCGCCCGTAGCGCCGGCGCGGCCCGTGCGGCCGATGCGGTGCACGTAGTCTTCCGGCACGTTGGGCAGCTCGAAGTTCACCACCTGGGGCAACTGGTCGATGTCCAGGCCGCGGGCGGCGATGTCGGTGGCCACCAGCACCGTGACGGTGCCTTCCTTGAAGCCGGCCAGCGCGCGGGTGCGGGCCGATTGGCTCTTGTTGCCGTGGATGGCGGCGGCGGTCAGGCCGTCCTTGACCAGTTTTTCGGCCAGGCGGTTGGCGCCGTGCTTGGTGCGCGTGAACACCAGCACCTGGTGCCAGCCGCTTTCGCGGATGATATGGCTGATGAGGTCGCGCTTGTGGTGCTGTTCGACCAGGTGCACCGTCTGGGTCACCAGTTCGGTGGCGGTGTTGCGCGGGGTGACCGAGACTTCGCCCGGATCATTCAGCACGCCGCGGGCCAGCGAACGGATTTCGTCCGAGAACGTTGCGGAGAACAGCAGGTTCTGGCGTTGCTTGGGCAACAGGGCCAGGATCTTGCGGATGTCGCGGATGAAGCCCATGTCCAGCATGCGGTCGGCTTCGTCCAGCACCAGGATCTCGACGCCGGACAGGTCCACCGTCTTTTGGCCGCAGTGATCCAGCAGGCGGCCAGGCGTGGCCACCAGGATGTCCAGCGGCTTGCGCAGCGCGGAGATCTGGGGGTTGATGTTGACGCCGCCGAACATCACCATGGATGTCAGCGAGGTGTGCTTGCCGTAGGTCTGCACCGATTCGGCCACCTGCGCGGTCAGTTCACGCGTCGGGGTCAGGATCAGGCAACGGGGGCGGCCGGGCTTGCGGGCCTCGGGCTTTTTCTGCATCAGCAGATGCAGGATGGGCAGCGTGAAGCCGGCGGTCTTGCCGGTGCCGGTCTGGGCGGCGGCGAGCAGGTCGCCGCCTTTCAGGACCTGCGGAATCGCCTGGGCCTGGATGGGGGTGGGTGCGGTATAGCCGGTGTCGGCAATGGCGCGCAACAGGGAATCAGCCAGCCCGAGGTCGGCGAAAGAGGAAGAGGTAGTCAAAACAACTCCAGCGGCAGCCCGTCGCTCAAGTTGAGAGACTCCAATCCAGGCGGACGAATAAGGAGAAAAGGGAAGCGCCCTTATTGGGCGAAGCTTGGCGGCGAAGTGCCTAGCGGACGTGTGCAGATTGGCAAAGCACACGGGGCGATTGTAGCTGATGCGGCGTTGCAACACCCGCGGAATTCCCGCCGGGGGTATAACTAAGTAACATTTGGCAGCGCCTATTACGATTTAGGTGTAATCCCTAGTGCGACGCTCCCTATAATCCGAGCGCTTATCTCCCACATAAAGAAATAAAGGGTTGCTATGAAAAAGGCGGCAGTAGCGGGTCTGGTCGTTGCGTTGGGCGCAATTTGGACGGGCACGGCCTGGTATACGGGCCAGAAGGCCGAGGCGTTCGTCAAACAGTCGATTGACGAAGGCAACGTCGAACTCAAGAAGGTCGCCGACAAATGGGGCGTGACTGCCGTGATCGAACTGATGTCGTTCGAGCGCGGCGTGTTTTCCTCGTCCGAACGCTACCGCGTGAAGTTCACGCTGCCCGCCAAGGATGGCAAGCCGGTCGAAGAGCACGAAGTCCAGTTCACCGAGAAACTGGATCACGGCCCCTTCCCGCTGTCGAACCTGGCGTCGGGCAAGCTGGCGCCGGCCATGGTTGCCAGCCGCTTCAAGATCGAGGAAACCCCTGCCGTCAAGGGCTGGTTCGCCGCCACCAAGGGTGCTACGCCGCTGTCGGGCGCCTACAGCGTCAGCTATGGCAAGAACATCACCGGCACGTTCAACCTGGCCCCGGCTGAAGCCACCAGCAACGCCACCACGCTGACCTTTGCCGGCATGACGGGCGATGTCGAGTACCAAACCGCCACCAAGCACGGCGTTTTCGCAATGAAAAGCGATAGCCTGGCGCTGTCGGGTCCGGCCGACGAAAGCGACATCGTGGGCATGGCCGTCAAGGGCATCGTGTTCAACAGCGACCTGACGCCGGGCAAGAGCGACATGCTCATGGGCAGCCAGAAGCTGACCTTCAAGGACTGGACCATTTCGTCCAAGACCCGCCCGCCCGTCCAGTTCAAGGACACCAGCCTGGCCGTGGACCTGTCGGAAGCCGACGCCGGCGTGAGCGGCAAGATGGTGCTGGACTTCGGCATGATCAATGTCGAGAACAAGGACATGGCGGGCATGCAGTTGGCCATCGGCCTGAAGAATCTGGATCCCAAGGCGCTCAAGGCCCTGAACGACGTCTACGAAGCTGCGTCGCGCCGCATGGTGCAAGGCGGCGGCGAGAAGGCGACGCCGGATTTCACGCCTGAAGAACAGCAAGTGCTCAAGACCAACGTCGAACTGCTGCTGGCCGGCAACCCCAGCCTGTCGGTGTCGCCCTTGCAGGTGCGCACCGCCAACGGCACGTCCACCTTCAACCTGGATGTGGACCTGACCAAGCCGGCATCGGTTGACAAGCCGGCCTCGGACATGGCGATGCAAGCGATCCGCAAGCTGGACGCCAAGCTGGTGCTGTCCAAGGGCAACATGGCCGACCTGATGGCCATCCAGCCGCAGCTGCAGGGCGTGCCGGCCGACCGTGCTGCGCAGACCGCCAAGGGCCAGGCTGAAATGGTGGGCACCATGGCCACCGCCATGGGTGTTGCCAAGGTCGAAAACGACAACATCGTTTCCTACCTGAACTACGCTGACGGCCAGGTCGACTTCAACGGCAAGAAGATGCCGCTGCAGCAGTTCATGATGATGGTCATGAGCGGTGCAATGGGCGGTATGCGTTAAAGTCTGCGCACGACTCAGGGCGCGCCGGCATGATGCCGGCGCCCTTCCTGGACGGGCTGCGGCGCAATCAGGCGCGGCAGCCCGTTGTTCATTGGCGGTGTGCAAGCTGACGGCAAGACCACAAGGGGCATCATGAAAAAATGGGCATCGGTGAGTTGCGCCGTGGTGGCGCTGGGCGCGATCTGGACGGGCACGGCCTGGTACACCGGCAAGCAGCTGGAGGCTGGAATGGGGCCCCTGGCCGAGACGGTTGGCGCGCAGGCGCGCCAGATCGGTCTGACGATGGAGCAGTCCGTGTCATTCGAACAGGTGTCGTTCGAGCGCGGCGTGTTCACGTCGCACGCCCGCTACCGTGTCCTGTCCACCTCGTTGGACAAGGACGGCACGGCGCAAGCGCAGGACATCCAGTTCGTGGCGCGGATCGACCACGGTCCCTTCCCCCTGTTCCGGTTGTCTGAAGGCCATCTCCTGCCCGCCATGGCCGCCGCCCGCGTGCAATTGGCGCAAACGCCGCCGACGGAGGCGTGGTTCTCCGGCGCCAAGGGCGCAGCGCCCGTGGTGGCCGAGGCCGTGGCCAGTTACGGCCAGGTGGTGTCCGGCACGTTGACGCTGGCACCGGTCGAGTATGCCCAGGATGGCACCACGGTGAGCTTCTCGGGCTTGCAGGCCCGGGCCAGTGTGGCGTCGGACGGCAGGCACACCACGTTTGCCATCGCGACGGAGAAGATGGATTCCACCGAGCCGGTCGATCAGGCTGGCGTCACGCGTACGCGCCGTTTGTCGCTGCGCGGGCTGGACTTCTCGCATGAGTCGACCGAGACCGCCGACGGGGTGATTGCCGGCGCCAGCCAGGCGAAGATCAAGCACTGGGCCGTGGAGATCGATGATCAGCCGGTGACGTTGCGTGACCTGGTGATGAGCGCCGACGCCAGCGGCCCGCGAAGCGCCATGAACGGCTCGTTCAAGGCGCAGATTGCGGGGATCGATGTGCGCGGTACGCAGGTGGCCAGCGTCCGGATGGGCGCCCGCGCGGTCAACGTGGATATGGCGTCTTTCCGGGCATTTCGTGACACGATGGAGCAGGCCGCGGGCCGCGCGTCGATGGGCGAAAAGATGGCAGGTATGGCGCACCTGATGACGGTCCTGCTCGCCAAGCCGGGCTTTTCGATAGACCCATTGCAGATCGACACGCCCAGCGGCCCGGCGACGTTGCGTCTGGAGGTCGCGCTGGACGCGCCCACCCTCTGGAACCGCGCACCCGCCGCGATCATGAAGGAAACCGTGAAGAAGCTGGATTTCCGCCTGAGCGTGCCCACCGAGAGCCTGGTCGATCTGATCTCGGTGCGTGGCCTGGCCCAAGGGCAGCCGGTCGACGTCGCGCGCGACGCGGCCCGGC
This sequence comes from Achromobacter sp. UMC71, assembly GCF_014170305.1. Classification (GTDB taxonomy): domain Bacteria; phylum Pseudomonadota; class Gammaproteobacteria; order Burkholderiales; family Burkholderiaceae_B; genus Achromobacter. Next base: position 27,381 of record NZ_LZZT01000002.1, read on the forward strand.
AGCAGGCGGACGCCATCCGCGATCGGTTCTTGGCCAGCCGCTGGGGCCACGAAGAAGGCGGCAAGTTGACGTCCCACCTGTACTACGAAGGCGGCCAGGTGGAAATCAATGGCGAGCGCATGACAGTGGAGGCGTTCATGGCCCGGTCGCAGGTTCCCCGCTACCGCTAAGGTCCACCGGACCCGCGCCGGGGCGCGCGTCCGCGGAACTTCAGGCCGGCAAGGCCCCCGCCGCCACGTCACCGTTGCGCAGCACCGCCACATGGAAGCGCTTGTCGGCGGCTTTCATGATGTCTTGCGTGGGATCGCCCTGCACCAGCAACAGGTCGGCCACATTGCCTTCCACCACAGCGCCGTGCCGCTCCATGCCCATCAGGTCATGGCCGCGCGAGGTGCCAGCGATCAACGCGTCCACGGGCGTCATGCCGAATTCGACCATGTAGGCCAGTTCCATGGCGTTGTCGCCATGCAGATTGAACGGCGTGCCGGCATCGGTGCCCAGTGCGATGCGCCCGCCCGCCTTGTAGTACATCTGGATGGATTCGCGGTGGCGTTGTTCCACCGCGCGGGCTTTTTCCACCGCATAGGCGGGAATGCCATTGTCGGCGTTGGCCACGATGTTGCGCACCGCGGCGATGGTGGGCACCAGATAGGTCTGGGCTTGCAGCATTTCGCGCAGGCAGTCTTCGTCCATGAAGATGCCGTGCTCGATGGAGTCGATGCCCGCGCGTACCGCGTTCAGGATGCCCTGGGTGCCTTGCGCGTGGCTGGCCGTGCTTTTGCGAAAGCGCTTGGCCTCGTGCACGCCGGCCTTCATTTCGTCGAAGCTGTAGTGCGCGTCCATGGGGCTGACGCCCGGCGTCATGACGCCGCCGGTGGCCATGATCTTGACCAGGTCACAGCCGGCATGGACTTGCTCGCGCACGGCCTTGACCACTTCCTCGCAGCCGTCGGCAACGCGGCCGATACGGTTGCCGTGGCCGCCCGTCATGCAGATGATGCGGCCCGAGGCTTTGATGGCCGGCCCGGGAAAGACGCCACGCGCGATCGCGTCGCGCACCCCGAATTCCAGGTAGTCCTTACCGCCGCAATCGCGCAGCGCCGTGAATCCGCCGCGCAGCGCCGCCTGGGCGTTCTCGAGCGCGGTCAACGTGATCTGCGCCGGCCCCTGTTTGGCCATCTGGGTTTGCGGGTCCGCGCCGCCGGTATAGACCAGGTGCACATGGCAATCGGCCAGGCTAGGCATCAGCGTCATGCCGGTGGTGTCCACCCGCCGTCCGGCAAAGCCCGTGAATTCGCCGGCCGGCGCCACGCGCACGATGCGCTCGTCTTCGACCAGCACGCCGTGGCTGGGCAGGACTTTTCCATGCCCGTCGAACACCTTGCCGCCGATGAACAGGGTTTGCCGCGTTGCCGTCATGTCTCGCTCCTAGTCGTGGGTGACCCCTAGCCGATCACTTCCAGCCCCTCGCGGGACATGGCTTGCAGGCGGGGCATCAGCCCCAGCAGGTGCTGGCTGTAGGGATGTTGAGGATGTTCGAACAGGGCTTCGGTATCGGCCACTTCCAGCAATTCGCCGTAACGCATCACGCCGACGCGGTCGCACATCTGGCGGATGACCGGCAGGTCGTGGCTGATGAACAGCATGGTCAGGCCCAGCTGTTCCTGCAGGTCCTTGAGCAGGTTCAGGATCTGCGCCTGGATGGACACGTCCAGCGCCGAGGTAGGCTCGTCGCAGATCAGGAAGCGCGGCCGCGTGGCCAGGGCGCGCGCGATGCAGATGCGCTGGCGCTGGCCGCCGGAGAATTCGTGCGGAAAGCGTTCGGCGGCACGGTCGCCCAGCCCGACGACGTCGAGCAGGTCGGCTACGATCTGGCGGGTTTCGGCTTCATTTGCCGCCAGCTTGTGAAAGCGGATCGGCTCGGCCACGATGTCCAGCACGCGCATGCGGGGATTGAGCGAAGAGAACGGGTCCTGGAAAATCATCTGGATCTGGCGGCGGAACGGATTGAGCTGCTTTTCGCCCTTGAGCGCCGTCAGGTCGGTGCCGCCGAAATGGACCGAGCCTTCGCTGGGCGTGTACAGCCCCGAGATCAGCCGCGCCACGGTGGACTTGCCCGAGCCGGATTCGCCGACCAGGCCGAACACCTCGCCTTCGCCGATCGAGAAATTGACGCGCTTGACGGCATCCAGCGTGCGCTGGTTGCGCTTGAGCAGCGCGCTCTTGAGCACGAAGCGCATGGACAGGTCCTTGACCTGTACCAGCGGGCCGCCGGTAGCCGCGCCGAAGTCGCGGCGCTGGCCCAGCCAGTGCGTGGCCAGGTCCAGCGGCTTGGCCGGCGTCTTGACGTCTTCGATATAGGTGACCAGCGGAAAGCGCTTGAGTTTGATGTCCGGGCGCGGCACGGCCGAGATCAGGCTGCGGGTGTAGGGATGGTCGGGATCGCCCAGGATCTTGGCGGTGGGCCCTTGTTCGACCAGCTTGCCGTGGTAAAGCACGGCTACCCGGTCGGTGACGTCGGCAATCACACCCATGTCGTGGGTGATGATGATCATGCCGACCTGTTCCTGGCGGCAGAGCTTTTTCAAGAGCTCGAGAATCTGCGCCTGGATGGACACGTCCAGCGCCGTGGTGGGTTCGTCCGCGATAATCACTTCGGGTTCGCAGCACAGCGCCAGCGCGATCACCACGCGTTGCCGCATGCCGCCCGAGAACTGGTGCGGATACTGCTGCACGCGCAGCTCGGGCTGGTCGATGCCGACCTGCGCCAGCAGCTGCACGGCGCGCTTCTTGGCCGCGTCGTGTGATAGGTCCAGGTGCACCAGCATGGTTTCAACCAGTTGGCTTTCCACGGTCTGCAACGGGTCCAGCGAGGTCAGCGGGTCCTGGAAGATCATGCCGATGCGGCGGCCGCGCACTTTGCGCTGTTGCGCGGGAGTGAGCGTGTCGATGCGTTCGCCGTTGAGCCTTACGGCGCCGCCGGCCAGGCGGCCGGGCGCTTCCAGCAGGCCGATCACCGCGTTGCCGATGGTGGACTTGCCGGCGCCGGATTCGCCGACCACGCCCAGGATTTCGCCTTTTTCCAGCGACAGCGAGACGCCGTCCACGGCGACCAGGGTGCCGCGGCGGCTGGGGAATTCAATGCGGATATCGTCGATGTTGAGCAGGGCCATGACGTCCTCAGCGCAGCTTGGGGTTGAGCGCGTCGCGCAGCCAGTCGCCCAGCAGATTGACCGACAGCACCAGCGCCACCAGCGCGATGCCGGGGAAGATGGAGATCCACCACATGCCCGAGAACAGATAGCTGTTGCCGATGCGGATCAGCGTGCCCAGCGACGGCGCGGTGGGCGGCAGGCCCACGCCCAGGAACGACAAGGTGGCTTCGGTGATGATGGCGATGGCCAGGTGGATGGTGGCGATGACCAGCACCGGGCCCATGACGTTGGGCAGGATATGGCGGCGCAGGATGGTGATGCGGCCGATGCCGATGAGCCGGGCCGCCTGCACGTATTCCTTGTTGCGCTCGACCAGTGTGGAGCCGCGCACGGTGCGCGCGTACTGCACCCAGCCGGAGATGCCGATGGCGAAGATCAGCACGTAGAGCGCCAGCTGGTCGTGCATGTCGCGCGGCAAAAGGCCGCGGGCCACGCCGTCGATCAGCAGGGCCACCAGGATGGCGGGGAACGACAGCTGGACGTCGGCGATGCGCATGATGAAGCTGTCGACGCGGCCGCCAGCGTAGCCGCTGATGAGGCCCAGCGTGACGCCCAGCACCATCGAGAACAGCACCGAGGCGACGCCCACCAGCAGCGATACCCGCGAGCCATACATCACGGCCGACAGGATGTCGCGGCCCTGGTCGTCGGTGCCCAGCAGGAAATCGGGGCTGCCGCCCTCTTCCCAGGCGGGCGGCGTGTTGGCGTCCATGATGTTCACGGAGGCCAGGTCGAACGGGTTGTGCGGCGCGATCAGGGGCGCGCCCAGCGCGCCCAGCACGATGACCAACGTGACGGCGGCGGCGATGATGGCGCCCGGCGAGCGTTTGAAGCTGTGCCAGAGGTCGCTGTCGGCGGCGCGTGTGAAAAAGGGAGCGATGCGGGCAATCATGTGGGTTCCCTTATTTGCTCTGCACGCGCAGGCGCGGATCGACGGCGAAATACAGCAGATCGACCACCAGGTTGATGACGACGAACATGAAGGCGATCAGCACCAGATAGGCGGCCATCACCGGGATGTCGACCATGCTGATGGCCTGGATGAACAGCAGCCCCATGCCCGGCCACTGGAACACCGTCTCGGTGATGATGGCGAAGGCGATGATGGACCCCAGCTGCAGGCCGGTGATGGTGATGACCGGCACCATGGTGTTCTTGAGCGCGTGGCGGAAATTGATGAGCCGCTCGGGCAGGCCGCGGGCACGCGCGAATTTGATGAAATCGGCGCGCAGCACTTCCAGCATCTCGGCACGCACCAACCGCATGATCAAGGTCATCTGGAATAGCGCCAGCGTGATGGCGGGCATGATCAGCGCCAGCAGGCCGGATTTGGTCAGAAAGCCTGTGGTCCACCAGCCCAGCCCGACCACGTCGCCGCGGCCGAAACTGGGCAGCCATCGCAGCTGCACGCCGAAGAACAGGATGAGCAGGATGCCGATCAGGAAGGTCGGCAGGGAAATGCCGATCAGTGAGACGGCCATGAAGGCCTTGGACAGCACGCCGTGGCGCTTGAGCGCGGTGTAGATGCCCATCGGAATGCCCAGCGCCAGCGCCATCACGGCGGACACGAAGGACAGCTCCAGCGTGGCGGGCATGCGTTCTTCAAGCAGTTCGCTGACCGGCCGGCGGTGGCGGTACGAAATGCCGAAGTCGCCGCGCGCCGCATTGGCGACGAAATGCGCGTACTGCACCACGAACGGGTCATTCAGGCCCAGCTGTTCACGCAGCTGATCGCGCTGTTCGGGCGTGGTGTCCTGGCCCACCATGCTGGCGATCGGATCGCCGACATAACGGAACATGGAGAACGCGATCAGCGCCACCGTCAACATCACCAGCACCGACTGGATCAGCCGCTGCGCAATAAAGGAAAGCATGGTCGGATGCCCTCTTGGTCGGATAACGCCGGGCCGCGCGTTGCCCTGGGCGGCAAGCGGGGCTGGGCCGGGCGCGCCCGGGCGGCGGCGAGCCGCCCGGCGTTCGCTTCAGCAAGGGCCCGCGAGCGCCGCGGGCCCGGGGGACTACGGCAGGACGACGTCGCGCAGGTCGAGCACGTCGTCGGCGCGCTGGATGACCTTGATGTTGTCTTTCACGCCCCACGACATCGGCTGCTGGTGCAACGGCAGATACCCGAAGTCGCTGCGCACGATGCCGAAGGCTTCCTTGATTATTGCATTGCGCTTGGCCTGATCGGTTTCCACGCCGATCTTGTTGGTCAGCTCGTCGACCTTCTTGTTGCAGTAGCCACCCAGGTTGAACTGGCCGGCGGCCGTTTTGGCGTCGCGGCACGACGTCAGGTTCAGCAGCGTGTTGTGCGCGTCGGTGGAGCTGGGCGTCCAGCCCAGCATGTACATGCTGGTCTGGTTGCCGGCCTGCAGCAGGATCTTGCCGAAATATTTGGACTTGGTCTGCGCCAGCAGGTTGATCTTGATGCCCACGCGCGCCAGCATGCCGGCAACGGCCTGGCAGACCTTTTCGTCATTGACGTAACGGTCGTTGGGGCAGTCCATCGTGACGGTAAAGCCCTTGGGGTAGCCCGCCTCGGCCAGCAGCTTCTTGGCGCGTTCGGGGTCCGGCTTGTAGGGCGCGCCGAACGATTCATCGTAGCCGTTGATCGCGGTGGCGATCAGCGAACCCAGCGGCTTGGCCGCGTTGCGCATGATCTTTTCGTTGATGGCCTTGGTGTCCACGGCCAGCACCACCGCTTCGCGCACCTTCGGATCCTTGAACGGGTTCTTGCCCTTCACGTCCGAGAACAGCAGTTCGTCGCGGTCCTGGTCCATGCCGATGAAGATGGCGCGGGCTTCGGGCGCGGTCAGCGGCTTGACGCCCTTGGCGTCTTCCAGGCGCTTCCAGTCCTGCACCGGCACGGGCTGGACCAGGTCCATTTCACCGGAGATCAGCGCGGCCACGCGGGTAGCTTCCTGCGTGATCGGCTGGAAGATGACCTCGTCCACGTTGGTCTTGATGTCTTTGTTCCAGTAGCCGTCGTAGCGCTTGAGCACGGTCTTCACGTCCGGCTGGCGCGAGACCAGCATGAACGGTCCGGTGCCGTTGGCGTTGATATTGGCGTAGTTGCCCTGATTGTCGCCCTTGACGTTGGTGGCCTCGGTAGTCTTGTTCTTTTCTGACCACGACTTGCTCATGATGTACAGGAACACCCATTCGCGCGGCAGGATCGGGTTGGGCGTAGGCGTGGTGACTTCGATGGTGTAGTCGTCGACCTTCTTGATGTCGGACGCCTTGGCGCCGTAGCCCTTCATGTCGGAGCCCGGCGTGAGGCTGCGCTTCCAGGAGAAGATGACGTCGTCGGCCGTGAACGGCGAGCCATCATGGAATTTCACGCCGCGGCGCAGCTTGAACACCCATTTGGTGGGCTCCGGGTTTTCCCAGCTTTCCGCCAACAAGGGCGTCAGTTTCAGGTTGCCGTCGTAGCCGGCCAGCGTTTCATAGATGTTGCCCTGGAAACCCAGCGTGAAGGTTTCGTTCAGCGCCATCGGATCCATCGACGTGGCGTCGCCTTGATACGACCAGTGGAAGGTCTTGGCGGCCGCGCCGGCGCTGAATGCCAATGAGGCAGTCAGGGCAGCTGCCAGCGCCGCTTGCTTGATGTGGGGGAAAGTACGCATAGCCCTCATGCTCCGTAATGCGCGGATAGCGCGACAGAAGTGATAGGGCCCTGGCCCCACCGGGAGCCGGGGCATGGCGTTGCTGCTTACGACGAAAGGCGGTTCACGGTAGATCCAACCCCTTGTGATTGTCATTGGCCGGGACGGACCGCACCGATGCAGAACGAATCTTATAGACGCATTCGTTTAAGCGTCAATCGGTTTGGATTGGGGTTAGTACTTGCTTGCTTCGAGCCCTGAATGGTGCGTTTCGCAAGCGCCCGGGGCGCGTGGCGTCAGGGCGCCGGGGCCGGATCCGATGCAAGGGTTTTCGCCAAGTCGCGCACGACTTGCTTGCGGCGTTCGCTGTCTTCGTGGCCCTTGGCCAGCGCCGACCATTCGGGCCGGCTGCGGGCTTCCTTGAGCGCTTCGGGCAAGGGCCCGCGGCGCAGCGATTCGTCGTCGGGACGGTCCAGCCGCAGCGGATCGCGAGCGGCGTGGCCGCGGCGCTCCAGCGCGTCGATCAGGTGCCGTTGGCGCAGCGCCAACAGGCGCAGCACGGCGTCGTCCACGCTGATCTCGCGCCAACCGCGCAGCTTGCCCGCCACGCGCTTGCCCAGCTTTTCCACGCCCTGCCACAGGCCGCCGGCCGCGGCGCCGATCAGCATGCCGGTGCCCAGGCTCAGGCCCGCGCTGAACAGGTCCACGGCGGCGCCGGCCATGGCGCCGGCCGCCGCGCCCATGCCCACCTGCACGCCCATGTCCTTGAGCGCTTGCGGATGGAACAGGTCCATGCCCCAGCGCTCGCCTTGCAGCGGCAGGGCATCGTCGGCAAAGTCGGACGCACGGAAGTTGTACAGCGCCAGCAATGCGGTGACGCAGGCTTGTTCGCGTTGGCGCACCTGCTCGCGCAACTGCTGCGAGGCCGCGGCCAGCGCGGTGTTGTCGCTGGCGCTGGCGATGTGCAAGGCGGCCACGTCGACCAGCAGGTCGGCCAGCAGCTCGTAGGCGGCCGCGTGCCGTTCGCGCCGCTGGCGGGCCAGGCTGTCGGCCAGCCGCGCCAGCGTATCGGCGTGGCGATCCAGCAGCACGCCAAGCTTGGTGTAGAGCTGTTGCTCGCCATCGAGCGGCGGCGCGACGGTATCGAATTCGACCGCGGCGTGCAGGCCCAGGCGCGCCATGGCGTCGCGCCATTCGCCGGCGCGGTGCACCGGCGCATTGACGAAGTTCAGCACCGGCAGCAAGGGGCGGCCGCAAGCGGCCAGGATGGCAAGTTCGTCGCGGTGCTTGCCCAGCACCGGATCGCGCGCATCGATGACATACAGCGCGGCATCGCAGTCCAGCATCTTTTTCAGGACGCGGGCTTCCTGCTCGTAGCGGCCATGGGCTTCCGGCGTATCCAGGAAGCGGCGTATGCGCGCCGGTCCGTCGAGCCGTTCGTCGGGGCCGGCCAGGCGTTCCAGGTATTCGAGCAAGGCGATGCTGTCTTCCATGCCGGGCGTGTCGAACCATTCCAGCACGGCGCGGCCCTCGAGCCGCAGGCGGGCGCCTTCGACATGGCGGGTGGTGCCGGGGCGGTCGGCGACGTCGCCGAACGTGGTGTCGCGCGTCAGCGTGCGTAGCAGGGAGGTTTTGCCGGTGTTGGTGTGCCCCACCACCGCGATGCCGATGACGCTGTCATGCATGGCCGTTCTCCAGCCAGGCCAGCGGCGCGCCGCCAGGCCCGACGATGGCATCGGCGGCCAGCCCCAGGGCCGCCAGGCGCTCGCGCCACAGCGGTTCGCGGGTGCCGGCGCCGGACGGAGCCAGCAGCCAGACGCGCATGCCGCCGGCGTGCGCCGCCAGGTCCGCGATCAGCGCCAGGGTGCCGCGATCGGGCGTTTGCCGGGCGTCGCAGGCGATCACCAGGCGCGAGGCGGCGGCCTGCGCCAACGCGTCCAGCAGGCGGTTGCGCTGCTCGCGCGTGTCCAGGTTGCCGGCATCGTGGACGCTGGCCGGCAGGCCGGCCGGCGGCCAATGCAGGTCGGGCGGCAGTTCCAGGCCCGCGAGCACGGGTTGGCCGCCCAATGCCAGCGGCGCGGGCGGCGCCACGCGGGGTTCGTGTCGCGGATCCACGGGCCGGTCGATGCCGGTGGACTGGGCGGGCGGCTCCAGCCGGTCGCGCAGCGCCGCATGGCCCGCCAGCGTGGGGTCGATGGCCAGCGCGCCCAGCGCGCGGCGGCTGACGGCCACGCAGGCCAGCCAGGCCACCAGGCGCGGCAGGATGCCGTACACCACCACGACGCCGATCAGCCACAGCGACCACTGCACCTGCGCGCTGGCGGCAAGCACCTGGGCGCCATCGCTGGCCCGCACCATGGCGGCATCGGGCAGCGGGAAGCCGAGCCACGACGGCAGCCAGCCGACGGCCTGCGTCAGGCTGACGAACGTGTCGGGCGCCAGCAGCGTGGTGGCCCAGATGAAGCGGTAGCTGGCGGTGGACAGCAGCACCAGCAGGGTCACGAGCGCGGCGCTCAGTCCTGCCAGCCACAGGCCATGGCTGATGGCGCCGAACAGGCCGCGCAGCGCGCCGGCGCGGGCCAGCAGGTTCAGGAAGGCCTGCGGCACCAGGGCGCTGTCGGGGCCGCGCGCCAGCTTGCGGGTGGCCCACAGCCACAGCCGTCCCAGCGGGGTCATCGCCGCGGGGCGCAGCAGGAAGCTGGCCAGCCACAACAGGAAGGTCAGGGCGTGCAGACCGAGCAAGGCGCCCAGCGCCCACAGCACATTGACCGGGCGCGTGCCGTCGCCCAGGGCGCCCGCGGCCACGCCGACGCCGGACACCAGCGCCAGCAGCAGCAAAACGGCCAGCACGGCGAGCGCGCTGCGGCGCCAGCCATCCACCAGCGGGATCAGGTTTTCACGTTGGGCCAGCAGTTGCGCGCGGGCCAGGATGCGGTCGGGAAGACCGGCGTCCAACTGGCGCACCTGCCGCACCGCGCTGGCGTCTTCCAGCGGCCCCCAGTGCGCTTCGCGCAGCCGGATCAGTTCAGCCAGCCAGTGGGCGCGCAAGGGCGGCTGGGAGGCGGCGTCGAGGGCGGAGGAAAGGTCGCGAGGAGTCTGCGATGGCATCGCGGGCGGGGCAGGCGATCAGGCCGCGAAGGGCGATGGGCCATTGTAGACCGCCGGGGCGGGCAGGCATGTCGCAGGCGCTGGCGCCGGCCACAAGTGGCCGGCCAGCGGCTCAGTGCCGGCGCCGGGCGGCGCGATACTGGCCGGGGGTGACGCCGATGGCGTCGCGGAACACGCGCGACAGATGGCTGGCGTTGCCGAAGCCCGATGTCTGGGCGATGCCGGCCAGGTCGCCCTTGCCCGCGGCCAGGAGGCCGCAGGCGTGCGCCAGGCGCCGGGCGCGCACCCAGGCGTGCGGCGGCTCGCCGAAAGAGGCGTGGAACATGCGGGCGAAGTGATAGGTGGACAGCGCGGCCACGCCGGCCAGCTGGTCCAGTGTCAGCGGCTCGGCCAGGTGCGCGTCGACATAATCCATCACGCGCCGCCGCACCGCGGGCGCCAGGCCGCCGCGCGCGGGCGGCGCGGCTTTGCGCGACACGCCCTGGTTCAGCAGGTGGTGCAGCACGGTTTCGGCCGCGCTGCTGGCCGCGAGCCGGTCGGCCGGGGCGTTCCAGTCGGTGCCCAGCAGGGCCTGGCAGACATCGGTCAGCGAGTCGTCCTGGATGTAGGTGCGGTCCCGCAATTCCAGCGCGCGCGGCTCGCAGTCCAGCCGCATGACGGCTTCGCGCGCCAGCCGTTGCGGCGCGATGTACAGATGCAGGAAGTGCACCGTGTCGTTCATGCTCCAGCGCGAATAGTGCTCGGCGGGCAGGACACAGAATTTGCCGGCGCCGCCGTGCAGCTGATGGCCGACGCGGAATGATTTCTCGCCGCCATGCAGATATAGCGACAGCGTGTGGTGCCCGGGCATGTCGTAACCCAGCGTCTCGTGGGCGCTGCGGCCCCATTGCGAGATGGCGATGCCGTCGCCCAGCGAGGCCGCGCGTTCCAGCGTGGCGGTGGACGCGGACAGGGTGCGAAAGACGGAGAAATCGGACGGAGCCGAAGCGGTGGTGCCCATGGAACTGAAATGCTACTGCGATCCACGCGTGCGCGGCGCGCGCAGGTGCAGAAAAACAGCAAGAACCGGCAATTTTTGGGAATAAGTCCGAGGCAGACTGGACCCAGCCGTCAGGGTTTTCCGCGGTCCTGATCTTTATGTCCTTTTCTGCCCTGCGGGGTGTCTCAAAGTGAATCTATTCCTGTATTTCCTGACCGTCGTCATCTGGGGCACCACCTGGATCGCCATCAAGCTGCAACTGGGTGTGGTGGCCATTCCGGTGTCGATCTTCTACCGCTTCGCGCTGGCCGGCCTGGTGCTGTTCGCGGTCTTGCTGCTGACGCGCAAATTGCAGCGCCTGGACCGGCGCGGGCATTGGCTGTGCCTGGGTCAGGGCCTGTGCCTGTTCTGCCTGAACTTCCTGTGCTTCTACACCGCGACGCAATGGATTCCCAGCGGCCTGGTGTCGGTGGTGTTCTCGGCCGCCACGCTGTGGAACGCGCTGAACGCGCGGCTGTGGTTCGGCACCCGCATCGCGCCGCGCGTCATGCTGGCCGGGCTGGTGGGGTTTTCCGGCCTGGTGCTGTTGTTCTGGCAGGAGTTGTCGGGACAGCAGGCCAGCCATGAGACGCTGCTGGGCCTGGGCTTCGCGCTGCTCGGCACGTTCTGCTTTTCCACGGGCAACATGCTGTCGTCGTTGCAGCAGCGCGCCGGCATCCGGCCCCTGACCGGCAATGCGTACAGCATGCTGTACGGCGCCGCGGTGCTGCTGGCGGGGTGCGTGGTGGCTGGCGTGCCGTTCCGCTTCGATACGTCCACGGCGTACGTGGGCGCCCTGCTCTACCTGGCGATTCCGGGGTCGGTGATCGGCTTTACGGCCTACCTGACGCTGGTCGGCCGCATGGGGCCCGCGCGCGCGGCCTATTGCACGGTGCTGTTTCCGGTGGTGGCGCTGAGCGTGTCGACCTTTGCCGAGGGCTACCAATGGACGCCGGGCGCGCTGATGGGGCTGGCGCTGGTCATGTTCGGCAACCTGCTTGTCTTTACGAAGTGGTCGCCGTTCACGCGCCGGGTGGCCGCCTGAGGCCTGCCGGCGCCGGTTTCAGCGGCCCTGGCGCGCCAGGGTGCGCAGCGCCTGCAGCAGGCGGTCGATGTCGTCCGCGCTGGTCAGGTAGCTGACCGACGCGCGCGCAATCTGCGCCAGGCCGCGCGCGTTCATATCCAGCGGCGTATAGGGCACGCCGTTGCTGCCGATGACGATGCCCTGCGCCGCCAGGGTGCGCTGCACGGCGGACGCTTCCTGGCCCGCCAGGTTGAAGGACACCAGCCCGGAGCGCTCACGCCCCTGATCCAGCACGTCGATGCCGGCAATAGCGGCCAGCTCCGTGCGCAAGGCGCCGGCGGTGGCGTCGATCTGGGCGCGGATGGCGTCCAGGCCGATGTCCAGCGCTTCCTGCAGCGCATTGGCCTGGCCGCAGCGCAGGGCCAGCGAGGCCTCGGCGGATTCAAAGCGCGCGGCGTCGCCGCGCAGCCTGGGCTGGCCGTCGGCGTCCAGCGGTGCGGAATAGGTATCCACGAAGGCGGGCGTGAGCCGTGGCAGGAAATCGCGCCGCACATACAGCAGGCCGGTGCCGCGGGGGCCGCGCAGTGCCTTGCGGCCAGCGCCGCTCAGCACGTCGCAACCGACCTCGGCCACGTCCACCGGCAGTTGCCCCACCGCCTGCGCCGCGTCCACGAAGTACGGCACGCCCGCTTGGCGAGCGACGCGGCCGATGGCGGCGGCGGGGTTGATCAGGCCGCCGTTGGCGGGCAGCCAGGTCAGCGCGATCAGGCGCACCCGCGCATCCAGCATGGTTTGCAGCGCCTCGGGGTCGACGCAGCCGCTGTCATCGGACGGGATGGTTTCGATGGACACGTCCGCGCCGCGCGTCGCCAGGCGCATGGCCGCCAGATTGCCGCCCCATTCGTGGCGGCCGACCAGGATGCGGTCGCCATCGCGCCACGGGCCCAGCGCCGCGAAGGCCGCGCCCCAGCCAGGCGAATTGCCGCCCGTCAGGGCGATTTCGTCGGGCTGTGCGTTCAGCAGCCGGGCCGCCAGGCTGCGGGCCTTGTCGGTGAGCGCGCGCGCGGCGACGCCGGCTTCCATCGGCCCTTGTTCGGCCTCGCGCCGCAGATGGGCCTGGATGGCATCCAGCGTGGCGGCGGACGGCAGCGACGCGCCCGCATGGTTGAAGTGGACCGTGGTGCGCGTGCCAGGCGTGGCGGCGCGCAGCGCCTGGAGAGCGGCGGGAGTCAGGGGGACGGTGGGCATGGCGGTTCCGGGCAGGCGCGCCGGGCCGCAACCCGGCGCTACGGGGATCAGGCGGGGGTCAGCGCGACAACCGCTTCGACTTCCACGGCCACGCCTTGCGGCAGCGACGCCACGCCGACGGCGCTGCGGGCATGGCGGCCGGCGTCGCCGAACACCTCGACCATCAGGTCCGACGCGCCGTTGGCGATCGCGCTCTGGCGGTTGAAATCCGGCGTGCTGGCCACGAACACGCCCAGGCGCACCACGCGCGCCACGCGGTCAAGCCGGTCGCCCGTGGCGGCGGCGATCTGCGACAGGATGCCCAGCCCCGACAGGCGCGCGGCGGTCACGCCGTCTTCATCGGAGATCTGGTTGCCCAGTTGGCCCAGGAAGGCGGCCTTGCCGCCCTGGCGGGAGATCTGGCCCGAGATGTAGAGCAGGTTGCCTTCCTGCACGAAGGGGACGTAGTTGGCGGCGGGCGCGGACGCGGCTTCCAGCGTCAGGCCAAGTTCGGCCACGCGGCCGGAGATCGAACGGGTCATGGGGATCACCTGTGAAACGGAAAAGGGAAAAGGCACCCCCCCGATGCTATCGGCAGGGGCCGGCCCTGACCAATCAATTCTTGCCAGGTATATATGAGTAAAACTAATGCGTTCAGTCCGACGCCGCCGCCTGCGCCAGCCAGGCCTGGAACGCCTGGGCTGCCTCGTTGGCCTTGCCGCGGGGGCTGACGAACCACCAGCCGATGCGGGCATCGTCCAGGGTGGTGCCCGGTAGCGCCTCGACCAGGGCGCCGCTGGCCAACTGCGCGGCGATCATGCGGTGGCGGCCCATCGCCAGGCCCTGCCCGGCCAGCGCCGCCTCGACCACGATGTTGTAGTCATGCAGGTGCACGGTCTGTGCGTGGCTCAGGTCCAAGGCATGGCGGCGCGCCCAGGTGTCCCATTCGAACGGATGCTGGGTATGCGAAGCCAGCAGCGGATAGCGCAGCAGGTCTTGCGCCGTGCGCGGGCGCCGTTTGCCGGCGATCAAGGCAGGCGCGCAGACCACCGACAGCCGTTCGGTCATGAGCCGGCGCGCCCGCACGCCGGGCCAGGTGCCGCGGCCGTAGCGGATGGCCACGTCGACCTCGCCGCCCGCCACATCGGCCAGGCCGATGTCGGGCAGTAGTTGCAGATCGATATCGGGATGGGTGGCGGCAAAGTCCGGCAGCCGCGGCGCCAGCCAGCGGGTGGCGAACGAGGCCAGCAGGCCGACCTTGAGCACCTGGCGCGCGGCCGCCGGCGCCCGCAGCGCCTCGGTGCCCTGGCGCAGCAGCTCGAAGGCGGCGTGCACCCGTTCGTAATAGGCCTGTCCCGCGGGCGTAAGAGCCACCGCGCGGGTGCGGCGCTCGAACAGCGCCACGCCCAGTTCGGATTCCAGCCGCTGGATATGGTGGCTGATGGCGCTTTGCGTGACGAACAGTTCTTCGCCCGCCAGGCTGAAACTCAGGCGCCGCGCGGCCGCTTCAAAGGCGCGCAGCGAAACCAGGGCGGGCAAGGAGCGGTGGGAACGCATGGGGTGGCAAGCTGGCACGTAGGACGAGGGATGCGCGTCATCCTACGCCGGGTGGCGCCCGCAATGCAAAAATCCCCGGCGCCAATGCAAAAGGCCCGCAAACAAGTTGCGGGCCCTTCAGTACTGCATTCTTTGGCTCCCCGAGCTGGGCTCGAACCAGCGACCTGCGGATTAACAGTCCGTCGCTCTACCGACTGAGCTATCGGGGAACAGGTAGAGGGGCCGAATTATGCACAAATTTTACGGGGAATGCAAAACGGGCGGCAAAGGCGCTGGGTTATTGCCCGCCTGTGACAGGCCGATCCCGTATCATGACGCCCAGAAGGTTCGCGACCTCTCTCGTTTTTTTGGGTTTATCCATGTCTTCGTTCGACATTCAATTGCTGCTTACCGCGCTGGTGAGCGTTCTGGTGCTGGTCGCTCTCATCGTTTCACGCGTCCGCATGCATCCGCTGTTGGCGCTGCTGATCGTTTCCCTGGGCGTGGGTTTTGCCACGGGCATGGAACCGACCGCCATCGTCAAAAGCCTGACCGACGGCGCGGGCAAGACCCTGGGCGCGGTCGGCGTGGTGATCGCGCTGGGCGCCATGCTGGGCAAGATCCTGGCCGATTCCGGTACCACCGAACGCCTGGCCAACGCCATACTGGCCCGCACCTCCGTCCGCCTGATTCCCTGGGCCATGACGCTGGTGGCTTTTGTCATCGGCATCCCCATGTTCTTCGAAGTGGGCCTGGTGGTGATGCTGCCGCTGATCTTCAGCGTGGCGCGCAAGCTCGAAAGCCAGGAACGCTTCAAGGGCTCGGCCTACGTCTACGTCGGCGTGCCCGTCATTGCGGCCCTGGCGGCCATGCATGGCATGGTGCCGCCTCATCCCGGGCCGCTGACCGCGATCGCCAGCCTGAAGACCACGGTCGGCCCGACCATGATCTACGGCTTCATCGCCGCGTTGCCCGCCATGATCCTGGGCGGCCCCCTGTACGGCGCCTTCATCGCGCCGCGCATGACCACGCGCCCTGACGACGCCCTGCTCGAGCAGTTCACCGCCACTCAGGAAGCCGCCAATGGCCGCGTCCCGGCCAGCGTGGGCCTGGGCGTGCTGGCGGCCTTGCTGCCGGCGCTGCTGATGCTGGTGCATGCGGTGGCCGAGATGCTGCTGCCCAAGGGCTCGGGCCTGCTGCACGCGGCCGCGTTCCTGGGCAACCCGCTGGTCGCCATGCTGCTGGGCGTGCTGTTCGCCATGGCCACCCTGGCCTTGCCGCGCGGCGGCGATGCCGAAAAACTGCGCAATGCGCTAGGCCAGAGTCTCAAGCCCATCGCCGGGATCATGCTGATCATCGCCGGCGGCGGCGCCTTCCAGCAGGTACTGACCAGCGCCAAGGTGGGCGATGCCATCGTGCACCTGACTCAGCAGTTTGCCTTCCCGCCCCTGATCCTGGGTTGGCTGATCGCCATGCTGCTGTCGGTGTCCACCGGCTCGGCCACGGTCGGTATCGTAGGCGCCGCGGGCCTGCTGGCCCCGCTGGCCGGCGCCGACCCCAACCTGAACCTGCCCCTGTTGGCGCTGTCGATCGGCTGCGGTTCGCTGTTCTTCAACTACGCCAATCATGCGGGTTTCTGGATGGTCAAGGAATCCTTCGGCATGACCATGGGCGAAGCCACCAAGACGATCTCGGTGGTGCAGTCCATCGTCTCGGTGGTGGGCCTGATCATGGTGTTGCTGTTCAACATGCTGCCGGCGCTGGGGTGATTGGAAGGCCGGTCTAAGAAAGTAAAAAGCCCAACCGCTTGGTTGGGCTTTTTACTGGGTGTTGGGGGGCCTAAAGGACCGCAACATTGACGGGTAGCAGCCCATCTATGGTGTTCGTGGAGTTGCTCCATGCGTTCATGTCGGCGCCATTTTCTTCATGGGCGACGGTGGGCCAGCGTCTTCACGCGCACCTTGCCGGATTCCTGCGCTCCCACTTGTAATGGCACGTACGCCCACATCTGTAAGCGTCAGTTCATGAACCTTGATGACTGCACCTGGCTTCGAAATGAGTCTGGACTCTTTGACGAAGGCCTCGGAGAGCTTCTTGGTGACAGCGTTCATTTCAATACCTCTTCGTGACAAAGTCGCTGATGGCCTTGGTTCCGGCACCAACAATTTCCACAACGTCATTTCGTTCAACCAAATAATAGGCACGATCTTCGCTCGATGCTTGCCAGGAAACGCCGTTCTTCACCCTCGAAGCCAGCAAGTCAGACAAGGTTCGATGGGTGTGAGGAAAAGCCCATTATTCCACCTTGAATGGGAGTGGAAGGACTCACAGTCCCAGCCAGATGTCGTGGCATTGCTCGGAGCGATAAAAAACCCGCGTAGCCGTTGGCTGACGCGGGTTCCAAGGCAAGTATTGCCTCGCCATTCAATTGGTGCCGGTGAAAGGAATCGAACCCTCGACCTTCTCATTACAAGTGAGCTGCTCTACCAACTGAGCTACACCGGCACGGCGCGCCCGGGGGCATGCGCAGGGACTGCATTGTAATGAAAAAAGAAGATCCTTTCCGGCACCCGGTGTCCCTGCCGGACGGCGGGCGGACGCTTCATGGCCGCCGGGTGTTTGCCGCGCGGAGCCGCCCGGCCGTGTTTGGCGTGCCCGTGTCCGAACCGGCGTGGCGCGAGGCAGCCTATGGCGCGGGGTTGGCCGCGAGCCAATCGCGGGCCGGGCCATGGCCACGCTCGGCCGCCGCCTGCATCAGCCGGCGTCCCATGGCGGCATCCTGCGCCACGCCCCAGCCCCGCAGATACAGCTCCGCCAGGTTGCCCAGCGCCTGCGGGTTGCCCTGCCGGGCGGACAGTTCGTACCAACGGGCCGCCTCGGCGTAATCGCGCGTCACGCCGAGCCCCGCGGCGTAGATATGGCCCAGGTAGAGCTTTCCCACATCGTCGTTGCCGTCGGCGGCCTGCCGGTACAGGCGCGCCGCCTCGGCGTAATCCTGGGGCACGCCCTGGCCGGTGCGATACAGGTTGCCCAGCCCCACGTAGGCCTGCGTGCTGCCCTGCGCCGCCGCCAGCCGGTACAGGCGCATGGCCTCGGCGTCGTCCTGGCGCACGCCCCAGCCCTGGGCGTAGAGCGCGGCGAGGTTGGTTTGGGCGTTCATGTGGCCCTGCTCGGCGGCAAGACGATACAGGCTCGCCGCCGCGGTCGGATCCTGCGGGACGCCGCGCCCTTCGATATGCAGGTCGCCCAGGTTGGCCTGGCCTGCGCTGCTGCCACGATCTGCCGCGTAGCGGAACAGCCGGGCGGCTTCGGCATCGTCACGGGCCGCGCCCATGCCGTGCAGCGTGAGCAGGCCCAGTCCGACGTGGGCGGGAACGTCGCCTTGCTTGACGGCGAGCCGGAACCAGCCGGCAGCTTGCGGCAGGTCTTGCGCCAGGCCGGCCACGAGGCTGTGCTCGCTGGCGTAGATGAAACCCAGCAGCGCCTGGGCTCGGGCGTTGCCCGATTCCGCCAGCGCGCGATAGTCGGCCAATGGTGCCGCGTTGGCCAACTGGCTGAGCATGTCGTTGCGCATGGCCACCCACTGCGTGGCGGATACGCCGTCGAGCGCTTGCCGCGCCGCGGCGGTATCCGTCGCCGCGGCAACGGGCGCCGGGGGGGGCGCTGCCTGCGCCAGGGCGGCGGCAGGGAGGCTGCCCGCCAGCGTCGCGCAGAGCCAGGCGGCCATCATGTATTTCATCATTCCCACCGATCGGAGTGGACATCGACAACGAACGTAAATGCGTGCCGCTGTCCGCCGCGATGCTGACGGATCGAGGCAGGCGCGGAACGAAGAAACGCCCCTGAAAAGGGGCGTCCAAGGGCGGGCATGTGGCACCGGCGCGACTGGCCGGTGCAACGCGCGGGGATGGTTTGTCGAATCAAGAGCATCCGGTCCCCGCGTGGCGCGCTATTTGACGATGGTCAGGCGCGGACGCTTGGGTTCGTCGTCGCCGCCGTCATCGGGCGCGGCATCCGCGTCGGCTTCAGGGGCGGCGGTGTCGGACGCGCTTTGCGTGCCCGGCGCCGGCGGTTCGTAGGGCTGTACTTCGAAGCCCATGCCCGCGCCGGTTTCGCGCGCGTAGATGGCGCTGACGGCACCCACGGGAACGTAGACGTTTTCGGTCACGCCGCTGAAGCGGGCCTGGAATTCGATGAATTCATTGCCCAGCACCAGACGGTTGGTGGCCAGCGTGCCGACGTTCAGTGTGATCTGTCCGTCGCGCACGTGGGCGACGGGCACCATCGTGTGCTCGTCGACCTGCACGGTGATGTACGGCGTATAGCCGTTATCGGTGCACCATTCGTGCAGCGCGCGGATCAGATACGGTTTGGTCGAAGTTTCACCCATCACACAACAACCTTAGCGACGCATTACTTTTTCCGAAGGCGTCAGCGCTTCGATGTAGGCCGGACGCGAGAAGATGCGTTCGGCGTACTTTTGCAGCGGCGCCGCGTTCTTGGGCAGTTCGATGCCGTAGTGGTCCAGGCGCCAGAGCAGCGGAGCCACAGCCACGTCGAGCATGGAGAATTCTTCGCCCAGCATGTACTTGTTCTTGAGCAGCATGGGGGCCAGCTGGGCCAGGCGGTCGCGGATGTTCTGGCGGGCGTTGGCCAGCTTCTTCTCGTCCGGCTTGGCGCTGCGGTCTTCCAGCGTCGAGACGTGAACGAACAGTTCTTTCTCGAAGTTGTACAGGAACAGGCGCGTGCGGGCGCGCATGACCGGGTCGGCGGGCATCAGCTGCGGGTGCGGGAAGCGTTCGTCGATGTACTCGTTGATGATGTTCGACTCGTACAGGACCAGGTCGCGCTCGACCAGAATGGGCACTTGACCGTACGGGTTCATCACCGAGATGTCTTCGGGCTTGTTGTACAGGTCGATGTCGCGGATCTCGAAATCCATGCCCTTTTCGAACAACACGAAGCGGCAGCGTTGCGAAAACGGACACGTGGTTCCGGAATAGAGCACCATCATGGCGGTAAGTCCTTTATGAAAAACGAAAGGCCAGCGCCTTAATCTAGCAGGCGCTGGCCCCGATTGCCAGGCGGGGATAGGCGTACAGCCCTATCCGCCGCTCTCGGCCCTGAAAATTGGGGCCGGAAGGTGAGCCTGGCGGGGCGTTGCGGTTAGCGCACGTGTTTCCAGTAAGAGGCGTTCAAACGCCACATCACCAGGAAAAACAACAGCAGGAACAACATGACACCGACGCCCAGCTTGACGCGGAAAGTCTGGACGGGCTCGGCCATCCAGGACATGAACGCAGTCAGGTCGGCGACGTCGTTGTCGTATGTTGCGACTTGGGCCGGGTTGGCGGCCTTAAATTTGGCATCGAAGGTGGCATGGCCGTGGTAGTTGGCTACCGGTTCAGCCTTGACCGTGGAAAAACCTTGAGCATCGTACACCGTCGTGACCCGTTCCCAGGTTTTCGGGGCGCCTTCCTTGCCTTCGACCTCGTGCATGGCCACCGTGGTCAGCTCGCGCGGGCCTTGGCGTTCCCAGAGGGCGTGTGGCATGCCCACGGCCGGGAACACCAGGTTGTTCCAGCCCGTGGCGCGCGAAGTGTCGCGGTAGAACGTGCGCAGATAGGTGTAGATGTAGTCGGAACCCGAAGGGCCGGCGTTGACGGATTTGGCACGGGCGATCACGGACAGGTCCGGGGGCGTCGTGCCAAACCACTTCTTGGCGTCCTTGGCGGTCATGGCGATATTCATCATGTCGCCGACCTTCTCGCCGGTGAACAGCAGGCTTTCCTTGATTTGCTGGTCGGTCAGCCCGATGTCCTTGAGCTTGTTGTAGCGCATCGATGATGCGCTATGGCAGTTCAGACAGTAGTTGACGAACAGCTTGGCGCCGTTTTGCAGCGACGCCATGTCGGTGACGCGATACGGCGCCTTGTCCAGCGGATAGCCGCCTTCGGCGGCGAAAGTGGCGGTACACGTGAGCATCAAGGCCACGGCACCAATCAGCTTCTTGATCATGGTTAGTCCGTTATTCTCGTGGGCTCAGTGGGCGTGGAACGTGACGCGGTCGGGCACTTTCTTGAAGGTGCCCAGGCGGCTCCAGACAGGCATCAGGAAGAAGAATGCCAGGTACAGAAGCGTGCCGATCTGCGACGTGATGTTCAACGGCGGACTGGGCGGCTGCGTACCGATGTAACCGAGCACCAGGAAGTTGACCATGAAAATGCCGTAGATCCACTTGTGCCACGTGGGGCGGTAGCGGATCGACTTGACCGGCGAATGGTCCAGCCACGGCAGGAAGAACAGGATGACCACGGTACCGCCCATGGCGACCACACCCCAGAACTTGGCGTCGATCACGCGCAGCAGCACGGCCACGACGATCAGGATGCCGGGGACGGCGATGCGCATGAAGCCCTTCAGGTTGCTCTTGAGGAGCAGCGCGATGGCGCCCAGCACCGAAGCGCCGGCCAGGACCCAGGTGAACTCGTCGGTGGTGGCACGCAGCATCGAATAGAACGGCGTGAAATACCAGACCGGGGCGATGTGCGGAGGCGTCTTCAGCGAGTCAGCAGGGATGAAGTTGTTGAACTCGAGGAAGTACCCGCCCATTTCCGGTGCGAAGAACACGATGAAGGCAAAGACGAGGAGGAACCCCGCCACGCCAACCAGGTCGTGCACCGTGTAGAACGGGTGGAACGGAATGCCGTCTTTGGGCCGGCCGTACTTGTCTTTCGGGCCTTCCTTGATTTCGACGCCGTCCGGGTTGTTCGAGCCGACTTCGTGCAGGGCCACCAGGTGCGCGGCGACCAGCCCCACCAGCACCAGCGGAATGGCGATGACGTGGAAGGCGAAGAAGCGGTTCAGCGTGGCGTCCGACACGACGTAGTCGCCGCGGATCCAGATCGACAGTTCAGGGCCGATGAACGGGATGGCCGCGAACAGGTTCACGATCACCTGCGCGCCCCAGTAGGACATCTGGCCCCACGGCAGGAGATAGCCGAAGAAGGCTTCGGCCATCAGACAGAGGAAGATCGCGACGCCGAAGATCCACACCAGTTCGCGCGGCTTGCGGTACGAACCGTAAAGCAGCCCGCGCAACATGTGCAGGTAGACGACGACGAAGAACATCGACGCGCCGGTGGAATGCATATAGCGCACCAGCCAGCCCCACGGGACCTCGCGCATGATGTATTCGACGGATTGGAACGCGCGTTCGGCGTCCGGCTTGTAATGCATGACCAGGAAGATGCCGGTCACGATCTGCAGCAGCAGCACCAATAGCGCCAGCGAGCCAAAGAAATACCAGAAGTTGAAGTTCTTCGGTGCGTAGTACTCGGACAGATGGGCTTTCCAGGTGGATGTCACCGGGAAGCGCCGGTCCAGCCAGCCCAACAGGCCTGTCGTCTCGACGGTTTTCTCGCCAGCCATGTAACGGCTCCTTCTCTAATACGTGGCGTATTTGTTTTACTTACGTAATTCGGGAAAAAAGCGCGACGCGAGCGTCAGGCCTTGTTGTCTTCATCGACGCCCACGATGATGCGGGTGTCGGTGAGATACTGGTACGGCGGGACTTCGAGATTATCGGGAGCGGGCTTGTTCTTGTAGACCCGGCCAGCCAGGTCGAACGTGGAGCCGTGGCAGGGACAGAGGAATCCGCCTTGCCAGGAAGCGCCCATGCCGCCACCGCCACCTGTCTCGAAGTGCGCGGTGGGCGAGCAGCCCAGATGAGTACAGATACCGACACAGACGAAGATTTCGGGCTTGCGCGACCGGCCTTCGTTTTCTGCGTATTTCGGCGTGAAACCGGCGCGTTTGGAGTCAGGGTCCGCCAGAAGGGCGTCCTGGCTCTTGAGGCCGGCAAGCTGCTCAGGAGAGCGGTGAATGATCCAGACAGGTTTTCCGCGCCATTCCACCGTTTTCATGGTGCCGACGGGGATATCGCCAATGTCGACTTCCACGGGGGCCCCGGCGGCGCGGGCTTTTTCAGAGGGGGAAAACGTGCTTACTAGGGGTATTGCCGTTGCGACACCTGCTACGCCACCCACAGCACAGGCGGTGGTAACCCAGAAACGTCGCGAAGGATCAGGTGGCAGGTTGGGATCAACCGCACCGTCATCGTCATGCACCAGCGTATCCTGACTCATCTTCCTATCCTTGTTGATGCGCCCGCTCTACGAGTAGCATCACTTCTGCGGCATCGGGTTCGCGGGAATGTGTAACAACATAGCAACCGCGTATTATAGCGCCAGCCCACTGGCGGGCGTATCACGAAGGGAGTGCTTTTATGAGCAAAGCGACTGGTTTCGTCAAAGAATTCCGAGATTTCGCTGTTAAAGGTAATGCGGTCGACTTGGCGGTTGGTGTGATCATTGGCGCGGCATTCGGCAGGATTGTCGATTCGCTGGTCAAGGACATCGTCATGCCGCTGGTCAATTTCGTGCTTGGCGGTTCCGTCGATTTTTCCAACAAGTTCCTCGTGCTGTCGATGCCCGCTGGATACAACGGTCCGATGACCTACGCGGATCTGACCAAGGCAGGCGCGAACGTGTTCGCGTGGGGCAATTTCGTCACGATCATCATCAACTTCGTGTTGCTGGCGTTCGTGATCTTCTGGATGGTCAAGGCCATCTACAAGGCTCGCACCAAGGCCGAGGAAGCGCCGGCCGCACCGGCTGCGACGCCTGAGGACGTGGCGCTGCTGCGCGAGATCCGCGACCTGCTCAAGCGGCCGTAAAAAAGGCGCCCCGCGGGGCGCCTTTTTCGTGGGAGGCGGCTCGTTGCGGGGCCGCATCTCGTCGTTTTCCCTATATCGGGTTATCCAGATCGACGAAGTCGACCTGGATGCCGAAGCGCTCGGCCACGGCTTGCCCCAGGGCTTGCACGCCGTAGCGTTCGGTGGCGTGGTGGCCGGCGCCGATGAAGGCTACGCCGGTTTCCTGCGCCAGGTGGAAGGTGGATTCCGAGGCTTCGCCGGTGATGTAGGCGGTGGCGCCGGCATCGATGGCGTCGGCCAGCATGCCTTGGGCGCCGCCGGTGCACCAGGCGATGCGGCCCAGCGGCTGGTCGGGGTTGCCGACGACCAGGGGCTGGCGGCCCAGGCGTTGCTGGACCCGCGCGGCCAGTTCGCCCAGGGTGGACAGTCCGGCGGCCGTGCCCAGCCAGACCAGGTTGTCGGCGCCACAGGTGCGCGGCGCGCCGTCGTCACGGCGTTCGGGCGTCAGGCCCAGCACGCGCGCCAGCTGGGCGTTGTTGCCCAGCGTGGGGTGCGCGTCCAGGGGCAGATGATAGGCGTACAGGTTCAGGTCGTTTTTCAGCGCCAGCGCCATGCGGGTGCGCCGGGTGCCGATGACGCGGCGGTCTTCGTTGCGCCACATCCAGCCGTGATGGACCAGCACGGCGTCGGCGCCGCGTTCGACGGCGATGCGCAGCAACGCTTCGCTGGCGGTGACACCGGTGATAATGTGTCCGACTTCGGAACGGCCTTCCACCTGCAGCCCGTTGGGGCAGTAGTCCTTGAAACGGGCGGCTTGCAGGGTGTCGTCCAGCCAGGCGGCCAGGACATGGGAGTCCACTTTACTCATTGCTAGTCCTATCAGAAACATGCGCCGATATTGGCTGATATTCGCTCAGGCCGTCACGGTCTGCCTGGGTATTCTATTCGTCGTGACCACCTTGCGCCCCGACCTGCTGCGGCTGGGCGGGCCCGCTGCCGGGCCGCAGACGCCGCAGCCCGTGGTGGCGACCGGCGCGCGGCCGCTCGTGGGGGCAGTGTCGTATGCGGATGGCGTGGCGCGGGCGGCGCCGTCGGTGGTCAATGTATACACCACCAAGCACGTCGACGTGCCGCTGGTGCCGCTGCCCGAGGACCCCATCTTGCGCCAGCTGTTCGGCCAGGTGCCGGGGGTCAGCCGGCGCCAGGCCAGCACCAGCCTGGGGTCGGGCGTGGTGGTCAATCACGACGGCTTCGTGTTGACGAACTATCACGTTGTGCAGGCGGCCGATGCCATTGAAGTCGCGCTTGCGGATGGCCGCAAGGATACGGCGAAGGTGGTCGGGGCCGATCCGGATACAGATCTGGCGGTGCTCAAGCTGTCGACGCTGCGCAATCTGCCCGCTGCCACGCTGGCGCCGGACCGCGGTCTGCGGGTGGGCGACGTGGTGTTGGCGATCGGCAATCCGTTCGGCGTGGGGCAGACGACCACGCAGGGGATTGTGTCGGCGCTGGGCCGCAACGGGCTGGGCCTGAATACCTACGAGAATTTCATCCAGACGGATGCGGCCATCAACCCGGGCAACTCGGGCGGCGCGTTGGTGGATGCACAGGGCAATCTGGTGGGCATCAACACGGCCATCTATTCGGAGTCGGGCGGATCGCTGGGCATCGGTTTTGCAACGCCGATCGATATCGCGCGCAAGGTCATGGACGAGATCGTCAAGACCGGCGGCGTCAAGCGCGGCTGGCTGGGGGTGGAGCCGCAGGACCTGACGCCGGAACTGGCGCGCGCGTTCCAGATGGAGCGCGATGCGCGTGGGGTAATCATCGCGGGTGTGCTACGCGACGGGCCAGCCGCCAAGGCCGGCCTGCGGGTTGGCGATATCGTGCAGACATTGAACGGCAAGCCGATGACGGACACCTCGGGGCTGCTGGCCGAGATCGCGCAGCTGCCGCCTGGGCAGCGCGCGACGCTGGGGGTGTTGCGCGGCGGCAAGACGACCGAGGTGACGGTGGTGGTGGGCACGCGCCCTGGGCTGCCGCGCTGACGCCTGACGGCGTCGCGGGGGCTCATGCAAGGTCCCGCTTGATGCCGGCGCGTCCCGCGGCACGTCGGGCGGCCGACTCTGGCGGGGCGGGCTTGGCTCCGGCGTCTTCGATCATCAGGCGCACGACTTTCAGCACTTTTCTTTGGGTGGTTTCGGGCTGGCGCCGCAGCAACGCGCAGATCTCGGTGCAGTAGCCATTGGGCAAAGTATCGGGCTGCGGCAGCGTGACGCCGCCATTGGCCGGATCGGCCATGCCGTCGGTCAGCCAGGGCACGTGCGTGCCCAGTGCCTTGGCCAGCCGTAGCAAGGTGCCGCGCGTGGGCGAGTAGCGGTCTTCGCGGGTAAGGATGCGGTGGATGCAGGACTGCGGCACGCCGGAAAGGCGTGCCAGCTGGTTTTGGCTTTTGATGCCGCGCCGCCGCATCAGGGCGCGCAGCCGGAGGGCAAGCGACATGGTTGCAATGTAGGATTGCAGCCCCGCCGGGACAAGCGGAAACGGTCTGCTTGTTGTGTCGCTTGCAGCCGGTGCGGCGTATTTGCGCCGCTGGCGGTCCGCCCGGGGGCCGGCCCCGGGCTGTATCAGCGGTGTCCGCTCAGTGGCGCTCGGTCAGCGAGGCGTCGGCCGCGGCGTCTTCGGCGCCGGGCTTGGGTGTGACCAGCCGCGCGCAGATCAGGCCTATCTCGTACAGCAGGCAAAGCGGCACGGCCAGCATGAACTGGCTGACCACGTCGGGCGGCGTGACGACGGCGGCGATGATGAAGGCGCCCACCACCACATAGCCGCGCGCGCTCTTGAGCTTGGACAGTTCGACCACGCCCATGCGCACCAGCAGCACCACGGCCACGGGGACTTCGAACGTGATGCCGAAGGCCATGAACATCGTCATGACGAAGCTGAGGTAAGCCTCGATGTCAGGCGCCGGCGTGATGGATTGCGGCGCGAAGGTCGCGATGAAGTGAAAGACCGTGCGGAACACCACGAAATAGCAGAACGCCATGCCCGCGATGAACAGCAAGGTGCTGGAGATGATCAGCGGCAGCGCCAGGCGCTTCTCGTGTTTGTACAGGCCGGGCGCGACGAAGGCCCAGGCCTGGTAGAGCACGACCGGCAACGCCACGATGAAGGCAGCCATCATGGTGACCTTGACCGGGACCATGAAGGGCGTGATGACGCCGGTGGCGATCATGCGGGTGCCTTGCGGCAGCGAGGCCAGCATGGGCTGGGCCAGCACGTCATAGATGGCGGACGCGCCGGGGTAGATGAACAGGATGATGAATACGATCACCACCGCGGCGACCGCGCGCAGCAGGCGGGTGCGCAGTTCGACCAGGTGGGAAATGAAGCTTTCCTGCTGGCCGTCTTCTTGGGAGGCGTCCTGGGTCACGTTGTCGTTCCGGAGGGCGTGGCGGGCTTGGCCGGGGGGG
>NZ_LZZT01000003.1 GCF_014170305.1 Achromobacter sp. UMC71
CTGTCCGCCGTCGCCGCCGCCGCCCAAGCCGACCCCCGCCTCTTCGACCCCACCGACTCCCTCGAGTCCGCCATCACCCGGCTGCGCACGATCCGCGGCATCGGCGAATGGACCGCCCAATACATCGCCCTGCGCCAACTGCGCGAACCCGACGCCTTCCCCGCCTCCGACATCGGCCTGATCCGCGCCCTGGAAAAACTCGAGAACCGCGAATACACCCCCGCCCAACTCCTGGCCCGCGCGCAAGCCTGGCGCCCTTGGCGCGCGTATGCGGCACAGCACTTGTGGGCAGAGTACTAAGGGATATAAATCGCAGGCCTACACAGACATTCCGTCTGGCGCCGCAAGACCGATGCCAAGAACAGGCACCAAAAAGAAAACCACTCACCAATCACGCGCAGCGAATTCCGCAACGACGCAAGACACCACGTATGCCAAAACCGGCTGCCCGCGCAGCCGGTTTTGGCGGGCGACGCAAACCTCTCTCGCCCCCCTCGGTCTAACGATGCCCCATTTCTCGCAAGCCGCTGCCCCGAGGGGCGACCTACGAAGAACAGAACACCGCCAAAAGAATCAATCCCGAAAATTCTCAAACTGCAAAGGCAAATCCACATCCGTCTTCTTAAGCAAGGCAATAGCGGTCTGCAGATCATCCCGCTTCTTACCGCTGATCCTCAACTTATCCCCGTTGATCTGACTCTCGACCTTCAACTTCGCATTCTTGATCGCCGCAATCAGCTTCTTGGCCACAGGCTGCTCGATCCCCTGCTTGATCGTCACCTTCTGCCGCGCCCCGCCCAGATTCTCAAGCGGATCCGCCACATCCAGGCAGCGCACATCAATCCCGCGCGCCGACAAACGCCCGCGCAGGATATCCAGCATCTGCTTCAACTGAAATGCGCTGGAAGCCACTTGCGTCACCACAAAGCCTTCCAGCTCGAACTTGGCATCCGTGCCCTTGAAATCGAAACGCGTGGAAAGCTCGCGGTTCGCCTGGTCGATGGCGTTGGTGAGCTCGTGTTTGTCGACTTCGGAAACGACGTCGAAAGTAGGCATGACAAAAAGTCCCGTCGGTAAAGGAAAGATCCGGCTAACGCCGTTTGCCCCATTTTACCGGCCCCGGCGGCGCCGTCACGTCGTCAACACCAGCAGCCGTTCCGCTTGCAGCGGATGCGCGATCACCTGCGCCTCGATGCCGTAGGCCAGGTACAGATTCGCCGGCGTCAGCACCTCGGCCGGCGTGCCCAGCGCCACCGCCTGGCCGCCGCTCAACAGCAACAGCCGGTCGCACCAGCGCGCCGCCAGATTCATGTCGTGCAGAATCACCAGTACGCCCGTATTGCCTTCGTGCGCCAGCTGCGCCGCGCGGCGCATCAGATCGGCCTGGTGCCTGGGGTCCAGGCTGGCCGTCGGCTCGTCCAGCAATAGATAGCGCGCCTCGCCCGGGGCGCGTCCCGCGCCGCACTGCACCAGCACCCGGGCGAACTGCACTCGCTGCTGCTCACCGCCCGACAGTTCCGGATAACGGCGTCCGTCCAGATGCGTCGCGTCGGCCCAGTCCAGCGCCTGCCGCGCCAGTTCGTCGACCTGGGCCGGCGAGAGCTCTGGAAACGGATACGCCCCCATCGCCACCACCTCGCGCACGCCCAGATCGAATGTCAGCCCGGGCTTTTGCGGTAGCACCGCGCGCTTGCGGGCTTGCTCGCGCGGCGGCATCGCCGTCAGCGAACGGCCGTCCAGCGTCAGGCTGCCGCCATCCGCGGCCAGCTCGGCCGACAAGGCGGAGAGCAGCGTCGACTTGCCGGCCCCGTTACTGCCCAGCAGGCCCACCACCTCGCCGGGCTGGATGCCCAGCGACACCTGGTCCAAAATGCGCGCACCATTGCGCGCCAACGTCACGTTCTCGGCGGCCAGCATCAACCGTGCCTCCGGCCGCGCGCCAGCAGCCACAGAAAGAAAGGACCGCCCACCAGCCCGGTCACCAGCCCGATCGGCAGTTCGGCCGGTATCACCACGATGCGCGCCAGCCAGTCGGCCAGCGTCATCACCAGCCCGCCGCCCAGCAGACACGCCGGCAGCAGCAGCCGGTGGTTGGCGCCCAGCGTCATGCGCACCAGATGCGGCACCACCAGGCCCACGAACACGATCGTGCCGCTGGCGGCCACCAGCGGGCCGACGATCAGCGTACACGCCAGCACCAGCCGGGCCCGCGCCTGTTTCAGCGAATAGCCCAGGTGCTGGGCTTCGCGCTCGCCCAGCAGCAGCGCGTTCATCACGCGCCATTGGCGCATCAGCCAGATCGACAGCGCCAGCACCCACGGCGCCAGGAAAGCCAATAGCTTCCAGCTGGCGCCGGCCAGGCTGCCCATGTTCCAGAACGTCAGGTCACGCAACTGCGCGTCCGACGCCATGAAGGTGAACAGCCCGATCAGGCTGAACGCGATGGCCGTGATGGCCACGCCCGCCAGCAGCAAGCCGGCCACGCCCGGCACGCGCCGGCCCACTGCATAGGCCGCCAGCGTGGCGATCAGGCTGCCGGCGAACGCGCCCGGCGCCGTGTACCAGAAACCGCCGTGCGTCATCACGATGGCGATCACGGCGCCCAGCGACGCGCCCGCCGAAATGCCGATCAGGCCAGGCTCGGCCAGTGGATTGCGGAACAAGGCCTGCAATGCCGCGCCCGAAATTGCCAGGCCGGCGCCCATCACCACCGCCAGCAGTACGCGCGGCAGGCGGATGTCGATCAGCACATTGCGCCACAGCGCCTGTTCCGGCGTGGGCGAGCCCCCCAGCAGCGACGGCAGTTCGCGCAGCGGAATCGGCACCGCGCCGCTGGCGCTGGCCGCCAGCACCGCCAGCACCAGCGCCACAGCCAGCAGCGCCAACGACAGGACCGGATTAGCGCGCCATGACATGCGCGGCCTCTTGCTTGAGCTGCGTCAGCGCCAGCGGCAGGCGCGGACCCAGCCCCAGGATCAGCAGATCATCCATGACGATGATGCGCTGCTTGGCCGCCGCCTGCGTGACGGCAATGCCGGGCAGGCGGGCAAAGCCTTCCAGGCCGCCACTGGCTTGCAGCGATTCACGGGTGACGATGATCAGGTCGGGCGCCAGCGCGCCGATGGCCTCGGGAGACAGGGGTTTGTAGCCCTGCTGCCCGTCCAGCACGTTGGCCAGGCCGGCCAGGTGCATGACCTCGGCGGCGGCCGTGTCGCGTCCGGCGCCCTGCGGCGCGCCATTGCGGTTGATCAGCAGCAGCGCCCGCGCGCGCGTCGCGGGCAAGGCCTCGGCCTTGTCCAGATCGCGCGTAACCTCTGCCACCATCTGCTCGCCCGCGGCGGCCACGCCCAACGCATCGGCCACGGCGCGGATGCGCGCCTTCAGCGAATCCACCGACGGCGCGTCGGGCACGCGCACCACGCGCAAGCCGACCTCGCCCAGGCGCTTGAGCGCCTCGGGCGGGCCCGCCTGCTCGGACGCCAGCACCAGGTCCGGCTTGAGCGCCAGCACGCCCTCGACCGGCACCGCGCGGTAATAGCCGACACGCGGCAGCTTGGTAGCGGCCTCGGGGTACAGGCTGGACTGGTCGTCGCCGACCAGTTTGTCGCCCTGGCCCAGGCCATACACGATTTCCGTGACGCTGCCGCCCAGCGTCACCACCCGCGCCGGCGGCGCCGCCTGCGCGCACGCCACCAGCATCCAGCCCGCCACCACCGCCAACCATGTCTTCATTGCATCGTCCTCAAGCAGCCAGCGGCACGCGGCACAGGCTCATCATCAATTCCCGCCAGGCCGGCAGTTCCGGCTTGCCCGGCTTGCGTTCGCCGAAGAACTGCGCGATCAGGTCGCCCGTGGACGAATACAGCTCCAGGGACGTGACCCAGCCGTCGGAAGTCGGCTTGTTGACCACCCACGCCGATGCAATGGCGGTGGTGTCCAGATGCAGGTTGAACATCG
Organism: Achromobacter sp. UMC71; assembly: GCF_014170305.1. Taxonomy (GTDB): domain Bacteria; phylum Pseudomonadota; class Gammaproteobacteria; order Burkholderiales; family Burkholderiaceae_B; genus Achromobacter. Next base: position 3,958 of record NZ_LZZT01000003.1, read on the forward strand.
GGTCCAGCACGTTGTACCAGGGCCCCGTGCGGCGCAGCTGCTGCACCGGTCCCGTGTGGATCTGGATCATGCCGCGGTTGCCCACGAAGCACATGATCGACAGGCCGCTTTGGGCCGCCGATTCCAGCATGCGCTCGACCGCGTCCGCCGGCACCGTCTGGGCAAGGTCTTCGCCGGCCGCGGCCAGCGCCGCCAGGCGCGACACCTTGAACTTACGCAGCAGCGGAAAGAATTCGTGGGTGTCCTGCATGCCCAGCCAGGCCTGCCGCCACGCCGCCGCATCGTCGACCTGCGGCGCGTCGGTGGCCTCGGCATAGGGCTGGGTGTCGGGCCAACGCGATTCGCCCGCGAACTTGGCCACCAGCGCGTCGTACGCGGCCGCGTCGGTGGCCTCGGTGCGATAGACCTTATGCACCGCCACGCCCGCGCCGTCGAAGAATTGCAGGCTGTGGCGGCCGTCTTGCTCGACCGCCCAGGCCGATTGCCAGCACGAGAAGAACACGCGCAGATCGATGTCGGGGCCCAGCACCAGGCCCACGGGGCCGCCGGCCTGGATGTCCAGGTAGGCGCCGTGGCGCTCATGCACGCACCAGTCGTTGCGGGTCAGGGCCATCACCGGCCCCAGCGCGCCCAGTTCGCGGAAGATCGCCTGCGGCTGGCCATGGAGCTCGGTGGCCTTCACGCCGGCACAGCCGGCGGCCACCCATTCGGCTTCGGACACGCCCAGTTCCTGTGCCAGGTTGCGGGCGCGCAGGCCGGGCTTGGCTGCCGCCAGGGTTTCGTTGCGGGCGCGCAGCTCGGCGGCGCGGGTGTCGAAGTCGGTTTGATTCAGGTTGTCGCTCATTACAGGCTCTCCGGCCGGAATGGAAATTCGAAACTGCCGCCGCTGACGCGCAGCGGCGGCAGCGCGGGGTCAGTATTGATACGTCAGTGAGACGCGCAGGCTGCGTCCCGGTTCCGTGTACCAGTCCACCGGCCGCGGCAAGGCCGTGGCGCCTGCGGTGGGCACGTTGATCGCTTCCCAGTACTTCTTGTCGAACAGATTGAACACGCCGGCCTGCACCTGCAGGCCCTTGATCTGCGCCGGACGCCAGTAGCCCATCAGGTCCACGACACCATAACCCGGCGCCTGGAAGTCGCGGTTGGGCGTGGTGGCGCCCGCCTCGGGGTATTCGACCTTGTTGCGGCGCAGGGCGGTGGTCAGCATGGCGTCCACGCCCCAGACGTCGCGGCCGTAGCCCACGCCCAGCACAGCCTTCAGCGGCGCCACCGAATTCAGGTACTGGCCCGTGCCTTCGTCCTTGCCCACGGCCCACGCCAGCGAGCCCCAGGTGCGCCAGCCCGGCGAGAACTTCCAGTGCGCACTGGCCTCGGCGCCATAGATGCGCACCTTGGCGCGGTTGACATTGCCGGTCACGCCCAGCGGATACTGGCCGGCCCAGCCCGGCTGCCATTGCGGCGACCCAGCATCCAGCGGCACATTGCTGTCGATGAAGTTCTGGTAGCGGTTATCGAAGAACGACAAGGCGCCGCCCAGCGCGTCGGAACCCAGCTTGGCGCCCAGTTCCCAGCCCTTGCTGGTTTCCGGCTTCAGGTAGGGATTGCCGACCCGCAGGTAGGTGCCCGGGCCGCCATAGTTGGTGTAGAGCTGCGTCGGGCTGGGTGCCTTGAAGCCGTAGGCGTACTGCGCGTACAGGCTCAGTTCCTCGGACGCCTTCCAGGTGGTCAGCAGCTTGGGCGAGAAGCGCCCGCCGCTGTTGGCCGACGGCAAGGCGCCGGCGTTGCGATTGTTGGCGTAGCTGTCGGTGGATTGCGGCTTTTGCTCGTAGTGGTCGTAGCGCAGCGCCGGCATCACCGTGTAGCGGCCCTCGGCGAAGCTGAACTCGTCCTGCGCCCACAGCGCCCATTGGCTGCCCTTGGACTGCGGTACGTCGGCCTGGTTGGTGTGCAGCATGTCGCACGCGCGCGGGCCGAACGGCGCCGGCGTGCCTGGGCGCACGACGGGGCAGTTGTCGTAGCCGCTGGAATTCTGCTCGGTCTTGTTGCCGAACCACTCGCCGCCCACCGTCCACAACTGCGACACCGAGTCGCCCGCCAGGCGCTTGGTCAGCTCGGCGTTGGCGCCGAACATGGTCTGGCGGATGGAATTATTGCGGCCGTAGGCGCCGTTGGGAAAGCCGTAGCGGAACGGATCGCCAGGGATGATGTTGGCGCGCGCGTCGCGGCTGCGTTCGCCGTCCAGCGCGCTGTCCAGCTGCATGCGCTGCCAATAGACCACGGCGGTGGCGCTGTCGATCAGGCCACCGGTGCCGGGCGCCTTGTAGGAATAGTCGAACGACACGCGCTCGCGCTCGGTTTCCTTCCGGGTGGTGTTTTCGCCGATCAGGTAGCTGGTGCCCGGGCCTTGCTCGAACATGCTGTCCTGGGTGGCGTTGCGTTTGAAGTATTCGCCCGTCAAACTGAAACGGTGGCCGCCTTCGACGCGTTGCTGCAGCTTCAGCAGAAAGCTGCGCTGGTCGTAGTTTTCGGGCGTGGGTTCGGTGCGGCGCGGACCGTAGCCGCCGATATCGCCGCGGTTGTCCAGCGCGTGGCCGTTGCGCAGGCCCGCCTGTACCAGCCAGAAGGTGTTGCTGTGGATCTGGCCGGCCAGCGCGGCGTTGGCGCCCCAGCTGCTGTCGGCGGTGTCGTAGTCGGTCTTGGCCAGCGCGCCGAAGGTCTTGCCGTCGGTCAGCAGGTCGGACGGATCCAGCGTATGCAAATCAGCCATGCCAGAGATGGCGCCCGAGCCGCCCGACGTGGCGTCGGCGCCGCGCACGATGTCCAGGCGCGACAGCGAATTGAAATCCACCGATTCCAGGCCGCCCTTCACGCCGCGCGCGCCGTCGTCCAGCCACGGCAGGCGGATGCCGTCCACGCGGGTCAGCACGCGGTCCTGGTCCAGGCCGCGGATGTTGATGCTGTTGTTCTGGCGGTTGAAGCTCACGCCGGGTTCGGCGCGCTTGCCCAGGTCGCTCCAGTTCTTGATCTGCAGGTCGTCCATGCGCTTGCGGTCGGTGCGCGTTTCCCAGGCGGGCGTGGCGACGGCGCCTTCGCCTTCGACGGTGACCGGCGACAACTGCGTGACCCCGGCCTGCGGCGCTGCCTGCAGCACGAACACGCCCGGGCTGCGCTCCAGCACGGCCAGGCCGCTGCCGGCCAGCAGGCGGGCAAAGCCGTCTGCCACGGCGTATTCGCCGTTCAGCCCCGCGCCGCGCCGCTGGCCCACCAAGGCCGCATCGAACAGCACCGTGACACCCGCGTTGTCGGCGAAGCGCGACAGGTTGTCGGCCAGCAGACCCGCAGGGATGCGGTAGCTGCGCGCCGCGTTCTGCGCCGCCTGCGCCTGCGCGGCGGCGGCCGGCCACAGCGCGGCCGCGGGCGCGGCCAACGCGGTGGCGATGCGCAATGCCAGCGCCAGGCGGGTCAGGCGGCTGTGCGCGTCTCGGTGGGGTAAGCCGCTAGCGCGGCCGGCAGGTAGGTAAGCCATGGTCGTCCTTTCGATCCAACGGGTATCGGCATTCGTGTGCCTCTACTGACCATGACCCTCGACCATCGCGGATCGGACAGCGCATCCTCGTCTTTTTTGTAACAGCGGAAAATCCGCGCGTTCAGGCCTGGCCTTCGCGCGGCGCGATCGTCACCCAATATGCGCTGCGATAGCGCACCCGCACCGGCAAGGTCGACGGCAGCGCCGCCAGCACCGCGTCGGTGTCCTGCAATTGGAAGGCGCCCGAAATCCGCAGCCCGGCCACCGCCGGGTCGCAGCGCAGGATGCCGGCCCGATAGCGGCCCAGCTCGGCCGCGAAGGCGTCCAGGCGCAAGGCGCTGGCGTGCAGCACGCCGCGGGTCCAGTCGGCCGCGTGCGGGTCGGCGGGTTCGGCTAGCGGCGGCGCGTCATCGGTCAGCAACGCCTGCTCGCCGGCCGCCAGCGCCACCGCGGCGCCGCGGCGGCGCAGACTGACCTGCCCTTCCTGCACGCTGACGCGGCAGGCCTGTCCATCCTGGCGCACGCAAAACCTTGCCGCCTGCGCATCGATATCGCCCTGCCGGGTCCGCACCACGAAAGGCCGCGGATGCGCCCCCCCCTCGGCCACCGCATGCACGGCGATCTCGCCAGCGCGCAGGCGCACCAGCCGCAGCTTGGCATCGAACAGCACGTCGACCGCGCTGGCGGTATTCAGGCGCAACGACGAGCCGTCGGCCAGTGCCACCTGGCGCTGCTCGCCAGTCGCGCTGCGGTAGTCCGCGGTCCATTCCCGCGGACTGGCGCGCCAGGCGGCCCAGCCGACCGGCCCCGCCACGATCAGCGCGGCCAGCGTCTTCAAGGCGCGGCGCCGGTCGCCCGATTCCGGCCGGTTCAGCGTTGCCATGCCCAGGGCAGACGGGATCAGGCCGAAACGCTGGTTCACGCGCTGCGCCCGCTGCCAGGCGTGTTCGTGCTCGGCACGGCTGGCGCGCCATTGCTCGCAGGCATGGATATCGGCGTCGGTGGCGCGGTCCGAACTCAGGCGCAACAGCCAGCGCGCGGCCTCGCGCGCCACCTTGCGTTCCACGGCGGGCAGCTCTCCCGCCACGCCCCACGCCGCGCTCACATCACCGCCATGATGCATTGTTCGTATCCCTTGGCGATGTAGCGATGCACCGAGCGCAGCGACACATTCAAGCGCACGGCGATCTCGCCATGGCTCAGCCCTTCCAGTTGCGCCATCAGGAACGCCTGCCGCGCCGGCAGCGCCAGTCCGGCCAGCATCTCGTCGATTTCCTGCAAGGCTTCCAGGATCAGCAGGCGCTGCTCGGGCGACGGCGCCACCGCCTCGGGCGCCAGGGCCAGGGCTTCCAGGTAGGCCTGCTCCAGCGAGCGGCGCCGGTGCAGATTCAGCACCAGGCGCTTGGCGATCGTGGTCAGGTAGGCGCGCGGTTCGCGCAGCGCGTCCAATTCATGGCGGTGGCGCAAGAGGCGCAGGAAGGTGTCCTGCGCCAGGTCGGCGGCGTCGAACGAATTGCCCAGCTTGGCCCGCAGCCAGTTGTGCAGCCATCCATGGTGCGCGCGGTACAGCAGATGGACAGCGTCGCCAGGGGCAAGCGCAAGGTCGGACACGGCGGACTCCAGAACAATCTTGATTACAAATAACAATCAATCTCATTCTAAATGCAAAACCATGATGCAGGTCAAGCCATCCCTGCGCGGCGCAGGCAGCGATATGATGGGGACAGATTCGACCGCGGCACCCGCGGCGCTCCCCTGCCCAGGCCAACCACCATGCTCTACAGCGTCTTGAAACTCGTCCACCTGCTGGCCGTCATCCTGTGGGTGGGCGGTATGCTGTTTGCCCACTGTTTCCTGCGGCCGGCGGCCGCGCAGCTGGAACCGCCGCAACGCCTGCGCCTGATGGCCGCGGTGCTGGGCCCGTTCCTGAACGCCGTGCTGGCCGCGATCGTGCTGATCCTGGCGACCGGCGCGGCCATGATCGGCCAGGAGGCCAGCCAGGCCGTGCAGACCGGCGGCGCCTTCTTCATGCCGCGCAGCTGGACGCTGATGGCTTCGGGCGGGCTGGTGATGACGGCGATCTATGCCTATATTCGCGCCCTGCTGTACCCGCAATTGCGCGCGGCGGTGGCGGCCTCGGACTGGCCGGCGGGCGGCCGGGCCATGGCAGGCATCCGCCGCTGGGTGGGCATCAACCTGGTGCTGGGGTTGCTGATTGTCGTGGCGGTCTTCCTGGCTTGAGCCGGGCCCGCCCGCATCGTTCAGCCTGAACCGCGTCCCACCGGCCGCCAGCAAGCCGGCGTAGCCGGGAAAACGCGGATCAGTCTAGGACAACATCGCGGCTAAGCTATCGGACAAGCACGACCGTCCATCGGATTTCTTGGGTTCCGTGCAATACGCTGTACATCCGGCGTGGCCACACTGGACCGGACTCTCGCGGGTCTGACAACATAAAAGGAAAATCGATGATCAAACGCGTCATGCAACTGGCCGCCCTGGGCCTGTCCACCGCAACCGTCACCGCCGCCTTCGCCGCCGCGCCCATCGACAACAGCGCGCTGGAACAACCCGGCTTTCGTGAACACAAGACCACCTACGGCCTGGTGTATCGCCTGCCCAAGGAAGTCAACGCCGTGCTGGACGCCAAGGTGTACAGCGTCCTCAAGCCGGACCTGGTGGCGCTGGGCCTGAAGACCGAGGCCGAGACGCCCAACATTCCCCACGTCACCGTGGTCCACATCCACAACGCCGACCCGGCCACGCCGGCCCGCATGCTGAAGGCCCTGCCCAAGCCGCCGGCGCCGCTGGCCATCACGCTCAAGAATTTCTACCCGACGGAAGCCGCCAAGGGCGCGGGCCACCCGTGGTGGCTGGACCTGGGCGTGGTCAAGACCGGCGCGGGCTATGAAGCCATGATGGCCTACAACACCGTCGCCACCACCGCCCTGGCGCCGCTGCGCGACGGTCCGCTGCCGCGCGTCACCGGCCCGGTCTACGCCAAGATGGCCGATGCCGGCCGCGAACTGGTCAGGACCATGGGCGTGAGCGGCGTGAACGTGGTCAAGGATGGCAAGGAAGTCCGCGCCCACAACCCGCACAACACGCTGGTCTACAGTATGGCGCTGTACGACGAACGCCTGGCCAATGCCATGAAGGTGGAAGCGGACAAGTTCAACGCCGCGCTGCCCGACGGCATCGAAACGACCTTCAAGGACGTGTCTATCGTCGAACTCGGTTTCGCCGGCAACGTGACGCGCGAGATCTATCGCATCAGCCTGGAAGACGGCTCGGTCACCGACGTGGCCACGGGCAAGGCCGTCAGCCGCTGAGGCGGCCGCCGCGACCCCGCCTCGCGGGGCCGTGGCAGAGCGGCCCGGCGGCAGGCGCGGCCCCTTCGGGGGCCGTCCGCGCCACCGGGGCCGCGGCGGACGGCTCAGTCCTCGGACAGCCGCTCGCGCATTACCTCTCGCACCTGGCCGCGCAGCCACGCCTGCAACGGCGAAGCGTGCTGGCGGCGCGCCCACACCATCGCCAGTTCCATCCTGCGCAGCCGTGCCGGCATCTCCAGCATCGCCAGCGGAAAGTGGCGGCAGTGCACCCGCGCCACGCTGGCCGGCATGGTGGTGGCGTAGTCGGTGTCCACCAGCACGTACGGCGCCACGCCAAAACCGGACAGGTAGGCCGAGAACGCCATGCGCGCCGCGCCGGGCTTGAGCAGCCGGTCGAAGGTGGTCACGCGGCCATACATCTGCTCGAACGCGAACCACTTGATTTCGCCCAGGTCGGCCAGCGTCAACGCGCCGCGGCCCGCCCACGGATGCCGCGCCGACAGCACGCACACGCGGCGGTCCGTATGCAGCGCATCGCGGTGAAACCGCGCCGGCACCTTGCCGAACAGGCCAATGGCGATGTGCAGGCGTTCGGCCTCCAGGTCGTCGGGCGCCAGGTCGCCATGCAGCGACTGGAAGCGCAGCGTGACGCCGGGCGCCGCGCGGTGCAGCCGTTCGATCAGCGGCGCGGCCAGCAGGATCTCGCTGTGCGCGCCAGTGCCGATGTTGACGACGCCCTCGGCGCGCGCCGGGTCGAAAGCTTCGGGCGGACGCAAGGCCGCTTCGATCTGCGCCAGCGCGTCGTGGACCGCGGCATGCAGTTCCAGCGCCCGCTCCGTCGGCACGAAGCGGCCCTTCACCACCACCAGCAACGGATCTTCCAGCCGCAGCCGCAGGCGCGCCAGGTCGCGGCTGATGGCCGGCTGGGTCTTGTGCAGCACGCCGGAACTGGCCGTGGCGCTGCGCGTGCGCATCAGCACGTCGAAGGTCAGCAGCAGATTCATGTCGAGCCTGCGCAGATAGGGCAATGGAGCGGTATCGGTCATGCCGTCATGCTATGCCTTTCGTGAATGCCTTGATAGATCCATATCAAATATGGCATGACGTGCTTGCGCCGGCGGCATTGGGCAAGCGGCGCGGCCTTGGCTACAGTCCGCGGGCAGACCGGGCGCATCGACCCGGCCGCGCCGCTATGGAGACATGCATGGCCCCCCACTCTTACCGCCGCCGCTTGCCGGCCCTGGCCCGCTGGGCCGGCAGCGCCGTGCTGGCGCTGGCCGCCGCCCTGCCGCTGGCCGCCCGCGCCGCCGACTTCCCCACCCGCCCGATCACCCTGGTAGTGCCGTTTCCCGCCGGCGGCACGCCCGACATCCTGGCCCGCCTGCTGGGCGACAGCATCGCCAAGCGCCTGGGCCAGCCCCTGATCGTGGAGAACCGCGCGGGCGCCGGCGGCAACATCGGCGCGCAGGCGGTGGCCCGCGCCGCGCCCGACGGCCAGACGCTGCTGATGTGCGCCTTCGGCTGCACCGTGGCGCCGTCGCTGTACCAGCCCGCGCCCTACGACATCGTCAAGGACTTCGCGCCCGTCGCCATGATCGGCACGGTGCCCAGCGTGCTGGTGGTCAACCCCAAGGTACCGGCGGACACGCTGCAGGCCCTGCTGGCCTACGCCCGCGCCCACCCCGGCAAGCTCAATTCGGCCTCGTCCGGCATTGGCGGCTCGGCCCACCTGGCCACCGAACTGCTCAAGCAGCGCGCCGGCATCGACCTGGCGCACATCCCGTACAAGGGCGCCGGCCAGGTCGCGGCCGACCTGCTGGGCGGACAGGTCGACATGTATTTCGACAACCTGCCCGCGTCGCTGGCCAACATCCGTGCCGGCAAGCTGCGCGCCCTGGCCGTGGCCAGCGCCGCACGCGCGCCGGCCATTCCCGACGTGCCCACCTTCGCCGAAGCGGGCGTGCCCGACTTCCTGATCACGCCCTGGTTCGGCGTGATGGCGCCGGCCGCCACGCCCGCGCCGGTGCTGGACACGCTGCACGACGCCTTCGACCAGGCGCTGAAATCGCCCGAGGTGGCGGCCAAGATGCGCGAACTGGGCGTGGAGACCGCCTCAGGCTCGCGCGCCGACCTGGGCCGGTTCGTCGCCGCCGAGACCGTGAAATGGCGCGGCGTCATCGAGGCCAACCACATCAAGGCCGAATGATGGCGGAGGTCATTGCCGCCCTCCCTCCCATCCGCCTGCGGGACATGGGCGCGTTCCACATCGGCGGCCGCGACATCACGCTGGCCGGCCTGCCGCAGCGCGAACTGGTCATGGCCGAAGGCGGCCAGCCGGTGCAGCTGGACCCCAACGGCACCTACCGGGTCGAACAGATGTACGCCCAGTACTTCCTGGCCGACCCGGCCAGCGGGCGCCCGCCCGTGGCGTTCTGGCATGGCGGCGGCATGACCGGCGCGGCCTGGGAAACCACACCCGACGGCCGCCAAGGCTGGCTGCACTACTTCCTGCGGCGTGGCTGGGACACTTACCTGTGCGACGCGGTGGAACGCGGCCGCGCCGGCGCCGCCCCGCAAGTCTGGCCCGAGGCGCCCGTGGTGCAGGCGCGGGAAGACTGCTACACCCGTTTTCGCATCGGCCGTCCGGGCACCCGGCCCGGCCCCGGCAGCGCCTATCCGGACACGCAATTTCCGCTGGAATCGTTTCCGCAACTGGCCGCGCAGATGGTGCCGCGCTGGGTCCATACCGACGCCGCCATCGTGCGCGCCTACCTGGAATTCCTGGATCGCATTGGCCCGGCCGTGGTGGTATGCCATTCGCAGGCCGGCGTGTTCGGCATCCGCGCCGCGCACGCCCGGCCGGCCGGCGTGCGCGCGCTGGTGGCGCTGGAGCCGGCCAGCATCCCCGAGCTGGACGCGGACGCCCGGTACGACACGCCCACCCTGATCGTCATGGGCGACCATATGGACACCGACCCGCGCTGGCCGCGCATGCGCCAGCGGGCGCGGGACTTTGCCGCCCGCCATCCCTGCGTCACGCTGCTGTCGCTGCCGGACCTGGGCATCCACGGCAATTCCCACATGCTGATGATGGACCGCAACAGCCTGGACATCGCCGGACGGGTGCATGACTGGCTGACCGCGTTGCCGGGCTGAAACCGGCAAGGCCGCCGCCCGCCACAGCGGCGGCGGGCGATCCTGCGGCGGGCGATCCCGCGGCGGGCGCTCCCGCTTCCTCCTGCTGCCATTCCGTGGCAGCATTACATCCGCCCCGCACCACCGCCCCGCCCATGTCCCGCGCCGAACGACTCCTGGATCTGCTGCAGACCCTGCGCTGCCACCGCCTGCCGGTCAGCGGCCACCGCCTGGCCGCCGACCTGGGCATCAGCCTGCGCACGCTGTACCGCGACATCGCCACGCTGCAGGCCCAGGGCGCCGAAATCGAAGGCGAACCGGGCGTGGGCTACGTGCTGCGCCCCGGCTTCATGCTGCCGCCGCTGATGTTCAGCACCGAGGAAATCGAGGCCCTGGTGCTGGGCACCCGCTGGGTGGCCGACCGTTCGGACCCGCGCCTGGGCCAGGCCGCCGGCAACGCGCTGGCCAAGATCAGCGCCGTGCTGCCGCAAGAACTGCGCGACGAGCTGGACGCCATCCCGCTGCTGGTCGGCCCCAGTTCCTGGGCGGTGGTCGACCGGGTCGACCTGTCCCTGATCCGCCAGGCGATCCGCGCCGAACAGAAAATCGCCATCACCTACCGCGACGACAAAGGCGCCGATTCCGAACGCGTGATCTGGCCCTTCGCGCTGGGCTTTTTCGACAGTGTGCGCATCGTCATGGCCTGGTGCGAGCTGCGCCAGGACTACCGCCACTTCCGCACCGACCGCATCGCCACGCTGGACCCCGGGCCGCGCTACCCGCGCCGCCGCCACGCCCTGCTCAAGGAATGGCGCGCCATCAACGCCGTCAAGCGCGACGGCTGCTGACGCGGCGTTCACCCGCCGCGAGTGCGACATGCAGGCGTTCGACTACTGACAAAATCTGACAGCATACCTTTCTAAGATGAGCGCTCACCCAACCAGGAGCGCATCATGTCCGCCAAGCATTTCGTCATTTTCTACGTCGACAAGCCCGAGGCCAGCGCCGCGTTCTACAGTGCCCTGCTGAACCGCCCGCCCGTCGAAAGCTCGCCCACCTTCGCCCTGTTCGCGCTGGACGCCGGCCTGATGCTGGGCCTGTGGTCGCGCCATACCGTCGAACCGGCCGCAGCCGGCCGCGGCGGCTGCACCGAACTGGCGTTCACCGTGCCCGACCCCGACGCCCTCAACCAACGCCACATCGACTGGAGCCTGCGCGGCCTGCCCATCCTGCAAGCCCCCACCAACATGGACTTCGGCCGCACCTTCGTCGCATTGGACCCCGACGGCCACCGCCTGCGCGTGTTCGCCCCGGCGCCCGAACCAGCCCAGGCCGAAGCCAAGGCAGAGGCCGACCTCATCACGATCCCAGCATTCCGAGGAGCCTGAACCATAGGTAGTCCAACGGTACCAACACCACGAACGACACCAGCGCCGTCACCAGGCTCAGCGCCAGGCCGCTGCGCGCCGGTACCTGGCCCATGCCCATCGCCACCACGATGGGCGAGGCCTGGTACGGCATGATGACGGTGGCGTAGCCGGCTACCTGCGCCATCAGCACCGTCATCAACGGAAAGCCCGAGGCCTGCGCCAGCGTCTCGGCCAGCGGCGTGTACAGGGCCGGCACGCCGTTGGCCGTCACCACGAAATTCAGCGCGGCCGACAGGCCCACCAGCGAAAAAAAGCTCTGCATCGGCGCCTCGGGCGACAGGGGCAGCCAAGCCAGCAACGCGCGCCCGATGATGCCGCCCAGCCCGCTGTCGGCCACCATCGCGGCCAGGCCCAGGATGCCCGCCACATAAATCGCGGTACGGAAATTCACCTCTTTGCCGAACTGCTCGCCGCTGACAAACCCCACCTTGGGCAGCAGGCAGACGCACGCCGACGCCAGCCCGATCCAGGCCGGCGACACCCCATGCCAGCCATCCGTCACCCAGCCCAGCAGGGTCAGCGCCAGCAACACCGCCAGGCGCTTCTCGGCGCCCGACACTGGCTGCGGGGCCGGCGCCGGCGCGGCCGGCTGCGGCGTGTCACGAAACATCCAGGCGATACAGGCCACCAGCACCACGCCCTTCAGAATGCCCAGCACCGGCGCATGCAGCCACAAGTACGGCAGATAGCCCAGTTGCAGCCCGTAGCTGGATTCAATGCTGCCCGCCATCACCAGGTTGGGCACATTGGCCGGCAGGATCGAGGTCGACAGCTGGAAGGTGCCAAAGCCCACCGCCAACGCCAGCCCGATGCGGCCACGGCGGCCCGGCGCCAGTCCGATCTGGTCGGCAACGGCCAGCACGATCGGCATCAGCAAGGCGATGCGGCCCATGTTCGACGGCATCACGAAGGCCAGCAGATAGGTCAGCGTCACCACGCCCGCCACCACTTTCGGATACGAGCCCGACAGGCGCCGCGACAGCGCGCCGGCCATGCGGTCGGCCAGACCCGTGTATTTCAGGGCCAGGCCCAGCACGTAGCCACTCAGCACCAGCCAGAACGCCGCCGACGAAAACCCCGAGAAAATCACCTCGCGCGGCGCCACGGCCAGGATGGTCGCGGCACTGAAGAACAGCAGCGCCGTCAGGTATTCGGGCAGGCGCGAAAAGGCCCACAGCGCAATCGTCATGGCCGTGAGCAGCGCGGGTAGAATCGGAAAACTGGAGGCAACAAGATGCATGGGCAACCCACGGCAAGAACTCGGATCGGCGCAGTGTACGGACCCTGTCCACCGCTGAAAATGCGCGATTCGCATAGGCTGCCTCTACGCGCCGCGTAGGCTCCTCATGCGCGTCGACCTGACCGACCTGGCGCTGTTCCTGCACGTGGTGCAGGCGGGCAGCATCACCCACGGCGCGGCCCGCGCCAACCTGGCGCTGGCCGCGGCCAGCGCCCGCATCCGCAACCTCGAAGCCTCGCTCGGCGCGCCGCTGCTCGAACGCCGCCGCCAGGGCGTCATCCCCACCCCGGCAGGGCAAAAGCTGGCGGCCCATGCCCGCGTCATGCTGGCCCAGGCCGACCGGCTGCGTGACGACCTGGCCGGCTTTTCCGGCGAATTCGGCGGCTCGGTGCGCATGCTGTCCAACACCAACGCCCTGACCGCCTTCCTGCCCGAAGCGCTCAGCGGCTTCCTGGCGGCACATCCGCGCATCAACGTCGAATTGCAGGAAATGCTCAGCGACGAAATCGTCGAATGCATCGCCGACGGCTCGGCCGACATCGGCATCGTGGCCGGCACGGTCGATACCGGCGCGCTGGAAACCTATGCCTACCGCTCCGACCGCTTCGTGCTGATCGTGCCCGCCCGGCATGCGCTGGCCAGTGCGAATGAAGTCGCGTTCCGCGACGTGCTCGACGAAGACTTCATCGGCCTGGACCGCAGTAGCGCGCTGCAACGCTTTCTGGCGCGCCAGGCGCTGGTGGCGGGCAAGCCCATCAAGCTGCGGGTGCAGTTGCGCAGCTTCGACGCGATGTGCCGGCTGGTCGAAGCCGGCGTCGGCGTGGGCATCGTGCCCGAGACCACGGCGCACAGCATGCGCCGCTTGCTCAAGGTGGTGCCGGTGGCGCTGTCCGACGCCTGGGCCTCGCGCGAACTGCTGGTGTGCGTGCAGTCGCGCCAGGCGCTCAATGCGCGCGCCCGGCGCCTGCTCGATCACCTGCTGGCGGACACGGGCGCGGCGCCCTTCATGCCGGATCCGAGTACAGATCCGTCATGAACTGCGTGGCCTTCACGCCGGTGCCGGTCAGCAGCACCACGGTGCGCTCGGCCGGGTGGATCGCGCCGCGCGCCTGCAACACGTCCAGCGCGGCCGCGGCCGTGGCACTGGTGGGCTCGGCGTAAAGCCCCATGGCCGCCAGCTTGCGCACGGCGGCAATGATGTCCGCTTCCGGTACCGCCACGGTCTGGCCGCCGCTGGCGCGGATGGCCTGCAGCACTTCGCGCAGGCGCACCGGCCGCTTGATGGCCGTGCCTTCGGCCACCGTGGGCAGCGCCTCGCGCGGCACCAGGGTGTCGACCCCCGCCTGGAAACTGGCATCCACCGGCGAGCAATGCAGCGGCTGCGCCACGAACAGGCGCGGCAGGCGCCGGATCTGGCCGGCCGCCAGCAGCTCGGCAAAGCCGATGGCGCAACCCAGCACATTGCTGCCCGCGCCCGCCGGAATCACGATGTTGTCCGGCGCCTCGAAACCGAAGTCTTCCCACATCTCGTAGGCGATGGACTTGGTGCCTTGCAGAAAGAACGGCTGCCAGTTGTGGCTGGCGTAGAAGATCTCGGCGGATGCGCGGATGGCTTCGGTTTCCGAGTTTTCGCGCGGGCCTTCCACCAGCCGCACGTCCGCGCCGAACGCGCGGATCTGCGCGACCTTGGCGCTGGAGGTGTAGGCCGGCGCGAAGATGGTGACGCCCATGCCCGCGGCCGCGCCGAACGCGGCAATGGCGGCGCCGCCGTTGCCGGAACTATCTTCCGCGATGGCCGGCACGCCGATCTGACGCAGCCACGACAGCATCACGGCAGCGCCGCGGTCCTTGAAGCTGCAGGTCGGGTTGAACCATTCCAGCTTGAAATGCGGACGCAAGCCGCCCCAGGCGCGCTCCACCATCGGCGTGCAGCCCTCGCCCATGGATACCGGCTGTGGCACGTCGCGCGGCAGTGCGGCGCGGTAACGCCAGAGCGAGCGGTCGCCCCGGTCGATATCATCGCGCGAAATACCCGGCAGCGGCGAAATCATCAGCGGCGTGCGGGCATCGGAACACCAGCGTGCTTCGTCCAGCGCATAGCGCGCGCCGGTGACGGGGTCGAAATAACAGGGCTCGGACATGGCGGCAATCACGGCAAGTAAAAAGGAGACCGCCGCAGTCTAGGTCCGTCGGCGCGGCCGGCGTTGCAATATCATGTTGCGATAACTGCAATGGAGAACCGCCATGGAACGTGGCGCCCTATGGGAATACCAGGTGTTCTGCGCCGTCGCCGAACGCCAGAGCTTCGTGCTGGCGGCGCGCGCGCTGGGCGCCTCGCCCAGCGCCGTGACCCGCGCGGTGCAATCGCTGGAGCGCCAGGTGGGCGCGCAGCTCCTGCTGCGCAGCAAGAGCAGCGTGGTGCTGACGCCGCAGGGCGAAAGCTATTTCCAGTCGGCCCGCGGGCTGCTACGGCTGGAAGGTGAAGCGCGCGAGGCGCTGCGCGATACCCAGCTGGGCGCTCAGGGCCGGCTGCGCTTTTCGGCGCCCGACCTGCTGGGCGTGACGCTGCTGCCGGCCGTGCTGCGGCGCTATACGGCCGAACACCCCGGCGTCACCGTGGACATCAGCTACACCGACAAATGGGTCGACCCCATCGCCGAAGGGCTCGACTTCGCCATCCGCGGCGGCTTTCCAGCATCCAGCGACCTGCTGGGCGCGCGGCTATGGCCCTACGCGCGGCTGCTGTGCGCCAGCCCCGACTATGTCGCCCGCATGGGGCTGCCGCGCGAACCCGAGGAACTGGGGCGCCACCGGCTCATCATGCACACGGGCCCGCGCGTGCTGAAGGACTGGCATCTGCGCCGCGACAAGCGCATCGTGCGCATGCATGCCGAACCGGCGGTGCGCGTCAGCACCGGCAGCGGCCTGATGGCGCTGGCCTTGCAAGGCGTAGGCATCGCCCGGCTGGCGGACTGGGCCGCGGCGCCGGAAATCGCCCGCGGCACCCTGGTGCCGGTGTGCCCGGGCTACACCGCCACCTCGGCGCAGGGCGCGGCGCCGCAGATGCACGCGGTCTACGCATCGCGCACGCTGCCCGCGCGCGCCCGCGCCATGCTGACCGCGATCCGCGAATGCGCGGAAGACTTGCAGCGCCAGGCCCTGAAACGCTGAGGCCGGCCGGTGCCGCCAGGAATCCCTGGCGGCACCAGCCGGCCTCAAGCCCTTATTGTGCCGTCAGGAGCGCTGTTCGCGCGCCTTGAGCACCACCGATTCCGCGGACTTCCTGAACAGCAGGTAGTACAGGGCCGCCAGCGCCAGCAGGAACGGCACGCCGAACACCAGCGTCATCTTGAACACGCCGGTGAAGTAGGTCGTGCACAGAATCGCCAGCATGGCGCCCGCCCCCAGCAGCGTCAGCACGGGAAAGCCCGGCATCCGGAACGACAGCGGCGCGCCGCCCTCCCGCGCCCAGCGGCGGCGGAAGAAGTAGTGCGTGACGAAGATCATCATCCACGTGAACAGCGCCCCGAACATCGAGATCGCCATCATCAGCGTGAAAGAGGTTTCCGGATACAGCACGTTCAGCACGGTGGCGATGGCGATGCCGCTGGTGGACAGGAGCAACGCGTTCAGCGGCGTGCCGTTGCGGGTCAGCCGGCCCATCGCCGCGGGCGCATGACCGGCCCGCGACAGGCTGAACATCATGCGGGTGGTGATGTACAGCTGGCTGTTCATGGCCGACAGCGCCGCCACCAGCACGATGAAGTTGATGACGCCCGCCGCGTACGGCACGTTCACCGCCTGCATCACCGTCACGAACGGGCTGCCGCCCTTGCCCGCCTGGTCCCACGGCACGATGGCCAGGATCAGCGCCAGCGTCAGCAGGTAGAAGATCACCAGCCGCGCGATGGTGGCGCGGAAAGCCTTTTTCACCGCGCGCTCGGGGTCCTCGGCCTCGCCCGCGGCCACCGCGATCATCTCCACGCTCAGGTAGCTGAAAATGGAAATGACCACTGCGATCCACATGCCCCACACGCCATTGGGGAAGAAGCCGCCATGCGCCGTGTACTGCGCGACGCCGAATTGCGGATTGCCCCAGACCACGTAGGCGCCCAGGACGATGAACGCCACGATGGCGCTGATCTTGATGGTCGAGAACCAGTATTCGATGGTGCCGAAGGCCTTCACGCTCATGGCGTTGATGAAGATCAGCGCCGCCGAGAACAGGCACACCCATTGCCACCCCGGCACGCCGGGGAACCAGTACTTCATGTACTCGGCTACCGCCGTGACCTCGGTGCCCACCGCCAGCACCACGCAGGACCAGTACGCGTAGCGCACCAGAAAGCCCGCCAGCGGCCCGATGTAATGCTCGGCGTAGGCGCCGAACGAGCCGGACGTGGAATGCGCCACGGTCATCTCGGCCAGGCAGCCCATCAGCAGCAGCGTGATCAGCCCGCCGATGGCGTAGCTGATGATCACACTGGGCCCCGCGAAGCCGATCGCGAACTTGCTGCCCAGGAACAGGCCCGTGCCGATGGCCCCGCCGATCGCAATCATGCTCATCTGGCCAGAGGTCAAGCGACGCTTGAGCCCCTGCTCCCGTTCGGTGATTTTCCCGAACCCTTGTTGTTGTGTCATGTCTCCTCCGGTACTGCTATCTCTTAGTGGATGCGGTGCTTGCCGGCCCTGCGCGGCGTATCAGGTCACGGCGGAACGCTGCTTGAATTCAGGTTTATCCCAGGCGCGGCTGTCCAGCACGTCCTTGAGGATCTCGACCGCGTCCCAGACGTCGGCGTAGCCGAAGTACAGCGGCGTCAGGCCGAAGCGCAGCACCTCGGGTTCGCGGTAGTCGCCGATCAGGCCGCGCGCGATCAGCGCCTGCATGACCTCGTAGCCATTGGGATGGCGCAGGCTGACGTGGCTGCCGCGCTCGGCGTGGTTGCGCGGCGTCACCAGCGTCAGCGGATGGCCAGCGCAGCGTTCCTCGATCAACGCGATGAACAAGTCGGCCAGCGCCAGCGACTTCTTGCGCACGTCGGCCATGTCGGCCTCGCGCGCCACGTCCAGGCCGCACTCCACCATGGCCAGCGACACGATCGGCTGGGTACCGCACAGATAGCGGCGGATGCCGCCCGCCGGCTCGTAGGCGACCGTCATGTCGAACGGACGCTGGTGGCCCCACCAGCCGGACAGCGGCTGCCAGAAGTCCTGGATGTGGCGCGGCGCCACCCAGATGAAGGCCGGCGCGCCGGGGCCGCCGTTCAGGTACTTATAGGTGCAGCCGACGGCGTAGTCGGCATCCGAACCGTTCAGGTCCACCGGCACCGCGCCGGCGGCGTGGGCCAGGTCCCAGATGACCAGCGCGCCGCGCTCGTGGGCGGTCCTGGTGACCGCGGTCATGTCGTGCATCTGGCCGCTGCGGTAGTTCACGTGCGACAGCAGCACCACCGCGACGGACTCGTCCAGTGCCTCGTCCAGCGGCAGTTCGTCGTCGATCAGGCGCATTTCGTAGCCCTGCTGCAGCAGGTCGATCATGCCCTGGATCATGTACAGGTCGGTCGGGAAGTTGTCGCGCTCGGACAGGATGACGCGGCGCGCCGGCTGACGTTTCTGCTGGATACGCAGGCTGGCGGCCAGGGCCTTGAAGATATTCAGCGAGGTGGTATCGGTGATCACCAGCTCGCCGTCACGGGCGCCCAGCAGGCCGGCCAGCTTGTCGCCCAGGCGGGACGGCAGCTCGAACCAGCCGGCGGTGTTCCAGCTGCGGATGAGACCCGTGCCCCATTCCTGGGTGATGACCTCGGCGGCGCGGGCGGCCGCGGCGCGAGGCATCACGCCCAGCGAATTGCCATCCATATAGAGCACGCCGGGCGGCAGGTCGAAGCGCGCCTTCAGCGGCGCAAGGGGGTCCAGGCGGTCTGCGGCGACGCAGGCTTCGCGGGTATGCATTCACAGCTCCTTCAGGCATTATGCTGCGTACATACTAGCAGCGCCGACGAGCCGAAAAGTTGCAAAACCAGGCGTGGCTTACCCTAGGATTTCGCATTAAATTGCGTCCTGGGCCATTTTTTCGAATTGGATTGCATCGTGCACCTAGACGCCATCGACCAGCGCATTCTGTACCGCCTGCAAGAGAACAGCCAGCTCAGTAACCAGGACCTGGCCGAGCAGGTGGCCCTGTCGCCGTCGGCCTGCCTGCGGCGCGTGCGCGCCCTGGAAGAAGGCGGCCTCATCCGCGGCTACCGCGCCGTGCTCGACGCGGACAAGCTGGGCTTCGAGCTGGAAGCCATCGTGCACGTTTCGCTGGACCAGTCCCGCGCCGGCTGGCACGAACAATTCCTGGCCGGCATCGCGCTGTACGACGAAATCACCGAAGCCAGCATCGTCACCGGCGCGTCCAACTACATCCTGACGGTGCGCACCCGCAACCTGGCGGCGTTCTCGCAGTTCGTCGAAGAAAAGCTCAGCAAGATCGCCGGCGTGCGCGACCTGTGCTCGCACCTGGTCATGCGCAAGGTGAAGAACCGCGGCGGCATGCTGCCGCTGGCGGCCTGGCGCTAGGCAAGCCCTACGAATACCGCAGGAAGCCGAACACCGTGACGAAGTGGCAGGCCGAGCCGCCCATGACGAACAGATGCCAGATGCCGTGGGCATGGCGCCAGCGCTTGTCGTTGGCATAGAACACCGTCCCCACCGTATACAGCGCCGCCCCGGCCAGCAGCCAGGCCAGGCCGGCCGAGGACAGCGCGCTGGCGATGGGCGCGGCGAACAACACGCCCAACCAACCCATGGCCAGGTACAGCGGCAAGGCGGGCGCCGCCCCGCGCGCCCACCATAGTTCACGGCCGATACCATATAGCGCCAGCAGCCAGATCGCCACCGCCATGGCCGCGCCCCAGCCCAGTTCCAGCGGCGCGAACGCAAGGGGCGTGTAGGTGCCGGCGATCAGCAGGTAGATAGCGCAATGGTCCGCCTTGGCCCACAGCGCTTTGCGGCGCCCGCGCGTGCAGTGATAGAGCACTGACGACGCGTAGACCGCGATCATGGAGGCGGCGAACACGGCGCACGCCGCGATCTGGCGCGATTCCACCTTCAGTTCTGCCGCTCGGACGATCAGCGCGCCCGACGCGGCCACGGCCAATGCCAGGCCGGCCAGGTGCGTGGCGCCGTTGAAGCGTTCCCCTTCGTACATGCCATCCCCTCCCGCGCAGGCGGTGCGCCGACGCTTTCCATCATGCCGGCGCGATGTGACAGCTTGGGGTCAGCACGAACAAGGGGGATATCAGCAAATGGCGTTCCTGCTTGCAGGCGCGCCATTTGCACAGGAAGCAGCGCAGCTCAGGCGATGAAATCCACCGCCGCCGGATAGCCTTCCAACGCGCGCGCCGCCAGGATCGCGCGCTGCACCGCGATCGCCATCGCCTCGGCCGCCATGACGCCGAGCAGCATCGGATTGCCGGGCTTGCCCGACGCGCCGGTGCCCAGCGCGAACACCGTATCGCCGTCCAGCATGGTGTGGATGGGGTTGATAGTGCGGGCCAGGCCGTCGTGCGCCATCTGCGCCATCTTCTGCGCCTGCGCCTTGGTCAGCTTGGCATCGGTCGCCACCAGGCCGATGGTGGTGGCGGCGCCCTCGCGCATCGAGGTCGGCAGGTCGCCGGCCAGGATGGCCGCGCGGGTGTCCAGCAGATTCTTGCCATCGGCGGTGCGCGCCCCCGCCAGGATGCGGCCGGTGGCCGGGTCCAGCACGTCGCCCACCGCGTTGACCGCGACGATGGCGCCGACAGTGACCCCGGCCACGGTCAGCGATGCGCTGCCCAGACCACCCTTCATCGCGCGCTTGGCGCCGTACAGTTTGCCCACCGTGGCCCCGGCGCCCGCGCCCACGTTGCCCTCTTGCGGCGGCTTGGCGCTGGCCGACTTGCAGGCCTGGTAGCCGGCGGCGGCATCCGGCCGCACCGACGCGTCGCCCACGCCCAGGTCAAACAGAATGGCCGCGGGCACGATGGGCACATGGGCCACGCCCACGTCGAACCCGATCTTGCGTTCTTCCAGATAGCGCATCACGCCCGTGGCCGCTTCCAGGCCAAAGGCGCTGCCGCCGGCCAGCATCACGGCGTGTACTTTTTCCACCATGTTGACGGGGTTGAGCAGGTCGGTCTCGCGCGTGCCGGGCGCGGCGCCGCGCACGTCCACGCCGCCCACGGCGCCCGCCTCGGCAATGATGACCGTGCAGCCGGTGGGCCGCCGCGTGTCGGTGAAGTGGCCGACCTTCAGCCCGGCCACGTCGGTAATGCTGCCGCCGCCCGGCATCCGCCGCAGACCGCCACCGCCGTGCGCCGGCGCCACCCTGGCCATCGCCGCGGCGCCTGCCGCGGCCATCATGAACGCCCGCCTGTTCCACTGTTGTTGCACGCCTGTCTCCGTCTGTGTCCTACCTGGAAATACCCCGTGCCGCCCGGCCCGGAGCGCGATCGATGCATATGACTTGCAGCTATATTTTTACTATTCCTTATGCTTTGTGGAAAAATAGGCCCGTTGTTAGAGTGCGGCTACGCCGGAGGGCATCGCAAGTGCCACATGCTCTCCACAGTGATATCCCATCCGTGGAGCATTGCCATGAAACTCTTGCGCTCGTTGTTCATCGCCGGCCTCGTCCAGGTCGCCGCCCTGTCCGCCGCCCACGCCCAATCGGGGCTGGACCAGATCAAATCCGCCGGCGTGTTCAAGATCGGCACCGAAGGCACCTACGCCCCCTTCACTTTCCACGACGCCTCCGGCCAGCTTACCGGTTTTGATGTCGACATCGGCCGCGCCATCGCCCAGCGCCTGGGCGTGAAGGCCGAATTCGTCGAAGGCAAGTGGGACGGCCTGATCGCCGGGCTGGATGCCAAGCGCTACGACGCCGTCATCAACCAGGTCGGCATCACCGACGCACGCCGCGCCAAGTACGACTTTTCCGACCCCTATATCTCGTCGGCCGCCGTGCTGATCGTGCGCGACGACAACACCACCATCAAGTCCTTCGCCGACCTCAAGGGCCGCAAGTCCGCCAACACGCTGACCAGCAACTTCGGCAAGCTGGCGCAAAGCCATGGCGCCGAAGTGGTGGCCGTGCAGGGCTTCAACGAAGCCATCGACCTCTTGACCTCGGGCCGCGTCGAAGCCACGGTCAACGACAATCTGTCGTTCCTGGACTTCAAGAAGCAAAAGCCCAACGCCAAGGTCAAGATCGCCGCCACCGACAAGGCCGCCGAGTTCAGCAACTCGGGCGTGCTGCTGCGCAAAAACAATCCTGAACTGGTCGCCGCTATCAACAAGGCGCTGGCCGACATCAAGGCCGACGGCACGTACAAGACCATTTCGGTCAAATACTTCGGCACGGACCTGTCCGCGCAGCAGTAAGCAGCCCGTTCCATGACGCTACCCTCCTGGCTGCAGGCCGTCCTGCCCGACTGGATCCTGGCGCAAGTGGCCGGCTGGGCCGTACCGGCCTGGGTGCAGCTGATGGCCGACTCGTTCTGGCCGCTGCTGCACGCCGGGCTGGTGTTCACCGTTCCCCTGACGCTGATGTCGTTCGCACTGGGGCTGGCGCTGGCCTTCGTGGTGGCGCTGATCCGGCTGTTCGGACCCGCGCCGCTGGTGGCGCTGGTCCGATTCTACGTCTGGCTGATCCGCGGCACGCCGCTGCTGGTGCAGTTGTTCGTGATCTTCTACGGCCTGCCCAGCGTAGGCATCGTGCTGGATCCGCTGCCGGCCGCGCTGATCGGCTTCACGCTGAACGTGGGCGCCTACAACTCCGAAGTCATCCGCGGCGCGATCGAATCCATCTCCCGCGGCCAATGGGAAGCGGCCTATTCGCTGAGCATGACGCGCGCCCAGGCGCTGCGCCGCACGGTGCTGCCGCAGGCGGCCCGGGTGGCGGTGCCGCCGCTGTCGAACTCGTTCATCGCGCTGGTCAAGGACACCTCCCTGGCCGCCGTGCTGACGGTGCCCGAGATTTTCCAGGCGGCCCAGCGCATCGCCGCCGTCACCTACGAACCGCTGATCCTGTACACCGAGGCCGCGCTGATCTACCTGGTGTTCAGCTCCGTGCTGTCCGCCGCCCAGGTCCGGCTTGAGCGGCGCTTCGGCCAGCATGCCGTGTTTTCCGAGAACAAGCGATGATCCGCCTGGACAAGATCGAAAAATCCTTCGGCGGCAATCCCGTGCTCAAGCAGGTGGACGTCGCCATCGCCGAAGGCAGCGTCACCGCGCTGATCGGCCCGTCCGGCAGCGGCAAGAGCACGCTGCTGCGTTGCGTGAACCTGCTGGAAGTGCCCGACCGCGGCCTGCTCGAAATCGGCCCCGAGCGGGTCGACTTCGAACCCGGCGTGAAACTGTCGCGCGACCAGGTCCAGCGGGTGCGCAAGCAGACCGGCATGGTGTTCCAGAACTTCCAGCTGTTTCCGCACCAGACCGTGATCGGCAACGTCATGGAAGGCCTGGTGACCGTGCAGAAATGGCCGGCCGACCGCGCCCGCGCGCGGGCCGAGGAATTGCTGCGCAAGGTCGGCATGCTGGAAAAGGCGGACGCCTGGCCCGCCAACCTGTCCGGCGGCCAGCAACAGCGCGTGGCCATCGCCCGCGCCTTGGCGCCCGCTCCGCGCGTGCTGCTGTGCGATGAACCGACCTCGGCGCTGGATCCCGGCCTGGCCGCCGAAGTGGTGGACGTGCTGCGTCAGCTGGCCCTGGAAGGCATGACCATGCTGATGGCCACCCACGACCTGCGCCTGGCCGCCAGCGTCTCGCGCGAAGTGGTGTTCCTGCTGGACGGCACCGTGGTCGAATCCGGCGCCTCCCGCGACCTCTTCACCCACCCCGCCGACCCGCGCACCGCCGCCTTCATCTCGACCCTGACCCAGGATGCGGGCCATCAAGCTTAGGCGCCACCAAGTGCGCGGCGTGGGGGCCCACTCCCTCCGGCCGCCCGAAGGCCGGGCAGCCCCCTATCGGCTGGGTAGGGAGCCCGCCGGATCGACGGCTTGGCCGTCGTACCGCAACTCGAAGTAAAGTCCCACCTGCTTGCTGTCGCTATTGCCCATTTCCGCGATCTTCTGGCCCTGGGTGACCCGTTGGCCCTCTTTCACCAGCAGCTTGCTGTTGTGGGCGTAGATGCTGAGGAAGCTGGTGCTGTGCTTGACGATCACCAGATGCCCGTAGCCGCGCAGGCCGCTGCCGGAATAGGCGACCGTGCCAGCGGCGGCGGCCACCACGGGCGTGCCGGTACTGTTGGAGATGACGATGCCGTTGGACCCCGAGCCGTCATAGCCCCGCGTCACCTTGCCCTGCGCCGGCCAGACCAGCGAAATCGCGCCAGGCGGCGCGGTGCGGCGCTTGCCCATGGCGGGCGCCGTCGACTTGCCGCCTTGCGGCTTGCCGCGAGCCTTGCTGGGCGGAGACGAACTCGCCTGGCCCGCGGGTGCTTCGACCCGCAGCATCTGGCCGACCTCGATCGAATTGGAATTGGACAGGTTGTTCCAGCGCACCAGGTTCGATACGCTGGTGCCTTGCTTGCGCGCGATCTGCGTCAGCGTGTCGCCCGACTGGACGCGGTAGTAGCCCGGCTGGACCTTGGTGGTGCCGCAGGCCGCCAGCAGTGCCAGCAACATGGCCAGCGCCAGCCAGCGGACGAACCGGGCGGCGCGGACGGCAACCGGCGCGCGCCCGGGCGCGGCGGCAAACAGGGAAACGGGCAGGGTCTGAGCGGGCAAGGAGAGCACTGAAACCTGGGACGGAGTGAAAAGACTGCGTCCAAGGGTACCAAGATTTTCGGGCGGAGGTATGCTTGGGCGGCTTTGGCAGACCGCGCCGGGGCGTGTATAACCCGCTCATTGCCACGAGCCCGGGCTCGTCATGGAACACCGCGTCTGCAAGGAACGATATGGGAACCACCCCAGCGCCCCGAAGAAATCTGTTTTGCCTGCTATGGGCCATCCCTTATCTGTTGTGCGGCCTGTTTTCACGCCTGCTCAATGACCCGGTCAGCCATGCCGTGTTCGTCTGGCTGCCGCCGGGCGTGGCGGTAGGCGCCTACCTGCTGACGCAGCGCCGCAACTGGCCGCTGCTGCTGGCCGCGTTCTTCTTTGCGCAAATCGTGATCACCAGCTTCACGCGCGGCCAGCCCGCCACGGCGCTGGTGTTCGCCATCACCGCCAGCCTGTCCAGCATTACGGCCGCCTGGACCATCCAGCGCCTGACCCCGCGCGACGGCGGGGTGGGCGTGGTCGCGGCGCTGCTGGCCGGCGCGGTGGTCGGCGCCGCCCTGTCCGCCCTGCTCAACGGCAGCTGGCTGTGGATGACCCAGGAAGCCCACGCCTGGGTCCGACTGCGCACCTGGGTGGCGGCCTATCTGGGCGGCATCCTGATCCTGGCGCCCGCGGTCACCGGCTGGGCCCACTTCCGCCCGCGCCGCTCCGGCGGCCCCCGCATGCGCGACCTGGCGCTGGGCACCACGGCCTATGCCGCCCTGATCGTCTCGACCTTCATGACTTTCGACGGCGACATGATCAAGAACCTGCCGTACGTCGTCACCTTCGAGCTGACCTACCTGCCACTGGTGTTCGCGGTGCTGACCGCGCTGGTGTGGGGGCCGCTGGGCGGCACCCTGGCCGTCATCACCCTGACCCTGATGGCGCTGTACCAAAGCGCGCAGGGCGAAGGGCCCTTTGTCGAGGCCAACGACCACTGGCACGTGCTGCTGGCCACCCAGGTCTACCTGGTCGTCACCGCGCTGCTGATCCTGCTGGTCAATACGCTGCGCGGCGCCCGCGCGCAGGAACTCGAGAACGCCGAGCAATGGCGCGGCCGCTTCGACCTGGCGCTGGCCGGCAGCCACCAGCTGATGTATCGCTACAACCCCTTTGACGGCTCGTTCGAGCTGGCCGGCGACCTGCACGACGCATTCGGCATACCGGCCGGCGCGATCGGCGACCTGGACACGCTGCTGGCCCTGGCCCACCCCGATGACCGCGCACGCCTGACGATGCACTGGGCGGCGCGCCGCGCCGGCGGCCAGGACCGCACGCCGCTGCTGTTCCGCCTGGCGCATGCCGGCGGCGGCTGGCGCGTGGTCAGCGACCGCGGCTCGCCCTTGCCGGATTTCGACGGCAGCGTCGCGGTGGTGGCGGGCATGTGGCGTCTTGGCGAAGTCGAGCAGGCAGATGTCCAATAGCACTGGAGCCCTGCTCATCCACGGCTTGGGCGGCACCCAGTACGACCTGGGGTCGTTGCACAAGATCCTCAAACGCGCCGGCATCGAGACGCACTCGCTGACCTTGCCCGGCCACGGCACCACGCCCGAGGACCTGCTGCCCGTGCGCGCCGAAGACTGGCTGGATGCCGTGACCGCCAAGTACCGCGAAGTGGCCGACCGCTACGAGACCTTGCACGTGGTCGGCATGTGCCTGGGCGCCTTGCTGGCCGTGGAACTGTGCAAGCGCGTGGCGCACCGCAAGGGCAAGCTGGTCAGCCTGGCCGCGCCCGTCTTCATCGATGGCTGGAGCACGCCCTGGTACCGGGGCCTGCGCAACCTGGTCTACCGCATCCCAGGCCTGGCCGCGCGCATGCGCGTCGAGGAAGAAGAACCCTACGGCATCAAGAACGAACTGGTGCGCTCCATCGTCAAGGCCAAGTTCGAGCGCGGCGAGAACTTCCACTACCGCTGGGTGCCGCTGGCCTGTGTGCGCGAGGTCGACCGGCTGCGCCGGTTGGTGCAGCGCGGCCTGAACGCCATCACCTGCCCCAGCCTGATCATCCACGCCCACGAAGACGAGCTGACCTCGGTGCGCTCGGCCCACTACCTGAACGACGCCATCCCCGACAGCCGGCTGGTGCTGCTGGACAACAGCTATCACATGATCTGCGTGGACAACGACCGCGACCGCGTTGCCGCCGACATCCTGCAGTTCATGGACAAGCGCCCCGCCGTGGCCGCGCGCCCGGGCCGCGCCGCCGCCATGACCGGCGAAGACGTCGACCGCCTGCTGCAGGCCTATCGCGGCTCGCTGCTGTCCGGCGAATTCGAAACGCTGTTCCCGCTGTTCGCCGAAGACGTCGCCTGGCACGAAGAAGGCGACAACCCGCTGGCCGGCGTCTACCAAGGCCGCGGCGGCCTGGTCGATCTGTTCTCGCGGCTGATGGACTATTCGGGCAACACCTTCGCCGTCGACAGCGTCGGCCAGCCCGAACTGGCCGGCCGCTCGATCGCCGTGCCGCTCACCTTCCGGGTGCAAGACGGCACCAGGCAGTACCGCGGCGCGTCCACCCACACGCTGCGCCTGCGCAACAACCAGATCGCCAAGGTCACGTCCACAGCGGCCGACCCCGCCGCCGAAGACGCGCTGTGGCGCAGGCTGGCCGTGGCCAGCGGCCTGGAACCCGAAGGCGACGCCATGGATATGGATACGCTCGGCATTCCCGACGCCGACCTGGCCGACGCCTTCGAGGCCGCCGTCATCGCGCTGCGCGCGCTGCCCCAGGCGCCGTCCACCGGCGTCGCCATCCGGCTGCACGCCTACGAGCAGCAAGCGCGGCACGGCGATGCCCCGCCGCCGGCAGACGCCGGCGCCCCGGTGCGCCAGCAGATCGAGCACACCGCCTGGCGCCAACTGGCCGGCCTGCCCGCAGACCAGGCGCAGCGCCGCTACATCGCCCTGATCCGGCGGCTGGATACCGGCGCCTGAGCTCGCCCATGGCGGCCCGCCGTTCCCGATTCGCCATGGACGCCGCGCGGGCAAGCCGGGCAGGATCGGGCGCTTGCCCTAAAATCCCCCCATGCCTGCCTTGATCCGCCTTCCGCGAGCCTGCGGCGCCGTGCGCGTTAGGGGCGTGCTGTGGCTGGCGTTCCTGGCGCTGCTGCTGCGCGCGCTGGTGCCGGCGGGCTACATGCCCGACGCCCGCGCACTGCACGACGGCCGGCTCGAAGTCACCTTCTGCTCGGCCGCAGGCGACCTGTCGACCTTCAAGATTGCGCTGCCGCCCGACGGCAAGACCGGCGAACACCGCGGCGCCGACACGGGCGCCCAATGCCCCTTCGGGCTGCTGGCCCATGTCACGCCCGCGCCCACGCCCTACGTAGCGCCGTTGGCGCTGGCCATCGGCCGGATCGCCCCGCC
>NZ_LZZT01000004.1 GCF_014170305.1 Achromobacter sp. UMC71
GGGCGCCCACGATTGCGGTCCGGCGCGCGGGCGCCGGACTTCCCCTTCGTCATCTTCGTCCAGGCCTTCGGCCTTCCCTTCAGATTCCCTCGGGCGCATCGAGGTTGCCCGCCGCCACGAAGCCCTGCACGACGGGCTACGCGTGTCTCGGTTCGTTGCGCAGCTAGACCTGTGGTCAGGGCATGAAACCTGCAGGGCCAGTCAGCACCACGAATGCCAAACGCGGCCGCCCGCGCGGCCGCGGCTTGGCGGCCCTGCAGGTTTCATGCCCTGACCACAGGTCTAGCTGCGCAACGAACCGAGACACGCGTAGCCCGTCGTGCAGG
The DNA here is from genome assembly GCF_014170305.1 of Achromobacter sp. UMC71. Taxonomy (GTDB): domain Bacteria; phylum Pseudomonadota; class Gammaproteobacteria; order Burkholderiales; family Burkholderiaceae_B; genus Achromobacter. The sequence continues at coordinate 327 of NZ_LZZT01000004.1, forward strand.
GCTTCGTGGCGGCGGGCAACCTCGATGCGCCCGAGGGAATCTGAAGGGAAGGCCGAAGGCCTGGACGAAGATGACGAAGGGGAAGTCCGGCGCCCGCGCGCCGGACCGCAATCGTGGGCGCCCGCCGCCACGAAGCCCTGCACGACGGGCGACCTACGAAGACCAGACCGACGCACGAAAATCAAACCAATGCAAAGAAACCAACTCACCCCCCGAAGCCCAATTCACCAAATCCAGCGAAACAACTACCGCGAATAAGCCGAAAACTTGGACTTGGAAATAGAAGTCGCCGCCACCTGCACATGTTGCGCCAATTCAGCCTCAACACGCGCCACCGTCCATCGCGTCGTCGGCACAGAAATATTGATCGCCGCCACCGCCAACCCCCGATGGTCAATCACCGGCGCCGCCACCGAAATATCCCCCAGCACCGTTTCGTTCACGATGATGGCGTAACCCTTCTCTGCCACACGCTGCGCGCGTTCCAGCAGCTTATCGGGGTTCACTTCCGTATAGGGCGTGATCGGGTCCAGGCGGGTTTGCGACAGGATTTCGCGGCGCTGGTCGTCCGACAGGCGCGACAGGATTGCCGTGCCCGATGCCGTGAAATACGCCGGCAGGCGGCTGCCTACCGCGATGTCCACATTGACCAGGTGATGGCCCGGAAAGCGGGCCACGAACACAATCTCGTGGCCGTCCAGTTCTTGCAGATTCGTCGTTTCGCCCAGCGTGCGGCTGATGTCCAGCAGATACGGCGATGCCTTGTCGATCAGCTCGTTCGCGCGCACATAGTTGTACGAGAACTGCAGCACCTTCGGCGTCAGGCCGTAATTGCGCGTGTCCGGAATGCGGCGCAGATAGCCCAGCGTTTCCAGCGTATAGACCAGGCGTTGCGTCGCGCTGCGGTCCAAGCCCGAGGCGCGGGCAATGTCGGCCAGCGTCATGTGGCGCTTCGGGCCGTCGAAGGCATGCAGCACCTGGAAGGCTTTTTCGGTCGAGCCTACAAATAGCGAAGACCGGGTCTCGGTCGCCGCCTGCGTCTTGTCCGTATCGTCGGGCTTGCTTTTGGGCACAGGAAACAGCCTATTGAATGAAGGAGCGTGCGCGCAGATTGGGGGCGCGGTGCCGTCTTGCCGGGGGCAATCGCGCGTATCGCACACTATTTAATTGTAATTCAATTATTAATAGCAAATTCCAATTACCTGATCGTCCTGGCAGAGGCGCGCCTCCTCTTGATCCGACCCGCATGGCTGCCGCCCTGCAATCCCTCGCCCGTTGGCGGAGCCGAATTGCAAGCGCGCCGGCAGTACCCCCGTCTGTCCTACCCCGCCAACGGCACGCCCGGCTGACTCGCCGAGCGCGTGCCCGGCAGCGGATGGCACGACTGCGGATGGTAGGTATGCACCACCGAGAGCTTCACCCGATCGCTGCGGTTGCCTTGGGCCGCATGTAGCGTGCGACAGTGGAAGAACACCACGTCGCCGGCTTGCAGTTCAGGACAGACCGCGCGCGCGATCCAGTCCTGGTTTTCAGGGGCGTCTTCGCGGAAGAATTTCCTGTCGTCGAATTGCTGCGGCTGGAACGCCGCGGCGTGCGAACCCGGGATGAAAGACAGGCCGCCGTTCTCGCGCATCTCGGGGCCCAGGGCCAGCCAACAGGACACCAGGTCCGTGTCGGAAAACGACCAGTAGCGGATGTCCTGATGCCAGCCCGTCAGGCTGCCGTAGGCCGGATGCTTCGTCATTACGCAGTTATGGTGCACCGTGGACAGCACCGGGGCTTCGCCGAAATAACGCGCCAGCGACTGGCCGATGCGCGCATCGGTGGCCCATTGGGCGAACAGCGGATCGCGGGCATAGGCGTTGAGCAAGCGCCGCACCGTCAGGCCGCCTTCGGCCGCGCGGGACTCGGGGGCGCCCGGATAGCGCAGATCCGCTTCGTATTCGATGGGCGCGACATGGTCGTGCAAATGGCGTTCGGCCAAGGCGCGCAGCGCCTGGACCTGGCCGGCGTCCACCAACTGGCGCGCCACGACAAAGCCCTGCTGGCGCAGGACCGCTAACTCTTCATCTTGCAGTGACCCGGACATCTCGATCCTCACACCCCGCGGCGTAAGCTGCAAAGCGTCTGCGCACAGGGCAGGCGCGTGCCGGGCAAGGCGCCGGCGAGCGCGGGGAGAGCTAGATTACCAAATGTCCGGGCCGGACCGTTATCGGAAATCCGGCCGCAATCCTTGCGGGAATGCGGCCGGCGGCGCCTGGGCCTATCGACGGTCAAATGCGTCTTGCATCGGCGAGCCGATGCGCGGCCGAACGCACTCAGGTTGACGTCAGCCAGCCGGCGTCTTGTCCGGCAATTCGGCGGCTCGCAAGCGGGCCGTGTCGCGCTCGACTTCCTCGTGGTGCACCCACTCGCGCCATACCGCCACCAGCAGCGCCATCAGCACCGGACCCACGAACAGGCCCACGAGGCCCATGGTCTTGACGCCGCCCACCAGGCCGAAGAACGTCGGCAGGAACGGCAGCTTGACCGGGCCGCCCACCAGGCGCGGACGCAATGTCTTGTCGACGATGAACAGCTCGACGCTGCCCCACACCATCAGGGCGATGCCCGCCACGACATGGCCCGAGCCCACCAGGTACAGCGAGACCAGCGTGAACGACAGCGGCGCGCCGCCGGGGATCAGCGCCATGAAGCCGGTGACCACGCCCAGCAGCACCGGCGACGGCACGCCCGCCACCCAGTACGCGACGCCCAGCACCAGGCCCTCGCCCAGCGCGATCAGGCCCATACCGGTGACGGTGGAATTGATGGTCGCCGGCACCACGCGCGAAAAACGCTGCCAACGCGCGGGCAGGATGCGTTCGCCCAGCACGTCCAATTGGGCCACCATGCGCACGCCGTCCTTGTAGACGAAGAACAGCGTGATCAGCATGAACAATACCGTCAGCAGCAACTGGAACACGTTGCCCGTGGCGGCCAGCACCATGCGGTAGATGTTGCCCAGGTGTTCGCCGCTGACGGCTTCGACCAGCGCGCCCAGCGCGTGGGGCTGGCCGATATAGGCTTCCCAGTACTCGCCCAGGCGGTCGCCCACCACGGGCATCGAGGTGATCCACGCGGGCACGGCCACGCCATGCCGGTTGGCCGCGATGGCCCAGGCGAAGAACGTGCTGGCTTCCTTGATGGCGTAGGACAAGGCCAGCGACAGCGGCACGATCAGCACCACGATGACGACCAGCAACGCCAGCGAGGCGGCCAGCATCGTACGGCCGCCGCAGCGATCGACCAGGCGGCGGTACAGGGGCCAGCTGGCCAGGCCGATGATCAGCGCGGCCAGGGCGGGCACCAGGAAACCACTCAGGAAATACACGCCCGCCAGCAGGACGAGCAGCAAAAGCCAACGGGCGATCAGGTAAGCGGGAAGTACAGGCTGCATAGAGATCGACAGTGAATGCGTTTAGGCTTTGACTGTCGGACTATACATACGTTTCGCCAAATACGAGGGACGCAATCCCTGTATTTACTACGGGGTTTCCCGCGTTTTCGAGGATTTTCCCAGCCACTTGCCGGCACGGCGGGCCCAGGGGCCCGCCGCAAGACCGGCGCCAGCGCCATTACAGCGCGTACTCGGCAGCCTCTTCCCGGGCGCTGCGGCGCCGTTGCGGCATTTCGGGCGCATTGGCGGCCGCCACGCCGGCCACGGCCATCTGCTTGGCCTGGCTGAGGTTGCGCTGCTGGAACACGCCGCAGCTGACGGCGGCCGGATCGGTTTCGTCGCGGCCGCTGAGCAGCGGGCAACTGGCGAACAGCTCGGCCACCCAGTCGGCGAACGCGCGCACCTTGGGCGACAACTGGCGGCTTTGCGGATACAGCACCGAGATCGCGGTGGTGCTGGGCTTCCATTGGGGCAACACTTCGATCAGCTCGCCCGATTGCAGGTACGGCAGCGCCATGTAGCGCGGCGTCTGGATCAGGCCAAAGCCCTTCAGGCCGCAATCCAGATAGGCGCCGGCTTCGTTCACCGCCACCGTGCCGCGCATGTCCACTTCCTGGTGCTTGCCGTCGATCTTGAAGTCCCAGGGGCAATTGCGGCCGCTGCGGCTGGAGAAATAGTGCACGGCGTGGTGGTCGCGCAGGTCCTCGATGGTTTGCGGCATGCCGTGGCGCGCCACGTAGGTCGGCGACGCGCAGGTCACGGTCTGCAGGGTGCCGATGCGGCGCGCGACCAGGCTGGAGTCTTCCAGGTCGCCGGCGCGGATGACGCAGTCCACCGCCTCTTGCACCATATCCACGGGGCGGTCGCCCAGCCCGAGCACCAACTCGACGTCCGGGTACTTGTCGTGAAAATCACACAATGACGGGATTAGAATCAGCCGGCCGATGCAGGTGGGCACGTCGATGCGCAGCCGCCCCTTCAGACGCAGGGCCGCTTCCTGGAAGCAGGCCTCGGTTTCTTCGACGTCGGCCAGGATGCGCACGCAATGCTGGTAATAGCCCGCGCCGTCGGGCGTCAGGCCGATGCGGCGGGTGGTGCGATTGAGCAGACGCACGCCCAACAGGCGTTCGAGATTCTGGATGATGGTGGTGACGGTGGTGCGCGGAAGCGAGAGGCTGTCGGCCGCCCGGGTGAAGCTATTGGCATCCACGACGCGCACAAACACCTGCATAGCCTGAAAACGGTCCATGGCGACGGTGTCCTTTGGGGCAAGTAGTCGGGGTGTACGGAGCATAACCCGAATCCGCCCTGGATTAGACAAATCTGCCGAACAGTGTTGCCGAACAACACGTGTTTATCCGCGCCGGCAAAACACTCAGAATTCAACCATCTTGAAGTGCCCGTGCCGCCCGGCGCATCCAAGGGCCTGTCAATCCTCAGATTCCGATCACGCGAGAGCCCGTCCCCTGAAAGGACCTTCTCAGCCAGGGATACGTAACAGAGTTGCATGCTGCACCGCAGTATGACATCGGTGTTTCAGGACTGACAGACCCGCCGCGATGCTGCCCCCGCCGCCACCCGCCCCCTCGCGGTCCCGGCAAGCGCACTTCACCCCGACACCACCCTCAAGGAACATCATGGTTTCGCGTAATCGTATTGCTGTGCTCGTCGTTTTCGCGGCCGTCATCGCGGCCGGCGGTAGCTACGCCCTGTTTCGCGCCCCTGCCGGCGCCAACGCTGCCCAGGCGCAGGGCGCCCCGGCGGCTCCCCCCGTCGAAGTCGCCGAGGTGGTCAGCAAGACCATCGTCGACTGGCAGCGCTATTCCGGCCGCCTGGAAGCCATCGACCGCGTGGACATCCGTCCGCTGGTCTCCGGCACCCTGACCGCCGTGCACTTCCAGGACGGCAGCATCGTCAAGAAGGGCGACGTCCTGTTCACCATCGACCCGCGCCCCTACGCGGCCGAAGTGGACCGCGCCGCCGCCGCCCTGACGGCCGCCAAGGCCCGCGCCTCGTACACGGCCACCGAACTGGCCCGCGGCCAACGCCTGTTGACCGACAACGCCATCGCCCGCCGCGACTTCGAGGAAAAGCAGAACGCCGCCCGCGAAGCCGCCGCCAACCTGCAAGGCGCGCAAGCCGCGCTGGACTACGCCAAGCTGAACCTGGGCTACACCCGCATCGAAGCGCCGGTCGCCGGCCGCGTCTCGCGGGCCGAAGTCACGGTTGGCAACGTGGTCGCCGCCGGCGCCACCTCGGTGCCGCTGACGACCCTGGTGTCGGTGTCCAAGATGTACGCCTCGTTCGACGTCGACGAGCAGACCTTTCTGAAGTACGTGAACCCCGCCCGCAATGGCCGTGCCGGCTCGGTGCCGGTCGAGCTGGGCCTGGCCAACGAGGAAGGTTATTCGCGCACCGGCTTCGTGCAATCGGTGGACAACCGCCTGGACGCCACGTCCGGCACCATCCGCGTGCGGGCCGAATTCGACAACGCCGACGGTTCGCTCCTGCCTGGCCTGTACGCCCGCATCCGCCTGGGCGGCAGCGACCCGCGCAGCGCCGTGCTGATCGACGAAAAGGCCATCGGCACCGACCAGGACAAGCGCTTTGTGCTGGTGCTGGACGACAAAAACCACGCCAACTACCGCCAGGTCAAGCTGGGCGCCAACCAGGAAGGCCTGCGGGTCGTGGATTCCGGCCTGGCCCCTGGCGACCGCATCGTGGTCAACGGCTTGCAGCGCGTCCGCCCGGGCGACGCCGTGAGCCCGACCGTGGTGCCCATGGTCACGGCCCAGCGCAACCCGGTCAAGACCGCATCGGCTAACGCCAACTAAGCGGCCGGTGACAAGACAAGCAGAACGAGAACGTTCATGAATATCTCGAAATTCTTCATTGACCGGCCGATCTTCGCCGGGGTGCTATCCATCCTGGTGTTGCTGGGCGGCCTGCTGGCCATGTTCCAGCTGCCCATCTCGGAATACCCGGAAGTGGTGCCGCCGTCGGTGGTGGTGCGCGCGCAGTATCCGGGCGCCAACCCCAAGGTCATCGCCGAAACCGTCGCCTCGCCGCTGGAGGAATCCATCAACGGCGTGGAAAACATGCTGTACATGCAGTCGCAGGCCAACAGCGACGGCAACCTGACGCTGACGGTCAACTTCAAGCTGGGCGTAGACCCGGACAAGGCGCAGCAGCTGGTGCAGAACCGCGTGTCGCAAGCGCTGCCGCGCCTGCCGCCGGACGTGCAGCGCCTGGGCGTGACCACGACCAAGAGCTCGCCCACCCTGACCCTGGTGGTGCACCTGATCTCGCCCAATGACCGCTACGACATCACCTACCTGCGCAACTACGCGATCCTGAACGTCAAGGATCGTCTGGCCCGCATCACGGGCGTGGGCGAAGTGACGGTGTGGGGGTCGGGCAACTACTCCATGCGCGTGTGGCTCGACCCGCAAAAGGTCGCGCAGCGCGGCATGACGGCCAGCGAAGTGGTGGCCGCCATCCGCGAACAGAACGTGCAGGTCGCCGCCGGCGTGATCGGCGCGTCTCCCACGCAGGGCGACGTGCCGCTGCAGCTGAACGTGAATGCGCGCGGCCGCCTGCAGACCGAGGAGGAATTCCGCGACATCATCCTGAAGACCTCGCCCGACGGCGCTGTCACGCACCTGTCGGACGTGGCCCGCGTCGAACTGGACGCGCAGGAATATGGCCTGCGTTCGCTGCTGGACAACAAGCAGGCGGTGGGCATGGGCATCATGCAGTCGCCGGGCGCCAACGCGCTGGACGTCTCGTCGCAGGTGCGCGCCGCCATGGTCGAGCTGTCCAAGGACTTCCCGCCGGGCGTGGAATACCGCATCGAGTACGACCCGACCCAGTTCGTGCGCTCCAGTATCGAAGCCGTGGTGCACACGCTGCTGGAAGCCATCGCGCTGGTGGTGCTGGTGGTGATCCTGTTCCTGCAAACCTGGCGCGCGTCCATCATTCCGCTGCTGGCCGTGCCGGTATCCATCGTCGGCACCTTCGGGCTGCTGCTGATGTTTGGCTATTCGATCAACGCCCTGTCGCTGTTCGGGATGGTGCTGGCCATCGGGATCGTGGTGGACGATGCGATCGTGGTGGTGGAAAACGTCGAACGCAACATCGCGGCGGGCTTGAGTCCACGGGATGCGACCTATCGCGCCATGCGTGAGGTCAGCGGCCCCATCATCGCCATCGCGCTGACGCTGTGCGCCGTATTCGTGCCGCTGGCGTTCATGACGGGCCTGACCGGCCAGTTCTACAAGCAGTTCGCCATGACCATCGCCATCTCGACGGTGATCTCGGCCTTCAACTCGCTGACGCTGTCGCCGGCCCTGTCGGCCCTGCTGCTCAAGAGCCACCACGACAAGCCGGACTGGCTGACCCGGGGCATGAACCGCGTGTTCGGCCGCTTCTTCAACTGGTTCAACAACATGTTCGGCCGCGCCTCCGAGAACTACGGCGTGGGCGTGGCGGGTGTGATCCGCCGCAAGGCCGGCGCCATGGGCGTGTATGTCGTGCTGGTGGCAGCCACGATCGGCGTGTCCTACCTGGTGCCCGGCGGTTTCGTGCCGGCGCAGGACAAGCAGTACCTGATCGGCTTTACGCAGCTGCCCAACGGCGCGTCGCTCGATCGCACCGAAGAGGTGATCCGCCAGATGAGCGCCATCGCCCTGAAGGAACCGGGCGTGCAGAGCGCCATCGCCTTCCCGGGCCTGTCGATCAACGGCTTTACCAACAGTTCCAGCGCGGGCATCGTGTTCGTGGCGCTCAAGCCGTTCGATGAACGCAAGGGCGCGGCGTTGTCCGGCAATGCCATCGCGGCGTCGCTGAACCAGAAGTTCAGCGGCATCCAGCAGGCCTTCATCGCCGTGTTCCCGCCCCCGCCGGTGCTGGGCCTGGGCACGCTGGGCGGCTTCAAGCTGCAACTGGAAGACCGCGCGGCGCTGGGCTATGCCGAGCTGGACAAGGCCAAGCAGGCCTTCCTGGCCAAGGCTCGCCAGACGCCTGAACTGGGCCCCGCGTTCTCCAGCTACGAAATCAACGTGCCGCAGCTGGACGTGGACCTGGACCGGGTCAAGGCCAAGCAATTGGGCGTGCCGGTGACCGAAGTGTTCGACACCATGCAGATCTACCTGGGCTCCATGTATGTCAACGACTTCAACCGCTTCGGCCGCGTGTTCCAGGTGCGGGCCCAGGCCGACGCGCCGTTCCGCGCCCACGCCGATGACATCCTGCAGCTCAAGACCCGCAATGCCGCGGGCGACATGGTGCCGCTGTCGTCGCTGGTGACAGTCAAGCAGACGTTCGGTCCGGAAATGGTGGTGCGCTACAACGGCTACACCGCCGCCGACATCAACGGCGGCCCGGCCCCCGGCTATTCGTCGGACCAGGCGCAAGCCGCGGCCGAGCGCGTGGCGGCGGAAACCCTGCCGCGCGGCGTGAAGTTCGAATGGACGGACCTGACGTACCAGCAGATCCTGGCGGGCAACGCCGGCCTGTGGGTGTTCCCGATCAGCGTGCTGCTCGTGTTCCTGGTGCTGGCCGCGCTGTATGAAAGCCTGACGCTGCCGCTGGCCGTGATCCTGATCGTGCCGATGAGCATCCTGGCGGCGCTGACGGGTGTGTACCTGACGGGCAACGACAACAACATCTTCACGCAGATCGGCTTGATGGTGCTGGTGGGGTTGTCGGCGAAGAACGCGATCCTGATCGTGGAATTCGCCCGCGAGCTGGAAATGAATGACGGGCGCTCGCCCCTGGAAGCCGCCATCGAGGCCAGCCGCCTGCGTCTGCGCCCGATCCTGATGACGTCGATCGCGTTCATCATGGGGGTGGTGCCGCTGGTGCTGTCGTCGGGCGCAGGCTCGGAAATGCGCCACGCAATGGGTGTCGCGGTGTTCTTCGGGATGCTGGGCGTGACGTTGTTCGGCCTGTTCCTGACGCCGGTGTTCTACGTGCTGCTGCGTTCGCTGGGCGGCAAGACGCTGCACTCGGCCGCGCAACATGAAGCGCCGGTGTGCGTACCGCATCTGGACCCGAACGCGCCGCCCGCCACGCAGCACAACGCCTGAGCCGGCCTAGAAAAATAGCCAGCGCGCCCCGTCCCGAACGGCGGGGCGCGCGCCCAAGAGAATCGTCATGAAGACCAAAAGACTGATCCGAGGTTCCGCCCTGCTTGCCGCCCTGCTCGTGCTGGCCGGCTGCGCGGTGGGCCCGACCTACGAACGGCCTGCGGCCGCCGCGCCGGCGGCCTACAAGGAAGCCGCCCTGCCCGCATCGGAAGCGGGCACCTGGAAGCCCGCCGAGCCGTCGGAAGACGCGCTGCGCGGCGCCTGGTGGAAGGTATTCGGCGACGAAGGCCTGAACCAGTTGCAGGAAGAGGCCCAGAAGGCCAACCAGAACCTGCAAGCCGCCGCGGCCCGCCTGACGCAGGCCCGCGCGCTGCAACGCGAAGCCCGCGCCGGCTTCTTCCCGAGCCTGGACGCGGCGTTCGGCCCCAGCCGCCAACGCCCGTCGGCGGTGTCGCAAGGCCTGCCCGACGGCACGCCGACGAGCCCGACAACGACCTGGCGCGCCCAGGGCACGGTATCGTACGAGGCCGACCTGTTCGGCCGCGTGGCCTCGACGGCTGACGCGGCCACGGCCGACGCGCAGCAAAGCGAGGCGCTGTACCGCTCGGTGCTGCTGGCACTGCAGGCCGACGTGGCCAGCACGTATTTCCTGGTGCGCGAGCAGGACGCGGAATCGGCGCTGTACAACCAGACGGTGAAGCTGCGTACGGATACGCTGCAATTGATCCAGCGCCGCTACGATGCGGGTGATATCAGCGAGCTGGACCTGGCCCGCGCCAAGGCTGAACTCGCGTCGGCGCAATCCGAAGCGCTGGGCATCGACCGCCGCCGCGCCGCCGCCGAGCACGCGCTGGCCGTACTGCTGGGCCGCGCGCCGTCGGAATTCACGATGCCGCCGCAGCCGATCCAGAAGGTGGCGCTGTCGATCCCGGCAGGCCTGCCGTCGACGCTGCTGGAACGCCGCCCGGACATCGCCGCCGCCGAACGCGCGATGGCCGCCGCCAACGCCCGCGTGGGCGCGGCAAAATCGGCGTTCTTTCCCCGCCTGGACATCACGGGCGCGTTCGGCTACGAATCGTCGGACCTGGGCAACCTGTTCCAATGGTCGAGCCGCACGTTCCTCTTGGGCCCGCTGGTCGGCGCCGCGCTGTCGATGCCGATCTTCGACGGCGGCCGCCGCCAGGCCGGCCTGGACCGCGCCCGCGCGGTCTACGAAGAAGACGTGGCTGTGTACCGCCAAACGGTGCTGACCGCGTTCCGCGAAGTGGAAGACAATCTGGCGAACTTGCGGATCCTGGCAGACCAGACGCGGGCGCAGGATGCGGCGGTAGAAGCATCGGCGCGGGCGGCAAAGCTCTCGCATACGCAATACCGTGAAGGGTCGATCAGCTACCTGGACGTCATCGAGGCGGACCGCAGCGTGTTGCTGCAACAACGCGTGTCCGTGCAATTGAGCGGCGAGCAGGCCCGGTCGGCAGTGGATCTGATTCGCGCCATCGGTGGGGGCTGGGGCAATCCGGTGCCCAGCGCGGATAGCGTGGCCAGCAATCCCTGAGTCAGGTTATCGGCCGGAATCGAGCCCTGCGGGTGTCATACCCGCAGGGCTTTTTCATGCGCGGCGGGTGGCATTGCGCACGGCCAGCGCCTGTTCGAAAAATGAGGACAGCAAGCGGCTTTCACGGCGCTCGGCCAGGCAATAAAGATAGGTCTCCGTGCGCACCGGGTCTCCCTGAATACGGATTGCGCGAAACCGGTGGTCCGGAATGAACTCCGCTTCCGACACCGTGCCCAGCCCCAGCCCCCGCGCCACCGCTTCGCGCAGCGCTTCGCGGCTGCCGATTTCCATGACGGGCCGGGGTGTAACGCCGGCCTGCTGCAGCACGGCTTCCAGCGCCGCGCGCGTGGTCGAACCGGCTTCCCGTTGCAATAGCGGCGCATCGTGCAAGGCAGACAACGGCACGCTATCAAAGCGCGCCAGCGGGTGGGACACGGGCGCAAACAGAATGACGGCATGACTGGCGTAGTGCTCCGAACTCAGACCCGGTTCGTCGCGCCCACCCGCCAACACCGCGATGTCGGTGACGTAGCTCTCCAGATCGGCCAGCACCTCGGCGGAGTTGCCCACCCGTATCGACAGCTCAACGCCCGGAAACAGGCGGTGATAGGCGTCGACCATCTCAATCACATGGAATGGCCCGACCGCGCCGATACGCAACGTTCCCGTGTTCAATTTGCCGGCGTCATGCAACAGATTGAAGGCCTCCAGCTCCACCGCGCCCAATTGCTGGGCAACGGGCAATAACGCCAACCCGACCTGCGTGAGCAGCGCACCGCGGCCGCGGCGATGGAACAGCTCGACATCGTGCTGTTTTTCAAGCGCCTGTATCTGCGTGGTCACGGTGGGTTGAGCCAGGCCCAGCGCGCGAGCGCCCGCGCTGAAACTACCGTGGCGCGCGACGGCCAGGAATGCGCGCAGGCGGGCAACCGACATATAGGTTTGATCTATGGTTGACTGATGAAATGCATACTAAATCGATAATATGAAGGACATGTGACACCCCTAAGCTTCCTGGCATTCCTCCTCCACTACACCAGGAAGCCCGCCATGAAGTCCGCCGTCCGCCGTTGCACCCGCCGTTCGTTCGTCGCCGCCGCCGCGGCCATCTCGTTTTCCGTGCTGGGCGCCTCCGCTGCCCAGGCGGCGCAAGACACGCTCACCATCGGCCTGATCCCGGCCGAGGATTCGCAGGCGATGATCGAATCCAGCAAACAGGTGATCGAGCAGTTGCAACAGCAGACCGGCATGAAAGTGAAGCCGTTCGTGGCCACTGACTACAACGGCATCATCGAAGCGCTGCGCGCCAAGAAGCTGGACGTCGCGTATCTGGGACCCTTCTCGTACGTGCTGGCGACCTCGGTCGCGGACGTCGAGGCGTTCTCGGTCGCCGTGACCAAGAAGTCCGGCAAGAGCGCCTACAAGAGCCTGATCGTCGTACGCAAGGACAGCGGCATCGACAGCGTGCAAGCCCTGAAGGGCCGTACGTTTGCCTTCGTCGACCCCAGCTCGGCCTCGGGACACCTGTTCCCCAAGGCGGGCCTGGAACAAGCGGGCTACTCCCCCGACAAGCTGTTCTCCCGCGTCGTGTTCTCGGGTTCGCATGATGCCAGCCTGCTGGCCGTGGCCAACAAGAAAGTCGACGCCGCCGCCGTGGCCGACCGCATCTACGCCAGCGCCATTGCCAAGGGCCAGTTGCGCCCGGACGAACTGAGCGTCGTGTGGACGTCCAGCGACATCCCGGAATCACCGATGGTCTGGCGCAAGGATCTGGACCCCGCCGTCAAGGACAAGGTTGCCCGCGCGCTGGCCAATATCAAAGACGTGCCGTGGGGCGACCAGGGCATGCTCAACGGCTTTCAGCCCACCACCGACGCGGCCTACGACGTGGTTCGCGACACGGCCAAGGTGCTCAAGCTGGACCTGCGGAGCATGAAATGATCCAGCTGCGCGGCCTGACCAAGCGCTACGGCGCCAATGAAGTGCTGCGCGGCGTGGATCTGCAGGCAGGCGCCGGTGAATTCCTGGTGATTCTTGGCCAGTCCGGCGCCGGCAAGTCCACGCTGTTGCGGTGCATGAACCGCCTGGTGCGCGCGGATTCCGGTGACATGACCGTGGCCGGCATCGACGCCATGGCCGATCACGACACCCGGTCGCTGCGGCGGCAGGTGGCCATGATCTTCCAGCACCATGACGTGGTGCCCCGCCTATCCGTATTGCGCAACGTCCTGACCGGCCGGCTGGGCGCCGTACCGGTGCTGACCTCGGTGTTTCAGTTTTTCAGCCGGGCCGACGTCGCGCTGGCACAGGAATGCCTGGCGCGGGTCGACCTGGCCCATAAGGCCCAAGCGCGCACGGATTCGCTGTCGGGCGGCCAGCGTCAGCGCGTGGGCATCGCCCGCGCCCTGGCGCAACGGCCGCGCGTCATCCTGGCTGACGAGCCCGTCGCCAGCCTGGACCCCAAGACCGCCCGCCTGGTCATGCGTTATCTGCACTGTGCAACGCGTGAACTGGGCATCACGGTGGTCTGCAACCTGCATCAGGTCGACTACGCGCGGGAGTTTGCCGATCGCATCGTGGGCCTGGCCCACGGCCGAGTGGTGTACGACGGCTTGCCAGACACCATGCAGGAAGCGGATCTGGCCCGGATCTATCCGGCTGCGGACCCGGCCACCGACGCTGCCGGGATGGCGGGCGATGCGCTTTTCCGCACCGAGCCGCTGCAAGCCGCGCACAAAGGAGCCTGAGATGGATGACAAGAAATACCTTTGGGTCGCGCCCTTGCCGACCAGCCTGAAGGGCTGGGCCTGGGTCGCAGCCGCATTGGCCGCCACCATGGCGGCGCTGCAATGGAGCGCGCAAGGCGCGCAACTGAGCGCGTCCGAACTCGCCGCCGGCATCCCCCAAATTGCCGACTTCCTCAGCCGGACGTTCCCCCCGGACTGGCGCATTCTGCATTCGCTGGTGGCGCCGGCCATCGAAACGGTGCAGATCGCGGTGTGGGGCACGCTGCTGGGCGTGCTGGGCGCGCTTCCCGTGTCGTTCCTGGCGGCGCGCAACCTGCACGTCAACCGCTGGCTGTACCGCGCCACGCGCCAGATGCTCAATGTGATCCGCAGCATCAACGAACTGATCCTGGCACTTGTCTTCGTTGCGGCCGTGGGTCTGGGGCCCTTCCCCGGCGTGCTGGCGCTCGCCGTGCATGGCGTAGGCATGTTGGGCAAGTTCTTCGCCGAGAGTATCGAGGAAATCGACGAAGGCCCCTTGGAAGCGCTACGCGCCACCGGCGCCCGGCCGCTGCAGGTCATCGTGTTTGGCGTGCTGCCACAAGTCATCACGTCCTGGATCGCGGTGATCCTGTATCGCTTCGAGGTAAATCTGCGCTCGGCCACGGTGCTGGGCATGGTAGGGGCAGGCGGGCTCGGCTTTGAGCTGGTCAGCAGCCTGAAGCTGTTCAAGTACCAGGAAACGGCTACCTGCATCGTCGTCATCACCTTCATGGTGATCGTGGCGGATCTGATTTCCAACCGCCTGCGGGTCGCCATCCGGGAAAACGGACGCGGCTGAACTTCTTGATTCTTTCAGAGACTGACATGTGGCATTTTCATAACCCCGTCGCCATCGAGGCGGGCGAAGGCGCGCTCGACCGCTTGCCGGCGCGCCTGGGCAACCGGCGCGCTATCCTGATTGCCTTTCCCGAGGCGCGGCCGCTGGGCTTGTGCGGCCGGATCCAGGCGATGCTGGGCGAGCAGTTGGTGGCAATAGAAACGGACGTCCAGCCGAATCCTGACGTGGCCTGGCTGGCGCCGATGTACGAACGCCTTTGGCGTGAGCACCCCGACGTCGAGTGCATCATCGCGCTGGGCGGCGGCAGCGTCATAGACTGCGCCAAAGCCATGCTGACCCGCACGCCATCGGGCACTTTCGATGCGCTGCTGGCCTGCTTGTCGGGCGACACGGCGATGACCAGTCCGCCAGACCGTGTCCGCGCCCTGATCGCCTTGCCGACCACCGCGGGGACCGGCAGCGAAGTGACCCCTTGGGCGACCCTGTGGGACCAGCGGCAAGGCCGCAAATACTCGCTGCACCTGCCCTGGACCTGGCCCGAGACGGCCCTGATAGACCCCATGCTGATGCTCAGTCTGCCGCATGGCGCCACGCTCGCCAGCGGTCTGGATGCGCTGTCCCATGCCCTGGAGTCGCTCTGGAACATCCATCGCAATCCCGTCTCGGCCAGCCTTGCCGTATCGGCCGCACGCGAAGTGCTGGCGGCGCTGCCGCTGCTGATGCGGGATCCGTCCAGCAAGATGCTGCGTTCGCGCGTTTCCGTGGCGGCCGCATTGGCCGGCATGGCGTTTTCCAACACCAAGACCGCCTTGGCGCATTCGCTGTCGTACGGGCTGACGCTGGAACACGGCATCGCGCATGGCATTGCGTGTTCCTTCAGCCTGCCGCGCGTCATGCGGATGGCGTTTGGCGCCGATGCGGCGCTGGACGCGCTATTGTTGTCCGTGTTTGACGCGCAGGACATCGAGCAGGCCGTGGCGACGTTGACCGCCTTTCTCGAAGACCTGGACGTGAGCACCGATCCGGCGTCCTACGGCGTAACCGCGGATCAATGGGAGCAGCGCGTGGCCGACGCATTGCTCGGTCCGCGCGGCCGCAATTTCGTTGGCGCGCAGTGATACGCGCCGTTGCAGGCTTCGCCAATTCCGGCAAACCATCAACTCTCAGGCTGTTTAACATGCACCAAGCAAATCGCGCTTCAGACAAATCATGGCCCCATATCGAAGCGGTGATCTTCGACTGGGCCGGCACGCTGGTGGACTTCGGCTCCCTGGCGCCCACGCAGATCTTCGTGGACGCGTTCGCCACCTTTGGCCTGCACATCACGTTGGCGCAGGCGCGCGGCCCCATGGGTCTTTCCAAGCGTGATCACATCCGCACGCTGCTCGCGGACCCCGCAATCCAGGCCCAATGGATTCAGGCCTTTGGCAGGACCTCGGCGGATGCGGACATCGATGCGATCTATCAGCGCTTCATGCCGATGCAGATCGAGAAGGTCGCGGCGTATTCGCAACCGATCCCGGGCGCGGTGCAGATCCTGCAAACCCTGCGCGAGCAGGGCATCAAGATCGGCTCTTGCTCGGGGTATCCGCGCCAGGTGCTGGATGTGCTGCTGCCGCATGCCGCGGCCGACGGCATTGCGCCCGACTGCGTCGTCGCCGGCGATGAGCTGCCGGCGGGGGGCCGGCCAGGCCCCTATATGGCCCTGGCCAATGTACTGGCCTTGGGTGCAGGCGATGTCCGCCGGTGCATCAAGGTCGACGACACCACGCCCGGCATTGAAGAAGGGCGCAACGCCGGCATGTGGAGCGTAGGCCTGACGCTATCCGGTAACGAAGTGGGCTATTCGCCCGCCGAACTGGCCGCCGCCGCCCCGGCCGAGGTGCAGGCCCGTGTCGCGCGGGCAGCCCAGCGCTTGACGCAGGCGGGCGCGCACTACGTGATCGACAGCGTGGCCGATCTGCCGGCGGTCATTCAGCAGATCCAGCAACGCCTGGCCCGCGGCGAAGCGCCCTGATCCACGGCCCTGATGCAGGGTCCCGGCGCGCCCGGTTGCACGCCAGGACCTGTTTTCTGTGCAGCGCGCCGCCTCAAGCCGCGCCTGAGCGCGCGCCACCGCAGTGCTCGATTGCGTCAAAGAACGACGCAATCAAAGGACTATCCCGACGCTCGCGCAAACAGCACACGTGGATATGCGTCGACACTACATCGCCTTCTATACGCACGGGCCGCAGGCGCGGATCCGGCACATATTCGGATTCGGATACCGTTCCCACCCCCAAGCCCCGCACCACGGCCTCGCGCAGCGCTTCACGGCTGCCGATTTCCATAGCGACCTGCACCGTCACGTCGTGCTCGCGCAGGGCATCTTCAAGCGCCTTGCGCGTGGTGGAGCCCGGTTCGCGCATCAGCAAGGGCTGATTCGATAGTTCCTGCAGGGCAATCGACCCTCGCCCCGCAAAGGGATGGTCCACCCGCACAAAGGCAATCACCGGATAACGCGCATAGGGTTGCATGTAATAGCGTTCTTCCGGATCCCGGCTGGCCACGACGCCCACGTCGCAGACGTACTTTTCCAGGTCTTCCAATACCACTTCGGAATTACCCAGGCTGATCGACAGCGAAATCCGTGGATAGACGGCGTGATAAGCCTCGATCATCTCCGTGACGTGATAGGGGCCGACCGCGCCCACCCGCAACGCCCCGCGGCGCAGCTTGCCACTGTCGTCGAGCATCAGACGCATGTCCCCTTCCAGCGACACCATGCGACGGGCGAGCGGCAGCATTTCCATCCCCAGCGCGGACAGTTCCACCCGCCTGCCGCGGCGGTGGAACAGCTCGGCGCCGTATTCCCGTTCGATCATCTGGATCTGGGAATTGAGCGTGGTGTGGCTCATGCCCAGCACACGGGCGGCCGCAGTAAAGCCCCCGTGTTGGGCCACCATGATGAAGGCGCGTATCTGGTTAAGCGTCACGGCAGGTCTCGGCTGGCCATTGTGAAAGACAACGGCTGCAATGATGCCGCACGCACATGACGCTTACACGACCCCCATGGCCGGGTCACTGGTGCTGTCCTGGCCCGTCTCCATCCGGCCCGCAAACCGGCGTGCAAAGTCGCTGCCCTGGGTCACGGTGAAGTCATACCAGTGGTTTGACGCCTGAACCGACCAACGCGGCTCGACCTGCATGCCCGGATCGACGGTATAGGTCCAAGGACCGTCCGTACGGTAGGCGTTGGCCGTCACGACCACCGTCGCGGGGGCCGACCCCATATTCATAATGGTCAGCGAGACCGCCTTGCCGCGCTCGTCATAGCAGACACGCACCTCGGGATTCGGCCCGCTGCCCAGCGTACTGATGTCGCCCTTGAAATGCCGGTGGTAACCGTTGGGACCCAGCACCCACAGGCTGTACCGTCCGGCGTTGTCGGCGGTGGCTTGCCAGGCATCCGAGATCATCTTGCGGCCCTCGACGGTGTAACGCCGGGGATAGCGCGACAGATTCAGCTCGTCGTAGACGTGGAACACCGTGCCTTGCGTGCCGGTATTGCTGAACGTCAGCCAGACCTGGCCACTGCGCGTGTCCACGTTGGCGCTGGTATGCAGGTGGTAGGGCAATGCACGGGAGGGTCGCACCAGCCGCGCCTGCGTAGGCAGCGGCACCGTGCCCACATCCGGCACCGGCACGCTGCCCGAACCGACTTGCTGGGCCAGCGTCGCATCGGCCTCGGCGCGGGTCGGCGCTGGAATCAGCAGGGGTTTGGCGGTATTGGGATCCTTGAAGTTGAAGCACGACATCAGGTCGCCAAAGACCGCGCGCCGCCAGGGACTGATATTCGGCTCGGCCACGCCAAAGCGCTGTTCCAGGAAGCGCAGCACGGACGTGTGATCGAACTGCTGCGAATTGACCCAGCCGCCAACGCTCCATGGCGAAATCACCAGGGTCGGCAGACGCGGGCCGGCCCCGAACGACTTGCCGTCCGGGGTGACCTTGCTGGTGTCCCCCGGCGGCGCCGGCATGGTGTAGTACTCATTGGTGATATCCACCGTCGACTTTCCCGACTGCGTGCCGTCGGGCGCGCGCCAGGGCGGCGCGGGCGGCGGCATGTGGTCAAAGAAGCAATCGTTCTCGTCGTAGTTCAGGATCAGAACGGTCTTGCTCCAGACCTCGGGATTGGCGGTCAACATGTCCAGCAGCTTCTGCACATACCAGGCGCCCTGCCCCGGCACCGACATGCTGGGATGTTCGCTGTAGGGGCCGGGCGCCACGATCCAGCTGACCTGCGGCAACGTCCCCATGGCGATGTCGTCCGCAATCGCCTGCAAGTAGCCGCCGTCTGGCATCGTGTTGCCAAAGCCCTTGTACAGGGGCGACAGGGCCTCCATGGCGGGCGTGTACGGCGCGGACGGAGAACCGAGCGCAGCCAGCTGTTCATTGACCGCGCGGTAGGCGGCAAACGCCACCAGCTGATTGTTGTTGCTGTTGTTGCCCGGGGTGTTGTAGACCTTCCAGCTGACGCCGGCGGCTTGCAGGCGTTCCGGGTAGGTCGTCCAATCCAGGCCATCCTGCGATGGCCCCAGGCCGCCCCAGTTGGCGTTGGTCACGCAGGCGTGGCCGCGCACGTTGGCGCCGTTCGAGCCGCTCCACAGGAACATGCGGTTCGTGAAGGTACCGGTATTGATGGCCGTGTGATAGGCATCGCAGATCGTGAACGCATTGGCCAGCGACCAATGAAATGACAGGTCGGATTGCTGCAAATAGCCCATGGCGACCTTGGTGTTCTTCGCCCGGGGCCAAGCTGCCATCCGGCCGCCATCCCAGGCCGCCTGCTGGTCAGCCCAGTTATGGGCGCCGCCGACACGCAAGGCATTGCCCTTGGTCGCATCCAGATAATAGGGTTGCACCGTTCCCGAGGCGCCCTGCTGGATCCAGACGGGCTGGCCCGATGCCATGGGGATGGTGAACCGGTCGCTGAACCCGCGGACCCCGGGCATGGTGCCGTAATAGTGATCGAACGACCGGTTTTCCTGCATCAGGATGATGACGTGCTCGACGTCGTTGATCGTGCCGGTGGCGTTGTTGGCCGGAATGGCCAGCGCGCGCTGGATCGCAGGCGGAAAGGGACCGAGTGCGGCCGTCGCCGCGGCGGCGCGCAGAAAATTGCGGCGATTCATGAGGGTCATGGTGATCGGGTGTCCGTGGATCGTCGAAAGGAGTAGGTAGCGGCGCGCAAGCGCCGCCACCGTGCGTTCAGGGCGCGCAGTCCAGCGTGGAATTCAAGGGCGGGGGCTGCGTCGCATCGGTTCCGCCGTCCGGGCAGGAGCCGCCCGAGGGCGGCGCCACGATGGGCACCTGCGCCGCGGCTTCGCCATCGCCGGCTTGCGCCGCGTCCGCCCCGTCATCACCACCGCAGCCCGCGATCAGGGCACACGCCACGGTGGCAGCAAGCGCGCGCTTTAGCCCAGGCACGCGGAACCAGGCCTTCAGGGAAAAGGGAGTCATCGCGTTTTCCTTCAGTTCGGCGGCAGCGTCGACAAGGGCTTGTTCGACAGGAAAATGGACTGAAGCTCGCTGTCAGTCAGCACGCGGTTCCACATCGCCAGGTCCCCGAACATGTGCTGATAGGGCGGCGCGGTGGTGCATTGCCCGACCGTGTAGGGTGGCGTGGCGCCGCATTTGTTCATCAGATAGGTACCGGTGCCGTCCTCGCCGATGCCCCATTGGGGAAAAGGCGACAGTTTTGACATATCCACGGCGCCGGTCGATTTGCCGGTTGCTACCCGGTTCGTCGCGCCGGTCACGGAATCAAACACCACCATGTTCATGGTTTTGGCGACCCCGTCGACGGAGAACGCGATATAAATCCAGCGGCCGACAGTGACCTGCGTGTAGGGACTGGTCGGGCCGTCCGCGCGCACGCCGGCCCCCGAGCCGATGTTGAAGGCGATGCCGCACTGGTTCCCTGAACTGGAGAACATGCCGATCGCCACGCCCGCGTTACCGCCACTGACGTAGTTCTTGTTCGCCAGAATCGTGACATTGCTGCGCGGCACGCATTCCGGCGCCTTGAACCAGAAGCCGATAGTGAACTGCGGCGCGGCCCCTTTGGACACATCGAATCCATTGGCGGGCGTCAGCCGATAGCCCTCCAAGCCACTGGTCGCGACGAAGTTGGTATCGACCAGCAAGCCATGGGTACCGGCAAACGGGCCGGGCACCACCAGGCCCGCCGAGGCAGGCAAATCGGGAGAAGCCGGACCCATCGTGCTGTTGCCCTGCGCGTCCACGGGAGGCAGCGTCGCGCTGAAGGGGTAGTAGGACACCAGGCCATTGCGCAGGGTCGCCGCCAAGGGCACCGGCGGCACATACGACACTGGCGGACTGATGATGGCGCGCGATGCCGCGGCGTCGCCTTGGCCAGCCTGGACGGTGTACGAGAACTGATAGGTGCCTTTCGCGGTCAGGTCCGCCGTCAGCTGATTGTCGGTGTAGGACGCGGTACCGGCCGGCAGCCGGGATGCGATGACGCGGCCATCCCGCAACACGTCGACGGTACGGTCGGGCAGCGGCGTCCACGTCAGCACTACACTGACCGACGACGAATTGTTATCGGCCACCGCAGCCGCCAGCCGGGACACCGGCTGTGGCCCCAGCAGCCTGCCGCCATCCAGCGCGTACTGGGCGGTATGGGGCAACGCATCCAGATACCCCAACACCGTCGGTGCAATGTCCGCAATGCTGGCGTATCCATACAGATCGGCCAACGTCGCGGGCACGGGCGCGCCGATGCCTTGTGCGCCGCTATTGCTGGCCTGGTTCAATCCGATGAAGGTGGCGGACTCGGGAACCAGCGGCAGCCCGTCGTCCTGGCTATTGGCGCTCAAGCCATGGTTGCCGGTCACGACAATCAGCCATTGGCTGTTCGCGGCCTTGGCCGTCTCATCCAGCATGGCTCCCACCGCCCGGTCCAGCTTGGACAGCGTCGCCGCGTAGTTCGGCGAACCCACGCCGTAGTCCACCGCGGCGTCCTTGGCGGAACGGAACTGCGCGACCACCGTGCGGTACCCACCGCCGATCATCTGCACCGCGTGGCCGGACACACAGTCCAGGGTGGAGGCATTGAGCGAACAGTCGGCCATCGTGTCCAGATAACCCGCGTCGTGATCCGCCACCAGCAATTGCGCCAGCTCGGCCGAAGCCACCGCCGCGCCGTTCTGGCCCGCGTTCCTGGCTTTCGACAGCTGGAACAGCGTGGCGCCGCGCAGCACTTGCACGGGGGCATTGGAGATCACGCCATGCCGGTTTGCCCAGGTACCAGTCAGCAGCGTCGCCCAGCCCGGCATGTCCAGAGTAGGCTGTTGGCCGGGCGTGCCCGCGACCCCGCCGCTGTACGCCAGCTGCACCTGCAGCCTGGCCAGATTCGGCAGCGTGCCCGCGGCCATGCCGCTCTGCACGGCGCCGTAGAGCGCGCTATCCATATCGATGATCAGCGCATGACGGCTCGCGGGCCCGGAAGGCGTGCCGGGTGCGCCGGCGCCAGGCGTGTCGCCGTCCGAGTCGTCGCTGCCGCCGCAAGCGGACAAGGCGAGCGACAGCATGGCCACGGCGGCCATCCGCCCCCAGGGAGCGACACGGCAGCTCCTGCGTCGCCCCAGATCCGTTGATGTGCGGGCCAGGACTGGCGTGGCGGGATGATCGGCTCTCATTTTCGACTGTCTCCGTTCAGGAAGGAATAG
This sequence comes from Achromobacter sp. UMC71, assembly GCF_014170305.1. GTDB lineage: Bacteria > Pseudomonadota > Gammaproteobacteria > Burkholderiales > Burkholderiaceae_B > Achromobacter. The sequence continues at coordinate 22,713 of NZ_LZZT01000004.1, forward strand.
TCGAATTGGAGCCGAGCGGAGTTACCTGGCAGCGACGATTTCCTAGGAATCGATCGTCTTTGCTGCCGAATTTTTCGGCAGAACTACAATCCCCCCATGCCGACCATCCGCCTCTTCTACGCCCTCTGGCCAGACGCCCCGTTGGCGACCCACCTCGCCACCTGGGCCGATCAGGCCCGCACACACGCCCACGGCCGCGTCATGCGCACGGAAACCCTCCACATGACCCTGGCCTTCCTGGGTTCCGTGGAGCAAGAGATCGCCGACGAACTGATCGACGCCACGCCGTTTCACCGCCTGATCCCGGGCGCGGTCACATTGGATCGATATGGCGTCTTCGCCCGTCAACGCATCCTGTGGGCCGGCCCCAGCCAGGTGCCCGACCTGCTGCAGGCCACCCATGACGGGCTGTGGCTCTGGCTGTCCGCATTTGGCGTGATGCCGCCCGCCCAGCCATTCCGGCCGCACGTGACGCTGCTGCGCAACATCGAACGCAACGATCCGCCGGCGGCCGACCCGCCCCCGCTGACCTGGCGCTATGACCGCATGGTATTGGTGGCGTCGGAATCTTCTACCGGCGGCAGCCGCTATCGGGTCGTGGCGCAATCGCGGCCGCAGCCGGTCTAGGGCCGCGAGCCAGCCCGGACTGAGGGTTCTTTCGCCGCTCTGGCACAATCGAGCGCGTCGCAATGACTTAGGACTTCCATGATCATCCTGCTCGACCAAGACGGCGTGCTGGCCGACTTCGAACACGCCTTCATCGATGCCTGGCGGGCGCGCCACCCGGATATCGCGCCGGTGGCGTTTGAAGATCGCAAGTCGTTCTACATCCGCGAAGACTACGCGCCCGAACTGCGCGGCATGGCCGAGGCGATCTATACCGCGCCGGGCTTCATCCGCAACCTGCCGCCGGTGCCGGGTGCGCTGGATGCGGTGAAGGAACTGCTGGCGCTGGGCATGGACGTGCGCATCTGCACCTCGCCGCTGTCGCAGTTCGAGAACTGCGTGGCCGAGAAGTATCTGTGGGTGGAAAAACACCTGGGACGCGAGGCAACCAACCGGCTGGTGCTGACCAAGGACAAGACGCTGGTGTACGGCAATCTGTTGATAGACGACAAGCCGTTGATACAAGGCGCGGTCAAGCCGCGCTGGAAGCACATCCTGTTTGATGCCCCCTACAACCGCGGGGTAAGCGACCGGCCACGCATCACCTGGGGCAACTGGCGCAACGTACTGGCCGGGGAGCTCTATACGGCGGATGAGTGACGCCCGGATGACGAGCCGGCGATCCCTTCGGATGAGGCCCGTCGGCGCCGTTGCCCTGCCCTGTTCAGGCGGCGTGTTTTAGGACTATCCTGTGGTGCTGTATCCCCATTTCCTGGAGGAGCCTGCACCATGAATCTGCACCGTCTGCTCAAGCAGCGAGAAGCCGACCACAAGCCCTTGCGCGTTGCGCTGTTGGGCGCCGGAAAGTTCGGCGCGATGTTCATGAGCCAGGCTCCGCGCACGCCGGGCATGCGCCTGGTGGCGGTGGCCGATCTGATGCCCGACCGGGCCCGCGCGGCGCTGACACGGGTGGGGTGGCCGGCGGCGGCGCTCAATGCCGCCAGCGTCAATGATGCGCTCAAGAACGGCAAGGTCTATTTCAGCGACGACCCGTACGCAGTCATCGCCAGTCCCGATGTCGATATCGTCATCGACGCCACCGGCCAGGCGGCCGCGGGCATCGGCCACGTGCTGGCCTGCTGCGAATACGGTAAGCACATCATCATGGTCAACGTCGAAGCCGACGCGCTGGCCGGGCCCTTGCTGGCGCGCCGGGCGCGCGAGGCGGGCATTGTCTATTCGCTGGCCTACGGCGACCAGCCCGCGCTGATCTGCGAAATGGTGGATTGGGCGCGCGCCTGCGGTTTCGAGGTCATGGCGGCGGGCAAGGGCACCAAGTACCTGCCCGAATTCCATACCTCCACGCCGGACACGGTCTGGCCATATTACGGTTTCACCGCCGAAATGGTGGCGGCCGGCGACTTCAACGCGCAGATGTTCAACAGCTTCCTGGATGGCACCAAGAGCGCCATCGAGATGGCGGCGGTGTCCAATGCCACGGGGCTGCTGCCCTCGCCGTCCGGACTGCATTTCCCGCCTTGCGGGGTGGACGATCTGGCACGGGTGCTGCGCCCGCGCGACGACGGCGGCATTCTGCATCACCGCGGGCAGGTCGAGGTGATTTCCTCGCTGGAGCGCGACGGGCGGCCGGTGTTCCGCGACTTGCGTTGGGGCGTGTATGTGACGCTGGCGGCCGATAGCGATTACGTGCGCCGCTGCTTCAAGGAATACGGCCTGGTCACGGACCCGGGCGGCAACTACACGGCCATGTACAAGCCTTATCACCTGATCGGGCTGGAACTGGGCATCAGCGTGGCCAGCGTGGGTTTGCGGCGCGAGCCCACCGGCGCGCCGGCCGGCTGGCACGGCGACGTGGTGGCCACGGCCAAGCGCGACTTGCAGGCCGGCCAGCTGCTGGATGGCGAAGGCGGCTATACGGTGTATGGCCGCCTGATGCCGGCGCGCGACTCGGTGGAAGAAGGCTACTTGCCGCTGGGGCTGTCGCACCAGGTCAAGCTCAAGCACGCCGTGCGGCAATCGCAGGCGATCCGCTGGAGCGACGTTGAATACGACGACCGATCGCAAGCGGTGCAGTTCCGCCGCGAAATGGAACAGACGTTCGCTTGAATATCTACACCGGCGCTGGCCGTTCCGCCTGGAACAGCCGCAGCCGGTCGGCGGCGTTGCGCAGGTGCTGCTCGGCCGCCCGGCCGGCGGCATCGGGGTCGCCGCCTTCGATGGCGGCGAAGATCGCCTGGTGTTCGCTCTGCACGGCCGCCATGCGCTCGGCATACCTGCGCGCCGTGTTATTGCGCGCGCTGCGGATGACGCGGCGCACATTGGCTTCCAGGTAGTCGTTCAGCGCCACCAGGTGCGGGTTGTGGGTCGCCTGCACGATGGACTGGTGGAACTGGTAGTCCTCTTCGTCGCCCAGCTTGTCGTTGATCAGCGCATATTCCATGCCGACCAGCGCCTGGCGCATTTTCTTCAAATCGGCATCGCTGCGGCGCTGCGCGGCATAGCGCGCGGCGGTGACCTCGATGGACAGCATCAGCTCCAGGATGTGTTCCAGGTCCTGGCTGTCGCCCGGGGTGGGCGCGGCGATGCGAAAGGCGTTGCGCTGGAAGTTGGGATCGACGAACACGCCGCTGCCCTGCTGCGACGTGATCAGGCCTTCGGATTTCAAGCGCGCCAGCGCTTCGCGCACGACGGCGCGGCTGACGGCGTAGATCTCGGTCAGCTGCTTTTCGGTGGGCAGGCGGTCGCCCGGCGCCAGCGCGCCTTGGCGGATCTGCTCGGCCAACGCGTCGGCCACGCCGGCGGACAGCGAATGCTTGGGTGCGGCGCGTTGCGGGTCGGAATCCCGCTTGTCCTGTTCGGAAATGGGCTGCATGGGAATCATTAAAACGTAAGGCGGCTCGCGGGGCGGCGACCTTGGGTTATAGGAGTTTTCGACGTTTCACCACGGCCACGCCCTTGAAGATTTTAGGATTTTGCCGGATTCAAGGGCACGGCCGTTCCAGACTTTACGCGATATAGATGCCGCCGTTGACCTGCATGACTTCGCCGGTGACAAAGCCTGCCAACGGCGAGCACAGGAAGGCGATGGCGCCGGCGATTTCGTCGGCGGTGCCAAAGCGCCGCAGCGGGGTGCTTTCCAGCAGTTGCGCGCCCTTCTGGCCGATCAGGTCGTGGGTCATGGACGTGGCGATGATGCCAGGCGCCACCGCGTTCACGCGGATCAGCGGCGCCAGTTCCAGCGCCAGGCTGCGGGTGAAGCTCTGCACCGCGCCTTTGGACGCCGAATAGGCGGCGTGGGCGTAGCTGCCGCGCTGCGCGGCCAGCGAGGTCAGCAGCACGATCGAGCCGTTCTGGCGCAGGTGGCGCTGGGCGGCGCGGCACACGTAGAAGGTGCCATCCAGATTCACGCCCATCAACTTCTTCCAGGCCTCGTCGCTGGTGTCCTTGACCAGTTGCTCGGGGTAGATGCCGGCGCAATGCACCAGGTGATCCAGCCCGCCGAAATGCTGGGCGGCGCGTTCCAGCACCCGGTCGCAATCGGCCGAGGCGGCCACGTCCAGCGCATGGGTGTAGACCCGCTGGCCGCTGGCGTCCAGTTCGGCCGCCACCTCGTCCAGGCGCGCCTTGTCGATATCGGTCAGCACCAGCCGGGCGCCATGGGCGGACATCAGCCGCGCGGTCGCCAGACCGATGCCATTGCCGGCGCCGGTGATGGCCACTACCTGTCCTTCGAACGAAATCATCCTGTCTCCAAAACTGTATCCAAGCGATCCGCGCCCGCTTCCGGGCGCTGCCGTGGATTCGATTGAACCGCCAAATCCGTTGCTTGACACGGGAAAAACGCTTGACCTATTATTTATCTGACAACTTAATAAAGTTGACTGACAACTTGTATTGAAAGCGTAAATCAACTGGCGCTTTCAGGCAAGGGCGTCAGCAAAAAGCACGGCCACGGGCCGCAGGACAGGCAGGGGACAACCAGGTGGACATCACCGGCAGCACTACCGTATTCGCGATTGCGGCGGACCCGATCGCTCACGTCAGGACGCCCCAGCGGCTCAACGCCCTGCTGCGCGAGCGCGCCGTGGACGGCGTGATGGTCCCCTTCCACGTGGCCGCCGCCGGCCTGCCCGGGCTGTTCGCGGGCCTGCGCGGCCTGGCGAACCTGGGCGGCATCGTCGTCACCGTGCCCCACAAGGAAAGCGCCGCCGCCCTGTGCGACGCGCTCACCCCGGCCGCGCAGCTGATCGGCGCGGTCAATGCCGTGCGCCTGCAAGACGGCTGCCTGACCGGCGGCAACTTCGACGGCCTGGGCTTCGTGGCCGGCCTGCGCAGCCAGGGCCACGATCCGGCCGGCCGCGATGTCTACCTGGCGGGCCTGGGCGGCGCGGGCAAGGCCATCGCCTGTGCCATCGCCGACGCTGGCCCGGCCAGCCTGTCGCTCTACAATCGTTCTGCGGCCAAGGCCGAGGCCTTTGCCGAACGCCTGGCGCGGCATTACCCCGCGCTGGCCATCCATATCGCCGGCTCCCGCCCCGACTCCTGTGACATCGCGATCAATGCGACCTCGCTGGGCCTGGCCGACACCGATCCCCTGCCCTTCCAGCTGGACGCCCTGGCGCCCGGCGCCGTGGTGGCCGACGCCGTGATGAGCCGCGTCGACACGCCGCTGCTGCGCGCCGCCGCCGCACACGGCTGCCGCATCCATCCCGGCCTGTACATGCTGGAAGGCCAGATCACCGAAATTGCCCGCTTCCTGGGCATACAAGAGCCGCATCAAGCAGCTTGATCGATTCACGGACCCCACACTCCCGTCCCACGGAGGAGACACGCATGAAATTGGCTTTCACCACCGGCCTGCTATGCCTGGCCGGCATTGCCGCATCGGCGCAGGCCGCGCCCGTCAAGATAGGCCTGATCGAAACGCTGTCGGGCCCGCAGGCCTCGACCGGCCTGATGTTCCGCGCCGCGGTCAAGTACGAACTGGACCGCATCAACGCGGCCGGCGGCTGGAATGGCCAACCGCTGGAACTGGTCGAATTCGACAACCAGGGCGGCCCGGTGGGCGCGTCCGACCGCTTCCGCGCCGCGGCCGCCGAAGGCGTGCAGATCCTGGTGCAAGGGTCGTCGTCGGCGATCTCCGGCCAGCTCACCGAAGACGTGCGCAAGCACAACCTGCGCAACCCGGGCAAGGAAGTCGTGTTCCTGAACGTGGGCGGCGAAGCCCTGGAACTGACCGGCCAGAAGTGCCACTTCTATCATTTCCGCTTCACCACCAACGCCGACCTGCGCGTGAAGGCGCTGGCCTCGGTCATGTCGGCCGACGGCACGCTGGGCAAGCGCGTGTACGCCATCAACCAGAACTACTCCTGGGGCCAGGACATGGAAGGCGCCACCGAGCGCTTCGCCAGGCAGTACGGCTATGACGTGGTGGGCAAGACGCTGCACGAGGTCAACAAGATCCAGGACTTCGCGCCCTACGTGGCCCGAATCCGCGCGACCAACCCCGACACCGTCATCACCGGCAACTGGTCCAACGACCTGCTGTTGCTGATGAAGGCCACGCAATCGGCCGGCCTGAAGGTGCGCTTTGCCACGGTGTTCCTGGACCAGGTGGGCAACCTGGCCAACGCCGGCGAGGTGGCGCTGGGCCACTACATCGCGCACCCGTACAACATCGAGGCCGCGGGTGAAGACGGCGCCAAGTTCGCCGAGGACTACAAGGCCAAGACCGGCCACTACCCCAGCTACACCGAGCCGCAGACCGTCATCGGCATCACCTTCCTGGGCGAAGCGCTCAAGCAGGTCCCGCCCAAGGACGGCAAGCTGTCAGTGCCGGACCTGGCCCGCGCGCTGGAAAAGGTGACCTACACCTCGCCGCTGGGCACCTACACGATGCGTGCCGAAGACCACCAGGTGCAGCTGCCGATGGTGGTGTCCAAAGTCAGCAAGAGCGCCAAGTACAAGGCCGACGGCACCGACATGGGCTTCGAGCCGGTCAAGGTGCTGACGGCCGCGGACGTGTCCGCGCCGGTACAGGCCACTTGCAAGATGGTTCGCCCGGACTGATGGACCCCGCCGCGGGCCTTGCTGCCCGCGGCGGCATCACAACAGCGCTCGCCGGCGCGGGGCCGGAAAAAACAGAGCGTGATGGATCGCCAGGCGCCCGGCGCCTGCGCGCAAGGATTTTGGAGCGGACATGGAATACTTTACGGTCTCGCTGTTGAACGGCGTGATCTACGGCCTGCTACTTTTCATGGTGTCGGCGGGCCTGACGCTGATCTTCGGCATGATGGGCGTGCTCAACTTCGCGCACGCCTCGTTCTACATGATAGGCGCGTACGCCGCCTACACCCTGGCGCCCGTGACCGGGTTCTGGACTGCGTTGGCGCTGGCCACGGTCATCTCCGGCGTGCTGGGCATGGGGGTGGAACGTTACTTCCTGCGCCGCGTGCACAAGTTCGGCCACGCGCAGGAACTGCTAGTGACCTTCGGCCTGGCGTTCATCGTCGCCGAGCTCATCAAATTGTTCTACGGCGACTTCCCGGTCGACTACCGCGTGCCGCCGTTCCTGAACTTCGCCGCGTTCCGCGTGTTTGACGCCGACTACCCCTTCTATCGTTTGTTGATGGGCGGCGTATCCCTGGCGATGTTCGCGGTGATCTACCTGCTGCTGTCCCGTACCCGCGTGGGCATCGTAGTGCGCTCGGCGATCTACCGGCCGCGCATGGCCGAAGCCCTGGGCCACAACGTGCCGCTGGTATTCATGAGCGTGTTCGGCGTGGGCGCGGCCATGGCCGGGCTGGCCGGCGCGGTGGCCGGCGCGTTCTACACCACCAATCCGAACATGGCGCTGGAACTGGGCGTGCTGGTGTTCGTGGTGGTCGTGGTGGGCGGCCTGGGGTCGCTGGGCGGCGCCATGATCGCGTCGCTGCTGATCGGCCTGATCAGCTCGTTCTCGGTCGGCATCGACGCCAGCCTGGCGACGTTGTTCGGCCTGTTCGGCGCCGGCGAGTGGGCCGAAAGCGTGGGCGGCCTGATGACGGTGAAGATTTCCAGCCTGGCCGCCACGCTGCCCTTCCTGCTGATGCTGGTGGTGCTGCTGGTCAAGCCGTCGGGCCTGAAGGGAGAGCAAGCATGAACCGCCCCGTAAACGCTACCGGCCGCGTCTCGGCCGCGCTGCTGCTCGTGGCCTGCGTGGCCGCGCTGTGCGCCCTGCCCTGGCTGCTGCCGGCCGGACAACTGGTCGCGGCGGTGCAGATGCTGATCGCGGCCCTGTTCGCCTGCGCCTTCAATCTGCTGGCGGGCCAGGGCGGCATGCTGTCCTTTGGCCATGCCGCGTATTTTGGCGTGGGCACCTTCGCCACCATCCATGCCATGAACGCGCTGGGCGGCGCGGGCCTGTTGCCCACGCCGCTGATGCCGCTGGCAGGCGGCGTGGCCGGCCTGCTGTTCGGGCTGGTCGCGGGCTGGTTCGCCACCATGCGGTCTGGCGTGTATTTTTCGATGATCACGCTGGCGCTGGCCGAGCTGCTGCACGCGCTGGCGCCGCACCTGAAGGGCGTGTTCGGCGGCGAGGCCGGCGTGTCGGCGATGCGCATGCCCGCCTGGGGTTTTTCCTTCGGTTCGGACATCGAGGTGTACTTCCTTGTACTGGCCTGGGTACTGGTGTCGCTGGCGGCGCTGTACGGCCTGACCCGCACGCCGCTGGGCCGGCTGACGCTGGGCCTGCGCGAAAACGCCAACCGTCTGCGCTATCTGGGCTACCGGCCGCACACGCTCAAGACCATGGTGTTCGCGCTGTCGGCCATGTTCGCCGGCATCGCCGGCGGCCTGCAGGCCCTGAACATCGAAGCCGGCAACTACGTGCTGTTCGAGGTCAAGCTGTCCACCGATGCCGTGCTGTTCGCCTACATCGGCGGCGTCAACGCCTTCCTGGGACCGGTGCTGGGTGCGTCCATCCTGACCTTCCTGTCGCAGACGCTGGCCGACATCACCCGTTCGTGGCTGCTGTACCAGGGCATTCTGTTCGTGCTGGTGATGCTGTTCGTGCCGGACGGCCTGGTGGGACTGGTGCAACGCGCGGCCAAGTCGCTGCGCGAACGCGGGCTGGCCGACTGGCTGCCGCGCGCTGCGGTGACGGTGGCCAGCGGCCTGCTGTTGACGGGCGGCACGGTCTTCGCCGTGGAACTGCTGCAACGCATGTTCGCCCGCGACTACCGCGCGCTGCTGGCGATGAACCCCGATGCCGGCTGGCCCGCCATCGCGCTGTTCGGCCGCGACTGGGCGCCGCTGGCGCTGTCCACCTGGCTGGTGCCGCTGGCGTTGTTCGCCGCGGGTCTGGCCGCCTGCCGCTGGGCCCTGGCCTTGTGGCGCAGCGGCGCCGATGCGGCGCCCTTGCTGGAGGCCGCGAAATGAGCCACGAGATCCTGACCCTTTCCGATGTGCGCAAATCGTTCGGCGACGCGCAGATCATCCGCGGCGTGAACCTGCAGGTCGAAGCCGGCGAACGCCACGCCGTCATCGGCCCCAACGGCGCGGGCAAGTCCACGCTGTTCCACCTGATGTCGGGCTCGTTCGCGCCGACCTCGGGCGACATCAGCCTGCGTTCGCGCGCCATCGGCGGCCTGCCGCCGGAGCAGATCAACCGCCTGGGCCTGGCGCGTTCGTTCCAGATCACCAACGTGTTCCCGCGCCTGTCGGTGCGCGAAAACCTGCGCCTGGCGGTGCTGCGCATGCACGGCCTGGTCTACAACTTCTGGCGCCCCATCGCCCGCCACCGCGCGGTCAACGAGAACGTCGACCAGCTGCTGGAAAAGGTGCGCCTGACGTCCAAGCAGCACACCGCGGCGGGCGACCTGAACTACTCCGAGCAGCGCTCACTGGAAATCGGCATGACGCTGGCCTCGCGTCCCAAGGTCATCCTGCTGGACGAACCCATGGCCGGCATGTCGCAGCACGAGGTCGACTACACGGTCGAACTCATCAAGGACGTGACGCGCGACTGCACGCTGCTGATCGTCGAACACGACATGCAGGTCGTATTTTCGCTGGCCGACCGCATCAGCGTGCTGGTCTATGGCGAAATCCTGGCCACCGGCACGCCGGCCGAGATCCGCGGCGACGCCCGCGTGCGCGAAGCCTACCTGGGAGAGGAAACGGTATGAGCATGCAATCCCCCCTCTTGGCCCTGCAAGGCGTGCATGCCCACTACGGCAAGAGCCACATCCTGCACGGCATCGACCTGACGGTGAATCGCGGCGAAGTGGTCAGCCTGCTGGGCCGCAACGGCGCCGGCCGGTCCACCACCATGAAAAGCATTATGGGCCTGGTGGACGTGACGGCGGGCCGCATCGCCGTCGAGGGCCGCGACATCACCAACAAGCGGCCCTTCGAGATCGCCCGCGCCGGCCTGGGCTTCGTGCCGGAAGAGCGCGAGGTCTTCGCCAACCTGACGGTGGACGAGAACCTGCGCATGGGCGAGCAGCCGCCCCGCGCCGACGCGCCCGCCTGGACGATCGAGCAGATGTTCACCTACTTCCCGCGGCTGCAGGAACGGCGCAACACCCGCGCCGGCAACCTGTCCGGCGGCGAACAGCAGATGCTGACCATGTGCCGCTCGCTGCTGGGCAACCCCAAGGTCATGCTGATCGACGAACCCACCGAAGGCCTCGCACCCAAGATCGTGGAAGTGATCGCCGACGTGATTCGCGACATCCACCAGCGCGGCGTATCGGTGGTGCTTGTCGAGCAGAAGCTGACCATCGCGCTGAAGGTCTCGACCCGCGTCAGCGTGATGGGCCACGGCCGCATCGTATTTGAAGGGCCGCCCGCGCAATTGCACGAGCGCCAGGACGTCGTACAGGAATGGCTGGCGGTCTGACAGACGCCCGCCACCCCATGCATCCATCACGCACCGTTAAAGGCAAGCATTTGGACAATCCCTCTCAAGCCCCCCACGCCGACGTCATCCATGCCGATCTGCGCGGCAAGACCGTGGTGATCACCGGCGGCGCCAAAGGCATCGGCTACGCCACGGCCCAGGCCTTCGTCCGTCAGGGCGCGCGCGTTGCGCTGCTGGACATGGACCCTGCCGCGCTGGCCGAGGCCGTCGCCGGCCTGCAAGCCGCCGGCGGTGAATCCCTGGCCGCGCAAGCTTCGGTCACCGACGCCGACGCGGTTGAACGCGCCTTCGCCCAGGTCGAAAAGGCCTGGGGCGGCATCGACGTGCTGGTCAACAACGCCGGCATCTCGGCCAACAAGCCCACCCTGGACGTCACCGTGGACGAGTGGCGCCGCGCGGTCGACATCAATCTGACCGGCGTGTTCCTGTGCGCCCAGGCCGCCGGGCGCCGCATGGTGCCCAAGGGTGAAGGCTGCATCATCAATCTCGCGTCCATGTACGGCGTGGTGGCGGCGCCCGACCGCGCAGCCTATTGCGCCACCAAGGGTGCGGTGGTGCTGCTGACCGAAACCTTGGCCGTCGAATGGGGCCCGCAGGGCGTGCGCGTCAACGCGCTGGCGCCGGGCTACGTGGAAACGGACCTGGTGCGCGATCTGGCCGCGCGCGGCCGCCTGGACCCCGAACGCCTCAAGCAGCGCACGCCCTTGCGGCGCATGGCGCAACCGGCCGAAATGGCCGACCTGGCGGTCTTCCTGGCATCGCGCCAGGCCGCCTACATCACCGGACACACCCTCGTGGCCGATGGCGGCTGGAGCCGCTACAGCTACCTCTAACCGCATCGACGCACCCCTAATTTTCTGGAGATTCACTCATGGCCACCTACCAACCGCTCGGCTCGCAAGCGCCCTGGCGGCAACTGACGGTCGAGGCCGGCGACTGGCAGCAGGCAGACCCCGCGCTGCTGGCCACCATGCTGACCCAGCTGCACTGGATCCGCGCCTTTGAAGAGGCGGTGCTGGACCTGGCCGCCGCCGGCCTGGTGCACGGCCCGGCGCATTCGTCGGTGGGCCAGGAAGGCGGCGCCGTCGGCTCGGTGCTGGCGCTGGGCGCCGGCGACCAGATCAACGGCTCGCATCGCGGCCACCACCAGTTCCTGGCCAAGGCACTGCAACACGTCGCGCCGCTGGGCCTGGACCCGCGCAACCCGCTGACGCCCGCCATCGACGAAGTGCTGCACAAGACGCTGGCCGAGATCATGGGCCTGGCACAGGGCTATTGCCGCGGCCGCGGCGGCAGCATGCACCTGCGCTGGCTGGAAGCCGGCGCGCTGGGCACCAATGCCATCGTCGGCGGCGGCGTGCCGCTGGCGGCCGGGGCCGCCTGGGCGCACCGCCACGCCGGCACCGACCGCGTGGCCGTGACGTACTTCGGTGACGGCGCGGTGAACATCGGCTCGGTGCTGGAAACGATGAACCTGACCGCCGCGTGGAAGACGCCGCTGTGCTTTTTCATCGAGAACAACCGCTACGCCGTGTCGACCACGGTGGAAGAATCCACCGCCGAGCCGCGCCTGTCGGCCCGCGGCCAGGCCTTCAACATCCCCGCCTGGCAAGTGGACGGCATGGACCCGCTGGCCGTGCACCTGGCCATGTCCGAAGCCGTGGCCCACATGCGCGCCGGCAACGGCCCGACCATCATCGAAGTGGACGTGTACCGCTTCTTCCACCAGAACGGCCCCTTCCCCGGCAGCGCTTTCGGCTATCGCAGCAAGGACGAAGAAGCGCAATGGCGCCGCCGCGATCCGCTGGACAAGATCGCCGCGGAAATGATCGGCCGCCAGCTGATCACGCAGACAGAGGTCGATGCGCTGCGCCAGCAATGCAAGGACGTGATGAAGGACGTGACGGGCCGCCTGACCGAAGCCGCCGACGGCGGCAAGCGCCGCGTGCGCGCCGACCTGTGGCCGCGCCCGGACTTCCGCGACGTGGGCCTGCGCAGCGACGGCTCGGAGCTGGCCGGCCTGCGCTACCAGGATACCGACGACCATGCCGGCGCCCGCGTCGAACGTAAGTTCGTGGATGCCGTGGCCGACGTGCTGGACCGCCGCATGGAAACCGATCCGGGCGTGGTGGTGCTGGGGGAAGACGTGCACCGCCTGAAGGGCGGCACCAACGGCGCCACCCGCGGCCTGAAGGACAAATACCCCGACCGCGTGCTGGGCACGCCGATTTCCGAAAACGCCTTCGCCGGCCTGGGCGGCGGCCTGGCCATGGACGGCCGCTACAAGCCGGTGGTGGAATTCATGTACCCCGACTTCATGTGGGTCGCGGCCGACCAGATCTTCAACCAGATCGGCAAGGCCCGCCACATGTTCGGCGGCGACATCGACGTGCCGTTCGTGCTGCGCACCAAGGTTGCAATGGGCACGGGCTACGGCTCGCAGCACTCGATGGATCCGGCCGGCGTGTTTGCCACCGCGCCGGGCTGGCGCATCGTCGCCCCGTCCACACCCTACGAATACATCGGCCTGATGAACACCGCGCTGGCCTCCAAGGACCCGGTGCTGGTGATCGAGCATGTGGATCTGTACGCCTCGTCGGGCGACGTGCCCGAGGGTGACCTGGATTACGCCATTCCCTTCGGCCGCGCGCGCGTGCGCCGCAGCGGCAGCAAGGTCACGGTGCTGACCTACCTGTCGATGGTCAGCCGCGCCCTGAAAGCGGCCGAAGAGGCCGGCGTGGATGCCGAAGTCATCGACCTGCGCACGCTGGACCGCGCCAGCCTGGACTGGGACACCATCGGCGCCAGCATCCAGAAGACCAACAACGTGCTGATCGTGGAGCAAGGCGCGCGGGGCACGTCCTACGGCGCCATGCTGGCCGACGAGATCCAGCGCCGCTATTTCGACTGGCTGGACCAGCCGGTCAAGCGCGTGACGGGCGGCGAAGCCTCGCCCAGCATCTCTAAGGTGCTGGAACGCGCGGCCTTTGCCGATACCGAGGAAGTGATCGCCGGCCTGGCCGATGTGATGGCCGATCTGGGAGAACGGGCATGAGCGCCACCCTGAAGATGACCGTGCCGATGGAAGTCGGCCTGTGCTGCGCCGACCTGGACGCGATGCTGGCGTTCTACACCGAGGTGGTCGGCCTGGCGCTGGTGAACCGCGTCAGCGTGCCGGCCGACAAGGCCCAGGCCACCGGCCTGACGCGCCACGGCTACGCTGTGGCGCGTCTGCAGACCAGCTACGGCGAACGCATCAAGCTGCTGCAACCCGCCACGGCGCCAGAAGCAGCCGTGCGCGGCGCCGCCATCCTGGACCGCCAGGGCACGACCTACCTGACCTTCATCGTGAAGGACCTGGCCGGCACCGTCGCCCGCCTGCAATCGCGCGGCGTGGTCTTCGACAGCGCACCCGCGCCGATGCAGGTGCGCCCCGGCACCTGGCTGGCGTTCTTCCGCGACCCCGAAGGCAATGTGCTGGAACTGGTCGAATACGACGACCCGGCGGCCTACCGGCCCGACCTGGCCGTGCACGCTGAATAGGACGAACAACGTGGCAACCCTTATCAAACTCCCCTCCGTCGCGGCCGACACCGACGGCGGCACGCTGCATCAGTGGCTCAAGCAGGAAGGCGATACCGTCGCCGTCGGCGACGCCCTGGCGGAAATCGAAACCGAGAAAGCCATCGTCGAGATCAATGCCGAGCAGGCTGGCGTGCTGGGCCGCATCGTGGTGCCGGCCGGCGCCGCGTCGGTACCGATCAACACGGTGATCGGCGTGCTGCTGGCGCCGGGCGAAGGCGCGGCCGAGATCGAGCAGGCCCTGGCACAGGGCGGCGTGGCAGCAAAGCCGGTGGCAAGCGGCGCGGGTGCGGCAGCGCCGGCGGACAATGCCGCCGCGCCGGCGCAAGCAGGCAGTGCGGGCGCGTCGACCGGCGCCGCCACGGCACCGGCCGCCGCGGCAACGGCCGCCGCAACAATCGCTGCAACGGCTGCGCCCGCCACGGCCGGCGGCCGCCTGTTCGCCAGCCCGCTCGCCCGCCGCCTGGCCGCGCAATGGCATGTGAACCTGCTGGACGTGCAAGGCACCGGCCCGCGCGGCCGCATCGTGCGCCGCGACGTCGAAGCCGCGCGCGGCCGCGCCCCGGCCCCCGCTGTCGCTACCACCCAGGCCGCCCGCGCCGCGGCTCGCCGCGTACCGCACACCGGCATGCGCCGCGCCATCGCCCGCCGCCTGACCGAAAGCAAGCAGCACGTGCCGCACTTCTACCTGACGCTCGATTGCCGCATGGACGCCCTGCTGGCCCTGCGCGCGCAAGCCAACCACGGCGGCGCGGTCAAGCTGTCGGTCAACGACTTCATCGTGCGCGCCGCCGCCCTGGCGCTGCGCGAAGTGCCTGAGGTGAACGTCAGCTGGCATGACGATGCCATCGAATTCCATGCGGGCGCCAACGTCAGCGTGGCCGTGGCCACCGACGGCGGCCTGGTCACGCCCATCGTGCGCGACGCCGATGTCAAATCGCTGTCCGCCATTGCGGCGGAAATCGTGGAGCTGGCCGGACGCGCCAAGATCAACCGCTTGAAGCCCGAGGAATTCACCGGCGGTTCGCTCACGGTCAGCAACCTGGGCATGTATGGCATCAAGCAGTTCGCCGCCATCATCAACCCGCCCCAGGCCGCGATTCTGGCGGTAGGCGCGGCCGAACGCCGCCCCGTGGTCGGCGAGAACGGCGACCTGATCGCCGCCACCGTCATGACTGTCACGCTGTCGGCCGATCATCGCGCGGTGGACGGCGCCGTCGGCGCGCGCTGGCTGGCCGCCTTCAAGGCGCTGATCGAGAACCCCGTGCGTATTCTGCTGTGAGCCCCGCCATGACCAAGACAACCTTTGACCTGGTGGTCGTGGGCGGCGGCCCCGGCGGCTACGTCGCCGCCATCCGCGCGGCGCAGCTGGGCCTGTCCACCGCGCTCGTCGAACGCGCCGAGCTGGGCGGCATCTGCCTGAACTGGGGCTGCATCCCCACCAAGGCGCTGCTGCACAGCGCCACCGTCCTGCGCGCCTGCCGCGAGGCCGCGCACTACGGCGTGGCGGGCGCCGCCGATGTGCAAGCCGACCTGGCCGCCATGGTGGCCCGCTCGCGCAAAGTCGCCGGCCGCCTGGGCCAGGGCGTGACCCACCTGATGAAAAAGAACGGCGTCACGGTGTTCGCCGCCAACGCCAAGCTGGCCGGCGGCGGCCGCGTCACGCTCGACAGCGGTGCCATCCTGTCCGCCCGCCACATCATCCTGGCCACCGGCGCCCGCGCGCGCGAACTGCAGGCCCTGCCCGTCGGCGAACGCATCTGGACCTACCGCCAGGCCCTCACGCCGCCGGCCATCCCCAAGTCGCTGCTGGTCGTGGGCGCAGGCGCCATCGGCGCCGAGTTCGCCAGCTTCTACCGCACAGTGGGCGCCGATGTCACGCTGATCGACATGACCGCCCAGATCCTGCCGCAGGAAGACGCCGAGATTTCGGCGCTGGCCCGCAAGGCCTTCGAAAAGCAGGGTATCCGCGTGCTGACCCAATGCGCGGTCCAGTCATCCACCCTGACCGCAGCCGGCGTCAAGGTGGTGCTGGACCAGCAGGGCAAGCAAACTGAACTGGAAGTCGAACGCGTCATCGTCGCTGCCGGCATTGTCGGCAACGTCGAGAATCTGGGCCTGGAACACACCCGCGTCAAAGTCGAAAAAACCCACATCGTCACCGACGGCCTGTGCCGCACCGCCGAGCCCGGCGTCTACGCCATCGGCGACGTCGCGGGCGCCCCCTGGCTGGCCCACAAAGCCAGCCACGAAGCCGTGCTGTGTGTGCAAGCCATCGCCGGCAAACCCGTCCACGCCCTCGACCCGCTGCGCATCCCCGCCTGCACCTACTCGCATCCCCAGGTCGCCAGCATCGGCATGACCGAAGCCCGCGCCCGCGACCACGCCAAGCAGACCGGCCGCGACATCCGCGTCGGCACATTCACCTTCGCCGGCAACGGCAAGGCCATCGCCATGGGCGAAGACCAGGGCCTGGTGAAAACGGTGTTCGACGCCGCCACCGGCGAACTGCTGGGCGCGCACATCATCCACCCCGAGGCGTCGGAACTCATCGCCGGCTACGGCGTTGCCGCCGCTCTGGAAGCCACCGAAGAAGACCTGATGCACACCGTATTCGCCCACCCGACCCTGTCGGAAACCCTGCACGAATCGGTGTTGTCCGCGTTTGGACGAGCGCTGCACGGTTAAAGCGAGGCATGCACGAAGTGCGCGGTGTTCAGTGCCAGGCGCAACCGCGCCTGGCACTGCCGTTTCAAAGCCGGCTGGCGAAGAAATCCAGAAAACACGCAATCCGCCGCGACAGCTGCGTATTGCGGTAGTACACCGCATGCATCGGCTGCAGATAGTCGGTGTGGATGTCTTCCATGACCCTGACCAACCGTCCCGCATCCAGGTCTTCCTGGGAAACAAAGTCGGACAGGCACGCAATCCCCACCCCCCGCAACGCCAGCTGCCGCTGGGTTTCCCCGCTGGAGGTCGCGAGCGTAGGCGTCGCGAGATAACTCGAGCCGCCCGCATGACGCAACGGCCAGACGTTCAGGCTTTCGGGCTGCGTAAACCCAAGCAGCTCATGCCCGTCCAGATCTTCGACGGTCCGCGGAACACCACGCCGCGCAAGATATTCGGGACTCGCCATCAACCACCGCGGCCGAGGCCGCAATGGCCGCGCGTGCAAGGTCGAATCGTTCAACGGCCCCATGCGCAGCGCCACATCCGTGCGATGTTCGATCAGATCGACGATCCGGTCATTGCTGGTCAGCTCCAACGAAATCGCCGGATACTCCCGCCGAAAGTCCGCCACATGCGGCACTACGCAATGCAACATGACCGGCACCGACGCATCCACCCGCAACCGCCCCGCCGGCTGCTGATTCACGATGCGCATGCACTCTTCGGCCTCTTCCAACGACTGCACAATCTGCCGCGCCTTCTGCAGAAAATGCGCCCCCTCGGCCGTCAGCTCCATCCGCCGCGTCGTCCGCGTCAACAGCGCGACCCCCAAATCCTCTTCCAACCGCGACAACCCCCGACTCACCCCCGAAGCCGTCTGCCCCAGCATTTCAGCGGCAGCACTCATCGAACCCGCATCGACGACACCCAGAAAAAGGCGTAAAGCTTCAGAATTGAGGGCCATTTTTGATTCCCGATCACAAGTCCCCAGATTCTATAGCGACCGCACGACTTAATCCGGCCCCCGAAGCGCCCGCACCGCAAAGGGCCAACACCTGGAACATCGCAGGCCCACGATCAGCACGTAAGCCATCGCCAAAGCTCGAGCGGCGCGAATACCGCGATGTTCCACGCTACCGCGCAGCGCCGGATGGGCGGCGCGCGAGACGGTCAGCCTGCGCAAACCGATACCTGTCGCGCCGCCCATCACCGCCCCTCCCCCCTGACTGCGAACCACTAGAAAACCGCTCCCCACCCGCGCGAAGCGCACCCCCACCACAGTCAACAACCCAAATGCCAAACGCGGCCGCCCGCGCGGCCGCGGCTTGGCGACCCTGTAGATCCCATTCCCCGAACACGGGTCTGGCAACGCGACGAGTCTCAAAGGACGTAGCCCGTCTGGGCGGCGGCTTGCGCAGTGGGCAACCTCGATGCGCCCGAGGGAATCTGAAGGCCGTCGCCAAAGGCGACAACGAAGATGACGAGGGGGAAGTCCGGAGCGAACGCTCCGGACCGCAATCGTGGGCGCCCACTGCGCAAGCCGCCGCCCAGACGGGCGACCTACGAAGCACCCAGTCCCCACAACAAAGCAAATTCCCAACCCACAATAAAAAACGGCGCCCTAAAAAAGGCGCCGTCTTCCAAGCATCAAAACAGGTTCAACGCTTCTGCTTCAACTGCGACAAATCCCGCACCGCCCCCCGATCCGCAGAAGTCGCCAACGCCGCATAAGCCTGCAACGCCAACGACACCACCCGCTCCCGATCCACAGGCTCCCAGGCATTCTCCCGGGCATTCATCGCCGCCCGACGCCGAGCCAGTTCGTCATCCGACACCGCCAAATGCATCTTCCGGTTCGGAATATCGATCTCGATCGTATCGCCATCTTCCACCAGCCCGATCGTGCCGCCTTCCGCCGCCTCCGGCGACGCATGCCCGATCACCAGCCCCGACGAGCCGCCCGAGAAACGTCCGTCCGTAAACAGCGCGCACGTCTTGCCCAGGCCCTTGGACTTCAGATAGGACGTCGGGTACAGCATCTCTTGCATCCCCGGACCGCCCTTCGGGCCTTCGTAGCGGATCACCACCACGTCGCCCGCCACGATCTTGTCGCCCAGAATGCCTTCCACCGCGTCGTCCTGGCTCTCGAACACCCGCGCGCGGCCCGTGAAGACCCACTGCGACTCGTCCACGCCCGCCGTCTTCACAATGCAGCCCTTCTCGGCCAGGTTGCCGTACAGCACTGCCAGGCCGCCGTCCTTCGAGTAGGCGTTTTCCTTGCTGCGGATGCAGCCCGTCTTGCGGTCCGTATCCAGCGTCAGGAACGTCGCGTCCTGGCTGAACGCCACCGTCGTCGGGATGCCGCCCGGCGCCGCGCGGTAGAACTTCTGCGCCGCTTCGCCGGCGCCGCCCGCCACGTCCCACTGCTGGATCGCATTGCCCAGCGTGCCGCTGTGCACGTTGCCGCAGGACAGGTCCAGCAGATCCGCGCGCGCCAATTCACCCAGGATGCCCAGGATGCCGCCGGCGCGGTGCACGTCTTCGATGTGGTACTTGTCCGTGGCCGGCGCCGCCTTGCACAGGCACGGCACCTTGCGCGAAATGCGGTCGATGTCGGCCATCGTGAAATCCACGCCCGCTTCCTGCGCCGCGGCCAGCAAATGCAGCACCGTATTGGTCGAACCGCCCATCGCCACGTCCAGCGCCATCGCGTTTTGGAACGCGGCCTTGGTCGCGATATTGCGCGGCAGCACCGATTCGTCTTCTTCCACGTAGTAGCGGCGGCACAGGTCCACCACCAGGCGGCCGGCTTGCTCGAACAGGCCCTTGCGCCAGGCGTGCGTGGCCACGATCGTGCCGTTGCCCGGCAGCGCCAGGCCGATGGCCTCGGTCAGACAGTTCATCGAATTGGCCGTGAACATGCCGGAACAGGAGCCGCAGGTCGGGCAGGCGCTGCGTTCGACTTCCGCCACTTCCGCGTCCGACACCTTCGGGTCGGCGGCCTTGATCATCGCGTCGATCAGGTCGATCTTGGCGATCACCTTGCCGTCCGTCGGCGACTTGACCTTGCCGGCCTCCATCGGGCCGCCGGACACGAACACCACCGGGATGTTCAGGCGCATCGCGGCCATCAGCATCCCCGGGGTGATCTTGTCGCAGTTCGAGATGCAGACCATGGCGTCGGCGCAGTGCGCGTTGACCATGTATTCCACCGAGTCGGCGATCAGCTCGCGCGACGGCAGCGAATACAGCATGCCACCGTGGCCCATGGCGATACCGTCATCGACGGCGATGGTGTTGAATTCCTTGGCAACGCCGCCGGCGGCTTCGATTTCCTTGGCGACCAGCGCGCCCAGGTCGCGCAGGTGCACGTGGCCCGGCACGAACTGCGTGAACGAGTTGACCACCGCGATGATCGGCTTGCCGAAGTCGCCGTCCTTCATGCCGGTGGCGCGCCACAGGGCGCGGGCGCCGGCCATATTGCGGCCGTGGGTCGAAGTGCGGGAACGGTAGTGCGGCATGATCTTGTCTCAGGCGGTTAGCGTGGGCGGCAAAACGGTAAATAATACGCTGGTTCCGGCCGGCGGCGCCCGTAGACCGCCCCGGGGCCGTTACATGGCCATCAGGCGGACGCCGCGCCGCGGGCCGCGAACGCGCTGGGCGGCTCGCCCAGGGCCTTGCGAAACATGGCCGCGAATGCGCTCGGGCTCTCGTAGCCCAGGTCCAGCGCCACATCCAGCACCCGGTCGCCGCGCGCCAATCGTTCCATCGCCGCCAGCAGCCGCGCCTGCTGGCGCCAGCGGCCAAACGTCATGCCCGTGTGCCGCAGGAACAGCCGATGCACCGTCTTGGGGTCCACCCCCAACTCCCGTGCCCAGTCGGCCGCGCCCGCCTGGCGCTCGGGATGGCGCACGATGGCGCGGCAGATGCGCGCCAGGCGCGGCTCGGACGGCTGCGGCAAATGCAGCGGCAGCACCGGTTCTTGCTTCAGTTCATCCAGCAGCAGCATCATCAGGCGGCCGTCGCGCGTGCCTGGCTTCCAGTCCAGCGGCACTTCGGCCGCCGCCACCATCAGCTCGCGCAACAGCGGGGAAATCGACAGCACGCAGCACTCGGCCGGCAGATGCGCCACCGCCCCCGGCTCGACGAAGACCGTGCGCATGCGCGGCTCGCCGCTCATGCGGATGGCGTGCGGCATCCACGCCGGCACCCAGACGCCGCGGGTCGGCGGCACCACCCAGATGCCGGCGTCGGTATCCACCACCATCACGCCCGAGATCGCATACAGCAGCTGCGACCGGCGATGCCGGTGGCGCCGCACGCGGTAGCCGTCCTCGTAGTCCACCGCCAGCCCGGCCACCGGGCGCAGCGAGGATTCGTAAGGGAACAGGTCCAGATCGGCCGGTTTGCGTGCCTTGGCAAGCGGCGACGGGGAAGCGGATTTGTCCATTTTGCGATGGTTCATGCCTGGATAACGTTAGACGGTCTGATCGAGTGTACCTAGCATCCTGGCTTGCTCACCTGATTTCCCTGTTGGTCACCGCACATCATGTCCGCCCGCCCGTCCGCCGCCAGCCTCCGTCCCGCGATATGCGGGGCGGGCGCCCGTTGCCTGGACAAGTCCGCCGCGACATGCCCGTCGGCGTGCCTGCCGCTACGACTAGCGCGCGGTTGCCGGGCCTTGCGCCCCGTGGCCGCCCGGCAGCCCCGGGCCCTCTGACGGGCCCGTTCGCCACCTCCCCTGCCCGACCGCCGCCGCCAGCCGGCGGCCCACAGACGCCGCGCCCTCGCGCGGCCGGAGGTTTCATGCTGAACCAACCCCAACACAAGTACCGCCCCGTCCAACCCTTTTCGCGCGACTACGCCCAGCGCACCTGGCCCACCCGCCGCCTGACCGCGCCGCCCATATGGATGAGCACCGACATGCGCGACGGCAACCAGGCGCTGATCGAACCCATGGATGCGGCGCGCAAGCTGCGCTTCTTTGAACAACTGGTGGCGGTGGGACTCAAGGAGATCGAGGTGGCCTTTCCATCCGCCTCGGACACCGACTTCAATTTCGTGCGCAAGCTGATCGAGGAAAACCGCATCCCCGCGGACGTCACCATCGAGGTGCTGACCCAGTCCCGCCCCGACCTGATCGCGCGTACGTTTGAAGCGCTGCTCGGCGCGCCCCGGGCCATCGTGCACCTGTACAACCCGATAGCGCCGCAGTGGCGCCGCATCGTGTTCGGCATGAGCCGCGCCGAGATCAAGGAGATCGCCCTGGCCGGCACCCGCCAGATCCGCGCGCTGGCCGATGCGCATCCGGAAACGGAGTGGATCTATGAATACTCACCCGAGACCTTCAGCCTGGCCGAGCTGGATTTCGCGCTGGAGGTCTGCGATGCGGTCAGCGCCATCTGGGGGCCCACGCCCGAACGCAAGATGATCATCAACCTGCCGTCCACGGTGGAGTGCAGCACGGCCAACGTGTACGCGGACCAGATCGAATGGATGCACCGCCATCTGGCGCGGCGCGACAGCATCGTGCTGAGCGTGCATCCGCACAACGATCGCGGCACGGCGGTGGCCTCGGCCGAGCTGGCGGTGATGGCGGGCGCCGACCGCGTGGAAGGCTGCCTGTTCGGCAACGGCGAGCGCACCGGCAACGTCGACCTGGTGACGCTGGCCATGAACCTGGATACGCAAGGTATCGCGAGCGGCCTGGACTTTTCGGACATGGCCGCGGTGCGCGATTGCGTCCAGGCCTGCAACCAGCTGCCGGTGGATGTGTTCCACCCTTACGCGTTCACCCCCGCAACGCCAGCAACGCTTCCTGCAGGTGACGCAGGCCGCGGCTGAGCGGCTTGTCGCGGCGCACGACGATGGCCAGCGTGCGCGACAGGCGCGGCGTCAGCGGCCGCAGCGCCAACGCGCTGCGCTGACCCGCGCCGGACACGGCTAGCTTGGGCAGCACCGCGCAACCCAGGCCGGCGGCCACGATTTCCTTCATGGCCTCGGTGCTGCCCAGTTCCATGATGGGCTTGGCCGCGATACCGGCCGCCTCGAACCAGTCGTCCACCAGCCGGCGCGTGCGCGCGCCCGGCTCGAACAGCACCAGCGGCAGCGCCGCCAGCGCCTGGGGCGTGGCCGTGTCCGGAATGGCAAAAGGGCCGCGCGCCGGGAAGATCGCCACGAACTCGTCTTCCAGCACCGGCGTGGCCTCGATCATGCGGCCGGGCGCGGGCAGCGTCACCAGCCCCATGTCCAGCGTGTTGTTCTCCAGCCCGCGCAGCATGTCCGAGGTATTGCCCGTGCTGGCCACCACGTCCAGCGCCGGAAAGCGCCGCCGCAGGTCGGCCAGCAGCGGCGGCAGCAGATAGGTGCAGGCGGTGGCGCCCGTGCCCAGGCGCACGCGGCCCGTCACTTGCGAGGCATGCGCCGTCATCGCCTGTTCGGCCTGCACCAGCGCCGCATCGATCGCGCGGATATGGGTCAGCAGTTCCAGGCCCGCGGCCGTGGGCCCGGCGCGGCGGCCGACGCGTTCGACCAGCTTCAGGCCGAAGCGGCGTTCCAGTTGGCGCACCTGCAGGCTGACCGCGGGCTGCGTGATGCCGCCGCGTTCCGCCGCGGCCGAAAAACTGCCCAGTTCGATCACCTGCGCAAAGGTGCGCAAGGCGTCCAGATTCAATCCGCGCATGGCCCAATACCAAAGTTTTACTTATGAAAATCATAATAAACCAAAGCTTTATTTATGCGTGGCATTGGGCCACACTGACGGCTGGTTTTTCGCCTGCACGGCGTCCTTCCTGGTCTGTCACTTCCTGCCCGCTACCCATTTCGCGCCCCACCCCATGTCGCAACCTGCCACCACCGTTCTCATCCGCGATAGCGCGGAAGCCGACCTGCCCGCCATCAAGGCCATCTATGCGCACCACGTGCAGCACGGCACCGCGTCGTTTGAACTGGAACCACCGTCCATCGCCGAAATGCGCCAGCGCCGCGCCGGCATCCTGGAAAAAGAGATGCCCTACCTGGTGGCCGAGATCAACGGCGAGGTGGTGGGCTATGCCTACGTCACCGCCTACCGTCCGCGGCCGGCCTACCGCCACACGGTCGAGGACTCCGTCTACGTCAAGGCCGGCCGCGCCGGCTTGGGCATCGGCGGCAAGCTGCTGGCCGCGCTGATCGAACGCTGCACCGCAGCCGGCTGGCGCCAGATGCTGGCGGTGGTGGGCGACAGCCGCAACGCCGCATCGCTCGCGGTGCATGCGCGCCAGGGCTTTCATCCCGTCGGCACCTTGCGGTCGGTGGGCCACAAGCATGGCGAATGGCGCGACACGGTGCTGATGCAGCGCGCGCTGGGCGAGGGCGACACGACGCCGCCGCAGCGCCCGTGATCGCCCCCCGCGCCATCGTCTGCCTGGGCCTGACCCAGCTGGTCGGATGGGGCGTCACCTTCTACCTGATCGGCGCGCTGGGGCCGGACATGGCCGTGGACCTGGGCTGGAGCGCGGCCACCGTGTACGGCGGCTTCTCGGCCGCCATCGTGGTCATGGCGCTGGTGTCGCCGCTGGCCGGCCGGGCGGTCGACCAATGGGGCGGCCACCGCGTCATGCCCGCCGGCGCCGTACTGGCCGCGGCCGGCTGCGCTGCCTTGGCCGCCACGCAGGGCGTCGTGGCCTACTTCGCCGCCTGGATGCTGCTGGGCGTGGGCATGCGGCTGTGCCTGTACGACGCCGCGTTCGCGTCGCTGGCGCGCGCCGCCGGCCCCGCCGCGCGGCGGCCGATGTCGCAGATCACGCTGTTCGGCGGACTGGCGTCCACCGTGATGTGGCCCGTGGGCCATGCGCTGTCCGGCTGGCTGGGCTGGCGCGGCGCGGTGCTGGCCTATGGCGCGCTGGCGCTGGCAACGTTACCGCTATACCTGGCGCTGCCGCGCGCCCGCTACGCCGCGCCGGCCAAGGACGCGGGCCAGACCAGCACGGGCCTGGCCCGCAGCAAGGCCGACCACCGTCTGGCCGGCCTGCTCTACGCTGCGATCGCCATGCTGACCAACTTCCTGGCGGCCGGCAATGCCGCCCATCTGATTCCGCTGCTGTCCGGGCTGGGCCTGACCGCCGCGTTGGCTGTCAATATCGCGGCGCTATGGGGCGTGGGGCAATTCGCCTCGCGGCTGGCCGACGTGGCGCTGGGGTCGCGCCTGCATCCGCTGACGCTGACCCTGGCGGTGGCAGCCCTCTTGCCGCTGTGCTTTGCGCTGGCGCTGTTTTCTGGCGGCAGCCTGGCTGCCCTGGCGGCCTATGCGCTGCTGTATGGCGCCTGCAACGGCCTGATGACGATCACCCGCGGCACCCTGCCGCTGGCGTTGTTCGACTTTCGCAGCTACGGCGCGCTGGTCGGCGCCCTGCTGATCCCCAGCTTCCTGCTCACCGCCGCGGCGCCGGTAGCCTACGCCTACGTGGTGGAACGGCACGGCGCGCGCGCCGCGATGGGCCTGTCCGCCGGGCTGGCCACGGCCATATTGGCCGCGGCGCTGGCGCTGCGGTGGCGCTTCATCGCGCGCGTGCACAAAGGCCCGGGCTGAAAACCTGGGCCGTGACGGCCAAAGCAAAAAACCCGGCAGTCCCGCCCTCCCTCGCCTGGGGCCGCTCAGCCCGCCTTGGGCGCCGTCCACTTCTCCCACCCTGCCAGCCGCAGTTTGCAGGCCGGGCACGTACCGCAGCCGTAGCCCCAGGCATGGCGCGCGCCGCGTTCGCCCAGATAGCAGGTATGGCTTTCCTCGACGATGGTCTCGACCAGCGCATCGCCGCCCAGGGCATGCGCCAGCGCCCAGGTTTCGGATTTGTCGATCCACATCAGCGGCGTCTCGATCGTGACCCGGCTGCCCAAGCCCAGGCCCAGCGCGACCTGCTGCGCCTTGATGGTGTCGTCGCGGCAATCGGGGTAGCCCGAAAAATCGGTTTCGCACATGCCGCCCACCAGCACATCCAATTGGCGGCGGTAGCCCAGCGCGGCGGCCAGCGTCAGGAACAGCAGATTGCGGCCCGGCACGAACGTATTGGGCAAGCCGTTGGCCTGCATCTCGATGGCGCGGTCGCTGGTCATGGCGGTGTCGCCCACCTGGCCCAGCACCTTCAGGTCCAGCAGATGGTCTTCGCCCAGGCGCTGCGCCCACTCGGGAAAGCGCGCGCGGATGTCGCGCAGCACGTTCAGGCGGGCATCCAGCTCGATGCGGTGACGTTGGCCGTAATCGAAGGCCACGGTTTCCACATGGGCATAGCGGTCCAGCGCCCAGGCCAGGCAGGTGGTGGAATCCTGGCCGCCCGAGAACAGCACGAGCGCGCGACGTTGGTGATTTTGCATGAAAGGGGGTTTCTGGAAAGACGAAGGGATAGCCCAGACTTTACCGCAGCCGCCCTCCTTTCCCGTAAGGAAGCCTGCGTAAAATCGATCCGTTTTTCATCACGGTTCACCCAGTAGCGCGCACGACCTCACCCTTCCCATTCCCAGCAGCCCGACGGATCTCCCGCCCGATGAATGCCAGCCGCCCGCAGTCCGATTCAGCAGAACCCTTGCGTCACGACATCCGGCTGTTAGGCCGGTTACTGGGCGAAGTCATCGCCGAATGTGAAGGCAAACGCGTGTTCGACACCATCGAAACGCTGCGCCGCACCGCCGTCAAATTCCGCCGCGAGGGCAACGCCGCCGATGGCAAGCTGCTGGAACAGCGCGTCAAACGCCTGGAAGGCAGCGACCCCAACTCGGTCGCGCGCGCCTTCAGCTATTTCCTGCACCTGTCCAATATCGCCGAAGACCGCGACCAGAACCGCCGCCAGCGCGCCCACGCGCTGGCCAGCGACGCCCCCGCGCGCGGCAGCCTGCGCGACGCCGTGCAGACGCTGGGCCGCCAAGGCGTTTCGGCCGCGCGCGTGCGCCGCCTGCTGGCCGATGCCTGCGTCATGCCCGTGCTGACCGCCCATCCCACCGAAGTGCAGCGCAAGAGCACGCTGGACGTGCACCGCGAGATCGCCACGGCGCTGGCCCAGCGCGACACCCCGCTGACCCCCGAGGAACTGGCCGAGCTGGACGCCGCGCTGCTCGGCCGCGTCGCCACCCTGTGGCAGACCCGCATGCTGCGCTACACCCGCCTGACGGTGGCCGACGAAATCGAAAACGCGCTGTCGTACTACCGCAGCACTTTCCTGCCGGTCATTCCGCGGGTGTACGCCGACCTGTCCAAGCTGCTGAGCCGCGACGGCGCCAAGCCCTTCAGCGCGCCGCCCACGCCGCTGGAGCCCTTCCTGCGCATGGGCAGCTGGATCGGCGGCGACCGCGATGGCAACCCCAATGTCGACGCCGGCACGCTGGAACGCGCGCTGCTGCGCCAGGCCACCGTGCTGTTCGAGCACTACCTGCAGGAAGTCCATGCGCTGGGCGCCGAGCTGTCCATCACCACCCTGCTCATCGCCGCCGACCCCGCGCTGCAAGCCTTGGCCGACCGCAGCGGCGACGATTCGCCCCACCGCAGCGACGAGCCTTACCGCCGCGCGCTGGTCGGCGTCTATGCCCGCATGGCCGCCACCGCCCTGCGCCTGACCGGCCAGAATCTGGCCCGCCGCAGCACCGTCGCCGCCGCGCCTTACGAGGCGCCCGCGGAACTGTCCGCCGACCTGGCCATCATCGCCGCGTCGCTGGCCGCCCACCACGGCGCGCCCATCGCCAAGCTGCGCCTGGCCGGACTGCAACAGGCCGTTGAGGTCTTCGGCTTTCACCTGGCCACCGTGGACCTGCGCCAAAGCTCCGACGTGCACGAGCGCGCGCTGGCCGAACTGTTCACCCGCGCGGGCAGCACCCACGACGGCCGGCCGCTGGACTACCTGGCCCTGGACGAAGCCGCCCGCGTCGCCCTGCTGCGCGCCGAACTGGCCCAGGCCCGGCCGCTGGCCTCGCCCTGGATCGCCTACAGCGAAGACACCACCCGCGAACTGGCCGTGCTGCGCGCCGCCGCGGCCGGCCGCCAGCGCTACGGCAAGCAGGCCGTGCGCCAGACCATCGTGTCGCACACCGAGACCCTCAGCGACCTGCTGGAAGTGATGGTGCTGCAAAAAGAGGCCGGCCTGATCGCGCCCGCCGGCCAGGACATCCCGCCCGAAGACGGCCTGATGGTCGTGCCGCTGTTCGAGACCATTCCCGACCTGGAGCGCGGCGCCGACATCATGGCCGCCTGGCTCGACCTGCCCGAAATTCGCCAGCGCGTGAAACAGGCCCAGAATGGCGCCCAGGAAGTCATGCTGGGCTATTCCGACAGCAACAAGGACGGCGGCTTCCTGACGTCCAACTGGTCGCTCTACCAGGCCGAACGCGCCCTGGTCGACGTCTTCTCGGCCCGTCACGTGCGCCTGCGCCTGTTCCACGGCCGCGGCGGTTCCGTGGGCCGCGGGGGCGGTTCCAGCTTCGACGCCATCCTGGCCCAGCCGCCCGGCACCGTCGCCGGCCAGATCCGCCTGACCGAGCAGGGTGAAGTCATCCAGAGCAAATACAAGGACGCCGAAGTCGGCCGCTGGCACCTCGAACTGCTGGTCGCCGCCACCCTGGAATCCAGCCTGGCCCCGCGCGCCGAAGCCACCAGCGCCGAAGACGCCCACATGGCCCACCACGGCCCTGCCATGAGCTTCATGTCGGAAACCGCCCAGCGCAGCTACCGCGGCCTGGTCTACGACACCCCGCGCTTCGCCGAATACTTCTTCGCCGCCACCCCTATCGCCGAAATCGCCGGCCTGAACATCGGCTCGCGCCCCGCATCGCGCAAGAAAGGCCAGCGCATCGAAGACCTGCGCGCCATCCCCTGGGGCTTCTCCTGGGCCCAATGCCGCCTGATGCTCACCGGCTGGTACGGCATGGGTTCCGCCATCGAGGCCTACCTGGAAACCGGCGCCCCCGGCGCGCCCCGCTCGCAACGCGGCCGCCTCGCCCAGCTGCGCGAAATGGCCCAGGACTGGCCCGCCTTCCGCACGCTGCTGTCCAACATGGAAATGGTGCTGGCCAAATCCGACCTCGCCATCGCTGCCCGCTACGCGCAACTGGTGCCCCAGCGCGGCCTGCGCGAAAAGATCTTCGGCCAAATCAGCGCCGAACACGCCCGCACCCTGGCCATGCTCAAGCTGCTGACCCGCCGCGAGCTTCTGGCCGACAACCCCACCCTGCAAGACTCGCTGCGCGAGCGCTTCGCCTACATCGACCCCCTGAACTACCTGCAGATCGACCTGATCCGCCGCCACCGCGCCGCGCTGAAACACCCCAACCCCGACGCCGACGAACGCGTGCAACGCGCGATCCACCTGACCATCAACGGCATCGCGGCGGGGCTGCGCAATTCGGGCTAGAAAGGACAGCGCGGCAACGCCTGACCGCGAGGCGCTTCGAGCCTGGGGGGCGGGGGGCGCGCGGGGCGTGTAGGTGCGCCCCGACGGAATCGGAAGGGAAAGCCGACGGCCTGGGCGACGATGAGGACGGGGGACCGCCGAGTCAACCGTCCACCAGCCGAACACCAAAAATCCCCAATTTGTCCACCCCCAACAACTTTTAGTACTATCTCCTTCAGAAATTCTATATACGCACAAAAGTTCGCATATAGAACAAACAGATTTTCCCGGCCCAAGCGCACAGGAAGACACCGACGGAAGAGACAGCAGCAAGTCCCTGGTTCCCGCCCGTGCCCCCGCAGCGCCAGCCCGGTAAGGCCCAAGCGAACCCTCATGGATACTCCCCTCAAGCATCTCGCCGTCATCGGCGCCGGCGCCATGGGCAGCGGCATCGCCGCCCTCTTCGCCTCGAAGGGACTGCACATCGTCCTGATCGACCCGATGCAAGGCGCCCTGGAACGCGCCCGCCAGACCATCGAGCGCCAACTCAACGTCTACGCCCCCGGCCAGGTCCAAGAGACCCTGCAGCGCATCCGCATGCAAGCCGACCTGCAAGCGGCCGCCGCCAGCGACCTGATCATCGAAGCCGTACCCGAAAACCTGGAGCTCAAGCGCGGCCTGTTCGCCAAGCTCGACGCCTTGTGCCCGCCCCAGGCCATCTTCGCCACCAACACCTCCGGCCTGTCGATCAACGCCATCGCCAGCGCCGTCGCCCGCCGCGACCGCTTCGTCGGCACCCACTTCTTCACACCCGCCGATGTCATTCCGCTGGTCGAAGTCGTGCGCAATGACGACACCTCCGAAGACACCGTCGCCCGCGTCATGGCCACCTTGCGCTTCGGCGGCAAGCGGCCCGTGCTAGTGCGCCAGGACATCCCCGGCTTCATCGCCAACCGCATCCAGCACGCCCTGGCCCGCGAAGCCATCTCGCTGCTGGAAAAAGGCGTGGCCAGCGCCGAAGACATCGACGAGGTCGTCAAATGGAGCCTGGGCATCCGCCTGGCCCTGTCCGGCCCGCTCGAACAGCGCGACATGAACGGCATCGACGTCCACTACGCCATCGCCAGCTATCTCTACCAGGACCTGGAAAACCGCACTGAACCGTCCGACCTGCTCAAGCGCAAAGTCGAACAAGGCCAGCTCGGCGCCAAGAGCGGCCAAGGTTTCTACACCTGGAGCCCGGAACGCCGCGAACAGGTGCTGCGCGAGAAAAGCGCCGCCCTGGGCGAACTGGCGGCTTGGCTGGGCAAGAAGGCGGACGGCTCCTGACAAGCGCCACAACGCATTACCGAACACCCATTACATAAGGCGCGCGGCAACCCGCCAGACGCGCCATCGGGCCACGAGCCCACCCACACAAAGAAACCGATCGTCCCACCCGCCGCGCGCCACCACCTGGCGCGCAGCGGCGCAAGACACCAGAGCAATACGCCTTACCGGAGTTCGTTGGAGGCTTCATGAATAAATTGGCATCTTTTTTTACTGAGCTGATGCGCAAGTATCTGCCCGATCCTTTCGTTTTCGCGATCGCGCTGACCTTGCTCACCGTGCTGCTGGCCATGGGCATCGAAGGCCAGGGCATCGGCGACATCACCCGCGCCTGGGGCAAGGGCTTCTGGAGCCTGCTGGCGTTCACCACCCAGATGGCCGTGATCCTGGCCATGGGCTACGTGCTGGCCACCGCGCCGCTGACCGACCGCCTGCTCGACCGCATCGTCAGCCACGTGCACAAGCCGCACACCGCCATCATCGTCGCCACCCTGGTCGGCGGCGTCGGCAGCTACCTGAACTGGGGCTTTGGCCTGGTCATCGGCGGCATCGTCGCCAAGAAGCTGGCGCTCAAGGTCAAGGGCGTGCACTACCCGCTGATCATCGCCTCGGCCTACAGCGGCTTCACCATGTACGGCCTGGGCCTGTCCGCCAGCATCCCGGTGCTGGTCGCCACCCCCGGCCACCCCACCGCCAAGCAAATGGGCATCATCCCGCTGACGGAAACCATCTTCTCCGTGCCCATGCTGCTCACCAGCCTGGTCATTATCGTGACGCTGCCGCTGCTCAACGCGTGGCTGCATCCCAAGAAGGGCGAGAAGATCGTTGAAGTCGACCCGGCCATCGACCGCGACGCCAATGCGTCCAACGCGGCCGAAGACATGCTGGAAAAAGGCACCATCGCCTCCAAGCTCAACAACAGCCGCATCCTCAGCCTGCTGATCGGCGCGCTGGGCGTGGCCTATGTGGCGTTCCACTTCGTCGACGGCGGTTCGCTCGACCTGAACCTGATCAATTTCATCATCCTGTTCCTGGGCATCATCCTGCTGGGCACGCCGGCCGCCTACGTGGCCAAGCTGACCGAAGGCATCAAGACGATCTCGGGCATCATCCTGCAATACCCGTTCTACGCCGGCATCATGGCCATCATGGCCGCTTCGGGCCTGGTCACCACCATCTCCAAGGTCTTCGTCGACGTCGCCACGCCGGCCACGCTGCCGTTCTGGGGCCTGATCAGCTCGTTCGTCATCAACTTCTTCGCGCCGTCCGCCGGCGGCCACTGGGTCATCCAGGGTCCGTTCATGATCGACGCCGCCCGCGAAATCGGCAGCGCGCTGAACCAGACCACCATGGCCGTGATGCTGGGCAATGCCTGGAACGACCTGGTGCAGCCCTTCTGGATCCTGCCGGCCCTGGCGCTGTCCAAGCTGAAGCTGCGCGACGTGATGGGCTATACGGTCATCATGATGCTGTGGGTGGGTGTGATCCACATCACCGCCGTGCTGGCCTGGGGCTATCTGACCCATTGATAGACGCGGCGCCCCGCAGGGCGCCGCGCACCAAAGACTGTAACGGGAAACCGATATGAGCAAACCTACCGCATATCTCGTGACCGGCGGCAGCGCCGGGATCGGCGCCGCTATCATCCGCATGCTGCTGGACGCGGGACATCAGGTGGTCAATATCGACTACAAGCTGCCCGAGCATCCGCCGGCCGGGCTGGTGTCGTACCAGGCCGACCTGACCGACGAAGCGCGCACCAAGGCGGTCGCCGCCGAAGTGACCGCGGCCTACAACATCGTCGGGCTGGTGAACAACGCCGGCGCGACGCGCCCGGGCACCGCCGACACGGCCACGCTGGCTGACCTGGACTATGTGGTGAACCTGCATCTGCGCACCGCGCTGATCCTGGTGCAGGCCGCGCTGCCCGCCATGCGCGAAGCCGGCTTCGGCCGCATCGTCAACATGTCCTCGCGCGCCGCGCTGGGCAAGCCGGACCGCGTGGTCTATTCGGCCACCAAGGCCGGCCTGGTCGGATTGACGCGCACGCTGGCCATGGAACTGGGCGGCGACGGCATTACCGTCAACGCCATCGGCCCCGGCCCCATCGCCACCGACCTGTTCACCCAGAGCAACCCGGCCGGCGCGCCCCAGACCGAACGCATCATCAACAGCATCGTGGTCAAGCGCCTGGGCACGCCCGAAGACGTGGCGCGCGCCGCGATGTTCTTCCTGTCGCCCGACAACGGCTTCGTCACCGGCCAGATGCTGTATGTCTGCGGCGGCACGACGCTGGGCGTCGCGCCTATCTGAGGCCCCGCCGCCATGCGCGTCCGCTGCCCCGTCACCCCGCGTTCGCGCCGCCTAGCGGCGCAGCAGCGCGTGGTTGATCTGGTCCGCGGCGCGGCGCAGCGGCGGCAGGAAGGCGGCCAGCATTTCCTCGCGCGAAAAGCGATTGGCGTGGCCGCTGACGTTCATCGCCGCGATCACGCGGCCGCTGCGGTCCACGATAGGCACGGCCACCGATTGCAGGCCGGGTTCCAGTTCCTGTGCCACGCAGGCGTAGCCGTCGGCGCGCACGCCGGCCAGCAGGCGCTTGAGTTCGGCGATGCCGGTCACGGTGTGCGGGGTATAGGCCTGGATCTGGCTGCTGGCCAGCACCCGGTCCAGCTCGGCTTCGGGCAGCCCGGCCAGCAGCACCCGGCCCATCGACGTGACCCACGCCGGCAGCCGGCTGCCCACCGCCAGGTTGATGGTCATGACCTTGTGCGTCGACAGCCGCAGGATGTAGACGATGTCCGCGCCTTCCAGCACCGACACGGAACACGACTCGCGCGTCAGTTCGGCCACTTCTTCCATGTAGGGCAGCGCCAGGTTCCACAGCGGCGTGCCCGACAGGTAGGCGTAGCCCAGCTCCAGGATGCGCGGCGTCAGCGCGAACTTGCGGTCTTCGACCGTGACGTAGCCCAGGTGCTCGAGCGTCAGCAGGATGCGGCGCGCGCCCGCACGGGTCAACCCGGTCACCGCGGCGACCTCGGACAAGGTCATCTGCGAACGCTGCGGGCCGAATGCCCGGATCACGGACAGCCCCCGCGCAAAGGATTGAACGTAGCTGTCGCTGGGTTGCTGGGTTTCTTGCTCGGCCATCCGTCTACCGCAAAAAGAAGCGTTGCCGTTGCCGGCAACCCTGAACCGGGGAGATTGCGCCGCGCCAGCTTGCCTTGACGGTCGACACTCCCCATGAAACGATGTTCTTCAGAAGAACGAAAGTTCTAATTAAGAACAAATTATGACACGCCACCCTATGAGCGAACACCATGATTTCTAAGCTTGTTGCAAGCGCGGCGGCCGCCCTCGCCGACGTCCCCGACGGCGCCACCGTCATGATCGGCGGCTTCGGCACCGCCGGCCAGCCCATGGAACTGATCGACGCCCTGCTCGAACAAGGCGCGAAGGACCTGGTCATCATCAACAACAACGCCGGCAACGGCACCACCGGCCTGGCCGCCCTCCTGGGCGCCAACCGCGTGCGCAAGATCATCTGCTCGTTCCCGCGCCAAGTGGACTCGCAGATCTTCGACGGCCTGTACCGCAGCGGCAAGATCGAGCTTGAACTGGTGCCCCAAGGCAACCTGGCCGAGCGCATCCGCGCCGCCGGCGCCGGCATCGGCGCGTTCTTCTCGCCCACCGGCTACGGCACCCCGCTGGCCGACGGCAAGGAAACCCGCGAAATCAACGGCCGCCAGTACGTGCTGGAATATCCGCTGCATGCCGACTATGCGCTCATCAAGGCCGAGCGCGGCGACCGCTGGGGCAACCTGGTGTACCGCAAGACGGCCCGCAACTTCGGCCCCATCATGGCCAGCGCCGCGCGCGTGGCCGTGGCCCAAGTGCGTGAAGTCGTCGAACTGGGCACGCTGGACCCGGAAACCGTCGTCACCCCCGGCATCTTCGTGCAGCGCGTCGTGCAGATCGACGCCACCCCGGCCGCCAAGGAGCAGCAATGAGCACCAAACTGACCCGCGACCAGATCGCCGCCCGCGTCGCCCAGGACATCCCTGAAGGCGCCTACGTCAACCTCGGCATCGGCCTGCCCACCCTGGTGGCCAATCATCTGCCGGCCGACCGCGAAGTCATCCTGCACACCGAGAACGGCATGCTGGGCATGGGCCCGGCCCCGGCCAAGGGCGAAGAAGACTACGACCTGATCAACGCCGGCAAGCAGCCCGTCACCGAACTGCCCGGCTGCTCGTTCTTCCATCACGCCGATTCGTTCGCCATGATGCGCGGCGGCCACCTGGACATCTGCGTGCTGGGCGCCTTCCAGGTGTCGCAGCACGGCGACCTGGCCAACTGGCACACCGGCGCGCCCGACGCCATCCCCGCCGTGGGCGGCGCGATGGACCTGGCCATCGGCGCCAAGGACGTGTTCGTCATGATGGAACTGACGACCCGCGAAGGCCAGAGCAAACTGGTCGAGGCCTGCACCTATCCGCTGACCGGCGTACGCTGCGTGTCGCGCGTGTACACCGACGTGGCCGTGTTCGACATCCGCGCCGACGGCGTGACCGTCATCGACATGTTCGGCGACATCACTGCCGACGAGCTGCTGCGCCTGACCGGCCTGCCGCTGAAGTTTTCACAATAACTGGAGATAAGCAATGCTGTTCATGGTTCAAATGCAAGTCAACCTGCCCGTCGACATGCCCGCCGAGCGCGCCGACAAACTCAAGGCCGACGAAAAGGCCCTGGCCCAGCAACTGCAACGCGACGGCAAATGGAAGAGCCTGTGGCGCGTGGTCGGCCGCTACGCCAACGTCAGCATCTTCGACGTCGAAAGCAATGACGAACTGCACACGCTGCTGTCGTCGCTGCCGCTGTTCCCGTACATGGACATCAACGTCACGGCGCTGGCGCGCCACCCTTCCGCGATCTGATCGGAGCAGGCCATGCCCTACATCATCGAAACCTTCGACAAGCCCGGCCACCAGGCCGTGCGCCAGCAGCACCGCGCCGCGCACCTGCAATACCTGGACGCCAACAAGCACCTGCTGCTGGCCTGCGGCGCCAAGCTGCAGGACGACGGCACGGATGCGGGCGGCGGCCTGTACATCGTCGACCTGGACACGCGCGAGGCCGCGCAGCAGTTCATCGACGCCGACCCGTTCGCCCACGCCCAGCTGTTCGACCGCGTGACCATCACCCGCTGGCGCAAAGCCTACGTCGACGGCACCTGCCATCTGTAATCGCGACGCGGCCGCCTCCGGGCGGCCGCAGCTACACCCCGAGGATTTCCCCATGTCTTACGCCGATCTCAGCCAGGCACGGCTGTTCTACGTCATCGATGGTCCTGCCGACGCCCCGGTGCTGGTGCTATCCAACTCGCTCGGCACCTGCGCCGACATGTGGGCGCGCCAGATTCCCGAGCTGACCCGGCACTTCCGCGTGCTGCGCTACGACACTCGCGGCCATGGCAAATCCTCGGTGCCCGACGGCGAATACACCTTCGCGCAGCTGGGCAACGACGTCGCCGAACTGCTGGCGCACCTGAACATCAAGCAAGCACACTTCTGCGGCCTGTCGATGGGCGGCCCCACCGGCCTGTGGCTGGCGCTGAACCGCCCCGAACTGATCAACAAGCTGATCCTGTGCAATACCGCCGCGCGCATCGGCTCGGCCGAAGGCTGGAGCACCCGCATCGCTGCCGTGGCCGAACAGACGCTGGAAAAAATGGCGCCCACGCTGGTCCAGCGCTGGCTGACCGACGACTACCGCGGCGCCGAGCCGGGCCTGACGCAAGTGTTGATCGACATGCTGCGGCGCACGCCCGACGCCGGCTATTCGGGCAACTGCGCCGCGCTGCGCGACGCCGACTTCCGTGAACAGGTGGCCGCCATCACCACGCCCACCCTGGTCATCAGCAGCACCCACGACCTGGCCGCCACGCCCGCCCAGGGCCGCGAACTGGCCGGCGCCATCGCCGGCGCGCAATACCTGGAATTGAATACCTCCCACATCTCGAACTGGGAGCAACCGGAAGCCTTCACCCGCGCGGTCGTCGACTTCCTGACGGAGTAAACCGCATGCAGCGCTGGACCCACCGGCCCGAGGGCTCCAATTGGGGCGACTTCGGACCCGACGACCAACTCGGCCGCCTGAACCTCATCACCGAAGAGCAAGTCTTGAAAGGCGCGCGTGAAATCCGCGCCGGCAAGACCTTCTGCCTGTCCCTGCCCCTGGACCTGCCCGGCGGCAACGTGCTGAACCCGCGCCGCCATCCGCCGCGCTTGAGCCCGACGACGCTGCAGGACACGCCGTACCTGAACTTTCCCCTGCGCAACGTCAACCCGGATGCGGTGGACGTGCTCAGCGACGACCAGGTGCTGCTGTCCATGCAGTACTCGACCCAGTGGGACGCGCTGGCGCATGTGGGCGCCCTGTTCGACGCGGACGGCGACGGCAAGCCCGAGCTACGCTACTACAACGGCTTCCAGGCCGGCCTGGACGTGCTGGGTCCGGCCGACGGCGACCACACCGGCTGCGGCTGCAACAGCGGCGGCCCCTCGGCCGCGCTGAAGCTGGGCGTCGAAAACCTGGCGCAGAAAGGCATGCAGGGCCGCGGCGTGCTGGTGGACCTGTTCCGCCACTACGGCCCGGGCCGCACCCTGATCGGCCACGCCGAACTGATGCACGTGCTGGCCACGGACCACATCGAGGTCGAACCCGGCGACATGCTGGTGCTACGCACCGGCTACGCCGAAGCGGTTGTGGCCATGAACGGCACGCCCGACGCCCAGGTGCTGCACACCTACGGCGCCGCGCTCGATGGCACCGACGCCGCGCTGCTGCAGTGGATCACCGACAGCGGCATCGCCGCCATCTGCGCCGACAACTATGCGGTCGAGGCCTATCCTGCCCGCGAAAAGACCGGCCCGCGCGCCATGCTGCCGCTGCATCACCACTGCCTGTTCAAACTGGGCCTGCCCCTGGCCGAGCTGTGGTACCTGAAAGACCTGGCCGACTGGCTGCACGCCAACGGCCGCCATCGCTTCATGCTGACCGCGCCGCCGCTGCGCCTGCCGCACGCCATCGGCTCGCCGGTCACGCCGATCGCCACGGTCTGACGGAACAAAGAAAAAGCGCCGGTCCGTTCAACGGCCGGCGCTTTTTGCATGAAGCGGCGTTCAGCCCTTCAGGCAAGTGCTCATGAAAGTCTTGCGCTTGTCGCCGGTCAGCTTCTGTTCGCCGGCCTTGGCGTTGCAGTCCTTCATCTTCTGCTGCTGCGGCGTCAGCTGCTTGGCCGGCGCGGGCGCTTCGCCCTTCAGGCACGAGCTCATGTACGTCTTGCGGTCATCGCCCTTCTTGCCTTCCGCCGACTTGTTGCAATCGGCCATGCGCTGCTGCTGCGCCGTGGGCGTCTTGGCGGGCGCTGGCGTCGCGGCGGGAGCGGGCGGGGTGGCAGCGGGCGTCTGCGCATAGGCGGCGCCCAGGAAGCTGGCGGACAACACAATGGCCGAAGCCAACTGGCTAGTACGGGAAAGCATGAGTTCCTCCCTTGAGCGCCCGCCTACGCCATGCACGCGCACAGCCGGGCCGCACGTTCCGCCGGCCAAGGTGCCGGCCCGGTCATCATCGGACAAACCGGACCGCTCCGCAAGCGCCCAAAGGACAACAAATGCTAACGCCGCCGCCATCATTCAGCTTGCGGAAAGGCACTGGGATCACGCCCCCGAACCCGCCCGGATCCGTCCGAAAAACGCAACATGACAGGCCAGGAAAGCGGCGCCGATTTCATCGAAAAGTCCCCGAAAATGCGGCCAACAATCCCCAATTTGGAGACATTCCGATGCACTTGTGGCATCCGCAGATGAATCTGCGGCGATCCCGCGCAACCTGTTACCCATTCATCCTTTCGGCCCGTTGTGCCGGGCTGCCGAAAGGTGTGAGATAGGCGCATATCCGCGGCAACACCCGTAAAAGACCGCTGCCCAGGCAGCCCGGCCCCGCCGCGCCGGCCTCACAGGAGACCGCCATGAAAACCGCCCTAGCCTTCGCCGCCCTGCTTGCCGGCCTGTCCGGCGCCGCCAGCGCCCAGAGCCTGTCCTACGGCGTCACCCTGGGCAACATCCAGGCCATCCGCGACACCAACGAGAACATCTCCACCATCACCGGTTCGCTCGCCAACCAATCCACCCGCGCCGTCAGCAACGTCATGCTCACCTTCGTCCTGTACGACGACCAAGGCCGCGAAGTCGGCCGCGTCCGCGACGACGACATCGGCCCCCTGGCCCCCGGCCAGATCAAAATGATCCGCGCCATCACCCCCCTGCAATTCACCAAGGTCACCGCCCTGGACATCCGTGCAAGGTGATGAGGGCCACCAGCTGCGCGCTTGCCGCCCCCAAAGGGGGCGCCCCGGCCTTCGGGCGGCCGAGAGGGGGGCTATTCCTGCAAGCAATTAAAAACCCTGGCGGCAATGGGGTTTAGTCAGGCAAGTGTGGGTTCAAGTATGGGAAAATTCGTCATGCCGACTCGATAGAAGGGGCTTCCACACGAAGCCCCTTGTTGCGTCTGCGGCGCGCCAGCACGCCTGGCATCGTTACCAAGGAAGTGAAGATCATGTTTCCCAAAAGACTCACCGAAGGCTATCAATCGTTTCTCGAAGGCCGTTTCCATTCCGAACGCAGCCGCTACGAAAAACTGGCCGAAACTGGGCAAAGCCCGGAAATCCTGATCATCGGCTGCTGCGACTCGCGCGTTTCGCCCGAAGCCATCTTCGACGCCGGCCCCGGCGAGATGTTCGTCGTGCGCAACGTCGCCAACCTCGTCCCGCCCTGTGACCCGGACTCCGAATCCTCGTACCACGGCACCAGCGCCGCCATCGAATTCGCGGTCAACGGCCTAAACGTCAAACACATCGTCGTCCTCGGCCACGCCTCCTGCGGCGGCATCCGCGCCTTCTTCGATGACGCCAAGCCCCTCACCAAGGGCGACTTCATCGGCAAATGGATGTCCCAGATCGCCCCCGTCGCCGACGCCATCGGCCCCGGCACCGACGACCGCGCCGCCAACCTCAAGCGCCTGGAACTCGCCGTCATCGGCCACAGCCTGAACAACCTGATGACCTTCCCCTCCATCCGCCGCCGCGTGGAAAAGGGCGAACTCGAACTGCACGGCACCTACTTCGGCGTCGCCACCGGCATTCTCTTCCTGCGCGACCCCGCCACCGGCGATTTCCACCCCTGCCTGGAAACCGGCCTGCCCGCGTAACACCAGCGCCACCGCAGCAACACGGCGGCCCAGCCGCCCGCCACCGCAAGCGAATGCTGGCGCGCACGCCCCAAGCGTGCGCGCCCACCGCCACAAGCCATCAACGCACGTCGCCCAAGCAGCCCGCAAATTCACCGAGCCGCCCGCGACGCAATGCGCAACCCCCGCAAGCGCGCAGCGTCATCCCATGACGCAAGACACCGCGTAAGCCGAGCAAGGCCGCCCGCGCGGCCGGCACGAGGCGGGCCCCGCAAACTCCTCCAAACCCAAACCGACCTTGGCCAAAACGCCAAGCACACCGCTCGCCCCAGAGGCCGCCAGTAAGGCACATCAGGAGCGCGCGACGGGGCAGGCGGGTGAGGGCGGGGCGTGTAGATGCGCCCGAGGGAATCGGAAGGCAGGCGCCGAAGGCGACAACGACGATGACGAAGGGGCAGTCCGGAGCGAAGGCTCCGGACCGCAATCGTAGCCCCGCCCTCACCCGCCTGCCCCGTCACGCGCGGCTCAAGAACCCACAACCGCCGCAAAAAAAAGCCAAGACGCCCCTACACCCGATAGGCCTGCGCCAACCTCTCATAATTATTCTTAAGAATGATCCCGGCATAATAAACATGCTCCCGCATAAGATCCTCAGCCCGAGCCCCATCTCCCGCGATGATGGCGCTAACGATCCGATGATGATCATCGTGCGACCGCAGGATGATCCCGTGATCCTCCCACAGGATGATCCGATCCGAGGCATAGGGAATCGCCTGCGCCTGCGTCGCAAACCGCTTCACCCAGGGGTTCCCCGCCGCCTCCAGAATCCCGTTATGCAAGGTAATGTTGACCTGCTGATAAGGCAGATGGTCCTCAGCCAGCAGCACCCCCTTGCCCAGGATCCGATCTCCTTCATCCAGGCAATTCTTGAGCACCGCCACCGCATCGTTCGACAGCCCGCGTAACGCCGCCTGCCGACAGGCCAGCCCCTCCAGCGCCGCGCGTACCTCGTAAGCCGCCACGATCTCGGCGATGTCATAGGCCCGCACCGTATAGCCGCGCTTGGGCAAGTGTTCCAGCAACCCCTCATTGCCCAGCGTCGCCAGGGCCGCCCGCACCGGCGTGCGCGACACCCCCAGCTTCTCGGCCAGCGGGATTTCCTCCAGGCGGGCGCCGGGGCTGAACTTGCCATGCAGCACCCAGTCCCGCAGCGTATCGGTAACGTGTTGAGAGAGCGTATCCATGCCCGCATTGTATACATGAAGAATACATACGACAGGGCCAGCACCCTGCCCGCTAGGGATCTCCCCTATGATCGACCTCTAGCGAACAGCTTATCTAGGGAAACCCCCTATACCTGGGCAACCTTCATGTATACATAATCGCAAAAAATTCAGACAGGCAGGCGCACTCCCCAAGGCGAGGCGAACCTGCTCAACAGGAGACAGCATGTCCAATGTATCCACGCCGGCCGCGGGCCCGGCCCCGCGTCTTGCGCTCGTCACCGGCGGCGGCGGAGGTATCGGCGCCACCATCTGCCAGGAACTGGCGCGCGCCGGCTACCGGGTCATCGTGTCCGACGTGGACGCCCAGCGCGCCCGCCGCGTGGCCGATGAGCTGGGCGCGCCGCACGCCGCCCACGCCTTCGACGTCAGCGACGAAAACGCCGTGGAAACCGCCTTCGACCAGATCGAACAGGCCCATGGCCCTATCGCCGTGCTCGTCAGCGCCGCCGGCCTGCTGCTGTTCCAGGACAACGGCGAACGCCCGCTCATCAAGGACACCACGCTCGACATCTGGGAACGCAGCTTCGCCGTCAATGCGCGCGGCGTGTTCCTGTGCGGCCGCGCCTACCTGCGCCGGCGCGAAGCCGCTCCGCTCACGCATGGCCGCATCGTCACCTTCACCTCGGTCGCCGCGCAATTGGGCGGCTACCGCTCCAGCGCCTCGTACATCGCCGCCAAATCCGCCGTGCTCGGCCTGACCAAGGCCATGGCGCGCGAATCCGCGCATCTGGGCGTCACCGTCAACGGCATCGCGCCCG
The DNA here is from genome assembly GCF_014170305.1 of Achromobacter sp. UMC71. Taxonomy (GTDB): domain Bacteria; phylum Pseudomonadota; class Gammaproteobacteria; order Burkholderiales; family Burkholderiaceae_B; genus Achromobacter. The sequence goes on from NZ_LZZT01000004.1 coordinate 64,465, forward strand.
GCCTGATCGATACCGACATGCTACGCAGCACCGTCACCAGCAGCGGCGCCCTGGCCGCCGCGGCGCAAGCCATTCCGCTGGGCCGCATCGGCACCGTCGACGACGTGGCCGCGGCCGTGCGCTTCCTGGCCTCGGAAGAGGCCGGCTACATCACCGGGAGCGTCATCGACGTGAACGGCGGCTACCGCATGCAGTGAACCCAATCCGGCGGCCTGGCCGCCACGCAGCAACGCGCCATTCATAAAGGCGCGCACTCATAAAACGGGAGACAAACCATGATTCATCCTCGCCGCTACGCGGCCGCCGCGCTATGCGCCCTGGCGCTGGGCGCCTCGGCCCAGGCCCAGCAGGAACCCGGCATCACCGACAAGACCATCAAGATCGGCCTGTTCGCGCCCCTGTCGGGCAGCGGCATGGCCTATGGCTTTGACGTGCTGAACGCCGCCAAGATGTGGTACGCCAAGGTCAACAAGGAAGGCGGCATCAACGGCCGCCAGATCGAACTGGTGATCGAGGACGACCGCTGCAACGCCAACGACCTGGTCGCGGCGGTGAAGAAGCTGACCGAGCAGGACAAGGTCTTCCTGCTGAACGGCGGCTCGTGCTCGGCCGCGGTGGTGGCCGCCCGCGAATACGTCGAACGCGAAAAAATGCCGCTGGTCATGCTGAACGCCTCCGGCGACGGCGCGCTGTATCCGCCGTCCAAGTACATCTACGGCGCCTTCTCGATCTCGCAGCACGCCGTGGGCGGATCGATGGTGCAGTTCGCGGCCGAACACCTGAAGGCCAGGAAGATCGGCTACATCAACCATGACGACGCCTACGGCGGCTGGAACCTGGAAGCCGCGCAGGCCCAGGCCAAGCACCTGGACGGACTGAGCCTGCAGGTGCAGTCGGTCAATCCCAACATCACCGATGTCACCGCGCCGATGCTCAAGATCCGCGCCGCCAATCCGGACGTGCTGCTCTTGACCACCTATGCCCGCCCCGCCGCGCTCATCATCAAGAAGGCGCAGGAACTGGGCTGGAACAAGCCCATCGTGCTGGCCGTGAACGGCACCGCCGACCTCAAGCAGCTGGTCGAGAACGTCGGCAACAAGGACGCCTTCAAGAACGTCTACATCCAGGAAGTGCTGGCCGACATGCCCGGCGGTCCCAAGCTGACCTGGGTCTACGACATGTACAAGCAGGCCTACCCCGACCTGGCCGCCAAGCCCGGCCATCCGCAGACCTACATGCCCTATGGCCTGCCGCCCGCCATGGCGGTGGTCAACGCGCTCAAGGCCGCCGGCCCCCAGCCCACCCGTGAAAAGGTGCTGGCGGCGCTGGAAACGATGAAGTTCGACTCCGGCGTCATGGCCGGCCCGATCGAATTCGGGCCCAACGACCGCGCCGCGCAGGAGTCGGCCATCTACATCAAGTTCGACGGCACCAACATGTCGCTGGTGCCTGGCGCCTTCAAGAGCGTCTGGCAGTACCAGCCGTAAACCTGCCGTCATCACGGCCACAGGCCAGGTCCGCGCCGCGGCGCAGCGCCGCGCGGACCGCCGGAGACCATCATGAGCTTTGCCGATTTTTGGTTGTTCCTGCAGCAAGGGGTGCTGTCAGGATTGGTGACGGGCAGCGTGTACGCGCTGCTGGCCGTCGCCGTCGTCATCATCTTCAAGACCACCGACGTGCCCAATTTCGCGCAAGGCGAAATCTTCATGGTCGGCGGCTACATCGCCCTGTTCCTGACCCTGGTCATGGGCTGGCCCTATCTGATCGTCATTCCCGTGACGCTGGCGGTGGTGGCCGTGGTGTCGGGCCTGTTCCAGCGGGTGGTGATGGAACGCGTCATCGCCTCCAAGGGCGTGGGCGTGCAGATGGTGATCGCCACGCTGGGCCTGGCGTACGCGCTCAAGGGCCTGGTGCGCCAGACCGGGCTGGGCGACACGCCGCGTTCGCTGCCGCCGCTAGCCCCCACCGACGCCATCATCATCGGCGACGCGGTGCTGACCCAGCTGGACCTGGTGATCTTCGCGGTGGCGGTGGGCGTGATGCTGCTGCTGTACGTCATGTTCACCTATACCCGCGTGGGCAAGGCCATGCGCGCCGTCGGCATGAACCCCAAGGCCGCGCGCCTGGCAGGCGTGAACCTGACGCGCATCCGCATGATGGTCTGGGCGCTGTCGGGCCTGATCTCGGCCGTGGCGGCCCTTCTCATCACGCCCAAGATCCTGATCACGCCCGACATCGGCCACATCGCCATCCTGGCCTACGCGGCCGCCATCGTCGGCGGCATCACCAGCCTGCCCGGCGCCGTGATCGGCGGTTTCGTGATCGGCGTGGCCGAGAACCTGGTGGGCCTGTTCATTTCGACCAACGCCATCGTCGTGGCGCCCTTTGTCGCCATCATGGTGGTGCTGCTGCTGCGTCCGCAAGGTCTCCTGGGCGGCAAACTGCAGGTGAAGAAAGTATGAAATCCAAGCTCGATCCCGCGTTGCTGGCCCTGATGGCCGTGGCGCTCGTGGCCCTGCCGTTCGTGGCCAGCGGCTATGTCATCTACGTCGTGAACCTGCTGATGGTGTTCGTGGTCCTGGCGCTGGGCCTGCATCTGGTCATCGGCGAAACGGGGCAATTCGCACTGTCCCATGCCGCGTTCTACGGCGTGGGCATCTACACCGCCGGCCTCATCAACAACCTGTGGCACCCGCCTTTCTTCGTGTCCATCGTGGCCGGCGGCCTGCTGGCCGCCGCGCTGGGCTACCTCATCGGCGCGCTGGCGCTGCGCATGCGCGACATCTACCTGGCGCTGTCCACCTTTGCCTTCGGCGAGGCGATGCAGTGGGTATTCCTGAACTGGCAGTCGGTCACCAACGGCTCGAACGGCTTCCGGATCTCGCCCGCTTCGCTGTTTGGCTACGAGCTGGTGTCCGACATCAAGGCCTATCCCTTTGTCGTGGCGATCGCCGCGTTGCTGCTGTGGACCACCATTGCCCTGTCGCGCTCGCAATTGGGTTCGGCCTTCCGCGCCGTGCGTGAAAGCGACGTGGCGGCCCAGGCCATGGGGGTCAACGTCAACGCCATCAAGCGCACCGCCTTCACCTTGTCGGCAGCGTACGCCGGCATTGCCGGCGGCATGTACACCACCTTCGCCTCGTTCATCCATCCGGAAAGCCTGGGTTTTCAGACCACCATCCTGATCCTGACCATGGTGGTGGTGGGCGGCATCGGTTCGGTGCGAGGCGCCATCGCCGGCGCGCTGGGTTTCGGCCTGATCTCGGAACTGCTGCGCCAAGCGTTGTCGTTCCAGGAAATTATCTATGGCGTGATCCTGATGGGCTTCATGATGTTCGCGCCCAAGGGCCTGTTCGCCAGCCGCGACGTCCGCCGCCGCGCGCCGCCGCCGGCTACGCCGCTACCCGCGCGCACCGCTGCCGGCGCCGCCGCCAAGCCTACCCAAAGGAGCGCGGCATGAGCGCCCAGCCTTATCTCGACGTCCAGGGCCTGACGGTGAAATTCGGCGGCCTGACCGCCATTAACGGCCTGTCCATGCAGGTCGAGCGCGGCCGCATTCACGCGCTGATCGGCCCCAACGGCGCAGGCAAGTCCACCACATTCAACTGCGTCTCGCGCTACTACCGGCCCACCCAGGGCCGCATCGTGTTCGACGGCGTGGACGTCACCACCAAGAAGCCGCACGAAATGGCCGCGTTGGGCGTGGCCCGGACGTTCCAGAACCTGGAGCTGTTCAGCGCCCTGACCGTGCGTGAAAACGCGCTGTTGGGCACCTATGCGCACGGCGCCTCGACGGCCGCGCGCCTGCTGCGCCCCGCCCGCGCCGAGGCCCGCGAACGTGTCGAGCACCTGCTCGAACGCGTGGGCCTGGCCGACCATCTGGACACGCCCGCGTGCAGCCTGGACTTCGGCCGCCAGAAGATGCTGGAACTGGCGCGGGCGCTGGCCATCTCGCCCAAGCTGCTGCTCCTGGACGAGCCGGCGGCGGGCTTGCGCAACCGTGAAATCGAAACGCTGGACCGCATCCTCACCGAGCTGTGCGAACGAGACGGCATCACGGTGCTGCTGGTCGAGCACGTGATGCAGCTGGTGATGTCGATCTCGCATCGCATCACGGTCATGTCGTTCGGCGAGAAGATCGCTGAAGGCACTCCCGCGCAGGTGCGCAGCAATCCCCGCGTCATTGAAGCCTATCTGGGCAAGGGAGCCGCCGGTGGCTGATTATCTGCTTGAAGTCGAGTCGGTCAGCGCCGCCTATGGCAATATCCGCGCCCTGCAGGACGTGTCGTTGAAGGTGCCGCAAGGCGCCATCGTCGCGCTGCTGGGCGCCAACGGCGCGGGCAAGTCCACCACGCTGAACGTGATTTCGCGGCTGGTGTCGCCCACCGCCGGCAGCGTACGTTTTGACGGCGAGCCGATACACCGCCAGTCCGCCGACGCCATCGTCGGCCGCGGCATCGTGCAGGTGCCCGAAGGCCGCGAGATCTTCCGCGACATGAGCGTGCGCGAAAACCTGGAAATGGGCGCCTATCTGCGCCGCGACCGCAGCGAGGTCAAGCAGGACCTGGACAGGGTCTGCGACACCTTTCCGCGGCTGCGCGAGCGCTTCGAACAGAAAGCCGCCACGCTGTCCGGCGGCGAGCAGCAGATGCTGGCCACCGGCCGCGCCATGATGGCGCGGCCTCGCATGATCCTGCTGGACGAACCGTCCATGGGGCTGTCGCCGCTGGTGGTGGAGCAGATCTTCGACATCGTGCTGCGCCTGAACCGCGAGCAAGGCATCACCATCTTGCTGGTCGAGCAGAACGTGAAGCTGGCGCTGTCGGTGTCCAGCTATGCCTACATCCTGGAAAACGGCGAGATCGCGCTGGAAGGCGCGTCGCAAGCGTTGGCCAGCGATGAAGCCGTGCAACGCGCCTACCTGGGCGCCTAGGGGATTTCGCCATGACCATGATGCAAGACAAACGAGTCCTCGTCACCGGCGCCGGCCGCGGCCTGGGCGCCACGATTGCACAAGGCTTCGCCAGGCAAGGCGCCACGGTGATCGTGGCCGACCTGGACCCGGCGCTGGCCCGTGCCAGCGCGCAAGCCATCGCGGCCGATGGCAGCCGCGCCTTCGACGCTGCGCTGGACGTGACCGACGCTGCCGCGGTGCGCGCCTTCGCCGCAGAATCCGCCAGCCGCCACGGCAATATCGACGTGCTGGTCAACAACGCCGGCATCTCGGCGCGCGCGCCGTTCGACGATCCGCAAACGCCGCAGATCTGGGACCGCGTGATGAGCGTGAACCTGCAAGGCACCTTCAACGTCACGCACGCTTTCGTCGACCAGCTCAAGGCCACGCGCGGCGCCATCGTCAACCTGTGCTCCATCGTCGCCTACGGCTGCGGCATCTCCACGGCGGGCTACGTGGTGTCCAAGGGCGGCGTGCGCTCGTTCACCGAGGTGCTGGCGCGCGACCTGGCGCCGCACGGCGTACGCGTGAACGCGGTCGCGCCCGGACTGATGGAAACGGAAATGACGGCCGGCCAGCGCTCCCAGGCCAACGGCACCGATTGGTACATGCGCCGCGCCCCGATGGCGCGGGCCGGGCGCGCCGACGAAATCGTCGGACCCGTGCTGTTCCTGGCGTCCGACATGGCCAGCTATGTGAACGGCGTGGTGCTGCCTGTGGACGGCGGCTACCTGGCCGTATAGGAATCGACATGGAAGCAAACAACACATCAGGCGTCGCCTTGGTGACGGGCGGGGCCAGCGGCATGGGCCTGGCGATCGTGGAACGGCTGGCACGCGACGGCTTTCGCGTCGTCATGGCCGACCGCAACGGCGAGCTGGCCGCCCGTGAAACCGCCGTGCTGCAAGCGCGGGGCCTGGACGTGGACTGCCGCGTGGTCGACCTGACCGACGAAAGCGCCACTCGCCAGCTGGTGCGAGATCTGGCGCCGCTGGCGGCGCTGGTCAACAACGCGGGCCTGTTCGACGAACGCAAGTTCTTTGACGTCGCCAGCGCGGACTACCGCCGCATGTTCGATGTGAACCTCCTGGCCGTGGCCACGCTGACGCAGGAAGCCGCGCGCGATATGGCCCCCGGCGCCAAGATCGTCAACATCGCGTCACGCGCCTACCTGGGCGCCAAGAATCATCCGCACTACGTCGCCTCGAAAGCTGCGCTGGTGGGCTACACGCGCGCTGCGGCCATGGAGCTGGCGCCGCGCGGCATCCTGGTCAACGCCATCGCGCCCGGCCTGATCGACACGCCGCTGCTGCGCAACCTGAGCGCCGAGCGCCTGGCGGCCCAGCTGGCCCTGCAGCCCACGGGCCGCGCCGGCCAGCCGCAAGACATCGCCAATGCCGTGTCCTTCCTGGCCGCGCCGCACATGGACTTCATCACGGGCCAGGTCATCTTTGTGGACGGCGGCAAGTCGCTGGGCGGGTCGGGAGCATAGGCAGCATGGATAGCATCAAGTGGGACAAGGAAGTCGACGCGCTGATCGTCGGCTCGGGCGCCGGCGGCATGACCGCCGCGCTGACGGCCAGCGTGGCAGGCCTGGACGTGCTGCTGGTGGAAAAGACCGGCCGCATCGGCGGCTCGACCGCCATTTCCGGCGGCGCGCTGTGGATACCGCTGAACGCGCAGACCGAGGCCGCCGGCCATCCCGACAGCTTCGACAAGGTCTGGACCTATCTGCAGGAAACGGTCGGCGACGGCGCTTCCGACGACATGAAACGCGCCTATCTGGAAGCCGGCCCGCGCATGATGGACGACCTGGTCGGCCGCGGCTTCCTGCAAGTGGCCGCGCGCACCGCGTCGCCCGACTACTACCCCGACCGGCCCGGCGCCGCGCTGGGCGGCCGGTCGCTGGACCCCGTGGAGTTCGACGGTCGCAAGCTCGGGCGCCACTTCAAGACCCTGCGCGATCCGCTCAAGGAATTCACGGTGCTCGGCGGCATGATGGTCACCATCACCGACGTGCGCCACCTGCTGCGCGCCACGCGCGCGTTCGCCTCGTGGCGCCATGCCATGAAGCTGGTGCTGCGCTACGGCGCCGACCGCCTGCGCGGCTACCATCGCGGCACCCGCCTGCTGCTGGGCAACGCGCTGGCCGCGCAACTGTTCCATGCCTTGCTGGCGCGCCAGATTCCGTACTGGCTGGACACCCCGGCGCTGGCGCTGGTGCGCGACGATACCGGGGCCGTGCTCGGCGCCACCGTGGTGCGCCAGGGCCGCCAGATGCACATCCGCGCCCGCCGCGGCGTGGTCCTGGCCACCGGCGGCTTTCCGTGGGATTCGGCGCGCCGCAAGCAGACCTACCCGCATCCCACCGACGACTGGTCGATGGCCCCGCGCGACAACACCGGCGACGGCATCCGCTTGGCCGAGGGCGCCGGGGCGGCGCTGGGCCAGGGCTATTCCAGCCCCGCCTTCTGGGCGCCGGTGTCCATCCTGCAGCGGCCTGGCGCCAAGCCGCTGCACTATCCGCACCTGGTGTGGGACCGCGCCAAGCCCGGCCTCATCGCCGTCAACAGCGCGGGGCGCCGTTTCGTCAACGAGTCGACCTCGTATCACGCGTTCGTGCAGGGCATGTACCAGAGCCACGCCGAGACGCCGTCGGTGCCGGCCTTCCTGCTGTGCGACCAGCGCTTCATCGACACCTGGGGCCTGGGGCTGGCACTGCCCGGCGGCCGGCCGCGCCAGCACCTGATCGATGCCGGCTACCTGCTGCAGGCGCCGACGCTGCAAGCCCTGGCCGAAAAACTCGGCGTGCCGGCGGACACGTTGACGGCCACGGTGCAGCGCTACAACGAACACGCGGCGCAAGGTGAAGACCCCGACTTCGGCAAGGGCGGCACCGCCTACAACCGCTATCTGGGCGACCCGGACCACGCCCCCAATCCCTGCCTGGCGCCGCTGGGCGCCGGCCCCTACTACGCGGTCAAGGTGTACCCCGGTGACATCGGCACGGCATGTGGCATTGCAGCAAACGCCAATGCCCAGGCCGTGGACGAATCCGGCCGGGCCATCGCCGGCCTGTACGTGGCGGGCAATGATATGCATTCGGTCATGGGCGGCGCCTATCCCGCGCCCGGCATCACGCTGGGTCCGGCGCTGACCTTCGGCTGGGTCGCTGGACAACACCTGGCTCACGGCCAACACTGACGCTACGCAACTTCTCAAGGACCCCACATGAAGATCTACTTTTCGCCCGCCTCGCCCTTTGTGCGCAAATGCATGGTCATCGCGCATGAGCTGGGGCTGGTCGACCGCATCCAGAAGCTGCCCAGCGCCGCCGGCCCCGTGGCCCGCGACCAGACCATCATCCCGGACAACCCGCTGGGCCAGGTGCCCACCCTGATCACCGACGACGGCCAGCAGCTGTTCGACAGCCGCGTCATCTGCGAATACCTGAACGATCTGGGCGGCGGCGCCCTGTTCCCCACCGGCCCCACGCGCTGGCGCGTGCTGGCCGAACAGTCGCTGGGCGACGGCATGCTGGGTGCGGCCCTGCTCGCCCGCTACGAGACCGTGCTGCGCCCCGAGGCGCTGCGCTGGGACGGCTGGTACGAAGGCCAGATGGGCAAGGTCCGCGACGGCTTGGCGCTGCTCGAAAAAACCGCCGCCAGTCTCGAAGGCCGCCTGGACATCGGAACCATCACCATCGGCTGCGCGTTGGGCTATCTGGACTTCCGCTATCCCCAATTCGACTGGCGCGCCAGCCACCCCGCGGTCGCCGCCTGGTTCAAGACGTTCAACCAGCGCCCCTCGATGCAGGCCACGCTGCCGCCGGTCTGAGCCGGTAAGGTTTGGGCTGCCGCAAGGCCTGGAGGACCCGCCGGGCTCCCTGCCAAGCGTCAGCCTTGTACGGCGCGTTCTCTTGAGCCCGCTGCTGGCCCCTGGCGTTTGCCAGGGGCCTTTTTTTCTTACAGATGGAAATCCCGGCGCGCGGGGGGACGTCTATATTGAACTTTCATCGGGCCAGCCAGCCCAATCCGTAGCCCCATGCAAACAGGGAGCCACGCATGAACGTGACCGCCGTCTCTCCCATCGCCCGTGTCGCCGCGCCCTACGCCGCGCGCATTCCGCTGCTGGACGACACCCGCTCCGTCTGGGAAGCCGAATGGGCCGCGCGTAACGCCGCGACCCGCCAGGCCCAACGCAGCGCCCAGGCACAGGCCGCCTGGCAAGCACAGCGCATCGCGCGCACGCCGCCCCCGGCGGATACCGACCGCGACGTTCGCGCCGCGGCACCCGCGCCGCAACCTCCGCTGGCGCTTGCCTCCGCGCCCCTCCCCGTCGATGTCGACCAGTTGCGCGACCTGTATGCCGACGCCCGAATGCGGCGCGCGGTGGATGAATTCTCGGCGCGCCCCGATCCCGTGGCGCTACGCGCCGGCACCGCCAACGACCTGGGCACCATCGAAGGCCTGACGCCGCTGCAGCCCTACCGCGTGGCGATGGGCAACCCGCAGGTACAGGACCTGCAGACCGCCGTGGCCATGAAGGCCGCGGGCCTGAGCATTCCCAAGGTCGAGAACATCGGCCCCACCGAAAACGTCACCGACAACGCGCGCTACCGGCCGGGCGCCCGGACCTGACCCACGCGCCGGAATTGACGGCTGGCAGTCGAAAAAAAGCCGCCCTGCAAGGGCGGCTTTCTGCTGGCCGGACGGCGATGGACTTGCCATCGGCCGCCGGGCCATCTGCGCTTGGCCTTGTGGCCCCGCGCCTGCGATCAGTGGAAGAACTCGGCGATCACGGTGGCGCCCATGAAGGTGCCGGCGTTGGCGGCCAGCGACACCACCACAATCTTCCAGCCCAGCTTGCGGAAGGCCGGCAGGTCTTTCAGGATCGACAGGCCGGCCATCGCCAGGATCACCGTCGTGAACGGCAGGAAATTGACCTTGCCGACGGCGGCGATGATCTGGTCCGAGTACGGCAGCACGCCCGGGCAGCCCACGGTCATCGCGATCAGCGACAGCACCGCCACGGCCGGCAGCTTGGGCACCACGCGCAGCAGCAGATCGGCGATCACGACCAGGAGGATGATGATGGCCATGCCGGGCAGCGCGTCCAGGATCGGCACGTTGTAGCCCAGGCGGTTGCCCACCAGCGCGAACAGGCCGCAGACGGCGTAAGCGGTCAGGCGGTCGCCAAAACCCATCTTGGCCGAGTGCGACGGCACATCGGCATCGGCTGCGGCCGCAGCGGCGGCCGGTTCGGCCTTGGCGCGCGAGAAGCGGCCCAGCACGGGTTCCAGCTTGCCGTACAGGAAGATGGTCGTCGGCAGCGAGATGAACAGCGTGAAGTACACGCCCACCACGGTGGTCAGCAGGTTGGCGGCGGCAGCCAGCGCGGCCACCTGGTGCGCCATTTCCGGGGTCTGCTGCGAGGCGATCGCGCCCACGCCGGCGGCCATCATGCTGCCCGAGCCCACGCCGGCGCCCATCGCGAGCGAACGCGGATCGAAGATGTTCAGGCTGGTGATGAAGCCGGCCATCAGCGCCACGAACAGCGCGCCGATCACGGTGCCGGTGATGTACTCGGCCATGACGCCGCGGCCTTCGGGCGAATTCATGCCGTAGCGCTCGCCGATGATCGCCAGGCTGGGCTCGCGGCCCACCGAGAACGTGGCACCGATGGCTTCGCGCTTGATGCCCAGCAGCAGGGCCAGCGGCAGGCCGATGGCCATGGTGCCGAAGAAGTGACCGAACTCCTGGAACACCAGCGCCCAGCCGGCTTCGCGCACTTGCGGCAGCGAGCCGCCCACCATCAGGCCCAGCTTGGCCAGGAACGGCAGCAGCGCGTATTGCAGGTAGCCGCTGATGCGGGTCTGCATGGCGGTGTCGATGCCGGCGCCGGCAGGCAGGCGCTGGCCGAAGGCGGCCACGATCGCGCCGATGAAGATTGCCCAGAGCATGGGCTGCAGAACAATCTTGCCCGGGCCCACGGCAAAGGTGACGCTGCCGATCGCTTCGGACACGATCACCACCAGCAAGATGGCGGCGAGCATGCGGACGCGGGTGGACAGCGACATGGTGGGCGCGGCCAGGCCGGCGCTGGCATGAGACATCGAATTCCCCTGAATACGTGAGTAGGTTTTAGAGCGGCCCGCGGCGCGGCGGGCGGCAGCGGCGATTTTCGCCGGGGGCTTGCGCGCCAACCATGACACCATCCAGGCTATTACGTTGCGTAAAATGCAACGGACGGACTTTTCCTCGGAATTTTTTGCAAGATCAGGCAATAACTCCGGGTAAACCCTCATATTGTTGCAAATTTTCCGATGCCTTGCCGCCACGGAGCCTTCTGCCATGGACGAAAAACTCGACGCCCGCCGCACCCACTACTTCATGCAGGTCATGAGCCGGGGTTCGGTGCGCGGCGCCGCCGAAGTGCTGAACATGGATCCGTCCGCGGTCAGCCGCGCCATCGCCGCGCTGGAACGCGACTGCGGCATGGCCCTGTTCGAGCGCCGGGGTCGCGGCGTGGTGCCCACCGATGCCGGCCACATCCTGGCGCGCTACGTGAAGCGTCAGCAGAACATCCAGGAAAGCTTCTTTTCGGAAATCGACAGCCTGCGCAAGGCCGAACGCGGCCACATCGACCTGGTGCTGGGCGAAGGCTTCGTCGAGTTGATGTTCGACCGGGTGCTGCCCGGCTATTGGCGCAGCCATCCCGAGGTGACGCTGGACATCGACGTGGCCCGCACCTCGGAAATCGTGCAGCGCATCGTGGATGACCAGGCCTACATCGGACTGGTGTTCCAGCCGCCCAACGACGCCCGCCTGCGTACCCACTATTCGCGGCCCGAGCCCATCCGCGCCATCGTGCGCCAAGACCATCCGCTGACGCGGCTGCAACGCCCGCTGCTGCTGACCGACCTGGTCGACTACCCGGGAGCCTCGATGCAGGAAGGCTTCGGCGTGCGCCAACACATCCAGGCCGCCGAGATCAGCGAACAGGTGCGCCTGCGCAACGTGCTGACCACCTCATCCTTCAAGGCATTGTGGCAGTTCGCCGCCACGGGCATCGGCTACGCCCTGACCCCGCCCATCGCCGTCACTGCGGACATGGCCGCCCAGCGCCTGGCCAGCCTGCCGCTGGCCAATCCGATCCTGAACCAGGGCAGCCTGCACGTGCTCAGCCGCGCCGGCCGGCATATCTCGCCCGCCGCGCGCGAACTGCTGGACCACATCGTGCGCGGCATCGGCGCCCCCGCGCCCGGCGCCATCTGATCCGGTCGTTCCAGGCCGATCTGCCCCTGTCGCCGCGCGCGCGCAGCGCCTACAGTGGCTGCATCCGCCTTCTCGCCTGGAGACCTCCATGCTCAGCTTCCTGCGCACGGTCAAATCCGTGCTGTGGGGCTTTTTCGGCGTGCGCCGCGGCCGCGGCTACGACGCCGACATCGCCCACAACAAGCCCGCCCCCCTGATCCTCACCGGCCTGCTGATGGCCGCGTGCCTCGTCGCCATCCTGATCGCCGTCGCCCGCTGGGCCGTCAACGCGGCGTTGTGACCCTCCCGCTAGAACGGCCGGACACCCCCCCCTGAGGGGCAGCAAGCACGCATCGCCTGTACAGCAGGGGGCCCACCCTCCGGCATACCGTTATTACTAGAATGACTTAGACGGTCGTCCGGGCTGCCTGTTACGGTTATGAATCCCCCCATTGCCCGCCTGCGGCGGGCCTTGCCTTGGGGACTCAGACCGAGAAGACTTCAAGGGCAGTAGACATGTACGTGTATGACCCCGTCGATCAGCAGCTCGTCGAGCAACGCGTGGCGCAGTTCGCCGACCAGACGCGCCGCTTCCTCGACGGCCAGCTCACCGAAGATGATTTCCGCGTCCTGCGCCTGCAGAACGGCCTGTACATCCAACGCCACGCGCCGATGCTGCGCGTCGCGATTCCGTACGGCATCCTGGCGTCGCGCCAGCTGCGCACCCTGGCGCACATCGCGCGCAAGTGGGACCGCGGTTATGGCCACTTCAGCACGCGCCAGAACATCCAGTTCAACTGGCCCAAGCTGGAAGACGTGCCGGACATCCTGGCCGAACTGGCCACGGTGCAGATGCACGCCATCCAGACCAGCGGTAACTGCATCCGCAACACCACCACCGACCACTTCGCGGGCGTCGCGCCCGACGAGCTGATCGATCCGCTGGTGTGGTGCGAGATCATCCGCCAGTGGTCCACGCTGCACCCCGAATTCGCCTTTCTGCCACGCAAGTTCAAGATCGCCGTCAGCGGCGCCGTCCAGGACCGCGCCGCCGTCGGCGTGCACGACATCGGCCTGCAGGCCGTCGAGCGCGACGGCAAGCTGGGCTTTCGCGTCTGGGTGGGCGGCGGCATGGGCCGCACGCCCATCGTCGGCAAGCTGATCAATCCCTTCGTCGAATGGCAGGACCTCCTGACCTACATGCAGGCCGCGCTACGGGTCTACAACCTGCACGGCCGCCGCGACAACAAGTACAAGGCGCGCATCAAGATCCTGGTCAAGGACCTGACGCCCGAGGTCTACGCGCAACAGGTGGATGAACAATGGCAGCTCATCAAGGGCGGCCCGGACACCATCACGCAGGAATTCGTCGACACCATCGCCGCGCGCTTCGTGTGGCCCCAGTATGACGCGGCCGCCGCCGGCGACACCGACAACACCGCGGCCCTGGCCGCCGCCGATCCGCGTTTCGCGCGCTGGGTCCGCACCAACGTGCATCCCCACAAGATCGCCGGCTACGCCGCCGTCACCGTGTCGCTGAAAGCCACCGGCGTGCCGCCGGGCGACATCACCGCTGACCAGATGGACGCGGTGGCCGCCCTGGCCGACGAATACGGCTTTGGCGAACTGCGCGTGTCGCATGAGCAGAACCTGATCCTGGCCGACGTGCGCCGCGCGCGCCTGCACGAGCTGTGGGGCAAGCTGGAAGCGCTGAACCTGGCCACGGCCAACGTGGGCCTGCTGACCAACATCATCGCCTGTCCGGGCGGGGATTTCTGCGCGCTGGCCAATGCCGTCTCGATCCCCGTGGCCGAAGCCATCCAGCGCCAGTTCGACAACCTGGACTATCTGTTCGAGATCGGCGAGCTGGACCTGAACATCTCAGGCTGCATCAACTCCTGCGGCCACCACCACGTGGGCCACATCGGCATCCTGGGCGTGGATAAGGCCGGCGAGGAGTGGTACCAGGTCACCATCGGCGGACGCCAGAACGGCGCTGCCAAGCCTCTGCCCGACATTGAATCCACGAAGGGCGGCGGCGCCGCCATCGGCCGCATCATCGGCCCGTCGTTCGCCCGCGACCAGGTGCCCGGCGTGGTCGACCGCCTGATCCAGACCTACCTGGGCCTGCGCGACAGCGAGGAAGAACGCTTCATCGACGTGGTGGACCGCGTCGGTATCGACCCCTTCAAGCAGGACGTGTATGCCGACCCTGCCTTCGCCAAGCCCGCCCAGGAGGCCGCCCATGTCTGAGCTCTACGCCCACGACGCGCCCGGCCCGCACCTGATCCGCAACGGCCGGCTGCAAGCCGACACCGCGCGCACCTTCGTGCCCGAACCCGAAGTGGCGGCCGAAGGCCAGGTGCCCAGCGACGAACCCGGCTGGATCGTGCCGCTGGCCACCTGGAAGGCTTCGCACGCCACGCTGCGCCGCCACCAGCACCCGGTGGCCGTGCTGCTGGCGCCCGATGCCGACCTGCGCGACCTGCTCGACGCCGACGGCACGCTCAACCCCGCCGGCATCGCCTTCATCGCGGTGGACTTTCCCGTCTACACCGATGGCCGCGGCTATTCGCTGGCCCAGTTGCTGCGCACCCGTTACCAATGGACGGGCGAGTTGCGTGCCGTCGGCGACGTGATGATCGACACCATCCACTACCAGGCGCGCGTCGGCTTCGACAGCTTCCTGGTCAAGCCGGGCCATGACCCGCGCAAGGCGCTGGAGGCGTTCAAGACCTTCACGGTCCACTACCAGAAGACCTACCGCGCTCCGGCGCCGGCCCAGGCCTGATTCCCCGCTGCCCGGGTCGACGCAGGCCTGATCGCCGTCAGGCCTGCTCGCCCGGCATCGTCCAACGCTCTCGCTTGATCTCGTCCTGCGCCAGCTGCGCGCGGATCAGATCGGCAATGCTGCGCTGGCGCGGCGCCTGCATGCGGCTGATCAGACTGGACACGCTGACCGCCAGCCGCGGATAGCCGCTGGCATCGCACAGCGCCACCCCCACGCCCAGCACGCCCGGCACCGCGGCGTTGCCCACCACCGCCCAGCCGCGATCGCGGGTGTTCTCCACCAGGCGCCGCATCTGCGCCACCGTCATGCCGCCGTAAGCCCGCAGCGCCTGCTCGTTCTGCGCGATCACCTCGTCGGCCTCGTCCGCCGGCAACGCCCCCAGCAGCGCCAGCCCGGCCGCCCCCACCCCCAGCGGCTGGCGATGCCCCACGGTCACGGCCAGCACCTGCACTGGATAGTTGCCCACCTCGCGATGCAGGCAAAGCGAATCGCCCCCCGCCCGGCAGATCAGAAAGGCCGAATCGCCGCTGACGTCGCTGATCTGCCGCAGCACGGGCCGCAGGCTGCGCACCGCCTGGGCGTGCGGGTCGCCGGCCATCATCACGCCCAGCTCCGCCATGCGCCAGCGCGGCGCATCGGCCTCGCGCAACGCATAGCCCTCTTGGGCCAGCACATCCAGGTAGCGGTACACGGTGGACCGCTGCATGCCCGCCGCCCGCGCAATGTCCGTGACGTGCATACCGACGGCGCCGGCCTGGCGCAGCACGCCCAGCACCCGCAGCCCGCGCCGCAATACCCGGGGGCCGTCTCCTTCCGTCTCCATCTTGTTCATTTTCTGGACACCTTGCGTTGATGACGCGCCTATCAAAGCCCAATATGAAGTGGGGCAGGCAAAGATCTGTCCAAATATTAGACAAATAGGACGGAGACAACCATGAAGACATTCAGCAAGCGGCTCACCGCCGCCGCGGCGGCCCTGGCCAGCGCCCTGACGCTGTGCGGCGCCGCCTCTGCCGCCAAGCCCTACCCCGAACGCCCCGTGACGCTGGTGGTCGGCTACGCCGCCGGCGGCGCCACCGACATCGTCGCCCGCCTGGTGGCCAAGGCCCTGACCGAAGAACTGGGCCAGACCATCGTGGTGGAGAACAAGACCGGCGCCAACAGCAACATCGGCGCCGAGATCGTCTCGCGCGCCGCGCCCGATGGCTACACGCTGTATGTCGGCTCCATCGCCAACACCATCAACCGCACGCTGTACAGCCAGCTCAATTACGACTTCGTCAAAGACTTCAAGCCCATCGGCCTGTTGGCGACCATTCCGAACATCCTGGTGGTCAATCCCAAGGTGCCAATCAAGAGCGTGCAGGAATACATCGCCTACGCCAAGAAGAACCCCGGCAAGCTGACCTGCGCCTCGTCGGGCAGCGGCTCGTCCATCCACCTGTCGTGCGAGCTGTTCAAGATGCGCACTGGCACCGACATCCTGCACGTGCCCTATCGCGGCAGCGGCCCGGCCGTGGCCGACCTGCTGGGCGGCCAGGTGGATTCCATGTTCGACAACCTGCCGTCGTCGCTGCCGCACGTGCAGGCGGGCAAGCTGCGCGCCATCGGCGTCACCTCGCCGCAGCGCCTGCCGGCCGTGCCCGACGTGCCGACGCTAGCCGAGTCCGGCCTGCCCGGCTTCGACGTGGAGTCCTGGTTTGGATTGATGGCGCCCGCCGGCACGCCGCAGGCCGTCGTCGACCGTCTGAACCAGGCCATGAACAAGGCCCTGGCCAATCCTGCGCTGCAAGCGTCCTACAAGCAATCCGGTTTCTACCCCCCGCAACCGCCCAACACGCAGGAGACCTTCGCCAAGATGATCGCCAGCGAAATCGACAAATGGGGCGCCGTGGTCAAGAGCGCCGACATCAAAGCCAACTGAGGAGTAGAGGGTGTACCCGATCGACTTTTTCTTCCGCGCCGCCGAGCAATACCCGGACCGCGTGGCGCTGGATGCGCCCGAGGGTCAGGTGACGTATGCACGGCTGGCCGCGGACGTGCGGGCGCTGGCGGCCGCGCTGCAGGACCTGGACCCGGCGCCGCAGACCCGCGTGGCCCTGTGCGCCGGCAACTCCAGCCGCCATATCCTGGCACTGCTGGCGGTGCTGGCCAGCGGCAAGATCTGGGTGCCGCTGAACTATCGCAGCACCGCGCGCGAAATCGGCCGCATCCTGGATGCCACCGAACCATCGATTGTCATCGTCGATGCGGCCGGCGAACCGCTGGTGCCCGCCGGCGTGGGCCAGCGCATCAGCCTGGGGCCTGACGCAACCGGCACTGCCGTGGATACGCTGCTGGCGCGCGGCGCCAGCCGCGAGCCGCTGCGCCACGCCTTGCCGCGCGAGGCCACCCAGGCCATCAAATTCACCGGCGGCACCACCGGCCTGCCCAAAGGCGTGATGCAGCCCTATCACGCCTGGAACGCCGGCATCATCAACCAGATCACCAGCTGGGGGCTGACCCCCGACGACCGCTATGTGGTTGCCGCGCCCGTCACCCACGGCACGGGCACCTATCTGCTGCCAGTGCTGGCCAGCGGCGGCGCGCACGTGCTGCTCGATGCCGCCACGCCCGCGGCCATCACCGCGGCGTTCCGTGAACGTGGCGGCACGCTGAGCTTCATGCCGCCCACCCTGATCTACATGATCATGGCGCAGCCCGGCGTCTCGCGCGCCGACTTCCCGCGGCTGCGCAACCTGATCTATGGCGGCGCGCCCATGCCGCCCGAAAAAATCGAACGCGCGCGCGACTTCTTCGGCCCGGTGCTGGGCACCACCTATGGCCAAACCGAGGCGCCGCAGATCGTCACAGTGCTGCGGCCCGCCGACCTGGAAACGCCCGCAAACCGCGCCTCGGTCGGCCGCGTCACCTGGCTGTCGGACGTCGCCATCATGGCGCCGGACGGCGCGCTGCTGCCACGCGGCGAGATCGGCGAAGTGGTGGTGCGCGGCGACCTGGTGATGTCCGGCTACTGGCGCCTGCCCGAGAAAACCGCCGAAACCATTGTCGACGGCTGGCTGCACACCGGCGACACCGGCCTGATCGACACGCGCGGCTATCTGTTCCTGAAAGACCGGCTGCGCGACGTCATCATCACCGGCGGCTTCAACGTGTACCCCGTGGACGTCGAGAACGCCCTGTCCGCACATCCGGCGGTGTACGAATGCTCGGTCTTCGGCCTGCCCGACGACAAATGGGGCGAAGCCGTCCACGCCGCCGTGCAATTCCATCCCGGCGCGGCCGCCGACGCCGACGCGCTCAAGGCCCACGTGCGTGCCTTGCTCGGCCCGGTGGCCACGCCCAAGCAGATCCATATCCACGCCAGCCTGCCGCGTTCGCCCGTCGGCAAGGTACTGAAAAACGCCGTGCGCGACGCGGCTCTGAAGGAGACGCCATGAACACCCCCGAAACCCGCCTGTGCGCCCATCATCTGACCGGCATGTCGTACCGCGATGTCGACCTAGTTGAGGACCTGATCGGCAAGAAGAGCTTCACCGACGTGATGATCATGCAGATCCTGGGACGCGAAGCGCGGCCAGTGGACATACGCATCGTGGACGCCGTGCTGGTCACGCTGATGGAACACGGCATGACGCCCAGCGCCATCGCCACGCGGCTGATCTACATGAGCGCCCCCGAAAACCTGCAGGGCGCGGTGGCGTCCGGCCTGATGGCGGTGGGCAGCCAGTTCGTGGGCACCATGGAAAACTGCTCGCGCCTGTTGGACCGCATCCGCCAGGCCGCCGATGGCGCATCGGAAGCGCAGGCGATCGCCCGCGAATTCCGCCAAAGCCGCCAGGCGCTGCCCGGCTTCGGCCACCACCTGCACAAACCCGACGATCCGCGCTCGATCAAGCTGCTGGCGCTGGCCGAGGCCGAGCCGGATCTGCCGGGCGACTCGCTCAAGGCCTTGCGCCTGCTGGCCTCGGCGGTGAACGCGGTCTACGGCAAGCACATCACCATCAACGCCACCGGCGCGGTGGCCGCGCTGCTCAGCGAAATCGGCGTGCCCACGGCGCTGATGCGCGGCTTTGCCGTCATCTCGCGCGCCGCCGGCCTGGTGTCGCACATCGCCGAAGAGCAGCAAAGCCCCTCCGGCCGCTACATCTGGGAAACCATCGACCACGCCATTCCGTATGTCGGCAAGGGCAAGTCGCACCAGAACGGCGGGGGCGCGTCATGACACCCGCGCCCGCGACACCCGGCGCCCGCCTGGCGGGCAAGGTCGTGCTGGTGGCGGGCGCCGGCGCGTCGGCCGCCGGCTGGAGCATCGGCAAGGCCAGCTGCGTGACGCTGGCGCGCCAGGGCGCCGCCATCGTCGCGCTGGACGCCAGCCTGGCGGCGGCCGAAGATGCGGCGCACGAGGTCGCGCAGGCCGGCGGCAGCGCCCTGCCGGTGCAGGCCGACGTGGCCGACCCGGATGCCATGCAGGCGGCGGTGGATGCGGCGCTGCGCCGTTATGGGCGCATCGACGCGCTGCAAGCCAACGCCGGCATCGGCCAGGTAGGCGGCCCGGAAGACATTTCGCTGCCGGACTGGGACCGCATCCAACGCGTCAACGTCACGAGCCTGCTTATCGCCACGCGCCTGCTCGCGCCGCTCATGCGCGCCCAGGGCGGCGGCGCCATCGTGACCGTGTCTTCCGTCGCCGGCATTCGCTACACCGGCTATCCACACCTGGCCTACAGCGTCAGCAAGGCGGCCGTGATTCATTTCGCGCGCATGGCGGCCCAGCAATACGCCGCCGATGGCATACGCGTGAACACGGTGATTCCCGGGCTGATCGACACGCCGCGTGTGGCCAAGAACGTGGCGCGCATGTTCGATGCCGACGACCTGCAAGCGGCCCGCGCGGCGCGCGACCGACAGGTGCCGATGGGCCGCATGGGCACGCCCTGGGAGGTCGCCAACGCAGTGGCGTTCCTGATGTCGGACGAGGCCTCCTACATCACCGGCACGGAATTGCTGGTCGATGGCGGACTGACGGGCAAGTACGCGTAGGGCTGGGCACAAAACGCGGCAAGCGCCGAAGGCACTCAGCGCTCGAAAGTCACGCCGATGGCGGCCAGCTCGCGCCGGATCTCGCCGGCCTCGTCGATGCGGCGGCCGGGTCATCCTGCGGATAGATCGTCAGCGAGGACATAGGCGCAGCGTCTACCAGGACGTGGTGTACGCGCCAGGGAACTGCTTGGCCACGAACGCCTTCACTTCCTCGGACTGGTAGGCCTTGATGAAACGCGCGACGCGCGGGTCGTTCTTGTTGTCTTCACGAGCGGCGATCACCACAGCCGCGAACGGGGCGTCCTTGCTTTCCAGCGCCAGCGCGTCCTTGGCGGGCGACAGGCCGGCCGGAATCGCGTAAGCCGAATTCACGGCGGCGGCGTCCACATCCGCCAGCGAATGCGGCAGCTGCGCCGCTTCGATCTCGACGAACTTCAGGTTCTTGGGATTCTCGACCACATCGAACAGCGATGCCGTCACGGTCACGCCGTCCTTCAGCTTGATCAGCTTGGCGGCCTGCAGCACCAGCAGCGCGCGGGCCCCGTTGGTCGGGTCGTTGGGGATCGCCACCTTGGCACCCGGCTTGAGCTCGTCCAGCGACTTCACGCGCTTGGAATAGATGCCCATCTGCTGCACCACCGCCGTGGCCACCGGTACCAGCTTGTAGCCGCGCGCCTTGTTCTGCGATTCCAGGAAAGGCTTGTGCTGGTAGATGTTCAGGTCCAGTTCCTTGGCATCCAGCGCGGCGTTGGGCTGGATGAAATCGCTGAACTCCACCAGCTTGACCTTCAGGCCCTGCTTGGCGGCCACCTGCTGCACCACTTCGCCGATCTGTGCATGCGGGCCGACGGTCACGCCGACCTTCAGTTCGGCGTCCTGCGCCAGGGCCGGCGCGGCGGCGGCGAATCCGATAAAAGTGGCAAGGGCGGCCAGGGTGTGGCGTAGGCGCATGAAAAGTCCCGACGAGGCAAACGAGTAAAGGAAGCCCCGGATTCTAGTGACCGCGCTTCAAAACCGGAAGCGATGAATTTTCATATTTATATGCATGAACGCATATAAGACGCGCCGCCATGACAAGCCTGCGCCAGCGCGACACAATAGCGGCTGTATCCCATTACCTGCTACGCCCATGTCCACCCCTACCGACCTTCATCCACACGCCCGCGCCCTGCTGGCCGACCACTACGCCGCGGTAGATGCCGACCTGCCCGTCCTGCTCGACCTGCTGTTTGCCCGCAGCGCTGGCGAAGACTGGCACAAGGCCGGCACCTTCAAGCATCACCTGCTGGGCGTCTACCGCACCCTCACGCTCTGGAACCAGCCGCGCGAAGTCCGCCTGCTGGGCCTGTTCCACAGCGTCTACGGCAACGAATACGTCGACCTGACCCTGTTCGACCGCGAACGCGAGCGCAACACCCTGCGAGACGTGCTGGGCGCCGAAGCCGAAGAATGGGTCAGCCTGTTCTGTGCCATGCCGCGCACCAAGTTCGTCCAGGCCGTGCTGCAGGGCCAGGGCGCGGGCCCCGATGGCCTGACGCTCGAAAGCGCCGACGGCCAGGTCTTCACCTTCACGCCGCGCCAGGTCGCCGCCTTCATCGTGGTGTCGGCCGCCGACATCGGCGAACAATGGCACAGCTGGCAAGACGAAATCTTCGCCGGCTATCCGCAGCAGCAGCGCCGCGATCTGAAGACGAACTGGGCCGCGTCGCTGTGGCCGGGGCCGCTCAAGCCGCCGTCAAACATCCTGTCGATGCTGTCGCACCTGCTGGCACCGCTCGCCACGCTGCCGGCGGGCACCGGCATTCCCGTGCCCCCCGCCTTCGACCACTGCCGCGCCACGCTCACGCCGCGCGACGAAGCCGCCGCCAGCGCCCTGTACTGGCAGGTCGTCACGCGTATGCAACCGCTGACCGAAATGGACAGCGCCCGCCACATGCTCGAAGCCGCGGTCGAACACAATCCGTGGGTGGGCGAGCCGCGCCTGCTGCTGGCCCAGCTTGCCTTGACGGCTGGCGACTTTGACGCGGCAGAGCACCATGCCACGGCAGGCTTGGCCGCGCTGCAAGCCTGGGGCACCGCCTGGGACAAGCGCATCGAATGGGCTGGTTGGATGGCCTGGGCGCGTATCGAATTGCAGAATGCGCGCGCCCGCCGCTGGCCCGAGAACCTGGCCGCGCTGAACGGGCTGGGACTGGTCGAATAGATTTTGCCGCAGCGGCGCTGGCCGCCGCGCCACTTACTTCGTGCCTTCCCAGTGCGGGCCAGGCACGTGGATATCGAACAGTTCCAGCACGCGGGCCACGGTGTGGTCCACCATTTCCTCGATGCTGGCGGGGCGGTGATAAAACGCCGGCAGCGGCGGAAACACGATGCCGCCCATTTCGGTCACGGCCGTCATGTTGCGCAGGTGCGCCAGGTTGAAGGGGGTTTCGCGCACCATCATCACCAGGCGCCGGCGTTCTTTCAAGGTCACGTCGGCCGCACGGGTGATCAGGTTATCCGACAGGCCGTGGGCCACGGCCGCCAGCGTGCGCATCGAACACGGCACAATGACCATGCCCGCCGTCTGGAACGCGCCGCTGGCCAGCGTGGCGCCCACGTCGCGCACGCTGTGCACGTGGTCGGCCAGTGCGTAGACATCATGGCGGCTGACATCGAGCTCGTGCTTGATGTTCAGCACGCCCGACGCCGACACCACCAGGTGCGTCTCGACATCGTCCACGCCGCGCAGCGCCTGCAGCATGCGCACCGCGTAGAGAGAGCCCGTGGCCCCCGTGATGCCGATAACCAGACGCCTCACGGGATCAGGCCGTGGCGCCGGATTGCTCCAGCAGCGTCTTCAGTTCGCCGGATTCGTTCATCTCGTTCATGATGTCCGAGCCGCCGATGAATTCACCAGCCACATACAGCTGCGGAATCGTGGGCCAGTTGGAGAATTCCTTGATGCCCTGGCGGACTTCGTCGTCCTCCAGCACATTCACGGTGACCAGCTTCTTCACGCCACAGCCCTTGAGGATCTGGATGGCCTTGCCGGAAAAGCCGCATTGCGGGAACTGGGCAGTGCCCTTCATGAACAGCACCACGGGGTGCTGGGTCACGGTTTCGCGGATGAATTCTTGAACGTCGCTCATGGTGGTCTCTTGGACAGGCATAACGGAATACGCCAATTATAGGTACAGGCGGCAAAACCGCCCCGAATCCCCCCGCCCGGATCCGGAAATGGGGCGGCCGGCAGTTACAAATCGGCCGGGCGGCGCCGGGGCCAAGGGCAGCGAGTCCCCCGAGGCAGCGCCAGATCCCGCGTCAGCGGCGGCTCGGCCAGCGCCCACCGGAAATACGCTCGATGCCCGCCAGGTCATGGCGGCTGTGCACGTCGTCAAAGCCCGCCGCCGCTAGCAGCGTCCGCACCGCCTCGGCCTGGTCCCAGCCGTGCTCTATCCACAGCGAGCCACCCGCCTTCAGATGGCGATGCGCGCCTGCCACGATGCGGCGCAGGTCTTGCAGGCCGTCGGCCTCGTCCGTCAGCGCGCCGCGCGGCTCGAAGCGCACGTCGCCCTGGCCCAGGTGCGGATCGTCGCTGGCGACATAGGGCGGATTCGACACGATCAGGTCAAAGCCCTCGCCCGCCGGCACGGCGTCGTACCAGCTGCCTTCCACGAAGCGCAGCGATGCCGTCAACTCCCAGGCGTTGGCGGCGGCCACCGCCAGCGCCTTGGCGCTGACGTCGCTGGCCATCACCCGCGCATCGCGGCGCGCCAACGCGATGGAAATCGCGATCGCACCGCTGCCGGTGCCCAGGTCCAGCACCGCGGGCGCGGCCAGTCCGGCCACGCATTCCAGCGCCGTTTCCACCAGCACCTCGGTATCGGGACGTGGAATCAGCACGTCGGGCGTCACCCGGAACACATGCCCCATGAACTCGCGCTGGCCCACCAGATACGCCATCGGCTCGCCCGCCAGGCGGCGCTGTGCCAGCGCCTCGTAGGCCGTGGCCGTCTCCGGCGTCAGCGGATCGGTATCGTGCGCCAGCAGCCAGGCGCGCGGCTTGGCCAGCACGTGTTCGAGCAGCATGCGCACTTCCAGGCGCGGCAGGCGGTCGTCCAGCAGCAGGCTCTTGATCTGGGCGGTCATGGCGGCGCGGCGCGTCAGAGGTCGTCGCCCAGCGCCGCCAGCTGCTCGGCCTGGTGTTCGGCGATCAGCGCGCCGGTCAATTCCTCGAGGTCGCCTTCCATGATCTGCTGCAGCTTGTACAGCGTCAGGTTGATGCGGTGGTCGGTCACGCGGCCCTGCGGGAAGTTGTACGTGCGGATGCGCTCGGAACGGTCGCCCGAACCGATCAGGCTCTTGCGCTCGGCCGCTTCCTTGCTTTGGCGCTCGCGGGTTTCCTTGTCTTTCAGGCGCGCGGCCAGCACCTGCATGGCCTTGTCCTTGTTGCGGTGCTGCGAGCGGTCGTCCTGGCATTCCACCACCAGCCCGGTCGGCAAGTGCGTGATGCGCACGGCCGAATCGGTCTTGTTGATGTGCTGGCCGCCGGCGCCGCTGGCGCGGAAGGTATCGATGCGCAGGTCACTGGCGTTGATCACGATTTCCGACGCCTCGTCGGCCTCGGCCATGATCGCCACCGTGCAGGCCGACGTATGGATGCGGCCCTGGGCTTCGGTCGCGGGCACACGCTGCACCCGGTGCGCGCCCGACTCGAACTTCAGGCGGCCGTAGGCGCCATCGCCGTCGATGCGCGCGATCACTTCCTTGTAGCCGCCCAGTTCCGACGCGCTTTCGGACATCAGCTCGACGCGCCAGCCGCGCTGCTCGGCGTAGCGCGTGTACATGCGCAGCAGGTCGCCCGAGAACAGCGCGCTTTCGTCGCCGCCCGTACCCGCGCGGATTTCCAGGAACACGCTGCGTCCGTCGTTGGGGTCGCGCGGCAGCAGCAACAGCTGCAGCGCCGCCTCCAGAGATTCCAGCTTGACGCGGCCGGTCTTGATCTCGTCCTCGGCCATCGCCTTCAGTTCGGGGTCCGACAGCATTTCCTGGGCCGCCGCCAGGTCTTCCTCGCCCCGCACGAAGGCGTTGAACGCCTCGACCACGGGCTCGAGCTCGGCGCGTTCGCGCGACAGCTTGCGAAAGCGGTCCATGACGGACGCGGTTTCCGGTTCGGCGAGCAGCGCGTCCACCTCGATGAGGCGGTGGCACAGATGCTCCAGCCGGCTACGCATGGAAGATTTCATAAGGGGGGTATCAAGGGGAAAAACGACATGGCGGGCGCCCACAACACGAACGCCCGCCGGGAAGCGGGGCGTGGGACAGCGCCGCTAACGGCGCGAGTCGCGGCCGGGGAACAGGCGCGGCATCCAGGCAAGCAGTTGCTTGCGGTCGTCGCCTTCGCTGCGGTTCAACGCCGCCAGCGGACCATGCAGGTACTTTTGGGTCAGGCCGTGGGCCAGCTGTTCGAGCACGGCCTCGGGCGATTCGCCGCGCGCCAGCAGGCGCCGGGCGCGTTCAAGTTCGGCGGCTTGCACATCTTCGGCGGCCTGGTGCAGGTCGCGAATGACGGGCACCACTTCGCGCGATTGCATCCAGTGCATGAAGCCCTGGACGCGCGTTTCGATGATGGCCTCGGCCTGCACGACGGCGGCGCGGCGCGCGTCGGTGCCGGTTTGCACCAGGCGGCCCAGGTCATCCACGGAATACAGGTAGACGTCGTCCAGGCGGCCGACTTCGGGTTCGATGTCGCGCGGCACGGCCAGGTCGATCATGACCATGGGGCGGTGGCGGCGCAGGCGCGTGGCCCGTTCCACCATCCCCAGCCCGAGGATGGGCAGGGAGCTGGCCGTACAGGAAACGATCACGTCGAATTCGGACAGCCGGTCGGTCAGGTCCGACAGCTTCATGGTGCTGGCCGAAAAACGGTTGGCCAGCAGTTCGGCGCGTTCGGCCGTGCGGTTGGCCACCACCATGCTGCGCGGACGCTGCGCGGCAAAGTGCGTGGCGCACAGTTCGATCATTTCTCCCGCGCCGATGAACAGCGTGCGGGCCTGGTCCAGATTGCCGAACACGCGTTCGGCCAGGCGCACCGCCGCGGCGGCCATGGACACCGACTGCGCGCCAATGGCGGTTTGCGATCGCACTTCCTTGGCCACCGAGAAGGTGCGCTGGAACATCTGGTGCAGCAGCGTGCCCAACGCGCCCGCCTCGCCGGCGGCGCGCACGGCGTCTTTCATCTGGCCGACGATCTGGGTTTCACCCAGCACCATGGAATCCAGGCCGCTGGCCACGCGGAAGGCGTGACGCACGGCGTCGTCTTGATGGTGATGGTACAGGTGCGGACGCAGGGTGCCGGCATCCAGGCGATTGTGCTCGGCCAGCCAAGCGGGCAGCTTGTCGGCCACGTGGCCGTCGGCGGCGCAATAGATCTCGGTACGATTACAGGTCGACAGGATGGCCGCTTCGCGCACCGATCCGCCAAACGCAGAACGCAGGCCTTCGAGCGCGGGCTTGACCAGATCAACGGGCATGGACACGCGTTCGCGAACCGAAACCGGCGCGGACGTGTGATTCAGACCGAAGGCGAGGACAGCTACCGACATGTAAAGGACGAGGCCGTGAGTAATAAGAGCGGTGGTCCCTGCGGTCATGCGGTACAGCACGCATGTAACAGCAGACCGCTAACGATTATACCCCTGCGGGTTATCCCCGGACCAACCGGCCCTTCGGCCGCGACCTTGGGTCGCACCCTGGCGTGCCTTGCGCCCAACAAATCGCCGCCTCTCGCAACCGATGCGAAAAATATTTGAAGTTTTTTCGCGCTGACTGGCACAAGTCCAAAAAATTGTGTATAGTTGCGGACTTCGTTGGCCTGGTAGCTCAGTCGGTAGAGCAGAGGATTGAAAATCCTTGTGTCGGTGGTTCGATTCCGCCCCAGGCCACCAGAATTAAAAAGCCCGGCTCCAAGGAGCCGGGCTTTTGCATTGCGGCCGCTGAAATCCAGACCCATCCAAACCCATCAAGACCCCGGCAAGGCAACGCCCATCGCGGCGAACAGGCCACCGCACACCTTATTGAACCGCCGGCCGCTGCGTTCGAGCCACGGCCGCACGCGATGCGCCAGGCGCGCCAACACGTACTCCACCAAAAACTCGATCACCGCGAAGGTGGCCGCCATGATCACGAACTGCGTGAACAGGCTGCGCGCCGGGTCGATGAACTGCGGCAGGAACGCGCCGTAGAACAGCAGCGCCTTCGGGTTGGAGATGGCCGACAGGAAGCCCTGGCTGAACATGCGCGTGCCGCGCAGGCGAGGCGCGTTCGGCGCCGGACGCAACTGCACGGCGGGCGCGCGCCATAGCTGGATGCCCAGCCAGATCAGGTAAGCGCCGCCGGCCGACTTCA
The DNA here is from genome assembly GCF_014170305.1 of Achromobacter sp. UMC71. GTDB lineage: Bacteria > Pseudomonadota > Gammaproteobacteria > Burkholderiales > Burkholderiaceae_B > Achromobacter. The sequence goes on from NZ_LZZT01000004.1 coordinate 91,898, forward strand.
GCACCGTCAGCGCCGGCCCCCACGTCTTGAGCAGCGCACTGATACCCAGCATCGACAGGGCGATCAGCAGAATGAAACCCACCGCGCCGCCGGCGATGGTGCACAGCGCCTTGCGGTGGCCATGCAGGGCGCCATGGGTCAGCGCGAGCAAGGTGTTGGGGCCTGGCGTGACCGACAGGCCGGTCACGGCAACCAGGTAGATCAGCCAGCTATGCAATGCCATGGCGAGATACGCGAAAGAGAAACGGGAAGCGGCCAGTCTAGCGCTGCCCCGGCGTGCGGGCAATGACGCGGAAACCGCAGTGCCTGCCCTCTGGCATGCGACCGCCCAGGCCTGGCGCGCCCACCCCGAACTAGCCCTCTTCCGGCCGCCCCATCGGCACGGTCAAGCCGTACTTCACGCGGCTCATCACCACCAGCGTGGAAAAGCGCTTCACGTTGGGGTCGCCCCAGAAGTGACGCTGCGCGAAGACGTCGTATTCCGCCATGTCGCGCACGGTGATGGTGACCACGAAATCGACCTCGCCCGTCACCGCCAGGCATTGCATGATCTCGGGCGCGTTCTGCATGGCCCGCTTGAAGTGGTCCAACTTGTCGGCGCGTTCGCTCTCCAGCGACACCAGCACCATCATCATGATGCCCCGGCCCACCGCGGCCGGGTCCACCACCGCCACGTCGTTCAGGATCACGCCGGATTCGCGCAGCCGCTTCATGCGGCGCAGGCACGACACGGGCGAGAGGTTCACGCGTTCGGCCACTTCCTGGCTGGTGCGTTGGTTGTCTTCCTGCAGGCTTTGCAGGATCTGTAGGTCGAAATCGTCTAGTTCCATGAGGCTCTCGGACTGCGGCGGTCCAGGCGGCGCTGGCCTGTCCAAGGATTCTAATCGGGCGCGCCGCGCGATCCGCCGCGATTTCGACGGGAAACTTCATTTCGGACCCGCCCGGTGCAGGAAATAATCAGCCGGCTTGCTTACACTGGGAACCCTCTGGCCGCCCTCGCGGTCAGGCGCAGCCCGACTCCCATGCCGTCACTCCAGCTTTTCCTGCTTTTCCTGGCCGCCGACGCGGCGCTCAAACTCACTCCCGGGCCGGACATGGCGTTGACGCTGTCGCGAGGCATGACGCAGGGATTCCGCCCGGCGTTCCATAGCGTGCTGGGCAACGTCGCGGCGGGGTTCATCCAGGTGCCCGCCGTGGTGCTGGGGCTGGCGTCGGTGCTGCAGGCGTTTCCGACGCTGTTCCTGGCCATCAAGGCGGCCGGCGGGCTGTACCTGGGGTATCTGGGCGTCAAGGCCATGCTGCGCTGCGCCCGCGATGCCGATGTCTCCCTGGCCGCGCGCCCCGGCGATGCCCGCGACGCGTTCTGGCAGGGCTTCATGACCAATCTGCTGAACCCGAAGGTGCTGCTGTTCATGATCGCCTTCCTGCCCCAGTTCACCACGCCCGACAACGGCCCGGTCTGGATCCAGATGCTGGTGCTGGGCGTCACCATGAAGGCGCTGAGCCTGCCCTACGGCAGCTGCTTCGCCTACGGCGCGTCCCGCATCCGCGGCTGGGTCGGGCGCAACCCCTGGTTCTTGCGCATGCAGCAAGGGCTGCTCGGCGCGATCATGCTTGCCCTGGCGCTGTACGTGCTCTCCGTCACCGCCTTGACCCTGAACCCCTGACCTTTGCAGATGTAGCACCATGACTGCCGCCACGATCGACCACGGACGCAATGCGTCCGCCTCCACCCTGATGCCAACCCTGTCGCTGATCGCCGCCATGGCCTCGCTGTGCGTGGGCACGTCGTTCGCCAAGTCGCTGTTTCCGGAAGTGGGCGCGCAGGGCACCACGGCCTATCGCATCGTCATCGGCGCGATCATCCTGGTGGCCTTCTGGCGCCCGTGGCGCTTTCCGCTGACCCGCGTCAATGCCGCCAAGATCGCGCTGTACGGCGTGACGCTGGCGTGCATGAACCTGCTGTTCTACATGGCGCTGCGCACCCTGCCGCTGGGCGTGGCCATCGCCATCGAATTCACCGGGCCGCTGACGCTGGCGGTGGTGCTGTCGCGGCGTGCGATCGACTTCGTCTGGATCGCCTGCGCGCTGGCCGGGCTGGTGCTGCTGATTCCCACCGGCCAATCGATGCACGACCTGGACCCCGTCGGCATCGCATTCGCGCTGGGCGCCGCCGTCTGCTGGGCGCTGTACATCGTCTTCGGCAAAATCGCGGGCAACGTGCACGGCGGCCAGGCGACGTCGCTGGGGCTGGTGGCGGCGACCATGGTCGCGCTGCCAGTGGGAGCGGCCCACGCCGGCATGGCGCTGCTGGACCCCAAGCTGATCCTGGCCGGCATCGGCGTCGGCATTCTGTCCAGCGCGCTGCCCTATTCGCTGGAAATGGTGGCGCTGCGCCGCCTGCCGCAAAAGACCTTCGGCGTGCTGCTCAGCATGGAGCCCGCGATGGGCGCCCTTGCCGGCGTGATCGTGCTGAACGAGCACCTGTCCAGCACCCAGTGGCTGGCGATCTGCGGCATCATCATCGCGTCCGCCGGCTGCGCCGCCACGGCCCGGCGTCAGAACCGCGCAGCCGCGGCAGGATAACGGCAGGGTCAAGGCCGGGCCGCCACGCGGCGCCGGCCCGCCCGCCGCGCCATCAATCCACCGAAATATTTTTCTGCCGGATAACGGCGCCCCAGTTGGTGTATTCCTGGTGCGCGTAGTCGAAGAACGCCTGCGGCGTGCTGCCCATGGGCTCCATGCCCTGCAGCTTCAGTTGCTTGATTACCTCGGGGGACTTCAGCGCCGCCTCGATCGCGCGGCTGAGCTTGTCGACCACCGCCTTAGGCGTACCGGCCGGCGCCACCACGCCTTGCCAGGCGGTCGCCTCGAGCGGCGGGCCGCCCGATTCGCCGAACGTCGGCACGTCGGGCAGCTGTTCCGAACGCTGGATCGCGGGCACCGCGATGGCGCGCAACTTGCCCGCCTGGATCAGCGGCCGCGCCGCGGCCAGGTCGGCCATCATCAAGGGCACCACGCCCGAGGCCACGTCCTGCAATGCCGGCGGCGTGCCCTTGTAGGGAATGGCCACGGCCTTGCCGCCGAACATAGACAGGAACAACTCCATGGCCAGGTGATGCGGGCTGCCCACGCCCAGCGAGGCGTAGCTGGCCTGCTTGCCACGGGTCAGGAAGGCCATCACCTCGGGCATGTTGTCCAGGTCGGACGAGGGCGACGCGACCAGCACGATGGGCAACGCCACCAGGGTCGATACAGGTTTCAGGTCCTTCCAGGGATCGTAGGGCAGCTTCTTATACAGCCACGGGTTCAGCGCCAGCGTGCTCATGCCTGCAGTCATCAGGGTGTAGCCGTCGGGCGCGGCCCGGGCGGTTTCCTGGGCCGCGACAATGGTGGCCGCGCCCGGGCGGTTTTCCACCACCACGGGTTGGCCCAGCGTTTCGCCGACATGCTTGGCCACGATGCGGGTGGCCAGGTCGCTACCGCCCCCGGCACTGAACGGCACCAGCCAGCGGATCGGATGGTCGGGAAATTCGCCAGCTATCGCGGACCCGGCGCCGGCAGCCAGCGCCACGGCGGCTGCGGTTCCCAGCGCGCGGCGAATAAAGCCTCTTCTGGACATGCGGTTGTCTCCTGATGTTTTTATATAGTTAACACATTAATTATATTTCGGCGGACCACGCCGTTGGCATCCGGAAAGACCATTACGGGCGCATCGGACAGCGGCGGTCTACCCGCGCGCGGCGGCCAGCCAGCGCAGGCCGGCCGAGGTGCCGGCCGCGGGCCGGTATTCGCAGCCGATCCAGCCGCTGTATTCCAGCTCGCGCAGCACCGAGAAGACCCAGCCATAGTCCAGTTCGCCACGGTCGGGCTCGTGGCGCAACGGCACGCCGGCGATCTGCAGGTGGCCAACCCGCCCCGTGGGCAGGTATTGGCGCAATTTGGCGGTGATGTCGCCTTCGACGATCTGGCAGTGGTACAGGTCCATCTGCACTTTCAGGTTGGGTGCGTTGACGGCCAGCACTACGTCGTGCGCCTCATCCTGCCGGTTAAGGAAATAGCCCGGAATATCGCGGGTATTGATGGGTTCGATCAGCACCGTCACGCCCGCCGAACGCGCCTGGCGTGCGGCCCAATCCAGGTTTTCCCGGTAGCAATCCAGCAGTTCGGCGCGCGCCACGCCTTCGGGCGCCAGGCCCGCCATGACATGGACCTGCGCGCAGGACAGCGCGGTGGCATAGCTCAGCGCCTGCTCGATGCCGGCGCGGAACTCGTCCTGCCGGCCCGGCAGCGCGGCCAGCCCGCGTTCGCCGCGCGAGGCGACGCCGGGCGGCGCATTGAACAGAACTTGCGATACGCCGGCGGCATCCATGCGCTCGCGCACGAAGGCGGCCGGCGCCTCGTAGGGGAACATGCATTCCACGCCCGCGTAGCCGTCCGCCGCAGCGGCCGCATAGCGGTCCAGGAACGCGTGTTCCGTGTACATCATCGACAGGTTGGCGGCGAATTTCAGCATGGCGGTTTCCGTAGCGGGCGGTATGCGTGGAAATTAGCACACCTGCCCGCCATGCTGGACCGCGGACTCGCGGGTCCGCCACGCGCCGCGGCCATCGCCGGGCGCATGGCCCGGCGGTATCGCCTAGGGCCTGTTCACGCTAGAAGAGGCCCCTCGCACAGGCCCTAGTACGTCAGGCGCATGCCCAGCATCACGCTGCGGCCCGGCAGCGGCGCCACCGACGAGATGAACGACGCGTGGTTGTACGCCAGCTTGTTCAGCAGGTTGGTACCGCGCAGATAGACTTCGTAGCCCGTCGCGCCGTAGCGGCCGCGGTAGGCCACCACGGCGTTGACCAGGTTGTAGCCCGGCGTGCTGCTTTCGTACGAGGCGATGTCCTTTTGCGAGAACACGCGCGCGTACTCGAGGCCGCCCGACCACTGCTGCCACTTCACGTTGCCGCGCAGGCCCGCGCGCGCCGCCGGAATGCGCGGCAGGTTGCCGTCGCCGCCGGTCAGCTTGCCGCGCACGTAATCGCCGAACACCGCGGCCGAAAACACCGGTGTGAACTGATGGCGGATTTCGCCTTCGACGCCAGTGAATTCGGCATCGCGCTGCGTGTATTCGATCAGGCGGAAATCCTCATAGCGATCCAGCGTGTCCGCATAGATGTAGTTCTTGACGCGGTTGTGGAACACACTGGCCGACAGCGTCGTGTCGCCCGAATGCTTGCGCAGGGTCAGGTCGATGTTGTGCGAGGTCTCGCGGCCCAGGCCCGCGTTGCCCAATTCATAGGTGTTGGTGGCCAGGTGCACGCCATCCGCATATAGCTCCTGCGCGGTCGGCAGGCGCTGCGAGCGCGACAGCGACAGGGCCACCGAATACTGCGGCGCGAAATCCCAGATGGCGGCGGCGGACAGCGACGTGCCCGACAGGCTGCTGCGCGACGCGCCGCCCGACGGCGAGATGCGCTGCCAGTCCTGGCGCGCGCCCACCTCGAAACGCCAGTCGTTCAGCTGGTATTCCTCCAGCACGAACAAGCCGTTCGAGCGGGTGCGACTGCGCGGCAGGAAGGCTTCCTCGCCATCGGCGCGGAAGTCGCTGTAGGCATTCTGCACACCGATCACGCCGCGCCAGCCGGCTATCGGCTTGTGCTGCAGCTCCACCCTCAGGTCGTAACCCTTGTTCTTGAAACGGGTGCCGACCTGGCCGCCTTCGATTTCCTCGTGCTGATAGTCGGTCAGGCCGCCGCGCACACGGATCTTCTCGAAGCCCGCGAACGGGTCCTGGTATTCGGCGCGCAGGTCCAGGCGGTCGCTGCGCAGCTTCACGTAGGGCACGCCGCCGTGCTCATGTTCATGGTCGTGATCGTGCCCTTCTTCCTCGTCGCCATGATCATGGCCGCCGCAATGCAGGTGCGTGCCGTGCGGGTGGCAGCCTTCGTATTCGTGGTTGTGGCCGGGCAGGCCATACTTGCTTTCCAGGTGCGTGAACGCCAGGCCGACATAGCCGCGCGGTGTAATCCACGACAGGCCCACCGAGCCCTGCGTCGATTCGCTGTAAGAACCGGCCAGCTTGCCGCCGGGCCAGTCCGGCACGTCGTAGTCGCTGGTTCGCCGCTTCATGCCTTCCACCCGCACCGCGAACTGGCCTTCGCCGGCGGTGATGCCGATGGCGCCCGCGCGTTCCTTGGTGCCGGTGGCGCCGCGTAGTTCCGCTTCCATTTCCACGCCCTTGTCCGGCACGGCGGTGGGGATCTTCTTGTCGATCACGTTGACCACGCCGCCGATGGCGCCGCCGCCATACAGCAAGGTGGCCGGCCCGCGCAGCACCTCGATGCGTTCGGCCAGCAGGGGCTCGACCGTCACCGCATGGTCGGGCGAAATGCCGGATGCGTCCATCACGTCGGAGCCGTCGGACAGCACCTTCACGCGCGGCGCCGTCTGGCCGCGGATCACGGGACGGCTCGCGCCGCCGCCGAAGGTGTCGCTATTGACGCCCGGCAGGCTTTTCAGGGACTCGCCCAGGGTGCCCGCGCGGCGTTCGATCAGTTCGTCGCCTTCCAGCACGGACGCCGGCAGCATGGTGCTGTTCAGGTCCAGGCCCAGCGGGTTGGCCGACACGGTAATCGGCGCCAGGGTCTTGGCGCGGTTGGAATCCGCCTCGGTTTCGGCCTGCGCCATCGGCGCGGCCAGCATCAAGGAACACATCAGGGGCTTGAGCGTCCCCGAGCGGCCGAGCCGCCGAGCCTTGGCCTTGCCACCTTCCCGCTTGCCGTCTTCCCGTGCAGTCCCCAGCGTTTTGCCTTTCATCGTTACTCTCTTGGATGTTATATCATTACAAATAGCTGAAGGATGATATAACATTCTGAAAGTAAATCAAGCCGATCCGCAGGATCGGCTCGCTTCGGCTTCAGGGCATCAGGCGCCCGAGGATTCCAGGCCGGACAAGGCTTGCAGCACCGCCACGCGGCTTTGCCCCAGGATGGCGCCGTGCCAATCCGGCGCATCGCAATAGAAGGCCTCGAGCGTCGTCCGCAAGATCTCGTCGCGCAACGCGGGATCGGCGTCGGGATGCGCGCGCAGCCAATTGCGCCCGCGCAGCGCGTCCACCACGTCTTGCGTGGGCAGCGTGCCAAACTCCAATGCCATCAGCGTCGGCTCGGAGGCCGGGCAAGCGTCGTAGATCAGCCCCGCCAAATGGCCGGTGATATCGACCGACGCGGAGGTGCCCTGATAGGGCACGGCGACATCGGCGCCCCACCAGCGCCGGGCCCGCGCCACTTCGGTCTCGTCGCGGCGGCCGGCGTAGATTTTCTCGCCGTGCCCGCGCGGCCCCAGGCCCGTGTGCACGTCGATCCAGCCGACCTGTGTGTAACGGGCCGCGTGCTCGGTCAGGATGCGCCGCAAGTTCAGCAGCGACGCCGCCGGACGGTCACCGCCGTAGAACAGGCCGTCCGCGTGCGTATATTGGCCCCGGGTCACCGCCTGCCTGAGCGCGGGCATGCCATGCTCGGCGACATAAGCGCCAATCTGCGCGCGGTTTGTGTCCGTCGGCGGCCATTGCGCGGGCAGCAGCAGGTCGTGAATCTGCCCGTAGCCGGGATTCTCGGGCAAGGGTTTTTCGCCGAACGGCTGGCCATTGCGGTTCAGGTCGACGTTGCCTTCATCGGTGCGGGCGATCCAGGAAAATCCGTGCGGATTCACTGCATGCACCAGCAACAGGGCAACGCCGGCCCGGCGGGCGCGCGCCAGCATGTCGGCGTCGTCCAGCAGCGCCAGCTGACAGCCCGACCCGCAAAAGCCTTCCACGCCGTGCGTGGCCGAGGTCATGATCAGCAGCCGCCGCGCATCCGCATCGCCAATCAGCGCCACGTCGGTGGCCAGCGCCTCGCCCTCGCGGCCCTTGGGCTCGATGGGATAGGACGCGAAGTGCGCGGCAAGTGGCCGGGCCGCGGCGGCAAAGCGCTCGCGCGCCTGGGCGTAGCTGCGGGAAAAATAGGGGGTCGCGGATTGCATCAGGTCTCCTGGTTGTCGATATCGTCGCCGGTGCGGTCCCGTATCCAGAACAGCACCACCGTGGAAATCGCCACCGCCACCATCAGGTACCAGGCGGGGGCCATGGGATTGCCGGTCACGTGCAGCAGCCACGTCACGAAGAACTGGGCGAAACCGCCGAACACCGAAATCCCCAATCCGTAGACCACCGACATGCCGGTGGTGCGCACGGACTTCGGGAACAGTTCGGGCAGCATGGTGATGCCCGGCGCGGATTGCAATGCCAGCAGTATCGACAGCAACGCCACGACAGTCATCAGCCGCGCGCTGCTGGGCTCGGCGATCAGCCACTGGAAGCACGGCAGCAGCACCGCCACCGTCACCACGCGCGACCAGAAGATCACCCGCTTGCGCCCCACCCGATCCGCCAGCATGCCGACCAGCGGCGCAAATAGAAAGCCCACCGCACCCACCACCACGCTGGCCGACAGTGTGGACGTGGCGGGCAAGCCCAGCTCGCGATGCGCATAGGACGGCATGTAGAAGCCGATGATCTGCGCGCACACCATGCCGCCGATCATCAGCAGGATACCCTTGGCCACCTCGGTCTTGTGCTCGGCGAAGATGCGACGCAAGGGCTGGTTGCCCGCGGCGCGCGGCCGATGGTCATCTTCGTCCGTCGTCAGCGTCTCTTCCAGGTTTCGGCGGATATATGCGCCCACCGGCACCGTCAGGATGCCGATCACGAACGGCAGCCGCCAGCCCCAGGCCTGCATCTGCTCGGCGGTCAGCGCAGCAGTCAGGCCGCCCACCACCAGCGCACCCAGCGCCACCCCCAGTGACTGGCTGCCGAACTGCCAGCTGGAATAGAAGCCACGCCGCGACGGCGGCGCATGCTCGACCAGCAGCGTGGTCGACGCGCCCACCTCGCCGCCCGCGGCGAAACCCTGGATCAACCGCGCCAGCACCATCATCACCGGCCCCGCCAGCCCCATCTGCGCGTAAGTCGGCGCCACGGCGATCAGCCCACAACCCAATCCCATCAACCACAACGTCAGCGTCATGGCGGCGCGGCGGCCGTGGCGGTCGGCGTAGGAACCGATCAGCATGCCGCCCACCGGCCGCATCAGGAAACCCACGCCGAAAGTCGCCGTGGTCAGCAACAGTTGCCCATAGCTGGAGGCCGCGGGAAAGAACAGCGGCCCGATGACCAGCATCAGGAAGGTGAAGACGGTGAAGTCAAAGAACTCCAGCGCGTTGCCGATGGTGGTGCCGGCGATGACGCGCCGGCGCATGGACGGTGTGTGCAGGCTGCGTGCGCCCGCGCCGGCCGTGATGGCGATAGACATGTTTTCCCCTTGATGTCCGGTCCTGGGTTGCCGGCCCGTGTATCCGGAGTCCGCGCACCGCAAGTCCTAGTGAATATACGGATGGCTACCGAAACGGGAAAGACAGTATTTTTGCAGCAGCGATGACTTTTGCTTATATCCCAGACCGTGCCTGCTCCCATGAACCTGCGCCAGCTGCGCGCCTTCGTGCTGATCGCCGAACACCGCAGCATCCGCGCCGCGGCGCGCGCGCTGTGCGTCACCCAACCCGCTGCCACGCGCAGCCTGCGCGAGCTGGAACAAAGCCTGGGCGCCGAACTGGTGCGGCGCAGCGCCAAGGGGGTTGAGCTGACGCCCTACGGCGAAGCGCTGCACAAGCGCGCCGTGCTGATCCTGCAGGAGGCGCGCCGGGCACAGGAAGACATCGACCAGATGCGCGACGGTGAAGGCGGCACGCTGAACCTGGCGATCAGTTCGTCGGCGCTCACGGTACTGCCCGACGCGCTGGCCGCGTTCCGCGCCCGCATGCCGCGCGTGGCGGTGGCGTTCCATGAGGTGGCGGCGCCTTACAGCCACGCACAGCTGGACGCCGGGCGCTACGACCTGGTGGTGCAAACCGAATATGACGGCAACAATTACGACGGCTTTGCGCGCACCACCCTGTTCACGCTGCCGCTGGTGGTGGGCGCGCGGGCCGATCATCCCCTGCGCCATGCCACCGATCTGGCCGAGCTACGCGACCTGCTGTGGCTGATGCCGGGAAATACCCAGACGCCGACCAATCTGCTGCACCTGGCCTATGCGTCGCGCGGCCTGCCCACGCCGACAGATGTGATTCCGTGCCAGTCGATCGCGATCGCGCTGGCGATCCTGGCGAAAAGCGATGCGGTGGGCTTCTTCGTGCGCAACGGCTTTCACCGCGAGCTGGTGCCGCATCCGCTTTGCGTGATACCGCTGGCGCATCCGCTACCGGCGGCGCGGGTATCGATCCTGACGCGGGCCGAGTCGCCGCCGACGCCGGCGGCGCAGTGCTTCATCGATTGCCTGAACGCCGCGCGCGCGGCGGCGTGACACCGCGCGGGGTATCATGGAACGCCCTTTGCCTCCGCCCCATTCCATGGCGTTTCCCCGACTCAACACGCCCCCCACGCTGACCGACACGGTCGCCAAACAGTTGCTCGCCGAGATCGACGAGGGCCGCGTGCTGCCGGGCGAGAAACTGCCCACGGAAACCCGCCTGGCCGAGCAGTTCGGCGTCAGCCGCACGGTCATCCGCGAGGCCGTGTCGCGGTTGCGCCAGGACGGCATCGTCGAGGCGCGCCAGGGCAGCGGCGTCTTCGTCACGGGCCTGGGCGGCAACCGCGCGCTGCGCATCGATGCGGCCGAACTATCGTCGCTGGATGCGGTGCTGCATATCGTGGATTTACGGCGCGCGCTGGAAACCGAAATCGCCGCACAGGCCGCGGCCCAGCGCAGCAAGCGCGACCTGGCCGAGATCGACGGCGCCTTGGCGGCGATCTCCCAGGCCGTCGGCAACGGCGGCGACGGCGTCAAGGAAGACGTCGCCTTTCACCGCAGCATTGCCCGCGCCACCGGCAATCCGTATTTCCTCACGACGCTGGCGTTCGTCAGCCAGTTCCTGGAAGCCGCCACCCGCGTCACGCGCGGCAACGAGGCGCGCCATGCCGACCTGATGCGCGCGGTGATGCAGGAACACATCGCCATCGTCGACGCCATCCGCCGCCAGGACGTGGAAGGCGCGCGCGAAGCCGCCCGCGTGCATATGATCAACGCAGCCAAGCGCCTGCGCCAGGCGCACCGCTAGCCGCGCGGCGCCTCACGCTGGCGGCCGCCGGCCCTGGCTAAAGGCCCGGGTAAAGAAGTCCGCGCCACCAAAATTGCCGGACTTCAACGCGATGCTCATGCGCGTCCGCACCGCTTGCGCATGACCGGCGCACCAGGGTACGCCCGGATCGATCTGCTCACCGATGGCCAGTTGCGTCAGACCCAGCGCTTGCACCACCGCGCCCGAGGTCTCGCCGCCCGCGACGATCAACTGGCGCACCCCTTGCTCCGCCAGGCCCACCGCGATCCGTGCGATGGCGTCCTCGACCAGCACGCCGGCCCGCGCAGCGCCCAGCGCGGTCTGCGCCTGTTGCACGGCGTCAGGCTGCGCCGTGGAATAGATCAGCACCGGCCCGTCCGCCAGGCGCGGCTTGGCCCAGGCCAGCGCCTCCGCCGCAACCGTCTCGCCCGCCGCGATACGCAGCGGGTCCAGCGCCAGCGCAGGCCGCCCCGTCTCGATAAAGGCCGCGACCTGGCCCTGCGTGGCGCTGGAGCAGCTGCCCGCCACCACCGCCTGCAATCCGGGTTCGCGCGGCAGGCTGGCAGCCGCGCCCGCGGCCAAGCCCCAATTGCCCGGCAGACCGATCGCCACGCCCGATCCCGCCGTGACCAACGGCATGCCTTGCAGCGCCGGCCCCAACGCCAGCAGGTCGTCGTTGGAAATCGCATCCACGATCGCGATCTCCACGCCCTGCGCCTGCAAGGCAGCGATACGCGCGCGGATCGCATCGCTGCCGCGCGCCACCACGGCGTAGTCGATCAGGCCGACGCGGCGCGCGGTCTGCGCGGACAGCACGCGCACCAGGTTGGGATCGGTCATCGGCGTCAACGGATGGTTCTGCATGCCCGATTCATTCAGCAGCACGTCGCCCGCGTACAGATAGCCCTTGAACACCGTGCGCTTGTTGTCAGGGAAAGCCGGCGTGGCAATCGTGAAGCCGGTATCCAGCGCCTTCATCAAGGCATCGGCGACGGGGCCGATATTGCCCTGCGGCGTGCTGTCGAAGGTGGAGCAGTACTTGAAATAGATCTGTTCGGCGCCCTGCGCCCGCAGCCATTCCAGGGCGGCCAGCGACTGCGCCACGGCCTCGCCAGCCGGGATCGTGCGGGTCTTGAGCGCCACCACCACCGCATCGGCGGGCTGGTTCAGCGGGGCCGCCGGCACGCCGATGGTCTGCACCGTGCGCATGCCGGCGCGCACCAGGTTGTTGGCCAGGTCGGTGGCGCCGGTGAAGTCGTCGGCGATGCAGCCCAGTTTGATCGTCATGGCGCCTCCGGCAGGCTGATGCCGGGAAAGATCTTGATGACCGCGCTGTCGTCTTCGCCACCGTGGCCCGCGGTCGATGCCTGCATGAACATCTGGTGCGCGGTGGACGCCAGCGGCAGCGGAAACTTGCTGTGCCTTGCGGTGTCCAGCACCAGGCCCAGGTCCTTGACGAAGATATCCACCGCCGACAACGGCGTGTAGTCGCCCGCCAGCACGTGGGCCATGCGGTTCTCGAACATCCAGCTGTTGCCCGCGCTGTGGGTGATGACTTCGTACAGCGCCGCCGCATCCACCCCTTCGCGCAGGCCCAGCGCCATGGCCTCGGCGGCGGCGGCGATGTGCACCCCGGCCAGTAGCTGGTTGATGATCTTGACCTTGCTGCCCGCGCCGGCGCTGCTGCCCAGGCGGTAGACCTTGCCCGCCATGGATTCCAGCAGGTCGCCGCAAGCGGCGTAGGCGGCCGCGCTGCCGGCCGTCATCATCGTCATCTGGCCGGCGGCCGCCTTGGCGGCTCCGCCCGAGATCGGCGCGTCCAGGTAGTGGATGCCCAGCGCCGCCAGGCGCGTTTCCAGGTCCGCCGACCAGTTCGGGTCCACGGTGGAGCACATCACGAATACGCTGCCGGGCCGCAACGACGACGCGATGCCGCCATCGCCGAATAGCACCGTCTCGGTCTGCTGCGCGTTCACCACCACGCTGACCACCACGTCGCAGGCAGCCGCCATGTCCGCCAGCGTGGCGCTAGCCACCCCGCCCTGTTCGGCGAATGCCGCGGCCGCACCCGGCCGGACGTCGTACGCATGCACGCGGCTGCCGGCGCGCCGCAGGCTGGCCGCGATGCCCGCGCCCATGGCGCCCAGGCCGATCACGCCGACGTTGCGCGGCACTTCATTGGCGGTATTCATACCGTCCCCCGCAGATCGTCGCCGATGTAGGCGCGGATGATGTCGGCGAAACCGTTGTCGCCTTCCAGCCCCAGGCGCGCCGCGCGCGCGGTGTCCCAGCCGCCGGGCCAGCTGCCGACGATGGCCTCGACCTTCGGGTCCGCTTTCCAGCTGATGCGGTCGGCGACGGCGTCGCCAGCGATCTCGCGCAGCGCTTGCGCCATCTCGGCCACCGTCACCGACACGCCTGGCAGGTTGACGGGCCGGCGATCGGCCAATGCCCGGGCGTCCAGCTCGCAGCCCGCGATCAGCGCCTGCACCGCGCGGCGCGGCGACAGCAGCCACAGGCGCGTATCCGCGCCCACCGGGCATACCGCAGGCTCGCCGTTCAAGGGTTCGCGGATGATGCCACTGGCGAACGACGACGCCGCCGCATTGGGCCGCCCGGGGCGCACGCTGATGGTGGGCAGCCGCAGCGCGCGGCCGTCGACGAAACCGCGCCGCGTGTAGTCGGCCAGCAGCAATTCGGCGATGGCCTTCTGCGTGCCGTAGGAAGACTGAGGGTTGAGCGCCGTGTCGTCGCGTACCAGATCGGGCAGCGCGCCGCCGTACACCGCGACCGAGCTGGTGAACACCACGCGCGGCCGGTGCCCGCGCAGGCGGCAGGTTTCCAGCAGGGCGCGCGAAGCGTCCAGGTTGATGCGCATGCCCAGGTCGAAATCGGCCTCGGCCTGCCCGCTGACGATCGCCGCCAGATGGAACACGGCGGCCGTGTCGGTGCCGATCAGCGATTCCAGCACAGCGGGGTCCGCGACGTCGCCCTTCACCGAGCGCACGCGAGTGTCGTTGATGGCGTCGGTCTGCACCACGTCGAGCAGGTCGATCTGCGTGATCGGTTCGCGCGACTCACCCAGCGCCAGCCGTCCTTGCTCCAGCAGTTTGCGCGCCAGACGCTGGCCCAGAAAGCCCGCGCCGCCGGTAATCAGTATCTTCATCGCTCGCCTCCTGCGAGTCATGGAGCCGGCGCGCGCGCCAAGGCGGCACGCTTGCGCCGTTCGTCGGACGGTCTAGTCGCGCGCGCCGAAAACGGCGCGTAATTCCTCGATGGCTGCGTCGGACAGGGGCTCGGGCCGGGGATCGGACATGAGCCACAGTCGCGCCGTCTCTTCCAGTTCTTCCAGCGCGAAGGACGCATGCGAGACCGAACGTTCCCAGACCACCGGGCCCAAGCGCTCAAATAGCACGCCGCGCACCTGGGCGGCCAGGGCCGCCACCTGCGCGGCGGCAATCGGATCGCCCGGCCGGCGATAAGGAATCAAGGGAATACGGCCCACCTTCATCACCTGGTACGGCGTGATGGGCGGCAGGACTTCGTCCTGGCGCCACACACCGGCCAGCGTCAACGCCACCAGGTGGGTCGAATGGGTATGCACCACGCCTTGCGCGGCGGGAGCGGCCCGGTAGATGCCCTGATGCAGGGCCAGCGTCTTGGACGGCTTGGCGCCCGAAACCCATTGACCGTCCAGGTCCACCTTGGCCAGTTCAGCCGGGTCCAGCCGGCCCAGGCAGGCGTCGGTGGGGGTGATCAGCCAGCCGTCGTCGAGCCGGGCGCTGATGTTGCCGGCCGCGCCAACGGTGTAACCCCGTTGGTACAGGCTGGCGCCGACGGTGCAGATTTCCTCGCGGATGCGGTTTTGCTTATTCATATGGTCATCATACAAATTTTGCCGAAAAGCCCGGTAGCGGGATTACCCGGAAAGGAGACGACGCCCGCGGGCGCTACGCCTGCCTATAGCGAGTACTTATAGTCGCAGTTCACGGTGGCCGTGAGCGGATTGTTGGCGCCGCCCGACCCCGGACGCGGCCCCATCAGCTTGGCCTGGAACGTGCCCGCCACGTCGCCGTTGGCCTGCTTGCTCACCGCCACGCTGCCCGGCAGCGCATACAGCGTCAACGTCCAGACCTCGTCCGGGGCGACCAGCGTGAATACGCCCTGCGAGAAATCCGACACCACATAGCCGGGGGCCTTGTCGATGTCGAACCGCAGCGTGGACCCGACATAGGTCAGCACCACATTGAGCTCGTCCGACGACGGCGACGGCACCACGCCGCGCAGCGACACCTTGCCGCTTTCCGAGACGCAGGACAGTTCGGCCGGCGCCGACCCGGCGTGGGCAATACCCGCCAGCAGCAGGCAGGACACGAATAGGGGCGCGCGTAGCGTCATGGATCAGGGTTCCCTTGCGGCGGCCGGGCCGATCCGCGGCCGCCTTCGATGATCGAATCGACATAGTAGCGGTTGACCACGAATGCCACGCGCAAATACAACTCGTAATGCGCGCCGCCCGC
This sequence comes from Achromobacter sp. UMC71, assembly GCF_014170305.1. Taxonomy (GTDB): domain Bacteria; phylum Pseudomonadota; class Gammaproteobacteria; order Burkholderiales; family Burkholderiaceae_B; genus Achromobacter. The sequence goes on from NZ_LZZT01000004.1 coordinate 107,563, forward strand.
CAGCCCGGCTAGCATGCCGGCATCGTCTTACCTTCTCCCAGGAGCCCCTCCCATGCCCGGCTTTCGATCCCTCGCCTGCGCCGCCCTGCTCATCCTGGCGCCCGCCATCGGCCATGCCGAAACCGTGACGCTGCAAGCCGAAAAGGCCACCGCCGGCACCGATCCGCATACCTCGGCGCGGATCGTCGACGTGGAGCTCAAGCCCGAAAGCCGCAAGGCCCTGGCCGACTTCACCCGCAATCGTGTCGGCAAGCGCATCCAGCTGCGCTCGAACGGCGTGCTGCTGTCGTCGGCCACCCTGCAAAGTCCGCTGGAAGGCGATAGCTTTCGCATCACGGCGGGCGAACACGGCTTTGCCGGCAAGTCCGCCGAAGAAATCGCCCGCGGCATCATGAGCGGCGGCGGGCTTACGGTGGACGACGAAGGCACCGCTTCGAGCGATTGGGGCACCCGCGCCACCAAGCGGGCGCCGGCCACGACGCCAGGCAGCTAGATCTCGGATAAAACCTTCGGCATCTTCCCGCTGTACCCGTACACTCGCACAGGATTCTTTGAGAAAGATCATGTGTTCACGGCACGGTTCCGAATAGGCTTATGCGCAATATGAAAGGCAAGTCCCCATCCCCCAAGGATGATTATTTGTTTTCCGATCAGATTGGTCACCTGCTACGGCGGGTCTACCAGCGGCATACCGCGCTATTCCAGCAGTACATCCCGGATTCGCAGCTGACCGCGGCGCAATTCGTCGTGCTCTGTTCCGTGCGCGACAACGGCGCTAGTTCGCTGGTCGACCTGGTGAAATCCACCGTGATCGACCAAGCCACCGTGCGCGGCGTAGTCGACCGGCTCAAGCAGCGCGAGCTGGTGCAGGTCGATCACGACCAGCAAGACCGCCGCAAAGTCGTGATCAACCTGACGCCCGCCGGCCACGAACTGGTGCGGCAGATGGAGCCTTTCGCCAAGCAGATCACGGAAGGCACGTTCGGCAAGCTCAATCCCGCCGAACGCCTGGCGCTCGTCTTCCTGCTCAAGAAAATGCTGGAGAACGATGGCGCGGAATAAAGCCCGCCGGCGCGCGCGCCGCACGGGCCTCGGGATGCCTTAGTCCAGCGCGCGGTTGCGCGACTCCACGTCCACCGCCCAGATCGACACGGCGCCCGCCACCAGCATGCTGGACAGCACCACCAGCGACAGCGTGAAGTGGTTGGCCATCAGCGGCGCGATGATGGCCGGCGCGAACAACCCGCCGAAACGCGCCACCGCGCCCGCCATGCCCATGCCGCTGGCACGCAGGTCGGTCGGATAGACCTCGGGCGTGAACGCGTACAGCGCGCCCCAGGTGCCCAGCAACGAGAAGCTCATCAGCAAAGTCGACCCGATCACCACGGCCGGCGCCGTGCCCAGGCTGTACAGCATGCAACCGACCGCGCTCAGGATCAGGAAGCCGATCAGCGTGGGCTTGCGGCCCCAGCGCTCGACCCCGTAGGCCGACAGCGCGAAGCCGGGCAATTGCACCAGCGCCAGCAGCACCAGGAACTCCTGGCCGCGCATGAACGCAAAACCTTCACTGCTGAGCTTGATCGGCAGGTAGACGAACACGCCGTAGTACGCGATGGAAATCAGCGCCCACGCCAGGAACAGCGAGATGCTGCGGCGGCGGTAGTCGGCCGAGAACAAGGCGGACAGCGGCTTGCGCTCTTGCAGCTCGGGCTTGAGCGCCGGCATCTCGGCCGTGCTGCCGTTGACCCGCGCCACGCGCTCGAGCACCTTGCGCGCCTGGTCCGACTTGCCATTGCGGTTCAGGTACATCGGCGATTCCGGAATGTAAAAGCGCAGCGCCACCCCGATCAAGGCCGGCAGGCCGGTCACGAAGAAGATCACGCGCCATGCGTCGTCGCCCCAGGACACGGCGGCCAGCGCCAGCAGCGCCAGGCAGATGGTGCCCACGGCCCAGAACGATTCCAGCAGCACCAGCCAGCGGCCGCGGCGGTCGCTGGGCAGGAACTCGGCCATCATGGTGTAGTCCACAGGCAGCGTGCCGCCCACGCCGATGCCCGTGATGAAACGCAGCAGCAGCAACCAGCTCAGCTCCGGCGCGAAGGCCGACGCAACGCCGGCGCAAGCGTCGATGACCACCGCCATCATCAGCACCGGCCGGCGGCCAATCCGGTCGGCCAGGCGGCCGAACACGAAGGCGCCGATCAGCATCCCGACGAAGAAGGCGGTGCCGGTCTGCAGCGCCTGCGGCATCGTCACGCCAAAGGTCTTGGCAATGGACGGCGCGGAAAAGCCGATCGACAGCACCTGCATCGCGTCCGCCAGCCAGACCAGGCCGAAGATCACGAACAACCGGTACTGGAACTTCCCGACACCCGCTAGCTGGATGCCTTTTTCCACCGAAACATATGAAGCTGACATGTGAGTATTCCCCTTGTGTAGCGAAACGAACGGCGCAAGCGCTCCCCTCGGCGCCAAGCCTGGGCCGATACGAGCTACCGATGGATGGCTGTGCGGAATGACCGACGGCATGCGCACAGCGGCGGGCGGATACGCCCTGGTGTTTTCCCCTTACTGCGACGGCGCGTGCTCGCGCAGCCGGCTAATCATCGTCATGTCCACTGGCCAGTGCTTTTCCTCCGGCGCAAACCGCTCGCGCAAATAGTCGATCAAATCCGCAATCTGCGGGTCATCCAGGCTGTCCTTGAATCCCGGCATGTAGCCCAGTTCATCATTGGCCGGCGCCTGGATGCCATGCAGGATCACCTGGATCAGGTTGTCCGGCGTGGCGGCATGCAGATTGGTGTTCAGCCCCAGCAACGGCTTGGCGCCGAACAGCGTGGGGCCGCTGCCCGCCTCGTGGCAGGCGGCGCAGGCGTTCTGGTAGATGCGCTCACCGTTCACCTGCCTGAACTGCGAGGACAGATCCGTGGCGGGAGCCTGCGCGGCTTGCGCGGCGGGGACGGGCCCCGCCGGTGCCGCGCTGGGCGCGGCGGCTTGTCGGGTTGCTCCGGCAGGGTCCGGCAGGTCCATCAGATAGGTCACCATGGCCCGCACATCACTTTCGGGCAATTCGGCCAGGCCATGGATCACCGGTGCCATCGGCCCCGCGGCCACGCCGTGCCGCGGAGAATAGCCGGTGCGCAGGTATTGGAACAGGCCTTCGCGCGTCCAGGGCAGCGTGCCGTCGGCCAGCCGGTTCAAGGGTGGTGCGGTCCAGCCCTCGGCTTCGCCGCCACTCAGATAGTTCAGGCCGGCCTTTTCCGCGCCCAGGCTGTTGCGCGGAGAATGGCAGGCGGCGCAGTGGCCCGCGCCCTGCACCAGATAGGCCCCGCGATTCCACTCCACGCTGTAGGCAGGATCCGGCGAATACGGGGCGGCGTTGTGGAACAGCAGGTTCCACCCGGCGATCATCGGACGCAGGTTGTACGGAAACGCCAGCTTCGTTTCGGGCGGCTTGGACGCTACGGCGGGCTGCGACATGAGGTAGCCGTACAGCGCCTGCATGTCCGCGTCGCTGAGCTTGGCGAAGGCCGTGTATGGAAAGGCGGGATAGAGCTGGCGGCCGTCCTGGTGGATGCCCTGGCGCATGGCGCGGTCGAAGGCGGCAAAGGACCACCGGCCGATACCGGTGTCGTTGTCCGGCGTGATGTTGGTCGAATACACCGTGCCAAAGGGCGTCTCCAGCGCGAAGCCGCCGGCATTGGCGGCGCCGCCCGGCGCCGTGTGGCAAACGACGCAATCGCCTGCCGCCGCCACCAGCCTGCCGCGCGCGATCGCTTGCGGCGAGTACAACGTCACATCCGGCCCCGCCGTCAGCGGCAATGCCGGCTTCATCGGCCAGGCCATCACCGCCAGTCCGGCCAAACTGGCGGCGCCCGCCGCCAGCCAACCCCAGCCGCGCCGCCACGGCTTGCCGGAGGACTCGGCGCCACGGTCCGCCAACGCGAGCCGCAGTTGCTCCGGCTGGAAAGGCGCCTGCCGCAAGCGCACGCCGGTCGCGTCCTGGATGGCGTTGGCGATGGCGGCCGCGGCCGGCAGCGTGACCACGCCATCCACGTCCAGGCGTCCATGCGATAGCGGACCGATTCCGTTCGGGTCACGGCGGGATAGATCGGTGCTGCCTGCGCGGGTCGTCAGCGCATTGGCAACGCCCGCATCCGCATTCCCCCAGTCATCGAAGGCCGCAGACGGCGCCACCAGCCGGCGCGCGCCCTCCAGCCATTGCGGGGCCTGGTGCGTGATTTCCGGATGAACGCAGGCGCCTTGCGCCGCCTGCAATTGCCGGCTGTCGTGGCCCGCGATCACCCGCGTCACCTCGATGTGCCCAGTCCGCGGTTGCACCGCCACTTCGGCCACCCAGGCGCTCCAGACCACGCGATCTTCGCCGGCCTCATCCACGCACTGTGCCGTGGCCGTCGCGAAGCCGCGCCCCCACAACCGGCCGTCGGCGCCCTGCGCAACGGCATCGCCGCCGACGCTGCCGGCCTGCTCGGCCACCTGCCTGGCCAGGTCGCTGCCGGGCCCCGCCGGCAGATGCCGCAGCCGCCAGGCCAGGGGATCCTCGCCCTGGGCCAGCGCCTGCTCGTGCCACAGGCTTTCCTGGGCAAATACCTGGGCGGCATCGAGGTCGTCCACGCCGGCCTGTGCCGGACCGCAGGCGCCCCGGGCCGCCTGGACGGCCAGATCGGTGCGCACCGAGGCGTACGCGTTGGCGGGCGCGGAGCCGGGGCGGCTCAGCAGGCGCGCCAGGCTCGGGCGCACCGCCCAGGGCGTATCCGACACCAGCGCCTGGGGCAGCCCTTTCGGGCCGCTCGCGGCAATCGTCGTGGCAGGCGACGCCGTTGCCGGTTCAGTGATCGACGTCTCGGCTTGCGCCATGACATGCAAGACCAGCTCGCCGCCCGTCGCCGGCTGGCAGGCCACGCACACCGGCCGGCCCACGGCTTGCGACAGCAGCGCGGCATCGGCCGCGGCGTCCAGCAAGCCCAGCGCATGCACGGGCGCGTCATCGCCGTCGGAAGAGTCATCGCGCCAGAGCGTCACGCGAATCGCCGTCTCAGGCCATTGCAGCAGTTCGGCCAACTCGTGCCTGACCTGGCGCTGTACCTGTTGCGGGCAAGCCGGCAGCCACACGCCGGCATGACCATTCAGGCACCACACGGCGACGCGCGCCGCCGCGCCGCTGGGGTCCGCGGCCATGCGCCAACGGTAGTCGGCCTGCCCGGTATCGGGCAGGCGTTCATTCTTTTCGTGCTCGCCAGATTGCCAGACGGGATTGAACGCGGCGGCGGCCTGGCGGGCCTGCAATGGCGTCATCGCAACCACGCCCGCGAAATGGCCATGCCGCACCGCGTCCACCACCCCAGCCATGCCGCGGGCGCCGGCCACGTCGGCGCTGGCCAGCAGGTTGCCGCGATAGCGCGCACCATCCCAGCTTGCCCGCGGCGGCCGCAACGCCAGGCCGTGCAGCAGATCGGGCGGCAGCGCCGCGGCGTGCGGGAGGTGGCTCATGCCGCGGCCCCGCCCTGCCCGCCATGCGGCCCGGCGAACGATGCCGCTTCGGCGGCCTTCAGTTCCACGGCCCGCAATGCGGCCTGCATGATTTCCACATGCGTGCCGCAACGGCACAGGTTGTGATGCAGCTCGCTGCGCAATTCCTGTTCTGTCGGGCTGGGATTGCGGCGCAACAGGGCTTCCACCGTCATGATCATGCCGTTCAGGCAATAGCCGCACTGCGCCGCCTGGCACTCGATGAAGGCCTGCTGCGTGGGGCCGGGCCGCTGGCGCGTGCCCAGGCCTTCAAGCGTCGTCACGCGCCGCCCTTGCGCCGCCCGGACCGGAATGACACAGGAACGCGCCGCCACGCCATCGATCAGCACCGTGCACGCGCCGCACTCGCCCAGCCCGCAGCCATACTTCGGGCCGTTCAATTCCAGATCGTTGCGCAGCACGTGCAGCAACGCCGTCCCGGGCGCCGCCTGCACCTCGCAGGCGTGGCCGTTGACCCGCAAGCGGATCGGCGGCGGGACGGCGGGGTCGGAATTGGCGGAAGTTCCCATGGCGTGGCAAGTGTTCCAGAGGTCGGCAGGCGGCGGCTGCGGGCCGCGGGAAAGGACCATCCTGTTCCCGAGCCCATAAAAGTATCAGGCCACGGCCTTGGCCGCCGGGTCAATCAGCGGAACCGAGAACACGTCGTAGCCAAAGCACCACGACGGATCCTCATTGGTCCGCAGCCACGTATTGTCGTGCGAGATCCGCTGCACCTTGCTGGCACGCTCGGCGCGGTTGGCCTCGTACAGCGCGAACGCCAGCTCATGGTTGTGCACACCCACTTCCTTGAAGCAACGCGCCAGCATCGCCCCATCTTCGATGGCCATCGCGGCGCCCTGCGCCATGTGCGGCTTCATCGGATGGCAGGCATCGCCCAGCAGCACCAGCCGGCCCCGGCTCCAGAGCGGCAGCGGATCGCGCTCCAGCAGCGACCACTTGGTCACTTCGACCGTCGCGTCGATCAGCGCCTGGACGGTCGGATGCCACCCCTGGAAGGCCTCGCGCATTTCTTCCTTGCTGCTGGCCAGCCAGCGGTCGTTCAGGTCCCAGTGCTCGACCGGCACGCCGGTCACGTAATAGAGCTCGTCGCGCTTGCTGGTCACAAAGTACGTCATCATGTGGCGATCGTCGCTCCACCACTTCACGCAGTCGTCAAACGGCAGCATGCCGGCCTTGACCTGCGGCGTGGGAAATACCGCGCGATGCGCCAGGTAGCCGGCGTACTTGGGCAGTTCAGGGCCGAGCAATTCCTCGCGGATGCAGGAATTGACGCCATCGGCGCCGATCACGATGTCGGCCTCTTCCGTCGTGCCGTCGGCAAAGTGCAGCACCACCAGATCACCGCGGTCCTCGACCCGGGTCAACTGCTTGCCGTAGGCCATCGCGCTGGACGGCAGCGCATCGATCAGCAAGGCGTGAAAATCGCCGCGATGCACCGTCAGGTAGGAGGCGCCATAGTGCTTGACGGCGTAGTCGCCCAAGGGAATCTGCGCCAGCACGTCGCCCGTTTCCCAATGGCGGCTGTACCAGTAATCCGGATGAGAGCCCTGGGCGTTGAGCGCATCCTCGACGCCGATGCGGCGCAGGATCTTCATGACATTGGGGCCCACGTGAATGCCGGCGCCCAGGCGCGAAAAGCCGGGCGCCTGTTCATAGACGCGCACGTTCAGGCCTTGCTGGAGCAGCAGCGACGCGGTCGCGGCGCCGCCCAGGCCTGCGCCGACGACGGCGATTCGGGGGGATTTGGACACGGATATCTCCTTGTAGCGTTTTGAAAATTAGCCCGTACACACTTTAATTTCTGCATTTCGCAGAGAACCTGCCCAGCCATGACTACATAGCGTTTACCCTTTATTTTCTGCACCAATACAGGGCAAATTAGGTGAAAACCATGATAAATATCATGTTGGCGATTCAACTCGATGCCTGCAAGAATAGAGCGTATACGCTGTTTTTCAATTAATCGAAAACCCTAGCCCGCTTACCGAGGCCCCATGAATCCGCCCACCAGCACCTATCTCTACGGCGCCCACGTCCACGCCAACGGCATCCGCCAGCACTACCTGCGCTATGGCGGCGAACGCGCCGGCCGCGACGCGGTCATCGTCATCCCCGGCATCACCAGCCCGGCCGCCACCTGGGGCTTCGTGGCCGAACGCCTGGGCCGCCAGTTCGACACCTATGTGCTGGACGTGCGCGGACGCGGCCTGTCCGCATCCGGCCCCGGCCTGGATTACGGTCTGGACGCGCAGGCCGCCGACGTCACCGCCCTGGCCCAGGCCCTGGGGCTGACGCGCTACGCGCTGCTTGGCCATTCCATGGGCGGCCGCATCGCCGTGCGCGCCGCGCGCAGCGGGCCGTCCGGGCTGACCCGCCTGGTCATCGTCGACCCGCCGGTGTCCGGCCCCGGCCGCCGGCCCTATCCGGCCAACTTGGCTTGGTACGTGGACTCCATCCGCCAGGCCACCCATGGCATGAGCGCCGAGGACATGCGGGCGTTCTGCCCCACCTGGACCGACGAACAGCGCACGCTGCGGGCCCAGTGGCTGCACACCTGCTTTGAACCGGCCATCGTCCAGAGCTTCGAGGACTTCGGCCGCGACGACATCCATGCCGACCTGCCCCGCGTCACCACGCCGCTGCTGCTCATGACCGCCGAACGCGGCGGCGTCGTCGGCGACGACGACGTGACCGAATGGCACAAGCTGGCGCCGCAGACGCAGCACGTGCGCGTCCCCGACGCCGGCCACATGATTCCCTGGGACAACGAAGCAGGCTTTCATGCCGCCCTGGGCGACTTCCTGGGTGCCAAGGTGGCCTGATGCCACGCCCCCCCTACCTTCGCGACCCTAGGAGCAAGCCATGTCCGTCAGCGATACCGACCTGATCCATGCCTGGAAGCAGGTGCTGTCACTCTCCCGGCTCGAACCCGGCCAGATCGTCACCGTGCTCACCGGCGCCGATACGCACCCGCAGACCCTGCGCTGCGCCATCGCCGCCGCCAGCGACATGCAGGCCCGCGTCAACCGGCTGGACCTGCCGCCGGTCAACGCCGAGAAGTCCCTCAGCCGCGATTCCCTGGCCTATCTGGGCACCACGCCGCTCACCGGCAATCCGGCCGCCATCGCCGCGCTCAAGGCCAGCGATCTGGTGCTGGACCTGATGACGCTGCTGTTCTCGCCCGAGCAGCACGAGATCCTGCAAACCGGCACCAAGATCCTGCTGGCCATCGAACCGCCCGAAGTGCTGTGCCGCCTGGTTCCCACGGATGCCGATCGCATCCGCGTGCAGGCGGCCGCCAGGCAGATCGAGGCTGCCGGCCAGATGCACATCACGTCCAGGGCGGGCACGGACCTGCGCTGCCAGCTGGGCAGCTTTCCGGCGATCAGCGAGTACGGCTTCGTCGACCAGCCGGGGCGCTGGGACCACTGGCCCAGCGGCTTCGTGCTGACCTGGCCCGACGAAGGCGAAAGCCACGGCCGCGTAGTGCTTGACCGCGGCGACATCCTGCTGCCCATGAAGGACTACGTCACCGACCCCATCACGCTCACCATCGAAAGCGGCTACGTGGTGCGCATCGACGGCGGCCTGCAGGCCGACCTGCTCAAGGAATACATGGCGTCGTACGAAGACCCCGAGGCCTATGCCGTCTCGCATATCGGCTGGGGCCTGCAACCCCGCGCCCACTGGTCCATGCTGGCGCACTACAACAAGGAAACCCACATCGGCATGGACGCGCGCGCCTTCGAGGGCAACTTCCTCTGGTCGATGGGGCCGAACAACGAAGCCGGCGGCAACCGCACGACCGCCTGCCATATCGACATCCCGATGCGCCGTTGCAGCGTGGCATTGGACGGCCAGCCGGTCGTCATCGACGGCGTGGTCCAGGACGAGGAAGGCCTGGCCCGCGCCAGCCGCCGCAAGGAAACCCTATGACGCCCCCATCCCAGACGATTCCCGCCGGCGTGGCCGGCGACATCTCGGCCTATGCCCGCCAGGGCTTCGGCACGCCGTTGCCGCTGAAAGCGCCCTTCGGCCTGTTGATCATCGACTTCGTCAACGGCTTTGCCGACCCGGCGGTGTTCGGCGGCGGCAACATCGCGCCGGCCATCGCTCAGACCCGTCATCTGCTGGCCCATGCGCGTCAGCAGGGCTGGCCCGTCGCGCACAGCCGCATCGTGTTCTCGGACGACGACGCCGACAGCAACATCTTCTGCCTGAAGGTGCCGGGCATGCTTACGCTGAAAGAGGACAGCCCCAACAGCGCCATCGTGCCTGAACTCGCGCCCGCCGCCGGCGAATACGTGGTGCGCAAGAGCACGCCGTCCGCGTTCTTCGGCACCATGCTCGCGCCCTGGCTGGCCCAGCGCGGCGTGCAGACGCTGCTGGTCGCCGGCTGCGTCACCAGCGGCTGCGTGCGCGCAAGCGTCGTCGACGCCATGCAGTCGGGCTTTCGTCCGCTGGTCGTATCCGACTGCTGCGGCGACCGCGCCCTGGGGCCGCACGAAAGCAACCTGTTCGACATGGCGCAGAAATACGCCGCTGTCATGCCGCTGGCGCAGGCCCTGGCCGACACCCGGGCCATGGCGGGTTGACCCGGATTCTGGCGCCGTGAATTGTCGGCATAATCAGCCCCTGGCCCGGATTGTCGCCATCCCATGAACCTGCCCCAGCCCCATGCGCAGTACGACGCGCTGCTCGCTCACCCCGACGCATTGCTGGTCGTGCGCAAGCCGTCCGCCCCGCCCCGGCCCTCGCCGGGGCAACCGGGGACGGCCTCTGATTACGTCCAGGCGACGCCGGAAATCTTCGTCGCCCTCTGCGCCCAGCCAGACGCACCCGGCTGGCGGGCGGTCGCCTTCAATGGCCACGTCGATCTGGGGACAGGCATTCGCACCTCGCTGGCGCAGATCGTCGCCGAAGAGCTCGACGTTCCACTGGCGCAGCTGGACATGGTGCTGGGACACACCAATGCGGCGCCCAACCAGGGACCGACGATCGCCAGCGCCAGCATCCAGATATCAGCGGTGCCCTTGCGCCGCGCTGCGGCCCAGGCGCGCGAGCATCTGCTGATGCTCGCGGCCGCGCACTGGAACGTTGCGCGCGACGCGCTGCGCGTGCGCGATGGCGTGATCGGTTTCATACAGGACGCCGACCCGCGCACGCTGCACTACGGCGACTTGCTGCGGGGCCGGCACGCACGCCTGGACCTGGCCGCCCCCGACCAGGACGTCAGGCTCAAACCCGCCCAGGACTACCGCATCGTCGGCCAAGGCGTGGCGCGCGTGGACATTCCCGCCAAGGCCACCGGCGAACTGAGCTTCGTGCACGACGTGCGGATGCCAGGCATGCGCCATGGCCGCGTCATCCGCCCGCCGCACCCGGGGCGCGACGCCGGCGATTTCATCGGCCAGTGCCTGATCGATGTGGACCGCGACTCGGTCGCCCACCTGCCCGGCCAGGTCCAGGTCGTGGTGCAGGGCGACTTCGTCGGCGTGGTGGCCGATCGCGAAGAACAAGCCATCGCCGCGATGCGTGCGCTGAAAGTCCGCTGGAAACCCGTGCCGCCCGCGCCCGACCTGCGCGACCTGGCCCGCGCCATCCGCACCCAACCGGCGCGAGCCCGTACCCTGATCGACGACGACGGCTTCGAAGCGGCCTGTGCGGGCGCGGCGCAGCGGCTTGAGCGCACCTACGTCTGGCCGTACCAGATGCACGCGTCCATCGGCCCGTCGTGCGCGGTCGCCGATTTCCGCGACGGCCGGCTGACGGTCTGGGCCGGCACCCAGAACCCCCACATGCTGCGCACCGACCTGGACCGGCTGGTGAAGCTGGGTGAAGACCGCATCGATATCGTGCGGCTCGAGGCCGCCGGCTGCTACGGCCGCAACTGCGCCGACGACGTCTGCGCGGACGCCGCCTTGCTGTCCATGGCGGTGGCCGCGCCGGTTCGCGTCCAGCTGACGCGCGAACAGGAACATCAATGGGAGCCCAAGGGGACGGGCCAGTTGATGGACGTCACCGCCGCCCTCGATGCGCAAGGCGGGCTGCTGGCCTACGACTTCGGCGTGCGCTATCCGTCCAACGACGCACCGTTGCTGGCGCTTTTGCTGACCGGCGGCGTGTCCGGCGAACCCCGCACCCTGGAAATGGGCGACCGCACCGCCGCGCCGCCCTATCGTTATCCGCACCGGCGCATCGTCTGCCACGACATGCCGCCCATCATGCGGGCATCCTGGCTGCGCGGCGTCTCGGCCCTGCCCAACTCGTTCGCGCACGACTGCATGATCGACGAGCTGGCCCACGCCGCGGGCGCGGACCCCGTCGACTACCGCACCCGGCACCTGGACGACCGCCGTGCCATCGAGCTGATCGAAGCCACCGCCGCGCGCGCCGGCTGGCGCCGGTCGACCCCCGGCACGCGTGGCCAGCCCGCCGCCGACGGTCTGCTGCATGGCCGCGGCGTCGCCTATGCCCGCTACGTGCACAGCAAGTTCCCGGGCTTTGGCGCCGCCTGGGCGGCCTGGGTCATCGACCTGTGCGTGCATCCGGACAGCGGCCGCATCCGTATCGATCGCGTCGTCGTGGGCCAGGACACCGGCATGGTGGTCAACCCCGCCGGCGTGCGCCACCAGATCCACGGCAACGTCAACCAGACGCTCAGCCGCAGCCTGCTCGAAAAAGTCAGCTTCAATGACGCGGGCGTGGCCAGCCGCGAATGGGGCGGCTACCCCATCATCGGTTTCAAGGACCTGCCGCCCATCGACGTGCTGCTGATCCCACGCCAGGACGAACCGCCCATGGGCGCCGGCGAATCCGCCTCCGTGCCGGGGCCCGCCGCCATCGCCAATGCGCTCTTCGACGCCACCGGCCGGCGCTTCTACGAAGCGCCCTTCACGCCCGACGCCGTGCGCGCGGTGCTCAACGCATGAGACCCCCATGACCGACATCAACACCCTGGTGCTCGAAAGCGCCGTCGCCTGGCACGATGCCGGGCTGCCTGTCTGGCTGGTCACCGTAGCGCGGACCTGGGGCTCGTCTCCGCGGCCGCCCGGTTCGATCATGGCCATCAACGGCCTGGGCCAGGTGGCCGGCTCCGTATCCGGCGGCTGCATCGAAGACGATCTGCTGGACCGCGTCCGTGCCGGCCGGCTGCAAGCGCGGCCCGGCGGCGCGCCCACCGAAGTGCTGCGCTATGGCGTGCTGGCCGACGACGCGCACCGCTTCGGCCTGCCCTGCGGCGGCACCATCGAACTGGTGCTGGAATCCGTCGGCCCCCACAGCCAATTGCCCGCGCTGCTGGACGGCTGCCGCCGGCGGCGCTGCCTGGAACGTTCGCTGGACCTGGAAACCGGGCAGGCCACCCTGACCGACGGACCGCCCGACCGCATGCCCCAGCTGACCCGGTCCACGCTAACCGCCTGCTTCGGCCCCACCGCCCGCCTCATCGTGATCGGCGCGGGTGACACGACGCGCTTCCTGTGCCAGATCGCGCTGACGATGGGCTTCGAGATCATCGTCTGCGACCCGCGCGACGCGCACGACGACGCCTGGCGCCCCGACGGCGTCGCCTTCACACGGGAAATGCCCGACGACCTGATCCTGCGGCTGCAGCCCGACCGGCGTACCGCCGTCGTGGCCCTGACGCATGACCCCAAGCTCGATGACCTGGCGCTGATCGACGCCGTCCAGTCCGACGCGTTCTACATCGGCGCCATCGGCTCGCGCAGGAACAGCCAGCAGCGCCGCGCGCGCCTGCGCGAACACTTCGGCATGACCGACGGCGACCTCGCCCGGCTGCGCGGCCCGGCCGGCATTTTCATCGGCAGCAAGACGCCCGCCGAGATCGCGCTGTCCATCATGGCCGAAGTGGTGGCCGCCAAGAACGGCGCCCACCATGGCGGCCTGGAAAGCGTGGCCGACGGCAAGGCGCGCACCTCGCGCAGCGCCGAGGCGCCGCACAGCAGCGTCTGCGGGCTATAGGCCGCCGCTCATGCATCCCCCCATCGCCGCCATCATCCTGGCCGCGGGCCAGGGCTCCCGGATGGGCGGCCGCCCCAAGGCGGCGCTGCACGTGGATGGCGTCAGCCTGCTGGAACGCCTGGCGGCGGCCTTGCGCGCCAACGGCGTGGACGCCATCAGCGCCGTCATCGGGCCGTATGCCGCCACCCTGCTGCCGCTGGCCGCGCGCGGCGCCATCCAGCCGCTGCGACCTCCGCAGGAAGCCGGCAGCTTGATCGACTCGCAACGCCTGGGCCTGGCCGCGCACGCCGCCGGCCGCCCCGGCCATGACCTGATGCTGGTGCTGGGCGACCTGCCACTGCTGGATGACGATGCCGTTGGGACCTTGATCCGCCACTGGCAAGCCCGCCCGCCTGACGCCGGCATCATGCAGCCCATCGTCGACGGCGTGCGCGGGCACCCAGTAATTCTCTCGGCCCGCAGCGCCGCGGCGGCCAACGACTTGCCGCCCGGCCTGGGCATACGGGACTGGATGACGCAACAGCCCGGCAGCGTCGCGCCGTTTTACAGCGAACAGCGGGCGTACGTGACGGACCTTGATACGCCTGAAGACATAGAAGCCCTGCGCAAGACATGGCGCGGGTCGAGCGTGCAATGGCCGACGTCATCCGCCTCGATCTAGCCCACCACCGTCGAAGTCATCGGCCCGGCAGCCCTGGCGCGCGGACGCCGTCAACGTCAATGCCCGGTCGCCGCATCAATGAACGCGGCCAGATCACGGTTGAAGCGTTGCGCTTCTTCCACGAAAGGCGCATGACCCGAATCGGTATACACCTTGCTGCGAACGCGCGGATTCAAGCGTTTGGCGCGGTCCATGGACGGCTCCGCCTGCACCAGCGCATCGTGTGCGCCGTAGATCAGCAGCAACGGCTTGCGCACCCCGCCCAGGCCAGCCGGGGCCGCGATCGTCATTGACGGCACAGCGGCCTGCATCTGCGGCGCGGCCAGGGCCGCGTTGGCGAGCAGGCGTTGGAACATGACCGGATCGGGCTGCGTCTGAAAGCACAGCGCCAGGAAGGCGCGTTCGGCATCCAGACGCGTCTTCAGATCGGCCGACACCAAGTCGCGATAGACATCGGGATGGGCCGTGATCTGTGCCGCATTCAACTCGATCACGCCGCCGACATAGACAGCGCCCGCGATGCGGCCGTCGCCGTAACCGGCCAGGTAATTCGTCGCGACCGCCGCGCCCAACGACCAGCCCACCAGCACCGGATCGCGCGCGCCGGAAGCGGCGATCACCGCCGCCAGGTCGTCCGCCCAGCGGCGGCCGTCGGTATAAGCCTGCGGCGCCGCCGGCTTGTCCGACAAGCCGTGGCCACGCAGGTCATAGGTAATCAGGCGGTAGCGCTGCAGCAACGGGCTGGACACCTGGGCGTCCCAACTCAGGTGGCTGCCCAGCAAGCCATGGACGAAAACGACCGCCGGGCCTGCCGGGTCGCCCGACTCCTGAACCGCCAGCGTGACGCCGTCGGGCGCGGTCACGCGGTACTGCCTGGTCTCTGCAAACGCATTGGCCATCGCAGCCACCAGGGCAACGGCGGCCAGCACTAGGCGAAAACGGCAAAAAAGGGTGGGGTGCAGCATCACGGCTGGCTCCTGGATTCCATAGGGATTTCCAGTCTCGACCCTCACACTGATGGTAGAGTCAAGCACTCCGCGACACCTCAGGCGCCACCCGCCTGCCCCAGACATGAAGATCTCGCCCTCCGCCGGTCCGGCGGCAAGCACCATGCCAGCCCCCATGCCGATCGGCGCGCTCGCGCGGGCAACCGGCGCAAGCATCCGGTCGATCCGTCACTACGATGAACATGGCCTGCTCGCTTCGGCGCGCGCCGACAACGGCTACCGCCTGTTTTCGGCCCAGGCGATCGTGCAGGTGCGCCAGATCCAGCGCCTGATCGCGACCGGCTTCAGCCTGGCCGAGATCCGCGGATTTCCCGACTGCATGCGCATGATCGAAGGCGCGACGGCCTGCTCGGAGACGTCCTTGGTCCAGCGACAGCGGCTGGCTTCGGTCGAGCGGCAGATCGCCGATCTCGAACGCCGCCGTACGCGCCTGCGCCAGATGCTGGCCGAAGGCGCTGCCGCGTCACCGAAGTAGACGCCAGGCCCGCCGGCTATCGGCTGCGCCTTTTCAAGGCTGCAGGTGAGGCTCCTGCCGCACGCACGCCACCAGGAAATCCATGGCGGCCTTGACCGACGGCGACCGGCGCAAATCCGGATAGACCGTCAGCCAGATGTCCCGCACCGGCGCGGCGCTGTCCACCGGCAGGCGTTGCAACGCGCTGTCGTTGTCGCCCACCAGCGTCGGCAATACCACCGCCCCCACCCCGGCGCGCGCCGCCATCTGCTGCGCGGTCAGGTCGCTGGCGCAGAACACCACGGGCCGGTGCCGCCGGATCTGATGCAGCCAGGCCTGCTGCGGCAGATGATCGGCGCTGTCGTCGTAGGCGATGAAGCGCCATTGCTCGGCGGGCGTCTCGCAGAACACCGGACTCGCATAAAGCGCGAAGCGCACCATGCCGATCCGCCTGCGCATCAAGGCCTCTTCTTCGGGCCGCACCGTACGCAGCGCGATATCGGCCTGGCCCCGGTCCAGCGCCACCAGCGACAGCGACGGCAGCAGCACCACGTTGAGCTTCGGATATTGCTCGCGCAGCGCGGCCATGCCCGGCGCGATGCAATGGCTGGCCAATGACGGCGGCGCGCTGACCTTGACCGTGCCCGCCACCTCGATGGAGGCGATGCGCGACAGCTGCGCCACGGCCGTGCTGACGTCCTGCATGCCGGCGGCCAGCCGGGCCAACGCCAGACCGTCTTCGGTCAAGGGGCGGCTGCGCGGCAGGCGATCCACCAGCCGTAAACCGAGTGATTTTTCCAGCGCATCGATCCGCCGCCCCACGGTGGCGTGCTCGACCTGCAACTCGCGCGCCGCCGCTGACAGCGAGCCGGTGCGCGCCAGGACGGTGAAGCAATACAGGTCTTGCCAATCGAACATCGGGTTATTTCCTCACGGATAGGGTGAATTATTGGGGAATTTTCTATCCATTCTGCTGCTTTTACCATGGGGCAAGCCCATCACCGCAGGAACTCCCTCGCCATGAAAGCCATTCTCATCGAAAGCTACGGCGGCCCCGGCGTGCTGCAAATCCGCACGGATCACCCCAAGCCCGTCGCCCCGCCCGGCCACGTCCTGGTCAAGGTCGCCTACGCCGGCATCAACTTCATGGACGTGCACACCCGCCAGGGCAAATACGCCACGTCCAGCACCTATCCCGTCCGGCTGCCCTGCACCCTGGGCATGGAAGGCGCCGGAGAAATCGTGGAGGTGGGCGCAGGCGTCGCGCACCTCGCCCCCGGCGACCGCGTGGCCTGGTGCATCGCGTGGGGCAGCTACGCCGAATACGCCAGTATCCCGGCCGCCAGGATTGCCAAGATCCCGGACCCGATCCCGTTCGACCTGGCCGCCGCGGCAATCTTCCAGGGTGCCACTGCCCACTACCTGGTCGAAGACATCGCCCGCCTGCAACCCGGCAGCACCTGCCTGGTCCACGCCGCCTCGGGCAGCATTGGCCAATTGCTGGTGCAGATGGCCAAGCGCCGCGGCGCCACGGTCTTCGCCACAGCCAGCACCGCCCAGAAGTGCGACATCGCCGTGCAGCGCGGCGCGGACCACGCGCTGCCCTACGACGACGGCGGCTTTGCCGACCGCATCCGGCAAGCCACCCAGGGCCAGGGCGTCGACGTGGTGTTCGACTCGGTCGGCAAGACCACCCTGCGCCACAGCTTCCGGGCCTGCCGCACACGCGGCCTGGTCATCAACTATGGCAATGTGTCGGGCTCGGTCACCGACCTGGACCCCATCGAGCTTGGCGAAGCCGGTTCGCTGTTCCTGACCCGCCCGCGGCTGGCCGACCACATGCAGGACGGCGCCACCGTCCAGCGCCGCGCCGACGCCGTCTTCGGCGCCATTCTCGAAGGCTCGCTGCGCATCGACATCGAAGGCCGCTACGCGATGGATGACGTGCAACAGGTGCATGCGCGGATCGAGGCGCGGGAACAGATCGGCAAGTCGGTCATGCGGATCGGCGGGGATTAGGCTACAACTGGGCGAGCAAAGCGCCGGGACCCATTCAGACGCCGTAACCCTGTTCACAGTGAATCATGCAGTTCTCACGCCACCTTCTCGCCGTCGCCCTCGGCGTCATGGCTGCTTCAGCCACGGCCGAATCCCCCACTCCTGGCAGTGCGCAAGCGCCCATCCGGATTCTTGCCCCTTCCCCGCTCTGCCACGTCACCACGGACAGGCCCGGCGGCAAGGTCGAGGAAATCTACTGGACCAACGGCCCCGACCACGCACGCGTCACGACCGACGAGGTCGATCACTACGTCAACTTGAACCTGGTCATCAAAACCTCCGGCTACCACGCCGGCGACTGCATCGAAGCCACCATCCAGGCCGACGACGGCGCTGACGTCGCAATGGGCGCCCGAGAGATCGTGCTGGGCGGCCGGGTCAACGAAATCGGCTATGTCTTTTTCGAGGCACCGATGCGCCGCTACACGGTGATCTTGAGATAGCGCGCGCATCCCGGGCCCGGTGACCCTCCCCGTGCGATTCAGGCTTCTGGCTACGTTGTGCTTTCGTACACCAGCGCCGCCGCGGCCAGATCCTCCAGCGCGGTACCGACCGCCTTGAAGACCGTGCGGCCCGCTGAATCCCCGCGGCCGGGAACTCTCCCGTTCACCAGGTCCGCCAGGTCTGCGGCAACATCGCCCGCAGCAAACACGCCACGCGACATCGGGCCAAGCAACTCACCACTCTTTTGCAAGGCCTCTTGCGTATCGATAAACAGGCGGGCATTGCTGAAGCACGCGTCATCGGCTTCGCGCATTTGCGGCGTGAAGCTGCCGATCAGGTCAAGATGGCTGCATGCACGCAGCGCGGAACCCGGGATGAGCGGTTCGGTGGCAAGCGTCGCGCAACTGACAATATCAGCCTCGCTGACCGCGCCGACCAGGTCTGCCGCTACGCCGGCGTCAAATCCTTGCGTGCGCAGCGTCTCGGCCAGGGACGTCGACGCCCGGGCATCCCGATCCCACACGATGACCCTTTCGATCGACCGGACCGTCCGATACGCTTCGGGGATAAGGCTGCCCACGCGTCCGCAGCCCACCACCAGCAAACTGCGCGCGGCCGCAGGGGCCAGGTACGAGGCCGCGAGCGCGGAAGCCGCGGCGGTGCGGCGCGATGTGATTTCGTTGCCGTCGATCAGGGCCAGCGGCTCTCCCGTCTTGGCGTCGTAGAGAAGATAGGTGGAGTACAGGCCAGGCAGGCCACGGGCGGCATTGCCGGGATAGATGTTGACGGTCTTGATGCCCAAATACCGGTCACGCTGCCACGCCGGCATGATAAGCACGGTCATGGGCGACTCCTGCGGCGTCTCGTGCAGGGCGTGCGTATGCCGCAACGGCACCTCGCAGCCGGAAATGAACATCTGCTCTAGCGCCGGAATCAGGCGATCGAACGGCAACGCCCGCCGCGTATCCGCGGTATTGATGATTTTCATGGTTTGTCCTTTTTAGCCAGGAAGGAAACTTGCGTCTGCTCATGCATCAAGCACGACGTCCTCGATCGGAATGGCCTGACAGGCCAAGCACACGCTGGGATCGTCGGGCTCGCTGCCATGCAGATGGCGCACCTTGCCGGACACCAGCCGCACCGCGCAGCTCTCGCATTGCCCGACCCGGCAGCCGCTGGCCATCTGCAAGCCCAGGGATTCAGCAAACGTCAGCAACGTGCCTTGCTGGGAGGTCCATTTCACTGACTCCCGCCCTGAACGGGAGAAGGTCACGTTGAACTGCTCATTGCCCGAAGGTGGCGTGGACGGAGAGCGGAATAGCTCACTGAAAATGTCGAAGCGCGGCACGCCACGCGCCACGAGTCCGGCGGTCACGGCATCCATCATCGCGGGCGGGCCGCACAGGTAAACGCGTACACGTTGTTCGATCAACGTATCGTCCACGACACTGGCATCGATGTAACCCTTCGCCGAGAAATCAACGCCCTCCCGGTCGCCTTGAAGGGGCGCTGCGTAATAGTCGTAAACGTGCAGTCGAGGCAATCGCGCGCGGTGGTAGGCGATACGCTCGCGGAACGCGTGTGTACCGCTGTTCTGATTCGCGTAGTAAAGCCAGATTTCCGGCCCGTCCGCGCCATCCGGCAGCGACTCGAGCAGGCAGATGAACGGCGTGATGCCAATACCGCCCGCGATCAGGCAAATCGGTTGCGGCGATTGACGCGGAAGGACCCAGCCGCCACTGGGAGAACGTAGCGACACGACATCGCCCATGCGCAGCCTGCGGTGCAGGAAGCCGGACATCCGCCCTTCAAATGGCGTGCCATCGGACGACTGACCTTTCTGGTGGCGCACAGCGATGCGATAGCTGCGCCGATGTGGCACGTCGGCGGGCCCGGTAAGTGAATAGGCACGCGAGATCTCGACGCCCTCGCCACCATCCAGCTTTATCTCGATATGCTGCCCCGGACGGTAGTCCGGCAATTCAATGCCGTCCACGGGTTCAAAATGAATCCCCAGCACGCCCTCGGCCTCCCGGCGCAGTTCGCTGACCCGGAAGTCGCGATAGCCGGGCCACTTGCGCTGGCGCGCCTCGACGGACGGGTCCAACTCGACATCACAGAGAAACGAGCGTAGCGGCGAGGAGCCACTCACGGGGTCGTGGTGGTCCGCCGAAATCAAGTTATTGAAATTGCTGTTGACCGCGCCCTCTATGGGCAGGCCATCGCGATCGAGTTCCGGGCAACCTTGCCACCATCCGAACTCCGCCACGACGACGCCGTCGGCCAGTTGCGGGGTAATCCGGGCGACGAACCGGGCCTGGCCCACGCGTGTGCGTATGCGTATCCAATCCCCATCCAGGATGCCTTTTGCGTTGGCCAGCGCGGGGCAGAGCTCCGCTATCGGCTCCGGCGCCCTCTTGCGCAGCGATACCAGGCTGCGATGCTGGCTGTGGCAATAGAAGCCGTTCTTGGCGGAGCTCAGCACGTACGGAAAGCGGCCTTGCCGCGTCGCGTTCGCTTCACGCGGCGTGTCGGCAGGCTCGACAAATGCGGCCAATGGCGGCTGGCGATGTCGAAGCAGGTTTTCCGAATACAGCTCGACACGCCGCGTCGGCGTTGCAAAGCCGTGCACGCCCGCCGCAGCCGGGCGCGCATACTTTCTTTCGCCGGCATCGACCGGGCAGGCGATGCCCTCTGGGCGTTTTCGCAACTGCTCCACCGAGATCCCCAGCGGTTCCAGAATGTGATTCCACCCGGCCTCCAGACTGCCGCCGAAGAAGTCGCCGCCCAGGCCGAGCCGGCACGCGAGCTCGAACACGATATCGTTGTCAGAGCGCGACTCTCCACGCGGCGACACCATCCGCTGGCGCAGCTGGCCCCATCCGGCGGCACGGTCGCTGATCTCGAAGCCGACGCGCAACCCCTCGCGCTCCCAGGGCGTGTTCACGGGCAAGAAAATATCCGCGTACTTGGCCGCCGGCGTCTCGAACAGATCGCAGTGCACATGGAACTCAAGCTCGGAAAGCGCCCGGCTCGCCTGCGCCGTATCCGCCTGAGAAACCGGCAAGTTGGTGCCGAACGCCATCATGGCGCGCACCTTGTACGGCTGTCCTTCCAGAATCGCCCGGTAGGTGTCGCGTGCCGTCACCCAGCCATGAGCGGGCGGGCCGATAGGCCGTTCATCAATACCGAGCGCCTTCATCCGCTGGGCCTCATCCAGCAGGGACAGCGCGTTTACGGCGTTGACCGGCGGCCCGATGCGCACCCGGTTGCCGCCAATGCGATCAAAGCTCCCAGTCAACGCGTACAACGTGGCGACCGCGCGCTCCGATTGGGTGGCATTGGCGTGTTGGCCGATGCCTGTCCAGGCGTGGTAGGCAATGCGGCCCAGCGAACCAAAAAGCGCCGCCGCGGCCTGAAGCGAAGCCACCGGCACGCCGGTAATGCGTTCGACTTCCCGCGGCTCGTAGTGGGCGCTGGCCTGGGCGAGCAATTCAAACGCAGGATGGCAAACCAGCCCTGCCGTTCCCGGCACATCGACAAGCACAGCGCCACGCAAGCGAAAATCCGCGCTGTGCTGTCCCTGCGCCGCCTGTTCGGTGTCATAGGGACAGGCGCCTTGATGTTCATCGTTCCACACCATGTAGCGGTTATGCACCGCCTCGGGCCGGACATCCTGCTCGCGCAGAAATTGCCCGTTGTCGCCTCGCACCAGCAGTGGGCCATTCGTCCAATCTCGCACAAACGCCTTGTCGAACCGCTCCTGCGAAATCAGCAGGTGGATCAATCCCAATGCCACGGCCGCATCCGTGCCCGGACGTACCGGCAGCCAGACGTCGGCCTGGCGGGCGAGCGCCGTCGGTCGCGGATCGACCACGATCATCCTTGCACCGCGCATGCGGCCCTTGCCTATGGCGGATGCCTGCGCCAGCCAGGTATTCGCGGGGTTATGCCCCCACAGGACAATCAAGTCGGCCTCGGCGTAATCGGCTGGCGGCATGCCGCAGCCGAAGGTGAACGCATGCGCGTAGTCCTTGTGCCAGTTGCAGACCTCGGTGGCGTAACAGATATTGGGACTGCCGAACAGGCGCACGAACCGCTCGATCCAGTCAATGCTGTCGCTCAGCGGCGTGCCGCTAGGCGTCGTGACGGAGAACACGACGGACTCCGCGCCGCTTTCAGCCCGAATGGCACCAAGCCGCTGCGCTGTCTCCGCCAGGGCCTCCTCCCAACTGATACGCACCCAGCCCGGGTCCGGACTGCCTTTCGGCGTGGTGCGTCGCAAAGGGTATTGCAGGCGGTTGGGGCTGTGCACCAGCTCGGGCGCTGATTTGCCCTTCATGCACATCGCTTCGCCGGTCGGATGCGACGGATCCGGGCGGACAGCAATCAGCATGTCGCCGCGCACCTCGTTGACCGTGCCGCATCGCGAGCGGCAAAGCGTGCAATATCCCTGCTTGAATTCTGTCGACATCACGATGGCGCGTGCTCGTCGCACATCAGGGCATGACGGGAGGGGCGTAATCCAGCGTGCGTCCCAGGAACCAGAGCATGAAGAGCACCAGCGGCGCATGCACCAGCAGTTGCAGGAAGGTAAAGCCCACGATGTCGCGCGCCTTCAGCGCAAGGACGCCAAGCAGCGGCAGCATCCAGAAAGGATTGATCAGGTTGGGCAGCGCTTCCGCGGCGTTGTAGACCTGGACAGCCCAACCCAAGTGCACCTTCAGCTCGTTGGCCGCCTGCATGACGTACGGCGCCTCGATGATCCACTTGCCGCCGCCAGACGGAATGAAGAAGCCCAGGACAGCGGAATACGCGCCCATCATCACCGCGAAGGTATCCGTGTTGGAGATGCTGACGAACAGGTGCGCGATGCGGTCCGACAACGCGACGCCATCGTGGCCCTTCGCAGCCGTCAGCATTGCCGCGATAGCACCGTACAAGGGGAATTGAATGATGACGCCCGCGGTGGACGGGACCGCGCGCGTGACGGCGTCCAGGAAATTCCGAGGACGCCAATGCAGCAACAGGCCGAGCAGCAGAAACAGCAGGTTGTACGTATTGAGTCCGGAAATGGCCACCAGCGGACTCTTTGCAATGAACTCCTGCGCGAGCCAGCCAAATCCAAGCGCACAGAGCAGAATCGTCAACAAGGGGCTACGCTCGAACCATTCACCGGGGCGGCGCTTGGCCGGATCCGGAGCCGCCGGCTTGAACTCGGCAAGATCCACCCCAAGATCCTGGGCCGTCACGGCATTTGCACCCGTAGGCGCCGAGAAAAAAGAGATCGCCACCGACACGGCGATCAGCACGGCGGCCATGACCATGGACTGCCAAAGAAAGATGGTCTGGCTAAACGGGATCACCCCGGTGATATCCAGAATGCTCTTGGGCAGACTGCCCGGGTTGGCCTGCAACTGGGCCGCTGACGAACTCAACCCCAACGCCCAAGTTGCGCCCAGCCCCAGGTACGCCGCGGCGCCCGCGGCCCGGTAGTCCACACGCAGGTCCGTACGGCGAGCCAGGGCGCGCGCATACAGCGCGCTGAAGATCAGCGAGACGCCCCAGTTAAAGAGCGACAGGCTCATGCTGATCAGCGCCACATAGGCAATCCCCTGCCTGCCCGACCGTGGCACCGCCGCCAGCCGTTCGATAAGGCGAGCGGCTGGCGCAGACGTCGCCACCACGTAGCCGCCAATGGCGACGACCGCCATTTGCATCGTAAAGACAATCAAGCTCCAGAATCCATCGCCAAAGGCCTTGACCACGGCTTGGGGCGTTGAACCGTTGGCCAATGCTGCGCCGGCGACGACGATCACGGCGATCGCCGCGAACACAAAGGCATCGGGAAACCAGCGTTCCGCCCACGCCGTGAAACGCAGGCCGAGTCGGCTGAGCAGGCCCGTGCCCTGTTCGATGTCAGGCGGCGTGTCGGGAGGAACGTCGCCTTGCGCCGGATGATGGGCAGGAATGCTCGATGACGATTGCATGGGAGTCTCCATTTCTCGGAAATGTTGGCGTTCCTCGAGACACATCCGACGACGCGCGAATGTGCATGCTATTGATCGTCACGCAATATTCATAATTCTTTTATTGAATGCAGCAATATATAATTTATCTATGAAGGTCACGATCAAACAGTTGGAGCATTTCGTGGCGGTCGCCATGACCGGCCAGGTGTCCCGTGCTGCCCAGCGCTGCTACGTCAGCCAGCCGTCGCTGACGACCTCATTGAAGAATCTCGAGGCGCTCCTGGGCGTTCAACTCTTTGTCCGGCACGCCGCAGGCTTGCGACTGACGCTGCAGGGAGAAGGCTTTCTGCGCCACGCCGAACATGTGCTGGCGTCGTTGGAAACCGCCATCGCCGAGACCAAGGATTCCATTTCCTCGCTCGAAGGCCGCGTGAAACTGGCCATCACGGACACGGTGTCGGAGTACGTGCTGCCCAAGATCATCGGGGCGATGCGCCGGCAACTTCCTCTGGTCTCGTTCGAACCCGTCGAACGCAACCGCGTTCAGATTGAAAACGGCATTCGCAACGGCTCGTTCGATCTGGCCGTCGTCCTCGTTTCAAACCTGACCCCCACGGCGGATTTTCACCAGGAGAAGCTGCTGAAATCCGAGCGCCGGCTCTGGACGTCGCTGGATCATCCCCTTGCCAGCCGCGCCTCGGTGCCGTTGTCCGAACTGGCGGACCAGCCGTTCATACTGCTGGACATGGATGAGCACGTGGCCACCGTCAATCGCTACTGGGGCGCCATGAAGCTCAAGCCGAACGTCATTTTCCGCACCAAATCGATCGAAGCGGTGCGCAGCCTGGTCGCGCAGAACGTCGGCGTCACGATTCTTTCCGACCTTGTCTTCAGGCCCTGGTCACACGACGGGGGAAGAATACGCAGGACGGTGATGGCAGGGTCCGTGCCGTCCATGGATCTGGGACTCGTCCATCTGCGCGAGTCCGAAATGTCCAAAGCCGCCAGCGCCTGCGCGCGCGTCTTGCGCTTGCTGGCAAAGAGCCTGCTGCGCGAATCGCATCTGCAGGTCGACGGCCTGGCCGACGCAGCGGCGGATTGATCAGGCAGGTCACGGCAACCGAAGCGACCGCGCCGGCCCTTCTCCTGCCCTGCGCCAGGGCCTGTCGTCAGGGCTTGCCGAGCCTGGGCGCCTCTTCCATCATCGAATCAACCAGCAGCCGTTGCACGAAGTTCGCATGCATCATGGCGCCGATCTCGCGCCAGTCGGAGGTCTTCGTAATGACCGCCATCGAATAACCGATGACCGTTTCCGGCTTGCCGTGCAGCGCCACCAGGTGCGATTGCGTGGCAAGATCAGGCTCCAGCGGGTTATCCGACGAGACATCGTCGACAAACAGAGCATCCAGTCCGGCGACCTTCTCGAACCCGATCACATGCGTCGCCGATACCCTCTGGCGATGGGAGTAGCCGTTGTTTCGGCGAGTGCGATCCAGCAACAGCTTCGACACCTTGTCAGCGCCGTCGCGCAACAGCTCCGGCGTCATCGGCGCGCCCGGCTCGATGCTTATGCCAAAGACAGAGACATACGGAGGCCTGCCGATACTGGCCTGGTCCTGGAACATCTGCGAAGCAAACACCCCCTGTTCGTCGAAGGCCCCGATCGACAGCCAGTTCGGCGGCAACAGAAAATGCATGTCCTTGCCCGACGGCAGCCGCACGGTGTGCTTGACCATGCCTGCCATCAACGGATCCGACGCCATCGGACGCTGAAAGGTCAGCGACCGCATCATCTGCCGCAGCTGGGGTATGCGCGCATCCGCCTCGGCCGGACTCACGTCGGCGCGCACGACCAGCAGCTTCAGGCCCCGCCGCCACACGCTGATCAGGCTGCGGGACGGCGCGGCCGGCTTGAGATGCTCGTCGCGGGAAAGCACCGTCGTGACATTGGCGCTGATGACATTGCCGGCGCCGTCCTCGATGGCCTCTTCCTCGTCCTCCCCATTGCCAAATCCCTTGGCCATCAAGCGGGCGTAATCCATTGGCAGCGCAGCGCGTGTGGGCACCACATCGGCGACGTATAGGGTGATGCGCAGGCCGCCGGGCTGCTGCGCGCCCTGCCCGATCATCAAGCGCGTGAAATCGGCGACCAGGCCCGATTCCTCCAGGCCCCTCATCACCGAGCCGTCCTTCGTCCACGACAGCCCCTCGGGCGTTTCCAGACGGAAGGCCAGGTCGGGCAGCTGCGCAATATCAACAGTCAGCTCACGCGTTGCCGCATCGGCCGTCTGGCCTGCCCCTTGTTCCCGGGACGCGGCGTATGCCACCTGCACGCACAATAAAAAGCCCGCCATTGCGACGGGCAACAGGCTTGTGCAGGTTCGCTGGACCAGTGTCATCATGGATCTGGAAGGCAGGCAGATGAGAAGGCTTGAATTTTATCCAGCCCCCTTCGGCCACACCCTGCCGAACGTAACGGGTCGAAACCAGAGTCAGCCCTGCCCGCCGCCCTGGCCGCAAACTCCCGGCGCACAAGCCCCGCAAACGCAAAAAAGCCGGCCCGCTTTCGCGATACCGGCTTTCAGCTAAAAGTGTCGGGAAACACTTTCAAGAATTCGACCACATCAAGTGGTCGGGGCGAGAGGATTCGAACCTCCGACTCCTGCGTCCCGAACGCAGTACTCTACCAGGCTGAGCTACGCCCCGAGTCTTACTACTTTTAGTCTTACTACTCTTAGTCCTCCGACTCTCAGTCTTTCGACATCCAGTCTTCCGACTACTGACTTCGTCGCGCTCAGTGCAACCAAATCATCTTCTTTTCGCTTCAGCTACCTAGGGGTGTTATCCCCTTCGGTTTTGGTGAACTGCCTTGGCTTCCCTTTTTGTTGCCCTTTTCTGAGCAACTTCAGGTCAGCGATCTCTATTCACCGCGAAAGCGCAGAATTCTAACAGAGAATTTAGAAAAGGGGAAACGGGGTAATTCGACAGGGCTTCGCGGGCCCGGTCCGCTTCGGCCACGGCGGCCTGGCGCGCGTGCTCCAGCGCGTCCGTTGCCTGGATGGCGGCGGCCACGGCGGCGAAGTCGGCATCGCCCGTCTTGATGGCGTCGCGGATCAATTGCTGTTGCTGCGGCGTACCCACTTCCATCACGCGGATCAGCGGCAGCGTCGGCTTGCCTTCGCGCAGGTCGTCGCCTACGTTCTTGCCCAAGGCAGTTGCATCGCCGCTGTAATCCAGCACGTCGTCCACCAACTGGAACGCAGTGCCCACATGGCGGCCATAGGCGGCCGCGGCGGCTTCCTGCTCGGGCGTGGCGCCCGCCAGCACGGCGCCCACCTGGGCGGCGGCTTCGAACAGCTTGGCGGTCTTGTAGCGCACCACCTGCAGGTAGCGTTCCTGCGACACGTCCGGGTCATGCACGTTCAAGAGCTGCAGCACCTCGCCTTCGGCGATCACCGTGGTGGCCTCGGACAGGATGCCCATGATGCGCATCGAGTCGGCCTCGACCATCATTTCGAACGAACGCGAATAGAGATAGTCGCCCACCAGCACGCTGGCGGCGTTGCCGAACACCGCGTTGGCGGTCTCGCGGCCGCGGCGCAGGTCGGATTCATCGACCACGTCGTCGTGCAGCAAGGTGGCCGTGTGGATGAATTCGACCACGGCGGCCAGCAACTGGTGATGCGTCCCCTCATAACCCAGGGCGCGCGCCACCATCAGCACCATCGCCGGGCGCATGCGCTTGCCGCCCGCCCCAATGATGTAATCGCCGATCGTACGGATCAACACCACATCGGAATTCAGCCGCTCGCGGATAACCGCATCGACGGCTTTCATATCGTCAGCTATGGGGGCAACAAGCGCGGGGAGATTCAAGACGTATCCGGAGTGTGAAACGAGCCGTGCGTGACGGCTCTTACCGCTGGGCCCGCCGGAATGGCGGGGGATTCGACCAGCGATTATACGGGGTGTCACGAACCGTAGCCGGACCTGGCAACGCCCGCCCCCCGGGGGCCGGACACTGCCACGGCCCCGGCCTCGATCAGGCCCCGTTTTTCCCCGCCCGGCCTGCGCCACGCGGCGGCCGCGCCACACCTAAGCCCTTACCCCGCAAGCGCTTTTTGACTTTTCCCCAGCCCCACGCTAATATCCCTGATTCGGTCAGTGATGGCCGAATTACGTCGGTGAATTACGCAACATGCCCAACGCGTCTATGCACTGCCAGCCAGAACACCCAGGCCGGCAAGAATAGATAACCGCTTGAGGCAAGTACCGCCAGCCCAGCAGGGATGGCTGCGAATAAGCCCATTTACCTATTTAAGGAATACCCCATGTACGCGGTCGTAAAAACCGGTGGCAAGCAGTACCGTGTTGCCATTGGCGAAAAACTCAAGATAGAACAGATACCGGCAGACATTGGGCAAGAAATCACCCTGGATCAAGTGCTGTCCGTGGGCGAAGGCGACCAACTGAAAGTTGGCACGCCCCTCGTCTCGGGCGCCGTGATCAAGGCAACGGTTCTTGCGCAAGGCCGCCACGACAAGGTCAAGATCTTCAAGATGCGCCGTCGCAAGCACTATCAGAAGCGTCAGGGCCACCGTCAGAACTACACCGAAATCCGCATCGAAGCCATCACGGCTTAAGAAGCGACTCGGCACCACATTAGCAGGAGCTAAAAATGGCACAGAAAAAGGGCGGCGGCTCTACGCGAAACGGACGCGACTCAGAATCGAAGCGTCTGGGCGTCAAGGCTTTCGGCGGTGAACTGATTCCCGCTGGTTCGATCATCGTGCGTCAGCGCGGTACCCGTTTCCACGCTGGCGTGAACGTCGGCATGGGCAAGGACCACACCCTGTTCGCGCTGATCGACGGCAAGGTTCAATTCGGCTTCAAGGGCGCGTTGAACAAGCAAACCGTTTCGATCGTCGCCGCCGAGTAATCGGCCCGAGCGTCCGCGGCCAACGCGGCGGACGCAGCACGATCCGGCAAACGGCACGGTCGCTTCCTGGCGATCTGCCGCCAGCCAGAACGGCAAAAGCCCTGTCGCACGCGGCAGGGCTTTTTTCCTTCCGGGCCACCGCAACCGCGGCGCGGCCCCTTAATCATTACACGCGCAGACATCATGAAATTCGTAGACGAAGCCACCATCGAAGTCGTCGCCGGCAAAGGCGGCAATGGCGTGGCGAGCTTTCGCCGCGAAAAATTCATCCCCAAAGGCGGCCCGGACGGCGGCGACGGCGGACGAGGCGGCACCATCTACGCGGTGGCCGATCGCAACATCAACACGCTGATCGACTTCCGCTACGCACGCCTGCATCGCGCCAAGGGCGGCGAAAACGGCCGCGGCTCCGACCAATACGGCGCGGCCGCCCCGGACATCACGCTGCGCGTGCCTGTCGGCACCATCATCCATGACGCCGAAACCGGCGAAGTCCTGTTCGACCTGAACACGCATGAGCAGAAAGTCGTGCTCGCGGCAGGCGGCCAAGGCGGCATGGGCAACATCCACTTCAAGTCCAGCCTGAACCGCGCGCCCCGCCAATGGACGCCCGGCAAGGAAGGCGAGCACCGCTACCTGCGCATGGAACTGAAGGTGCTGGCGGACGTGGGCCTGCTGGGCCTGCCGAACGCCGGCAAGTCCACGCTGATCACCCGCATCTCGAACGCGAAGCCGAAGATCGCGGACTACCCCTTCACCACCCTGCACCCCAACCTGGGCGTGGTACGCACGTCGCCGTCGCGCAGCTTCGTCGTGGCCGACATTCCTGGCCTGATCGAAGGCGCCTCCGAAGGCGCGGGCCTGGGCCACTTGTTCCTGCGCCACCTGGCGCGCACCCGCGTGCTGCTGCACCTGGTGGACGTGTCCACCCCGGATCCCGACGCGGATCCGGTCGAGCAAGCCGTGAAAGACGCGCGCGCCATCGTCGAAGAACTGCGCCGCTACGACCCTGAACTGGCCGAGAAGCCCCGCTGGCTGGTCCTGAACAAGCTGGACATGGTGCCGGACCCCGAAGACACCAAGCGCCGCTTCCTCGAGCTGTACGACTGGAAGGGCCCCGTGTTCGCCATTTCCGGCCTGACCGGCGAAGGCACGCAAGACCTGCTCTACGCCCTGCAAGACTACCTGGACGCCGAACGCGACAAGGAACATGTGTCGCAAGACCAGGCCGACGGCAGCTACGTGGCGCCGGACCCGCGCTTTGACGACAAGCGCTCGGACGCAGACAAGCCCGCCGCGCCGCGTGGCGGTGACGAATAAGCCATAATCGCAGTCCTTACGATTACGTCTTTTCTCGCCGCAGCCGGGCCCCATCATGTCTGCTGAATCACCCGCCGTTTCCGTCGTCACCCACGCCCAGCGCCTGGTCGCCAAAGTCGGCTCGTCGCTGGTCACCAACGAAGGCCGCGGCCTGGACCGCGCCGCCGTCGCGCACTGGGCCGCGCAGATCGCTGCCTTGCACAAGCAAGGCAAGCAGATCGTGCTGGTGTCCAGCGGCGCCATCGCCGAGGGCATGGCCCGCTTGGGCTGGCGCAAGCGCCCGTCGGTCATGCACGAACTGCAGGCCGCCGCCGCCGTGGGCCAGATGGGCCTGTGCCAGGCCTATGAAGCGGCATTCGCCGAATACGGCCTGCGCACCGCGCAGATCCTGCTGACGCACGAAGACCTGGCCGACCGCCACCGCTACCTGAACGCCCGCAGCACGATATTCGCGCTGCTGCGCCTGGGCGTGGTGCCCATCGTGAACGAAAACGACACGGTGGTCACCGACGAAATCCGCCTGGGTGACAACGATACGCTGGGCGCGCTGGTCACCAACCTGATCGAAGCCGACACGCTGATCATCCTGACGGATCAGCGCGGCTTGTACGACTCGGACCCCCGCAAGAATCCCGACGCCAAGTTCATGGCGCACGCCCAGGCCGGCGACCCGGCGCTGGAAGCCATGGCCGGCGGCGCCGGCAGCGGCATCGGCACCGGCGGCATGTTGACCAAGGTGCTGGCCGCCAAGCGCGCCGCGCATAGCGGCGCCCACACCGTCATCGCATCGGGCCACGAACGCAACGTGCTGACGCGCCTGGCGCAAGGCGAATGCATCGGCAGCGAACTGCGCGCCGTGCTGCCGGTGTGGTCCGCCCGCAAGCAATGGCTGGCCGATCACCTGCGCCTGCGCGGCCGCGTGGTGCTGGACGACGGCGCCGTGCAGGCATTGCTGCGCGAGGGCAAGAGCCTGCTGCCGATCGGCGTGATCGAGGTCGAGGGCGAATTCGGCCGTGGCGACGTGGTGGCCTGCGTCGACAGCCAAGGCCGCGAATGTGCACGCGGCCTGATCAATTATTCGTCGGCCGACACCCGCCGCATCCTGCGTCAACCGTCGTCGCAGATTGCCCGCATCCTGGGCAGCATGACCGACCCCGAACTGATGCATCGCGATAACCTGGTCGTGCTCTGACACGACCCGCCACGCAGGCCGGCACGCACCGGCCTGCCGGCAGCGGCCAGGCTAGCGCTGTTCTGCCGCCCTGCCCTGCGGCAGCAGCATGTACCCCCATCCCCGCACCGCCAGCACCGGCAATTCGAAGTTGAGCCGCCGCGCCTTGGAGCGCAGGCGCGACACCAGCACGTCCACCCGCCGCGCGCCATCCTGGGGATCGCGCTCGGTGCAGGGAAAGAAGCCTTCGCGATGCAGGCACTGTCCGGGCGCATTCAACAGGCTGACAAAAAAAGCGCGCTCGGTGTGGGTCAAGGGCAAGCGTTCGCCTGCAGGCCCGGATAGCGTCCGGCCGCGCGCGTCGACGCGCCATTGCGGCGCTTCGCCCGGCGCCTGACGGCCGCCGCGGACCAGGTTGCGCAACACCGCATCCCATTCGGCCTCGGTGGCATACGGGGGCACGCAAGCATGCGCGCCGGCATCCAGCGCGGCGATACGCGCTTGCGGGCAATTGGGCGAGGACTGCCAGACCACCGCCGCGCCCGGCGCGCCCAGGCGCAACGCGGCGATGAGTTCCGGCAGACCTGGCGCCGCGCCCAGCAGCGCGATGGCGTCCGCGGATTCGTGGTGCAAACGTGCCAACAGATCGTCCGGCGAGCCGCAGGGGCTGACCCGCCAACGGAACTGGCGTAAGGTATGCACAAAGTTATTGCACGCCATTCCATCAAGTTGCACAACGAGGACGTGACCTATTTCCTGCATGCGATCGTCTCCCCGAACTTATCACGTAAGTAATATTTATAGCTACCAAAGTGCCTAAGGCGCAAGCTTCAATCGACGCGTGAAAACATTTTCAGACCGACTGAAGCACGCCCGTCTTTTGCGTGGCCACACGCAGAAGACCGTTGCACGCCTGGCTCGCCTATCGCAAAGCGCGATCGGTAGCTATGAGAGCGGGCTGCGGCACTCCAGCCGTTCGCTGCGCAAGCTGGCGCAAGTCCTGAAAGTCGAGCTGGAATGGCTGGAGACCGGCAAGGGCCCCATGGAGCTTCCCATGGAAGGCTACGACCTAAGCGATACGCTGCCGTCCACCGGCGTGTCCGAATCGCTAGCGCGGCCGGCCGCACGCCGTCCACGCCCGCAAGCGCCCTGGCCTTTCCCCAATATCGCGCCCGCCCTGTTCGACACGCTGACCCCGGACGACCGGGCCATGCTCGAAGCCCTGGCGCAAACTTTCATTGAAACGACGCAGGCGCGCCGCGGCATCAAGCCGCGCGGCCGCAAGGTCGGTTGACACCCGCGTACGCATTCGCTGCAGGATAAAAAAAGCCCGGCATGACCGGGCTTTTTTTATCCTGCAGAAAAATCAGGGCTTGGCGGGCGCCGGCGCGGCGCCGGCGGGCGGGGCGGCTTCGCCACGGATCTTGGCGGCGATGTCGGAGGCGGCCTGGGCCGACGGCACGCCAAAGGCGAGCACGCCACGATTCAGCGGTTCGGCGATGCGCGGGGCGGCGATCAGTTCGCGGTCGATGACCAGTGCCAGCATGTTGCCGATGTTCTGGCTGCTGACTTCGGTCAACTTGCGGGTGCCGGTTTCAGAGAAGCGCAGGCCAACGAAATTGTTGCCCTGGCGGTCGACCAGCGCCGCGGCTTCGGTCAGATCAGCGCGGGTCAGCACCGGCTGCTGCTGCAGGTAGATCTTGCCGTCGGGCAGGCTCAGTTCAACCATGCCAGCGCCCGGCTGGGCTTGGGCCACGTAGAACTCGACAATCGAAGCGGAGGCGGGTTGTTGCGTGGAGGGTTGCTGTTGGCCTGCCGTGTCCGGCGTGCCGGCAGCGCCGGATTTGGTCGGGGCGGTCTTGCAACCAGCAAGCGCAAGGGTCATGACGACCAGGGCCGGCGCCAATTTGCGTAGGGTCAGTTGCATGCTCGATTCCTTCTTAAGTGGACTGGAGCCGAAGGACTGACCCCCGGCTGACGGGAAAAAGTGTACAGAACATGTATGGCAGTGTCTCCGCAGTCTGATTCCAAATGTAAATCGGTACTACCACCGCGGGCGGGGTCCCATCCATGGTCGATGCATCGCGTCCCGCACCGAGCGGTACCGCGCCGCAGCATCCCCGGCATTCGCCCGCAGGCCGGCCAGGCTCTATACTTCGCTTTCGCGCAGGGGTACTCGTCGCGCCATAAAGGCCCGACGTGTTGAGAGAGTCCCTTCGTACCAGTACGGATAATGCCGATGCTGGGAGCCGTATTCCCGCCATGCCCCGCGTGGCGGGAGTCCATTCCCGATCGGCTCCAAACCATTTCGCTTGGAGCTTTCCATGAACGCCAATCCCAAATTCCTGGCCGCCACCGCCGAAGTCGACGCGGCCGCGGTCGCCCCGTTGCCCAAATCCCGCCGGGTCTACGAAGTCGGCTCCCGTCCCGACATCCGCGTGCCCTTCCGCGAGATCGAGCAAGACGACACCCCGACGATGTTCGGCGGCGAAAAGAACCCGCCCCTGACCGTCTACGATTGCAGCGGCCCCTACACCGACCCCGACGCCAAGATCGACATCCGCCGCGGCCTGCCCGAACTGCGCCGCGCCTGGATCGAAGAGCGCGGCGACACGGAAGTGCTGTCGGGCCCGACCAGCGACTACGGCAAGGAACGCCTGACCGATCCCAAGCTGACGGCCATGCGCTTCGACCTGCAACGCCCGCCCCGCCGCGCGGTGGCTGGCGCCAACGTATCGCAGATGCACTATGCGCGCCGCGGCATCATCACGCCTGAAATGGAATACGTGGCGATCCGCGAAAGCCTGCGTCGCGAACACTATCTGCAAACGCTGCGCGACAGCGGCCCCGACGGCGAAAAGATGGTCAAGCGCCTCTTGCGCCAGCACCCGGGCCAATCATTCGGCGCCGCCATCCCGGCCGCCATCACGCCGCAATTCGTGCGCGACGAAATCGCCCGCGGCCGCGCCATCATCCCGGCGAACATCAATCACCCCGAAGTCGAACCGATGGCAATCGGTCGCAATTTCCTGGTGAAGATCAACGCCAACATCGGCAATTCCGCGGTCAGCTCCGGCATCGGCGAAGAAGTCGAAAAGATGACCTGGGCGATCCGCTGGGGCGGCGACACGGTGATGGACTTGTCCACCGGCAAGCACATCCACGAAACCCGCGAGTGGATCATCCGCAATTCGCCGGTGCCGATCGGCACGGTGCCGATCTACCAGGCGCTGGAAAAGGTCGACGGCAAGGCCGAAGAACTGACCTGGGAAATCTTCCGCGACACGCTGATCGAGCAAGCCGAGCAAGGCGTGGACTACTTCACGATCCATGCCGGCGTGCGCCTGCCGTTCATCCCGATGACGGCCGACCGCATGACGGGCATCGTGTCGCGCGGCGGCTCGATCATGGCCAAGTGGTGCCTGGCGCACCACAAAGAAAGCTTCCTCTACGAGCGCTTCGAGGAAATCTGCGAAATCATGAAGGCCTACGACGTCAGCTTCTCGCTGGGTGACGGCCTGCGTCCGGGCTCGGGCTACGACGCGAACGATGAAGCACAATTCGCTGAGCTCAAGACGCTGGGCGAGCTGACTCAAGTGGCCTGGAAGCACGACGTGCAGGTGATGATCGAAGGCCCCGGCCACGTGCCGATGCAGATGATCAAGGAAAACATGGAGCTGCAGCTGGAACACTGCCACGAGGCGCCGTTCTACACGCTGGGCCCCCTGACGACCGACATCGCCCCTGGCTACGACCACATCACCTCGGGCATCGGCGCCGCCCTGATCGGGTGGTACGGCACGGCAATGCTCTGTTATGTGACGCCGAAGGAACACTTGGGCCTGCCGAACAAGAAGGACGTGAAGGACGGGATTATCACGTACAAGATCGCAGCCCACGCAGCAGACCTGGCCAAGGGCCACCCGGGCGCGGCGATCCGCGACAACGCGCTGTCCAAGGCCCGCTTCGAGTTCCGCTGGGACGACCAGTTCAATCTGGGCCTGGATCCGGACACGGCCAAGGAGTTCCACGACGAGACCCTGCCCAAGGACTCGATGAAGGTGGCGCACTTCTGCTCGATGTGCGGCCCGCATTTCTGCAGCATGAAGATCACCCAGGACGTCCGCGATTATGCGGCTGCCCAGGGAGTCAGTGAGAAGGATGCGCTGCAGAAGGGGATGCAGGAGAAGTCGATTGAGTTCGTGAAGAAAGGGGCCGAGGTTTATCATCGGCAGTGATTGCTGAGTCGGTTTCTTTTCTGGACTGATTGGTCATTGAAGTGCGTGCGGTTGAGTTCTTGAGCCGCGCGTGACGGGGCAGGCGGGATGTTCCACGCTAGCGCGCAGCGCCGGATGGGCGGCGCGCGAGACGGTCTGCATGCGCAAGCCGGTGCCAGCCGCGCCGCCCATCACCGCCCCTCCCCCTGACTGCGGACCCACTAGAAAACCGCTCCCCACCAGCGCGAAGCGCACCCCCAACATAGTCAGCAACATGAATGCCAAACGTGGCCGCCCGCGCGGCCGCGGCTTGGCGCCCCCGTAGATTCCATTCCCTGCACACAGGTCCAGCAGCGCGACAAACCTAGAAACCCGTAGCCCGTCGCGGGGGTGGCTTGCGGAGTGGGCAACCTCGATGCGCCCGAGGGAATCTGAAGGCAGGCGCCGAAGGCGACAACGAAGATGACGAAGGGGGGGCCCGCCTAGGGAAGTCCGGCGCCCGCGCGCCGGACCGCAATCGTGGGCGCCCACTCCGCAAGCCACCCCCGCGACGGGCGACCTACGAAGATCTATCTGTTAAGCCCCCAGCGACCTAAAGCAGCTTCCCAGGATTCATGATCCCCTTAGGATCCAACACCCGCTTGATCTCCCGCATCAACCGCAACTCCATCGCATCCTTGCTATGCAAGAAGTGATCCCGCTTCAACTGCCCGATCCCATGTTCCGCACTGATGCTCCCTCCGTACCGGTTCACCTCGTCCAGCACCGCATCCGTAATCGCCGCCCCATGTTCCGCCACCCATCCGCGGTCCGCGCCAGCAGGCCTGGACAAGTTGTAGTGCAGATTGCCATCGCCGAAGTGGCCAAATATGAAGGGGCGCAGGTCGGGGTAGAGTGCGCGGATGCGGGCTTCGGCCGAGGCCATGAAGTCAGGGA
The DNA here is from genome assembly GCF_014170305.1 of Achromobacter sp. UMC71. Lineage (GTDB taxonomy): Bacteria > Pseudomonadota > Gammaproteobacteria > Burkholderiales > Burkholderiaceae_B > Achromobacter. The sequence goes on from NZ_LZZT01000004.1 coordinate 144,275, forward strand.
TGCATTCGATCGGCAGCGACACGTCGTGCTTCAGGTGCGGGCCGTCCGCGCGTTGGGCTTCCGAGATTTCTTCGCGCAGTTTCCATAGTGCCTGCAACTGCGCCAGCGACGCTGAGACGGCCGCGTCCAGGCACAGGCCGCGTTCCAGCGCCGTGCCGATCACGTTTTCCAGCAGCGCCGTCAGCGCTGCCTCGTCCGCCGTGTCCGCCAGTTCCACCAGCACGTATCCCGGGTAGCGCTGATCGAACGGTTCCTGCACGCCTGCGGCGTGCGTCAGCACCAGATCCAGGCAGTCGCCTGAAAAATACTCGAACGCTTGCAGGCGGGCGCCGCATTGCTCGAACAGGATCTCGAACAGTTGCAGCGCCTGTGCGGGCGACTCGACCGCAGCCAGCACCACCGAGCGCACATCCGTGCGCGGGAACAAGCGCAGCGCCACCGCCGTGATCACGCCCAGCGTGCCTTCGGAGCCGATCAGCAATTGCTTCAGGTCGTAGCCCGTGTTGTCCTTGCGCAGCGTGCGCAGGCCGTTGAAGATCTCGCCGTTCGGCAGCACCGCTTCCAGGCCCAGTACCAGCTCGCGCGCCATGCCATAGCGCACCACATTCACGCCGCCGGCATTGGTCGCGACATTGCCGCCGATCTGGCTTGAGTCTTCCGCGGCCAGGCTCAGGGGCAGCAGGCGGCCGGCGTCCTGCGCCGCGCGGCGCAGATTGCCCAGGATGCAGCCGGCTTCCGCCACCAGCGTATTGGCGACCGTATCGATTGACCGCACCGCGTTCATGCGATCCAGGCTGAGCACCACGTTGGCAGGCGCCGTATCGGGCGTGGCGCCACCGCACAGGCCGGTGTTGCCGCCGCGCGGCACAACCGGCACGCCGGCCTCGTTGCACAACGCCAAGCACGTCGCGACCTCGGCGGTCGTGCGCGGACGGACCACCGCCTGCGCGTGGCCGTTGTACAGGCCGCGCCAATCGGACAGCCACGGCGCGATGTCCTGCTCGGCGGTGTAGACGGTGTCGGAACCCAAGGCCTGGACCAGGCGCTGTGCAATGTCGGTGGAGCTCATGATGTCTGTGGGAAAGCGGGAAAAAGGGAATCCAATTGCAGCCGGTCGGCCGCCTGGCGCAGATGGCGCACCGCCATCTGGCGGGCACGTTCGGGGTCGCCGGCGCGGATCGCTTCGAACACGGCGACGTGTTCCTGATGCACGGCGTGGGTCATGCCTTCCTGCCGGCGGGTGTTGGAGCGCGCCGTGCTGACGGCCAGGCGCAGTTGCAGGTTCAGGTACTGCAGCAGGTCCTGGTAGAACGGGTTGTGCGTGGCGGTGGCGATGGCCAGGTGGAACGCGATGTCGTGTTCCACCCCATGCTCGGGATGGTCCAGGTGGCGTTCCAAGTCGGCCAACGCGCGCGCCATGGCGCCGAGGTCCGCCGCGGTGCGCCGCTGCGCCGCGAAGGCCGCCGCGCCGCCTTCCAGCTCCATGCGCAGTTCGTAGACATTGGCCAGTTGCTCGCGGCTGACGGCGATATCGACCGGCACTTGGAAGCCCTGTGCGCCAGTGCGCGACAGCACTACGCTGCCCGAACCCTGGCGGCTCTGGATCAGGCCCTGCGCGCGCAGGCGTTCGGTGACCTCGCGGATGACCGCGGCGCTGACGCCGTATTGCTCGGCCAAGACCCGCCCAGGCGGCAGCTTGGCGCCTACCGGGTAGGCGCCTTGCGCGATATCGCCGGCGATCTGGCTGGCGACTTGTTCGGTCAGGGTGAGGCTTTTGGGCAGCATGATGCGGCTAGTATAGCCCTTACTTTTCAGGTTATCTGATAACTTTTGAGAAAAGGGGGTGAAATCTCCATAGCCAGCGGTGCGTAGAGGCGTGGCGCTGGGCGCAGTGCCGCCCCCCCCGCGTCTGACTTGCCCCTCAGGCAGCGGCGGCGGTGCCGCTGGCTTCGGCGTCTTCCAGTTCCGGTGCGCCCGCGACGGCACAGCGGCGTCCGCCTCGCGCCTTGGCGCGGTACAGCGCCGCGTCGGCGGAATCCAGCACGGCCTGGGCCTTGCGGTTGGTGCCCGAGATGATCGAAATGCCGATCGACAGGCCGACGCTGACGCGCGTGCCGTCGGCCAGCGCGATCGGCTGCGTGGCGTCGCGCAGCAGGTGGTTGCCCAGGCGCAGGGCAGCCGTGGCGTCGATGCCAGTGGCCAGCACGATGAATTCATCGCCGCCGATGCGGGCGGCCACATCGTCCACCCGCAGCATGGCCCGCATGCGCTGGGCAATGGTTTTCAGCACCTGGTCACCGGCGGCGTGGCCGTGGGTGTCGTTGATGATCTTGAAATCATCCATGTCCATGTAGAACAGCGCGGCTGCGCTGTCGTGCTCGCGAGCGCTGGTACAGATGCGTTCCAGGGCCGCTTCCAGCCCGCTGCGGTTGGCCAGGCCGGTCAGCGCGTCCAGGCTGGCGCGGCGCTCGTTCTCGCGTTCGGCCAGCATGGTCGACACCAGGATGCGCCGCAGCCGTTGCGAGGCGATGCTCATGCTGACCAGGTAGAACGGGATCTGGATGAAAACAATAGCAGTGACGACCTCGCCTGCGAACAAGGCGCCCAGGCACATGGGGCCCAGGCTCAGGAAGATCATGGCGGCCACCAGCCGCGGCGCGCCGTAGTTGCGAAAGCAGATGCCGCCGGCCATTGCGCCGCAGGACACCCCGGCCAGGGTCGCGGCCAGCCAGTCATGGTTGAGAAAGGTGACGAAGACGCCATAGCCCACGCTGAACGCCCAGAAAAGGGCCAGCACGATGTAGATGTCGGTATGGGTGTTGCCGCCGCGGGCCGCATTGCGCAGGGCCGACCGCAGGATAGTCACGCGCACCAGCGCCAGCACGATTTCCAGGACCAGCCACGAGACATAGAGCGGCTCGGGGCGCCGCCAGGCCACGACGCCCGAGATCATCAGGGTATTGATGACGCCACCGGCGAAGATGGGCAAGGTGCCGAACAGGCTGGCGATCAACGCGGCGCGGATATCCGCGGGGGTATCTTGCCCGGAATCCGTCAGCCAACGGGTCAGCCGCCACTTGGGCAGGCTGAAACTCAATCCTGTTTCCACACCGTCACGTCCAAAGCTGCCTGTCCTTATGCGATAGGCTGGCTGGCGTTATAGCAGGTATTTCAAGCCTTTAATATTGGCCGCAAGGGCAATACTGTCGTGATTTTAGGGGGACAAATAGCGCTCCTCCCGCTTGCGGTATCAATGGCCGCGATGGCCGCAGACCGCGCATTCGGGATCGCGCTGCACATTGACGCTGCGCCACTGCATCGTGCGCACGTCCAGCCACAACAGGCGGCCCGACAGGCTTTCGCCCACGCCGGACAACAGCTTCAGGGCCTCGGCGGCCTGCATGCTGCCGATGATGCCCACCACCGGCGCGAACACGCCCATGGTGGCGCAGTTGGCTTCTTCGACGTCGTCGGCTTCGGGAAACAGGCAGTGATAGCACGGCGCGTTGTCATCACGCAGGTCGTACACGCTGACCTGGCCGTCAAAGCGGATGGCGGCGCCCGACACCAGCGGCTTGCGATGGTGCACACAGGCGCGGTTGATTGCGTGGCGGGTGGTGAAGTTGTCGGTGCAGTCCACTACCAGATCGGCCTGCGCGACGGCGTCGGACAAGGCCTGGCCCTGCAACCGCTCGATGCGGGCGTGCACGCGGGTCTGGGGATTGAACGCCGCCAGCATATCGCGGCCGGACTCGGCCTTGGCGCGGCCGACGCTGGCGGTGGTGTGGAGAATCTGGCGTTGCAGATTGCTGAGTTCGACAATGTCGTCATCAGCCAGCGTGATATCGCCCACGCCCGCGGTAGCCAGGTAGAGCGCGGCAGGCGAACCCAGTCCGCCCGCCCCGACGATAAGCACACGCGCCGCCAGCAGCTTTTCCTGCCCTTCTATGCCTAGCTCATCGAGCAGGATATGGCGGGCGTAGCGCAGCAGTTGCTCGTCGTTCATTTGTCCTTGCTGGGCTCGACTCCGGTCGGCGTGATCTTCATGCGCTGAGCGCCGCCAGTGCTGGGCTTGGCGTCGGCCTTGGCTTGCGCGCGGGCCGAACCCTTCTGCACCGGCTTGCCGGCCAGCAGATTCAGCGCCTGCTGCAGTTGGAAGTCGTCTTTGCTGCCGAACTCGAACACCTTGGTCGGCACATCAACGTTGTCCTGGTCCGAGTTGGACTTCACTTCGTTGGATGTGCCCGGGTTCGACAGGTGGCGTTGCAGGTCGGCTTCGCGTGGCAGGCGGAACAGATCGCCGTCGGCGGTGTCGGCCACGACGTAGTCGGGTTCGATGCCGGTTGCCTGGATCGAACGGCCGCTGGGCGTGAAGTAACGCGACGTGGTGAGCTTGACCGCGGTGGTTTCCGACAGCGGCAGGATCACCTGCACCGAGCCCTTGCCGAAGGTGCGGTTGCCCAGCACCTTGGCGCGCTTATGGTCCTGCAGCGCGCCGGCGACGATTTCAGAGGCCGAAGCCGAACCGACGTTGACCAGCACCACCATGGGCACGGTCTTGGTCCAGGCGGGCAGGCCCGACAGGTAGTTGCTTTCGCCGCGAGCGTATTCCGACGGGGTCGCCAGGTACTTGTGGCGGGCGTCGGGGGTACGGCCGTCGGTCGAAACCACCAGGGCGTCGGACGGCAGGAACGCGCCGGACACGCCGATGGCGCTGGTCAAGAGACCGCCCGGGTCGTTGCGCAGGTCCAGCACCAGGCCCTTGGGGGCTTCCTTGGCGCTCAGGTCCTTGAGTTGCTTGGCCAGATCGACGCCGGTCTTTTCCTGGAACTGGGCGATGCGCACGTAGGCCACGCCGTTGTCCAGCATCTTGCTGCGCACGCTACGCACCTTGATGATGTCGCGCACGATCTTGAGCACGATCGGCTGGGGCCGGTCGGCGCGCATGATGGTCAGCGTGATGGGCGACTTGGGCGCGCCGCGCATGAGCTTGACGGCGTCGTTCAGCGTCATGCCCTTGGTGGGCGTGTCGTCGATCTTGATGATGAGATCGCCAGCCATGACACCGGCGCGCGCGGCGGGCGTGTCTTCGATGGGCGAGATAACCTTGACGAAGCCGTCTTCAGCGCCGACCTCGATGCCCAGGCCGCCAAATTCGCCCTGGGTGGCCGTCTGCATTTCGCGGAACGCATCGGCGTCCAGGTAGGCAGAGTGCGGATCCAGGTTCGAGACCATGCCGGAGATGGCATTGTCGATCAGCGTCTTGTCGTCGACGGATTCGACGTAGTTGTTCTTGATGGCGGCAAAGACGTTGCTCAGTTGCCTGAGCTCGTCCAGCGGCAATGGGCTGCCGCGCTGGGCGACAGCCGTCACGCCCACGCTGAGCAAGACACCTGCCACCGCACCGATGGCAATCAGACCGAAACCGCGAAACTTACGAGTGCTCATGCACACTTCCCGAATTTGTTTTCGCCGATGAGGGTTGGGCTTTACTGCGCCAGCCACTGGGCCGGATCCACAGGAGCGCCACGATGGCGAATTTCAAAGTATAGGCCGGATTCCACTTGGCCGCCGGTAGCCCCTACCGTAGCAATAGTATCCCCCGCCGCGACGGAATCGCCCACCCGTTTGAGCAGACTTTGGTTGTAAGCATAGACGGTTAGATATTGCTGCCCATGATCCACAATGATGAGGTTGCCGAAACCCCGCAGCCAATCGGCGTAAACCACCGTGCCGGGGGCCACCACCTTGACGGGCGTGCCTTCGGCCGCGCGGAGCACCACGCCACGCCAGACACCGCCATCCGGGCGATCGACCCCGAAACGGCCCTGCACCTGCCCCCGCACCGGCGCGGCCAGGCCGTGGCGCAAGCCATTGCCGCCGCCCACGGGCGCGGCGCGCTGGGTTGATGCCGTACGGGTTGGAGCGGCTTCTTCTTCAACGGGTTCCGCCTTTTTAGGGGGATCCGCGGGTTTTTCCGGGGGCGGCGCTTCGGCCGGGCCGGTCAGGCGCGGGTGGCGTTGTTCAGCTGGCCGCAAGCCGGCGGCGTCGAGGTCGGCCACGGCGACCGGGCCGCGGGCCTGGCGCGATGCGGCCTCGACCTGTTCGCGCGCCTCGGCGGCTTCGCGGGCCTCGCGCGCGTCGCGGTCGCGGCGGGCATTGTCCGCAGTGGCTTTATCGGCGGCGGCCTTGCGGGCGGCTTCCGCTTTCTTGCGGGCTTCTTCCGCACGGCGGTCGGCTTCGGCTTTTTTGCGGGCCTCTTCGGCGCGCCGGGCTTCCTCGGCGCGGCGGGCCTCTTCGGCGCGGCGCCGCGCTTCTTCGGCCTTGCGGGCCTCTTCGGCCTGCTTGACGATGGCCGCGTCCAGATCGGTGATCAGGCGCGACAGGCGCTGGTCGTCCCGCCCCAGCTTGTTGGCTTCGGAGCGTTGGGCGGCAATCTGCCCTTCCAGCTGCGCCAGCAGCGTGGCGCGGGATTTTTGCTGAACGACCAGCGCGGCCTTTTGTTCGGTGGTCTCGGCCACGCCCTTTTCGATCTCGGCGCGGCGGGCGTCAGCGCGGCCCTGCAGGGCCGCCAGGCGGTCGATGTCGGCCCGCAGCGCCTCGACGGCGCGGGCGCGGGCCTGCGACACGTAGTCGAGGTAGCCGAGATTGCGGCCCAGCACCTGGGGATCGTCGCCAGATAGCAGCGCCGTCCAGGGCGACAGACCGCTGGTGTACTGGGTGCGCAGTTGATCGGCCAGCTCGACGCGGCGCTTGGCCAGCACGATCTGCTGCGCGGCAATCTGCTTTTCCAGGCCGGACAGGTCCGCCGTGGCCTGGCGGTTGGCGTCAGCCAGTTCCTTCAGGCGCAGATTGATCTTGGAAATGGCGGATTCGGACTGTTTCAGCGCGTCGGCCGCTTCCTTGCGAGCCGCCTCGCGCGTGTCGATATCCTTTTGCAGGTTCTCGATGCGGTCGCGCAGCTGGGCCTGCTGCTTTTCAGCCTCGGACTGGCGACCGGCGAGGTCATTGGGCGCGGCGCGCGCCGACAGCGCTCCGCCGGCCAGCATGACCGCCAACAACAACCCCGCCATGCGCAACATGGATATCAGTCCTTCTTAGCCTTGCCTTGGGCCGCGACCGCGGCCATGGCCGCCTCGATCTCGGCGGCGTCGCCCAGATAATAGTGGCGGATGGGACGCAGGTCATCATCCAGTTCATACACCAGCGGCTGGCCGGTGGGGATGTTCAGGTTGACGATGTCGTCGTCCGAGACGTTGTCCAAATGCTTGATCAGGGCGCGCAGGCTGTTGCCGTGGGCGGCGATCAGCACCTTGCGGCCGGCGCGGATGGCCGGGGCAATGGAGTCGTTCCAGAACGGCAGCACCCGTTCCACGGTGTCTTTCAGGCACTCGGTGGCCGGCAGCTGGTCGGCCGGGATCTTGGCGTAGCGGCTGTCGAAACGGGGGTGGCGCTCATCGTCCAGCGACAGCGGGTTGGGCGCGATGGCATAGGCGCGGCGCCAGATCAGCACCTGCTCGTCGCCGTACTTGGCGGCCGTCTCGGCCTTGTTCAGGCCTTGCAGGGCGCCGTAGTGACGCTCGTTCAGACGCCAGTTCACGCCCACCGGGGTGTACATGGCATCCATGGCGTCCAGGGCGATCCACAGGGTGCGGATGGCGCGCTTGAGCACGGACGAATAGGCCAGGTCGAAGGTGTAGCCTTCTTTCTTGAGCAATTCGCCCGCCTTGCGGGCCTGTTCGCGGCCCGTGTCGGTCAGGTCGACGTCGGTCCAGCCGGTGAAACGGTTTTCCAGATTCCACTGGCTTTCGCCGTGGCGCATCAGAACGAGTTTATGCATGGTTTGGCACGCTTGTAACGCGGGTTAAAGTGAGGAACTGCGCTCATTTTATAATTGAGCGATTTTGCCCTTGATTTTGCCCCGGCGCACCCGTCGATTTCCCGGCGCGGCGCTTCAGGGTTCGCCTTTACCAGGCTAGACGCCGCACTTCAGGATGCCCCGTGGACCTTCTGCAATTCTTGCTCGATAAAAACAACATCTTCATTGTCGCCGTAACGGTCGTTTCCGGCGTGATGCTGGCCATTCCTGCCCTGCGCAAGGGCCGCACCGGCTCGGCCGTGAGCACCACGGAAGCCATCCAGATGGTCAACCAGCGCCAGGCCGTGTGGGTCGACGTGCGCCCTGCCGAACAGTTCCAGGCCGGCCACATCGCCCAGGCGCGCAGCCTGCCGGCCGCCGATCTGGAGCAAAAGGCCGCCTCGCTGCCCAAGAACAAGCCGCTGGTCGTGGTTTGCGACAATGGCCGCGATTCGGCCCGCGCCGCCGCCAAGCTGCGCACCCAAGGTTTCGCCGACGTGGTGCCCCTCGAAGGCGGCATGCGCGCCTGGCTGGCAGCCAACCTGCCGGTCACCCAGAAGGGTTGAACCGGCGCGCCGCGCCCCCACCTAACCGATAAAATCCGCCTGGAGCGCCTATGAACAAAGTTGTCATGTACAGCAAGGACTATTGTCCTTATTGCGCCCGCGCCAAGGCGTTGCTGGAGCAACGCGGCGTGACCGACCTGGAAATCATCCAGATCGACCGCGAACCCGGTCAGCGCGACCTCATGATCGAACGCACCGGCCGCCGCACCGTACCGCAGATCTTCATTGGCGATACGCATGTCGGCGGTTGCGACGACCTGATGGCCCTGGATCGCTCGGGCGGCCTGGCCCCCTTGCTCAACGGCTAAGCGCTCCCTTCGGCTAATCGCCCCTTTTTGCCCCTCCCACCAACGGAAACACTCATGGCTGATCAAGACCAAAACACCCAGCAAGAAGGCGGCAACGACGCGCCCTCGTTCAATCTGCAACGCGTCTACCTGAAAGACCTTTCGCTGGAAATGCCGAATGCGCCCCACGTCTTCCTGGAGCAAGAAGCGCCCCAGGTTGAAGTGAGCATCACCGTGGGCGGCCAGCGCCTGGCCGAAACCGTGTTCGAGACCACGGTCACGGTTACCGTCACCACCCGCGTCAACGACAAGGTCGTGTACCTGGTCGAAGGCACCCAGGCCGGCATCTTCGAAGCGTCCAACATCCCCGAAGAGCAGCTCGATCCGCTGCTGGGCATCGTCTGCCCGACGATGCTGTACCCGTACCTGCGCGCCAACATCGCCGACGCGATCACCCGCACCTCGATGCCGCCGCTGCACCTGACCGAAGTCAACTTCCAGGCCCTGTACGAACAGCGCCTGGCCGAGCTGCAGCAGCAGCAAAGCAGCGCCAACGGCAATGGCAGCGACTCGGGCATCATCCTGCCCGCCAGCGCCACGCGCCAATAAGGCACGCCGCGGCGCCCCATGAGCCAGCCCAATGCGCCCAGCCTGCGCGTCGCCGTCCTGGGCGCGGGCAGTTGGGGCACCGCGCTGGCGGCGGCCGCAAGCCGCCGCCACCCCACCATACTATGGGCACGCGACCCGGCCCAGGCCGCCGACATGGCTGCCCGCCGTGAAAACGCGCGCTATCTACCCAACATCGCCCTGCCGCAGGCGCTCGAGATCTCTTCCGATCTGGACGCCACGCTGCGCAGCCTGAAGCAAGACGGCAAGACGCCGCTGATCGTGCTGAGCGTGCCGATGGCCGGCCTGGCCACCACCTGCGCCGAACTCGCACGCCGGCTGCCCGCCCTGGGCCTGCAAGACACCCCTATCGTCTGGACGTGCAAAGGCTTTGAAGCCGATACGGCCAGGCTGCCCCACGAAATCGTCCGCGAAGCCCTGCCCGGGGCCATCGGCGGCGCCCTGTCCGGCCCGTCCTTTGCCCGCGAGGTCGCCCAAGGGCTGCCCGTCGCCCTGACCGTGGCCAGTGACAACGCCGGCTTGCGCGCCGCCACCACGCAAGCCTTCCATGGCGCCGCGCTGCGCGTCTACGCCAGCAGCGACCTGGTCGGCGTGGAAGTGGGCGGCGCCCTCAAGAACGTCATCGCCGTAGCCTGCGGCATCGGCGACGGCCTGGCCCTGGGCACCAATGCCCGCGCCGCGCTCATCACGCGCGGCCTGGCTGAAATGACCCGCTTCGGTGTCGCGCTCGGCGCACAGGCCGAAACCTTCGCCGGCTTGACCGGCCTGGGCGACCTGGTCCTGACCGCCACCGGCGACCTGTCGCGCAACCGCCGTGTCGGTCTGGAAATCGGCGCCGGCCGCAAAGTGGCCGACATCCTGGCCAGCGGCATCACCGCCGAAGGCGTGCGCTGTGCCCGCGCTGCGCTGGAGCGCGCCCGTGCCGTCAATGTCGAATTGCCGATCACCGAGGCCGTCTGCGCCGTGCTGTTCGACGGCGTCGCCCCCATGACGGCGGTATCGGCCCTGCTGGCCCGTGATGCCCGCGACGAACAAAGCGACGGCGGCGGCTGAACGCCAGCGCGCCGCCAGGCTCCCATCCCTGCCCCAAGAACAACACGACGCACGACACCCCAGGAGACACCTTTCATGACGCGAACCCGCAAATTCCGGGTCGGCCCCCTGCTGCGCGGCCTTTGCCTGAGCCTGGCGGCCATTCTGCCCGCCGCCGCCCACGCCGACTGGCCCGAGCGCCCCATTCACCTGGTGGTGCCGTTCCCGCCGGGCTCGTCGCCCGACATCCTGGCGCGCACCATCTCCGAGCCGCTGGCGCAGGCGCTGGGACAACCCATCGTCATCGACAACAAGCCCGGCGCCGGCGGCAACATCGGCACCCGCATCGTCGCGCAAGCCAAGCCTGACGGCTACACGCTGCTCTACACCATCAACGGCCCGCTGGTCACCGCCCCCACGCTCTACAAGAAGACGTTGGGCTACGACCCGCTGAACGACCTGGCGCCCGTGACGCTGGTAGGCACCAGCCCCAACGTGCTGGCCGTGCCCGGCAACCTGAAGAACGTCAACAACCTCCAGGACTTCGTCAGGATGGTCAAGGAGCACGGCAGCTCGCTGAACTACGGCTCCGTCGGCCCCGGCAGCTCGGCCCACCTCGCCATGGAAATGTTCAAGGAACGCGCCGGCATCGACATGGCGCACATCCCCTACGCCGGTTTCCCGCAGGTCATCAGCGCCATCATCGGCGGCGACATCCAGGCCGGCTTCATGGTCCCCGCCATCGCCATCCCCCAGACCCGCGACGGCAAAGTCAAAGTCCTGGCCGTCACCAGCCTGCAGCCCAGCGACACCCTGCCCGGCATCCCCACCATGGCCTCGCAGGGCTACCCCGACTTCGAAGCCATCTCCTGGAACGCCGTCCTGGCCCCCGCCGAAACCCCGATGCCGATCATCGAACGCCTGAACAGCGAACTGACCCGCATCATCAACAGCGACGCGGTCCGCAAGCAGATGGCCCTGCAATACTTCACCCCCGCCCCCTCCACCCCCGAAGCCCTGACCGTCCGCATCCAGGACGAAAAGGCCCGCTGGGACCAGGTCATCCAAAAACTGAATCTGTCTCTGGACTAAAGCCCAGGCCAAACCCAAACCCGGCCCAAGCCGGTCACTGCGCGCAACCACGCCACCACGCGCCCACCAGCGCGCAGCGTCATCACAGCCCGCAAGACACCCCAACGCCAAAAA
>NZ_LZZT01000005.1 GCF_014170305.1 Achromobacter sp. UMC71
GTCCCGCCCCGCCCCTCGTATCGTGAAGCCGCGGCCAGCGCCCACGGCGCCCGCGCCCCCCTTCGACAACGCAAAGGTGACCCTAGATGCCGTTCCCCTTCCCACGTCCGCACATGCTGCGCGCCGCCGTCGCCCTGGCCCTGCTGGGCGGCGCCCACGCCGCCTGGGCCGCCCCCGTCGCCGCCGTGCACGAAGCGGCCCAGGGCCAGAAGCAAGGCATGCTGGACACCATGCGCGACCTGGTCGGCATCGAATCGGGCAGCAAGGACGTCGAAGGCGTGGAACGCATCGCCGCCCTCATTGCCGACCGCCTCAAGACCCTGGGCGGCAAGGTCGACATCATCAAGCCGGCCGACATCTTCCGCCTGGACGACACGCCCGAACAGGTCGGCCCCATGGTCCACGCCGAATTCAAGGGCAGCGGCCAGAAGAAGATCATGTTGATCGCCCACATGGACACCGTCTACCGCAACGGCATGCTCCGCGACCAGCCCTTCCGCATCGACGGCGACCGCGCCTACGGCCTGGGCATCGCCGACGACAAGCATGGCGTGGCCACCATCCTGCATACCCTGGCCCTGCTGCAGAAGATCGGCTTCAAGGACTACGGCACCCTCACCGTACTGATCAACGGCGACGAGGAAATCAGCTCCCCCGGCGCCCGCGACACCATCACCCGCCTGGGCGCCGACCAGGACGCCGTCTTCTCCTTCGAAGGCGGCGGCGCCGAACCCCGCCTGACTCTGGCCACCAGCGGCATCGGCGCGGCCTACCTCAACGTGCAAGGCAAGACCTCGCACGCCGGCGCCCGTCCCGAAGGCGGCGTCAACGCCCTCTACGAACTGGCCCACCAGGTCCTGCAACTGAAAGACCTGTCCAAGCCCGAGGACGGCCTGAAACTGAACTGGACCGTCGCCCAGGCCGGCACCAACCGCAACGTCATCCCCGGCCAGGCCACCGCCCAGGCCGACGCCCGCGCCCTGAAGGTCTCCGACTTCGACGCCTTGTCCCGCACCCTGCAGGAGCGCGTGCAAAAGAAACTGCTGCCCGACTCCAAAGTCACCGTCAAGTTCGAAGTCCGCCGCCCGCCCCTGGAAGCCACCCCCGCCTCGCGCGCCCTCGCCGCCCACGGCGTCGCCATCTACAAAGAACTCGACCTGTCCATGAAAGTCGTCGACCGCGCCAGCGGCGGCGGCACCGACGCCGCCTTCGCCGCCCTCAAGGCCCGCGGCCCCGTCATCGAAGGCATGGGTCTGAGTGGCTTCGGCGCCCACTCCAACGACGCCGAGTACATCCAGATCAACTCCATCGTCCCCCGCCTCTACCTGGCCGCCCGCATGATCATGGACATCTCGCAAGACAAGGCCCCGCTGAAGTAGATCGTCCGCCCCCCACTGGTGCTTGCTTGCCTCAATCTGCAAGCAAGCACCAGCCCGCCGCAAGACAAAAGCCGCACGCGTCACAAACACTGCGCTCCGCCATAATCAGCAGCCCAAGCAATCAACTCGCCCCAACCGGCGGCGGTTAATCCGCCAACGCGAGCGGCGTCGGGGCGGTGGGGCCGGGCCGGGGCGTGAAAAGAACCCATCTCCCCCCAACACCCAAGAACCCAGCCTAAAAGAAGGAGTATCCTTGCAACCTACCTAAAAGACCCAACAAGCAACAAAAGAAATGACAGCAAAACTCCCCACCTGGCCCTATTCCCGTCATATCGCCCATCGCGGCGGCGGCCGCCTGGCGCCGGAGAACACCCTGGCCGCCATGCGCGTCGGCCATGACCACGGCTTCACCATCTTCGAATACGACGTCAAGCTCAGCAGCGACAACATCCTGGTCCTGATGCACGACGACGACGTCGACCGCACCTCCAATGGCCACGGCCCGGCCGCCGCCAAGACCTTCAGCGAACTCGCCCAACTCGACTTCGGCAGCTGGCACTCCGCCGCCTACGCAGGCGAACCCCTGCCCACCTTCGCCGCCGTCGCTCGCTACACCGTCGCCAACGGCATCGCCAGCAACGTCGAGATCAAGCCCTGCCCCGGCCGCGAAGCCGAGACCGGTGCCGCCGTCGCCCTGGCCGCCCGCGAACTCTGGAAAAACGCCACCGTGCCGCCGCTGCTGTCTTCGTTCGCCGAAGAAGCCCTGCAGGCCGCACGGGAAACCGCGCCCGAACTGCCGCGCGCCCTGCTCGTCGAAAAAGTGCCGGCCGACTGGCTCGACCGCCTGGTCAAGTACGACTGCGTCGCCCTGAACATCAACCAGAAAGACGCCACGCCCGAGCTGATCGATGCCGTGCATGCCGCCGGCTACCGCATCGCCGCCTGGACCGTCAACGACCCCGCCCGCGCCAAGCTGCTGCTGGACTGGGGCATCGACGGCATCTTCACCGACGAACTGGCCGCCATACCGCCGGCCGCTTCCGCTTAAGGCGCACGCCCCGTGTTCAGCTACCGTCACGCCTTCCACGCCGGCAACCACGCCGACGTGCTCAAGCACGCCATCCTGATCCACACCCTGGACTACTTCAACCGCAAGGACGCGCCCTACTGGGTCGTCGACACCCACGCCGGCGCCGGGCTCTACAGCCTGGACAGCGACTGGGCCGCCAAGACGTCCGAATTCGCCGACGGCATCGGCCGTCTGTGGGAACGCGACGACCTGCCGCCCCTCCTGGCCGACTACGTGGCCCGCATCCGCGCGTTCAACACCAACGGCCGCCTCAAGCGCTACCCCGGCTCGCCGTGGCTGACCCTGGACGCGCTGCGCCCGTCCGATCGCCTGCGCCTGTTCGAAATGCACCCCACCGAAATCGACGCGCTGGTGGTCAACCTGGAGCATCAGGGCCGCACCGCCCAGCGCCAGACCACCATCTACGGCGACGACGGCTTCGAAGGCGTCAAGGCCTTGTTGCCGCCGCCCACGCGCCGCGGCATGGTCCTGATCGACCCCTCGTACGAAGACAAGAACGACTACCGCCGCACGCTCGTCACCGTCAAGGAATGCATCAAGCGCTTCGCCACCGGCACCTTCGCCGTCTGGTACCCGCTGGTGCAGCGGCGCGAAGCCAGCGAAATGGCGCGCCACTTCGAGAACCTGAAGGTCAAGAGCTGGCTGCACGCCACCTTGACGGTCAAGAAGGCCACCATCGACGGCTACGGCCTGCACGGCAGCGGCATGTTCCTGGTCAACCCGCCCTGGACGCTGCACGATGCCCTGAAGCAGGCCATGCCCTACCTGGCCCGCGAACTGGGCCAGGACGACCGCGCCAGCTTCACGCTGCAATACCGCGAAAATCCGTTCCCCGTGCCCAAGAAGCAATCGGACGACTGACGCCTGCCTGCCCGCGCCGGTCCAACGGCCGGCTCCAGTGAATGAAAAAAGGGCTGCCTTGCGGGCAGCCCTTCTCGCTTTGAGCCGACGGCGATTACGCCGCGGCGTCTTCCGTTTCGACCTGGCGCAGCGCGTCCCGGGCGCGGACCAGCTTGGCCGCGGCGTCGCGCAGCGCCGTGCGCAGGCCTTCCTCGATCACCGGATGGTAGAACGGCATTTCCAGCATGCGCGCCACCGTCAGCTCCTGCTGCACGGCCCAGGCCAGCAGGTGGCCGATATGCTCGGCGCTCGGCCCCACCATTTCGGCGCCCAGAAAGCGGCCCGTCGCGATGTCCGCATATACGTGCAGCATGCCGCGGTTCTTCAGCATGACGCGCGAACGGCCCTGATCGCCGAAGTCCACCTCGCCCGTCACGAACGTGCCCGGCGTCAGGCGGCCGTGGCCCTGGCCCGCCAACGCGATCTGCGGATCCGAAAACACCACCGCCAACGGCGCGCGGCGCAAGCCTTGGCGCACCTCGGGGTAGCGGGCCGCGTTCTCGCCCGCGATGCGGCCTTCGTCGGCGGCCTCGTGCAACAGCGGCGCGTCGGCGTTGGCATCGCCGGCGATGAAGATGGCCGAATCGCCCGCCTGCATCGTTTCACGGTCAAACAGCGGCACGCCCTGCGCATTCAATTGCAGCGAGGTGTTCTCCAGCCCCAGGCCATCCACATTCGGACGGCGGCCGGTGGCCACCAGCGCGTAGTCGAAACGCTCGGTGCGCTCGCTGTTGTCCAGCGCCACGTAGCGCACTTCCACCTCGTCGCCCACACGCTGGGTTTCCAGCACCCGCGCGTCCGGATCCAGATAGAACTCGCGCTGGAAGATCTTGCGGGCGCTCAGGCGCACCTGCGGATCGCTGATGCCGCCCAGACTGCCGCTGACACCGAACACGCGCACGTCCACACCCAGCCGCGCCAGCGCCTGGCCCAGTTCCAGGCCGATCACGCCCGGGCCGAACACGGCCACGCGACGCGGCAGGTCGTTCCAGGCGAACACGTCGTCATTCAGCACCAGGCGATCACCCAGGCCACGGAACGGCGGCGGCACCGCCGGCCGGGAACCCGTTGCGATCACCACGCGCGAGGCGTGGATCTCGGTATGGTCGTCCACCCGCAGCACCGTGTCGGACACGAAGCGGGCGTAGCCACGGATCTTGTCCTCGGCCGGAATGTTCTCCACCCCGTCGAGCACAAAGCCCACAAAACGGTCACGTTCGCGCTTGACGCGATCCATCACTTCCACGCCATCCACGGTGATCTCGCCCTGCACGTGCACGCCGAAGGGCTCGGTATGCGCGGCGTTGTGGGCCGCTTCCGCGGCGGCGATCAGCAGCTTGGACGGCATGCAGCCGACGCGGGCGCAGGTGGTGCCGTAGGGGCCGCCTTCGATCAGCAGCGCGCGCTTGCCCGCGGCCTTCGCGGCGCGGTAGGCGGCCAGGCCGGCGGTGCCGGCGCCCAGAACGGCGATATCGGTGTGCAGAGTCTTCATCAATCAGGTCCCCCGGTTGTCACGTGGAGCAAAGGTTCAAAGGCGGATTCCGCCTTGTTGCGCACCCTCGGGACGAACGCCGTCCCGCCGCCTCGCAAAGAGGCCGCCAGAAGATGCGGAATAAGGGAAACCGGCACGCCGGAGCGCAAGGGCGGCCCGGCGGCGGGAAGCGGTGTCGGACCGCTACCCTGCCACCTATCAGGCGAAGTGCGCCTTCAGATCTTCCAGGCCACCGATCAACGCACCGTTGATGAACACCTGGGGAGCCGTGCCCTTGCCGGACACGGCGCCGATCACACGGCCGCGGACCTTGTTTTCCAGCGGGATTTCGATCGGGGCATAGCCCTTGCTATCCAGCAGCGCCTTGGCTTCCACGCAGAACGGGCAGCCCGGCTTGGAGAATACGACCACCTGGTCGGGCTTCTTGGCCGACGGGGCGAAGTGAGCCAGCATGGTATCGGCGTCCGACACTTCAAACGGGTCGCCTTCCTTTTCGGGCTCGATGAACATCTTCTGGACCACGCCGTCCTTGACCAGCATGGAATAGCGCCAGCTGCGCTTGCCGAAGCCCAGGTCGCTCTTGTCGACCAGCATGCCCATGCCTTCGGTGAATTCGCCGTTGCCGTCGGGCAGCAGCGTGATGTTGGCCGATTCCTGGTCCTTAGCCCATTCGTTCATGACGAAGGTGTCGTTCACGGACACGCAGACGATGCTGTCGACGCCGGCTTCGAAGAAGGCCGGGGCCAGTTCGTTGTAGCGCGGCAGATGAGTGGACGAGCAGGTCGGCGTGAACGCGCCAGGAAGCGAAAAAACCACGACCGTCTTGTTCTTGAACAGGTCGTCGGACGTGAGCTTTTTCCAGGTGTTGCCCTCGCGGACGGGGAACGTTACGTTGGGAACACGTTGGCCTTCACGGTTTTGCAGCATTCAATCTCTCCTTGGGTAGCGGGGTTTGTTTAACCACCATGGAAAGAATGATAAACGGCAGCTATCAATTATTCAAATTTAATAAATTTACTTGATTGATAGTTTTTGGCAATTACGAAATAACTGCCGCCAGATGTTATCTATCATACGCCTGGCGGCCATGTGGGCTCAGACCCGTTGCGGCTCGTAGCCGGCGTCGCGGATGGCGGCCTCGACCTTGTCGGCCTGATCGGTGCCGCTGATGGTGACGCGGTGGGTCGGCAGGTCCACGGCTACGGTGGCGCCCGGTGCCGCCGCATTGACCGCGCCGGTGATGGTCTTGACGCAGTGGCCGCAGGTCATGTCGAGGACTTGGAATTCGATGCTCATGCTGTTCTCCGTTGGAATCGGGGGTTGCCGCAACGCTTGTCGGTTGCGAGCTTGAACCCAGCTTAAACCTTCCCATTATAGGAAGGTCAAGCGTAGAATAATCCTTGACCTTCCCATTATGGGAAGGATGACACTGGGGCTTCCCTCCCAAAACGAGACTGCCATGAGCGTTGCCACCCCTGCCCCCTCCATCGAGCTGGAACTTGCCATCGGCGGCATGACTTGCGCGTCTTGCGTCAAGCGCGTGGAAAAGGCCCTGGCCCGCGTGCCGGGCGTGGCCCAGGCCCAGGTCAACCTGGCCACCGAGCGCGCCCTGGTCGCCTACGACCCGCAGGCCGCCCAACCGGACGCGCTGGTCGCAGCCGTGGTCAAGATGGGCTATGAGGCCCGTCCCATCGTGGCCCAGGACGACCACGCCGAACGCCAGTCCGAAGCCCGCGACGCCGAAGCGCGGCGCCTGCAGTATGCCTTTATCGCCGCGCTGGTGCTGACGCTGCCCGTCTTCGCGCTGGAAATGGGCTCGCACCTGATTCCCGCCATGCACCACTGGGTACTGGGCACCATCGGCCAGCAGAACAGTTGGCTACTGCAGTTCGTGCTGACCACGGCCGTGCTGGCCTGGCCGGGCCGCCATTTCTTCAGCAAGGGCCTGGTCGCCTTGTGGCGCCGCGCGCCGGAGATGAACTCGTTGGTGGCATTGGGTGCCGGCGCGGCCTGGGGCTATTCGGCGGTGGCGACCTTTGCGCCGCAGTGGCTGCCCGAGGCCGCGCGCAACGTCTATTTCGAAGCGGCGGCCGTCATCGTGACGCTGATCCTGCTGGGCCGCACGCTGGAAGCCCGCGCCAAGGGCAAGACCGGCGCCGCCATCAAGCGCCTGATCGGCCTGCAACCGCGTACCGCCCGCGTGATGCGCGACGGCCAGCCGCAGGACGTCGAGATCGAACAAGTCCGCCCGGGCGACATGGTGCTGGTGCGTCCCGGTGAAAAGATTCCCCTGGACGGAGAGATCATCGAAGGCAGCTCGTATGTCGACGAATCAATGCTGACGGGCGAGCCGGTGCCGGTCGAAAAGCAGCCCGGCATGCAAGCCACGGGCGGCACCCTGAACACGTCGGGCAGCTTCACGCTGCGCGTCACCCACACCGGCGCGGACACCATGCTGGCTCGCATCATCCGCATGGTCGAAGCCGCCCAGGGCGCGCGGCTGCCGATCCAGGCGCTGGTGGACCAGGTCACCGCATGGTTCGTGCCGGCCGTGATGGCGATGGCCCTGCTGACCTTCCTGACCTGGTTCTTCCTGGGACCGACGCCGGCCCTGTCGCACGCGCTGGTCAACGCCGTGGCCGTGCTGATCATCGCCTGCCCTTGCGCGATGGGCCTGGCCACGCCCACGTCCATCATGGTGGGCACGGGCCGGGCCGCCGAAATGGGCGTGCTGTTCCGCCAGGGCGACGCGCTGCAGACGCTGCGCGACGTCAATGTCGTCGCGTTCGACAAGACCGGCACGCTGACCCTGGGCAAGCCCACCTTGACCGAGCTTGAAGCCGCCGCCGGGTTCCGCGGCGAAGACGTGCTGCAATGGGTCGCGTCGGTGCAGGCCCGCTCCGAACACCCCATCGCGCTGGCCATCGTCGCCGCCGCCGCCGAGCGCAAGCTGGCGCTGCTGCCGGCGGAAGGCTTTGCGGCCATCACCGGCGCGGGCGTCGAGGCCTCGGTAGCCGGCAAGCGCGTGCTGGCTGGCGCCGACCGGCTGATGCGCGAGCGCGGCGTGAACGTCAGCGCCTTTGGCCAACGCGCCGAAAGCTGGGGCAACGAGGGCAAGACGCCCATCTATGTCGCCATCGACGGCCAGGCCGCCGCCATGATCGCCGTGACCGACCCCATCAAGCCGTCAGCCGTGGACGCCATTGCCGCGCTGCACGCGCAAGGCCTGAAGACCGCCATGATCACCGGCGACAACCGCCACACGGCCCAGGCCGTGGCGCGTCAGCTGGGCATCGATGAAGTGCGCGCCGAGGTCTTGCCCGACGGCAAGGTCGAGGCGATCACCGCGCTGCGCGCCGGCGGCCGCAAGGTGGCCTTCGTGGGCGACGGCATCAACGACGCCCCCGCGCTTGCGGCGGCCGATACCGGCATCGCCATCGGCACGGGCACCGACGTCGCCATCGAAGCCGCCTCGGTGGTGCTGATGGCCGACGATCTGCACGGCGTGCCCAACGCGATTGCGCTCAGCCGCGCCACGCTGGCCAACATCCGCCAGAACCTGTTCTGGGCCTTTGCCTACAACGCGGCGCTGATCCCGTTGGCGGCCGGGGCCCTGTACCCGTCGTTCGGCCTGTCGCTGTCGCCGATTTTCGCGGCCGGCGCCATGGCGCTGTCCAGCGTGTTCGTGCTGGGCAACGCGCTGCGACTGAAGACCTTCCGGCCGCGCGCCGCGCATTGAGCCCGCGCGCCCAACCATCCAGGAGACCCTGACATGAACATTGGACAAGCCGCGCAAGCCTCGGGCATCTCGGCCAAGATGATCCGCTACTACGAGAGCATCGGCCTGATCGGCCCGGCGCTGCGCAAGGACTCGGGCTACCGCGTCTACAGCGAGAACGACCTGCACACGCTGCGCTTCGTGCGCCGCGCGCGCGACCTGGGGTTCTCAGTAGAACAGATGAACGGGCTGCTGGCGCTATGGAAAGACCGCAGCCGCGCCAGCGCCGACGTCAAGCGCATCGCGCTGGAACACGTCGAGGAGTTGGAGCGCAAGGCCTGCGCCCTGCGCGACATGGCCGCCACGCTCAAGCACCTGGCCCAGCATTGCCACGGGGATGACCGGCCCGACTGTCCGATCCTGGAAAACCTGGGCGGCCCGCAGCAGGACGCGCGGGCGATACTGGCGGCGACGCACCAGGCCTGACCGCGGGACGCCGCAAAAGCGGACAAGGCGGCCTCGGGATCAATCCCGGGGCCGCCTTGTTGCATCAGTCCTGATTCTGCCCAGCAGCCTCGGCCTCGGCCGCAACCCGCGCATGGTAGGCGTCGGTGGCGGCCTGCTTGGCCACCTTCTTCTCGGCCGCGGCGGCGGCCTTTGCAGCTTCGGCCGCCATTGTCTCGGCGGCTTGCTGGATGGCGCGCAGACGCGCGTTTTCCTGCACTTGCAGGACCCCGGCGGCGTCCAGCGACTCGAACACGGCGATGGATTCCACGTGCCCGGTGTGCGGGAACATGTTGATGACGCCAGCGCTCTTGAGCAGGTAACCGCCCTCGTGCACCAGGATCGACGCGTCGCGCGCCAGCGTGGCCGGGTTACAGGACACGTAGACGATGCGGCGCGGCCGCTCTTCGGGCGTCAACTGCGCCAGCGCCTGCGACACGGCATGGGCGCCTTCGCGCGGCGGATCGATCAGCATGCGGTCGAAAAAGCCCAGGCTGCGCAGCCAGTGCGCGTCGACCTCGAACAGGTTCAGGGTCGAGAAACGGGTGCGATCACCCAGTCCGTGGCGGGCAGCCGCCTCGAACGCGCGGTCGGTCAGCGCCTTGCTGCCTTCCACGCCCACGGCTTCGCGAGCCTGCGTGGCCAGCGGCAGCGTGAAGTTGCCCAGGCCACAGAACAGGTCGGCGACGCGGTCGGTCGGCTGCACTTCCAGCAGCTTGAGCGCGCGCGACACCATCGCGCGGTTGATGGCGTGGTTGACCTGCGTGAAATCGGTGGGCCGATACGGCATGCGCAGGCCGAATTCAGGCATCGTGTAGGTCAGCGCGTCGCGGTGTTCGGGCACCAGCGGATGCACCGTCTCGGGCCCCTTGGGCTGCAGCCACCATTGCACGGCGTGCTTGTCGGCAAAGGCCCGCAGCACGGCGATATCGTTGTCGTTCAGCGGCACCAGGTGGCGCAGCACCAGCGCGGTGACGCCGTCGCCCAGCGACACTTCGATCTGCGGCAGGCGGTCGGGCGCGGACATCGACGCGACCATGGCGCGCAGCGGCATCAGCAGGTCGCTGACGTGGCGCGGCAGCACATGGCATTCGCGCATGTCGGCCACGTAGCTACTCTTGCGCTCGTGAAAGCCCACCAGCACGCCGCCTTTTTTCGGCACCACGCGCACCGACAGGCGCGCGCGATAGCGGTAGCCCCAGGTCGGGCCTTGCAGCGGCGGCAGGATGCGCGACGGACGCAGCTTGCCAACGTGCCAGAAGGTGTCTTCGAGCGAGCGTTGCTTGATCGCCACCTGGGTGCTGGGCTCCAGGTGCTGCATGGCACAGCCGCCACAGACGCCGAAGTGGGGGCAACGCGGCACGACCCGCTGCGACGAAGGCCGCAGCACTTCGTCGACGCGCGCGATCTCATAGGACGGCTTGCGGCGCACGGTGACGGTCGTGACCCGCTCGCCCGGCAAGGCGCCTTCCACGAATATGACTTTGCCATCGCGGCGGGCAATGCCCCGGGCTTCCAGATCCAGGGATTCGATACTCAAAACGTCAGACATCTCACGCAGTCCAGATTTACACGCAACCCGGCATTGTAAAAGGATTCAGGCCGTCTGCCGAAGCGGAGTCCGGGCAGCCTGCCCACGCAACGCCGCAGCCGCGGCCAGCGCCGCCGCTGCCCCGGCCAGCGGCAGGTAGGCCAGCCCCCCGGCGGCGATCACCAGGCTGCCCAGCGCCCCGCCCAGGGCGGTGCCCAGATTGAACGAGGCGATGTTCAACCCCGCCGCGGCGGCCGTGGATGCGGGCACGTAGCGCTGCGCCAGTTTCAGCAGCCTCAGGGTCAGCAGCGTGACGATGGCGAAAAAGCACAACCCCAGCGCGCCGGCCAGCAGCGCCACGGCGGCCGGGGAATGCCCCAGCGCGTATAGCGCGACCAGGTTCAGCGCCAGCGCGGCCAGCGCCCACTGTGCGCTGCGATCGGGCGCGGCGGCATCGGCCAGCCAGCCGCCCAGCAGGTTGCCGCCGATCGTGCACACGCCGAACAACAGCATGGCCAGGCTGAGCCAGCGGATATCCGCCCCCGCCCCTTGCAGCAGAAAGGGCGAGATGAACGTGAAAAACGAAAAGGTCGCCACGCTGACCAGCGCGCCGACACCGGCCGTCATCAGCAGTTGCGGATGGGCCAGCGCCCGCAAGGCCGCACGCGCCCCGGCGCCGTGTCCAGCGGCGGGATGCGCCGGCATCAATGCCAGCAGCCCGCCCGCGCCCAGCAGGCCCAATGCCCCCATCGCCAGGAACACCGCGCGCCACGACCAGACGCTGCCTAGATAAGTGCCCAGGGGCACGCCGACGGCCAGCGCCAGCGTCAAGCCCAGCCACACCACCGACAGCGCCCTGCCCGCCCGCGCCGGCCCGGCCAGACGGGTGGCGGCGTCCGAGGCCACCGCCATGAACACGCCGTGCGCCAGGCCGACCGCGAAGCGCATCGCCAGCAGGCCGGCCAGCGTGGACGACAGGCTGATGACGACGCTGCCCGCCGTCAGCGCGGCCATGGCCAGGCTCAACGTGCGGCGGTCTTGCCAGCGGGCGGCCAGCGCGGTCAGGAAAGGCGCGCCCAGGGCCGCGCCGAAGGCATAGGCGGCGATGGCCGTGCCCACGGCCTCGACGCGGGCATGCAGATCGTCCGCCATGGCCGACACCAGGCCGGCGACGACGAATTCGGACAGGCCGAACGCGAAGGTGCAAAGAGAGAAAACATAGACGGCGACAGGCATGGCGGATCCAGGGTGCAAACCCGGTGATGAACAATGCCTGCCAGCTTAGGGAGCGTGGCAATATCCGTAAAATATCTTATTTATCATCGAATAAGACCTCACATGTCTTATTCATGACCTGGCGCCGGAATGCGGCCCACGGCCTGCCCGTGGCACGGCATGGCATCGCGGATCGCCTCGATGAAGCGATCCCGCACCGGCGAGGCGCGGGCATGGTTCCAACCCATCAACAGATCCACGTGCAGCAGGTTCGCCGGCGCATCGGCCGCGAGGGGCCGGAACACGATGTCGTCCCGCCCGGGCTGCGCCAACGAGGCCGGCAGCAATGCGATGCCGAAACCCGCGGCGACCAGGGCCACCAGCGTCTGCAACTGGCGGCCCTGCTGCACCACCCGCGGCGCAAATCCCGCCGTCTGGCAAAGCTGCACCAGCTGATCGTGAAAGCCTTGCCCCAGCGCCCGGGGCGATGCCACGAAGGCCTCGCCGGCCAGGGCGGTCAGCGCGACCTCGGACTGCGCGGCCATAGGATGCCCGGCCGGCAAGGCCACCGCGATGGGTTCCCGCAGAATCGTCTGCAAGCTGAGGTCCAGCGTGGTGGTGCCCGGGGTGCGCAGGAAACCGACATCGGCCGCGCCGCGCTCCAGCGCCGCGACCTGCTCGCGCGTGGAAGCCTCGCGCAAGGTGAACGCCACCGCCGGCGCGGCCGCGCGAAAGTCTCGCAAGGCCCGCAGCAATGCCTGGTACGGCGTAACGTTGATGAAGGTCAGTGTCAGATGACCTTCCATGCCCTGGGACACTCGACGCGTATGCGCCACGCCCTCTTCCAGCGACACCAGTGTGCGCCGCGCCGTGTCCAGGAAGGCGGCGCCGGCGGGCGTCAACGCCACGCTGCGGTTGTTGCGTTCAAACAGGGGCGCCCCCACTTCGGCTTCCAGCCGGCGGATCGCCTGGCTCAACGGCGGCTGGGCCATGTGCAGCCGTTCGGCCGCGCGGTTGAAGTGCAGTTCTTCGGCCACCGCGATGAATTGGCGCAGCAAGCGGGTTTCGATCATTGAGATGGCCGGCGTCTTATTGGGAGTCTGACAGTATATTTTTTATCCGCCCGCCATAAAAAAAGGGGACTTGCCGGAGACAGCCCAGCAGGCAGTCTCCATCAAGCCCCCCAAAGCCGGCGCCGGTCAGGGCGCCGCCACGGATAGCGTAGAAATCAGAACGAGCGCGAGACCGAGAACACCGCGCCCAGGCGGCCCGACGGATGGCCGTACTTGGTGGGCAGCCAGTTGTCCTTACTGGCGCCGACCGCGGCCAGGCCCAGCACCCAGCCCTTCAGGTCCTTGGTGACGCCCACCTTGTAGTCGACGTAGCCGCTAATGGAATCACCGTCCATGTTCACCTGGTTCTTCAGCTTCTGATAGCCGACGTGGCCCACCAGGCCCCAGCCGTCGCCCAGGTCGAAATTGGCGGTGCCGTCCAGGTACCAGGTGCCCTTGCTGTCGGGCGTGCTGAAAAAGTCGCTGGGCGTGTACGAGTACTTGAGGGTGTAGTTGCCGTAGGTGCCGGCCAGATACAGGTCGGTGTTGTTGTAGTTGCCGCCCTTGGGCGAACTGGAGCCCGGATAGTAGTAATGCAGCACGCCGGCATCCAGCGTGAAGCCGCCGCCCACGTCGCCCTTCCAACCGCCGTAAAAGTCCATTTCCAGGTTGCCGTCGGTGAAGACGAAGTTGGAAACGTTCGAGTTCCAGTTGCCCAGGTAGAAGCCGGAGCTGTGGGTCAGGTCGATGCCCAGTTGCGCGGCGGGCCGGAAGTCGGTTTGCGAGTAACCGCGGAAACGGTAGTCGCTGGCGATCGTGGCATTGCCGCTAAGGGAGAAACCGCCGCCCAGGTCAGTGGGTTCGGCCTGCGTCGTCGCAGCGAAACAAGCGGCAAGCACAGCGGGCAAGGCTAGCAACGTCTTCTTCATGGTGCGGTGTCCTGATCGGATTTAACGAGGAGGAGGACGGCCGGAGGCGCATCCGTCGGACCGGTCTTGCAACGGCGAGTAACCGGCTCCCTTTCCATCAAGCAAGGTCCGTGCCAGGTTTCAATCGCGTGTCGGAGGGCTGGCGGCCCGCTGAATGCGCACGCCGGCCGCACCATGGCGGTGCGTGGCGCCGTGGACGCAGGCGGCGGCGCATCAAAATGGGGATTGCGCACCAGTACGGGTCAGCCACGCCCTGGCGCGCAAACGAAAAACCCCAGCCTGCGCAAGCGGGCTGGGGTTGGAGCCACCGCGCGGCATCCGCGCGGGGTTGAAGGGGCGTGGCTGACCGCGCTTAATTGGCGGCAGGCGGCGCCGGCGGGGGCACCGCACCCGGAGCAGCGGGTGCACCCGGGCCCTTGCCATGGCGGCCTTCCATCTTGGCGTGACGCTCCTGCATCTTCGCCTGGCGTTCCTTGACCAGTTGGGTCACCTGGGCGCGCTGGGCATCGTTCAGGCTGTCCCACACGGCCAGCCATTGGCCGCGCACCTGCTTGGCTTGCGAACCGAACTGGTCGCGGGACTTATCGGATTGGTCGACCAGCGCATGCGGGTCCAGCTTGCCGGCGTCCAGTTGCGCCTTCAGCAGATCGTGGCGTTGACCGCCGGAAGCGCGCATGGCGTCGCGCAGGCCGCGTTGGCCTTCCTGCGCGGTCTTGAGCAGGGCTTGTTGCTTGTCGTCCAGCTTTAGCTGATCGACCTGCGCCTTGGACACGGGACCCAGGCCAGGGATCCACAGGCCGTCGCGCATGCCTTTGTGGAAACCGCCGCCATGCTGGCCGTCGTGCATCGCGGCGGGGCCGCCGTCGGCGGTGGGAGCCGCCATGGCAGTGCCGGCCAGCAAACCGCCGGAAGCGGCGACCATGGCCAGGGCAGCCAAGTTGGAGCGGATAGCGAATCGGGACATGTAGGTCTCCTGAAAGTGAAGAAAGCGAGGCCATTGTGCGATTCGCCCGGTTTCATCCGGGTTTCGCCTGCGCAAGCTATGTTTCAGTCGATTGCGGCTGTCCAGACGTGCAAACGGAGCCCGAGGGCTCCGCACTTTGCATTCCATGCCACGCGTGGTTCAGCTGGCGTCCCACGCAGTCAGGTATTCCTTCCAATGGGGCGCATCGCTGGCCGACAGCGTGTCGCGCACCAGCGCGATTTCGGCGTCGTAGGCGGTACGGTCGAGCTCGCCGCGCAGAAAACGAAAGCGGCAATACACCAGCCAGGTGTTGACCACGTCGGTCTCGCAATAGGCGCGGACCTCGTCGGCGCGGCCCGTGCTCCAGGCTTCCCAGACCTTGCTGCCGTCCATGCCCAGCTTGCCGGGAAAGCCGCAGAGCTTGGCCAATTCGTCCAGCGGCGCATTGGCGCGGCCGTTGTACTTGGCCAGCACGTCCATCAGGTCCAGGTGGCGATTGTGATAGCGCGAGATGTAGTTGTTGAACTTGAAATCGCGGTCTTCTTCGCCCATGTCCCAATAGCGTGGCGCGGGCACGCCCTGGATCAGGCTGCGGTAGTGCAGCACCGGCAGGTCAAAGCCCGAACCGTTCCAGCTGACCAGCTTGGGCGTGTAGCGTTCGATGGTCTTGAAAAAGCCCGCCAGCAAGGCGGCTTCGGGATCGTCCGGCTGGCCCAGCGTCTTGACGCGAAAGCCCTGGTCGTCGCGAAACACGCAGCCCACCACCGCGACCTTGTGCAGGTGCAGCGGCAGGAAGTCGTGGCCGACGGCTTCGCGGCGGGCCGTCAGCGCGCGTTCGACGACTTCGTGGTCGGGCACGTCGGCGCCCCAGCCATTGAGCTTGCGCAGGCCATCCGCGTCGGGGATGGTCTCGAGGTCGAAAACCAGGGTGGGCGTCATTTGGCGGGCAGGTACTGCATCGGATCCACGGGCGTGCCTTGGCGGCGGATCTCGAAATGCAGACGCGGCGACGTGGTGTCGCTTTGGCCGATTTCGGCGATCTTGGCACCGCGCTTGACGTCCTGGCCGGTCTTCACAAGCAGCGTGCGGTTGTGCGCATACGCCGTGATGAAACCGTTCTGGTGGTTCACGATGATCAGGTTGCCCAGGCCACGCACGCCATTGCCGCTATACATGACCTTGCCGTCTGCCGCGGCGTTGACCGGGTCGCCCAACGCGCCGGCGATGTCGATGCCCTTGCTGTTGTTGTTGAAGCCTTGCATGATCTGGCCGCCGGCCGGCCACGCCCAGTTGATGACGCCGGCATCAGCCGCGCGCGTGGCGGGCTTGGTGTCTACCGGCGGGGGCGTGGTGGTCGGCGGCGGCAACGATGCCACGGCCGTGCCCGATGTGTCGGCCGGCTGGTCCAGCGGGCGCGGCTGCGCCTTGGCGCTGGCGATGGGCGCGGGTTGCGTCACGCCGCCCGAACCGCCGGACATCTTCAGTACCTGTCCCACCGAAATCTGGTTGGGGTCGCTGAGGTTGTTCCAGCGCTTGACGTTCTCGACATCCACGTTGTTGGCGCGGGCGATCTTGTAGAGCGTGTCACCCGGCTTGACGACATAGCTGCCGCCGGGTTGCGCCGAAGCCGATGGCTGTCCGCCGGTCATGTCGACCACCGGGGCGCGAGTGCCTTTTGATGCGCAGCCGGCCAGGATGGCCAGGCTGAGGACGCCGGCCACGAAAACCGGGCGGCGCAGGCGCGTCATGGACACGCCCATGGTCAGATCGGTCAGTTGCAACTGCCCGTTGAGCATACGTTTCTCCTGTTTGCTCAAGATTGTATTCCGGCCCGTAGCGGCACAAAGCGCACGGCCTCTAATTCAGTACGTTTCCAGCTGGCCGCGCCGGTGCGCTCGATGAGCACCAGGCGCTGATTCGAGCCCCCTTCGGGAGCGATCAGACGGCCACCCGGGGCGAGCTGCGAAAGCAGCGCTTGCGGGATGGCCAGGCCGGCGGCAGCCACAACGATAGCATCGAACGGCGCCACGCCGGGCAGGCCCAGCATGCCATCGCCGTAGATCAGGCGAATGCGCGTGGTCAGCCGCAAGGCGCGCAGATGCTCGCGCGCCAGCTCGTACAGTCCGCGGATGCGTTCGATCGAATGCACCTCGCGCACGAACTGCGCCAGCACCGCGGCCTGGTAGCCGCAACCGGCGCCGACTTCCAGCACGCGGGTGGGCGTGCGGTCTTCGCAGACGGCGGCGATCATGCGCGCCACCACCCAAGGTTGCGAAATGGTTTGCGAATGGCCGATGGGCAGCGCCGCGTCTTCGTAGGCGCGGCTGGCCAGCGCCTCGTCGACGAACAGGTGGCGGGGCACCGCGGCCATGGCATTGAGCACGCGCTCGTCGGTCGCGCCCTGGCTGCGCAGGCGTTGCACCATGGCCTGGCGCAGGCGGTCGGAGTTCAGGCCCAGGTTGCCGCCGGCGGCGGGCGCGGGCGTCTTGGCCTGGCTCTGCAAGGTAGCGGCAGAAATGCGGGTATTGCTGTTGGCCGGCGTGACGCCGGGGCTCAGCCGGCCAGAGTCGTAGCGGGCCGGGCTGGGCCGCCCGGGCACCGCCTGCGAGACGTCCGGCTGGCTTATGCGTCGACGCATAGCGGCTCCGCCCAAGTCCGGATCTCGTCGAGCTGGCTGTGCTGGGTCAGGTCCAGCCGCAGCGGTGTGACCGACACCATGCCCTGCGCGACCGCATGGAAATCGGTGCCGGGCGCGGCGTCGGCCGCCTGCCCCACCGGCCCGATCCAGTAGACCGGATCGCCGTAAGGAGTGGTGGTGCGCACCACCGGCTGCGACGGATGGCGCTTGCCCAGCCGCGTGACCTGGAAGCCATGCATGTCGTCGAAGCGGCGGCTGGGAATGTTGACGTTGAGAAGCACCGGCGCGGCCAGCGGCTGGGCCAGGTGGCGCTCGACCACCAGGCGCGCGGCGCGGGCGGCCGATTCGAGGTGCTCCCAGCCCTTTTCGGCCAGCGAGAAGGCGATGGACGGGATGCCGAACAGATAGCCTTCGCTGGCCGCGGCCACGGTGCCCGAATAGAGCGTGTCGTCGCCCATGTTGGCGCCGTTGTTGATGCCGGACACAACCAGGTCGGGACGCGTGTCCATCAGCCCGGTCAGGGCGACGTGGACGCAGTCGGAGGGGGTGCCGTTGACGGCGATGAAGCCGTTGGACGCGGTGCGCACTGACAGCGGGCGGTTCAACGTCAGGGAGTTGGACGCGCCGCTGTGGTTGGTCTCGGGCGCGACGACGGTCAGCTCGCCCAGGCCCTGCAGCGCCGCGACGAGCGCCTCGAGGCCGGGGGCCGAATAACCATCATCGTTCGAAACCAGAATTCGCATTGTGCATCCGAAAGAAAGAAAAACGCGGGTGAACCGGCTGGATTGTACCGTCCGCCGGGGTCTCCCGGATGGCCGCGCGCCAATCTGTCCCGGATTGGCCACTCGATAACCCGTAGCCGGTCCGACTTGCCGCCGAGGTAGAATCCGCAGCCATCAAGATCCACAACAACACAACGACAACGGACCTCCTACCCCTATGGCGATCACCGAACCCTCCCTGGCGTTCACCGCGGCGCTCACCCTGCTGGCCTACCTGATCGGCTCCGTGCCGTTCGCCGTGGTAGTCAGCAAGCTCATGGGGCTGCAGGACCCCCGCAGCTACGGGTCGAAGAACCCCGGCGCCACCAATGTGCTGCGCACCGGCAACAAGACGGCCGCCGCGCTGACCTTGCTGGGCGACGCCGCCAAGGGATGGTTCGCGGTGTGGCTGGCCGAGCAACTGGCGCCCGGCATCGCCTCGTGGTCGCTGGCGGCGGTGGTGGTGGCGGCCTTCCTGGGCCATCTGTACCCGATTTTCCTAGGCTTCAAGGGCGGCAAGGGCGTGGCCACCGCGCTGGGCGTGCTGGTGGCGATCCAGCCCTGGCTGGCGGTCGCCACCGCCGCCACATGGCTCATCATCGCAGTGTTTTTCCGCTATTCGTCCCTGGCTTCGCTGGTGGCCGCCTTTTTTGCCCCGGTCTATTACGTGTTCGGCTCGGGCATGGCCTGGTATGCCCAGCCCGCCCTGGGCGTGGCGCTGGCGGTCATTGGCGTGATGCTGTTCTACCGCCATCGCGCCAACATCACGCGCCTGGTGCAAGGCACGGAAAGCCGCATCGGCGGCGGCAAGAAGAAGTAATTCCCTGCCGGCAGTCATTCCCGGCCGGCCGGCGGCCGGGCGCCCCTCGCCCGGCCGGAGCCTCAGGCGATATCGGCCAGGTCCCAGCGCGGCCGGATGGTGAAGCCGTGCGCATCCGGATCCAGCGTCACCAGCCCCGCCTTGACCCGCTCGGCCGCCGCGAAGGCGATCATGGCGCCGTTGTCGGTGCACAACGCCAGCGGCGGAAAATAGGCCTGCGCCTTCAGGGGCTTGAGGGCCGCGGCCAGCTTGGCCCGCAGCAACTGATTGGCGCCTACGCCACCCGCGACCACCAGCCGGCGCAGGCCGGTCTGCTTGAGCGCGCGGATGGACTTGGCGGCCAATACTTCCACGATCGCGGCCTGGGTGGCCGCCGCCAGGTCGGCGCGGGTCTGCGCGTCCAGGCCCCCGGCCTGCTGTTCGGCCGCCTTGACGCGGGTCAGCACGGCGGTTTTCAGGCCGCTGAAGCTGAAATCCAGGTCGCCGCTGTGCAGCATGGGCCGCGGCAGGTCAAAACGCGTCGCGTCGCCGCTGTCGGCCAGCCGCGCCAGCGCGGGGCCGCCCGGGTAGCCCAGGCCCATCAGCTTGGCGGACTTGTCGAAG
Organism: Achromobacter sp. UMC71; assembly: GCF_014170305.1. Classification (GTDB taxonomy): domain Bacteria; phylum Pseudomonadota; class Gammaproteobacteria; order Burkholderiales; family Burkholderiaceae_B; genus Achromobacter. Next base: position 19,597 of record NZ_LZZT01000005.1, read on the forward strand.
GCCTCGCCGGCGGCATCGTCCAGGGTTTCGCCCAGCAATTCGTAACGCCCCACTCCGTCGACCCGCATCAGCTGCGTATGGCCGCCGGACACCAGCAGCGCCACGAAGGGGAAATCGGGCCGCGGGTCCGCCAGCATCGGCGACAGCAGGTGGCCTTCCAGGTGATGAATGGGGATGGCGGGCAGATGCCGCGACCAGGCGAACGACTGCGCGACGCTGGCGCCCACCAGCAATGCGCCGGCCAGGCCAGGGCCTGCCGTATAGGCGACCGCATCGATGTCGGACATCGCCAGACCGGCCTCTTCGAGCACCTGGCGGGTCAGCGGCACCACGCGGCGGATGTGGTCGCGCGAAGCGAGTTCAGGTACCACGCCCCCGTATTCCTGGTGCATGGCGATCTGGGTGTGCAGGGCATGCGCGAGCAGGCCGCGTTCCGTACAGACGGCTGCGACGCCCGTTTCATCGCAGGAGCTTTCAAAGCCGAGAATAATCATGGCGGCAGAGTTTACAACTGATGCGAAAATACGCCCGTTTACAAAATCGTCGAGGGCAACAAGGCCCTCGCCCGACAACCTGAGCCTGCAAGCACCCTGGGGATAAGAATGCTGGAGAAGCTATTCAACCTGCGTGAACACGGCACGACCGCGAGAACCGAAATCGTGGCCGGCCTGACGACATTCCTGACCATGTCGTACATCATCTTCGTGAACCCGGACATCCTGTCGTCCACCGGCATGGACCGCAACGCCGTGTTCGTGGCCACCTGCCTGGCCGCCGCGCTGGGCTCGCTGGTGATGGCGCTGATCGCCAACTGGCCGATCGGCATGGCGCCCGGCATGGGCCTGAACGCGTTTTTCGCGTTCACCGTGGTCAAGACCATGGGCTACACCTGGGAGCAGGCGCTGGGCGCCGTGTTCATTTCGGGCGTGATCTTCCTGATTCTGACCATCTCCGGCATCCGGGTCTGGCTGGTCAAGGGCATCCCGCATTCGCTGCGCAGCGCCATCGCCGCGGGGATCGGCCTGTTCCTGGCCATTATCGCGCTGTCCAGCGCCGGCATCGTGGTTGCCCATCCCGCCACCAAGGTTACGCTGGGCGACCTGACCGCGCCGGGCCCGCTGTTCGCCATCCTGGGCTTTTTCATCATCGCCTCGCTGGACGCACTGCGCGTGCGCGGCGCGATCCTGATCGGCATCCTGGTGGTCACCGTGCTGTCCATGGCGCTGGGCTACAACGAATTCAAGGGCGTCTTCGCCGCGCCGCCCAGCCTGTCGCCGACGCTGTTCAAGATGGACATCCTGGGCGCGCTGCACACCGGCTTCGTGCACGTCATCCTGGTATTCGTGCTGGTCGAGGTGTTCGACGCCACCGGCACCCTGGTTGGCGTGGCCAAGCGCGCCGGCCTGATGCCTGAAGGCCGCCCCAACCGCCTGGGCCGCGCGCTGTTCGCCGACAGCACGGCCATCGTGGCCGGCTCGATGCTGGGCACCAGCAGCACCACCGCCTATGTGGAAAGCGCCTCGGGCGTGCAGGCCGGCGGCCGCACCGGCCTGACCGCCCTGGTCGTGGCCCTGCTGTTCCTGGCCGCGCTGTTCATTTCGCCGCTGGCCGGCGCCGTGCCGGCCTACGCCACCGCGCCCGCCCTGCTCTACGTGGCCGGCCTGATGATGCGCGAACTGATCGACATCGACTGGAACGACGTCTGCGAAGCCACCCCGGCCGCGCTGACGGCCCTGGTCATGCCGTTCACCTACTCCATCGCCAACGGCATCGCCTTCGGCTTCATCAGCTACGTGGTGCTCAAGACCGCCACGGGCCGCGTGCGCGACGTGCATCCGGCCACCTGGCTGGTGGCGATCCTGTTCGTGATCCGCTACGCGTTCTTCCCGGAATAAGCCGATGCGGCGGGCCCCCGCCCGCTTGCGACCCGCCGCCGCAGGCCGCCACCGGCCGCGGCGGTTTTTCTTTGGCAACGCCAGGTCACCATGCCTGCCACAGCACGCCGGCCAGGTACATGCCCAGCCCAAATACGGCATGCGTGGCCGCGCTGCGCAGGCAACTCTTCAGCGGCGTCGGCGTGCGCGATGCCGCAAATCCCGCCCCCATCGCCGGCTGCATCACGAACAGCGGCACCACGACGGTGGCGACACCGACGGCCAGCGCCGGCAGCAGGCGGGGCTCGTGCAGCCACCCCGTCCCCCACATCGCAACCAGCAAAGCCGCGAACGCGATCCCGACAGCGTAGTGAATCGCCCAGCCCAATGCCGCCTCGCCGCGTATCGGTGCCGACCGCCCGATGCCCGCGTGCGCGAACCGGCCCCGGGCCAGATGGCCGGCCCAGCGCCCCACCAAGGCATAGTCCAGCGTCGGCACACCCAGGCCCTTCAATATCCACGACCACCCGTCCATCACGACCGTCGCGCCGACCCCCACCCACACCACCCCTGCCGCCTCGTTCATGCCCAGTCCTTTGCGATTGATGAATACTGCGATGGCAGGCATGATAGAAGTTGAAGTCAACTTCAAGTCAACAGGGGTTTCATGGACATTTCCGAAGTGGCCCGGCGCACCGGCATGGCAGCGTCCACGCTGCGATACTACGAAAAGCAGGGCCTGATCGCGGCAACCAGTCCGGCCGGCCAGCGGCGCCGCTTCGCACCGGACGTGCTGGATCAACTGGCGCTGATTGCGCTGGGCCAGGCCGGCGGCCTGTCGCTGGATGACATCCGCGCCATGCTGCGCGCCGATGGCGCGGTACAGGTCGACCGGCAGGTGCTGCTGGCCAAGGCCGACGACATCGACGCCACCATCAAACGCCTGCGTGCCATGAGCCAGGGGCTGCGCCATGCCGCGCAATGCCCGGCCGCCAACCATGCGCAATGCCCGACCTTCCAGCGCTTGCTGAAGGCGGCCGCGGCGGGTCGGTTAAAGCGCAGCACGGCCGGGCTTGGCGAGCCGCGCCGCAACGCCGCGGGCCGCTGAGGCGTCAACGCCGCATCACACCGCCCCGCCGCTGGCACCGACCGCCTACGCCGCCGCCGTCCACACCGCCAGCTCGTAGCCGTCAGGATCGATGAAATGGAACCGCCGCCCACCGGGAAAACCGAACGCTGCGCGGCTGATGCGCCCGCCCGCGGCTTGCACGCGTTGCTGCGCGCCCGCCAGGTCGTCGGCGTACAGAATCACCAGCGGGCCACCCGGCCGCACCGGTTCGCCAGTGGTCAAGCCGCCGGCCAGCCGACCGTCGGTGAATTCGGTGTACGTGGGACCGTAGTCGGTAAAGGTCCAGCCGAACGCGGCGCCGTAGAACGCCTTGCTGCGGGCGATATCGGCCACATTGAATTCGATGTTGTCGATCTGGTGGTTCTTGCCTCTGGCGCCCATGGGGATCTCCCGCGAAATGGAAAATGAACCCGGATGATCGCTGAAACCAGACCGCGCGTCTTGAACAAAACGGCCAAGGCTGCGCAGGCGCTCATCCCCGCCACAGGCGCGCGCCGGTCCGCCTTACACCGCCGCCTGGGCCCGCAGTTGCGATGGCGTCATGCCGCAAAGCACTTTCACTTCGCGGCTCAGATGCGCCTGGTCGGCATAGTGGGCCTGGATCGCCAGGCCAGCCAGGCCCGCCTGAGGCGCGTGCCGCAACAGGCCCACGAAACGTTGCAACCGCAGGATGCGCTCAAGCATCTTGGCCCATAACCGAAGTGATCAAGGCAGAGACGGCGCAGGCTGCGCGCGCTCAGGCCCAGGGCCTCGCCCGTACCCAGGCCGGCAAGGTCGGACGCCGCCAGGCTGCTGAACAGGAGCGCGGCGCGCCGCGATGACGCCGCCGGCGCCAGCGCGTCGTACTCGCGCACAGCCTGCCGCGCCAAGGCGTCTTGCAGCACGCGCATCTGGCCGTCCGGCGTGGCGCAATGGCGCAGGCGCTGGGCGACCTGGCCCGCCCGGCGGTCGCCCCACAGGTCGTCCAGGCCCACCCTGCGCCCGACCAGCTCGGACAGGGGCACACCCAACCAGCTGCGCGCCGCGCCCGGCTGGAACCGAAGGCCCAGCACGCGGGCGCCAGACGCCAGTTGCGGGCGCGCGGCCACGACATCGGGGCCCACCACGCACAGACGCCCATCCACCCACAGAATGTCCACGCAGCCGTCGGGCAGGACGGCCACGTCGCCGCTCTGTCCGGGCGCCAGTTCGCTTGACCAGGCGCACAGGAAATGGGCGCGCAGCGGTGCAAGCGGCGCGGTTTCGCGATAGGCCCCGGTCATGCCGGCGATAGCCGGCAACTCGTCGGGACGGGAAGCAGCGGTGTGCGAACGGGCGATCATGGGGCGAGCGGAAGAATCGACATGACCACTATACCGGTACGGCTGGCCTGCCTCGCCAGCCCGATGGCCAATGGCCGCCATTGACCGGCGCTATCAACCCGGCGGCCCTCATGGTTGCTGGCGGACATGGTTGAATTCGCCGATACACTCCCCATGTATATAGGACTATGGAGTCAATCTTGCGCCGCTACCCGATGGTTTCTTCCTGTTCCGCCTTCTGCGCCGAGCGTCGCGCATGAGCGCCCTGGCCCGCATTCCCTTTTCGGTGCTGGACCTGGCCCCGATCGTGCAAGGCCGCGATGCCGCCGACGCGTTCCGCAACAGCGTCGCGGTGGCGCAGCACGTCGAACGCCTTGGCTACAAGCGCTTCTGGCTGGCCGAGCACCACAATATCAACGGCGTGGCCAGCAGCGCCACGGCGGTGCTGATCGGCCATATCGCCTCGCACACCACCACGCTGCGCGTGGGCTCGGGCGGCGTGATGCTGCCCAACCACGCGCCGCTGATCATCGCCGAACAATTCGGCACGCTCGAAACCCTGTACCCCGGCCGCATGGACCTGGGCCTGGGCCGCGCGCCCGGCAGCGACGGCGCCACGCAGCACGCGCTGCGCCGCGGTCCGCGCAGCGGTCTGGAGTTTCCGGCGCTGGTCGAGGAGTTGCGCGGCTTTCTCGCGCCCTCACGCCCCGGACAGCCCGTGCGCGCCATTCCCGGCGAAGGCCTGGACATCCCGATCTGGCTGCTGGGCTCCAGCGATTTCAGCGCCCGCCTGGCGGCCGAGCTTGGCCTGCCCTTCTCGTTCGCGGGCCACTTCTCGCCTGAAGGCATGGCCGCGATGCGGCTGTACCGGCACCTGTTCAAGCCGTCGGAAACGCTGGCCCGCCCCTACGCCATGATCGGCGTGCCGGTGGTGGCCGCCGAAACCGACGAGGCCGCCCGCCGCCAAGCCACCACGCAGCAGCTCAAGTTCCTGTCGCTGGTGCGCGGCAACCGCCTGCAATTGCAGCCGCCCGTGGACAGCATGGACGGACTGTGGAACGAATGGGAACGCGAGGCCGTCAATCAAAGACTGGGCGCGGCCATCGTGGGCGGCCCCGAAACCGTCAAGCGCAGGCTGGAAGCCCTGGTCGCCGAAACCGAAGCCGATGAAGTCATGATCGTCTCCGACTTCTACGACATCGCCGATCGCCTGCGTTCATTCGAGATCGTCGCATCGCTGAAGTGACGCCAACCATTGCGACGCGGCACGTCCCCGCTCTACTATGGACTGCGGGCACCGGCGATCCCGCGTCGCCAAATCAGGTCCGGGGCAGGCCCCCCTGGACCTCTGACATCGACTTTTTTGCGCCGCGCCAGCGGCAAGGACCCCAAAATGAGTATTGTTGAACTCACCAAAGACAGCTTCCAGGAAGCCATTACGCCCGACGGCACCCTGATCGTCGACTTCTGGGCGCCGTGGTGCGGCCCCTGCCGTGGGTTTGCCCCCGTGTTCGAGCAGGCCGCCACCGAGCATCCCGACGTCACGTTCGCCAAGGTGAACACCGACGTCGAACAGGAACTGGCCGGCGCGCTGGGCATCCGTTCGATCCCCACGTTGATGGTGTTCCGCGAAAAGGTCCTGCTGTTCTCGCAGCCCGGCGCCTTGTCCGGTGGCCAGCTCAACGAGCTGCTCGCCAAGATCAAGGAAGTGGACATGGAAAAGGTCCACCAGGAAATCGCCGCGGCCCAGGATAGCCAGGACGCGTAAATCACAAGGGCCCCACGGGGCCCTTGTTGCATTGCGCGGCGCGGCATTCAGCCCAGCCGTGTTCAGCCCAACACCTCCCAGGCCGCGCGGCCGCGCGTGATGTTGGCGGCCGTGCGCTCCAGTTCGGCCACGGCCGCGCGCGGCACCGTGAAGCGCAACGTCACCCCGTCGTGGGTAAAGTCTTCCTGCTGGATCGATGCACCGGCTTGCGCCAGCCGCGACTTCAGGAGCGGCAGTTCCGCAAAGCCGCAATGGCACGCGATGGTGGCCAGGTCCACCACTTCGGTACGCGGCCCGTTGCGCAGGCAGTTGGCGGCGCAACCGCCATAGGCGCGCACCAGACCGCCCGCCCCCAGCTTGACGCCGCCGAACCAACGCACCACCAGCACCGCCACGCGGTCCATGTCCTGCCCCTCGATGGCTTGCAGGATCGGCCGGCCCGCGGTGCCACCGGGCTCGCCATCATCATTGAAGCGGTATTCCTGCCCGATGCGGTAGGCCCAGCAGTTGTGGGTAGCCTCGGGATCGTTGTGGGCCGCGAAAAAGCGCAGGGCCTCGTCGACGCTGGCGACGGGTGCGGCGTGCGCGGCAAAGCGGCTTTTCTTGATGTCTTCCTGGTGGGAGCAGGCAGCGGTCAGCGTGTACGTCATAGCCCGGCATTGTAAGTGCTGGCGCGGGCTGGCCTGGACCCACTGACCCGCGCCAGGCCGGTATCAGCCGTGGCAGTCGGCCACTTCCTGGTCCAGGTAGACGTCAAACGCCACATCGCGCGCCCACTTGGCGGGCAGCGCCTTCCAGGCACCCGCGCGCGACCACTCACGCATGCGTTCGCCCAGCCAGGCCTGGGTGGCCGTGTCCTTGGCCGGCAACAGCCAGACGCGTTCGTGGCGGGCGCCATCCGCGGCCACGGTGGCCGAGAACTTCTTCCATTCGGGAAAGCGCATCAGCGGCTCCCACACGGCGTCATCGATCAGGCCGATGTCGCAACTGCCTTCGCGCACGGCCACCAGGGCATCGGACGGCACGCGGTAGGTGCGCACGACGGCGCCCCAGCTTTGCGCCAGCGCCTGTGCGCCCACCGCCGCCTCGGCCATGCAGACGCTGCGCCCGCGCGCATCCGCCGGCCGGCGCATCGCGGTATCGCTGCGGATGACGGCCTTGGGGCGGGCGGCGTAGCCCGTGGACAGCGCGGCGACGTCCGCGGGCAAGGGTTGCGCCGCCGGCAGGCTGCGGTCAGCCAGCACCACGTCGACCTCGCCTGCGGCCAGCAAGCGCGCCGCATCGGCGGCCGCCACTTGGCGCAAGCTGAACGGCAGGCCCAGTTCTTGCGCCAGCTTTTCCGCCATGGCGGCGTCCAGGCCTTCCGGTGTGCGGATCTTGGCGCCGGCCACGGGCGCGGGCGCCAGGTACGGCACCCCCACCACCAGCTCGCCGCGCTGGCGCGCCGCCGCCAGGCCGTCCGCCGGCACGGGGCCGGCGGCGGCGGTCAGACCGGCGGCCATGGTGGCCACCAAGGCGGTAGCGAGCATGGTCCGTGGAGCACGGCGCGTCATCGCAAGCCTCACACGTATTGGTAACGCAGCAGGCGGTGCTTCAACCGCTCGAGCACGAACTGGTCGATCACGGCCGCCAGCACGGCGATGACCAGGATGTTCGTCATCACCCCGGTCATGTCGGCGATCTCGCCCGAATACGCCAGCGAGCGGCCCAGGCCCTTGCCGAAACCGATCAGCATTTCCGCCGAGATCAGCGCGCGCCAGGCATTGCCGAACGCCAGTTGGGCGCCGGTGATCAGTTCCGGCATCACGGCCGGCAGGTAGACCCGCTTGACCAGGCCCCAGGGCGTGGCGCCCATGACGCGGGCGGCCGACACGTGCACGCGCTGCACCGACTCGGTGGCGTTCATCACACTGAGCGCCGCCGGGAAAAAGGCCGACAGCGCCACCACCACGATGATGGGCGTGTTGCCAAAGCCCATCACGATCAGGAACAGCGGCACCCAGGCGATCGACGGAATCGATTGCAGGATGACGATGGCGCTGCGCAGCACTTCGCGAAAGAAGAACAGCACTGCCGCCACCAGGCCAAAGCCGATGCCGGCGGCCAGCGCCAGGCCGTAGCCCGCGCCCAGCCGGCCCAGGGTGCCCATCAGGCTCTGGTGGAACGACGTCTTGCCCAGGTCTTCGATCAGGCGCTGCACCACCGCCGGCACACCGGGCATCAGGAAATCGGGCAAGGCGAACGCGGCCAGCTGCCACAGCGCCAGGATGAAGACAACGCCCAGCACGCCCGCCAGGTGTTTGCGGGCGCCGGTGACTCGGGTGGAAGCGCTCAAAGCTTGCGAGCCTCTTGCCAGGACAGGTCGACGATGCTGGACACGTCGTACGGCTTGCCGTCACGCGTCTTGAGCGAACCCTGGGCTTGCAGGATGTCGGCGATCTCCTGCATGCGGCGCGTGTCCTTGTCGGTCAGCTTGGGCGTGAACACCTGCGTGCTGATGGCTTCGGCAATGACCGTCTCGCGCGGCAGTTCGCCGCGATGCAGCGTCTTGAGCGTAGGCTCGGCGATGAAGTACGAGGCGATCAGCTTGGAGGCCTGCGCGGGTTCCTTCTGCAACAGCGTGATGGCCTGGTTCTGCGCGTCCAGCGCCTTCCAGACATCGCCCTTGCGCTTGGCCAGCGTTTCGCCGGAGGTGATCACCACCATGCACGGGAACGGCCAGGCCTGGCCCACTTCGTAGATCTGCTTGACCGGCGCCACCAACTGCGCGATGCGGTCATAGGGCTCGAACAGGAACGCGGCGTCGACGCGCTTGCCGACCAGCGACTGCACCGCCACGGCCGGACTGACGCCCATCACGTTGACGTCGTCGGCGCTGAGGTTGCCCTGCTTGAGCACCACACCCTTGAGCACCACGTCGGCGGTGCTGCCTTCGGCTTGCGAAGCCAGCGTCTTGCCCTTCAGGCCGGCGATGTCCTTGATGCCCGAGTCATCGCGCACGATCAGCGAGTGGTAACCCTGCTGCGCGCCGCCCACCACCTTCAGGTCCGCGCCCTTGGAGGCCCAGGCCACCGCATTGGTGAAGCCCAGCACGCCAATGTCCAGCTGGCCGCCGACGATGGCCTTGATCAGGTCGGTGCCCGACTTGAATTCGATCAGCTCCGAGTCCAGGCCGGCCTTCTTGTAGTAGCCGCCCTCTTGCGCCACGATCGCCTGCGCATCGTCCATCACGCGCAGATAGCCTACGCGGAATTTCTCGGCGGCCATGGCGGGTGCCGAAGCCAAGAGCGCCGCGGCCAGCGGCAGTACAAGCCATTGCTTGAATTTCATGGGAAAAGCTCCAAGGAATCAGGGATGGCCAGCGCCTCCGGGCGCCGTCCGCAAATCGGAAAATCGAATCGGGTCAGGCGGCCAGGGCCAGGTCGGTGTGGGCCACCGATCCGTCGACCGCAATGCCAAGCAGCCGCAGGATTTCGCGCTTCTCGGCGGCCAGGTCGGACAAGTCGTGCGTCTTGGTGCGATGCGCCAGGTTGAACTCGCGCAGCACCCGCGCCGGACGCGGGCTGAACACCACGATGCGGTCGGCCAGGAACAAGGCTTCGTCCACGTCGTGGGTCACCAGCAGCACGGTGGGTTTTTCCTGGGCGATCAGCTGTCGCAGCACATCCTGCAGCGACAGGCGCGTCAGCGCGTCGAGCGCGCCGAAGGGTTCGTCCATCAGCATGGTCTGGGGCTGCGCGATGAAGGCGCGCGCCAACGCCGCGCGCTGGCGCATGCCGCCGGAAACCTGGTGGGGATAGTAGTGTTCGAAACCCGCCAGGCTGACGCGCGCCAGCCATTCGCGTGCCGCTTGCCGGGCGCGCTTCTTGGGGGTGTTCTGGAATTCCAGCGCCAGGGCCACGTTGTCTTCCAGCGTCAGCCACGGGTACAGCGCGTGTTCCTGGAATACCAACGTGCGACTGGGATGCGGGCCGGCCACCGGCTTGCCATCGGCCAGCACCTGCCCTTGCGTCGGCTGTTCCAGACCGGCGGCCAGATGCAGCAAGGTCGACTTGCCGCAGCCCGACGGGCCGACCAGTGCGACCAGCTCGCCGGTCTTGAATTCGCTGGAAAAGCCATCCACGACCGGCAGGTCGCCGAAATGCTTGTGGACGTGATCGAAGGTCAGGTTCATGGAACGAATCGTGGGCGCGCGTGGGGAACGGGCCTAATCTAACAATTCGTTATATGAATTCAAACGATCAATATTGAATGTCTTTAATGCTTTTGATTATATAGGACGCGCCATTGCCGCTTACGCGGCCGCCTCGGCCCGTGAGGCATGGCGTTGCAGGCCGTAGGCGATCACAAAGCCCAGCAACACCGCCACGGCTGCTGCCAGGAAGATGGCCGGATAGCCGAAGCCCCCCGAGATGTAGCCGGCCACCGGCCCGGTGGCGCCCAGGGCCAGGTCCAGAAAGGCCGAATAGGCGCCCAGCGCCGCCCCGCGGCTGCCGGCCGGCACGCGCGCCACCGCCTCGACCCCGATGGCGGGAAACACCAAGGCGAAGCCGCAACCGGTGAGGGCCGCGCCCAGCAGCGCGGCCGTGGGATTCGGCGCCAGCCACAGCAACGCCAGGCCAGCCGCTTCGACCAGGAACGACACCTGGGCCACCCGGAAGCCGCCGAATCGCGTGATGGTGCCGGCGAACAGCAGGCGCACGCCGATGAACGCGCAGCCGAACGCGCTGAGCGCATGGGCCGCGCCCTCCCACGAAAAGCTGGCGTAATACAACGCCACGAAGGCGGCCAGCGTGCCGAAGCCCACCGAACCCAGCCCCAGCGCCATGCCGTGCGGGAACACCCGCAGCACCACACTCTTGAACGCCATGCGGTGGCCGCCCACGATCGCCACCGCGGCGCGCGCCAGCGCCAGCCCCAGGCCCGCCAGGCCCAGCAGCAACACAGTGCCGCCCAAGGCGCCCATGCTCCATTCGGTTTCCAGGTAGACGCCCAACGGCGCGCCCAGCGCCAGTCCGCCGTAGGTGCAGATGCCGTTCCAGGAAATGACCCGCGCCGTGTGCAGCGGCCCCACCCGCGCGATCGCCCAAGTGGCCGACCCCGTACCCACCCAGCTTTCGCCGAACCCCAGCGCCAGACGGCTGACGATGATGGCGGTCAGACTGAGCCAGGCACTGCGTTCAAAGGCATAGGCCAGCAGCAGGAACACGCCGCTGGCGGCGCAGGCCGCCATGCCGATCACCACGGTCTGCTTCGGGCCCACCGTGTCGGCCATGCGGCCCGCGTGCGAACGGCTTAGCAGCGTGGCCACGTACTGCACGCTGATCGCCAGCCCCGCCAGCACCGAGCCGTAACCCAGCTGGTTATGGACGTAGCCCGGCAGAACGGCCAGCGGCAGGCCGATGGCCAGATAGCAGATGAAGGTGAAAAAGGCGATCGCGACGATGCGCGCGGTCAATGCGACCGTCCCGATCGGCGCGCCGTCGGGCGTGGTGTGGGGTGTGGGAGACATGGCTACCGGGGTGGAACCTGGTGTCACCGAGACACCAGGGTTTACCCGGATGATAGCCCAGCAGGATTTCGGCTAGCTGAAATCAGGCCTCGATACCGCGCGAGGACAGGTAGTCTTCGTAGCCGCCACGGTAGTCGACGATCTCGCCCGAGGGCAGGATTTCGATCACGCGAGTGGCCAGGCCCGAGACGAATTCGCGGTCGTGCGACACGAAAACCAGGGTGCCTTCGTACTTTTCCAGCGCGAACTGCAGCGACTCGATCGATTCCATGTCCAGGTGGTTGGTGGGCTCGTCGAGCAGCATGACGTTGTGCCGGCCCAGCATCAGGCGGCCGAAGGTCATGCGGTTCTTTTCGCCGCCGGACAGCACCTTGGGCGCCTTGGGCAGGTCGTCGGCCGAGAATAGCAGGCGGCCCAGCACCGAGCGGATCGACTGGTCGTCATCGCCCGGCTGGCGATGGTCGCCCATCCAGTCCAGCAGGTTGATGTCGGTTTGCAGGAACTGATCGGATACGTCCTGGGCCATGTAGCCCAGGTCGGCATTATCGGACCACTTCACGCTGCCCGAATCCGGCGCCAGTTCGGTGGCCAGCAGGCGCAGCAAGGTGGTCTTGCCCACGCCGTTGGCGCCGATGATGGCGATCTTTTCGCCTGCATCGACCATGGCCGAGAAGTTGCGGATCACCGGCGCGTCGTAGGCCTTGGTCAGGTTTTCGACCGTGACGGCCAGGCGGTGCATGACCTTGTTCTGCTCGAAGCGGATGTACGGGTTCTGGCGCGACGACGGCTTGACCACGACTTGTTCGGCCTTGATGCGGTCGATCTGCTTCAGGCGCGAGGTGGCCTGGCGCGACTTGGACTTGTTGGCCGCGAAGCGGCGCACGAAGTCCTGCAGTTCGGCCACGCGTTCCTTGGCCTTGGCATTGTTGGACACCAGGCGCTCGCGGGCCTGGGTCGAGGCCAGCATGTAGTCGTCGTAGTTGCCCGGATAAATGCGGATTTCACCGTAGTCCAGGTCAGCCATGTGGGTGCAGACCTGGTTCAGGAAGTGACGATCGTGGCTGATGATGATCATCGTGCTCTGGTAGCTGTTGAGCACGTTTTCCAGCCAGCGGATCGTGTTGATATCCAGGTTGTTGGTCGGTTCGTCCAGCAGCAGCACGTCCGGATTCGAGAACAGCGCCTGCGCCAGCAGCACCCGCAGCTTCCAGCCCGGCGCCACTTCGCGCATCGGCAGGTTGTGCTGATCGACGGCGATTTCCAGGCCCAGCAGCAGTTCGCCGGCGCGGGCTTCGGCGGTGTAGCCGTCGTATTCGGCGAACTTGGCCTCGAGGTCGGCCGCGCGCATGTAGTCGTCTTCCGTGGCTTCCGGATTCGCGTAGATGGCGTCACGCTCGGACATCGCGGCCCACATCTCGGTGTGGCCCATCATGACCACGTCCAGCACGCGCAGGTCTTCGAACGCGAACTGGTCCTGGCGCAGCTTGCCCAGGCGCACGCCGGGTTCCAGCGAGACGTTGCCGGCCGAGGACTCCAGGTCGCCGCCGATGATCTTCATGAACGTCGACTTGCCGGACCCGTTGGCCCCGATCAGCCCGTAGCGGTTGCCTTCCCCGAACTTGACGCTGACGTTCTCGAAAAGGGGCTTGGGACCGAACTGGATGGTGAGATTGGCGGTGGATATCACGGTGTTTTTGGCTGCGGATGGGAATGAGTTGCGCCCGGACGGCGCACGGGCACGCGTCTGGCGAAACCCGATAGTGTACCAAGCCTGGACGGCAAACCGCCCGGCGCGGGCCGGGCGGCAGGAAATCCGTGACGGATCGTTGGCTTAGTGGTGGTGTTCGTCCAGTACCAGATGGGCCAGGCCCGCCTCGGTGGCGATGCCGACCTTCTGGCCGATCGGCAAGGTTGCCTTGGTCGCTACGTGGCCATAAGGCAGGCCGGTCACGACCGGCACCTTGACCGTCTTGCGCAGCCAGGCCACCACTTCGTGCAGGTCGTAACCCTTGTCGTGCGGCGCCAGCTTGTAGTCCGAGAAACGGCCCAGCACGATGGCCTTCTGCTTGGCCAGGATGCCCGCCTGCCACAGCTGGATCAGCATGCGTTCGACGCGGTACGGGTGCTCGGCCACGTCTTCCAGGAACAGGATGCCGCCGCGGATCTTGGGCATGTAGGGCGTGCCCAGCAGCGAGGTCAGCATGGCCAGGTTGCCGCCCCACAGGATGCCACGGCAATCGACCGGGTCGGCGTCCTGGGTTTCGAAGCTGAGGATTTCGAGCTCGCCGCGCATCACTTCGCCGAACAGCGCTTCAGTCAGATCGTCGACCTTTTTTCCGCCGAAGTCATAGATGGCGGTGGCGCCGGTGTAGCTGACCGCGCCGGTCTGCGCCAGCAACGCCAGGTTGAAGGCGGTGAAGTCGCTCATGCCGACAAAGCGCTTGCCGCTGTCGGCCATGGCCTTCCAGTCGACCGCGTGCAGCAGCCGGCCCATGCCGTAGCCGCCGCGCGTCACCATGACGATCGGCAGCTTCTGCTTGGCCGCGCGCGTCAGGCTGGCCAGGCGCTGGGCATCGGTGCCGGCGAAACGCTGGTGTTCGGCGTACGCCGTGCGGTCCAGCGCGGTCTTGAAGCCCTGCCCGGCCAGGCGTTCGCGCGCCAGCTCGACGGTCTGGGGATCGCGCACCGCGGACGACGGCGAGATCAGGTAGATGCCGCGGGCGTCCGGGAAGCTGTGGACGTGGCCGGGCTGGTGATCATGGCTGTGGTCGTGGCCGCAGGCCTCGCCGCACGCGTGATCATGGTTGTGATCGTGGCCGGCGTGGACGTCGGCCCTGGGCTTGGCTGCCTTGGAGGCCTTGCTGGCCGGAGCCGACGCGGCCTGACTCTTTTTCGCGCCGCGCGCCTTGGCGCCTGGGGTGTTGCTCATGCGATGGATTCCTTGGCGCGGCGTTCGCGGAAGAACCGGCGCAGCAGCTCGCCGCAAGGTTCGGCCAGCACGCCGCCGGTGACTGAAGTGTGATGATTGAGTTTGGGCACCGAGCCCACGTCCAGCACGCTGCCGCAGGCGCCGGTCTTGGGGTCGTAGGCCCCGAACACCACCCGGGCCAGCCGGGCGTGCAGCATGGCGCCGATGCACATGACGCAGGGCTCCAGCGTGACGTAGACGGTGATGCCAGGCAGGCGGTAGTTTGCCAGCGCTTTGGCGGCGCTGCGCAACGCGACGATTTCGGCGTGGGCGGTGGGATCGTGGTCGATGATGGTGCGGTTGTAGCCGCGCCCCAGGATGTCGCCCTGGGCCGAGACCACCAGCGCGCCCACCGGCACTTCGCCGATGTCGTAGGCGCCCTGCGCCTGTTCGAGCGCCAGCGCCATGTAGCGGGCGTCCTGCGCAGTCCAGGGCGGCTCGGCCGCCATGGCAACCGGATCAACCACGGTACACCCGCGACTTGAGCGCAATACGGCCAGCCAGGCTGGTGACCGCCTCTTCCAGCCATTGGTAGAGTTCGGCGTTTTCGTCGTAGCGAGCCTGGTTCAGGTTCGAGACCCGCCCTTCTTCGATGAAGCCCCAGGCGCGGCTGCGCTTGTCGCGGTGCTTCGGGTCCCACACGCCAAAGGCGAAACCGCCGGCGCGCCGGATCAGCGAGAAGCACGGAATGTCGGTGTAGCCGTCGCCGACGAACACCATCTGGTCGAACGGCACCCGCAGCCGGTCTTCGGGCACCTTTCGGTTGACCTCGAACGGCTTGTTGCGGAAATCGCGGCCGATGATGCCTTTTTGGATATGGAACAGGTAGCGCGTCTTGTCGGTGAAGCTGACGATGCGGCGCGGAAACGTAATGCCGCCGTCTTCGCCGTAGACGAATTCCGAGGCCCAGATTTCGGTGAATTCGTGGGCGATGGGCGTAGCGCGGACCACGTCGCCGATGCCGCTGGAGATCAGGTAGAACTCAAGCTGCACTTGCGGCTGCTCGGCCCGCACGGCCGCGCGCAGGCGCTGGAACAGCGTGGTGACCCCGTCGTGCAATTCCAGCCGCGCGCCCCACTCCTGCAGCCGCTGCTGCGTGATCAGGCCATGCTTGCCCTCGCGGGACAGCTGGATCATCTGGTACAGGTAGGCGGGTACGGGGTCCCAGTCCTGCTTGGATAGCAGCGGATCGACCTCGTCTTTCCAGAACGACGCCGTGTCCACGCCGATGCTGTCCAGGAAACCGGACGTGCTGTCCGAGGCCAGCGTGTCGTCGAAATCGAAAATCAGGGCGATAACGTCGGACATGAATATACGTAAGTAAGGGCGACAGCCGCCATTTTGCCTGAATGTGGCGGCTGTCGCCCTTGAAGGGACGCGGTCAGGCCGTCAAAGGCGATCTGGCCGCCTTTTATCGGCGCATTTACGGGCGCATCGCCGGCGGCGGCGGGGCCATGCCCGGGGCGGGCGCCATGCCCGGGGCCGGGGGCGGCGGCGGCACGGTGCCGGCCGGCACCTGGATCACGGTTTCACGCAGCACGCCTCCGCCCTGCACGCTACCGCGCACCTGGGTGGGCGAGCTCATTTGCGTAATGCAGTCCTGGCGCGAATCGGCAGGCAAACGGTTGCAGCGGTCAAGCATGTTCTGCTGGTGCTGCTCGGTGGTGCCGTCGCTGAGCTGCTTGCGGTTGGCTTCCTGGCGCGCCGCGCCCGCTTCACGCAGGCAAGCGGTGCGTTCCTGGCCGGTGCTGCCGTTCTTGCAAGCCGCCACATCCTGTTCGTATTGCGCCTGGATGCCGGCGCGGCCGATCGGGTCGGCCGCGTGGACCGCTCCGGCAGCCAGCATCAGGCCAGCCGCGCAGAGGGAGGCCGCGAGGCGTTTGGTATGCATGGGACGTACATTCATGGTCAGCTCCTTAAAGAGATTGAACCCGAACGGTGCGGCCCCGAAAGACCTGACACCGTTTGCTTGATACAACTACCCCACGATGCCTCAAAGGGGACATGTCAGGCAAGCCATAAACGTAAGCCTAAGTATCAGATGGTGCGACGCAAAATCAGCGCGCGTCCAGATCGGCATCCGCCTTTGTCAGGCGATTACGGTACGTAGCCGCGCGCATCAGCAGCATCGCCGTCACCGGCGAGGACACCACCAGCAGCAACGTAATGATCACTTCGTGAAACACCGGCCGCGCCGCCAGCGACGAAAACACCAGGATGGACGCGGCCAGCACGCTGCCGCAACCCAGGGTATTGCCTAGCGTCGGCGCATGGATGCGGGCATAGAACGAGCGGAACCGCAGCAGGCCGGCCGAGCCGGTCAGCGCCAGCAGGCCGCCCAGTACCAGCAGGATGCTGGCGGGGATGCCGGCCCACAGGGGGATGGGGGTTTCGATCATGGCTCGATCACCTCGCCGCGCAGCAGGAAGCGGGCCATGGCGGTGGAGCCGACAAAGCCGAACAACGCGATCAGCAGCGCAATGTCGAAATACACGGACGTACCCGAGCGGATGCCGAACACCAGCATGGTCAGCATGCCGTTGATGTACAGCGTGTCCAGCGCCAGCACGCGGTCTTGCGCGGTGGGTCCGCGCAGCAGGCGGATAGCGGCGAACACCATGCCCAGCGCGAAGCACACCAGGGCAAAGGACGCCGCCCAATACAGTATGGCGTTCATTCGAAGATCTCCATCAAGGGGCGCTCGTAGCGGTCTTGCACCAGGCGGATCCAGTCGTCCTCGTTCTGCAGGTCCAGCACGTGCAGCTTGAGACGATGGTCGTCGGTCAGGTCGACCCAGACGGTGCCCGGCGTGTAGGTGACGATGCAGGCCAGCATGGCCAGGCCGTGGGGTTCGCGCATGGTCAGCGGAATCATGATGAAACCGGGCGAAAAATCATTGCGCCGCGGGTTCAGGATGAGTTTGGCCACCGCGATGTTGGACTTGATAATGTCCAGCGTGACGTGCAGGAACAGCGGAATCACCTTCCAGAGGCGCCGTGGCTTGGCGCGCAAGGGGCGCAGGCGCGAGGCGGCCCAGGTGAACCACAGCGCCAGGGCGATGCCCAGGGCGATCTGTCCGGCCGACAGGCTTTCGTTCAGCACCAGCCACAGGACGAACAGGAAGACGGGCAGGAAAAGGAAGTAAAGGCGGCGCATCAGCTTCCTCCCGGGGTGGCGCGTACCGTCTGCGCGGACATGACGGCTTCGATGTAGCGGGTGGGTTGGTCCAGCGAGCGGGCGGCGTCGTCCAGGTAGGCCGACACCGGGCCCGCGCCGGCCGCCAGACCCACGCAGAGCAGCAGCAAGATGGCAACCGGCCCCGCTTCGATCACGCGCAGGCGCGGCGTGCTGCGGTCGTCGCTGGCCCAGAACACGCGGATGCCGGTACGGCCCAGGCCGATCAGCCCGGCCAGGCCGGACACCAGCACGGCCGCCACCAGGATCCAGGCGTCCATGGGCGGCGCCGATTCGTTGGCCGCCGACACCGCGGCCGACAACAGCGAGAACTTGGCCACGAAGCCCGACAGCGGTGGCAGGCCGGTCACGAGCAAGGCGCAACAGATGAAGGCCAGCCCCAGGAACGCCATGGCAGCCGGAATGGCCACGCCCACGACGTCGTCGGACCGGTTGACCGAGGTGGGGTCATCCAGGTCGAAGGCGTCGAGCGTGACCGCCAGCACGTTGGCGCCGAAGCTGCGCGTGCGTTCGATCAGTTCGGCCAAGAGGAAGAACGCGCCCGTGGTCAGCACCGAGCTGATCAGGTAGAACAGCGCCGGCCCCGTCAGTGTCACGCCGGGCATGCCCAGCGCGGTCAGCAGCGTGCCGGCCGAGACGATGACGCAGTACCCCACCATTTTCTCCAACTGCTGGGTGGCGAGCAGGCCCAGGCCGCCGAACAGCAGCGTGGCCAGGCCGGCGGCGAACATCCAGTCCAGGCTGAAGGCGGCCGGTGCACCGGTAGGCAGCAGCAGCGAGCCGATGCGCAGCAGCGCATAGATGCCGACCTTGGTCATGATCGAGAACATGGCGGCGATCGGCGCGCTGGCCGAGCCATAGCCCTTGACCAGCCAGAAGTTCAGCGGCCACGCCCCGGCCTTGACCAGGAAGGCCACGCCCAGGATGGCGGCGCCGGCCTCGAACAGCATGCGGTCCGAGCCGGTCAGGTTGCCCGCGCGCAGTGCCAGGTCGGCCATGTTGAGCGTGCCGGTCACGCCGTAGATCAGCGCAATGCTGATCAGCAACAGGAACGACGCGACCAGATTGACCGCGATGTACTGCAGGCCGGCGCTGACGCGCGCCACGCCCGAGCCATGCAGCAGCAGGCCGTAGGACGCCGCCAGCAGGACCTCGAAGAACACGAACAGATTGAACAGGTCGCCGGTCAGGAAGGCGCCGTTCAAGCCCATCAGGAGGAACTGGAACAGCGAATGGAAATGCACGCCCGCGCGGTCCCAGCGGGCCAGCGAATACGTGAGCGTCGCCAGGCCCAGCACCGCGGTCAGCGTCAGCATGACGGCGGCCAGGCGGTCGACCACCAGCACGATGCCGAACGGCGCGGGCCAGTCGCCCACCAGGTAGACGCCCACGCCGTCGGGCCAGACGCCCGGCACCGCGCCGCCGGCCACGGCCAGCAGCGCGATGGCCCAGACCAGTTGGGCCAGCGTCGAGACCGTGGCGATGGCGCCGCGCGTGTAGCGGCTGGTATCGGCCAGCAGCAGCATCACGGCGCCGGCCAGCAGCGGCGTGATGATGGGCAATACAGGAAGATGTTGAAGCCAGAAACTCAAGATTGGGACTCCCGTCCATCGACGTGGTCGGTGCCCGTCAAGCCGCGCGAGGCCAGCAGCACCACCAGGAACAGCGCGGTGGTGGCAAAGCCGATCACGATCGCCGTCAGCACCAGCGCTTGCGGCAGCGGATCGGCGTACCAGGAAGGATCATGGGCCATGGCCGGGTCGATCACCGGCGGGCGGCCGGAGGTCAGCCGGCCCATGCCGAAAATGAACAGGTTGACCGCGTAGGAGACCAGCGACAGGCCCATGATGAACTGGAACGTCCGTGGCCGCAGCAGCAGCCAGACGCCCGAGCCCGCCAAGACGCCGATCGCGACGGCGTAAATCAATTCCATCAGGCTTCCCCCGTTTGAGCAGCGGCTGCCTGGCTTTCGGCGGCCGCCTTGCGTTGCGCGCGCAGCGATTGGTGAGCCAGCGCCACCAGCACCAGCACCGTGGACCCGACCACCAGCATGTAGACGCCCAGGTCGAACAGCAGCACGCTGGACAGGTGCACGTGACCCACCAGCGGCAAGGCGATGTCCCAGGACAGCGCGGCCAGGAACGGCTTGTAGGCCAGCCAGGCCGTAACCGCCGCGGCGCCGGCAAACAGCAGGCCGATGCCGATCCAGTTCTGCGGATTCAGGCGGCTGCGCGATTCCACCCAGTACACCCCGCCCACCATGTATTGCAGGATGACGGCGGTGGCAAAGATCAGCCCGCCGACGAAACCGCCGCCCGGCTGGTTGTGGCCGCGCAGCAGGAAGTACACCGAAATCAGCGCGGCCGTGGGCAACAGCAGGCGTACCAGCACCGTCGGCACCATTGTGGAACCCGTGGGCACGACGGACTTGATGTCGGGCGCGGCGGGCACGGGGCCGTCCTGGTCGATCTGCTGGCGCGGCAGGTCGGCGCTTTCCGCGGCGGGCCGGAAACGGCGCAGCAGCGCATAGACCGTCAGCGCCACGATGCCCAGTACCGTGATTTCACCGAAGGTATCAAAGCCGCGGAAATCCACCAGGATCACGTTGACCACATTGGTGCCCCCGCCGTCCGGCAGCGCCCGGTCGACGAAATAAGAGGAAATGGTGTCGCCTTGCGGGCGCACCAGCACCGCGTAGGCCAGCGCGGCCATGCCGGTGCCGGCGGCGGTGGCCATCAGCAAGTCGCGCAAGCGACGGCCGCGTGCCCGCAGCGTGGCGCCCAGGCCTTCGTCTTCGTCCTGCTCAATACGGCGCGGCAGCCAGCGCAGGCCCAGCAGCAACAGCACCAGGGTGACGACTTCCACCGACAGCTGCGTCAGCGCCAGGTCGGGCGCGGAGAACCAGACGAAGGTCAGGCAGGTGATCAGGCCCGCGCCCCCGGCCAGGGCCAGCGACGCCAGCCGGTGGTACTTGGCCTGGTATGCGGCGGCCACCGCGCAGACGCCCCCCACCAGCCACAGCAGCGCGAACGCCGGATCCACCGCCGCCATGCGGCCGGTACCGTCCAGCCAGCCCCCGGCCCTGAGCGGCAGCCAGGCCACGAATAGCGTGCCCAGCACGATCAGCAGCATCTGCACCTGCAGGCGCGACGAGGCCAGCCAGCGCAGCAGCCAGGCGGCCGCGACGCTGGAGCCGTCCAGCAGCGTTTCGAACGACCGGCGGCCGTCCAGGCGGTAAATGAACGGCACGCGGCCCGGATTGGCGCGCTGGTGGGCGCGCAGCGCCAGGTACAGCAGCACGCCCGAGGTCATGGCGACGAAGCTCATGACCAGCGGCAGGTTCACGCCGTGCCAGACCGACAGGCTGTATTCGGGCATGTCCTTGCCCAGGATGCTTTGCGCGGCGGTGGCCAGGAACGGGCCCAGGGTCACGCTCGGCAGGATGCCGACGAGCAGGCAGATCAGCACCAGCAGCGCGCTGGGGAACAGCATCCAGCGCGGCGGCTCGTGCGGGGCGCGCGGCAGGTCGGTGGCCGGCGGGCCGAAGAACACCTGCAGGATGAAGCGCAGCGAATACGCCACGCTGAAGGCCCCCGCCACGGTGGCCGCCAGCGGCAGCCCCATGCGCGTGATCCAGTCGCCGCTGACGAAGGTGGTCTCGGCGAAGAACATTTCCTTGGAGATGAAGCCGTTGAGCAGCGGCACCCCGGCCATGGACGCCGCCGCCACCATGGCCAGCGTGGCCGTGATCGGCATGGCCTTGTACAGGCCGGACAGCCGGCTCAGGTCGCGGGTGCCGGTTTCGTGGTCGACGATGCCCGCCGCCATGAAGAGCGAGGCCTTGAAGGTGGCGTGGTTGACCATGTGGAACACGGCCGCCACCAGCGCCAGCGAACTGTTCAGGCCCAGGAGCAGCGTGATCAGGCCCAGGTGGCTGATGGTGGAATACGCCAGCACCCCTTTCATGTCCTGCTGGAAGATGGCGGCATAGCCGCCCAGCACCAGCGTGATCAGGCCCGCGCCGCCGATGATCCAGAACCATTCATCCGTGCCGGCCAGCACCGGCCAGAAGCGCGCCAGCAGGAATACGCCCGCCTTGACCATGGTGGCCGAGTGCAGATAGGCCGACACCGGCGTGGGCGCGGCCATGGCATTGGGCAGCCAGAAGTGGAATGGGAACTGCGCGCTTTTGGTCAGCGCGCCCAGCGCCACCAGCACCAGCACGGCCGGGTACCAGGGGTCGGCGCGCACCAGGTCGCCGGCGGCCAGGACGCGGTCCATGTCGTAGCTGCCGACAATGTGGCCCAGGATCAGCACGCCGGCCAGCAGACAGAGCCCGCCGGCGCCGGTCACCGTCAACGCCATGCGCGCGCCGCGGCGGGCATCCAGCCGGTGGTGCCAGTAGGCAATCAGCATGAACGAAGCCAGGCTGGTCATTTCCCAGAACATGACCAGCTGGATCAGGTTGCCCGACAGCACCACGCCGAGCATGGCGGCCATGAAGGCCTGGAAAAACGAGAAGAAGCGCGGCACCGGGTCTTCCGGCGACATGTAATAGCGGGCGTACAGCACCACCAGCGCCCCCATGCCCGAGACGATCAGCGCGAACAACCACGCGTAGCCGTCCATGCGCAACGAGAACTGGAGCCCCAGCGCGGGCGCCCAGGGCATGTCCACGCGGATTACGCCGCCATTGGCAACTTGGGGATAGAGGCTGCCGACAAGAACTGCGCAGGTCAGGGCGATGATGCCCGCCAACCAGGCCTCGGCATTGCGGGCGTTGGAAGGCAGCAGCGCGGCGCACAGGCTGCCGGCAAACGGCAGAGCGAGGATCAGTATCAGCGACATGGCGTTCCGAGAATGTCCGGGCCCCCTCCCGCCAGCGTGGTGAGCGAGAGACGAAACAGACCGGGGATTGAAAAACGGACGGAACCCTGGCCCGGTGCGTCGCTGCACTACACGTTGCCCCGCGGGGACTTCAACCAACGCCCATTGAACGGCGCGGACAGAAACAAACGCAATAGTTTTCTTGCAAGACCGGCCAAGAATCTCATCCGAAAAATATCAGATTCTTGTAAGTTATGCAGAGATTTATGCGCGTACCGAGCTAAAGACAGCACGATCGCTGCGCAATGATTGCGCATCCGTATCCTCGCCGAGTGCGTTCAAGTTCTTGTCAGCATACGTTTTTTCCGGCTTCGACCCTTATTTTCAACATACGCCGGGCCGGCAAAAATACCCCCACGGCAGCAGGGGGAATCCCGATTGACCGGCTACCCGGAAGTGTGTGGAATGGCGCCCACGAAGCGCTGGCCAAGCCAGCATCCGAGCAAGGCGCGCTTCACCGACGCTGGCCATCGAAGCCGGCCGGGTCGGAATTCAAAAAATATGGAGAAGACTCTTGACCGTGCTGTCCCAAGCCAAGGCCGTCCTGGCCGCCGCCATCGCAGGCGTCTGCTTTAGTTCCGCCGTCCAGGCCGCCGACGCCTACCCCAACCGGCCCATCCGCCTGATCGTTCCGTTCGCGGCCGGTGGCACCACCGACATCGTCGCGCGCGTGGTGGCCGAAGGCCTGGGCCGCGAGCTCGGCCAGGCCGTGGTGGTGGAAAACCGCGGCGGTGGCGGCGGCTCGATCGGCGCCGACGCCCTGGTGCGCTCCGCCCCTGATGGCTACACGCTGGGCGTGGCCACCGTCAGCACCATGGCCACCAACCCGGCCACCAACCCCAAGAACCCCTACAACCCGCTCAAGGACTTCGCGCCCATCACCAATATGGTGAACGTGCCCAACGTGCTGACGGTGAACCCGTCGGTGCCGGCCAAGTCGCTGGCCGAGTTCGTCACCCTGCTCAAGGCCAACCCGGGCAAATACAGCTACGCCTCGTCGGGCGCCGGCGGCATCGGCCACCTGGACGGCGAACTGTTCAAGTCGCTGACCAAGACCGACATGGTCCACGTCCCCTACCGCGGTTCGGGTCCGGCCCTGAACGACGTGATCGCCGGCCAGGTCAACGCGCAGTTCGACAACCTGCCCTCGTCCATGCCCCACATCCAGGCCGGCAAGCTGCGCGCCCTGGCCGTGGCCGCGCCCAGCCGCCTGCCCACCCTGCCCGACGTGCCCACGTTCAAGGAAGGCGGCCTGCCGGAAATGGACAACATGGCCTGGTACGGCCTCGTCGCGCCCGCCGGCACGCCCCAAGCCGTGATCGACCGCATCCACGACGCCACCGTCAAGGCGCTGAAGGACCCCAAGATCATCCAGCGCCTGGCCGATGGCGGTTCGCTGGTGGACGGCAACACGCCGGCCGAGTACGCGGCGCAGATCAAGCGTGAATTGGAGCTGCGCCAGCGCATTGCCAAGGAACGCAACATCCAGTCCACGAATTAGTACCCCCACGCCGCGCGCGCGTTGCGCGCTTGCTGCCCCCCGAGGGGGCTGTCCGGCCTTCGGGCGGCCGGGCGGCCGGACGGCTATTCTTGCGACGCGCCGTTGCAGGCTCCGATTCCGCACGGCTTCATTTGCTGGCCGGATGGGGCTGGCCGGCCTTCGGGCGGCCGGACGGCTATTCTTGCCTCGCTCCTCTGGGGCGGGGCAGGTCTTGCCCCCTCTGCTACCATTCGCCCCGTGCGAACCGAATTCTCTCTTCTCTCATCCGCTGCCTGCGCCCTCTGCGCCCTGCGCTCGACCTTGTTGAGCTCGCAGGAAGTCGCCGCGCGTTCCGCCTACGCGCGCTCCAAGCCCGGCTGATCGCCCGGCCTCTCCCCTCCCGCTCTCTCCGCCACCGGCCTGTCGCCGGCCCTGGGTACGCCTGACCGTTTGACGGCCCGCGCGCCGAGGCCGAACGCCATCCGGCATGACTGCCCTGCCGTACGGCCGGGCGTCTGGCCACGTTTCCGCTCCGCCTGCCGGCCTTGTCCGGCGGCGGCGTCACGCCTTGATCGCCGATTAGCGCCATGCAACTCACCAAGAAATTCGTCAAAGCCAAGAACCCCTGCGCCGGGGGCTACAAATGGTTCCTGAGGGACCACAACGGACAGGGGGACTATCAGGCCGTCCTGGATGCCCTGGTGGCCGACGGGCGCGTCGGCGACGCCTGCTGGCTGCTGGACCAGTTCGGCCCGACCGACGCCGTGCTCAAGCTGGACACGCTGGATGCCAACGCCATCGTCTTTGCCGGCACGCTGGAAGTGCGCATGGGCATCACCGTGGATAGCGTGGTGCGCGCCGGACGCAGCATCATCACCGGAGGCGGCATCCGCGCCGGGGAATCGATCGTGGCGGGCGAGAACATTGTGGCCGGCGGCAACCTCGCCAGCGCCGGCGATCTGCGCGCGGGGGGTGACGTGTCGGCCGAATGGGGCATCGAGGTCGCGACAGCGCTGGACTGCCGCGGCAACCTGCGCGCCAAGTGGGACATCTGCGCCGGGCAAGACCTGGCCGTGACCGGCCATCTGCGGGCCGGTCAGGACATCCAGGTTCAAGGCGCCATCAAATGCGGTCAGGGCATCAAGGCCGGCGGCAAGGTGCAGGCCGGCAAGGACATCGACGCCGCCAGCGGCATCCAGGCGGGCGCCACGATCCGCTGCGGCGGCCATCTGGCCACGGGCTGGGGCTTGATCGCGGGTGAGGATATCTGCGCGGAAGGATCGATCCGGGCCGGCGAAGGCGTGCGCGCCGAGGGCCGCATCGAAGCCGGGGCCGGCCATGGCGTGTATGCCGGACTGAACGTGCGGCTGGATGCGTGGCCGGTGTGCGCGCGCGTCGAGGCCCGCGAACGACCAGCCCAACTGGTCAGCGGCCACTGGGCCGGCCAGGAACAGGCGGCGCACGCGTAGCGCGCCCTCTCTCGAACTGCCATCCGGCCCTGCCGGGTCCGGCCTGAAGCAGCCACGCCAGGCAGGACCCGGCGCAACGTTGTCCAACGACATCGCGCCATACACTGCTTCAGCCCGTAGACCGGGAGGCCGCCGGCGTACGCAACACCAGCATCAACCCGAGCAGGATCGCCGCCATGCCGGCCAGGCTCAGCGCGGACAGGCGGTTGCCCAGCACCACGTAGTCCAGCGCCGCCGTACCGGCCGGCACCAGATAGAACAGGCTGGTGACGTTGACGAGGTTGCCCGCCTGGATCATGCGGTAGAACAGCAGCGTGGCGCCCACCGAAATCACCAGTCCCATCCACAGCAGGGGCACGATGAAGCCCACGTTCCACTCCACGCGGATAGGCTGGAACGGCACGAACAGCAGGCACAGCGCCAGGCTGACGGCGTACTGCAGCGGCATCACGTCCATGGGTGCCTGCCGCACGCGTTTCTGCAGGATCGCGCCCGCGGTCATGCTGCCCAACGCGGCAAACGCGAATACCATGCCGGCTACGGAAAAGCGCGCCATGCCGATGCTCTGGTAGACCACCATCACCAAGCCGCACAGGGCCAGGAACAAGCCCGCCAGCCGCGCGGGCGGATAGCGCCGTTCCATCAGCGCCAGGGTCAGGATGGGTTGCGCGCCCAGCAGCGTGGCCAGCACCCCGGGCGTGATGCCGTGGTCCAGCGCCAGCAGATAGCAGATGGAATAGCTGCCAATCAGCAGCAGGCCCGTCAGCGCCACGATGCCGCGCGTGCCCGGCGCCGGCAGCCAGCGCCCGCGCCGCAGCCAGACCAGCGCCAGCAGCACGGACAGAGCCAGGATGAAGCGCGTGAGCAGAAAGCCAAAGGCCGAGGCGTGTGCCAGGCCCCATTTGGCGAAGATCGCGCCGCCGCTCCACAGCAGCACGAACAAGGTGGTGGAGCCGTAGGCGGTCCACGCATTGCGATTGAAAGACATAGGAATTTCTACCTGTCGGGGTATGAACAGGCTCCCGCGGCCAGCCGGCGCCAAGGGGTGCGCGGAAAGGCCAAGCACGGACATGCGGCTGGCGGACGCGTAGGCGTCAGCGCATCAGCGCGGATGACTCGGGCAACAAGGCGGGAGCGGGAAGTTTGGGGCGGTCAGCCGACGACGGCCGTGACGGGCGGATAAGCGCCCGAAACACCGACGACGACGGCGTGCGGCGGCGCGACCGGTGGCGATGCCACGGGGCGCACGACCGGCCGGACGACCATCGGCGGCGACTGCGGCGGCGAGACGACCGCGCAAACGACAGGAGCAACAACAGGAGGCGATGCGGCATACGGACGCCCCGCGCGCGCGCCGGCACCCGCTGCATGGGCAGCGAAGGCGGAACCGGCGTAAGGCGTGAGGTCGGGCATGCGGATCGGAAGAGGTTCGGAAATGAGCCTGTGTAGGCTACCGGCGACGCCGTCCGCCGTCAAGCCGAACCGGCGTGGTCCGCGGGCGTATCGACAAACGGAAAGGCACGCGTGACGTCGACATGCCGGTACGGCAGCTGGCGCAGGTCGGCCACGCCGTAGTCGGGCGTATCGACGATCAGGATCTCGCGCGCCAAGGGTTCGTAGAACGCGCGGAAGTGGGTTTTGGAGCGCAGCACGATGATGTCGAAATCCTCGGGCCGCAGGCCGAACTGCGTGAAGGCATCGCCGTCCACCGCGAAGGCGAAATGGCTGACGACGCTGACCGAGATGCCGTTCACGTCCAGCAAGGCGCTAAGACCCAGGTCCACGGGCATGCCGCGCATGTAGGCGCCCGATACCCGGTACTGCTTGGGTCCGGCCCAGACAACGCGCGCCTCGACCTCGAGCTTGGGCCCGGCCTTGTCGGAACTGTGCGCACCCAGCCGCAGCCGGATGCGTTGGCCCGCGCCCGCCGCGGCCGCCCGGCGGGCCGCCGCGGCGTCCCAGATGAACGGCACCGCCGCGCGCGTCACCCCACGCTGCAGCAACGCCTCCAGCAGGTAGGTCGAATCATTCATCCTGTCGGCATGTTCCAGCAGCACATAGGGCCGCCCCGCCGCGGGCTCCTGCGCCAGCCGCCCCAGCACATGGTCCACCGCGGCGCCGATCTCGTGCACCGGCAACGGCCGGTACAGGGCATGGCGCTGCGCCCGGATCTGGCCGGCCAGCGCGTCGGCCGCGGCCTGCGCGCCAGCATGGTCCCCATCGCGCACGCACAGCACCGAAAAACCCGTGTTGTGCGCATCGGCGTACGAGAAACCCGCCATGACGGACGTATCGCTGTAGCCCTCGCAGGCCGCGTCCAGGCGATGCCCCGCGTCAATGATGCCAGCCAGCGGCTGCAAGGCGGTGGCGCTGAAGATGCTGGGCACCAGCACATCGGGCTTGGCGATGGCCCAGACCGGCGCAATCTCGCCGCGCAGCGTGCGCATCAGGCAGTCGGCCGCCCGCGCGCCGGTTGCGCCGGTATCGGTGTGCGGCGATTGGCGGTAGGAGAACGCCGCCGTGACGTGCTCCAGCG
Source organism: Achromobacter sp. UMC71 (assembly GCF_014170305.1). GTDB lineage: Bacteria > Pseudomonadota > Gammaproteobacteria > Burkholderiales > Burkholderiaceae_B > Achromobacter. The sequence continues at coordinate 47,716 of NZ_LZZT01000005.1, forward strand.
TGTCCGCGTCCAGGTTGCCGTGGTAGTCGAACGCCACCATCAGCGGCTTATCCGGCCCCAGGGCCTGGCGCGCCAGGCGCAGGAAATGGCGTTCGGGATCCGGGTATGACGGCGCCCAGCAGCCGCCGTGCAGAAACAGCAACACGCCGTCCAGCGTGCCGGCATGCTGGCGTATGCCTTGGGCGATCTCTTCGGCATAGCAGGCCACCGCCTCGTCGGAGGCCGGCCCCACCGCGCCCAGCGCGGTATGCACCAGCGGCACCATGTCGACGCCCTGTGCCTCGCAGACCTGGATGAAACCGCCGGCGACGGTGTTGGTGCCGCGCAGCTCGGTCAGGATGCGCTCGCCGCGCAGCGCAACCGCGTCGAAATCGGCGCGGGTAGCCTCGATCGGCAGGAAGCTGACCGATTCGATATGGAACCCCGCGATGGCGACGCGCCAGGGCTTGTTCATTGTCCGTGTCCTTTGCGGCCGTGTGTGGAAACGAACGAATCTCTATTTATTTATAAGAAACGTTTGTTTCATAGCACCTTAACAAAGGGACTCACCCGGCGCAATCCCGGGTTTGCACGGCTGGAAATCAGTATCGGGAGCCCACGGGCAGGTAGGCGCCGGATTCGACCAGGTCGCGTTCGTTGCGCTGCAGGCGCGCCGCCACGTCGTCGCCGCCTTCGGCGACCAGCAGCCCCAGCAGCGCTTCGGTCACGCCCATCGCGGCAGTCACCGACGGAAAGAACGAGGCGCCCGCCACGGAATACAGCACGGCCACCTGTGCGGCGCGGGCCAATGGCGAGGCGTCGCTGTCGGTCAGCGCGATCAGCGGCGCGCCGGCCGCCTGGGCCGCCTGCGCCACCACCAGGCTTTCGCTGGAGTACGGCGCGAAACTGATGGCCACCACTACGTCCTTGGGTTCAATGGCGCGTAATTGCATCTGCAGATTGCCGCCGAGCCCGTCGACCAGTTGCACGCTGTTGCGGAACAGCCGGTAGCCGTAGACCAGCGAATAGGCGATGGGAAAGCTGGCGCGAAAACCCGCCACGTGCACCTGGCGCGCCTGCTTGAGCAGCTTGGCGGCAGCCTTGAGCGCCGGCAGGCATTGCTCGGCGGTGGCAGCCAGGGCCGTTTGCTGCGCCAGGAACAGATCGTCCAGCAGATCCGGCCGGCGGCTGCGCCGCGCCAGGCTGCGGGCGCGTTCGCCGTAGCCCTTGCCGTTCAGCCCCAGGTCGTCGGCGAACGCCGATTTCAAGTCGGGCCAGCCACCGTAGCCCAATTGCTGCGCCAACCGCACCAGCGTGGCCGGCGGCACGCCGGCGCGTTCGGCCAGCGTGCGCATCGAGGCGATGACGACTTCGTTCGGATGGTCGATGACAAAGCGTGCCGCCACTTGCAGCCGCGGGCTCAGGGCATCGAAACCGTCAATGATCTGCTGTCGGGCTTTCACGGAATCTCCGGGGTTGCGCTGCCGGTATGCATCGATTCGCCGATGCGGCGTTGCTCCACGCCCAGGTCGCGCCATGCGTCGCCGTGGCAGGTGAACATCAGGACCTGATGGCGCGTTGCCGCGTCGAATAGCGCGCGCTTCATCAGGTCGCGGCGGCCATCGTCGGTATGTACCAATGCGTCGTCCAGCACCAGCAGGGTCGGCCGTCCGGCTTCGCGCAGCAGGTCGGCGTAGGCAAAGCGCGCCAGGATGCCGAGCTGTTCGCGCGTGCCGAAGCTGAGCGCATCCAGCGGGTCTTCCGCGCCTGCGCGCTGCAAGGCCGCGGGCAGCAGCGCGTCATCGAGCCGCAGCGCGGAATCCGGGAACAGCAGCCCCAGGTAATGGCTCAGGCGGCGCGCCAGCGGCGCTTGCAAGCGTTGGGTGGCGGCGTCGCGCTTGCCGGCCAGCAGCGTGGACAGCAGGTCAAGTGCTTGCGCGCGGCGCTGGAATTCGTCGCGGCGGCGTTGCAGGCGCTCGCAGGCCGCCTGCGCCTCGGACAACCGTTCACCCAGGCCTTGTGCGCCGGCCTGTTCCAGCTTGCCTAGCAGTTGCTGGATATCGCTATGGCGCTTGTGCTGGGCGTCGCGTTCGATCGCCGCGGACTTTTCAAACCGCACCGCATCCTGTTCCAGCAGCTCGGGACGCAGTGCGGCCAGCGCGGCCTGGGCCGCTTGCAGGCGCTGTTCGAGCAGGTCATGGCCGCTGCGCGCCTCGGCCAGCCGGGCGGCGCGGGCCTGCCGCTGCGCCGCGCGCTCGGGCGATTGCAGGTCCGCGCCGCGCGCGGCTGCCTGCGTTTCCAGCAATTGGGCACGGGCGCTGTCCGCATCCAGTGCGCGCTGGGCCGCGCTGCTTTCGGCGTCGCGCAGCGCCTGGCGGGCGGCAGGCAGTCCATCGTCTGTATCGGTGGCGGGCGGCAAGGCCGCCAGCCGCTCGCGCAAGGCGCTGCGGCGCGCCAGCGCTTCGTCGCGCTGGCCGCGCAGCACATCGATGCCCTTGGGGGCATGAATGGCCAGGGTCTTGCGCATGGCGTCCAGCTCGCGCTGCAAGGCAGCGGCGCGGGCGTGGCGTTCTTCGGCATCAGCGGCATTGGCCACTCCCAGGCGCGACAGCAGCGCGGCGCTGGCGGCGCGCGCCTCGCTCAGCTCGCGCATCAGCGCCGGCAGGTCCTTGCCGCCCGGTTCGATACGCAGGCGGCCCATGCCGGGCAAATCGAGCTCGGCGGCGGCGGTCAGCAGCACTTCACCGTTGCCGCTCAGCGCAGCGCCGTCCAGCCGCGCCTCGCGGCCGTGTTCGAACGCATAGGACACACGCGTAGCGATGGCCTGCTGCTGCAATTGCAGGTCACCCAAGGCGCGCTCGCTCTTGCGCAGCGCCTGGATGTCGGCGTCGGCAATCTCGATGCGCACGGCCTCGGCCTTCAGGGCCGAGCCTTGTTCGATGAGGTGGGCGGCCTCTTTCAGCGCCCCGTCCAGGCGTTCGACGTCGCGGTCCAGCTGATGCAGCTGGTGTTCCAGGTCGCGCCGGTCGGCCACGGCCTGGACCGCCGCGACGCGCTGGCGGGCCTGTTCGGCAGCGGCGGCATGCGTGTCCCGCTGCTTGCGGGCGCGGGCCAAGGGTTCCTGCGCCGCTTGCACGCGGGCGCGCGCGGCGGCGGCCTCATCCGTCAGGGCTCGCAGGTCGGCCTCGTCCTGCTGGTCGCGGCGCACCTGCTCTTGCAGCACCGCCAGTGTCTGCGCGGCCTGGCGCTGTTCGCGTTGCAGTCCTTCGAACGCCTCGCGCTCTTTGGCGACCGCGGCCAGGCGGGCCCGGGCGTCGGCCGCGCGCGCCTCGAAGTCTTTCCACGGCTGGCTCGCCTCGGCACGCGCATGCTCGAAACGCAGGCTGGCCAGCCGGTCGACGTCGGCGTCCAGCTGGGCTTTGGCCGCAGCGCAGGCGTCGCGTTCGGCCAGCGCGCTGGCCAAGGCGTCTTCGGCGTCCTTGTAGATGCCCTTGGGGCGCCCGTTACGCGCATCCAGCAGCGCGGCGCGTTCGGCGCTCACGCGTTCGTAGAGCCGGTCGCCATCCCCCGATGCCAGCTCGCCCGACAGTTGCGTCAAGGCGTCGCGCACATGGCCGCCGGCATGGCCCGCGGCCGCTTGCAGGTTCTGGCCGTCACCCTGCTGGATCCACAGCAAACCGGGCACGCCGGCCAAGTCGGGCTTGCTTTGCCCGCGCGTGGCCAGCTCGAACCCCAGCAATGCAGCCAGCGCGTTCTCGGCTTCTTCGCCTTCCAGGCGCTGGGCGCCGTTATCGATCAGCAATTCACAGCGGGCGCGCGACAGGAACTGCTTTTTCAGCAGGTAGTCGTGGCCGGCATGGGTGAACGCCAGCTCAACGCCAGGACGCGCGCCGGACTCGCCGCGAGGCGCCAGGTCGGACACGGTGCGGGTGCTGTAGCGTTCCAGGAATGCGGCACGGATGGCGGCCGCCACCGTGCTCTTGCCGGCCTCGTTGGGGCCGACGAACAGATTCAGGCCGTCTTGCAGGTTGTCCAGCACCAAAGGCTGGCGGAACTTGCGGAATTCTTCCAGGGCGATGCGCGACAGCTTCATTGCGCGCCCCCTTGGGCGGCGTCGCGCCCCGCCCCATCGCGCTGGAACCGCAACAGTAGCCGCAGCGCCTCGCTGGCCACGGCCGCCTGCTCGGGATCGGCCTGCAACGCCTGCAATTGCGCCGCCACTTCGCCCACATAGCCGCTGGTACCCAACTGAGCCAGATCGGCCTCGTCGGGTTCGAGCAATAGCCCGGAAAAGTCGGCCAATACCGCCCTTGCCTGCGCCGCGGCCTGGTCCACCGCCCGTTGCAGGGCCTCCCAGGTAGGCACGTTGGCGTGGCCTTGCACCTCGAGACGCAGCACGTCTTCGGCTCGCAGCACGGCCAGGCGTTGCGCCAGGGCCTGGGCGTCGGTCGGCAGGCTCAGCGTTTCGGTCCAGGCGGACCAGCGGTACTTGCCGGTCGCCACGCGTTCCACCACTGGCACCGCCCCCGGCGCGGCGATGCGCACGTCCAGTGTGTAGCCGGGCTCGTTGCCGCGGAAACGGTCTTGCTCGGGCGTGCCGGCATACCAGGTGCGCTCGTCGATGGACAGACAGCCATGCCAGTCGCCCAGCGCCAGGTAGTCGAGCCGCGCTCGGACGGCGCGGTCGGGCGCGATGGGGTTGGTAGCATCGATGGTGTCGGGCAACCGGCCCGCAACGCTGCCATGCGCCAGGCCGATGCGCAGGCGGCCGGGCTCGGTATCCAGGGCGTCAAAGGCCTGCGTCACGTCGTCATAGGTATGGCGCTGGGTCAGCGGCGCGGCCAGCACGGCCAGGTTCTGCGCCGCCAGGTCCACCACGCCGGTGCGCAGCGGCACATGCACGTTGGCTGGAATGCAGTCCAGTTGCGCCGCGCGGCTCCAGACGCTGTCGGCCAGCGCGGCGTCGTGGTTGCCGGCGATCATGACCCAAGGCCCGCCGTAGGCCGCCAGCGCGGCGAACAGGCGGCGGATCGTGCGGTCGGACACGCCCTGCGTATCGAACACGTCGCCGGCCACCAGCACCGCGTCCACCTGGCGCTCGGCGGCCAGCGCCGCGATGCGCGCCACGACGTCGAAACGGGCCTCGGCCAGCAAGGCGGCGTCGTCGGTTTCAAACTGGCCGTATTGACGGCCGATCTGCCAATCGGCGGTGTGCAGGAAATGAGTCATGCCCGGATTGTAGAGGCCGCCGGGGCGCGAAAGAACAATGGCCCGGCCGGCATCTTGCGCCGGGCGGGCCATCGAGGCGCCGGCTGATGGCCGGCGCCCGGGGAAGACGATGCGCGCGTGCGGTTCAGGCGCCCTTGCTGTCCAGCACCAGCGGCCGGTGGGCGGCCTTGTGGCGGTCGTAGCGCGACAGGTCCAGGCCGTCGGTGCGGATCTGCGGACGCTGGCCCATGACCTGGTCGGCCACCAGCTTGCCCGAGCCGCAAGCCATGGTCCAACCCAGGGTGCCGTGGCCAGTGTTCAGGAACAGGTTGCCGTAGCGCGTAGGGCCGACGACCGGCGTGCTGTCCGGCGTCATGGGGCGCAGGCCGGTCCAGAATTCGGCGCGGGCCACGTCGCCGCTGTCGGGGAACAGGTCGTTCACGACCAGTTCCAGCGTCTTGCGGCGCGCGTCTTTCAGGCGCAGGTCGAAGCCCGACAATTCGGCCATGCCGCCCACGCGGATGCGGTCGTCGAAACGCGTGACGGCGATCTTGTAGGTTTCGTCCAGGATGGTGGACACCGGCGCGGCGGCCTCGTCCTTCATGGGGATGGTCAGCGAGTACCCCTTGACCGGGTACACCGGCAGGTCCAGGCCCAGCGGCTCCAGGAAGCCACGGGTGTAGCTGCCGAAGGCAGCCACATAGCGGTCGGCGGTAAGCACCTGGCCGCCGACGCGCACGCCAGTGATCTGGCCGCCGGCCGTGTTCAGGCCGGCCACCTGCTGGTTGTAGCGGAAGTCCACCCCCAGCGCCGCGGCCATCTCGGCCAGGCGGGTGGTGAACAGGCGGCAGTCGCCGGTTTCGTCGTTGGGCAGGCGCAGGCCGCCAGCCAGCTTGTGCAGCGAGCGGGCCAGCGCGGGTTCGGCGCCGACCAGGCGGTTGCGGTCCAGCAATTCGTAGGGCACGCCGACTTCCTCGAGCACGGCGATGTCGCGGCGCGCGGCTTCCATCTGGGCGTCGGTGCGGAACAGCTGCAGCGTGCCGCGGGTACGCTCTTCGTAGTGGATGCCGGTGTCGATGCGCAATTCGCGCAGGCAGTCGCGGCTGTATTCAGCCAGGCGCAGCATGCGTTCCTTGTTGACGGCGTAGCGCTCGGCCGAACAGTTGGCCAGCATCGCCGCCATCCATTTCAGCTGGTACAGGCTGCCGTCCAGGCGGATCGCCAGCGGTGCATGCTTCTTGAACAGCCACTTGATCGCCTTGAGCGGAATGCCGGGCGCGGCCCAGGGTGTGGAATACCCCGGCGACACCTGGCCGGCGTTGGCGTAGCTGGTTTCCTGGGCGGCGCCGGGCTGGCGGTCCAGCACCGTGACTTTGGCGCCCTGGCGGGCCAGATAATAGGCGGTCGTGGTGCCGATGACGCCGCTGCCGAGGACGATCACATGCATGATTCTTTCCGAAGTTTGGTTTTGGTCAGGAATTTCGGTAGTCTATGAGCCTCATCACAGTGAAAAACACTGATTATTTTTCTTTGGCAGTGCTTTTTCTCGGACACCCCTTCTTTTTTGCCCGGCAAAAGTGAAATGCGCGACCTGGACCGTATCGACCTGAAAATCCTCGACATCCTGCAGCGCGAGGGCCGCATTTCCGTCACTGAATTGGCCGAGCGGGTCAGCCTGTCGGCCACCCCCTGCTCGGACCGGGTCAAGCGCATGGAGCGCGAGGGCGTCATCACCGGTTACCATGCGCGCGTCAATCCGGCCGCGCTGGGCAAGAACCTGCTGGTGTTCCTGGAAATCAAGCTGTCGGCCAAGTCGGGCGATGTGTTCGACAAGGTGAAAAAAGAATTGCTGTATGTGCCCGAGGTCATGGAATGCCACCTGGTGTCGGGCGACTTCGACTACCTGGTCAAGGCTCGCCTGACCGAAATGAACGAATACCGGCGTCTGCTTGGTGAAATCCTCAAGCGACTGCCCGCCTCGGCGGAATCGCGCAGTTATGTGGTGATGGAGGAAATCAAGGAGACCCTGTACCTGCCCGTCGACCGGTAACGCTTCCCGCGCCTTGTTACCAGACCGGATGCCGCCGGCTGCTATGCTGGCGGCCGTTCCGGACCGCGCCCCGCGCCTGCCGACCCTGATTTTCTTGGCTTTTCGACTATGACCCGTCTTTACAAATACTTCTTCCGCGGCCTGATCACCGTCCTGCCGCTGGCGCTGACGATCTACCTGCTCTATATCTTCCTGGCCTGGACGGAAGCCGTGGCGCTGACCTTCCTGCGCCCGTTCATCGGCGGCTTCTACTTCCCCGGGCTGGGCCTGTTGCTGGGCATCCTGGGCATCCTGGCCATCGGCTACCTGGTGTCCAAAGAGCGCGTGCAGCGCGTGCTGCTGCTGGTGGAAATGCCCTTCACCAACCTGCCCGTGGTCAAGAGCATCTATTCGTCGCTCAAGAGCTTTGCCGATTACTTCTCGCCCAGTTCCAAGAGCACGGCCCAGCAGGTCGTGGTGCTGCGCATCCCGGGCCAGCAGCTGGAACTGGTGGGCCTGGTCACCCGCCGCAACCTGGACGGCCTGCCCGAGGGCTTTACCCAGGGCGACCGCGTGGCGGTGTACCTGCCCATGGGCTATATGATCGGCGGCTACACCGTCTTCGTGCCGCAGGAATGGGTGCAACCGATCCAGATGTCGGTCGAGGAAGCCATGCGCTCGTCGCTGATTGCCTGGATGGCGCGCTCCGAGTCCGGCGCCGCGCGTCCGGTCACCGGTGACATGCCCGTAGGCGACCTGCCCGCCGGCGCGCCGGGTGTTCCCCCTGGCCCCCCCCCCACGGGCAC
>NZ_LZZT01000006.1 GCF_014170305.1 Achromobacter sp. UMC71
CCTCTATGCGCTATGTCCACTTTCGCTCGCGCTGGTGGCCGCTTGTTGGATCGCGCCTGCTGCGGCGCAAACGGCGGGCGCCGGCGGAGGCCGCCGTTTGCGCCGCAGCAGGCGCGATCCAACAAGCGGCCACCAGCGCGAGCGAAAGTGGACATAGCGCATAGAGGCGAGTCCGTGACGGTTCTTGTCGAAAATGCCGATTGTCCCGAGATCCCTCGAGACATTGAATGGTTGCTCCCCGCATCGCATTCCTTCCCATGTATGTTGTTTGTCTTGTACGGTCCGCAGACGCAGGGCCACTCTTCCTGGAACCGAGAGGAAATCTGGCTCCTGGCATCGGGCCATGCGCGAAACGCAACGGCAACGAGCTCGGTATGGCTATTCTGATTCGCCGAGCACTCGCAGCGTCTGGTTTATTGATACCGCAGATCGGCGGGCCCCAGCAAGGAAAAATGATTCCCGATCAGAGCCTGCGTAATAAGAGGCCCAGACGCTGGGGCGACAACGTTGAACCGAGGTTGCGACGCGATACTGGCGATCCGTCCAAGATGCACACGCCGTTGAACCTCCACATTTCCGCGGCGCAATGACAACGGCCGCAAGCTTGCGCATTGCGGCCGTGGCAAAAAAACACGCGGATCGATCAGGCTGCCGGCTTATCCTGGCACTCGACGTACAAGGCGCTGATCGCCTCGCACAGGGCCGGCGGCGCCTGGAACAGCCGCGACACCAGCATGCAACCCTGTACCGTGGCAAACACCGCCCGGCCGGCCGCGTCGGCGCTGCCCGAGAATTTCAACGTGCCTTCTTCGGCGCCTTGGGCCAGCACCCGGGCCAGCCACACCTCATGCGCCCGGAAGAACCCCTGCAATGCGCCGCGCACGCGGTCGGGCAGGGTCATCACTTCGGCGGCCAGCATGCCGCCCAGGCACAGTTCACCGTGGCCACAGGCCTTCGATTCCATCATCGACAGATAGGCTTCGAGCTGGGCGTGGGCCGGTTGGGTGGTATCGATATTGCGCACCGACGCCAAAGCGCGGGCGCTATAGGCTTCGACGGCCTCGTAAAGCAGGTCGTCCTTGCCGGGAAAATAGTAGTGGATGCTGGACGTCTTTACGCCCACGTGTTCAGCCAGATCACGATAGCTGAAGCCGTTGCAGCCGCGCGTGCGAATCAGCTTCTCGGCATGCGCCAGCAGCTGGTCGCGAGTGGTGTTGGGAGTCGGAGTGTCCATGGCTGAATATTACCTACTAATAGATCGGTTCGTCATCGGCGGGTTTGCCCCGAGCCGGAACAACCGTGCGGACTCCGGCCGGGAAAGATCCCGCCCCCCGGAGTCCGCATAGCTCGCCATCAACCTCAGCCTTGAACGGGCGGGTAGTCCAGTTCGCCGCTTTCGGTCAGGCCTTGGGCGCGGGCAGTAGCCAGTTCCTGCTTCACTTGGGCGCGGCTCTTGTCGCCGGCGCTGGCAAAGGCGGTGGCGGCATAGCCTTCTTCGCCGGAAGCCAATTCACCGTTGGCACGGGCGGCAGCCAGTTCTTGCTGCACCTGGGCACGGGTCACCGTGCTTTGGGTGTTCGCGGCGGGCGGGTAGTCCAGTTCGCCGGCTTGGGCGGCGCCGATGAACGAGGCGGACAGGATCAGGGCGGATACGAGGGTCTTCATGATGGATCTCCAGATAACGATGCTTGGTTCGGTTCAGTTAAACTATCTACTTATAGGTAGATAACAAGACAAATAAAAAGGGGGACTACTGTATTTCTGGTTTGGGGCGACGCCGCGGTATTGCTGGGTTTGCTGCGTCGATGGATGAATCTTACCTACTACTAGGTAGACAAGGCAAGAGGCTTTTGTGAAACCAGATATTTCAACGATCCGCCGCTACCGGTAACATCATGGGTCGGTCCTGCTCTTCCGTCGGCTGCGCGGGCAGCGTGTCGTAGATGTGCTGGGCCATGTGATGTTCTCATCGGCAGGGACTCTGGGCTACCCCTGTTAACAAGCTGTGGAAAAGCCTCGAATATCGGTGGGCAAGCTGTGGAGATGCTGTGTGCAGCCTGTGGATAGGTCATTGCCCCAATGCCCGCAAAGCTAGACCAGCTGCGGCTGACCTCCAGCCACTGATCCCAAAATCGAAATTCGATCAGGTGAATTTCCTGGCCGGCGGCACAAGGACTTGCAAGCCTGATCCCAAGCCCCCTGTGCATAACCGGTGGAAAAACCCGGAATATCAGTGGGTAAGCTGTGGACAGGCTGTGCGTAGCCTGTGGACAGAACCTGTAAAGGCGACTTCGGGCCTTTACCTGGGCCACCCCTGCCCTCAAGCGCGGTGCCCCGGCATCCACAAACCCACGTCACATCTACGGCAGGAAACAAAAAAGCCCGGCAAGCACAAGGTTTGCCGGGCTTTTCGATGGCGCGCGGCGAGCGCGCGGGATGCAATCCGATCAGAAGGGAATATCGTCGTCCATGTCGGCCAGGTTGGCGCCGCCGCCGGCGGGCGCCGCTTGCGGGGCGGCCGGGCGTTGCTGGGGCGCCGGGCGCTGGGCCGGGGCGCGTTGCTGCGGCTGGCGCGCGGGCGCGTCGTCGTAGCCGCCACCACCACCGTAGCTGCCGCCACCACCACCGCCGTCTTCGCGGCCGCCCAGCATCTGCATCTGGTCAGCGACGACTTCGGTGCTGTAACGGTCGGCGCCGGTGTCCTTGTCTTGCCACTTGCGAGTCTTCAGGCGGCCTTCGATGTAGACCGAGCGGCCCTTCTTCAGGTATTCGCCGGCGATTTCGGCCAGGCGGTTATACATGACGACCCGGTGCCATTCGGTTTCTTCGCGCTTCTCGCCGCTGGCCTTGTCCTTCCAGGACGAGGTGGTGGCGATGGACATATTGCAGATTGCGGCCCCTTCGGGGCTGTAGCGGACTTCCGGGTCGCGACCCAGATTGCCCACGAGAATGACTTTGTTAACCGATGCCATGCCGTTGTCCCTCTGTTGTTGACAGCCTGCGCCGCACGTTGCCGCGGACACGCCGGCAACAACATAAATAGCGATGTTGAAGACCGGCTTCATGAAACTCGCCGGTCATCATAGCGATGACCGGCGATGCCGGTGAAGCCCTAAATTGGGTTCTATTATCGACGAAAAGCGTCCGCCACGCCAAACGGCAATGGTGACAAACCCATCCACCTTGGGAAACGATTTCAGCGCTGTTGGGCACCGTTGGCGGCGCGATCCGCGACTTTCCGCGTCCTGCAGGCCCCCTGGGATTACGCCAGCGGTTTAAGCGCCCAGGTAACGGCCAGCCAGACGGCGGCCAGCACGGCGGCGCCGATGAAGACCGCGCCCGCGCCGGAATGCGAGGCGACCCAGCCACCCAGCGCCCCGCCCGTGAACAGGCCAGCGGCCTGCGCGGTGTTGTAAAACCCCAGCGCCAGCCCCTTGTAGGCTTGCGGCGCCACCCGCGACACCAGCGACGGCTGCAACGCTTCCAGCACATTGAAGGCCACGAAAAAGCCGGTCAAGGCTGCCGCCAGGGTGAAAAAGCCATGGCTGGCCGCCGGCAGCAGCGCGCACACCAACACCAGTCCGGCCACCGCGCCCCGCAGGGCGCCGCGGTGCGCGCGGCGCTTCTCGGCCACGAACACCACCGGCACCATCAGCACGAACGACACCAGGATGACGGGCAGGTAGACCTTCCAGAGCTCGCGGGCGTCCAGGCCGCCGACCTTGGCCAGCAGCGCGGGCACCACGACGAACAGCGACACTTGGATCAGGTGCAGCACGAACACGCCGAAGTTCAGCCGCAGCAGGTCGCGATGCGTCAGCACCTGGCGCGGACTGGCGGCCTGCATGCTGCGGGCCTGGGTGCGCGGCACCACCGGCACGACCCAGCGCGCCACGCCCAGGCAGATCACGCCCAGACAGGCGATGGTCCAGAACAGGCCCGACAGGCCCCACCAGCCCACCAGCACCGGCGACAGCACCAGCGATACGGCGAAGGACAGCCCGATCGACCCGCCCACCATGGCCATGGCGCGGGTACGCACCTCGTCGCGGGTAGCATCGGCCAGCCAAGCCGTCACGGCGGCCGAAATGGCGCCGGCGCCCTGGATGGCCCGGCCAATGGTGATCCAGAACACATCCGTGGCCTGGGCGCAGACGATGCTGCCCGCCACGAACAGCAGCAGGCCGAAAATCACCACGGGCCGGCGGCCCCAGCGATCGGAAGCCAGGCCGAACGGAATCTGCATGAAAGCCTGGGTCAGGCCGTACATGCCCAGCGCCAGGCCCACGCGCGCAGGGTCATTGCCCCCAGGCAGGCCGCTGGCGGCGACAGCAAAAACGGGCAACAACAGGAACAACCCCAGCATCCGCGCGGCAAACAAGCCAGCCAGCGCCACGCTGGCGCGCCGCTCGGACGGGGTCAATTTCAGTTTGGTATCTGCCGGCATGCGGAAATTTCAACGATGACGAGGGCCGTGCGCGCAGAGGGGTGTCATGCGCTTGCGGTCTGATCCTGGGCGCCGGGTCCGCATCAGGCGATCTTGACGAACGCCCCCGTACGGGGGAGGACTCGGCGCGCTATAGTACCAAGTTGGCCTTTGCAACCGCTTAAAAGAGCCTGATAGACGTGACCATACGCATTCGGGGTGCCCGCACCCACAATCTCAAGAACGTCTCGCTGGATCTGCCGCGCCACAAGCTGGTGGTGGTAACGGGCCTGTCCGGCTCGGGCAAATCCTCGCTGGCGTTCGACACGCTCTACGCGGAAGGGCAGCGGCGCTACGTCGAAAGCCTTTCGGCCTATGCGCGCCAGTTCCTGCAACTGATGGACAAGCCCGACGTGGACCTGATCGAAGGCCTGTCGCCGGCGATCTCCATCGAGCAAAAGGCCGCGGGGCACAATCCGCGCTCCACGGTCGGCACCATCACCGAGATCCACGACTACCTGCGGCTGCTGTATGCGCGGGTGGGCACGCCCTACTGCCCGGACCACGGCCTGCCATTGCAGGCGCAAAGCGTCAGCCAGATGGTGGACGCGGTGCTGTCCTGGCCGGCCGAAGCCCGGCTGGCGGTGCTGGCCCCCATCGCCCGCGGCAAGAAAGGCAGCTTCGAGGACGAATGCGCCAGCCTGCAAGCGCAAGGCTACGTGCGGCTGCGCGTCGACGGGCAGATGACCGAAATCGACGGCATGGCGCCGCTGAAGAAAACCGAAAAGCACGACATCGATGTCGTGATCGACCGCCTGCGCATCAAGCCGGAAAGCAAGCAGCGCCTGGCCGAAAGCTTCGAAACCGCCCTGCAGCTGGCCGACGGCCGCGCGCTGGCGCTGGACATGGACAACGGCCGCGAACAGGTCTTTTCCAGCCGCTATGCCTGCCCCGTCTGCAGCCACAGCCTGCCGGAACTGGAGCCGCGCCTGTTCAGCTTCAACAATCCGATGGGCGCCTGCCCTAGCTGCGACGGCATCGGCCAGGTCGGGTTTTTCGATCCCAAGCGCGTGGTCGCGTTCCCCGAACTCAGCCTGGCGGCCGGTGCCATCCGCGGCTGGGACCGCCGCAACGCCTTCACCCACTCGCTCTTGACCAGCCTGGCCGCGCATTACGAATTCGATATCGACGCCCCCTTCGAAGAGCTGCCCGAGGCGCTCCGCGACAAGGTGCTGTACGGCTCGGGCGAAGAGGAAATCTCGTTCCTCTACCTGAACGAAAAGGGCCGCAGCACGGTCAAGCGCCATACCTTCGAAGGCGTGATCCCGAACCTGGAGCGCCGCTGGCGTGAAACCGATTCGGCCACGGTGCGCGAAGAACTCGGCAAGTACCGCAACATCAAGACCTGCCCCGACTGCGGCGGTTCGCGCCTGCGGCCCGAAGCCCGCAACGTGCTGATCGGCCACGACCCGCGCGGCGGCGAACGCCATGGCCAGGCCATCTACGAAGTCGAGGCCATGCCGCTGTCGACCTGCCTGGCGTGGTTTCGCGACCTGACCCTGACCGGCGCCAAACAGGAAATCGCCCAGCGCATCGTGCGCGAAATCGAAGCGCGCCTGAGCTTCCTGAACAACGTCGGCCTGAACTACCTGTCGCTGGACCGCAGCGCCGACACCATCTCGGGCGGCGAAGCGCAGCGCATCCGCCTGGCCAGCCAGATCGGTTCGGGCCTGACCGGCGTCATGTATGTGCTGGACGAGCCCTCCATCGGCCTGCACCAGCGCGACAACGACCGCCTCATCGGCACCCTGCAACACCTGCGTGACCTGGGCAACAGCGTCATCGTGGTCGAGCACGACGAAGACATGATCCGCATGGCCGACTGGGTCGTGGACATGGGCCCCGGCGCCGGCGAACACGGCGGCGAAGTCGTGGCGCAAGGCGACCCCGACACCGTGCAGCGCGATCCCAATTCGCTCACGGGCCAGTACCTCAGCGGCAAGCGCGCCATCGCCATTCCGCCGCGGCGCCCGGTCAACGACGAACTGCCCTGGCTGACCCTCACCGGGGCCAGCGGCAACAACCTGAAGAACGTCGACCTGAGCCTGCCCGCCGGCCGGCTGATCTGCGTCACGGGCGTGTCGGGCTCGGGCAAGTCCACCTTGATCAACGACACGCTGGCCGTGGCGGTGTCGCGCCAGCTGCATCACGCGCAAAGTGAACCCGCGCCCTACGTGTCGATGCAGGGGCTGGAGAACTTCGACAAGATCATCAGCGTGGACCAAAGCCCCATCGGCCGCACGCCGCGCAGCAACCCGGCGACCTACACCGGCCTGTTCACGCCGATCCGTGAACTGTTCGCCGGCGTGCCCGAGGCGCGCACCCGCGGTTACGATCCTGGCCGCTTCAGCTTCAACGTCAAGGGCGGCCGCTGCGAAGCCTGCCAGGGCGACGGCGTGGTCAAGGTGGAAATGCACTTCCTGCCCGACATGTACGTGCCCTGCGACGTCTGCCACGGCAAGCGCTACAACCGCGAAACCCTCGAAATCCGCTATCGCGGCCGCAACATCAGCGAAGTGCTGGACCTGACGGTCGAGCAGGCGCTGGAGTATTTCGAATCGGTGCCTGCCATCTCGCGCAAGCTGCACACGCTGATCGACGTCGGCCTGTCCTATATCCGGCTGGGCCAAAGCGCCACTACCCTGTCGGGCGGCGAAGCGCAGCGCGTGAAGCTGTCTCAGGAACTGTCGCGTCGCAGCACCGGCCGCACGCTGTATATCCTGGACGAACCCACCACCGGCCTGCACTTCCGCGACATCGAACTGCTGCTACAAGTACTGAACCAACTGGTGGACAGCGGCAATACCGTGCTGATCATCGAACACAATCTGGACGTCATCAAAACCGCCGATTGGCTGGTCGACATGGGCCCCGAAGGCGGCGACGGCGGGGGCCGCGTGGTGGCGCAAGGCACGCCGGAAGACGTGGCGGCGGCGCCGGACAGCCACACCGGCCACTATCTGGGCAAGCTGTTGCGCCGCACGCCCGGCGGGTAGACAGCGCACCATCCATAAGGGGAATCGGCATGTACACCTTGATCATCGGCAACAAGAACTATTCGTCGTGGTCCCTGCGTCCCTGGCTCGCCCTGCGCGCCACCGGCGTCGAATTCACCGAGCAAAAACTTGGCCTGTTTACGGACGAATTCGCGCGCAGCCTGGGGCCGCTCACCCCCGCCGGTTTGGTGCCCGTGCTGCTGGATGGTGAATTCGCGGTCTGGGATTCGCTGGCCATCTGCGAATACGTGGCCGAGCAGCGCCCCGAGTCGCGCCTGTGGCCGCAGGCGGCGCGGGCCCGCGCCAGGGCCCGCTCGCTGGCCGCCCAGATGCACAGCGGCTTTGGCGCGTTGCGCCAGGCGCTGCCCATGAACATCGAGGCGCATCTGCCCGGCATCGACATCCCCGACGCTGCCCGGCAGGACATCTCGCGCATGCACGCCATCTGGCAGGACACGCGCGCCGAATTCGGCCAGGGCGGCCCGTTCCTGTTTGGCGCGTTCTCGATCGCCGACGCGTTCTTCGCGCCAGTCGTGTCGCGTTTCACCACCTACGGCATCGCCGCCGCGGGTCCGGTGCGCGACTACATGGACGCGGTGCTGGCGCTGCCGGCCATGCAGCAATGGATGCGCGACGCGCGCGCCGAAGCCACCTTCGTCGAAGCGGACGAGCCCTACCGCAAGCATCGCTGACAGCGGCGAGCCGCCCGCCTGGCTTACCGCCAGGGCGGGCGCTAGGCCATGTCGAACAGGCGCTTGTGTTCGCGGATGGCGTAGCGGTCCGTCATGCCGGCGATGTAGTCGGCAATGGCGCGGGCCTGCTCATTGAAAGCCGCGCGGCGGTAGTCCGGCGGCAACAGGCGCGGATCATCCAGGAAAGCGGCGAACAGCTCGCGCACGATGCGCCGCGCCTTGGTGGTCATGCGCAGCACGCGGTAATGCCGGTACAGGTTGTCGAACAGGAATTTCTTCAGCTCGTCGGCTTCGCGCCGGATCCCTTCCGAGAACCCCGCCAACGGCGGCGCGCGCCGCACGTCGTCCACACTGGCCGGCGCAACCTCGCGGATACGCGCAAGCGATGTCTGCGTCAGGTCGGTGATCAGGGTATTGATCATGCGGCGGATGGTCTCGGCCACCGCCCGGCGCGAGGCCAGGCCCGGATAGCGCTCCAGCACCTGGGCGTGATGGCGCTGGAAAATGGAGACGTCCTGCAACTGCTCCAGCGTGATCAGGCCCGACCGCAAGCCATCGTCGATGTCGTGATTGTTGTAGGCCACTTCGTCGGCCAGATTGGCCAGCTGCGCCTCCAGCGAGGGCTGGGTCCGAGACAGGAAGCGTTCGCCCACGTCGCCCAACTGCCGCGCATGGGCCGCCGAGCAATGCTTCAGGATGCCCTCGCGCGTTTCGAAGCACAGATTCAGGCCGTTGAAGTCCGCGTAGCGTTCCTCAAGCTCGTCCACCACGCGCAGGCTCTGCAGATTGTGTTCGAAGCCGCCCGCCTCGGGCGCCAGCTCGCGCATGCAGGCATTGAGTTCGTCCTGCCCCGCATGGCCAAAAGGCGTGTGGCCCAGGTCATGGGCCAGCGAAATGGCTTCGGTCAGGTCTTCGGACAGCCCCAGGCTGCGTGCCAGCGTGCGCGCGATCTGCGCCACTTCCAGGCTGTGCGTCAGCCGGGTGCGGAACAGATCACCCTCGTGGTTCACGAAAACCTGGGTCTTGTACTCCAGCCGCCGGAACGCGCCCGAATGCACGATGCGGTCGCGGTCACGCTGGAATTCGCTGCGGTTTTCCGGCGGCGGCTCGGCGTAGGTCCGGCCGCGCGATCGGGACGGGTCGGATGCATAGGAAGCCAGTTCTTTCATCTGCGACACCGTCACTCCTGCGTTTACTGGGTGGTTCGGGCCAGGACGGCGCGCACGGCGTCTTCTGGCGCTGCCCGCATCATCGCTTCGCCGATGCGGGCCATGAGCACATAGCGGATTTCCCCGCCTTCGGTCTTTTTGTCGACCTGCATCAGGTCCAGCCAGCGGTCGGCGCCCAGGTCCGGGGCTATCGCGGGGCAGCCGATGGCCGTGACCAGGTCGCGCACGCGGCCGACATCGGCGCGCGGAAAGCCCGCCACGTCGGCCGACAGCTCCGCCGCCTGCACCATGCCGCAGCCAACGGCCTCGCCGTGCAGCCAGGCGCCGTAGCCCAGGCCGGCCTCGATGGCATGGCCGAAGGTATGGCCCAGGTTCAGGATCGCGCGCAGGCCGGACTCGCGTTCGTCCTTGCCCACCACCTGCGCCTTCAGTTCGCACGAACGGCGGATCGCGTAGGCGATGGCCTGGGGGTCCAGATTGCGCAGTTTTTGCGCATTTTCCTCGCACCAGGTCCAGAAGGCCGGATCCAGGATCAGGCCGTATTTGATGACCTCGGCCAGGCCCGCCGAAATTTCGCGCGCCGGCAGCGTGCTCAGCACGTCGGTGTCGATTTCGACGGCCAGCGGCTGGTAGAACGCGCCGATCATGTTCTTGCCCAGCGGATGGTTGACGGCCGTCTTGCCGCCGACCGACGAATCGACCTGCGCCAGCAGGGTCGTGGGCACCTGCACGAAGCGCACGCCGCGCATGTACACCGCCGCCGCGAAACCGGTCATGTCGCCGATCACGCCTCCGCCCAGCGCCACCAGCACGCAACGGCGGTCCAGGCGATGGGTCAGCAGGGCGTCGAACACCAGGTTCAGCGATTGCCAGTCTTTATAGGATTCCCCGTCGGGCAGCTCGATGCGCAGCACCCGCTTGCCGGTGCGGGCCAGCGCCGCCTCGGCGCGCTCACCGTACAGGGCCGCCACGGTCGGGTTGGTCACGACCGCGATGGCGGTGGCGTCGGCGGGAATGCTCTGGTCCAGGGCGTCCAGGCGGCCCGGGGCGATGCGGATCGGGTACTGGCCGCCCGGGGTATCGACCTCAACAACGTTCATATCTGCTTCTCGAAGGCTTGTAATTGCGGCAACAGCGCCTTGACCAGGGTGTGGATGGGCATGGAGCCGGTTTCCACCACCAGGTCGGCGACTTCTTTATAAAGAGGTTCGCGCAGCGTCATCAGATCGCGCAGTGTGCCGCGGGGATCCGCGGTGGCCAGCAGGGGACGATTGCGGTCGCGGCAGGTGCGGCGGAACAATTCGTCCACGCTGGCCCTCAAATAGACCACGATGCCGCGTTCGTGCAAGCGCAGGCGGTTTTCGGCGGCCAGGATGGCGCCGCCGCCGGTGGCAAGAATTATGTTGCGCCGTTGGGTACACTCTTCCAAAGCGGCGGACTCCCGGCGACGGAAACCGGCCTCGCCCTCGATTTCGAAGATTACCGGCACCCGTACGCCGCAACGCGCCTCGAGCTCATGGTCCAGATCGATAAACTCGCGCCCCAGGGCACGCGCCAGGCCACGGCCGATGGTCGTCTTGCCCGCCCCCATCATCCCGACCAGGAAGACGGGCAGGTCATGCGGCAACGACACGGTCTTGCCTGCGCATTCCGAGGCGCAAGGCAAGTTTTCGGGCGCCTCGCCGGAGGGCGCCAGGTCCGGGTCAGCCTCCGGACATGAGTGAGCGGAAAAGTTCATGACGGCATTATCACATCTGCCGCCAAGTTGCCCGCGCACCACACTGAACTATCTTGTTACAGAAACCGATCCGCCACACTGAGGCGGGACCGGAGATACCCGTAAAATCGCCGCGATGAGCAAGCCCCAGAATTCCTCCAAAAAAGACAAGCCCGCCAATAACGGTTCCCCGATATTGCGATTTTTCGTCAAGACCGGCATCTTCTGTGTCGGCCTGTTCCTGTGCGGCGTCCTGCTGGCGGGCATGGCGCTGGCCCTGGCCTGGCCCAACCTGCCCGACCTGAACGCCATGACGGACTACCGCCCACGGGTGCCGCTGCGCGTCTATACGGCCGACAAGGTGCTCATCGGCGAGTTCGGCGAAGAACGCCGCAACGTGCTGCGTTTCAATGAAATCCCGGACGTCATGAAGTCCGCGGTGCTGGCGGCCGAAGACGACCGCTTCTACCAGCACGGCGGCATCGACTGGACGGGCGTGGTGCGGGCGGGCCTGACTAACCTGATCAACATGTCCAAGACGCAGGGCGCCAGCACGATCACCATGCAGGTGGCGCGCAACTTCTACCTGTCGTCCGAAAAGACCTACTCGCGCAAGTTCTACGAACTGCTGCTGACGTTCAAGATCGAATCCGAGCTCACCAAGGACCAGATCCTCGAGCTCTACATGAACCAGATCTACCTGGGCCACCGCGCCTACGGCTTTGCCGCCGCGTCGCGCACCTATTTCGGCAAGCCGCTGTCGGAAGTGACGCCGGCCGAGGCCGCGATGCTGGCTGGCATCCCCAAGGCCCCCTCGCGCTTCAACCCGATCTCGAACCGCCCCCGCGCCGAACTGCGCCAGCGCTACGTGCTGGGCCGCATGCAGTCGCTGGGCTACCTGACCGAACCTGAGTACAAGCAGGCGATGGCGCAGCAGATCGTCATGAAGTCGGCGGAAGGCACGCCGGCGGGCGGCTATGCCATCCACGGCGAATACGTCGCCGAACTGGCGCGCCAGCTGCTGTTCAATGTCTACCAGGACAACGTCTATTCGCGCGGCATCAACATCTACACCACGGTCCAGTCCAAGGACCAGGAAGCCGCCTACCGCGCCGTGCGCGAAGGCGTGCTGGAATACACCCGCCGCGCGCCCTACCCCGGCCCGGAAGAGCAGCTCGACCTGCCGCCCGGCACCGAGAACAACCCACAGGCCCTGGACGAATTCCTGGACGGCGTGTTCGACAAGTTCAGCGACAGCGGCGACCTGCTGACCGCGCTGGTGCTGTCGGCCAGCCCCACCGAGGTCAAGTTGGCCCGCAGTTCGCGCGAAGTCATCACCGTCACCGACAAGAAGGTGCTGGGCGTGGTGGCGCGCGCGCTCAACGACAAGGCCAAGCCTGAACAGCGCATCAAGCGCGGCTCGGTCGTCTACATCCGCAAGCTGGGCGACAACTGGGAAATCATCAACCTGCCTTCGGTGCAGGCGGCCTTTGTCGCCCTGTCGCCGCAGGACGGCGCCATCCGCGCCATGGTCGGCGGCTTCGATTTCTACCGCGGCAACTTCAACCGCGTGACGCAGGCCTGGCGCCAGCCCGGCTCGAACATCAAGCCGTTCATTTACGCCGCCTCGCTCGAGCGTGGTCTGACGCCGGCCACGCAGATCTCCGACCAGCCTTTCGAGCTGACCGCGGCGCAGACCGGCTCCAAGGCCTGGAACCCGAAGAACTACGGCAACCAGTACGAGCCCATGCTGACGCTGCGCCAGGGCCTGTACAAGTCCAAGAACATGGTCTCGATCCGCATCCTGCAGGCCATCGGCCCGCAGTACGCGCAGGACTACCTGACCCGCTTTGGCTTTGACAAGGCGCGCCAGCCGGCCGTGCTGCCGCTGGCGCTGGGCGCGGGCTCCGTGACCCCGCTGCAACTGGCGGGCGCGTTCTCGGTGTTCGCCAACGGCGGCTATCGCATCACGCCCTACCTGATCGACCGCGTCACCGACAGCAATGGCAAGATCGTGATGCAGTCCAAGCCGGTCGTGGCGGGCGACGCTGCTGCTCGCGCCATCGATCCGCGCACCGCCTGGATCATGGACGACGTGCTGCGCGGCGTGGCCACCTACGGCACTGCCGCCCGCGCCCGCGCGCTGCTCAAGCGCAACGACATCGCCGGCAAGACGGGCACCACCAATGAATCCGTGGACGCCTGGTTCTCGGGCTACACGCCGTCCCTGGTCGCCACCGCCTGGCTGGGCTTTGACCAGCCCAAGTCGCTGGGCTCGCGCGAAACCGGCGGCGGCGTGGCCATGCCGATCTGGGTCGACTACATGCAGGACGTGCTCAAGGGCGTGCCGGAAGAAAAGCCGCGCCCCCGCCCCGACGGCATCATCGTGGAAAACGGCGAATTCTATTTTTCGGAATTCCCGCCCGGACAAGCCGTCGCGCGCCTGGGCCTGCCCCAAGCCGACACCCTGGGCGAATTCCTGAATGGCCTGAACAGCGACAGCGGCGAAGACAACCGCATCAAGGTCGCACCAGGCGTGGGCACGCAGAACGCCCAGCCCTGGTCGCAAAAGATTCCGTTCTGAACGGAAATAAGAAAAGGCCGGCATTGCGCCGGCCTTTTTGCTGAACGCTACAGTCGGATCGTGACGGGCACGCCCGCCGCCGCGGAACAGATCTGGGACAGCGCGTCGGGCAATTTCGGGCCGCCTCGGGTATCGTTCCAGTTCTGGCCGTCATAGCGGTAGTGGAACCCCCCGCTGCGCGCGGCCACCCACAGTTCCTGCATGGCGGCCTGGCTGTTCACCACCACGTGGGTATTGTCTTCGAACACCATGGTCAGCACATTGCCGCTGCGGCTGGTTTCGACGTCGACGTCGAGCGAAGCCGCCCAGTCATCGGCCTGGCTTTCGATGCTTTCCAGCACCTGGTCGATCAACGCAAGAAATTCGGTTTCGGTCATAATCGAGCCTGCAAGAATTACGGAGTTCCCAGTGTTCCAATTGGCATTCAGCCGCATGTCTCTTCGCATTGTAGCCACGCTTATGGCGACCGGCATGGTTGCGGCCTGCGGATACAAGGGTCCTTTGTACATGCCGACCCCTGACGGCAAGCCGCCCCCGCCCTCGCAACGCCAGACTGGGCCCCAGGTACCGCAAATACCGACTGCCCCCACCTTGCCATGACCGCCGCGTTCCCAGTTCCGCCCGAACTGGCCGGGCATCCGTACTTCCAGTACCGCAACAACGTGCTGTACGCCGAAGACGTGCCGCTGGACCATCTGGCCGGAAAACTGGGGACACCGCTCTACGTCTATTCCCGCGCCGCCCTCAGGGCAGCGTGGGACACCTACCGCAGCGCCGTCGGCCAGCGGCCCGTGCTGGTCTGCTACGGCATGAAGGCCAATTCCAACCTGGCCGTCCTGAAGGAATTCGCCCGACTGGGCGCCGGCTTCGACATCGTGTCCGGCGGCGAGCTCAAGCGCGCCCTGACCGTCGGCGCCGACCCGGCCAGGATCGTCTTCTCGGGCGTGGGCAAACAGGCCTGGGAAATGCGCGCGGCCCTCGCGGCCGGCGTCCATTGCTTCAACGTCGAATCCGAGGCCGAGCTGCAACGCCTGTCCGATATTGCCCAGGAAATGGGGCAACGCGCTCGGGTAGCGCTGCGCGTCAACCCGGATGTCGACGCGCAAACCCATCCCTATATCTCCACCGGCCTGAAAGAAAACAAATTCGGCATTGCCATCGGCGTGGCGCTGGATGCGTACCGCAGCGCCCGCCTGCTGCCCGGCCTGGAGATCACCGGCCTGGACTGCCATATCGGTTCGCAGCTGACGGACATCAGCCCCTATCTGGACGCCCTGGAAAAACTGCTCGACCTGGTCGAACAACTGGACGGCATCGGCATCCGCCTGTCGCACCTGGACCTGGGCGGCGGACTGGGCATCCGCTACACCGATGAAACACCGCCTTCACCCAAGGCGCTGCTCGACCAGGTCTTCCAGCGCCTGCAGGCCCGCGGCCAGGATCATCTGCAGGTGGTGCTTGAGCCCGGCCGCTCATTGATCGGCAACGCCGGCGTGCTGCTGACCACCGTCCAGTACCTGAAGCACGCCGAAGCGCGCAACTTTGCCATCGTCGATGCCGCCATGAACGACCTGCTGCGACCGGCGCTGTACGGCGCCTGGCATGGCGTGCACCCCCTGCGGCCACGCGCCGATGATGCCAGCGAGTACGACATCGTCGGCCCGGTCTGCGAAAGCGCCGATTGGCTGGCGCGCCAGCGCGTGCTGGCGTTGGAACAAGGCGATGCGCTGGCGCTGGAATCGGCCGGCGCGTATGGCATGACGATGGCAGGCAACTACAACACGCGCCCACGGGCCGCCGAAGTCATGGTCGACGGCGCCAATTACCACGTGGTGCGCCAACGCGAAACGCTGGACGATCTGCTGCGGGGCGAATCCACCTTGCCATGAAGCCGCCGCACGGCCCCGCCCAGCCATGAAAAAGGCCCCGTTGACGGGGCCTTTTCGTTGGAGCGTCTACCGTGTCAAAGCTGGCCGTAGGAATGCAGGCCCGACAGGAACATGTTCACGCCCAGGAAGGCGAAGCCCGTGATCAGCAGCCCCGTCAGCGCCCAGTAGGCCGCCATGGTGCCGCGCAGGCCCTTGATCAGGCGCATGTGCAGCCACGCCGCATAGTTCAGCCAGACGATCAGCGCCCAGGTTTCCTTGGGATCCCATTGCCAATAGGCGCCCCAGGCATCCGCCGCCCACAGCGCGCCCAGGATGGTTGCCACCGTGAAGAAGGCAAAACCGATCGCGATGGCGCGATACATGATGTCGTCCAGCACTTCCAGCGGCGGCAACGCGGCGGCGATACGGCGCCGGCCCAGCAGGATCGCGCCGACGATCACCGCGCCAATGCCGAAATACAGCATCCAGGTCGCCGACAGGCCGTCAGTGCGGAACACCATCGGTTCGGCGCAAAGCAGCACGCCCAGTACGAATAGCGGCGCCAGCTTCAGCCAGGATGTCGTCTGCCCGTGCTGCTTGACCAAGTAGGCGAAGCCGACCATGGCGGCCAGCGAGAACGTGCCATAGCCGATGAAATTCGCGGGCACGTGCAACTTCATCCACCAGCTCTTGAGCGCCGGCACCAACGGCTGGATCTGCCCCGCGTCGCGCGTGAACGAATACCACAGCAGGAACACCACCGCCGACGTCACGACCAGCAGCACGAAGCCGCCCAGCGCGCGCGTGTTGTACTTGCGCTCGTAGTACAGATAGAACAGCGCCGTGATGAGCGAGAACAGCACGAACACTTCGTACAGGTTGCTGACCGGAATGTGGCCCAGGTCGGGCCCCATCAGGTGGCCTTCGCGCCAGCGCACCAACAGGCCCGTCACGCCCGCGAATACCGCGCCCCAGGTCAGGGCCGTGCCCAGCCAGGCGGCCGTCGGACTGAACACGCCGATCCAGTAGCAGACCATGGCCAGCGCGAACAGCGCGCTCATCCAGAGAATGGCTGACTGCGACGAAAACAAGTACTTCAGGAAGAACACCTGCTCGGCCCGCGCCAGGTCATTGCCGTAGAGCATCAGCGCCAGGCCGGCCGCGATCGCACAGGCGACCATCAGGCGGCGCAAGGGGCGCCACAGCCATCCCAGCCAGGCCAGCGCAGGCACCGTGCCGCACAGGATGATCTTCTCGTAGTAGTCCATGGCGCCGGCATAGCGGGTCAGCGCAAAGCCGGCCCCCACTGCCAGCAGCAGGAAGAAGACGACGTCCGTCCAATCCGGCTTGCCGCGTTGCGCGCGGTTGTCGCCCGTCTCGGACATGCCGTCCTGCCAAAGCGCGTCGGGCGCTGACGCATGCACGGGCATGTCAGGCGTGGGGGAATGCGTGGTGGTCGTCGTGGACATAAGAAACCTTAAGACCCTTTCTGGCGCAGCAGCGCCTGCTTGAAGCGATCAAACTCCTGATTGAAGTCGAGTGTACGCTTCTGGGAAGTCATTGCCGCCAGGATGCCGCTGCCGTTCTCTACCGGCCGGACCCAGATCCAGACCCGGCGATCCCGAATATAGAACATCGAGAACACGCCCAGGACCAGCAGCAGGCTGCCCAGGTAGACCGTGTTCTTGCCGGGGGTGCGGCTCACCTGGAACACGCTGGCCTGGATGTGGTTGAAATCCGCCAGCGAGAAGAACATCGGCGCCGGATAGACGGTCAGGTCCGACAGGGCCGCCACCGCCAGGCGCGACCACACCGCGGCGCGCTCGCCATCGGCGCCCTCGGTGGCCGCCGGCGGCAGTCCGGCCCGTTCACGCTCGATGGCGCGCACTTCGTTCATGCTGGCGCCGATCAGCCGGATCACCACGTCGGCCGCGCGCTCCATGTCGGCAGGCGGGGTGTTGGCCTGCAAGAACGCCGCCACGGCCTGCAGGCCGCCGGACGCGAAGGTTTCCAGGGCGCGCTCGGCCGCTGTCTGCAACGGTTGGCGGTCCGCGCCGGTCGGGCTGTTGCGTTCGGCGAACCGGCGCGCCGCTTCCTGGCGTGCCACGGGGTCCGCCAGGGTGGCGCGCAGCCGCATGAACTCGGCCACCGAGCTGTCATCGTCCGCGGGAATGCGCAGATAGCGGAACGGCTCGGACGCGTTGTTGCGCACGCCGGCCAGGAACACGCTGGCGCCATCGAGCTGCACCGGCAGCATGTAGTTCTGGAATTCGTGCGCCTGGCCGGCATCGTCGATCAGCTTGTATTCGACGCTGGGGCCCACGTTGCGCAGGTTTTCGTTCTTCTTGCCCGCCGCGCTACCCGACACCGACGCCACGTGCTCGGCGAAGCTCTGGTTCGCCCCCTTGGGGTCGCCGCGGGTCAGGTCTTCGACGTTGATGGGACGCAGCGCCGTGATCTCGACGCCCATGGTGCGCGGGCCCTTGCCTGTGTGAGCGGTTACTTCGGCTGTCTTGCCCACGGTGCCGTCGACATTGAAGGTAGCGCTGTCGGCGCCGACCAGCGGATAGCCCTTGAGCACAACCGTGCTGCCGCCGTCATCGAAGCTGGATTGATAGACCGTCATGCCCTTGAAGCGCAGCGGCTCGTTCACCTCGATGGTGGACTCGAACGACTTGCCGGTGTCGGGGTCGGTCACTTCCACTTCGCTGGCAAAGCGGCTGGGCATGCCGGTCGAGTAGTAATCGACCACGAATTTCTTCAACTTCAGGGTGAAGGGCATGGGCTGCACCAGCGCCCCGTCGCCCACCATCACGACCGCCGTGCTGGCCTGGCCGTTTTCCGGCACCAGCACGCTGGCGCGAAAGCTGGGGTTATCCACCGACAGGCGGCCGCTTTCCGGCACTTCGGAAATCAGCATGTTCTCGACGATAGGTTTCTTGCCGCCGAACATGACCTGCAGGCGCACCGGCAGCTCGCTATCGAGCAAGCCGCCGATACAGATAATGACCATCGCGGCGTGGGCAAATACATAACCCAGCCGGTTGGCGCTGCCCTTCTTGGCCGCCAGCAGCACGCCCGTGTTGTCCTGGCGCTCGCGCACCGCGTAGCCCATCCGCTTGAGCAGCGCCGTCAGGCCGGCCGCGGTCTGGGGCACATCGGTGGGCACTTCGGCTTCGACCCGATGCGGAAAGGCCCGCAGGCTGCTGCCGCGCACGTGTTCACGGAACGAGCTGGCCTCGCGCAGCATCTTGGGCGCGTTGCGGATCAGGCAGACCGAGGTCGAAATGACCAGGAACGCCATGATCAGCAGAAACCACCAGCTGTTGTAGACGTGCCAGATGGAGAACTTGTCGAACACTTCGAACCAGAACGGGCCGAACTGGTCGATGTAATTGCTGGACGACCGATTTTGCTGCAGCACCGTCCCCACCAGGCTCGCCACGCAGATGAACATCAGCAGGCTGACGGCGAAACGCATCGAGCCCAGCAGTTCGAACAGGTCGCGGGGCAGGCTGCGCAGGGAAGGACGGGTATGTGTCTGAGTCGAATTCATGAAAAAAGGGGGGCCGCGCTATCGGCTACCCCCCTCGTAGACAGCGCGTAACGGAACCAGGTTCCGTACGCTCAGGTTGCGTAAACGCGGACCAGCCGCGCGCGTTGCCGCTTGGCGGCTACCGCAGGCCAGCCGCGTAATCCGCCACGGCCTTGATGTCGGCATCCGACATCCGATCGGCCACGGCGTGCATCACGTCGTTGGCGCGGTCGCCGCTGCGGAACAGCTTGAGCTGTTCTTCAATGTACAAGGGGAACTGGCCCGACAAGCGGGGGTACTGGCCCGGAATGCCCGCGCCGTTGGCAGAATGGCATGCCGCGCAGGCCGGGACGTTGCGTTCAGGCAAACCGCCGCGCCAGATCTTTTGACCCAGATCAACCAGCTTCTCGTAGCCTGCCGTGGCGGGCTCCTTCAAAGGCTGCTGCGCCAGGTACAGCGCGATGTTCTGCATGTCGGCAGGCGTCAGATTCTGCGCCATGGCGGTCATGGGGGTGGGATTGCCGCCCGCGCCGTTGCGTACGGGCAGCTTGGCACCCGACTTGACCTGGAAATCGGTCAGTTGCTTGACCAGGTATTCGTGGGGTTGCGCGGCCAGGTTGGGATTCACCGGAATGGTGCTGTTGCCCGCCGCGCCATGACAGGAGGCACAGGCAATGATGCCTCGGGAGGCGTCGCCCTGGTCAAACAGCTGTCCGCCCTTGGCGGCATCTGGTTTGGCCGGGCCCGCAGCCCCGTCGGCGGCGAAACTCGTAGTAGATAAGGCGGAGGCGCCGAGCAACAGCCCGCTCGCAACCAACATCCGGGACAGCACACGCTTCATGAAGACCTCGACGAATCGCATCGCTCAAGGCGCAAAAAGGCGCCCACGCCTACCCGCACATCTGGAAAACCGTATCGAACCTGATTTGCCGTTCTGCCTGCCCAGAGAAAGCCGGTTGGTACCGAAATGCCCTCAACAGTAAGCAAAAGAGACGGCTCCGCGCACGGGGACCACTGTTGCAAACGCCGGATTATACAATAGGGCTCGAAACCAACCGTATCCAAAGCCATCCGTGTCCCTCCTACATCGCGCCTCTTTTCTCACGTCGGCAGCTCGCCTCGACCAGTTGCCGCCCGCCGGCGCACCCGAGGTCTGCTTTGTCGGCCGCTCCAACGCGGGCAAATCCACGTCCATCAACGTGTTGTGCAACCAGCGCCGTCTAGCGTTCTCCAGCAAGACGCCGGGCCGCACGCGCCTGATCAACATGTTCGGCTTGCCCGACCCGCTGGACCCGGAAGGCCACATCGGCTACCTCGTCGACCTGCCCGGCTACGGCTATGCGTCCGTTGCCCGCAACGAAAAGGAAAAATGGGCCGACATCCTGGGCGGATACTTGCGCGACCGCGAATCGCTGGTCGGCATCGTGCTGCTCATCGACATCCGCCGCGGCGTCACCGAACTGGATCGCCGTCTGGCCAACTTCATCGCCCCCACCGGACGCCCGGTGCTGGCGCTGCTCACCAAAGCCGACAAACTGCCCTATGGCCAGCGCATGCGCACCGTGTTCTCCGTGCGCAAAGACCTGGCGGACATCGGCGCCCTGCACACCATCCCCTTCTCGGCGCCTGAGCGCATCGGCCTGGAAGAAGCTGGCGCGCATATAGAAAACTGGATTTCTCCCAAGGTCGTACCATGAACCCGCAGATCATTACCCCTGACTTCCCGGTTTCCCGCCCCCGCCGCCTGCGCCGCGACGACTTCACCCGCCGCCTGGTGCGCGAAAACACCCTGACGGTCAATGACCTGATCTACCCGGTCTTCGTGGCCGAAGGCACGGGCCTGAAGCAGCCCGTGGCCTCGCTGCCGGGCGTGGTCCGCTATTCGCTGGACACGCTGCTGCCGGTCGCCGAGGAATGCGTCTCGCTGGGCATCCCGGTACTGTCGCTGTTTCCCGCCATCGATCCCGCGCTCAAGACGCCCGACGGCATCGAAGCCACCAATCCCGACGGCCTGATCCCGCGCGTCGTGCGTGAACTGAAAAAGCGTTTCCCGGAGCTGGGCGTGCTGTGCGACGTGGCGCTGGACCCGTACACCAGCCACGGCCAGGACGGCGTTATCGATGAAAACGGCTATGTCGTCAACGAGCCCACCGTCGAAATCCTCGTCAAGCAGGCGCTCACGCAGGCCGCCGCCGGCGTCGACATGGTCGCCCCCAGCGACATGATGGACGGCCGCATCGGCGCCGTGCGCCGCGCGCTCGAAGCCAACGGCTATATCCACACCCAGATCATGGCGTACTCGGCCAAATACGCCAGCGCCTTCTACGGCCCGTTCCGCGACGCCGTCGGGTCCGCCACCAACCTGGGCAAGTCAAACAAAATGGCTTACCAGATGGATCCGGGCAACCTGGACGAAGCGTTGCGCGAAGTCGCCGCCGACCTGCAGGAAGGCGCCGATATGGTCATGGTCAAGCCCGGCATGCCTTACCTGGACGTGCTGCGCCGCGTGAAGGACACCTTCCGGGTGCCGACCTTCGCCTATCAAGTCAGCGGTGAATACGCGATGATCAAGGCCGCTTCCGCCAATGGCTGGCTGGACCACGACAAGGTCATGATGGAAGCCCTGCTGGCGTTCAAGCGCGCCGGCGCCGACGGCATCCTGACGTACTTCGCCATCGAGGCGGCCAAGCTGCTCAAGAACCGCGACTAGTTGCTGCGACGCAGGCCCAGCCAGGTACCGCTCAAGATACAGGCCAGGCCCGCGACGTGCACCGGCGTCACGTGTTCATCCAGGAACAGCGCGGCGAACAGCAGCCCGAAGATCGGCAGCCAGTTCACGAATAGCGCCGCGCGGCTGATCCCCAGCCGCGCGATGCCCGCATTCCAGAGGATGTTGCTGACGCCCGAGGCAATCACCGCCGAGAACAGCAACACCATCCAAGGCCACCACGTCATGCGCCAGCCCGCCATCTCGTAGGATCCGGGCGTCAAGGCGGCATGCACCACCAGCATCAGGCCGCCGGCCAGATACATGTACCAAAGCATCGCCAGCGGATCCAGCGTGCGCGAAATGCGCTGGATCACCAGCCCGCCGAACACGAACACCGCCACCGCCAGAAATACGACCGCGTCGCCCCAGCCCGTCAGACCCAATTGCGCGCCGCTGCCGATCACCACCATCGCGACGCCGGCCAACCCCAGCAAGGCGCCCGAGATGCGCAGCCACGTGAGCTTTTCGCGGTAGAACAGCGCTGCCAGCAACGCCGACAGCAACGGACTTGTCGCCATCAGGAGCGTGCCGTTGGCGGCCGTTGAAAACTGCAGCCCGTAGACCAGCGCGGTCTGGTGCGCGTACACCACCAGGAAACCGGCCAACGCGACCCAGCCCAGTTCCACGCGGCCCAACTTGGGAATGCGGCCGCGACGGGCCTTGACGATGAGCGTGACGGCAACGAAGGCCACGGCGATCCGTACGGCCGCCAGGGCCCGGATGTCCATGTGTTGCGTCAGGTACTTGATGGAGACGATGTTCAGGCCCCACGTGGCCATGACGAACATCAATTGAAGATAGATCAGACCGGTGCGGTCCTGGCTTGCAGCAACTGTCGATGACGTCACGGGCGCCGGCCTGGAGGGGGTGGGTGCGCCGCCCATGCGACGCGAGCCCTCATGGTAGCGGCCGGGCGCCGCTCAGCGCAATAGCACGCGGTCCAGCGACTCGGTGAAACGCTTGGCGTCCTGGAAGCCCACCACGCGTGCGTCCAGCAATTCCTTACCGCCCGGGGCGAAGAACATGATGCCCGGCGGGCCGAACAGGCGGAAGCGCTTGAGCAACGCCCGGTCGTCGGCATTGTTGGCGGTCACGTCGGCCTGCACCAGCAGCATGCCCGCCATGCGCTGCGCCACGCCCGGATCCGTGAAGGTGAAGCGCTCCATTTCGCGGCACGACACGCACCAGTCCGCGTAGAAATCCAGCATCACCGGCTGTTGGCTCTGCGCCAGCAATGCATCGAGCTCGGCGTTGTTGCGCACGCGCTTGAAGTGCACCTCGCCCGCATTGGACGCGACGCCCGCCGTGGCCGGACCGCCCGACGCAAAGTGCGACAGCGGCTGCAATACATCGCGGCCGCCGCTGGCCGCGCCCACCAGCCATGCCGCGGCGGCCAAGGCCAGCAGCAGCCCCAGGCCCTTGCCGAACATGCGCGCCGCGCCGGCGCCGGCCGGCAGCGCATCAAAGGCGCGCAGCATCACCGCGCCGACAATCGCCAGGAAGGCCCAGCCGGTCATCTGCACCCAGGTCGGCACCACGGGGATCAGCATCCACCACGCCGTGGCCAGCAGCAGCATGCCGAACAAGCGCTTGACCCCGTCCATCCAGGGCCCGGCCTTGGGCAGCAACGCGCCCGACGAAGCGCCGACGATCAGGAGCGGCACGCCCATGCCCCACGCCATGGCGAACAGGGCCGAGCCGCCCAGCACCACATCGCCGGTCTGCGAGATATACAGCAAGGCGCCGGCCAGGGGCGCCGCCACGCAGGGCCCGACGATCAGAGCCGACAACGCGCCCATTACCAGCGCGCCGGTGTAGCGGCCGCCGGGCACGCGCGACGAACGCTCGGCCAGCTTGGCCTGGATGCCCGACGGCATCTGGAAAGTAAAGGCGTCGAACATCGCCAGCGCCAGCACGGCCAGCAGGATCGCGAACAGCGCCAGGATCCAGGGCGTCTGCAGCCAGGCGGCCAAGCCCGCGCCGCTCAGGCCGGCGGCCACGCCCAGCGCGGTATAGACCACCGACATCCCCAGTACGTAGGTTGCGGCCAGCGCCAGGCCGCGGCCGCGAGTCGGGCGGGCCTGGCTGGCCCCGCCCAGCACGATCGACGACAGAATGGGAATCATCGGCAGTACGCAGGGCGTGAACGCCAGCAGCAGTCCCAGCACCAGGAACACCCCGGCCGTCTTGATCCAACCCAGCCCGCCCAAGGCGTCGGCCAGGCCGGTGTCGCCCGCGTTGACCAGCGCGCTCAGGCCGCCCGTCGATGCGGGCGCGGCCGCGGCGGATGCGCCGGCGCCTCCCGCGCCCGCGCCTGCCAAGGCATAACCGCCGGCCACCGGCGTCAGCTTCACGCTGCTGTCCATGGGCGGGTAGCACAGGCCGGCGTCGGCACAGCCCTGGCCGGTCAGCGTCAAAGTGAACGGCTGGCCACCGGGCGTGACCGGCACGCGGATCACGACGTCCTTGTGATAGACCTCCATGTCCTTTTCAAAGGTGGGGTCGTATTTGACGTCGCCCTTGGGATAGACCGCCTCGCCCAGCGTTGCCGCACCCAAGGGGCTGATGGTGATACCGAAGCGCTCGCGGTACATGTAGTAGCCGGGCGCCACGCGGAAACGCAGCTCGACGGTGTCCGGCGCCGCCATCGCCGCGCTGAAGACGAAGGCCTTTTCCGGCTCCAGGAACTCGGCGTCGGCGCGCGCGGGCGCATTCCAGCCCAACAGCAGCAACGCCATCGCCAATAGGACCAGCAATCTGGGGAAAAAGGCACGCATCGGTGCGCCGACTAGGACCGCGGGGTGCAACATCAGTCTCTCTTGTTCTGCGGGATGGCCGTCTGCTCGCGCACCCAGTCCAGATAGGGCGCCGCACCGCCGATGACCGGCAGCACGATGATTTCGGGCACATCGTAGGGATGCATTTGCGCCAGGGCCTGAACCACGGCCTGGTGGCGCGCGTAGGTGGTCTTGACGTGGATGGGGATTTCTTCCGCCCCTTCGACCTCTCCTTGCCACTGGTAGATGGACAGGCCGGCGGCGCCAAGGTTCACGCAGGCCGCCAAACCATCTTCGACCAGGACATGGGCGATGCGCTTGGCCAGCAGCAGGTCCGGCGCGTTGCTGATGACCAGCACGACGTCGTCATCGCGCAACATGGAACCTCCTTGGGATACCCGTGTGGGATGTAACTCGGGGTATTTTATCGGTATTGCCGCCACCTGCTACGGCCGGCCCCGCGGCGTCGCCGCGCCATCACGCGCTCTCCGTCCCCACCGAGGCAAGCATGTCCGATAATTGCCTGTTCTGCCGTATCGCCCGCCACGAGATCCCGGCCCACATCGTTCACGAAGACGAGCGCCTGATGGCGTTCCTGGACATCCAGCCCGTGCGTGCCGGACATACGCTCATCATTCCCAAGCAGCACTACCCTTACTACGAAGACATGCCGGCCGACCTGGCCGGCCACATCGTCAACCTGGGCCAGAAGCTGGGGCGCCACATGAAGCGCCTGTACAACGTCGAGCGCGTGGCATTCGCGTTCACCGGCATCCACGTCGCGCACACCCACGCGCACGTGATTCCCATGCATCATCCGCAAGACGTGACTTCGACCCAGTACATCGAGCAGCAGGACCTGACCTTCCGGATGCCGCCCCAAGCCCCCCAAGAGGCGCTGGCGGCCACCGCCGCCCAATTGCGAGGCGAACTGCACGCCTCCTAGCCAAAAGGCCCTGACGGGCCTCTAAGTGCTTTCCCGCGCCACAAAAAACAAGGGCGGGTCCGAAAACCCGCCCTTGCTACTCATCGCGCAACCGAAGCTTATTCGGCGGCGCTGTCCTCAGCGGCTTCATCGACTTCCGGACGGTCGACCAGCTCCATGAATGCCATGGGAGCGTTGTCGCCTTGACGGAAACCCATCTTCAGCACGCGGGTGTAGCCGCCGTTACGGGCCGCGTAGCGCGGGCCGATTTCGGCGAACAGCTTCACCACGGCGTCGCGATCGCGCAGACGGGCAAAAGCCAGACGCTTGTTCGCGAGGGTGGGTTCTTTACCCAGCGTGATCAGGGGTTCGATGACGCGGCGCAATTCTTTCGCCTTCGGCAGCGTGGTCTTGATGGCTTCGTGGGTGATCAACGAAACGGCCATGTTGCGGAACATGGCAAGACGGTGACTGCTGGTGCGGTTGAGCTTACGCAAGCCATTACCGTGACGCATGATAAGTATCCTTTGAATCTAGAGAAGGCGTTTCCGCCATCGGGTTATCCGGCTCTTCTATCAACCTGCAATCAGGCCGCGGTCCGGTAGAAAACGGAGCATTTTACGACGGTTTCGCAAACCGCCCGGTTTTGATGCCGGGCGCTGCAGGGGACGCCCCCAACCGGGGGCGCCACCCGTTAAGACTTAGGGACGTTCCAGGCCCAGGGGCGGCCAGTTCTCGAGCTTCATGCCGAGCGTCAAGCCACGTGCAGCCAGGACTTCCTTGATCTCGTTGAGCGACTTGCGACCCAGGTTCGGGGTCTTGAGCAGCTCGTTTTCGGTACGCTGGATCAGGTCGCCGATGTAGTAGATGTTTTCGGCCTTCAGGCAGTTGGCCGAACGCACGGTCAGTTCCAGGTCGTCGACCGGACGCAGCAGGACCGGATCGATCTGCGGCGTGCCGCGGACCGGCGCTTCGTACGAATCGCCAGCGCCTTCCAGGGCGGCGAAAACCGAGATCTGGTCCATCAGGATGCGAGCCGACTGGCGCACCGCTTCCTCGGGCGAGATCACGCCGTTGGTTTCGATGTCCAGGACCAGCTTGTCCAGATCGGTGCGCTGTTCCACACGGGCGCTTTCAACCGCGTAGCTCACGCGGCGAACCGGGCTGAACGAAGCGTCCAGAACGATGCGGCCGATGGTGTGGGTGCGGTCTTCCGACAGCGCGCGCACGTTGCCCGGCACGTAGCCGCGGCCCTTTTCAACCTTGATCTGCATTTCCAGCTTGCCTGCGTCCGTCAGGTTGCAGATGGCGTGGCCGGGGTTGATGATCTCGACATCGTGCGGCAGCTCGATGTCGCTGGCCAGCACGGTGCCGGCGCCGGTCTTGCGCAGAACCAGGGTGACTTCGTCACGGTTGTGCAGCTTGAAGACCACGCCCTTCAGGTTCAGCAGGATGTCGACGACATCTTCGCGAACGCCCGGGATGGTCGAGTATTCGTGCACCACGCCCGTCATCTGGACTTCGGTCGGCGCGTAGCCGGTCATCGAAGACAGCAGGATGCGGCGCAGGGCGTTGCCCAGCGTATGACCGTAGCCACGCTCGAACGGCTCCATCACGATCTTGGCATGGTGCGTGCCGACCGGTTCGACTTCAATGGAGCGCGGCTTCAGGAAACCTTGAGTGGACATGTACTGTGTTCCTTTTCAATACCCTCGGCTCGTTACACCGATAAGGCTGATGGACAGGGTGAAACATGAAACTCGGACGGTGCAAAAACACCGGCCGATACTTACCGCAAAGCCCGCCCCGCCAAAAGGCGGAAAGCGGGCTGCTGCGGGACGTGCAAACAGGTCGCGAGACCAGCTTGCCAGCGCTTCCGCGAAGGAGGCGCCAGCAGGCTTGATTAACGCGAGTACAGTTCCACGACCATCGATTCGTTGATGTCGCGAGCGACGTCAGCGCGATCGGGGGCCGACTTGAACGTACCGGTCAACTTGGTCGTGTCGACTTCCACCCACTGGGGGATGCCGATGCTGGTGGCCAGGTCGAGCGATTCCTTGATACGGCCTTGCTTCTTGGCCTTTTCGCGGATCGAGATAACGTCACCAGCCTTGACCAGCATCGAAGCGATGTCGGCGGTGTGGCCGTTCAGTTCGATGGCGCGGTGGCTCACCAGCTGGCGAGCTTCGGCGCGCGTCGAGCCGAAGCCCATGCGGTAGACGACGTTGTCCAGGCGCGATTCCAGCAGCTGGATCAGCGTTTCGCCGGTGTTGCCACGGCGACGCTCGGCTTCAGCGAAGTACTTGCGGAATTGCTTTTCCAGCACGCCGTACATGCGCTTCAGCTTTTGCTTTTCGCGCAGCTGCAGGCCGTAGTCGGAAGTGCGGGCACCCGAAGTGCGGCCGTGTTGGCCAGGCTTGGAATCCAGCTTGCACTTGGAATCCAGCGAGCGACGGGCGCTCTTCAGGAACAGGTCAGTACCCTCGCGGCGCGAGAGCTTGCATTTGGGTCCAATATAACGTGCCATGTGGATTCCCTTTAGATACGACGACGCTTCGGCGGACGGCAGCCGTTGTGCGGAACGGGCGTGATGTCGGCGATGCTCGAAATCTTGATGCCCAGCGCGTTCAGAGCGCGGACAGACGACTCGCGGCCAGGACCGGGGCCCTTGATACGCACTTCCAGCGTCTTGATGCCGTATTCCAGCGCAACGCGGCCAGCCGTTTCAGCAGCAACCTGCGCGGCGAACGGGGTCGACTTACGCGAACCCTTGAAGCCAGCACCGCCCGACGTGGCCCACGACAAAGCGTTGCCCTGACGGTCAGTGATGGTGATGATGGTGTTGTTGAACGAAGCGTGAACGTGCGCGATGCCGTCCGAGACGTTCTTCTTAACCTTTTTGCGCACGCGCGAAGCGCCGCTGGTGGAAGCTTTCGCCATAATCCAGTTCCTCGATTATTTCTTCAGGGACGCAGCAGCACGACGCGGGCCCTTACGGGTCCGGGCGTTGGTGCGAGTGCGCTGGCCGCGCACGGGCAAACCGCGCTTGTGACGCATACCGCGGTAGGTTCCCAGGTCGATCAAACGCTTGATCGAGAGCTGTACTTCACGACGCAGGTCGCCTTCAACCGTGAACAGACCAACATGTTCGCGGACGCGTTCCAATTCAGCGTCGTTCAGATCCTTGACCTTTTTGTCAAAGGGTACGTTTGCCGCTTCGCAGATTTTGCGAGCGCGCGTACGACCGATGCCAAAAATGGCGGTCAGGCCGATCTCGGCGTGCTGTTGCGGCGGGATGTTAATGCCAGCAATACGGGCCATGACTATTCCTTGAATAAATCTGTTGCGTAGTCGCTAACCCGAGTTAGCCTTGACGCTGCTTGTGACGCGGGTCGGTGCAGATAACACGCACGACGCCGTGACGTTTGATAACTTTGCAGTTGCGGCAGATCCGCTTAACCGATGCCATTACTTTCATGGTTGACTCCTAATTTTCCGTAATCCGGTTCCGCTCATTTGGAGCGGAAAACTATCCTGGCTCGCGTCAGATCATAGGGCGTGAGCTCCACTGTGACCTTGTCACCCGGCAGGATCCGGATGTAATGCATACGCATCTTGCCGGAAATATGGCCCAACACCACGTGGCCGTTTTCGAGCTTGACGCGAAATGTCGCGTTCGGGAGGTTCTCAAGAACCTCGCCTTGCATCTGAATGACGTCGTCCTTGGACATTCTTTTGCTTACCGCATCGGCAAACCCGCGCCCTTGAAGTTAGCCTTCTTGAGCAACGAGTCGTACTGGTGAGACATCATGTAGGCCTGAACCTGCGCCATGAAATCCATCGTCACCACCACAATAATCAACAGAGACGTACCACCGAAGTAGAAGGGAACGTTCCAGCGCATCACCAAGAATTCCGGCAACAGGCACACCAACGTGATGTAGATGGCACCTGCGAGCGTCAGACGCATCAGGATCTTGTCGATGTAGCGCGCTGTCTGTTCACCCGGACGAATGCCCGGAACAAACGCACCACTCTTCTTCAGGTTGTCCGCCGTTTCGCGGCTGTTGAACACCAGAGCCGTGTAGAAAAAGCAGAAGAAAATAATCGCGACCGAATACAGCGTGATGTAGAGCGGTTGACGAGGCGACAGGGCCGCAGCCAGGTCGCTAAGCCAGCGCATGTTCTCACTGCTGGAGAACCAGCTCGTGATCGTTGCCGGGAACAGGATGATCGACGATGCGAAGATCGGCGGAATCACCCCGGCCATGTTCAGCTTCAGCGGCAAATGCGAGCTTTGACCACCGTAGACCTTGTTGCCGACCTGACGCTTGGCGTAGTTCACCGTGATCTTGCGCTGCCCGCGTTCCACGAACACCACAAAAGCGGTAACCAGCACCACCAGAGCCACGATGAACAGTGCGGAAAGCACGGACATCGCGTTGGTGCGGACCAGGTCCAACAGTGCAGCCAGCGC
Source organism: Achromobacter sp. UMC71 (assembly GCF_014170305.1). GTDB lineage: Bacteria > Pseudomonadota > Gammaproteobacteria > Burkholderiales > Burkholderiaceae_B > Achromobacter. The sequence continues at coordinate 29,997 of NZ_LZZT01000006.1, forward strand.
GGCGGGCAGACCCGCAACGATACCTGCGAAGATCAGGATGGAAATCCCGTTGCCAAGACCACGTTCCGTGATTTGCTCACCCAGCCACATGACGAACATGGTGCCAGTGACCAAGGTCACGACGGTCGTAAAGCGGAACAGCATGCCCGGATCGATCACCAGTCCCTGCTGGGACTCCAACGCTACCGAAATGCCCACAGCCTGCACCAGCGCCAGCACGACCGTGCCGTAGCGGGTGTATTGGGTAATCTTCCGACGGCCGGCTTCGCCCTCTTTCTTGAGCGCTTCCAGCGACGGCACCACCACCGACATCAACTGCATGATGATGGATGCCGAAATGTACGGCATGATCCCCAGGGCAAAAATCGAGAAGCGCGAGAGCGCCCCGCCCGAGAACATGTTGAACAGGCCCAGGATCCCGCCCTGGTTCTGACGGAACAAGTCCGCCAGCGCATCCGGGTTGATACCCGGTACGGGGATGTGTGTACCCAAACGGTAAACCACCAGGGCGAGCACCAGGAACACGAGGCGGCGCTTTAGGTCGCCGTACCGTGCTCCGGTTTTGCCCAATGCCTGCGCGTTAGCCACTCGTCACCTCGTGATCAAGCAAGCGAGCCGCCCGCGGCTTCGATGGCGGCGCGAGCGCCAGCCGTCGCGGTAATGCCCTTGAGCACGACCTTGCGCGAGAGTTCACCCGACTTGATGACCTTGGCGTAACGAACCGCCTGGCCAATCACGCCAGCCGCCTTCAGCACTTGCACGTCGACTTCGTCGATGGGCAGGGCTTGCAGGTCCGACAGACGGACTTCGGCGTACAGGTGCTGACCGAGCGGGGTGAAACCACGCTTGGGCAGGCGACGCTGCAGCGGCATTTGACCGCCTTCGAAGCCAACCTTATGGAAACCGCCCGAGCGCGACTTCTGACCCTTGTGGCCACGGCCGGCGGTTTTACCCAGACCCGAACCGATACCACGGCCGACGCGGCGCTTGGCGTGCTTGCTGCCCTCAGCGGGCTTCAGCGAATTAAGTTGCATATCCGACATGGTGATTCCTTAGGCTTCCGAGACGGAAACGAGATAATCCACCTTACGGATCATCCCACGCACCTCGGGCGTATCGACCAGCACGCGGCTGCTGTTGATGCGGCCCAAGCCCAAACCGCGAACCGTGTCACGGTGCGATTGCTTGGTACCGATCACGGAGCGCACGAGGGTCACTTTGATCTGCTTCTGAGCCATGATTTACCCCAGGATTTCTTCGACGGTCTTGCCGCGCTTGGCAGCAACATCCGCCGGGGTCAGGGAAGCGCGCAGGCCATTCAACGTGGCGCGAACCATGTTGTAGGGGTTGCTCGAGCCCAGGCTCTTGGCAACCACGTTACGCACACCCATCACTTCGAAAATAGCGCGCATCGGGCCGCCGGCGATAACGCCAGTACCTTCAGCAGCGGGCGAAATCAGCACGGTAGCGGCGCCATGCTTGCCGACCACGGTGTGGTGCAGCGTGCCGTTCTTCAGGGCCACCTTGAACATGCCGCGACGGGCCTGTTCCATAGCCTTCTGAACGGACACCGGCACTTCACGCGCCTTGCCCTTGCCCATGCCGACGCGGCCATCGCCATCGCCAACCACGGTCAGCGCGGCAAAGCTCATGGTGCGACCACCCTTGACCACTTTGCTCACGCGGTTGACCGCGATCATCTTTTCGCGGAGGCCGTCATCGTTCTCTTTTTCCGCGGCGTTCTTGCCTTGTACTTTAGCCATTTGACAGATCCTCGCTTAGAACTTCAGGCCGGCTTCACGCGCGGCATCGGCCAGCGCTTTCACGCGGCCATGGTAACGAAAGCCCGAGCGATCGAAAGCGACCAGTTCGATACCGGCAGCCTTGGCCTTTTCGGCCACGCGCTTGCCAACCAGCGAAGCAGCGGCTTTGTTGCCGCCCTGGCCGGTTTGGCCGGCCAGTTGCGCACGCACTTCGGCTTCCACCGTCGAGGCGCTGACCAGAACGCGATCGCCTTCCGGCGAAATGATATTGGCGTAGATGTGCTGGTTCGAGCGGAAGATCGAGAGGCGGTGAACGCGCAGCTCGTTGATCTTCCGGCGGGTCGGAACCGCACGACGCAAACGGGAAACTTTTTTGTCCATGATTCGTCCTTGCGTGCGCCGTTATTTCTTCTTGGTTTCTTTGATGACGACGCGTTCGTCCGAGTAACGCACACCCTTGCCCTTGTAGGGTTCGGGTTCGCGGTACGCGCGGATTTCAGCGGCCACCTGACCGACGACTTGCTTGTTGGAGCCCTTGATGACGATTTCCGTCTGGGTGGGGCATTCGGCCTTGATACCGGCCGGCAACTGGTGCAAAACGTCGTGCGAGAAACCGAGCTGCAGCTTAACGGCGTCGCCTTGAATCGAGGCGCGGTAACCCACGCCAACCAGATTCAGCTTGCGCTCGAATCCCTTGCTCACACCGTTGACCATGTTGGCCACCAGCGCGCGCACGGTACCCGACATGGCATTGGCGTGACGAGTTTCGTTGGCGGCGGCAAACGTGAGCTTGCCGTTGTCCAACGCAACCGTGACGTCGCCAGTCAGGGCTTGGGTCAAGGAACCCAGCGGGCCCTTGACGGTGATCTGATCCTGCTTGATGTCAGCTTCGACACCCTTGGGCAGGTCGACCGGATACTTAGCGATACGTGACATTCGAATTTCTCCTTAGGCCACGTAGCACAGCACTTCGCCACCGACGCCGTTGGCGCGAGCCTTACGGTCGGTCATGACGCCGCGCGAGGTCGATACGATAGCCACGCCCAGGCCATTCATGACCTGAGGAATGCTGGTACGGCCCTTGTAGATGCGCAGACCGGGACGCGAAACGCGTTCGATGCGCTCGATGACCGGACGGCCAGCGTAGTACTTCAGGGTGATCTCGAGCTCAGGCTTGGCCTGGGTGCCCTTGATTTCAAAGCTGTCGATGTAGCCTTCGTCTTTCAGCACAGCGGCAATAGCCGCCTTCAGCTTCGAGGAGGGCATGCTCACCGTAACTTTGTCCACTTGCTGCGCATTGCGAATGCGGGTCAGCATATCGGCGATGGGATCGCTCATGCTCATATTGTTTCTCCTACCAGCTGGCCTTGGTGATGCCGGGGATTTCGCCCTTCATCGCCATTTCACGCAGTTTGTGGCGCGTCAGGCCGAACTTGCGGAACACACCGCGCGGACGACCGGTGACCACGCAACGGTTACGTTGACGCGTCGGGTTGGCATTGCGCGGCAGCTGTTGCAGCTTGAGCCGAGCTTGGTAACGTTCTTCGTCGGTCTTCGACTGATCGTCGATGATCGCCTTCAACTCAGCGCGCTTGGCAGCGAACTTGTCAGCCAGCTTGGCGCGCTTGATGTCGCGATTGATGAGGGAAAGTTTAGCCACGTCATCAGCCCCTTAGTTACGGAACGGGAAGCTGAAGGCCGTCAACAGCGCCTTGGCTTCTTCGTCGGTCTTCGCGGAGGTGGTGATGCTGATGTTCAGCCCACGCAGCGCGTCGATCTTGTCGTACTCGATTTCGGGGAAAATGATCTGCTCTTTCACCCCGATGTTGTAGTTGCCACGGCCGTCGAACGCACGACCCGAGATACCGCGGAAGTCGCGCACGCGAGGCAGCGCAACCGCCACCAGGCGATCCAGGAATTCGTACATGCGTTGGCCACGCAGCGTGACCATGCAACCAATCGGGTAGTTTTCGCGGATCTTGAAACCGGCGATAGCCTTCTTGGTCTTCGTCACGACAGGCTTTTGGCCAGCGATCTTGGTCAGGTCACCCACAGCGTGCTCGATGACCTTCTTGTCCGACACAGCTTCCGAGACACCCATGTTCAGGGTGATCTTGGTGATGCGCGGCACTTCCATGACGCTCTTGTAGCCGAACTTGGCCTGCAGGTCGCCAGCGACCTTGTTCTTATAGAAATCTTGCAAACGAGACATGTCTTTCGCCCCTTACGCCTTGGCGCCGACAACGGCACCATTGGAACGGAACACGCGAACCTTGCGGCCTTCGACTTCTTGCACGCCGACGCGGTCGCCACGACCGGTGGCGGGGTTGAAGAGCGCCACATTCGAGATGTGGATCGGCATGGTCTTTTCGACGATGCCACCCGGGTTGTTAGCCATCGGGTTGGCTTTCACGTGCTTCTTGACGACGTTGACGCCTTCGACCAGGACGTGGTCGGCATCAACGCGAGCCAGCACGGTACCGCGACGCTTCTTGTCGCGGCCGGTCAGGACGATGACTTCGTCGCCTTTACGAATGTTGTTCATCGTAGGGCTCCTTACAGCACTTCCGGGGCCAGCGACACGATCTTCATGAACTTCTCGGTACGCAGTTCGCGCGTAACGGGTCCGAAGATGCGGGTGCCGATGGGCTCCAGCTTGGCGTTGAGCAACACGGCGGCATTGCCACCGAAACGAATCAGCGAACCGTCTTTACGGCGCACGCCCTTGGCGGTACGAACCACCACGGCATTGTAAATTTCGCCTTTCTTGACGCGTCCGCGCGGAGCCGCATCTTTGACGCTCACCTTGATGATGTCGCCGATACCGGCATAACGGCGCTTGGAGCCACCGAGCACTTTAATGCACATGACATGACGCGCACCAGTGTTATCGGCCACGTCCAGCGTGGTCTGCATTTGGATCATGATTTTTCCTGTTCCAACTTAACTGGAAATACGGTTTTCCCCAAAAAGGGAACACTGCAATTCCTGCCAGTTTTGGTCCCGTCAGGTCAGCCGCCCTGCTTTATTGTTGGCTGGCTTCGAGCTCTCGCTTCAAAACCATCAACTGGTGGCAACGCAACGACCCTGGGTTGAAATCCTGCGGGTATTCCCCCAACACGTTGGCCCGGGCTAGTCCTGGCCAATCGACAATCTGGGAAAGCTGACCATTCTAGCGTGGTTAGATTTTGAGCGCAAGCCCTTTGTTGAGTTAGTGAGCAAATACGCGACAGCGCCTGTGGAAAACTCGCCTCGAGAGGGCTTTCGAGGAAGGAGTTAATCCGCCCCCGTTTTATCCCGGTAGTAGTTGCGCTCCCAGGCGTCGTGATTTGCCTTGCCGCGGCGGATTTCGTCCGTGAAGGGCGCGGCCATCAGCACCAGGCGATTGAGCCAACGGATCGGGGCCCGGCAGGGGCGTTCGAAGTCCACGAACAGCACGGCGCGCGTGCCGTCGGTGTCATTGTGCACCTGGTGGGGATAGAGGTCGTCGAACACCACGGCCTCGCCCTCCTTCCAGCAATAACGCTCGCCGCCTACTTCGATCCAGCAACGTTCGGCCGGTTCGGGCACCACCAGGCCCAGGTGCAGACGCAGGACCCCGTTGTACGGCCCGGTGTGCAGGGGGATCCGCTTGCCCGGCTCCAGGATGGAATAGAAGGCGGTGCGCAGGCCCGGGATGCCCTGCAGCGCCCGGGCGGTGGCCGGACAACGCGCCAGGTTGCGCGCGGAGCGCAGGCCGTAGCCCATGAAGACGAAGGTCTTCCACTGGTCGTCGGACGTGATCATGCCGACATCGGGGGACAGTTCATGGAAGGACGGCAGCTGCTGGCGCTCGGCCAACAGGGCAACCAGTTCGGCGCGGATGGCGGGCGCCTGCGCCTCCAGGGCGGCCAGCCAGGGAAACTGGCTGTTCTTGAAGATCGGGCGGTCACCCACCAGGGACGCCAGCGCGATGCGGTGGCGCAGCCAATCTATGAAACGGAAGAAAACGCGGGAATAGACACTGGGCTGGCTTGGCGGACGCGTATCGGCGGATTGCACAGTAGGTATCTATATAGACAGCCAAAGATGCACCATTTTGTCCATGGCGCCTGCCACATGCAAGTACCATCCATTGGCTCCTAGGCACCCGCCGGAATTGGACCTCCCCGCGGCCGGCAAGCTGGTTTAGACTGGCGTGGGCGACCGCGATCGCTACCCACTCCTATTTCGCAAGGAAAGACAGGCATGTATGAACAGTTGGCGCTGTATATCGACGGCGAATTCGTCGCCGGCGAGGGCAGGCGCACCCAGGACGTCATCAACCCGGCCACGCTGGAAGTGCTCGGCCAGCTGCCTCACGCCACTGAAGCGGATCTGGACCGCGCGCTAGCCGCCGCCCAGCGCGCGTTCGAATCATGGAAGAAGTCTTCTCCCATGGATCGCTCCGCCATCCTGCGCAAGGTCGCCACCCTGTCGCGCGAGCGCGCCAAGGAAATCGGCCGCAACATGACGCTGGACCAGGGCAAGCCGCTGGCCGAGGCGGTGGGCGAAGTCACTTCCTGCGCCGAGCACGCCGATTGGCATGCCGAGGAATGCCGCCGCATCTACGGCCGCGTGATTCCCCCGCGCAATCCCGATGTGCGCCAGATCGTTGTGCGTGAACCCATCGGCGTCTGCGCCGCCTTCACGCCCTGGAACTTCCCGTACAACCAGGCCATCCGCAAGATCGCCGCCGCGCTCGGCGCCGGCTGCACGGTGGTGCTGAAGGGTCCTGAAGACTCGCCCAGCGCCGTCATGGCCATCGCCCGCATGTTCCACGACGCCGGCCTGCCCAAGGGTTGCCTGAACATCGTCTGGGGCGAGCCCGCCAAGATTTCCGACTACCTGATCCGTTCACCCATCGTACGCAAGGTCTCGTTCACCGGCTCCGTGCCGGTGGGCAAGCAGCTGGCCGCGCTGGCCGGCGCGCACATGAAGCGCGTCACCATGGAACTGGGCGGCCATTCGCCCGTGCTGGTGTTCGACGACGCGGACATCGATCGCGCCGCCACCATGCTGGCCAAGTTCAAGGTCCGCAACGCCGGCCAGGTCTGCGTTTCGCCGACCCGCTTCTACGTGCAGAACGGCGCCTACGAGCAGTTCCTGGCGCGCTTCACCGAAGTGCTCAAGAACATCAAGGTCGGCGACGGCCTGGAAGCGGGCACCGACATGGGCCCGTTGGCGCACGAACGCCGCGTTCCCGCCATGAGCGCCTTCATCGACGACGCCAAGAAGCACGGCGGCAAGGTGGTGGTGGGCGGCGGCCCGCTGGATCGCAAGGGCTTCTTCTTCGCCCCCACGGTCGTCACCGACCTGCCCGACAACTCCATGCTGATGACCGAAGAACCCTTCGGTCCGGTGGCGCCGGTGGTCCGCTTCACCGACACCGATGAAGTGCTGGCGCGCGCCAACAGCCTGCCGTTCGGCCTGTCGTCCTACGTGTTCACCAACTCGCTGCAGACCGCCACCAAGGTCTCCAACGGCCTGGAAGCCGGCATGGTCAACATCAACCATTTCGGCAGCGCGCTGGCCGAGACCCCGTTCGGCGGCATCAAGGACAGCGGCATCGGCAGCGAAGGCGGCCTCGAAACGTTCGATGGGTACCTGGTCACGAAGTTCATCACGCACATCTGATCGGCGCGTCCGTCAGTCCAAAAAAAGCCCCGCAAGGGGCTTTTTTTTCGCCTGGGGCAATGCATCGCGGAGCAAGTATTTTGGCGCCATTCTTTCATCACCCTGTCATCCTGGACAGCGAGGATTGCGCCTCGCTCGCGGGCGCGACATCCCAGGAACGGGGAGACGGCCGCCTGTAGAAAAACTTGTTCCGAAAAGAGAAGCCCCATGAATCGATATCAACGATGCGCCCGCTCCGCGGGTGCCATCGCGCTTTCCGCGTTCCTGGCCGCCTGCGGCGGCGACAAGGATGACGACGATGACAAAAAGCCCGTCGCGGAAACGCCGATCGCGCAGCCTGCCGCTGTCCAGATCGCCTTCATGCCGGACATCCACTTCCATGACATCTATGCGGATTTCAAGGATGGTTCGTTCCCCGGCATCCCCAATCCGAAGCGCGGCGACAACGCCACCATCCGCACGATGTATGCGCAGCTGACCTCGACGCGGCTGTTCAATGAAAACTACTTTGCCTTCCTGGCGGCGCTGGACGACGCGGCAACGCGCGGCGTGAAGTTCATCGCCCTGCCCGGCGACTTCTCGGACGACGGTCAACCGGTGCACATGCGCGGCTTGGTCAAGGTGATGGACGAGTACGCTACCAAGTACGGCATCCAGTTCTTCGCCGCCCCCGGCAATCATGACCCGGTGCGCCCCTTCAACCAGGCCAACGGCAAGAGCGATTATCTGGGCCTGGACCCGGTGAGCGGCGCCATCGGCTTCTCGCAGCCCATCTACAGCCGCGGCGGCAACGCGGCCTGCAGCACGCCGTACGCCGGCGACTGGGCTCGTGTGGGCGATACCTACTGCACCGAGGAAGTGCTGCACATGGGCTACGCGGGCATCACCGATGCCCTGGCCCAGCATGGCTTCATGCCCAAGCCCCAGTATGTGTATTACGAAACCCCGTACAGCACGTACAAGTACGAAGACTACAACTACAACACCGCGGTCGCGCAAGCCGGCTGGATCAATCGCCAGTACGAAATCTGCGCGCAGGGCACCGGCGGCCCCAACAAGCCGGCGAACTACACGTTCTGCAAGATGGTGCCGGACACGTCCTACGTGGTCGAACCGGTCAAGGGTGTATGGCTGGTCGGCCTGGACGCAAACGTCTACGTGCCGACGGGCAACGGCCCGAACGATTTCACCGGCTCGGGAGATCAGGGCTACAACAAGATGCTCACCCACAAGTCCCACGTGATCAAGTGGCTGGCGGATGTAGTGGCGCGCGGCAAGGCACAGGGCAAGCAGGTGATCGCGTTCAGCCATTTCCCGATGACGGAATTCTTCAACGGCGCGTCCGATGACATCGAGGCGCTGCTGGGCGCCAACAAAATGCAGATGGTGCGCCGTCCGGCGGAGAACACCACGCGTGCGCTGGCCGAGACCGGACTGAAGGTGCACGTGGGCGGCCATATGCACTTCAATGACATGGCGGTGCGCACCTACGGCGGCGACAAGGCGCTGTTCAACATCCAGGCGCCGTCCATGGCGGCCTATGTGCCGGCCTACAAGCTCATGACGATGCAAAGCGCCAGCGAGATCGAAGTGCAGACGATCCGCCTGGACAAGGTGCCGCGTTTTGACGAGCTGTTTGACCTGTACCGTGCCGAAAACGCGTACGACGTGCCGCCGCGCTGGAACGTGTCCATCCTGGACGCCAAGGACTACGGTGACTTCAACTACCGCTACATGAGCGAACTGGTGCGCCTGCGCCTGCTGAACGACGACTGGCGCTGCGAAATGCGCGAGCTGGTCAAGAGCCCCCTGACCGGTGCCGACATGCTTGTCCTGTCGCAACTGCGCACCACCGTGACCCTGGCGGAACTGAAGAACACCGGCAATCAGAACAAGCTGACACCCGAGTTCTTCAACTGCCTGTATGCCGCGGGCGGCCCGAACGCCAGCAACCCCGCCTATGCCGCGGATCTTGCCGATGCCGAAACCCGCGCGCAAGCGCTGGCGCAGGCCCATGGCATGCGGCTGACGGACTTCGCCAAATGGCAGGCGCTGGATCTGGCCGGCGATTTCGTGCGCCTGGCCAACGCCGGCGACCTGGCCTATGCCGATATCCCGGCCCAGCGCGCCAGCCAGTACAAACTGCTGGCCCAGGCGCTGAGCCAGACCAATGCCGGCCTGCAGCTCAATGGCGACCGGGTCAGCGATGCGAATACCCTGGCCGACATGTTCAAGGCGCGCTTCAAGCCGCTAATGGCGATCATGCTGAAGCTGGCCGACGGCCTGCCGTCCGAGCACATCCGCCTGGACCTCAAGAGCAACAGCGTCGTCAATCTGTCGACGCAGCCCTCGCCCTTCTAATCGGCCACGCCGGCATTCACGCCGGCGGATAAGACAAGGCCCGCGCAAGCGGGCCTTTTTTCGGCTGACGCATCAGCAGGACGCTAGCCGCGCGCCCGCCATTCCCGCGGCGACATGCCGAAGCGTTGCTTGAACAGCCGGCTGAAATGCGAGGGGTGCGCAAAACCCGCCTGGTACGCCAGCTCGGCGATACCTCGATGGCGTTGCGCCGGATTGAGCAGCAAATCGCGGCAACGCTCCAGGCGCTGGTCGAACACGAAGCTTTCCACCGACACGCCGCCCGCCTGGAAAATGCGGTGCAGGTAGGCAACCGACAGGCCGCAACCCTGCGCGACCCGCTGGGGCGACAGCGCCGGATCGGCCAGGTGCTGGCGGATGTAGGCCATGGCCCGCTGCCGATGCGCCACCGTGACGCTGCTATCGGACGCCGAGGCATGGCTTTGCCCCGGTTGCACTAGGAACAGCACGATCAAGTCGATCAACCGTTCACCCAGCTCGGCGGCTTCGGCCGCCGTCCAGCCATCCAACCCCTTGAACAGGTGGTCCATGTAGCTGGCCAGCATCGCGCCCCGTGGCGTGCCGTCGTCGACGCGCAGCTTGTAGAACGGCTCGATACGCGAATCACGCTGCGACAGCGCGCTGCGCGGAAACGACACGCTCAGGCTGCGATAACCTTCAGCGCCCAAGGCGGTGGCCTGATAGGGCAGGCTCTGGTTCATCAGATAGACGCAGCCCGGCTCGACCTGGAACTCGCGGCCCTGGCGCTGCACCGCCAGCGGGCCCGCCAGAGGCAGTCCGAACGTGTAGAACTCCTGGTCCAGGTGCGACACATTGCCGGCCGTGCGCTCCAGCTTCTGTCCCTGATAGTGCAGGTCGTTGAACTGCAGGCTGGCCCGCCGCGCATAGCGCACATGGCCGGCGAAACGGCCAGCGTGGCCCTGGTGCACCTCGAACGGGCCGAAGGCATCCGACAGGGCCGCGCGCCATTGCTCGCAGCGCTCGGCGCCGGCGGTGCCGGAAATGGCGAATTCCGTGTCGGACATGGCGCGGTCTCCTGGTTCGCGGGGGTCGGGCGGGGTGCGCTTGTGATCGAGCGTCTACATATTCTTGACTCACCCTGCCGCGGGCGGTCTGGCGCATTGTGGCCACGCCCGGCGCAAGTCTATATTCAGCCGGATAAGCATACAACCTGGACAACCCGGGAGGAGACTCATGGCCCACGCACCCGCCCAGGCCGCCCGCCACACACCGGCTTCGCGCTATCTGCGCTGCGAAGGCCGCGAACTGCACTATACCGAGTGGGGCAGCCCCGGCGCCCCCGCCCTCATCATGTGGCACGGCCTGGCCAGGACCGGCCGTGATTTCGACGAGCTGGCGCAAGCGCTCGCCGGCGACTACCGCATCATCTGCCCCGACACAATCGGGCGCGGCCTGTCGCAATGGAGCCCGGAGCCCGTCGCCGAATACCGGCTGGATTTCTACGCCCAGCTGGCGCGCGCCCTGGTCGACGGCCTGTCGCTCGCGCAAGTGCGCTGGGTGGGTACGTCGATGGGCGGCGCCACCGGCATGCTCGCGGCGGCCACCACGCTGAAGGACCGCATTTCGCACCTGGTGGTCAACGACATCGGCCCGTCGCTGCCGCAAGCCGCCATCGAGCGCATTCTGGCTTACGCCGGCAATCCGCCCGCCTTCGATACCGTCACCGAACTGGAAACCTGGCTGCGCGCCGCCTACAAACCCTACGGCTGGCAAAGCGACGAGCAATGGCGCCGCATGGCTGAAACGTCGGTGCGCCGCCTGCCCGACGGCCGCGTCACCGCACATTACGACCCAGCCATCGTGGGCCAGTTCAGCCACCATCCTACGGACTACGAACGCTGGACGGAGTACGACAGCCTGCGTCTTCCGCTGCTGCTGCTGCGCGGCGCCGATTCCGACCTGCTGCTGCCCGACGTCGCCGACGCCATGACCCGGCGCGGTCCGCGCGCCCAACGTATCGACTTCCCCGATTGCGGCCACGCCCCGGCCTTGAACATCGCGCCGCAGATCGACGCCATCCGCCGCTTTCTCGCCACGCCGGCCGCCAACGCAGCGGCCGGCAACCTCTAGGAACTAGGAGACACCCATGAAACGCCTCTTGCTCGCCACGCTGGCCGGCCTGTGCCTGAGTTCCGCCGCGGCGGCCAAGGATTTCGTCGTGGCGCATGTCTACGACAAGACGGGTCCACTGGAGGCCTATGCCAAACAGACCCACAACGGCCTGATGCTCGGCCTGGAATATGCGACCCAAGGCAGCATGACGGTGTCCGGCCGCAAGATCCGCGTCATCGAGAAGGACACGCAGGGCAAGCCGGACGTCGCGCGCGCCCAGCTCGCCTCCGCCTACGCCGACGACAACGCCGACATCGCCGTGGGCCCCACGTCGTCGGGCGTGGCGTTGGCCATGCTGCCGATCGCCGAGGAATATGAAAAGATCCTGCTGGTGGAGCCCGCGGTCGCGGATTCAATCACCGGCGACAAGTGGAACAAGTACATCTTCCGCACCGGTCGCAACTCGTCGCAAGACGCCATCGCCAACGCGGTCGCGTTCGATCAGCCGGGCACCTCCATCGCCATGCTGGCGCAGGACTATGCGTTCGGCCGCGATGGCGTCAAGGCGTTCAAGGGCGCCCTCAAGCAAGCCAAGATCGTGCACGAGGAATACCTGCCGGCCAACGCCACAGATTTCACGGCCGGCGCCCAACGCCTGTTCGACGCGCTCAAGGACAAGCCTGGCCGCAAGATCATCTTCATCCTCTGGGCCGGCGCGGGCAATCCGTTCAAGATTGCCGACCTGGACCCCAAGCGCTTCGGCATCGAAATCGCCACGGGCGGCAACACCCTGGCCGCCATGACGCCGCTCAAGCCGCTGGCCGGCATGGAAGGCGCGACGTATTACTACTACGGCATTCCCAAGAACCCGATCAACGACTGGCTCGTGGCCGAACACCAGAAGCGCTATGGCCAGCCGCCGGACTTCTTCACCGCGGGCGGCATGTCGGCCGGCATCGCACTGGTCACCGCATTGAACAAGACCGCCGGCAAGTCCGAGACGGATACGCTTATCAAGGCGATGGAAGGCATGAGCTTCGATACGCCCAAGGGCAAGATGACCTTCCGCCCGGAAGACCATCAGGCTATGCAGTCGATGTACCACTTCCGCATCAAGAACGATCCGTCGGTGCCGTGGGCCGTGCAGGACCTGGTCAAGGAAATCACGCCCGACCAGATGGCGGTGCCCATCCAGAACAAACGCTGAGCCCTGGCCTTCATGCTTGAGACCCAATCGCTCACGATCCGCTTCGGCGGTCACGTGGCCGTCAACGAAGTCAGCTGCCGCTTCGCCCCCGGCAGCCTGACGGCCATCGTCGGCCCCAACGGCGCGGGCAAGACCACCTACTTCAACCTGATCTCCGGCCAGTTGCGCGCCAGCGCGGGCTCGGTGCGCCTGAACGGCCGAGACCTGACCGGCCTGTCGGCGCCGGCCCGCATGCATGCCGGCCTGGGACGCGCCTTCCAGTTGACGCAGCTGTTCCCGCGCCTGTCGGTGCGCGAGAACGTGCGGTTGGCGCTGCAGTCGCGCCAGCAAGGCTTGAGCTGGCGGCAGATCCGCTTCTGGCGCACCTGGGACGACGATCGTGGCCTGCTGGCGCGCGCCGACGCGCTGCTGGAACGGACCCGGCTGGCCGCCCGCCGTGATCAGATCGCCGCGGACCTGCCCCATGGCGACCAGCGCAAGCTCGAGATCGCCATGCTCATCGCGCTGGAGCCTCAGGTGTTCATGTTCGACGAACCTACCGCAGGCATGAGCGTGGACGACGTGCCCGTGGTGCTGGACCTGATCCGCGAGATCAAGCAGGACCCGTCCAAGACGATTCTGCTGGTGGAGCACAAGATGGATGTGGTGCGCGAGCTGGCGGACCGCATCGTGGTACTGCACAACGGCCAGCTGATGGCGGACGGCGAGCCCGCCGAAGTGATCGCATCGCCGATCGTGCAGCAAGCTTACCTGGGGGTCAACCTGCCGGAGACAACCATGAGGACGGCCCCGTGAGTGCGATCCCGCTGCTGGAACTGAAAGACGTGCATACGCACATCGGCGCGTATCACATCCTGCATGGCGTGGACCTGTCCGTGCCACCCGCCGCCGTCACCATGCTGCTGGGACGCAACGGCGCCGGCAAGACCACCACGCTGCGCACCATCATGGGCCTGTGGAAAGCCACGCAGGGCCGGATCGGCTTCGACGGCATGGCGGCCGGCGGCGCCGGCGTGCGCACCTCGCCCCCCGACATGGCGCGCCGGGGCATCGCCTACGTGCCGGAGAACATGGGCATTTTCGCGGACCTGTCGGTCAAGGAGAACATCCTGCTGGCGGCCCGTCAGGCGCGCAGCGCCAGCCAGCTCGATACGGCCCGGCTGGAATGGATCTTCGGTTTCTTCCCCGCGCTCAAGAAATTCTGGCTGTACCCGGCCGGCAAGCTCTCGGGCGGCCAGAAACAGATGCTGGCGGTCGCGCGCGCCATCATCGAGCCGCGCCGTCTGTTGCTGGTGGACGAACCCAGCAAGGGCCTCGCACCCGCCATCATCCAGAACATGATCGACGCTTTCATCGAACTCAAACAGGCCTCCACCACCATTTTGCTGGTGGAGCAGAACTTCAATTTCGCGCGCCAGGTCGGGGACCACGTCGCGGTCATGGACAATGGCCGCGTGGTGCACGCGGGCAGCATGGCGCAACTGGCACAAGACGACGCGCTGCAGACCCGCCTGCTGGGCCTGTCCCTCGGAGCCCATCAATGACCGCCGCCGACATCGACGCCCCCCTGCCGCGCACGCGCGCCGACCTGCGCCCGGCGCTTCTGGTGCTGGCGCTGGCCGCGATCGCTCTACCCCTGGTCGGCTCCTTCTCGACCTGGGTCACGCTGACCTTCGCCGGCCTGGCGATGGGCATGATCATCTTCATCGTGGCCTCGGGCATGACGCTGGTCTTCGGCCTGATGGACGTTCTGAACTTCGGCCACGGTCTGTTCATTGCGATCGGCGCCTACATGGCCGCCACCGTGCTGGGTTCGATGGCTGACTGGACCCAGTCCGGCAGCCTGTGGATGAACCTGGCCGCGGTGCTCCCCGCCATGATCGTAGGCATGCTGGTGGCTGGCGCGGTGGGCGTGGCGTTCGAACGCGTGATCGTGCGCCCGGTCTACGGCCAGCATCTCAAGCAAATCCTGATCACCATGGGCGGCATGATCATCGGCGAGGAAATCATCAAGATGCTGTGGGGCCCGCAGACGCTGTCGCTGCCTTTGCCTGAAGCGTTGCGCGGCGCCTTGCTGCTCGGTGATGCCGCGATCGAGAAGTTCCGCATCGTCGCGCTGTTGGTCGGCCTGGGCGTGCTGGGCGGCATGCTCTGGCTGCTCAACCGCACCAAGCTGGGCCTCTTGATCCGCGCGGGCGTCGAAGACCGCGAAATGGTCGAGAGCCTGGGCTACCGCATCCGCCACTTGTTCGTCGGCGTCTTCGTGGCCGGTTCCATGCTGGCCGGCCTGGGCGGCGTGCTGTGGGGCCTGTACCAGCAATCCATCGTGCCGCAATTGGGCGCGCAGGTGAACGTGCTGATCTTCATCGTCATCATGATCGGCGGGCTGGGTTCGACCGTGGGCTGCCTGATCGGCGCGCTGCTGGTCGGGCTAATGGCCAACTACACCGGCTTCCTGATGCCCAAGGCCGCGCTGTTCTCGAACATCGCGCTGATGGTTGCCATTCTGTTGTGGCGCCCGCAGGGCGTGTATCCGGTCACGAACCGCTAGGAACCGTCGCCATGTCTTTCCGCCTGCTCTCCGGCGATCCGCCTCGCAGCACGCTGCTGGCGATCATGCTGATCGCCATTGTCGCCGCCCTGGCTGCCGCGCCCTTCCTGTTCCCCGGCCCCAAGGCGCTCGCCGTGGCGGCCAAGATCCTGGTGTTCGTAATCCTGGTCGCCAGCTACGACTTGCTGCTGGGCTACACCGGTATCGTCAGTTTCGCGCACACGATGTTCTTTGGCATCGGCGCCTACGGCGTTGCGATCGCCAGCATGCGCTTGGACGCCAGCTGGCTGTCGGTGCTGGCGGGTGTGGGCGCCGGCCTGGCCGTGTCCCTGGTCTTCGCGCTGGTCATAGGGCTGGCCAGCTTGCGGGTGCGTGCGATCTTCTACGCCATGATCACCCTGGCCGTCGCCGCGGCGTTCCAGACCCTGGTCTCGCAATTGTCCGACCTGACCGGCGGCGAGGACGGCCTGAACTTCAAGGTGCCGCAGATGCTGCGACCGGCGTACCGGCCGTTTTCCGAACCGCTGTTCGGCGTGACGATCGATGGCCGCATCATCACCTACTACCTGATTGCCGCAGTGTGCGTGGTGCTGTTCCTGATGTTGCTGCGCATCGTCAACTCGCCCTTCGGCCGCGTGCTGCAGGCGATCCGAGAGAACCCCTTCCGCGCCGAGGCCATCGGCTATCGCACGGTGCTGTACCGCAGCCTGTCGAACCTGCTGGCCGCCGCCTTCGCCACGCTGGCGGGAGCCCTGTATGCGCTTTGGCTGCGCTACAACGGGCCGGACACCTCGCTGTCGTTCGAAATCATGCTGAACATCCTGCTGATGGTGGTGATCGGCGGCATGGGCACCATGTACGGGGCGATCATCGGTGCCAGCCTGTTCGTGTTTGCGCAAAGCTACCTGCAGGACGGCCTGCACGTGATCCACGACGCCGTCGCTGGCGTGGCGCCGCTGGCGCTATTGTTCGAGCCCGACCGTTGGCTGTTGTGGCTAGGCATCCTGTTCGTGCTGTCGGTGTACTACTTTCCGACGGGTGTGGCAGGCCGGTTACGGGAGCGGGCGCGGCGCCGGTAGCCGTTACCTACCTTGGCCGACGCACCTCGACTCGCGAGAACGCGCCGTACGACGTCAGGTGGATTTACCCCCGACACATGCGTCCACCTTGGCAGATACTTCATCGAACCTGGCCATGGGTTCTGCGGTGTTCCCCTGGCCATGCCTTGACCGGGAGGTGGCGGTCCCGCGGAGCCGCCTCGTGCTCTGTTGGGGATAGCCGGCGCGGCACGCCAAGACGTCAGAACGCACCGCCTGGGCACCTGTTCGCTACTTCACGCGACTGCGCAGGTCGTCCACACTGCGTTTGACGTCGTCGATGCGGCGTTGCAGGTCGTCGATCTTGCGATCCCCTGAGCTGCCCGCGCTGCTCAGTTGGGAAACGCTGCGCGACAACTTGTCCAGTTCATTTTTCTGGTTGTCCACCGCTCGGGACAGCTTGTCGAGATCGCCCTTCTGGCTCTCGCTGCTGCGGCCGCCATCGCCCAGCTTGCGTTCCAGGCTCGCTATCTTCTGCGCCTGTTCGTCGACCTTGCGGTTCAATGCTTCGTTCTTGCCACGCAGTTCTTCGAGCGTTTTGCCTTGATCCGCGACACGTTGAACCAATTGCTCCAGGTCACGGACCGGCATGCCGGGCCGCACTTGAGTATCTCCACCGACAACCATCAGGCTGTCGTAGGATGGCCGTTCAAAAGATTGATTCTTCAACACCACCGTCTGGGCGGACGCAGCAAACGCCGCCAGACCCACGCCCGCCAACAAAGCCACCTGCACCAACCGGTGCTTGCCTGTTACCACGCGCATTGCTGAGCTCCTGAAGGATATCTACCGGACGGCGAGTCGCCTTCCTGGCGGGATATTTATATCAGGGGTAAATCAGCTTAAGACCGATTTGCGCCGAGCCATTGCAGCGTGCCGGTTTCAATCGGTTCCGCCCAGTGGGCTGGCGCCATACCGATCGCGCGATAGCGGAGAGCCTTTATCGCACACCTTGCCGCAGCGTGTCCCCACCCCGTCGTAGCTCGTCAACGCGCCTTTGCATTTGCTCCACGCTTCGTTGTGCATCGCCGCCGCCCAATTGCGAGCCCGAGGTCGCAGGCGCCAACGGCGCCATATTCATGGACGTTCCCGAGTTCAGGGGAATGGTTGCGGCTGCCGGTGAATTCGCGGCAGCAGGCTTCTGCGTCAACAGCCGCTCCAGCATCCGCATCTGATCCTGCTGCGCCCGCAACGCGCGCTCCTGGTCCAACACGGCCTGCTCGTCTTCGTCCTGCGTGCCGAAGATGGCCGCGTGATCCCGCGACAGTCCGTCCAGTTGAACGCGAGGGTCAGGCCCGGCATTCAAGACGTTCCGGCCAATGGCTGCCGGATCCGCCGCGGGCACGATAGCCCCGGGCGTCAGGGGCTGAGCTTGTGCCGGCGCTCGCGCCTGTGCTTGAGTTTGTGCTTGCGCGGCGGCCAAGCCTGACGCCAGCGCAAGCCCGCCCGCGATCAGCAGGCCGTACGGCGCCACCTTGATGAAACCGCGCATGATGTCCTTGAATGTCCGGAAGCGAAGCGCAAAAAAAAACGGCAAGGGAGTGAGCCCTTGCCGTTTTATATCAGAACGGCGAACCGTTCCGAAATACTGCTTTACTTAGATGATACGTGCGGCTTCGACCAGACGCACCACACGCCACGACTTCGAGCGCGAGATGGGACGGCCTTCAGCGATTTCAACCGTATCGCCTTCGTTGTACTGGTTCGATTCATCGTGCGCCTTGTACTTCGCCGAACGCATGATGATCTTGCCGAAGATGGGGTGCTTGACGCGGCGTTCGACCAGAACGACGACAGTCTTGTCCATCTTGTTGCTGACGACCTTGCCAACCAGCGTACGCTGGCGCTTGGCCACTTGGGTGTTTTGAGTTTCGCTCATCTTTATTTCCCTGCCTTCTCGGTCAGCAAGGTACGCACGCGCGCGATGTCGCGGCGCACGTTACGCAGCTGGCTGGTGTTGGCAAGCTGCTGCGTGGCCTTCTGCATACGCAGACCGAATTGCGCCTTCAGCAGGCTTTCGAGCTCTTTGCCGAGCTCGGCGGCGTCTTTCGAACGGAGTTCGCTAGCTTTCATGTTAGTACTCCTTAAGCACCGATATGACGCGCGACGAACGTGGTCGAAATCGGCAGCTTGGCAGCGGCCAGGCGGAAAGCTTCACGCGCGATCTCTTCGCTGACCCCTTCCATTTCGTAGAGCACCTTGCCGGGCTGAATTTCAGCAACCCAGTACTCCGGGTTGCCCTTACCGTTACCCATACGGACTTCGGCAGGCTTCTGCGAGATGGGCTTATCCGGGAAAATGCGAATCCAGATACGGCCGCCACGCTTGATGTGACGATTGATAGCACGACGAGCGGCTTCGATCTGGCGAGCGGTCAGACGGCCACGGCCGGTGGCCTTCAGACCGAATTCGCCGAACGACACGTGGGTACCACGGGTCGCCAGACCGGTGTTGCGGCCCTTCTGCTCTTTGCGATACTTTCTGCGAGAGGGTTGCAGCATGGTTATTCTCCTTCAGGCGCCGGAGCAGCGTCCGCCTTGCGGGGACCACGGCCACGACCACCCGGACGACCGGTGCGAGCACCGTCCGGACGATCACCACGCGGAGCGCGGCGCGGACGACGTTCTTCTTCACGCGGGGCTGCGGTTTCCGGCGGCAATTCGCCGTTGGCCAGCATGTCGCCCTTGTAGACCCAGACCTTGATGCCGATCACGCCGTACGTGGTGTGGGCTTCGGAGGTGCCGTAGTCGATGTTGGCCTTGAGGGTGTGCAGCGGCACACGGCCTTCGCGATACCACTCGGTGCGGGCAATTTCGATACCGTTCAGACGGCCCGAGCTCATGATCTTGATGCCTTGGGCACCCAGACGCATGGCGTTCTGCATCGCGCGCTTCATGGCGCGGCGGAACATGATGCGCTTCTCGAGCTGTTGCGAGATCGAGTCGGCGATCAGTTGAGCATCGGTTTCCGGCTTGCGGATTTCTTCGATGTTGACGTGCACAGGCACGCCCATCAGACGCTGCAGATCAGCCTTCAGGCTTTCGATGTCTTCGCCGCGCTTGCCGATCACCACGCCCGGACGAGCCGAGTAGACGGTGATGCGGGCATTCTTGGCGGGACGCTCGATGATCACGCGACCAACGGAGGCGCTCTTGAGCTTCTTCTTCAGGTACTCGCGAACGCGAATGTCTTCGGCCAACATCGTGCCGAAGGCCTTGTCGTCGGCGAACCAACGCGAGGACCAATTACGGGTGACCGCGAGACGGAACCCAGTGGGGTGAATTTTCTGACCCATCGTGACTCCTTAAGCTCCGACCTTAACCGTGATATGGCAGGTCTGCTTCTCGATACGGTTGCCGCGGCCCTTGGCGCGAGCGGAGAAGCGCTTCATCGACTGAGCCTTGTCCACGAAGATCGTGGTGACTTTCAGTTCGTCGATATCGGCGCCGTCGTTGTGCTCGGCGTTGGCGATGGCGGACTCGACAGCCTTCTTCAGGATGACGGCAGCCTTCTTCGGCGAGAAGGTGAGGATCTCGAGCGCACGGCCGACCTTCTGACCACGGATCAGATCCGCAACCAGACGCGTCTTTTGAGCGGAGATGTGAACCCCACGGATAATGGCAGTAGTTTCCATCGCTTACCTCTTCGCCTTCTTGTCCGCGGCGTGACCCTTGAACGTACGGGTCAGCGCGAACTCGCCCAGCTTGTGACCGACCATGTTCTCGTTGATGTACACGGGAACATGCTGCTTGCCGTTGTGCACAGCGATCGTCAGACCGATGAACTCGGGCAGGATCGTCGAGCGACGCGACCAGGTCTTGATCGGCTTCTTGTCTTTGCCCGCGACGGCCGTGTCCACCTTTTTGATCAGGTGAGCATCGACAAACGGGCCTTTCTTGATCGAACGTGACATAGTGTTCGCCTCTTACTTGCGCTTGCGCCGTTGGACGATCATATTGTTCGTCCGCTTGTTGCGACGGGTCTTGAAACCCTTCGCCGGAGTGCCCCACGGGCTGACCGGTTCGCGTGCTTCACCGGTACGGCCTTCGCCGCCACCGTGCGGGTGATCGACCGGGTTCATGGCCACGCCACGAACCGTCGGGCGGACACCGCGCCAACGCATTGCACCGGCCTTGCCGATTTGGCGCAGGCTGTGTTCTTCGTTACCGACTTCACCAATGGTGGCGCGGCATTCGATGTGCACACGGCGGACTTCACCCGAGCGCAGACGCACCTGAGCGTAGATGCCTTCGCGAGCCAGCAGGACGGCGGAAGCGCCGGCCGAACGGACCATCTGGGCACCCTTGCCGGGCAGCATTTCCACGCAGTGAATCGTCGTACCCACCGGGATGTTGCGGATCGGCAGCGTGTTACCGGCGCGGATCGGGGCTTCGACACCCGACAGCAGCGTGGCACCCACTTCCAGACCGCGCGGAGCGATGATGTAGCGACGTTCGCCGTCGGCGTAGCACAGCAGAGCGATGTGCGCCGTACGGTTGGGGTCGTATTCCAGACGCTCAACCTTTGCGGGGATGCCGTCCTTGTCACGACGGAAGTCGACGACACGGTAGTGTTGCTTGTGACCGCCGCCACGGTGGCGGATCGTGATGTGACCGTTGTTGTTACGGCCAGAACCACGGGTCTTCTTTTCCAGCAGCGGCGCGTAGGGCTCACCCTTGTGCAGGTTGGGACTGACAACCTTCACCATGCCACGGCGGCCGGCCGAAGTCGGCTTAACTTTTACGAGGGCCATTTACTTCACCTCCGCAAAGTCGATTTCCTGGCCGTCCTTGAGCGAAACGTAAGCCTTGCGCTCATTACGGCGACGGCCAACGAATCGGCCAAAGCGCTTGACTTTGCCCTTACGGTTGAGGACCTGCACGGACTCGACCTGCACCTTGAAGAGCAGTTCGACGGCAGCCTTGATTTCCGGCTTGGTAGCGTCAGCCACGACACGGAAAGCGACT
This sequence comes from Achromobacter sp. UMC71, assembly GCF_014170305.1. Lineage (GTDB taxonomy): Bacteria > Pseudomonadota > Gammaproteobacteria > Burkholderiales > Burkholderiaceae_B > Achromobacter. The sequence continues at coordinate 51,689 of NZ_LZZT01000006.1, forward strand.
TGCTGATTCTTCTCAGCGACGAACGTGGCCTTTTCGGTCACGATCGGAGCCAGAATGACTTGCATCAAGCGTTCAGCGTTCATCCCAGCATCTCCTCGAGTTGAGCGATGGCCGGCTTGGTGATCAGCACTTTCTTGTAGTGGACCAGCGACAACGGATCGGCATAACGGGGCTCGACAACGGCAACGTGCGGCAGGTTGCGGGTGGCGAGGTAAACATTCTCATCAACGCTGTCGGTGATGATCAGGACCGAGTCCAGGCCCAGGCTCTTCAGCTTTGCAGCGGCAGCCTTGGTCTTGGGCGATTCCAGATCAAACGATTCGACGACGGCGATGCGGTCTTCGCGAGCCAGTTGCGACAGGATCGAGCGAATCCCGGCGCGGTACATCTTCTTGTTGACCTTCTGGCTGAAGTTCTCTTCCGGCGAGTTCGGGAAAATCCGGCCACCGCCACGCCACAGCGGCGACGAAGTCATACCGGCGCGAGCGCGGCCGGTACCCTTCTGGCGCCAGGGCTTCTTGGTCGAGTGCTTGACTTCCGAGCGATCCTTCTGAGCGCGGTTGCCGGCACGGGCATTGGCTTGGAAAGCCACCACGATCTGGTGAATCAGCGCTTCGTTGAAGTCACGGCCGAAGATCGTGTCGGGCGCGCTGAACGTTGCAGCGGCCTGACCTTGGTCGTTCAGGAGCTTGAGATCCATTTACTTACGCTCCCTTCTTGGCCGGGGCCTTGATGGCCGGGCGCACGACGATGTCGGCGCCAGCGTGGCCGGGGACAGCGCCCTTGACCAGCAGCAGGCCGCGTTCCACGTCAACGCGAACGACGTCGAGGTTTTGAACGGTGCGGGTGACGTCACCCAGGTGACCGGCCATGCGCTTACCCGGGAAAATACGGCCCGGATCTTGTGCTTGACCAATCGAGCCCGGCACGCGGTGCGAACGGGAGTTACCGTGCGACGCGCGTTGCGAACCGAAGTGGTGACGCTTGATGGTACCGGCGAAGCCTTTACCAATGGTGGTGCCCGTGACGTCGACCTGTTGGCCGGCCTCGAACACCGATTCCACGGCGATCACCGAACCGGCCGCAAATTCAGCGGCGCGAGCGGGATCCAGGCGGAATTCTTTGAGGATGCTACCGGCTTCAACGCCGGCTTTGGCGTAGTGGCCCGTTTGCGGCTGAGCCACACGCGAGGCACGACGGGTGCCATAAGCCACTTGGATCGCGGCATAGCCGTCGGTTTCCAGCGACTTAACTTGGGTCACGCGGTTGTTCGACACGTCCAGCACGGTTACCGGGATGGATTCACCTTCCTCGGTAAAAATGCGGGTCATGCCGACCTTGCGACCCACCAGCCCCAGCCGGTGAGCGGCGGGCGTGGGTGTCGAATTCGACATCGTATTCTCCATTCCCGACTGCGATTGGTCGGGGCTAATCAGGCAAAAGGTAACGGCCTTTGCCCTACGACTATGTTCAACCTGGCGTAGCCCTCGTTTCCTGGCGTATTGGTTTCCCGATTGGTTTCCCGATACGCTGGGGTAACTTAGGCTTTTGCCATAGTTAGACTCGCCACAAAATGGCAAGCTTCGCATATTAGCATGATTTTTTCAGGCAGCACAAGTACTTAGCGTAAAACACGCCCTGCCCCGCCATCTCGGCATCACGCTGTGGCGCAAAAACAAATGGCCGCAGTCCCGGAGGATTGCGGCCATTCTTGCGAGTCCACTGGCGAAGGTAGCGGACCCGATACGCCTTACTGCAGCGCGATTTCGACGTCGACGCCGGCCGGCAGGTCCAGACGCATCAGAGCGTCAACGGTCTTGTCGGTAGGATCAACGATGTCCATCAGGCGCTGATGGGTACGGATTTCGAACTGGTCACGCGACGTCTTGTTGACGTGCGGCGAACGCAGCACGTCGTAACGGCGGATACGCGTGGGCAGCGGCACCGGGCCGCGGACAACGGCGCCCGTGCGCTTGGCGGTGTCGACGATTTCAGCGGCCGATTGATCGATCAGCTTGTAATCGAAGGCTTTCAAGCGGATACGGATCTTTTGGTTTTTCATGGCGTTTCCTAAAGAACGAGAGGCGAGGGCTTTGATCGCCCTCGCTGGTTGTGTGCTGCTTAGTGATCCGGCTTACTTCAGGATCTTGGCGACGACGCCGGCGCCGACGGTACGACCGCCTTCACGGATGGCGAAACGCAGACCTTCTTCCATGGCGATCGGGGCCAGCAGCTTGACGGTCATCGTCACGTTGTCGCCCGGCAGAACCATTTCCTTGTCGGCCGGCAGGTCGATCGTGCCCGTCACGTCCGTCGTGCGGAAGTAGAACTGGGGACGATAGCCGTTGAAGAACGGAGTGTGACGGCCGCCTTCTTCCTTGGACAGGATGTACACCTCGGACGTGAAGTCCGTGTGCGGGGTGATCGAGCCCGGCTTGGCCAGCACTTGGCCGCGCTGGACGTCTTCACGCTTGGTGCCGCGCAGCAGGATGCCCACGTTGTCGCCGGCTTGACCTTGGTCCAGCAGCTTGCGGAACATTTCCACGCCGGTGCAAGTCGTCTTGACCGTCGGAACGATACCGACGATTTCGATTTCTTCGCCGACCTTGACCACGCCACGTTCGATACGGCCGGTCACCACGGTGCCGCGACCCGAGATCGAGAACACGTCTTCAACCGGCATCAGGAACGCGCCGTCAACGGCACGCTCAGGCGTCGGGATGTAGGTGTCCAGCGCTTGCGCCAGCGACAGAATCGCTTGCTCGCCCAGTTCGCCCTTGTCGCCTTCCAGCGCCAGCTTGGCCGAACCCTTGACGATCGGGGTGTCATCACCCGGGAAGTCGTACTTGGACAGCAGCTCGCGAACTTCCATTTCCACCAGCTCGAGCAGCTCGGCGTCGTCAACCATGTCAGCCTTGTTCAGGAAGACGATGATGTACGGCACGCCAACCTGGCGGCTCAGCAGGATGTGTTCACGCGTTTGCGGCATCGGACCGTCAGCGGCCGACACGACCAGGATCGCGCCGTCCATCTGGGCCGCGCCCGTGATCATGTTCTTGACGTAGTCGGCGTGGCCCGGGCAGTCAACGTGCGCGTAGTGACGCGATTCCGTTTCGTACTCGACGTGAGCCGTGTTGATCGTGATACCGCGTGCCTTTTCTTCAGGAGCTGCATCGATCTGGTCGTAGCCCTTGGCTTCGCCGCCAAACTTGCTCGACAGAACGGTCGTGATCGCCGCCGTCAACGTCGTTTTGCCGTGGTCAACGTGACCAATCGTACCCACGTTCACGTGCGGCTTGGTACGTTCAAACTTGCCTTTTGCCATGATCTCTATCCTTTAACTTTCAAGGAAACTTGGATTTCTGCCGGGACCGCCCGGATGGGCGGCCCGACAAGGGTTATTTACTTGGCCCGAGCGGCGATGACTTCGTCAGCGACGTTCTTGGGGGCCTCGGAGTAATGCTTGAATTCCATCGTGTACGTGGCACGACCTTGCGTCAGCGAACGCAGGTTCGTGGCGTAACCGAACATCTCGGCCAGGGGAACTTCAGCCTTGATGGTCTTGCCGCCGCCAACCATGTCGTCCATGCCTTGGACCATGCCGCGACGCGAGGACAGATCGCCCATCACGGTACCAGCGTAGTCTTCGGGCGTTTCGACTTCAACGGCCATCATCGGTTCCAGCAGCACGGGGCTGGCCTTGCGCAGACCTTCCTTGAATGCCATGGAGCCGGCCATCTTGAACGCGTTTTCGTTCGAGTCCACATCGTGGTACGAACCGAAGAACAGCGTGACCTTGACGTCGACGATCGGGTAGCCAGCCAGCACGCCCGAAGGCAGCGTTTCCTGGATGCCCTTGTCCACCGCGGGGATGTATTCGCGAGGAACCACACCGCCCTTGATGGCGTCCACGAATTCGTAACCGCCGCCAGGAGCAAGCGGTTCGACCTTCAGGACCACGTGACCGTACTGACCACGGCCGCCCGACTGCTTGACGAACTTGCCTTCGACTTCTTCGCAGGTCTTGCGGATGGTTTCGCGGTAGGCAACCTGGGGCTTGCCGACGTTTGCTTCCACGCCGAATTCGCGCTTCATGCGGTCGACCAGAATTTCCAGGTGCAGCTCGCCCATGCCGGAAATGATGGTTTGGCCGGATTCTTCGTCGCTACGCACGCGGAACGACGGATCTTCCTGGGCCAGACGCGACAGCGCCAGACCCATCTTTTCCTGGTCAGCCTTCGACTTGGGTTCAACAGCCTGCGAAATCACGGGCTCCGGGAACACCATGCGTTCGAGCAGGATGTGGGAGTCGATGTCGCACAGCGTTTCGCCGGTGGTCACGTCTTTCAGACCCACCACGGCGGCGATGTCGCCTGCCAACACTTCCTTGATTTCTTCGCGGTTGTTCGCGTGCATCTGCAGAATGCGGCCGATACGTTCCTTCTTGCCCTTGATGGGGTTGTAGACCGTATCGCCCGACTTCAGGACGCCCGAGTAAACGCGCACGAAGGTCAGCTGGCCGACGAACGGATCGCTCATCAGCTTGAACGCCAGGGCCGAGAACTTCTCGCCGTCGTCAGCCGTACGCTGAACCGGGTTGCCATCGTCGTCCATGCCGTCGACCGGGGGAATATCCACGGGCGAAGGCAGGTAGTCGATGACCGCGTCCAGCATGCGCTGCACGCCCTTGTTCTTGAAGGCGGTGCCGCACAGCATCGGCTGGATTTCGCCAGCGATGGTGCGTTGACGGATAGCCAGGTTGATTTCGGCTTCGTCCAGCGTACCCGTTTCCAGGTACTTGTTCATCAGCTCTTCCGACGATTCGGCGGCGGCTTCAACCAGCTTTTCGCGCCATTCGTTCGCAGCACCTTCCAGCTCGGCCGGAATGTCCTTGTAGTCGAACTTGGTACCTTGGCTGGCTTCGTCCCAGATGATGGCTTTCATCTTGACCAGATCGACCACGCCTTGGAACGTGTCTTCGGCGCCGATGGGGATCACGATGGGCACGGGGTTCGCGCGCAGACGCGTCTTCAGTTGGTCATAGACCTTGAAGAAATTGGCGCCGGTGCGGTCCATCTTGTTGACGAACGCCAGACGCGGCACGCCGTACTTGTTGGCTTGACGCCACACGGTTTCGGACTGAGGCTGAACACCGCCCACCGCGCAGTAGACCATGCAAGCACCGTCCAGGACGCGCATGGAACGTTCCACCTCGATGGTGAAGTCCACGTGCCCCGGGGTGTCGATGATGTTGATGCGGTGTTCGGGGTAGTTGCCGGCCATGCCACGCCAAAACGCCGTCGTAGCTGCCGACGTAATGGTGATGCCACGCTCTTGCTCTTGCTCCATCCAGTCCATGGTGGCTGCGCCATCATGCACTTCGCCAATCTTGTGATTGACGCCGGTGTAGAACAGGATACGTTCGGTCGTGGTGGTTTTCCCTGCATCGATGTGCGCAGAGATGCCAATGTTGCGATAGCGCTCGATCGGGGTTTTGCGGGCCATGGTGGATTAGTCCTTAAATTACCAGCGGAAATGGCTGAAGGCCTTGTTGGCCTCTGCCATCTTGTGCGTGTCTTCGCGCTTCTTCATTGCGGCGCCACGACCTTCGGAGGCGTCGATCAGTTCGCCAGCAAGACGCAGATCCATCGACTTCTCGCCACGCTTCTTGGCGGCTTCACGGAGCCAACGCATAGCCAGGGCCAGGCGGCGCACGGGGCGCACTTCAACCGGCACTTGGTAGTTGGCACCGCCAACGCGGCGGCTCTTCACTTCGACGATCGGCTTGATGTTGTTGATCGCCAGGCTGAAAACTTCGATCGGCTCTTTGCCGGTCTTGGTTTGCACTTGCTCGAGGGCACCGTAAACGATGCGCTCGGCGACGGCCTTCTTGCCGTCCAGCATGACGACGTTCATGAACTTGGCGAGCTCGACGCTGCCGAACTTGGGATCGGGCAGGATCTCGCGCTTGGGTACTTCGCGACGACGGGGCATTGTTGCTTCCTTGTGTCTGTTCAGTTGAACCGTGTTTCATTACACGGCCATGGCCGCCCAATAGGACGACCCCTTACGTGCCGCGCACCTTCCCATATTCCGGACGGCGCGGTTGCACTTCCCTGATGGCGGATGACCGCCACGCGGGGTACTGCTGACTCGTTATCAGGCCTTCTTCGGGCGCTTGGCGCCGTACTTCGAGCGGGCTTGCTTACGATCCTTGACGCCTTGCAGGTCGAGGGAACCGCGCACGATGTGATAACGCACACCGGGCAAGTCCTTGACACGACCGCCACGCACCAGAACCACCGAGTGCTCTTGCAGGTTGTGGCCTTCACCGCCGATGTACGAAATGACTTCGTAACCGTTGGTCAGACGCACTTTGGCAACCTTACGCAGAGCGGAGTTCGGCTTCTTGGGGGTGGTGGTGTACACGCGAGTGCACACGCCGCGGCGTTGCGGGCAGTTTTCGAGCGCGGGGCTCTTGCTTTTGATAATGCTGACTTCGCGCGGCTTGCGCACGAGTTGGCTAATGGTAGGCATGACCTTTGAAATCCCTTTTACGTACCACTGGTAAGTACTTACGTACTCGTCTCCTCAAGCAGTGAGCTTTCAGAGAAGGCAGTTCGCGCAAAACCGCCTCAAACGTTCGTATACGTAAAAGAGCGGGCTTGCCAACAAACCATGACAAACGCACAAACCTGATACCGTCAAATGGCAGCGTCGGTTGACGGGGGCTCGTGACGCACCCCTTTGGTCTTGGGCCGCCAAGTTTCACTAGCCGTGCAGTAGATGCATGCAGGGCAAAGCGTTGCTTGGGTGTGGCCGAACCTGTCTTCCTGGCGCCTTGATACGCCAGCTGGTGGTATCAAACTTTGCGCGCGAATAAAGCAGTAAGCCCTTTAGCATAGCTTAGAACTGGGCGCACTGTCAAAAAGTTTTGTAAGCGCCACGCGCGAGCGCGTTGCCGGCAAAAGACGGCGAGTTAGGCGCAGCTCGGACCTAGGTCGGCAAAAATGGGGCCAAATTCCCGCGATATCGGAGCGGCGATACCGTCCGCAGGTGCCGGGCGGCTGAAAAAGCCGCGAGGGGCGCGTGGAAGTTGGGCCGGATCCTGGGGAACCGGCGGTCCGGAGGGCAGTTTACTCCCGCGCCAGGCGGCACGGGCGACTATTGATCGGCGAACAGGTAACCGCTGCCGTAAACCGTGCGGATCGGCAACATCACGCCCGCCATCTCGGCCTTGCGGCGCAGACGGCTGACGATCACATCGATGCTGCGCGAGCCGCTGGAGCGTGCGCCGCCCCCTTCCACCCGCAGCTCGTCGCCCAGTTCACTGCGCCCGACCGCCCTGCCCGCCACTTCCAGCAGCGACCGCACGATCAGCCGCTCGTTGGCCGACAGCGAAATAGTGGCGCCGGACGGCGCGGCCAGCGTCCAGCCCTGGTCGCGCAATTCCCATTGCCCCTGGGCGGGCTCTTCCATCGTCGCGTTGTCCTGGCCGGCCGGCAGGCGCCGGGCCAACGCCAGCAGGATGCAGGCGAGTTCGCGGGGATCCTGCGGCGGCGGCAGGCAGGCGTCGGCGCCGCTCTGCAGGCAACGTAGGCGGGTATCCAGGGACAGATTGCTGCCCATCACCACGATCCCCAACGACGACGATCCATGCAAGCGGGCCACCAGGGCATAGCCTACCTCGCCCAGGGTGCCCACATTCAGCACCACGGCGTCGTAGCTGCCGTTGCTGAGCAGGCCAAACAATTCCAGGGACGTCGAGCAGCCACGGGCCGAAATCCCAGCTTGAAGCAGTGCGGACACAGCGGTGTTACGTGCAGCCTCGTCCGGCGACATCATCAGTACGCGCAATTGATTCATATGTTCTTTCCATCCCTTCGCCCCTCCAGCTTCCGGCAGACTGCGCCGGTTGACTGGACGGTTCGGGACAGTTTGGCCTGTTGTTGTGCAACAACCCCAGTCAAGATTCGTTAACTTTGCAATGTTTGACAGTTCTTGGCACAACGTAGCCAACAGTGACGCCGCCCGAGTTATCATTCCATTACACAAATCCTTTCCCTTCTTGCAGTAGGGCGCCATAGGGCGCACTTGCGCAGCCAACCTTCGCGAGACCACGTCTGATGAAAATCGCGTCGCTGGAAGACGACCTGGACCAGGCCAAACGCATCCAGCAAGTCCTGACTGCCGCAGGGTATACCTGCACCAGCTATCAACAGAGCCGCGACCTGCTTGCCGCGTTGCGCACCGAGACATTCGATCTGGTGCTGCTGGACTGGCACCTGCCCGATATCGATGGCGATGATGTCGTGCGCTGGCTGCGCGCCAACATCGGCCCGCGCGTTCCAGTCATCTTTCTGACCAACCGCTCCAGCGAAGACGACCTGGTCGAAGGCCTGCGCGCCGGCGCCGACGACTACATCGTCAAACCCTTGCGGCCGCTCGAATTGTTGGCGCGCGTCGCGGCCCTGCTGCGGCGCAGCCAGATCGCGGAGCCGGCCAATGAAGCATTCGATGTCGCCAATTACCGCATCGATCCCGCGCCGCGCACGATCTCGCTCAACGGCGCCCCGGTCGCACTGGCACCCAAGGAATTCGAGCTCGCGCTGCTCTTTTTCCGCAACCTGGGTCGGCTCATGTCGCGTGACGTACTGGCCGAATGTGTCTGGAATCGCGAGATTCCCGCCACCTCTCGCACGCTGGACACTCATCTGTCCAACATCCGGCAAAAGCTTCAGCTGCGCCCGGAACACGGCGTGCGCCTGAGTTCGTCCTATGCGCTTGGCTACCGGCTGGAGCTGATCAGCCCGGCCGACGACAGTCCGCCCCCCGGGCCCTAGCGCCTGGCGGCATTACCTGGAGATTTGAAAGTCATGAGCCGCTGCCGCGCGCTTTCTTTGCTTGCCTTGCTTTCCGGCCTGCTGCTCGCTACTTCCTCTCATAGCCAACCCGCCGGTGCCCTGGGAGAGAACTTCATCTATCGCGTGCGCCAAGGCGACACGTTGATCAACATCGCCGCAACGTACACGCGCAACCAGGCCAACTGGAGCCCGCTGCAGACGCTCAACAGCGTCACCACGCCGGAACGGCTGCCCATCGGCCTGGAATTGCGCATCCCGCTGTCGATGATTCCCGAACGCTCCGCCGACGCGCGCGTGGTCCACGTCAGCGGCCAGGCAAACCTGAATGGACAGGCACTCAAGCCGGGGGCCAACGTCGCCGAAGGCAGCAAGGTCGTTACTGCGCCCAACGGTTTCGTCACGCTGGAACTGGCCGACGGTTCCAAGCTGACGCTGCCGGCCGACGGCGCCGTCGAGCTGACCCGCCTGCGGCAATTCGAGGGCACCGACCTGACGGATTCCGTCATCCATGTCGAGCGCGGCAGCGTGGAATCCACCGTCGCGCCGGCCGGACAAGGCGTGGGCCGCTTCGAAATCCGCACGCCCGTGGCGGTCACCGGCGTACGCGGGACGCGCTTCCGCGTGCAAAGCGGCAGCCAGGGCGTGCATAGCGAAGTGCTGGAAGGCAGCGTGCGATTGCAGCCCCATGCGCCGGGCGCGACGCCCGCGCAGCCGGTTGCCGTGGCGAAAGGCTACGGCGCGGCTATCGGCGCGGATGGACAGGTGTCGGGCTTGCGGCCGCTGCTGGCGGCCCCGCAGCTCGGTCAACCCGAACGCGCGGGCGGCGGCGCGTGGACCAGCGCCTTCGCCCCCGTGCCCGGCGCGCACAGCTACCTGGTGCGCGTCTCGCGCGACGCCGATGGCACGCAGCCGGTGTCCTCGACCTCTTTCGCCAGCGCGGACATTCGCTTCAGCGCGCCGGGCCCCGGCACGTTCTACGTGTCGGTGCGGGCAATTGACGAGCTGGGCTTGGGCGGCCAAGACGCCATAGCCACGTTCACTGGCGTGAACCAACTCATGACCAGCAGCGGCCTGGGCGTGGCGACCGGCTCCGGCGGATTCGTGACCTTGACCGAGTATTGAACAGACGGCCATGGCAGACGCCACCGATTCCATCGACCGGACCTCGCGATCAGGCCTGTGGTTGACGGTGACGCTGGCGCTGCTAGCCGCGCTGCTGGGCTCTTTCAACGGCTTGGGGCGAATCGACCAGATCCTCTATGACCGCGCCGTCGCGCTGACCGGACGCGACATGTCGCCCGACATTCTCATCGTCGCGATCGACGACACCAGCATCGACGCGCTGGGCCGCTGGCCTTGGCGCCGCGCCGTGCATGCGGCCTTGCTGGACCGCCTGCAAGGCGCCCGCGCGGTCGGACTGGACCTGATCTTCGCCGAGCCCGATACCGTCCACCCCAACGACGACACGATCCTGGCCGACAGCCTGCGGCGCAATGGCCGCACTATCCTGCCTGTCGTGCTGGACCGCCTCACCTATCCGTCTTCCATCAGCGCACCCATCCCGCTCTTGGCGCAGGCCGCGGCCGGCAGCGGCTTCATCAACGCCAGCATCGACGCCGACGGCGTATTGCGCTCTGCGGCGCTGACCGCCCGGTTCGCCGGCGAACGCTGGCAGCACTTCGCGCTGAGCATGCTGGACGTGGGCGGACAGGCCGCGTTGGGCGAAAGGCTGCTGGGGCGCGCCTCCCCGGACGGCAGCATCCTGATCCCCTATGCCGGCCCCGCCGCGCATACTCGCGCCGTGTCCTATCTGTCGGTCCTGCGCGGCGACGTGCCGCCTGAGCAGATCCGCGGCAAATACGTGCTGGTGGGCGCCTGGGCGACCGGCCTGGGCGATGCGTACACGACGCCGGTTTCCCATGAGGTCAGCGGCATGCCCGGCGTGGAGATCATCGCCAATCTGCTGCAGGCGGCCAAAGATGACATCGCCTTCCAGCCGCCCGCCCCCTGGCTCAATGCACTGTTCTCCGCCTTGCCCGTGCTGCTGGCCTGCCTGGCATTGTGGCGCCTGTCCCCGAACCAGGCGCTGCTGGTCAATATCGGCTTGCTGATCGTGGTGTTGACGGCCAGCCTGCTGCTGCTGGGCCACAGTTATCTCTGGTTCGCGCCGACCGCCGCGCTGATGGGCGTGGCGCTTTGCTACCCTCTCTGGAGCTGGCGCAGCCAGGAGGCCGCGCTACGCTACATGGACAACGAGCTCCGACGGCTGCAGCGCGAATATCCACCGGTGCTGAACGAGGCCCGGGCGCAATCCAGCGGGCCCAGCGCGTCACTCGAAAGCCGGGTCGGTGAATTGCGGCGCGCCCTGGCCCGCGTACGGAACCTGCGACGATTCCTGGCCGACGGCCTGGACGGCATGCCCGACGCGACGCTGGTGTTCGACCAGGAAGGCCGCATGCAATTTCGCAACCAGGCCGCCGTGATGTACTTCCAGCGCCTGGGCATGCGCCCGCCCCGTGTCGGGCATCCCGCCACGCATCTGCTCGAGAAGACCATCAGCGATGAATCGACGCGGCAACGCGTGGCCCAGGTGCTGAGCGGCCAGGGGCCGGTGTCCGACCAATCGCCCTGGACGGCCGACCTGGAAGTGCGCGACCGCGCCGGCCGCGATCTGATCCTGAAGTGCGCGCCGATCCACACGGCCGAAGGCAACTTCGCCGGTACGGTGGCCACATTGACCGACATCTCCGGCATCCGCCAGGCGGAACGTCAGCGCGAAGAAACCCTGCGCTTCATTTCGCACGACATGCGGGCGCCGCAAAGCTCGATCCTGGCGCTGGTCGAGATGACGCAGGAAGGCGGTGGCGCGCCGTCGGGCAAGGATGACACGCTCACGCGCATCGCCGCGCTGGCCAACCGCACGCTGCATCTGGTCGACGATTTCGTCCACCTTACGCGGGCGGAATCGATGACCCTTCATGCGGTCGACCTGGACCTGGGCGGCCTGCTTCAAGATAGCGTGGACGAGTTCTGGGCCTCCGCGCACAAGCGCGGCATCCAGCTGGAAGTGCGCGCGCCGCTGCCGGCGGCCTATGTGCGCGGCGACCAGACGCTGCTGATGCGGGCGCTATGCAATCTGATCGACAACGCCATCAAGTACAGCCCCGTGCAAACCCGCATCGAATGCAGCATCGATGCGAGGCCAGGCTATTGGCGCGCCACCATCCGCGACCAGGGGCAAGGCATCGCCCAGCAAGACCTGGCGCGGCTGTTCGAGCCGTTTTCCCGCGTCGGCGTCGATACCAAAACCGATGTGGGCGGGGCGGGTCTGGGGCTGGCGTTCGTGCGCACCGTCGCGCAGCGCCATGGCGGCGAGGTCGAGGTCAGCAGCGAAGTAGGCGTGGGCTCGGTCTTTACGCTGCAGCTGCCGGCCGCACCCGACGATATGCCGGCCACTTGATGCCCGGCGCAGGCCCGCTGTGCGTTATTGGAAGACGTGCGAAATGACGGCAGGCTTGCCCGGCTTGATTTCGAGCGTTGCGCGATAAGGCGGCAGATCGGCGTTGCGCAGCACCACCTTGTACTTGCCGGGGATGAGCCGCAACTCCTTCACCGGCGGACTGATGCCGCGCGCGATGCCGTTGATCCAGACCTCGCCCCACGGGCGGATATCCAGGCGCACCAGGACAGGCACGGGTTTCGGCTTGGGCGCGTCTTCCTGGGCAGCCGCGGCGGGCGGTTGCAGGTCGTGCGCGGATGGCTCTCCCCCCTGGCTCGGATCCACCAGCACTGATGGATTGGCATCGGGCGCGGGCGTTGCGGCACCACCGTCCGGTGAGGCCGGAATGCCGGGCGCTGGCGAAGCCGCTCCAGGCGATGGTGCAGCCGTTCCAGGCGCAGGCACCCCAGTCGGCGCCGGAGCCGTTGCAGAAGCCGATCCCGCCGAGCCTGAGCCAGACTCGGCGGCCTGCGGCAGGACCGCCGCCGGCTGAGGCGGCTGCGCCAGCGCGGTGGCCGGCGGCGCCGGCTGGACAGCGGGTGGATTGGGCTGCACCACCTCGGACCGGGTAATCAAGGCGTTGCTCGCGCCAGGCCCGACGTGGAGCCAGGCGTAGACGCCTACGCCAACCAGAGCCACTACCAGCAACAGCGCCAGCAGCGGCCGTCCTGCCCCGCGGGGCTTGCCCACGGCCTCCACGGGCGCCACTGGTGCGGCGGCGACTTCGGCGACGGCCGGATCATTAGCGACCGGCGCGGCCTCGGCGTACGCGGATATGCTCAGCATCGTGGCCAGTTCCGCCAGGGTCTGGGGACGGTCGACGGGCAACATCGCCAGGCCCCGGTCGATCACGCTGAGAAATGCCGGTGTGTATTTTGCCAGGCCCAGCGAGGCCAGGGGTTCATAGCTGTCGGTGGCCCGGCGTTCGGGCGCGGGCGGCGGGCGGTGGCCGATGACCAGGGCGTGCATGACCGCGCATAGCGCGTAGACGTCCGTCCAGGGGCCTCGCGGCCAATCCGCCGAGTCGGTGTACAGCTCGAACGGGGCAAATCCCGGCGCGGGCGTCACGCCCGCCCGGCGCGACCGCGGCACCGACAATTCGGGCAGCAAATGCGCACGCGCGCCTTCGTCCATGCCGACCGTATCCAGGGAAATGTCGCCACATATTTCGCCCTGCGCGTGCAGGCCCATCAGCGATGGCAGCAAATCCGACAGCAGCCGCTTGATGCGTGCTTCCGGCACGCCGCCCGCCGCGCTGGCGGCGATGGCGCTCAAGGGGCGCAAGGCTAGCGGCGCAGCCCCTGAAAATGGGCTGCGCGGCGTATGCAGGCCGGCGGATGAGGACATATTCAATACTGCGCGATGAACGCAAAAATTTTGGTTGACGGCTGATAAGCGGAATATTATCCAATCCGTTACGCAAGGACATTGCCGAAAATGTCCGAGCGCATCAGGCTGTGGCACGATAGCGTATCGCCAAAATCCCTCAATTCGTTGAACGCCTATGAAAATTCGCTTAGTTGGCAGTTTGCTTGGATTATCGGCCTTGCTGGCCGGCTGCGTCGGCCTGCCCTCCTCCCCGCCGGAAAAACCACCCACGCCCGAGGCGCTGGCCCAGCTGCAGCAGGTGCGCGACCAGTACAGCGCCGGCCGGTACGGCGAAGTCATCCGCCAGGTCGCCAAGTCCGATGAACTGGCATCGTCTAGCAAGGCCGTACGCATCGAGGCCTACAAGCTGCAGGCGTTCAGCTACTGCGTCAGCCGTTACGCCCAACTTTGCGAGGACAGCTTCGCCCGTATCCTGCAGCTGGACCCGGCTTTCGAGCTGGCTACCAATGAGGCCGGCCATCCCGTCTGGGGCCCGGTGTTCCAGCGCGCCAAAGGCCAAGCCTCAAAATAAGACGAAAACACCTGCGCCCAGATAAAAAAAGGCCGCTGATTCGCATCAGCGGCCTTTTTGCTTCTGGCCTCCCCCGCCGGTACCGCGCGGGGGATTCGCCGGACAATCCGCTTATTCGGCGGCGTCCTCGGTACCCACGTCGGCCGACGGGGCATCGGCGTCCGAGCCCACCGTGACCGGCGAGTCTTCGAACGGGTTGGCCAGCTGGCGGGCGGCTTCGCGTTCCGCGGCCTCCAGCTCTTCCTTGTCGCGGCGGGCGTGGTGGTACGCCAGGCCGGTACCCGCCGGAATCAGGCGGCCGACGATGACGTTTTCCTTCAGGCCACGCAGGTCGTCGCGCTTGCCCATGATGGCGGCTTCGGTCAGGACACGCGTGGTTTCCTGGAACGAGGCAGCCGAGATGAACGAGTCGGTCGACAGCGAGGCCTTCGTGATACCCAGCAGCACGTTGTCGTACGTCGCGGGGATGCGGTCTTCCGCGATGCAACGGTCGTTCGCGTTCAACAGCTCGGAACGCTCGACCTGCTCGCCCGGGATGAACTCGGTATCGCCAGCATCAACGATGTTCACGCGGCGCAGCATCTGACGAACAATCACTTCAATGTGCTTGTCGTTGATCTTCACGCCCTGCAGACGGTACACGTCCTGCACTTCGTCGACGATGTAGGTCGCCAGCTTCTCGATGCCTTGCAGGCGCAGGATGTCGTGGGGATCGGCCGGGCCGTCCACGATCATTTCGCCCTTGTTCACCACTTGACCGTCGTGCACCAGAACCTGCTTTTCCTTCGGAATCAGGAACTCGTGGCTCACGCCTTCCAGGTCGGTGATGACCAGACGCTGCTTGCCCTTGGTGTCCTTACCGAACGAAACCGTACCGGTGACGTCGGCGAGCATGCCGGCATCCTTCGGCGAACGGGCTTCGAACAGTTCGGCCACACGCGGCAGACCGCCGGTAATGTCGCGGGTCTTTTGCGATTCTTGCGGAATACGCGCCAGAACTTCACCCACGGCAACCTGCTGGCCGTCACGCACGGTAATCAGCGCGCCCACCGGGAACGTGATGTTCACCGAGTGATCGGTGCCGGCGATCTTGACGTCGTCGCCGTTCTCGTTGGCCAGCTTGATCTGCGGACGCATGACGATCTTGCCGCCACGGGTCTTGGGCGTGATGACGACGAGCGTCGACAGGCCGGTGACTTCGTCCACCTGCTTGGCAACGGTCACGCCTTCTTCGATGTTCTCGAAGCGGACGGCGCCGCCGTATTCCGACACGATCGGACGGGTCAGCGGGTCCCACGTCGCCAGACGCGCGCCAGCCTTCACGGCTTCGCCATCGCCCACCAGCACGGTCGCGCCGTACGGGATCTTGTGGCGTTCGCGTTCGCGGCCGTTGTCGTCGAAGATCGCCAGTTCGCCCGAACGCGAAATCGCGATGCGTTCGCCCTTGGCGTTGGTGACATACCGCATCGTGCTGGCAAAGCCAACCGCGCCGCTAGACTTGGTTTCCACCGCGCTGGCCAGGGCCGAACGCGACGCCGCGCCACCGATGTGGAACGTACGCATCGTCAGCTGCGTGCCCGGTTCACCGATGGACTGGGCGGCGATAACGCCAACCGCTTCGCCCTGGTTGACCGGCGAGCCGCGGCCGAGGTCACGGCCGTAGCAGTGCGCGCACAGACCGTGACGCGTTTCGCACGTCAGCGGCGTGCGGACCTTGACTTCGTCCACACCGATACGGTCGATCATGTCGACCATGTCTTCGTCCAGCAAGGAGCCGGCGGTGATGGCCGTTTCCTGCGTGTCCGGGTTGATGATGTCGATGGCAGCCACGCGGCCCAGGATGCGGTCGCGCAGCGGTTCGATGACTTCACCGCCTTCCACCAGGGCCTTCATGTTGTAGCCCTGCGACGTGCCGCAATCGTCCTCGGTGATCACCAAGTCTTGCGTCACGTCGACCAGACGACGGGTCAGGTAGCCCGAGTTCGCGGTCTTCAGTGCCGTATCGGCCAGACCCTTACGCGCGCCGTGAGTCGAGATGAAGTACTGGAGTACGTTCAGGCCTTCACGGAAGTTCGCGGTAATGGGCGTTTCGATAATGGAACCGTCCGGCTTGGCCATCAGGCCGCGCATACCGGCCAGCTGGCGGATCTGGGCGGCCGAACCGCGGGCGCCCGAGTCAGCCATCATGTAGATGGAGTTGAACGATTCCTGGCGCACTTCTTCGCCGTGACGGTTGATCACGGGCTCGGTGGCCAGTTGTTCCATCATCGCCTTGCCGACCTTGTCGCCGGCCTTGCCCCAGATGTCCACCACGTTGTTGTAGCGTTCTTGGGACGTGACCAGACCCGACGAGTACTGCTTGTCGATTTCCTTCACTTCGCGGCTGGCTTCGGCCAGGATGCCTTCCTTGGCGGTCGGGATCAGCATGTCGCCCATGGCGATCGAGATACCGCCGCGCGTGGCCAGCTTGAAGCCGGACTGCATCAGCTTGTCGGCAAAGATCACCGTGTCGCGCAGGCCGCAACGGCGGAACGACTGGTTGATCAGGCGCGAGATTTCCTTCTTCTTCAGCGCCTTGTTCAAGACGGTGAAGGGCAGGCCCTTGGGCAGGATTTCGGACAGCAGCGCGCGGCCGACCGTCGTTTCGTGACGGCGGATCACCGGCTGCCATTCGCCTGCTTCGTCGCGCTCGTGCTCTTTCAGACGCACGGTAATGCGGGTTTGCAGTTCGACTTCGCCGTTGTCGTAGGCACGCTGCACTTCAGCGACGTCGGTGAAGAAGATGCCTTCGCCCTTGCCGTTGATGCGCTCGCGCGTCGTGTAGTACAGACCCAGCACGATATCCTGGGACGGCACGATCGACGGTTCGCCGTTAGCCGGGAACAGCACGTTGTTCGACGCCAGCATCAGCGTGCGCGCTTCGAGCTGGGCTTCCAGCGACAGCGGCACGTGGACGGCCATCTGGTCACCGTCGAAGTCGGCGTTGAACGCCGCGCAAACCAGCGGGTGCAGCTGGATGGCCTTGCCTTCGATCAGGACCGGCTCGAACGCCTGGATGCCCAAACGGTGCAGCGTGGGCGCACGGTTCAGCATGACCGGGTGTTCGCGGATGACTTCTTCCAGGATGTCCCAGACCACCGGTTCCTGGCTTTCCACCAGCTTCTTGGCAGCCTTGATGGTCGTGGCCAGGCCCATCATCTCCAGACGATTGAAGATGAACGGCTTGAACAGTTCCAGGGCCATCAGCTTGGGCAGGCCGCACTGATGCAGCTTGAGCTGCGGACCCACCACGATGACCGAACGGCCCGAGTAGTCGACGCGCTTGCCCAGCAGGTTCTGACGGAAACGACCGCTCTTGCCCTTGATCATGTCGGCCAGCGACTTGAGCTGGCGCTTGTTGGCGCCCGTCATGGCTTTGCCACGGCGGCCGTTGTCCAGCAGCGAGTCGACGGCTTCCTGCAGCATCCGCTTTTCGTTGCGCAGGATGATTTCCGGCGCCTTGAGCTCCAGAAGGCGCTTCAAGCGGTTGTTGCGGTTGATGACGCGGCGGTACAGGTCGTTCAGGTCGGAGGTCGCGAAGCGGCCGCCGTCCAGCGGCACCAGCGGACGCAGGTCCGGCGGCAGCACGGGCAGCACTTCCATGACCATCCACTCGGCCTTGATGCCCGACTTCTGGAAGCCTTCCAGCACCTTCAGGCGCTTGGAGATCTTCTTGATCTTGGCTTCCGAGCTGGTGGCCTTCAGTTCGCCGCGCAGCGTTTCCACTTCGCGGTCGATGTCGATGGTACGCAGCAGTTCGCGCACGGCTTCAGCGCCCATCAGGGCACGGAAGTCGTCGCCGTATTCTTCGGTCTTGGCGAGGAAATCGTCATCCGACATGATCTGGCCGCGCTTGAGCGGCGTCATGCCAGGTTCGATCACGCACCAGGCTTCGAAGTACAGCACGCGTTCGATGTCGCGCAGGGTCATGTCGAGCACCATGCCCAGACGCGACGGCAGGCTCTTCAGGAACCAGATGTGCGCGACGGGGCTGGCCAGCTCGATGTGGCCCATGCGTTCACGGCGAACCTTGGCAACGGTAACTTCAACGCCGCACTTTTCGCAGATCACGCCACGATGCTTCAGGCGCTTGTACTTGCCGCACAAGCACTCGTAGTCTTTGATCGGGCCAAAGATCTTGGAGCAGAACAGGCCGTCGCGCTCGGGCTTGAACGTGCGGTAGTTGATGGTCTCGGGCTTGCGAACTTCGCCGTAAGACCACGAACGGATCTTCTCGGGCGAGGCGATGCCGATCTTGATGGCATCGAACTGCTCGTCTTGCGAGACTTGCTTAAAGAGGTCGAGTAGCGCTTTCATTAGTTACGCTCCAAATCCATGTCCAGGGCCAACGAGCGGATTTCCTTGACCAGCACGTTGAACGATTCCGGCATGCCGGCGTCGATGACGTGGTCGCCCTTGACGATGTTTTCGTAAACCTTGGTACGGCCGTTGATGTCGTCCGACTTCACCGTCAGCATTTCTTGCAGGGTGTAGGCGGCGCCGTATGCTTCCAGCGCCCACACTTCCATTTCCCCGAAACGCTGGCCGCCGAACTGCGCCTTGCCGCCCAGCGGTTGCTGGGTAACGAGCGAGTACGGACCAGTGGAACGCGCGTGCATCTTGTCGTCGACCAAGTGGTGCAGCTTCAGGTAGTGCATGTAGCCGACGGTCACGGGGCGCTCGAACTTCTCGCCCGTGCGGCCGTCGTACAGCCACGCCTGGGTACGCGAAGGCGTCAGCGCCATGCGCTTGGCGACGTCGTCCGGATAGGCCAGTTCCAGCATCGTGGTGATTTCCTCTTCGGTCGCGCCGTCGAAGACGGGCGTCGCGAACGGCACGCCGTTCTTGAGGTTCTGGGCCATTTCCATGACTTCTTCGTCGGTCAGCTCGTCAATGCGCGCACCGGTACCGGTCGTGTTGTAGACCTTGTCCAGGTAGGCGCGGACGTTCTTGACCTGCGCAGTGCGCTCGTCGCGCAGCAGATCGGCGATGCGATGACCCACGCCCTTGGCAGCCCAGCCCAAGTGCACTTCCAGCACCTGACCGACGTTCATCCGCGAGGGCACGCCCAGCGGGTTCAGAACGATGTCGGCCGGCGTACCGTCAGCCATGTGAGGCATGTCTTCCACCGGCGTGATGCGCGAGACCACACCCTTGTTGCCGTGACGGCCGGCCATCTTGTCGCCAGGCTGCAGACGACGCTTCACGGCCAGGTAGACCTTGATCATCTTCAGCACGCCCGGGGGCAGCTCGTCGCCTTGCGTCAGCTTCTTGCGCTTTTCTTCGAACGCCAGATCGAACTGGTGACGCTTCTGCTCGAGCGATTCCTTGGCCTGTTCCAGCACGACAGCGTGCGGCTCATCGGCCAGACGGATGTCGAACCACTGCCAGCGGTCCAGATCTGCCAGGTAAGCCTTGGTGATCGTGGCGCCCTTGGCCAGCTTGCGCGGGCCGCCGTTGACGGTCTTGTTGACCAGCATCTTTTCGATACGGTCGAACTGGTCGTTTTCAACGATGCGCAGCTGGTCGTTCAGGTCTTGACGATAGCGGCGCAGCTCATCGTCGATGATGGACTGGGCGCGCTTGTCGCGCACGATGCCTTCACGCGTGAACACTTGCACGTCGATCACGGTGCCGGTCATGCCCGAGGGCACGCGCAGCGAGGTGTCCTTAACGTCGGACGCCTTTTCACCGAAGATGGCGCGCAGCAGCTTTTCTTCCGGCGTCAGCTGAGTTTCGCCCTTGGGCGTGACCTTGCCGACCAGCACGTCGTCGGCGCTGACTTCGGCGCCGATGTACGTGATGCCCGAATCGTCCAGGCGGTTCAGTTGCGTCTCAGCCAGGTTGCTGATGTCGCGCGTGATTTCTTCCGGACCGAGCTTCGTGTCGCGAGCCACGACCGTCAGTTCCTCGATGTGCACCGAGGTGTAGCGATCGTCAGCCACAACCTTTTCGGAGATCAGGATCGAGTCTTCGAAGTTGTAGCCGTTCCAGGGCATGAACGCGATCAGCATGTTCTGACCCAGGGCGAGTTCGCCCAGGTCGGTCGATGCGCCGTCGGCCAGCACGTCGCCCTTGGCGACCTTGTCGCCACGCTTGACGATGGGACGCTGGTTGATGTTCGTGTTCTGGTTGGAACGCGTGTACTTGATCAGGTTGTAGATATCGACACCGACTTCGCCGGCGACGTTTTCTTCGTCGTTCACGCGGATAACCACGCGTTCGGCGTCGACGTGGTCGACCAGGCCGCCACGCAGCGCTTGCACGGTGGTGCCCGAGTCAACGGCCACGGTGCGCTCGATACCCGTACCCACGACCGGCTTTTCCGGACGCAGGCAAGGCACGGCCTGGCGTTGCATGTTGGCGCCCATCAGTGCGCGGTTCGCGTCGTCGTGCTCCAGGAACGGAATCAGCGAGGCAGCAACCGACACGATCTGCGACGGGGCAACGTCCATGTAGTGCACGTTGGCCGGCGCGGTCAACATGGTTTCGCCAGCTTCACGGCAAGCCACCAGGTCGTCCACGAACTTGCCGTCTTCGTCGAGCGCGGCGTTAGCCTGGGCGATGACGTAGTGGCTTTCTTCGATGGCCGACAGGTAATCGATCTGCTCGCTGACGCGGCCATCGATAATCTTGCGGTAAGGCGTTTCCAGGAAGCCGTACTCGTTCAAGCGAGCGTACAGCGCCATGGAGTTGATCAGGCCGATGTTCGGGCCTTCCGGCGTTTCGATCGGGCAGACGCGGCCGTAGTGGGTCGGGTGCACGTCGCGGACTTCGAAGCCGGCGCGTTCGCGCGTCAGGCCGCCCGGGCCCAGTGCGGAAACACGACGCTTGTGCGTGATTTCCGACAGCGGGTTGGTCTGGTCCATGAACTGCGACAGCTGGCTCGAACCGAAGAACTCCTTGATGGCAGCCGAGATCGGCTTGGAGTTGATCAGGTCGTGCGGCATCAGGTTTTCGGTCTCGGCCTGGCCCAGACGTTCCTTGACGGCGCGTTCGACACGCACGAGGCCGGCGCGGAACTGGTTTTCGGCCAGTTCGCCAACGCAACGCACGCGACGGTTGCCCAAGTGATCAATGTCATCGATCTGGCCACGACCGTTACGCAGCTCAACCAGCACCTTGATGGTTTCAAGGATGTCTTCGTTGGTCAGCGTCATCGGGCCGGTGATGTCTTCACCACGGCCCAGACGGCTGTTGACCTTCATGCGGCCAACGCGCGACAGGTCGTACGTTTCTTCGCTGTAGAACAGGCGCTGGAACAGCGCTTCCACGGCTTCTTCGGTGGGCGGTTCGCCAGGACGCATCATGCGGTAGATGGCAACGCGCGCGGCCATCTGGTCGGCGGTTTCATCGGTACGCAGCGTTTGCGAGATGTACGGGCCGCGGTCCAGGTCGTTCGTGTAGAGCGTCTGGATGTCGTGCACGTTGGCGGCGCGCAGGGCGGCCAACACGCTTTCCGTGATCTCGTCGTTGGCGTTGGCGATGACTTCGCCGGTGTCCGCGTCAACGATGTTCTTGGCCAGCACGCGGCCGTACAGGAAGTCTTCCGGCACGGAGATGCGCTGGATGCCGCCGGCAGCCAGATCGCGCAGATGCTTGGCGTTGATGCGCTTGTCTTTTTCGACAATCACCTTGCCCGAGCGGTCCGCGATGTCGAAACGGGCCATTTCGCCCTTCCAACGCTCGGCCACGAATTCCATCATGGCGCCTTCGCTCTTCAATTCGAAGTTATCGAAATCGAAGAAGTTGGCCAGGATGGATTCCGGCGTCATGCCGATGGCCTTGCACAGGATCGTGACAGGCATCTTGCGACGACGGTCGACGCGGAAGAACAGGACGTCCTTCGGGTCGAATTCGAAGTCCAGCCACGAGCCGCGGTAAGGAATCACGCGGGCCGAGAACAGGAGCTTGCCGGAGCTGTGCGTCTTGCCGCGGTCGTGCTCGAAGAACACGCCCGGCGAACGGTGCAGCTGGGACACGATGACACGCTCGGTGCCATTGATAACGAACGAACCAGTGCCCGTCATGAGCGGAATTTCGCCCATGTAGACTTCCTGTTCCTTCACTTCCTTGACGGTGGGCTTGCTGACTTCGCGGTCAAGCAGCACCAGGCGGACCTTGGCTCGCAGGGGCGAGGCATAGGTCAGGCCACGTTGCTGACATTCCTTGACATCGAACACCGGTTCGCCGAGCACATAGCTCACGAACTCCAAGCGCGCCATACCGTTGTGACTAACGATCGGGAAAATCGACGAAAACGCCGCCTGCAAACCGTCGGCTACGCGATCGGACGGGGCGGTATCCGCCTGCAGGAAAGTTAGGTAGGATTGAAGCTGTGTCGCCAAAAGGAAAGGAACGTTTTGAACGTCTTCACGCTTGGCGAAGCTTTTGCGGATGCGCTTTTTTTCGGTGTACGAGTAAGGCATGAGCACTCCGACTCGAGGTTGCATGGGCCGTCAACCACGGCCCCAGGTGATACGACTCCAGGAAACCCCTCTGAAAGGTCATGACCCCAGTAGGGGTTTCCTGGAAACGCAAAAGCCCGGGGACTGCAAACTGTGCTGTCCCCGGGCAAATTGACGCAGGTCTTACTTGACTTCGACCTTGGCGCCAGCTTCTTCCAGCTTCTTCTTGGCGGCTTCGGCGTCAGCCTTGGCCACAGCTTCCTTGACGGGCTTCGGAGCGCCGTCAACCAGGTCCTTGGCTTCCTTCAGACCCAGACCGGTCAGCTCGCGCACGGCCTTGATGACGCTAACCTTGTTGGCGCCAGCTTCGGTCAGAACGACGGTGAACTCGGTTTGCTCTTCAGCAGCGGCGGCAGCGCCACCAGCGGCGGGAGCAGCGACAGCGACAGCGGCGGCAGCAGCCGACACGCCGAACTTCTCTTCCATTTCCTTGATCAGCTCGGACAGCTCGAGCACGGTCATGCCAGCGATGGCGTCAAGGATTTCAGCTTTGTTAAGTGCCATTTTTCAGAACTCCAAAAATTTTGGTAATGCCAGGGTTTGGGTGTCGCTCGGTCGTTCAGCGAATTCCGTGAAGGAGGGCGATTAAGCCGCTGCCTTCTGGTCGCGCACGGCGGCGAGGCCACGGGCGAACTTGGTCGGAACTTCGTTGAGCGTACGCACGAATTGCGCGATGGGGGCTTGCATGGTGCCCAGCAGTTTCGACAGCAACTCTTCGCGCGAGGGCATGGTGGCCAGGGCCTTCACACCATCTTGGTTCAGCAGGCTGTTGGGCAATGCGCCCGCCTTGATGACCAGCTTGTCGTTGCTTTTCGCGAAACCTGCGAGGACCTTGGCCGCCGAAACCGGATCAGTGCTGATGCCATAGATCAGCGGACCGGTCAGTTGCTCAGCCAACGGCTCGAAAGCCGTGCCGGCAACAGCACGACGGGCCAGCGAGTTCTTCAGAACACGCAGATACACGCCCGATTCACGCGCAGTTTTGCGCAGTACGGTGACAGAGGCGACGTCCAGACCACGGTACTCGGCGATAACAATCGATTGCGCCTTGGCCACTTCGGCCGAGACTTCCTCGATTACCACCGCTTTCTCTTGACGATTGAGACTCACGGTTTGAACACTCCATCAAAAGACGCTTGGGGCCTAAGCCTTGCGCGTCAACCGAATGCGGCGCCTGGTCGAGTTCTTCAGATAAAGAATTCTTCCTGGGGACGCCGTCTACGCTGGATCCGAACTATGCGAGCTTCGGGATTAAGCGGGGCAGCGGGGGGACTGCTTCCAGTGGAAGGAGAACCTTCGCACTGCCCTGCTCCAGCGGTCTTTGACAGCAACATCCGGAGGGATCCGGATGCAGCCCAAAGTACGTTTACTGCTGCTGGCTTAGTTGGAAGCCGACAGCGAGGCAATTTCCACGCGCGCACCGCCGCCCATCGTGGACGAGACAGCCAGCTTGCGCAGGTAGATGCCCTTGGACGCGGCGGGACGAGCCTTTTGCAGGGCGTCGACCAGTGCGGCCAGGTTGGTTTGCAGCTGTTCCACGCCGAACGACGCACGGCCGATCGTTGCGTGGATGATGCCGGCCTTGTCGGTACGGTACTGAACCTGACCAGCCTTGGCGTTCTTGACAGCGGTGGCGACGTCGGGCGTCACGGTGCCGACCTTCGGGTTCGGCATCAGGCCACGGGGACCCAGGATCTGGCCCAGGGCACCCACGACACGCATCGTGTCGGGCGAGGCGATGACGACGTCGAAGTCCATTTGACCGGCCTTGATCGCGTCAGCCAGGTCGTCCAGACCGACGATGTCGGCGCCGGCGGCCTTGGCGGCTTCAGCCTTGTCGCCTTGGGCGAACACGGCCACGCGGACCGACTTGCCGGTGCCGGCGGGCAGCACGACCGAACCACGGACCAGTTGGTCCGACTTCTTCGGGTCGATGCCGAGTTGCACGGCCACGTCAATGGATTCATTGAACTTGGCGACAGCGGTTTCCTTGACCAGGGTCAGGGCTTCGGCGACCGGGTACAGCTTGGTGCGGTCGATCTTTTGCGCAATGGCGGCGGCGCGCTTGGACAGTTTTGCCATGATTAGATCCCCTCAACCGTGATGCCCATGCTGCGGGCGCTGCCAGCGATCGTACGCACAGCGGCGTCCAGATCAGCGGCGGTCAGATCGGGGCCCTTGGCCTTGGCGATTTCTTCAGCCTGGGCGCGGGTCAGCGTGCCGACCTTGTCGGTATGCGGCTTGGACGAACCCTTTTGCACACCGGCGGCCTTCTTGATGAGGACCGTCGCGGGCGGGGTCTTCATGATGAAGGTGAAGCTCTTGTCGGCGAAGGCGGTGATCACCACCGGAATCGGCAGACCAGGCTCCATGCCTTGGGTCTTGGCGTTGAACGCCTTGCAGAATTCCATGATGTTCAGGCCACGCTGACCCAGGGCCGGGCCAATCGGGGGGGAGGGGTTAGCCTTACCAGCCGGCACTTGCAGCTTGATAAAGCCGACGATCTTCTTCGCCATGCTTTGCTCCTTGCGGGTTATATCGCCCTAGCACAAAGGCCAGGGCTCCCCGGGGGTTGAAATCAGGTCTTTTCGACCTGGCTGAAATCGAGTTCGACGGGCGTGGCACGACCAAAAATCGTGACCGACACGCGAACCTTGCTCTTTTCGTAGTTGACTTCTTCGACGTTGCCGTTGAAGTCCGCAAACGGACCTTCCTTGACCCGAACCATCTCGCCCACTTCGAACAGGATCTTGGGGCGGGGTTTCTCGACACCCTCTTCCATCTGGGAGAGGATCTTCGCGACTTCCTTTTCGGAAATCGGGGTCGGACGATTGCCCGAGCCACCCAAAAAACCGGTGACGCGGTTGGTGTTCTTGACCAAATGCCACGTTTCGTCGGTCAGGTCCATTTCAACCAGGACGTAACCGGGGAAAATGCGGCGTTCGGTGATCGACTTCTGACCACCCTTGACCTCGACGACTTCTTCGGAGGGCACAAGGATCTGGCCAAAAGACGTTTGCAGGCCCGCGCGCTCAATGCGCTCGATCAGGGCCTTATGTACGCTTTTCTCCATGCCGGAGTACACATGGACGACATACCAACGCTTACTCATTTGCCGTCCTTATTTCCAGCCCAACAGCAGGCCGTAGAGAATCCATTCGATGCCCTTGTCGAGCACCCACATGAAAATGCCCATGATCGCCACGAACGCGAAAACGATACCCGTCATCTGGGTCGTTTCCTTGCGGGTGGGCCACGAGACACGCTTGACTTCGTTGTAGGACTCGCTGGCGAAGCTCAAGGTGCGGCGGCCGGGTTCGCTGAACCAGGCGATCACAGCTGCGATCACGAGGCCGCCGACGAACACGCCGACACGTGCAGGCATCGGCTGCGCGCTAAGCACGGAAAACCCGACGATGCCAGCAATAACGACGAGAACCGCCAGCCCGAGCTTCACCCGGTCGGCGGTACTGGTTACGGTTTCTACGCTGGTATTAGACATATTGCGACGCGAGCCGCCGTGAATGCGTAACTCGCGATGATCTCCCGCGGGTTTATCCTGGCGGTGGCAGGGGCAGTAGGAATCGAACCTACAACCTTCGGTTTTGGAGACCGACGCTCTGCCAATTGAGCTATGCCCCTAAAACACTACACGTGCACTACATTTCAACCACTTTCCGCACCTGTCACCTGCGTGGCAGCTTGCGGAACCATACATAGTACTACTTTTACAGCAAAGATGGATAGAGGGGCTTGAGAGCCCACTCTACCCATCTGGGTATTGCTTACTTCAGGATCTTGGCGACGACGCCGGCGCCGACGGTACGACCGCCTTCACGGATGGCGAAACGCAGACCTTCTTCCATGGCGATCGGGGCCAGCAGCTTGACGGTCATCGTCACGTTGTCGCCCGGCAGAACCATTTCCTTGTCGGCCGGCAGGTCGATCGTGCCCGTCACGTCCGTCGTGCGGAAGTAGAACTGGGGACGATAGCCGTTGAAGAACGGAGTGTGACGGCCGCCTTCTTCCTTGGACAGGATGTACACCTCGGACGTGAAGTCCGTGTGCGGGGTGATCGAGCCCGGCTTGGCCAGCACTTGGCCGCGCTGGACGTCTTCACGCTTGGTGCCGCGCAGCAGGATGCCCACGTTGTCGCCGGCTTGACCTTGGTCCAGCAGCTTGCGGAACATTTCCACGCCGGTGCAAGTCGTCTTGACCGTCGGAACGATACCGACGATTTCGATTTCTTCGCCGACCTTGACCACGCCACGTTCGATACGGCCGGTCACCACGGTGCCGCGACCCGAGATCGAGAACACGTCTTCAACCGGCATCAGGAACGCGCCGTCAACGGCACGCTCAGGCGTCGGGATGTAGGTGTCCAGCGCTTGCGCCAGCGACAGAATCGCTTGCTCGCCCAGTTCGCCCTTGTCGCCTTCCAGCGCCAGCTTGGCCGAACCCTTGACGATCGGGGTGTCATCACCCGGGAAGTCGTACTTGGACAGCAGCTCGCGAACTTCCATTTCCACCAGCTCGAGCAGCTCGGCGTCGTCAACCATGTCAGCCTTGTTCAGGAAGACGATGATGTACGGCACGCCAACCTGGCGGCTCAGCAGGATGTGTTCACGCGTTTGCGGCATCGGACCGTCAGCGGCCGACACGACCAGGATCGCGCCGTCCATCTGGGCCGCGCCCGTGATCATGTTCTTGACGTAGTCGGCGTGGCCCGGGCAGTCAACGTGCGCGTAGTGACGCGATTCCGTTTCGTACTCGACGTGAGCCGTGTTGATCGTGATACCGCGTGCCTTTTCTTCAGGAGCTGCATCGATCTGGTCGTAGCCCTTGGCTTCGCCGCCAAACTTGCTCGACAGAACGGTCGTGATCGCCGCCGTCAACGTCGTTTTGCCGTGGTCAACGTGACCAATCGTACCCACGTTCACGTGCGGCTTGGTACGTTCAAACTTGCCTTTTGCCATGGCTGACTCCTGACCTGGATTGCGCTTCTGACTGAAGAAAAGAACTTTGGAAATTAGTGGTGCCCATGGCGCGGATCGAACGCGCGACCTCTCCCTTACCAAGGGAGTGCTCTACCACTGAGCCACATGGGCATGTAAATCTTGGAGCGGGTGAAGGGAATCGAACCCTCGTCGTAAGCTTGGAAGGCTTCTGCTCTACCATTGAGCTACACCCGCGGGCTATCCATTCACCACGTCTTGTACTGCTTTCCCAGACTTTCAAAATCAAGGCCCGGGGAACCTTACAACCTTCGTTGCGAAGGCCGCCCAGTTCCCTAGGCCTACATTTTAAAATCCAGGCAAACATCGCCTGGATTCAGGTATGGGTCTCTGGTGGAGGAGGTTGGATTCGAACCAACGTAGACGCAAGGTCAACAGATTTACAGTCTGCCCCCTTTAACCACTCGGGCACCCCTCCAGCGGAGAACTTGAGATTATGAACACTTTCAAATCCGCTGTCAAACGCCAGGGGCGAAAAATATTCAAATCTTTTGTCCTACCTCCGCCGCGTTTCCGCGCAGAGGGGGCGAAGCTTACAAGATTCCGCGAACGGCTGCACGGAAAAGTTCGGCGTACTGGTCTGGCGTGTACGCGACGGGGTTGGTTCCGCCCGACGGATCCTCGCTGGCCATGCGCCCCACCCGCTCGGCTTGTGCATCATTGATGCCGATGTCGGCCAGGGTATGCGGAATGCCTACGGTTTCGCGCAGGGCCAGCACCCAGTCCAGCACCGCGCCGGGGCTGTCACCGGGCAGCGACAGATAGCGCGCCAGCGCCTGCAACCGGGGCGCCACCGCGTGTTCGTTGGCCTTGAGCACATAGGGCATGAGAATCGCATTGAGCATGCCGTGGTGCGCGTCGTACAGCGCGCCCAGCGGATGCGCCAGCGCGTGCATCGCGCCGAGTCCGCGCTGGAATGCCGTGGCGCCCATGCTGGACGCCACCAGCATCTGCTGGCGCGCCTGCAGGTCGGTGCCGTCCGCCACGGCCTGCGGCAGGTATTCCTTGATCATGCGCATGCCTTCGAGCGCGATGCCGGAAGCCATGGGATGGAAAAACGGCGAACAGTAGGCTTCCAGGTTGTGCGACAGCGCATCCATGCCGGTGGCCGCGGTGATCCTGGGCGGCAAGCCGACCGTCAGTTCAGGGTCCAGGATGACAATGGCCGGCAGCATGCGCGCGTGAAAGATGATGCGCTTGACGTGCGCGGCTTCGTCGGTGATGACGGATGCGCGTCCGACTTCAGAGCCGGTGCCCGCGGTGGTCGGCACTGCCACCACCGGCGCCATGCCGGCCACGTTGACGCGCAGGTAGTTGTCGCCCACGTCTTCGAAATCCCACAGCGGACGATTCTGGCCCGCCATCAGCGCAATCGCCTTGGCCGCGTCCAGCGCCGAGCCGCCGCCAAAGGCAATTACGCCATCGTGCCGCCCTTCGCGATAGCGTGCGACGCCGTCGACGACGTTGCGGCCCGTCGGGTTGCCCTTCACTTCATGGAACAGGCCACATTCCAGGCCAGCCTGGCGGCAAGCACGCACGGCCTCACCGATCATGGGCAACGCAGCCAGGCCCGGATCGGTGACCAGCAGCGGCCGCGTCATGCCGAGTTCGCGGCACCATTGCGGCAGTTCCTTAATGCGGCCCGGGCCCGCCTTGATGGCAGTGGGATAGTTCCAGTTGACGCTGGGGACGTTCATGTCGGCTCCTGGTCGCGCGGCTTCAGGCCACGCTGCGCAGATGAAAGGATTTGGCTTGCGTGAGTTGTTCGTAGCCGACCTGCGACAAGGAAACGCCGCGGCCGGTGTGCTTGACACCGGTCCAGGCCAGCGCGGGATCGAGGTAGTCGCAGCGGTTCATGAAAAAGGTGCCGGTGCGCACCTGGCGGCCCAGATGCAGCGCGGCGTCTTCGTCCTGCGTGAACACCGCGGCGGTCAGGCCATAGGGGCTGTCGTTCATCAACGCGACGGCCTCTTCATCGCTGTCCACTGGCATGACGCCAACCACCGGTCCGAAGCATTCGTCGCTCATGACGCGCATGTGATGGTCGACCTGCGTGAGCAAAGCCGGCGCCACGTAGGGCGTGCCGGCGCGCGCCGCTTCGAAGCGCGCGGGGTCGACCAGATTGCGGGCGCCGCGCGACACGGCCTCGGCGATCACTTCGCGCACCTCGTCGGCCGCGCGCGTGCGCACCACCGGCCCCAATGTGGTTTCCGCGCGCAGCGGGTCGCCCAGCACGTATTCGTTGGTCAGGGCGACGGCTCGGTCGATGAACTCCTGGTAGCGCGGCCGCGCCACGTAGATGCGCTGGATGCCGCAGCAAGACTGGCCCGAATTGAAGAAGGCGCCGTCCACCAGGGTTTCGACCGCATGGTCCAGCTTGGCGTCCGCGCGCACATATGCCGGGTCGTTGCCGCCCAGCTCCAGGCCCACGCCGATGAAGCGTCCTGCCGCGGCTTCTTCCACGCTGCGCCCGCCACGCACCGATCCTGTGAACGACACGTAGCCGATCTCGGGCGCTCGGATCAGCCGCTGCGCGATATCGTGGCTGGCGTGCAGATACTGGAACACGCCTGGCGGCACGCCCGCTTCGCTGAACGCGCGTCCGATCAGTTCGGCGCACAACGGCGTCTGATCGGAGTGCTTGAGGATGACGGTGTTGCCCGCCATCAAGGCCGGCACGATGCTGTTGACGGCGGTAAGCAGCGGGTAGTTCCATGGCGCGATGGTCAGCGCCACGCCGATCGGTTCGCGGCTGATGAAGCGCGTGAAGCCGGCCAGTTCGGGCACGCGTATCGGCGCCAGCGCGGCGGCCGCAATGCTGATCATGTGGCGCGCCCGCGCTTGGAAGCCATCCACCTCGCCCGGCGTGTAGCGCAGCGGCCGCCCCATCTGGATGGTGATCGCACGCGCCGCCTCGGCCTTCGCGGCGACAAAGCGCGAGACGGCGTCCGACAGGATGCGCCCCCGCTCCTGGACACCCAGCGCGTGCCAGGCCCCTAGCGCGGCCTGGGCATCGGCCAGCGCCTGCGCGATCTGCGCTTCGCTGGCGTACGGACGGCGCACGACTTCGCGGCCGTCGATGGGACTGATGGTGATGAGTTCCTGCGTCATGGCGGCCCTATGCGTGCATGGTGGATAGGCGGAAGTAAACGGCGGTCAGATGATCTCGAAATAGCGTGCCAATTCCCAATCGGTGACGTGGCGCCTGAACTGGCGCTCTTCCCATTCGCGCGTGGCGGCGTAATGTTCGACAAAGGCATCGCCGAACAAGTGCCGCGCCGCTTCGGATTCGCGCAGCCGCTGAGCCGCTTCCCACAAAGTGGTGGGCAGGCGCAGCTGCGGGGGGAACTGCTGCGTATAGGCGTTGCCTTGCACCATGGGCTCGGGCTTCAGGCCTTGCTCGATGCCGTACAAGCCCGAGGCCAGGGCCGCGGACAGGGCCAGGTAGGGATTGGCATCGGCCGAACCAATGCGCACTTCCACCCGCTGCGACTTGTCGCTGCCGGGAATGAGCCGCAACGCGGTGGTGCGGTTCTCCATGCCCCAGGTGGCATCCAGCGGTGCCCAGTACCCCGGCACCAGCCGCGAATAGCTGTTGATGGTCTGCGCGTACAGCGCCATGAATTCGGGCAGGTAGCGCTGCACGCCGGCCATGAACGCGGACTGCGTTGCGCTCATGCCATGCGGCTGCGATTCGTCGTAGAAGGCCGAGCGTCCGCTCTTGCGATCACGCAGCGATAGATGGATGTGGCCGCTCTGCCCGGGATGATCGTGCGACCACTTGGCCATGAAGGTGGCCATCAATCCGTTCTGCTGTGCCAGCGCCTTCGTGAAAGTCTTGAAGAGAAAGGCCTTGTCGCCCGCGGCCGCGGCCTGGTCCACCGCGATGGCCGCTTCCAGCACGCCTGGCCCGGTTTCGGTATGCAGACCTTCGATCGGCATGTCCATGCGCTCGCACATGTCGAGCAGCTTGCGATAGAAGTCGCCCTGCACCGTGCTGCGCAACATGGAATAACCGAAGTTGCCGGGGGTCCAGTTTTCCATGTCGCGGTAATGCTTGGCGCGCACGGAGTGCGGCGTCTCGCGGAACATGAAGAACTCGTATTCCAGCGCAGCGTAGACCTCGAAGCCCATGCCCGCGGCCCGGTCCAGCGTGCGATGCAACAGGCGGCGCGGGCAGATCTCGGCCGCGGGGCCTTCGAACTCGGCCAGGAATAGCAGCATGTCTTCGCCGCCGGGCCCTTGTTCCAGCGGCAGCCGCCGTCCCGTGGACGGCACGATGCGCAGCTTGGCGTCAGGATAGGCCGTGTGCCAGCCCGTGTACTTGGTGTTGTCGTAAAGCTGATCGTCCAGATCCCAGCCGAACACCACATCGCAAAAGGCCAGGCCGCCGCGCAGCGCGGACAGGAATTTGTCGCGCCGGATGTACTTGCCCAGCATGACGCCGTCAACGTCGGACAAGCCGACCTTGATATGCGAGAGCGGACTGGCTTGCACCAGCCGCTCTGCGTCCTCCACCGTTGCTACCCCTAGTGCATGCATGCTTGTTCACCTTGTCCGTGGCTGAAGCGTTGCGTTGACTTGCGGGGTCGCGGGGCGTGGCGTTTCAGGTCGTGGCCGCCCCCAGCACCCGCATCGCCTCGCGATGCAGCTGCGGTGTGGCGGCCGCGATCACGCGGCCCTGCGACTCGAGGCCTAACGGCTGCCCCGACCAATCGGTAATGACGCCGCCCGCGCCTTCAATCACGGGCATCAGCGCCAGATAGTCATAAGGCTGCAGGCCGGCCTCGACCACCAGGTCGACATGGCCGCTGGCCAGCAGGCCGTAGCTGTAGCAATCGCCGCCATAGCGGCGCATGCGCACCGAGCGCGTCAGCGACTCGAACGCGGCCAGGTCGGCGCCTTCGAAGATGTCGGGCGAGGTGGCGTAGAGCGTCGCGTGCTGCAAGTCGGTGCAGGCGCTGACGCGGCAGGGCTCGCCGTTCAGACGAGCGGGCGAACCGGCCACGCCCAGCCAGCGTTCGGCCAGCATCGGGATGTCGATCAGGCCCAGCACCGGACGGCCGCGGTGCAGCAACGCCAACAGGGTGCCCCATAGCGGATTGCCTGAAATGAACGCGCGGGTGCCGTCGATGGGATCGAGCGACCACACCCATTCGGCCTCGGCATGGCTGGCGCCGAATTCCTCGCCGAAGATGCCGTGATCGGGATACTGGCTGGCGATCGCTTCCCGCAACGCGGCTTCGACCTCGCGGTCGGCTTGCGTGACGGGACTTTCATCCGCTTTGGTATCCACCGACAGCGGGTGGCGGAACCACTGGCGCGACAACGGCCGGACTCGGTCCGCCAACGTTTGGGCGAACGAGGAAAAGGCGGCCAATTGCTGCGCGGTAGGCGGCGGCGATGTTTGCATTGACGAGCTCCCAGGCGTGGCGCGGCGCCAAAAAAACCCATGCGATTAAGGTTTTTCCAGTCTAGACACGTTGCCACAAATTTGCAAATATACCTAAAAACGCAACCTCACCGTCTTCCAGCAGGTCGTCGTCCGCAAACCGCAGCTCACCGCCGTTGCCGTGTATTCCTTTCCGGAGTTCCATCATGCAATGTAAGAAGAAGCTTAGCCTTGTGGTTGCAGTAATTTCCCTAGGTTGTGCACAGGCCGCCCACGCGGGCGCCATCACCGTCTATTCCGCCCTGGAAGAAGACGAGATCGCTGCCTACCTGAAGGCCGCCAACGCCGCCATGCCGGATGTGAAGGTGAACGTGTTGCGGCTGTCCACCGGCGACCTGGGCGCGCGCCTGATCGCCGAGGCGGCCAATCCACAGCAGGACGTGATCTGGGGCTTCGCCGTCAGCAACATGCTGGACCCGCGGCTGCAGAAGCTGCTGGAACCCTATGCCGCGAAAGGCATCGACGCCCTGCCCGCCCAATACAAGGGGGCCGACAACAAGTGGTTCGCGGCCACCGGCTATGTCGCCGCGTTCTGTGTGAACACCGACCGGCTCAAGTCCAAGAACCTGCCCATGCCCACCTCGTGGGAAGACCTGACCAAGCCGGTCTACAAGGGCGAAATCGTGATTCCCAGTCCGGCGGCATCCGGCACCGGCTACCTGCAGATCGTGGCGCTGCTGCAAGGGCTGGGCGCTGCTCAAGGACCTGGACAAGAACGTGGCCCAGTACACGCCGTCCGGTTCGCGCCCTTGCAAGATGGCCCGCGCTGGCGAATACGCGATCGGCGTGTCGTTCGCGTTTCCTGCCATGCAATCGATCGAAGAGGGCTTTCCCGTCAAGATGGTGATCCCGTCCAAGTGGGTGGGTTACGAGCTGGAGGCGTCCGGCCTGATGAAGACGGCGAAGAATCCGACCGACGCCAAGCGCTTCCTGGACTGGACGCTATCGCCCGAAGCTGGCGGCCTGTACAGCAAGTACAAGGAGCTGGTCACGATTCCCGGATCCGCCCCCAATAAGGCGGCCGAGGCAGCCGGTCTGCCCAAGGATCTGACGGCCGTGCTGTACCCGGTGGACTTCCAGAAATCGGCGGCCGAACGCGACGCCACCATCAAGACCTGGCAGGACACCATCAAACGCTGAAGGCCCGCGGCCGGCGCCGCCGGCCGCCGCGCCCTGCTGGAGCAGCCATGTACCTGGAATTGCGCGGGATACGCAAGACCTTCGACGGCGCGGTCGCGCTGGAAGGCATCGACCTGTCCGTGGGCGAACATGAGTTTGTCTGCCTGCTGGGCCCCAGCGGCTGCGGCAAGACCACGCTGCTGCGCATCGTCGCGGGGCTGCTGCCA
The DNA here is from genome assembly GCF_014170305.1 of Achromobacter sp. UMC71. Classification (GTDB taxonomy): domain Bacteria; phylum Pseudomonadota; class Gammaproteobacteria; order Burkholderiales; family Burkholderiaceae_B; genus Achromobacter. The sequence continues at coordinate 86,272 of NZ_LZZT01000006.1, forward strand.
TTCGACGGCGGCAGCATCACGCTCGGCGGCCGCGACTTGTCCGCGCTGCCGGCCCGCAAGCGGGGTTTCGGCATCGTGTTCCAGTCGTATTCGCTCTTTCCCAACATGACCGTGGCCGAAAACGTCGGCTATGGCCTGCGCATACGCGGCGAAAGCCGCGACCGCATCGCCGCGCGGGTCACGGAGTTGCTGGCGCTGATCAAGCTGCCCGACTACGCGCAGCGCTATCCGCACCAACTGTCGGGCGGCCAGCAACAACGCGTGGCGTTAGCACGGGCGCTAGCGGTGGACCCCGCGCTGATCCTGCTGGACGAGCCCCTGTCCGCGTTGGATGCGCGGGTACGCACGGACATGCGCGCCGAGATCCACGAGGTGCAGCGCCGGCTGCGGATTCCCACGATCATGGTGACCCACGATCAGGAAGAAGCGCTGACACTGGCGGACAAGATCGTCTGCATGAACGACGGCCGCGTCGAACAGGTGGGCTCGCCGTCCGACCTGTACCTGCGTCCGCAGACGCGCTTTGTCGCCAACTTCGTGGGCCTGAGCAATCTGCTGCCGACCGATTGGGTGCGCCAGGCCATGCCGGCGCTGCTGGCCACGCGGCCGGATGGCGCCAGCGACCGGTTCGAAGCCTGCTTGCGGCCCGAGAGCCTGCGCATCGCCGCCGACGCGCAGGGCCCGGGACGCGTGCGCGAAATGACCTTCATGGGCAATCTGACGCGCCTGCGGATCGACTGGCAAGGCCGCGAACTGCTGGTGGAGCAGCACGGCGCAGCCGGGCTGTCGCAAGGCGCGCCGGTGCGCCTGGACATGGAACCGGGGCAATGCGCCTGGGTTCGCGTATGACATCGACCGCGCTGAAACACCCGCCGGGAGCCACGGCGTGAATACGGCCCGCATGAACGCCACCGCATCCGCCACCGCCACTCGCGCACCCTGGTCGCTGGACCGGGTGCTGCTGTGGACCTGCGTCGGCATCCCGATGATCGGGCTGGCGCTGTTCTTCCTGTATCCGCTGGCGACGGTTGCCTGGCGCAGCCTGGTGGAAAAAGACGGCGGGATCGGCCTGGGCAACTACGCCGAGGTCTTCGCCACGCGCGGCATCCTGACCGCCACCGCCAACAGCCTGACCATGAGCGCGGCCACCACCGCGATCAGCCTGCTGCTCGGCTTTGCTATCGCCTACGGGCTGGACCGCAGCCGCATGCGCGGCAAGGCCTTCGTCAAACTGGCGCTGGTGCTGCCGCTGCTCGCCCCGTCATTGGTGCAAGGACTGGGGCTGATATTCATCCTGGGACGCAACGGCCTGGTGCACCGCTGGACAGGCTGGGAGTTCGACATCTATGGCTTCTGGGGCCTGCTGATCTCGAACGTTTTCTACGCCCTGCCCCAGGCCGTGCTGATCCTGCAGGCCGCGCTGCGCAATACCGACGCCCGCTACTACGACGCCGCCGAAGTCATGGGCGCGTCCAGCGCGCGGCAGTTCTTCGACATCACGTTGCCCAATTGCAAGTTCGGCCTGCTGAGCGCGGCGTTCGTGGTCTTCGTGATCACGATCACCGATTTCGGCAACGCCGCCGTCATCGGCGGCAACTACAAGGTGCTGGCCACGGAAATCTACAGCCAGGTGTCCGGCCAGATGAATTTCGGCATGGGCTCGGTGGTGGGCATCCTGCTGCTGCTGCCGTCGCTGATCTCGGTGCAGATCGAACGGGTGGCTTCGCAACGCCAGTTCGGCGCCGCGTCGCCCAGCGGCCTGCGGGTGACGCCCCAGCCAGCCCGCGGCCGCGACCGCGCCTTCACGGTGGGCGTGTTGCTGTGTACCAGCACCATCGTGGCCACGGTCGCCACCGTCGTGTTCGCCAGCTTCATGCGGCTGTGGCCGTACCGCATGGAATGGACGCTCAAGCACTACGACATCACGGTCAGCGGCGGCTACGCGCCGTTGTGGACGTCGCTGTACCTGTCACTGGCGGCGGCATCCGGCGGCGTGCTGCTGCTTTTCTTCCTGACGTTCGGCGTCTGCCGCATCCCCCGGGCCTGGGCCAAGCTGGTCTACCTGGTATCCGTACTACCGGTGGGCGTGCCGGGGCTGGTGCTGGGCCTGTCGTACATCTTCGCGTTCAATTCGCCTTCGACGCCACTGTATGCGCTGTACGGCAGCGCCGCGCTGATCGCGCTGTGCAATTTCTACCACTATCACACGCAGGGTTTCCTGACGATGATGACCGGCATGCGCGCCGTGCCGCAAGCGCTCGAAGAAGCGGTGAGCTGCCTGGGCGGGGGCACCTGGCAAGTGCTGCGCGATGCGGTGTTGCCGCAGATCGCCCCCACGGTGCTGGGCGTGTTCTTTTTCCTGTTCATGCGGTCCATGGTCACGTTGTCCGCCGTGATTTTCCTGGTGACGCCGTCGGTCAGCGTGGCGCCGGTATCTGTCTTGCGGCTGGACGAGGCAGGTTTCGTCTCGCAGGCGGCAGCCTATTCGACGCTTATCATGCTGGTCGTGGGAGGCTCCCTGCTGGCGATGCGCGCATTGATCGCGCTGGCCGCGCGGCGCCGCAAATAGATTAGGAAGCATCCAATATGTGGCAAGAAGAGCGGTATCAAAGAATCCGCGCCCTGCTGTCTTCACTGCAGCAGGTATCGACCGACCGTATCGTCGGCGAGCTGGGGGTATCGCGGGAGACAGTCAGGCGCGACCTGCTGGAACTGGAATCCATGGGCGAACTGCGCCGCGTGCACGGCGGCGCCGTGCCGGTGCACAGCGAACCGCCCATCACCGAGCGCGTGCATACGCGCGTCAAGTACAAGCGCGCCATCGCACGCGCCGCCGCCGGCCTGGTGAGCAGCGGCCAGACGCTATTCCTGGATGCGGGCAGCACCACCAGCGTATTGGCCGATGAACTGGCCAAGCTCAGCGGACTGACCATCATCACCAATTCATTCGACGTGGCGCTCAAGGTCGGCGCCGCCGGCAACGGCGCCAACGAACTGATCATGCTGGGCGGATCGGTGGGCGGCCCGGTCTGCGCCACCGCGGGCGACATCACCATCGCCGAGATTCATCGTTACCGCGCCGACCTGGCGCTGCTATCGCCGGTGGGCGTGGATGCCGAATGCGGCGCCACCAGCTACGACTTGCGCGAAGCCGAAGTGGCGCGCGCCATGGCCGCCAACGCCAAGCAACGCGTGCTGCTGGCCGACTTCAGCAAGATCGGCCTGTGCAGCCGCGTGTCGTACTGCGAGGTCGGCCGCATCGATCACCTGGTCACCAACGCCAATGCCGAAAAGATGCCGGCCTTCGCACCGCTGAAGGCCGCCGTGGGCAAGACGTTGACGGTGTAGCCGCGCGTCAGTCCACCGACACGCCCGCCACCTTCACCATATCTGCCCAATAGATGGTGTCTTGCTGCAGCCGCTTCTCGAAAGCAGCGGGCGCGCTACCGACCGGTTGGCTGCCGCCGGCCTGGATCTTGGCGATCACGTTGGGCGATTTCATCGCCTGGGCCACGGCCTGGGCCAGATAGGCGATGCGGTCGGGCGGCGTGCCGGCTGGCGCGAACAGGCCGTACCAATCGTCGGCGGTGATACCGTCCATGCCGGATTGCTGGAGCGTGGGCGCGGCCTTGAAGATGCCGATGCCGTTGTCGTGGCTGAGCGCCAGGATGCGCAGCTTGCCGGCGGCGACCATCGGTTCGGCCGATGCGGGCGAGGTGATCAACATGTCCACCGTGCCGCCCATCAGGTCAGTGATCGCAGGCGCGGCGCCGCGGTAGGGGACGTGAACAAGTTTCACGCCGGCCTTTTGCGACAGCAGTGCGCCCATCAGGTGGCTCATGGTGCCATTGCCCGGCGTGGCATAGGTGATGACGCCGGGCTGCTTGCGAGCGGCGTCGAGATAGTCGCCCAGCGATCGGTAGGCGCTTTCGCTGCGCGACACGAGCACCAGGGGCGCGGACGTGATCTGCGAGATGGGGACGAAGTCCTTGAGCGGGTCGAAGCCCACGTTCTTGTACAGGCGTGGATTGACGGCCATCACGCTGGTCTGCGACATCACCAGCGTATAGCCATCAGGTTTGGCGCGCGAGACCTGCGAGGTACCCACATTGCCGCCAGCGCCGGAGCGGTTTTCCACCACCACGCTTTGGCCCGTGATCGCGCCGAGCTCCTGCGCGATCAGACGAGCCACGCCGTCGTTGCCACCCCCGGGCGGGAACGGCGACACGACCGTGATGGCCTGTTTGGGATAGTCGGCCAGCGGCGCGAGCGCCTGGGCGTGCGCGTTGGCTCCCCATGCCAGGCAGGCCAGGGCCGCCGCGGTTCTGCAGGCTTGCAGCACGTGTTGCTTTGTCATCGGTATTTCCCCTTGTTGTCGGCAGCCGGATACTCGGCCGTCCGTTGCATTTCGGTTCGCCAGGAACCGTCCCCGCCCCGGCGGCGGATCGCCGGGGCGTGCTGATCGGATAAAACAGGTCGTGCGGCCGCTCACGCGGCCCATGGGCGACTAAGCCGGAAAGCGATACGCGGCGCGTTCGCGCTCGTCGATCTGCTTGACCAGATTGGTTTCCCAGGCCAGGTACTGACGCGCCGCGGCCTTGTTACCGTCGTGGCGGTCGTGCACAAAAAACAGGTAGTCGATGCAGTCGCGGTCAGCGGGCTCGTCCGGCGTGGATTGCAGCGCCAGCCCCACTGCCGACCAGCCGGCCGGCGAGCCGAGGTTCACCTTGACGTCGCTGATGCCTCGCGCCCGCAGATCGGCGGCCGCCCAGGCGGCCACGGCCAGTTCGTCGGCCAGCAACACCACCGGTTGCGCGGCGTCCAGCGCCAGATCGGCAAAGCGCGGGCGAATCGACCATTGCGCCCCCGCGATATGTGTTGCGCGATAGCGCATGCTGGCGCGGAGGTCGACCAGCTGCGCGCCCCGCGCCGATGCTGCGGCCAGGGCCGCGTCGTCCAAGACCGTCACGGACGGCGCATCGGCCGGCACCACGGTGGCTTTCAGCGCTGCGGCCACGCCTTCTTGCAGCACGCTTGCATCCCACCCCATCTGGCGCAGCCAACTGGCCACGACCGGCGCGCGCACCCCTTCGGCATCGAACACTACGATGCGTGCGCCACGCACGGCCAGGTATTGGTCGGTGGCCTGGATCAGCTGGCCGCCGGGGGTGTGCTGTGCGCCGGGCAAGGACCCTTGCGCAAACTCTTCGGCGCTGCGTACATCGCACAGGAAGGTGCTGCGACCCGCGTCGTCCAGCCAGGCCTGTACCTGGCTTACGTTGACGCGCGGCACGTTGTGGCGCTCGGCCAGATCGGCCGAACGCCGTACCAGCGCCGGCAGGTCTTCAGGCGCCACGGTATCGTCGTAGCGGCGCTGCGCGCCATGGTCCAGTTTGAAGTCTTCCAGGTACCAGCCTTGGGTGCCGTTTTCCAGCGCAAATACCGGGTTGGGCAAGCCCAGGTTGATCAGCGTCTGCGCGCCGATGATGCTGCGCGTGCGTCCTGCACAATTGACCACAATAGTGGTGCTGGGATTGCGAACCAGGGTGTGTGCGCGCAACGCCAGTTCGCCGTTGGGGCAGCAGATGCCGCCCGGAATGCTCATCTTCTGGTATTCGGCGTAGGGCCTGCCGTCCAGCACGATCAGGTCGTCGCCGCGGCGCTGACGCTCGGCCAGTTCGCGCGCGCCGATACGGGGGGTGTGGAAAACTTCTTCGGCGAGTTCACCAAAGGTCTTGCTGGGCACATTGACGCCGGCAAATGCGGCATAACCGTCGCGTCGCCATTGTTCAATGCCACCCGCCAGCCGGTGCACCTGCGTGTAACCCAGTCCACGCAATGCGCTCGCGGCACGGGCCGCCGTCTCGTCCACGCCGCCTTCGTCATAAACCACCACCCGTACGCCACGACGTGGCGCCAACCGCACGATGTCGGCTTCCAGTCGGCTATAGGGAACTGGCGCGGCATAGAACAAGTGAGACTCGCCGTACTGGCCATGCTCGCGCACGTCCAACAGCGCGATCTCGTTGCCGTCGTGCAGCCAGCCCTTGAGCGTGTGGGAATCGACGTCGGCCAGGTTCAGGTCGGAATGGGGATGCATCAGTGAATTCTCTGCAATCAGAAAGGGGGAATGGCGAATATCAGCGCTCGGGTCGCAGCAGCGTGAAGGCTTGGTCGAGATCGGCGATCAGGTCGTCCGGATCTTCCAGCCCGATATGCAGGCGCAACATCGGGCCGTGTGCCTGCGAAGCCGGTAGCGAACGCGCATTGCGCAGCTGCATCGGAATCACCAGGCTTTCAAAACCGCCCCAGGACGCGCCGATGCCGAACAGGCGCAGCGCATCGATGGCGCGTTCCATATCGGCGTCGGTAATAGGCGCCGCGAACGCCAAGGTCAACAAGCCGTTGGTACCCGAGCATTCACGCAGCCAGACGGCGTGGAAAGGATCGTCAGACAGCACCGGGCACAGCACGTGTGCAACCTCCGCCCTGCCCTGCAGCCACTCGGCCACGCGCAGCGCGCTACGGGCATGCTGGGCCATACGCAATGGCAGCGAACGCATGCCGCGCAGCACCAGGAAGGCGTCATCGGCGCCGACGGTCTGGCCGAAGTCGATGCTGGCCCGATCCAGGGGCCGCCAAGCGCGCGGGTTGGTCACGACCGCGCCCATCATCACGTCGGCATGGCCGCCCAGGTACTTGGTGGCCGCGAGGATGGAAATATCGGCGCCCAGCGACAGGGGTTGGCACAGCAATCCGGAAGCCCAGGTGTTATCCACAGCCAACCAGCAATCATGCGCGCGCGCCAACGCCGCCAGGCGACTCAGGTCCGGCATTTCGTAGGTCAGCGAACCCGGTGATTCGGCGTAAATCATGCGGGTATTCGGACGCACCAACCGCTCAACGCCGGAGCCGTCCGGCGAGTAATACGAGCATTCGATCCCCAGACGAGACAGATGCTCGGCGCAGAAGCGACGCACGGGTTCATAAACCGCGTCGGTCACCAGCACATGGTCTCCGGCGCGCAGATAGGCCAGCAGCACGGTAGCAATGGCGGCCTGCCCGGTGGGGAACAGCTTGGCGCGAAAGCCCTGCTCCAGCTCGACCAGCGCGTCTTCCAGCGCATGGGTGCTGTCGGTGCCTCGCGCGCCGTAGGACGGCAGGCGTTCCTGCTCACGGCGGGCCCGCGTATCGCGCCAGGCCGCGACGCTATCGAACACGTAAGTGCTGGCGCGCGTGACCGGCGTATTGACCCAGCCGCTGTGAGGGCGCCCGGCGCGCAACAGGCGCGTCGCGGACCGATAGGGTTTGTCCATGATCAGCGGCGCGTCTGCACGCCAATGGGCATGACTTTGCACGTGCCTGCGGCCAGGTCGAACGCCAGGCGCTCGGTCAGCGTTTCCAGCGCGCGGCCGTACATGTGCAGATGGCGGATGACGCTGTCGCCCTGGATCTCGACCGCATGGATGTCGTCGGGCATCAGCGCGATGCCCGCGCCCGGACCGACCACCACGGTGCCGGTCTTTTCAAGGCGCCCCACGCCGGCTACCGAACCGTCGTCGGTACGGTCGTACACGTAGTTGTATTCCACCCCTTCCACCGCGGCGATACAGGCCCAGGTGGTGTGGTTGTGCGGCACGATCTGCTTACCCGGGCGCATCACGTTCAGGTACAGCGCGTACTGCTTGTCGGCGTCTTCGCTGATCAGGTAGCGCGCTTGGCGCTCGCCTTCTTCCGGCGCCGGATAGCGGTCCTGGGCCCACCAGTCGGTGTGGCCGGCCAGCTGGATCAGCTCGTCCAGCACCACCTTCAGGCTGTCGCGGTTCAGGCCCTTATTTCCTAAAGTATTTTTAATATTTCCAACGGTGCTGTCGATGCCCTGCTGGTGAGGATGCGCGTTGCCCACAGTGACTTTCCCTCTTGTTTCACGAGTTATTTTGGTCACTGTATCGCCACGCACGGGGTGGAACAATTTAAATTGCCTTAAGATTCCATAAGTATTGCTAATACTTTTAGATTTCAAGCGACATGCGTAATCTGGATCTGGACCTGCTGCGTACGCTGACGGCGATCGCGCGCTACGACACGTTCTCCGAGGCGGCCAATCGGCTGCACAAGACACAATCGGCGGTCACGCAGCAAATGCAGCGACTGGAAGCCACTATCGGCCTGCCACTGTTCGAAAAGCAGGGGCGCAACAAGGTCTTGTCCACCCACGGCCGCCGCTTGGTGGAATACGCACGCCACATGCTGGCCATCAACGACGAGGCACTGCGCGCACTGCAGGACGGGCCCCTGGAAGGCGATTTGCGCTTGGGTGCGCCGCTGGACGTTGCCGACACCATCCTGCCCACGCTGCTGACGCACATCGCGCGTTCGGCGCCCCGCGTGAAACTCGAGATCCGCGCCGACCGCAGCCCATTCCTGATGGACGCCTTACGCGCCGGCGAACTGGACCTGACGATCTCCACCCGCTTCGACCACGATTTCGAAGGCGTGGCCTTGCGCACCTCGCCCACCGTCTGGCTGGCATCGGCCGACTATGTGCACGACATGAATGCACCCGTGCCGCTGGTGCTGGCCGACGAACCCAGCATCTTTCGCCGCCTGGCGCTGACCGCGTTGGAACAGGCACAGGTGCGGTGGCATACCAATTACGTGGCGCCGAACCTGGTGGGCATCAAGGCCGCGCTGCGGGCAGGCCTGGGCGTAACCGCGCGCAGCGTCGAGCTGCTGGGGCCGGAAATGCGGGTGCTGGGGGAAAAGGAGGGCCTACCGCCCTTGCCGGACGTCACGTACTTCCTGTGGATAAGGCGTGACCTGATCAATCCGCTGACGCGGCAGGTCTATGACATGCTCAAGGCCAGCCTGGGACTGGCGCGGCATGCGGATGCCGCGCCCAATCCGGCAAGCCTTCAGTAAAGATCGAAGTAGCGTTGCAAGGCGGCCGGCTCGCGTGTCACGCACAGCGCCAGCATCAGCAGGATGCGCGCCTTCTGCGGGTTCAGGTCGCGGGCGGCGGCAAAACCGAGCGCCGCGTCGTTCAGTTCGACATCGCGCGCCACGAAGCCGCTACCCGTGCGGCTCGATCGCACCACGGCAACGCCATCGGCCGCAGCGCGGGCCAAGGCATCAACGGCCAGGTCGGTGGCATTGCCATCGCCCACGCCGGCCAGCACGATGCCATCGGCCTTATCGGCGATGAACGCAATCACGTCGGCCTGTAGATTGGCATGCGCGTAGACGATATCCACGCGCGGCCAACCGGACTTTTCCAATAATGCGAGTGAAAACTCGCTTTGTGCCGTATGCGTGGTGGTATTGCGCGAATAGAAGTATGGCGCGCCACCGTGCATCACCCCGGCGCGCCCGCGATTGGGCGATGCAAAGGCGTTGATGCCCGCGCTGGCGATCTTCTGGATCTCGCGCGCGTAGTGCACGTCTTCGTTCATCACGACCAGCGGACCACGGCCGCGCGCATCAGGATGTCGGGCCAACGCCACGGCGTTGTACAGGTTGGCGGGGCCTTCGGCGCCCAACGCGGTGGCGGGACGCATCGCGCCCACCAGCACCACCGGCTTGTCGTGGCGAATGACCAGGCTGAGGAAATACGCTGTCTCTTCAAGCGTATCCGTGCCATGGGTGATGACGATGCCCGCCACCGAAGCGTCCGCGCATAGCGCGTCCACGCGTTGCGCCAGCGCGCGCCAGACGTCGTGCGTCATGTTCTGGCTGCCCACGTTGGCAACCTGCTCGGCGCGGATGTCCGCCAAACCCGCCAGCTGCGGCACCGCCGCCAGCAAGTCGCCTACCGAGAACGAGCCGGCCTTGTAGCCGGCCGACGTCGCGTCCGCTTGGGCACCGGCAATGGTGCCGCCCGTGGCCAACACCGCGATAACCGGCAGCGCCTGATCAGGCATCGACCACTCCGGACAGGCCTTGGCGCTCGAGCAGCGAATTCAGGTGTTCCCAGCCGTGGAAATCGATGACGATCTGGCCCTTTTCCTTGGCCCCGACTTTGAGCGCCACGCGCGTGCCCAGATGGTCTGACAGCGCCTCTTCCAGACGGGTCAGGTCGCGCGATGCACCATTGGCTTTTTTTCGGGGCGACGCCGATGTCTCGGCTTCCTTCGCGGTCTTGGCCACGAGTTTTTCGGCTTCGCGCACCGACAGGCGGCGCGCAATGATCTGGTTGGCCAGCTGGATCTGCGTGGCGGCATCCACGGCCAGCAACGCACGGGCATGGCCCATGTCGACGTCGCCGGCCAACAGCATGGTCTGCACCGCGGCGGCCAGGTTCAACAGACGCAGCAGGTTGCTGGTGGCCGAGCGCGAGCGGCCGATGGCCTGGGCGGCCTGCTCGTGCGTCAGGCCGAACTCATCCAGCAGGCGGCGCACGCCGTGCGCTTCTTCCAGCGGATTCAGGTCTTCGCGTTGGATGTTTTCGATCAGCGCCATGACAGCCGCGTTTTCATCGGCGACTTCACGCACCAGCACCGGCACTTCTTTCAGCCCGGCGAGCTGCGCCGCGCGGAAACGGCGCTCGCCCGCGATGATCTCGTAGTGGCCGGGCGCATCGCCCAGCGCGCGCACAAGAATGGGTTGCATGATGCCTTGTGTGCGTATCGATTCGGCCAGCTCGCCCAGCGCGCCCTCGTCCATGCGGGTGCGCGGCTGATACTTGCCGGCTCGCATCTTCGAAACAGGCAAGGTGGACGGCAGACCCTCGGGCTTGGCCGCAGCCTTGCCGATGTTGTCGATGGCGGGCGCATCGGCGCCCAGCAAGGCGTCAAGTCCGCGACCCAAACCCTTGGGTTTCTTGGTGGCCATAGTTAAATCCTCTTTCCTTCTGTTTTTGTATCCCGAGCCAGGCTCAGGCGTCCGCCTGCTCGGCGGGCAGGCGGTACCAATACGCGTAACAGTCTTTGAAACCGTAGCGGCCGTACAAAGCGCGCGCCGCGGTGTTTTCCGGCTCGACTTGCAAATAGGCCGTGGTGGCGCCGCCATCGGCGCCGCAGACCAACAGATGTTCAACCAGTTTGGCTGCGTGGCCTTTGCGCCGCTGCCCGGGGTCTGTCACCACATCGAATATCCCAACGACGTCGCCATCGCGCACGGCCATGCCGGCGGCCACGCAATGTCCGTCGCCGTCCGTGGCGAGCACCGGCAAGATATCCACAGCCAGACCTTCCAGGCGCGCTTGATGCTCGGCGACATGCTCTGCCCGCGAATCACGCATGCGCCCGACCGCCGCCGCGAATCGGGCAGCGTCCACTGTCTTGAAAAGCAGATCGCCCCGGGCGCCAGGCCTGGGGGCGAGCGGCATGCTCATGACTCGGGTCTCGCCGGTGAGGATGTAACCACGGGACTCCAGATCGGCATCCAGGGCGAAATCGGGACCGATGGAGGTGATGCGCAGCACCATGGGCAAACCATGGCGCGCATACAACGTTGAACAATACGCCAGCCGCTCGTCCAAGGGACGTGTGGATAACCCCAGCACATTGATGCTGCGTACCCGTTTGGCGGACGACTGCGCAAAACGCACCAGCCAACCGTCGTAAAGCACCTGCGCACGCACCGCCGTGGCGTTGAGCGCGGCCTCTTCCAACCGCACACGCAGCGCATCGCGCACGTCGGCGGGCGGCGTGCGGGGCAAAGCGTCGTGGGTCGAAGAAAGATGCATTACGGCGGACATGCCCGGGCTTTACTTGTCGAGCTCGCGAACGCGCTCGATCATTTCGGCGCCGAAGGCGATATAGGCCTGCGCGCCGCGCGACGCGCGGTCGTAGACCACGCCAGGCATGCCATAGCTGGGCGCCTCGGCCAGGCGCACATTGCGCGGCACGACGGTCTTGAAAACCTTGTCGCCGAAGTGCGCCTCGAGCTGCGCGGACACCTGCTGCTGCAGGGTCATGCGCGGATCGAACATGACGCGCAGCAGACCGATGACGCGCAGGTCGTCATTGATATTGCGATGGACGCGCTTGATCGTGTTGACCAGGTCCGACAACCCTTCCAGCGCGAAGTATTCACACTGCATCGGGATGATGACACCGTGCGCCGCGGCCAGGCCGTTCAGCGTCAGCAGCGACAAGGTCGGCGGGCAGTCGATCAGGACGAAGTCGTATTGGGTCGCGACGGTGTCAATGGCGACCTTGAGCTGACGCTCGCGCTCGTCCATCTGCACCAGGTCGATCTCGGCGCCGGACAGCTCGCGGTTGGCGGGCAGCACATCGTAGCCGCCCGATTCCGAACGCACGCGCGCCTGCTCGATCGTGGACTCGCCAATCAGCACCTGGTACAGGTTCGACTCGAGCGAGTTCTTATCGATGCCACTGCCCATCGTAGCGTTGCCTTGAGGGTCAAGGTCCACCAGCAGCACGCGTTGCTTGTGCGTCGCAAGGCCGGCCGCCAGATTGATGGCGGTGGTCGTCTTGCCCACACCGCCTTTCTGGTTGGCGATGCAGAAAACGCGGGCGGACGAGCTGGGGGGTAAGTTCTTCATAGGGTTCCTTGACTGCGGCGCATCCAGATCAGGCAGCGTTCTGCTTGCAGTTCCGGCACCCGGAGCTGCTGAATATGGTCGACTTGCCATTCCCCGCGCGCATGCAACGCTGTGATTTCATCCTCGGGGACCTTGCCCTTCATGGCGACGAGGGTACCATCGTTGCGCACGTGCCTGCCCGCGAGCATCGCAAAATCATCTAAGGATGCGAAGGCGCGCGACGTCACAATATTGCAGTCGGCGGGGTCCAGCGTTTCGATGCGTGCGTGGCGGGCCTGCAGGTTGGGCAAGGCCAGCGCGCCGCTCATCTGCCGCACGAATGCGGTTTTCTTTTCAACGGCGTCGATGCAGGTCACGGACCACTCGGGGCGCATGACCGCCAGGACGACGCCAGGCAGGCCGCCGCCGGATCCGACGTCGTAGACCTTGGCCTGCGCCCCGGGCTGACCCAGCGCGTCGCTGAAAGGGCCCACGGCGGCCAGGCTGTCGAACAGATGCTGCACCAGCATCTGTTGCGGATCGCGGATGGCGGTCAGGTTATAGGTCCGGTTCCAGCGCTGCATCTGCGCCAGGTAATCCAGCAGCTTGGCGGCCGCGTCGGCGTCGGCCTGCAGCCCCAGCTGCTCGAATGCACGGGAGAGACGGCCGGCCATGTCTACGCCGGCCGGGTTGGAATGGGCGCTCATGCGGCTTGCTTGCGCGAGCCGTAATGCAGGCGCTTGAGGTGAATGAGCAGCAGCGAGATCGCCGCCGGCGTCACGCCCGAGATACGGGCGGCCTGGCCAACGGTCTCGGGCCGATGCGTCTTGAGTTTCTGGCGCACTTCAAACGACAGGCTCGTCACGGCGTCGTAATCGACGTCCGCCGGAATCGGCTGCTGTTCATGCGCGATCTGCTTCTGAACTTCGTCCTGCTGGCGAGCGATGTAGCCGGCGTATTTCACCTGGATCTCCACCTGCTCTGCCAGCACCTCGTCCGCCACCACGCCCGGACCCGCCAGCAGCGTGCCGTCGACATTGCGGGCAGCCATCAGGGCTTCATAGGAAACATTCGGACGCTTCAGCAGATCTGCTAGTGAGTACTCACGTTCAATCGACTTGCCCAGCAATGGCTCGGCCACTTCGAGCGGCAGCAACCGCGGATTCACCCACGACGATTTCAGGCGCTCGACTTCCGTGGCGACCGCGTCGCGCTTGCGATTGAATGCATCCCAACGCAGGTCATCGACGATGCCCAGCTGGCGGCCGATTTCGGTCAAGCGCAGATCCGCGTTGTCTTCGCGCAGGCTCAGCCGGTATTCGGCGCGCGAGGTGAACATGCGATAGGGCTCGGTCACGCCGCGCGTTACCAGGTCGTCCACCAACACGCCCAGGTAGGCTTCGTCGCGACGCGGCGTCCACGGCTCACGACCCAGCGATTGCAGCGCGGCGTTCACGCCGGCCAGCAGACCTTGGGCAGCGGCTTCTTCGTAGCCGGTCGTGCCATTGATCTGCCCCGCGAAGAACAAGCCGGAAATGGCCTTGGTCTCAAGCGTGCTCTTCAATCCACGTGGATCGAAGTAGTCGTATTCAATCGCGTAGCCGGGGCGCAGGATGTGCGCGTTTTCCAGGCCGGGCAAGGAATGAATCAGGTCCAGCTGCACGTCGAACGGCAGGCTGGTCGATACGCCGTTGGGATAGACCTCGTGCGTGTCCAGGCCTTCGGGTTCAAGAAAAACCTGGTGCGACGTCTTGTCGGCAAAGCGGTGGATCTTGTCTTCAATGGACGGGCAGTAACGCGGCCCCACCCCTTCGATCACACCGCTATACATCGGCGAGCGGTCCAGCCCGCCGCGGATGATGTCGTGGGTTCGCGCATTGGTGTGCGTGATCCAGCACGGCAACTGCCGCGGGTGCATGGCCACATTGCCCATGTACGAGAAGACCGGGATCGGATCCAGATCACCCGGTTGTTCTTCCAGGATGCTGTAGTTGATGCTGCGGCCGTCAATGCGAGGCGGCGTGCCGGTTTTCAGCCGACCTTGGGGCAGTTGCAGTTCCTTCAGGCGCTGGCCCAGGGAAATCGCCGGAGGATCCCCTGCGCGGCCGCCCGAGTAGTTCTGTAGTCCCACGTGAATCAGGCCGTTGAGGAACGTGCCGGCCGTCAGGACCACGGTCTTGGCACGGAACTTCAACCCGACCTGGGTCACGGCGCCGACCACACGATCACCTTCCACCATCAGATCTTCCACCGCCTGCTGGAACAGCCACAGGTTGGGCTGGTTTTCCAGGCGGCCACGGATGGCCTGGCGGTACAACACCCGGTCTGCCTGGGCGCGAGTCGCGCGCACGGCCGGACCCTTGGAGCCGTTCAAGATGCGGAATTGAATTCCCGCCTCGTCCGTCGCCAAGGCCATGGCGCCGCCCAGGGCGTCCACTTCCTTGACGAGATGGCCCTTGCCGATCCCGCCGATGGAGGGATTGCAAGACATTTGACCTAGGGTTTCGATGTTGTGGGTCAGCAGCAGCGTCTGGGCGCCAGCCCGTGCTGCAGCCAGCGCCGCCTCGGTGCCGGCGTGGCCGCCACCAACGACGATGACATCGAATTCGCGGGGATAATCCATGATGGGGAGGTAAGAGAGCGTTCGGTGCTCATTATAGAGGCAGGGGGGGCATGTTTCACGTGAAACATGGTTCGGTGCAGCAATGACGTTCCGCAAGCTCCAGGTCCGTATGCAAAAGGCAACGGGACGGTGGCCCTACCCCGATGAATATGTCGGCATTTGCCGCTGTCGAGTGGATGTTTCACGTGGAACATGCGCGACCATCCCTTCTTGGCATTTGCATGTTTCACGTGAAACATGCAAACGAACTGTGAGATTGGTGTATCCGAGAGAACGTCCATACCCCTCTCTTATCCCGTTTCTGTCCAATACCGTTCACAGACTACCGGCAGACATAGCCGATCTGTGACGACATCACTTACTGGAGGCTCGGCGGACTCCTCGGCGTGTAGGGGACTGCAATGTTTCACGTGAAACATCGGTCTGGAGACCTGCGGATATGTGAATGTCCACGTGAAACATATGCCTATGCGAATGCTGGCAATAGGCGCCCTGCTTTCGGTACGACACCACCCCTCTGGATTTGTGGCTTGTCTCACGGCATCTGATGTTTCACGTGGAACATCTCTGTGGAGACAGCTATCACGGTCTCAAATACCTCTTCGATCGATGCCGAACTCATGTTTCACGTGGAACATATCGATCGAGCGTACCCCGACATGACAGACCGAACGGCATTCTGATTCCCTACTTGCCTTGATCTAAGCACGACATAGCGGTGCTGCGAGCGGCGGATGGTTCTTCCACAACCAACATAAAAACAACTTTTCAGCACCCTACCCTACCCCTTACCCAAAAAAAACGAAATTTGTTGGTTTCACGTGAAACGTCGGTGCTGCCAATTCGAACCATCTCGTCCAATTCACGAAAAAATCACGATCCTCACGGAAGTTTGCAGCGAGCGAGCCGTCGGATTGAATGTCTCCGGTCATTCGGTTGAAACATATAGCCCGCGACACCCAGCCTCCTAGACCCGCTCCATCCATCAGGAATATGGCGAGACGCGCGCATGGAGAGAGTGCCATTTCAATGCGTCCCCGCAATTCGCCGGCTACCCCTAACGCGAGAGCATTCCAACGGGCACCAAAATCCCGGCATTCTGCCAGCAGTAACTGCATCCCATCGCGCCGCACCGCCGAACACCTCGGATCCGAACACATCGATTTATCAACAACCTCAGCCGCAACCCCGGGGCGCGTGGAGAGTCCGTTTCACGTGGAACAACTTTGGGGATAACTTGAAGGACAGCAAGCCAGACGCTGGCGAAAACACCTTTGCTTCCGCACGTTCAAGAGCGGGTGAAGCCAATTACCCAGATTCAGGAAAATGCCCAAATTGGCAACGTCTACATAGAGAAATCAGGATCGGACGGCGTGACATGCCAGTCCTGGGATGCGCGCCGTCGGCCCGGCGTCGCGACCGCAACCGAACGAACTCCAGCAGTCGAACATCGGTGGAAAAAAGTGTGGATAAGTCGCCGCTATCGATTCAATAAGCTTTCTTAAAGCTGGATTCGGCCGTCACTGAAATCATCCGCCCGCGCCTCCGGCGCATATCTCTAGAAATCACGGATGCAACGCCCACCCCTGGGAACTTCGATGTGATCAAAAAGTCCAATCGCGGCTTAATTGCCAGCTCAAGTGGACGCGGCACTTATCCCCAAGGTTATCCAGGTCGAGATCACGTCCGCCCCTTGTGCACAAGTCGCCGCGAACCGTTTGATCCAACAATCATCTTGCCTGCCCCACAAAGCCAACGCCATCATCCTTTTGGCGGAGTCGACGCGTACAAAGGTTGTGGAAAAGTCGCGGAGTCCAAATCTTGCGAGAATCTCGCTTTCACGTGAAATCGACAATGGCCGCATCATGGCCTCAGCGGCCGGGAATGGAAGACGTTTGAAAGCGCAACCAGAGCCATCCCGGATGGCTTTCCCCATTTCTATCCACAGGTTGAGCACCCTCCATTCGAACATTCAAGGCGTAATTCTGTGCATAACCGGGATGGGGATATCTTTGTGAACAACCGCGTCCCCGACGCGCTGAAAAGTACTCAGCGTCTGGAGAAAATCGCATAAGAATCTCCAGCGACGGCAAGAAAACTGGCCAGCCGAAATGACGTAACCACATGGTTTCCCTAGGGAAAAGCCATGTTTTTCATGAAACACCAGGTCGTCAGCCTGCCGCCAGCGACGGCAAGCCAAACGCCGTGAATTCGATTCCGAACGCATCGAAAAATGTGCAAAACCGGGATTTCAAAACCAAGGTTGCTTCATTACTGAGCAACCAGATACACATGCCCAAAAATAATTATCCACAAACTTATCCAAGGTTAGAGGATATGTTAGTAATCACTAACTTTGGGTAATCGGTGGAAGAAAATCGTCGCCTGGCCGGAATGAAACAACGCCCCAGACCGTGAGGTTCTGGGGCGTTGTAGCCAGGTTCAACCTGGCGGACGGGAAATTGGGATTTCCCGATTTAGAGCGGGCGAATTTCGGCCGCTTGAGGTCCTTTCGGACCATCCTTGACTTCGAATTCGACTTCCTGCCCTTCGTTCAGGCTGCGATAGCCGCGGCCCTGGATGGCGGAAAAGTGTGCGAAAACATCGGTACCGCCGGTGTCCGGCGTAATGAAACCGTAACCCTTGTCAGCGTTGAACCACTTAACTTTGCCCTTCTGAGCCATTTTCCTAGCGTCCTGTAATTAACTCGAAATGCAATGAATCAAGGACGCCGTGAGAACTGAACGACCGGTAGGGATACCTGCGTTGCTGCTGCGTTCTCGCATGCCGCAAAAGCAGCAGAACGAGTCCGCGCGCTGCTTGAATCAACTGCGGAATCAGCATACTCATCCGACATTACAGACTCATATAGTTGTTTACCCCAATGTCGTATTTTTCTGACTGGAAGCTCAATACCGTCATGCGGAATTAGCCTGCCTCCGCGCCAGAAATGTGTACATCGGCCCGGTCACGATCACCACGAAAACCATGCGCGTCACATGAAAGGCCGTGACCACCGGAACGCCCAGCTGCAGCACCTTTGCCGTGATCGCCATCTCTGCGATGCCGCCCGGCGTCGTGCCCAGGATCAGCGTCGGAATAGGCGCCGCCGACCATAGCGACAACAGCGCGCCCAGGCCGAATGCCAGAGCCAGTGCAATCACCGTGAACACCGCCACGGCAGCGATGAATCGCGGCGCCGCACGGAAGAAATCCGGCCGGTAGCGGTCGCCCAGCGACCACCCTATAAACAACTGGCCTATCTTCGGCACGAAGTCCGGCAACGCCGATAGCTCGATACTGTTGCTGGTCAGGAGCATGGCCACCAGCATCGGCCCCAACACCCACGGATTGGGCAGCCGCAGCTTCATGAAGAACAAGCCACCGATACAGGTCAAGCCCACCAACGCCGCGAGGCCTGCGCCATGCACGGTGCGAGGCCCCGGCACGGTTGGATCGATACCCGCCACGCCCCACCATTGGAAAATGAAAGGTACCGTCAATACCACCATCAGCACGCGCACGCTGTGCGCGGTGGCGACGCGGTCGATGCGCGCGCCATGGCGCTCCGCCAGGCTGGCCATCTCGCTGGCGCCACCCATGGCGCTCGAGAACCATGCGGTCTTGAAATCGGCATCGGTGCAACGCCGCAGGATGGCGGTGCCGATGAACGCCAGCCCCAACGCGAAAAGCATGCCAACGATGATCGGCCCGGCGTTGGAGCCGATGTGCCCGATCACCTGCGGCGTGAAGTACAGGCCCAGCGACGTGCCGATGACCCATTGCCCCGCGTTGCGTGCGGGCCTGGGACATACCGTACGCAGGCCGCCAATCCGCACCGCCGCCGTCAGCAGTAGCGCCCCCAGCATCCAGGGCAGCGGGATATGCGCCCATACCGCCAGCAATGCTCCCGCCAACGCGATCAGCAAACCGCCGAAGACCCTCAACAACATGTTCTGCACCACGACACCGTCCACGCCATAAGCTCATGAGAAACCGGAATTATGAGTTAGTGGGATACTTACGAAAACTCTCGTGCATACCTAGTGTTCACCTTCGCGTCCACCATGATCCGATCAAAACTTCCCGACGTCGGCACCACCATCTTCACCGTGATGAGCCGCCTGGCCATCGAGCACAAGGCCATCAACCTGGGCCAGGGCTTTCCGGATTTCGATCCGGATCCGGCGCTCTGCGCGCTGGTCAGCAAGGCCATGGCCGACGGCCATAACCAGTATCCCTACATGCCCGGCGTGGCCCCGCTGCGCGAGGCCATCGCCGCCAAGACCCAGGCGCTGTACGGCCGCGCCTACGACCCCGAAACCGAGATCACCGTCACCAGCGGCGCCACCGAGGCGCTGATGGCAACCGTGCTGGCCGCCGTCAACAGTGGCGATGAAGTCGTGGTCATCGAGCCCTGCTACGACTCGTACTTGCCCGCCATCCGCCTGGCCGGCGGCACGGCCGTGCCCGTGCCCCTGCGCGCGCCCACCACCGATGATCCCTACTACCGCATCGACTGGCAACGCGTGCGCGACGCCATCACGTCCAAGACACGCCTGTTGATGCTGAACTTCCCCCACAATCCGACCGGCGCCGTGCTGGACGACAGCGATCTGGATGCGCTGGAAGCCATCGTTCACGATACCGGCGTGCTGCTGGTATCCGACGAGGTCTACGAACACATCGTGTTCGATGGCAAGCCGCACGCCAGCGTGGCGCGCCGCCCGCTTCTGGCCGAGCACGCCTTTGTCATTTCCTCGTTCGGCAAGACTTATCACACCACTGGCTGGAAGATCGGCTACTGCTGCGCGCCGCGACAACTGAGCGCCGAACTGCGCAAGGTGCACCAATTCATGGTGTTCACGGTGCCCTCGCCGATGCAGTTCGCGCTGGCCGAATTCATGCGCGATCCCAAGCCTTACCTGGACCTGCCCGCGTTCTACCAGGCCAAGCGCGACCGTCTGTCGCAAGGCCTGGCCAAGACGCGCTTCAAGCCGCTGCCCAGCCCCGGCACGTTCTTTCTGCTGGCCGACTACAGCGAAATTTCCAAGCAGAGCGAAGCCGACTTCGCGCGTGACCTGACGGTGCGCCATGGCGTGACGGTGATTCCGGTTTCCGCGTTCTACCAGCGGCCCGATGCCGCCGAATCGAACCATCGCATCGTGCGTTTCTGCTTCGCCAAGAAAGACGCCACGCTGGACGCGGCACTCGAACGTCTGGCGCAAGTCTGACGGCGCCGGCACGGCACGGAAAAGCCCCGCAAGGGGCTTTTTTTCGTCCAGCCTAGACAATCCCGACTGACCGTAAAAAAAGGAGCGCCGTAGCGCTCCCATGCAATAGCCGGTGCGGGATTGCGCGGCAGGCTTACGGGCGTCAACCCGCAAACCTGTCCGCGAAAAACATCACACCGGCTCGGCGGCAACTTGCTTGGCCCGGCGCATCCGGCGAAGAACCTGCGGCACGATCACCACGGGAGCGGCGGCGGTCCACAGCGTGATCGCAACGGGGCTGCCGAACAGCACCGACACGTTGCCGTCCGTGATCGACAAGGCACGACGCAGGTTCTGCTCCATCATGTTGCCCAGCACCACCCCCAGCACCAACGGCGCCATCGGTACGCCGAACTTGCGCAGCAGATAACCCAGCGTGCCGATGCCCACGACCAGCAGCAGGTCGAATGTGCCCGAGTTGATGGCGTACACGCCGATATAGCTGATGCACAGGATGCCCGGCACCATCAACCAGGCAGGCACCGACAGCACCTTCGAGAACACGCGCACCATCGGCACGTTCATGATGAACAGCAGCACGTTGGCCACGAACAGCGATGCGATCAGCCCCCATACCAGTTCCGGCTTCGATTCGAACAGTACCGGGCCCGGCGTGATGTTGTAGAGCGTAAGCGCGCCCATCATCACCGCGGTGGTGCCCGAGCCCGGCACGCCCAACGTCAGCATCGGCACGAACGAGCCGATGGCCGAGGCCGTGGCGGCCGCTTCCGGCGCGACCAGGCCGCGCATGTCGCCGCGGCCGAACTTGGCGTCCGGGTCCTTGGCTTCGATGATGCGCTTTTCCTGCGAGTACGCCACCGCGGCGGCCACGCTGGCGCCGGCGCCCGGCAACACGCCCACGCCGAAACCGACGAAGGCGCTGCGCACCACGCTCCACCAGGTGAACGCAAGCTCTTTCAGATTGAAGAGCTTGCGACCGCTGGGCTTGACCTCAAGGCTATGCCCGGCCATCACTTTTTCCAGCATTTCCAGCATCTCGCTGACGGCGAACAACGCGATCACCACCACCACGAAATCGATGCCGTCGGCCAGGTGCACGGACTCGAAGGTATAGCGGTATACCCCTGAGTTCGCATCCACGCCGATCACCGAAATCGACAGGCCGATCATCGCCGCCAGCACGCCCTTGACCGGCTGCTTTCCAAGCAGGCTGGTCAAGCAGCAGAACGCGAAGATCATCAGCACGAAGTATTCGGCGGGACCGAATGCCAATGCCCATCTCGCCAACATCGGCGCCAGCAGGATGATGCCGACCACCGACACCAGCGCGCCGAAGAACGCCGACCACGCCGATAGCGACAACGCCACGTTCGCCAGCCCCTGGCGAGCCAGCGGATAGCCGTCCAGCGTGGTCATGATGGCGCTGGCTTCGCCCGGCACGTTGAGCAGGATCGACGTGATGCGGCCGCCATATTCCGCGCCCACGTACACCGCCGCCAACAGGATCAGCGCGGTCTCGGGCGGCAGGTTCATCGCGAACGCGATCGGGATCAGCATTGCGACGCCGTTGATCGGCCCCAGTCCGGGCAGCACGCCCACCATGGTGCCGAAAAACGAGCCGATCGCCGCCACCAGGATGTTGGTCCACGAGAACGCAACGCCAAAGCCGATCGCCAGATGATCAAGAATTCCGCTCATATCAGGTTCTCCAGCAGTCCGCCGGGCAGGACCACGTCCAGCACCTTGTCGAACAGCACGTAGAAGAAAGCGCTCATGACGACGCCGCCTATCGCGCACTTGACCCAGCCGCCGCCGAACAGGCGGCCGACAAACACCGTCATCAACGCGGTGGCAAGGATGAAGCCCAGCCACTGGAACAGGAAGGCGTAGGCTGCGGCGAACAGCACCATCATCACGATGCGCACGTTGGCGCCGGCGGGATTGGGCTCGACGTGGTTGCCGCCCTTGTACGCCAGCCGCAAGCCGCACAGGCCGATGATCAGGGCCAGCAGCAACGGGAAGGCGCGCGGGCCCACCGGTTCATAGGCAAAGGGCGCTTCGATGCCCCACCCTGCCCAGGTCATGAAGGCCGCCAGCGCAAGCGCAGCGATGCCCAGGATTCGATCGTTCATGATCAGCTTTCCGTTGGTAGAGGGACCGCGCGGCGCAGGCCGTCCCCGGCCGCGGGCATGGCCGGCGGCAATGGGGGCGCGCATGCCGCGCGTGGTCGAATGGAAGACCTATCGGCTTATTTCTTGACCAGGCCGAAGGTGTCGGCCAGTTCGGCGTATTGCTTGACCTGCAGCTTCACGTACTCGTCCAGCTCGGCGCCCATCTTGTTAAAGGGAAACAGCCCCTGCTGTTCGCGCAGCTTGGCGAACTCGGGCGCGTCGGTAACGCGCTTGAACGCCGTGACCCAGAACTGGTAGTCGGCGTCGGATACCTTCGGCCCCACATAGAAGCCGCGGATGATGGGCCAGACGATGTCGTAGCCCTGTTCCTTGGCGGTGGGCACGGTGCCCAGCTTGCCCGGCAGGCGCTGGTCGTTGAACACCGCCAGCACGCGAATCGGCGCACCGCCTTCCAGCATGGTGAAGGCTTCGGCGGCGTCGCCCATGTAGGCCTGGATATGGCCGCCGCGCAGCGCCGTGACAGCCTCGCCGCCACCTTCAAAGGCCACGAACCGCATCTTCTTGAAATCCACGCCGGCCGCCTTGGCGGTCAGCGCGGCCTTCATCCAGTCCTGGCTGCCCACGGTGCCGCCAGCGCCCAGCACGATCTTGGTCGGATCCTGCTTGAAGGCTTCCATCAGGCCCTTCAGATCGGTGTAGGGCGAGTCGTTGCGCACCACCGCCACGCCGTAGTCGGTGCCGATGGCAGCCAGCCAGCGCACGTCGTTGACGTTGTACTTGCCGAACTTGCCCTGCGCCAGGTTCAGCAGCGAACCGCCCGAGAAGGCCACGATGGTGCCGGGCTCGTTGGGGTGCTGCGCCACGATATTGTTGTAGGCCACCGCGCCGATGCCGCCAGGCATGTAGACGATGCGCATGGCGCTTTTAAGCGCGCCGCTTTGCTTCAAGCCTTCGGTGGCCAGGCGGCAGGTCAGGTCGAAGCCGCCGCCGGGCTGGGCCGGTGCGATGCATTCCGGGCGGCGCGGTTCGTCGGCGGCGTGGGCAGCGCCCAGGGACAGGGTGATCGCGCCCAGCGCCGCGACGGCGGCCAGGCGCAGCTTCAAGCTGGTCTGCATTCTTGTGTCTCCGAGATTTATAGGTCTAGGTATGGCTGGCTACCCCGGTGGCATGCAGCAAGGCGGGTCCAGCGGATGCAACCGTACAAAACCGAAGCTTTCTAACACCTTTCAAAAATTGCCATTTTCCTGATGCGCCGCAACATTGGCGGCCGATTCCAGGGAAAACACCAGGGATGCGCGCAAGCCGGGCAACGGAGCGCGGTTCTCCAGCACCAGGCGGGCCCCCAGGACCTCGGCGATGGTGCCGACGATAGCCAGCCCCAGGCCGGCGCCCGGCTTGTTCTTGCCCGCGGCGCCGCGTCGAAAGCGCACGCCGGCGCGGGCAATGTCCTCGGCTGACATGCCAGGGCCGCTGTCTTCCACGGCCAGGCGGGCCTGGTTGCCTTGCCGGGTGACCGACACGGTGACCACGCCGCCGGGCGAGGTGTAGCGGATGGCGTTGTCGACCAGATTGCCGACCGCCTCGCGTAGCAGCCAGTCGGCGCCGTCGACCGTGACCGGCCCTTGCTCGGCCTCCAGGCCGATGTCCAGCTGACGGGCCCGGGCGGTGGGCAACAGGTTGCGGATCACCCCGTCCGCCAGTTCGGCCAGGTCGACCGGTTCCGGGACGAAACCGCCTTCGGCCACGGAAGCGTCCTTGGCGCGCGCCAGCGCCAGCATCTGGTTGGTGGTGCGTACCGCCCTGTCCAGGCCCTCCTGCATCGCCAGAAGGGCTGTACGGACCTCCTGGGGGCATGTTTCGCGCAAGGCATAGGCGGTTTGCGTCCGCAAGACCGACAACGGCGTGCGCAATTGGTGCGAGGCATCGTCCAGGAACTGGCTCTGGACCCTCGCCTGGGCCGCGTAGCGGGCCATGTGGAGGTTTACGGCGCCGACCAGGGGTAGGACCTCACCTGGCAGGTCGGACGCGCTGACGGGGCTTAAATCGTCTGCAGGACGCCTTTCCAGGTCCTGCCGCAACCGGGCCAGGGGACGCAGGGCCATGAAAACGCCCAGGACGATCACCAAAACGCTGATGAGAATCACGGCCAGGTCGCGCTCGACCGAACGCACCAGGACCTGGTGCAGGAACGCCTGGCGGCTTTCCAGCCCTTCGGCGACTTGAACTATAACCCGTCCCCCTTTATTCGCGTACAGCGGCGGGTCCATCGTCCGCGCCAGGGCGGCGACCCTTACCGGGGCACCCAGGTAGGTCGCGTAGAAAAACTGCGGTTCGCCAGAAACCAGGGGCTGGGTCGGCATGGGTAGCCCGGGATGGCCGATTTCGGCCAGCCCGTCTTCGGTCGCTACCCGGTAGAACACGCTGCCATTGGCCGTCAGCTCGAAAAATTCCAGCATCAGGTACGGCTGCTCCATGGCTAATCCACCGCTGGCTGTGGATATGTTGTGGTCGATCGCGCGCAGCGCGCCGGCGAGCGACCGGTCATAGGCAATGTCGACCTGGTTGCGCAACTGGTGGTTCGACAGCCACAACGCGCCCATCATCACCAGGACCAAAGTCGGAATCAGCCACCACAGCAGCTGGGTTTTCAGGGTGCGGGTGCGGTTTTTTTTCCCGGAAATCGCCCTTTTTTTTGGAAAACTAGTTGTCAACAGCGTTCTCCAGGCAGTAGCCCATGCCTCGCATGGTCGTGATCTGCACGCCTGTTTCCGTCAATTTTTTGCGCAACCTGTGCACAAGTACTTCGATGGCTTCGAGGTTGATGTCGGCATCGTCGGTCACGATGCGATCGAGGATCTGCTGCTTGTTGATGGGTTCGCCGCTTTTCTGGATCAGTACTCGCAAGACCGAATGTTCACGTGGGGATAACTGCAAAGGCTGTCCGGAGACCGTGAATTTTTGCGCGGAAGTTTCGAAAACCAGGTTTCCCAGGGTCAGCCGCGGATGTTCGCGGCCACGGCTGCGTCGCACGAGCGCGATCAAACGCGCTTCCAACTCTTCCACAACAAAGGGTTTCGGCAGGAAATCGTCCGCCCCTTGGTGAAGCGTCCCGATTTTTTCGGCCAGTGAATCGCGCGCGGTCAAGACCAGCACCGGCGTACGGTCGTCCCGCGCGCGAATCTTCGCCAGCAAAGTATGGCCATCCATGCCCGGCAGTCCCAAGTCGAGCACGACGGCATCGAATTCTTCGACGGCCAGTCTTCTTTCGGCAACCAGTCCGTCATCCGCCCACTCCACCACGAAGCCCGCATGTCGGGCCAGGCTTCTGGCCAACCAGCGAGCAAGTTCAGCTTCGTCTTCTATCAGGAGGATGCGCATGGACGGAGTCCGGGGGGGCGTGGCTGGGAGCTAGGAGAAAGCATGTTTGTCTTTTCCCTGTATTTCTCTTTATATAAAGACTAATGATTAATAAGGCCTGTGGATAACTACCTTAACCTTGGAAACCTGTTCTTTTTCATGAGCTTGCGAGCGTTTTTGGCTGTGCAAGAACTCTGTGTGGGAAAAAAGCCGAAGTTGGACAAGATTTCGGGCGAGGTCCAAAACCCCTGCTTGTTCAACTTGCCTCCACACAATGTGCACAACCTGCCGCCTTAGGAGTTATCCACAGGCCTCTTTCTGGAGACGAGGGTAGGAAGCGGCACTTTTACCCCGAAAAACAGCCCGTTGCCTACCCTGGTTTTCGCCCCTTTCCAGCCCTTTAAAGGCCCCTGGATGCGCCTCGAAAATCGGCCCCGCGAGGGGTGGAGTCCCTGCTCCGGTTGACGTTCTGCTGAACAAAAAATGAGCAGCTTTCCGCCGTAGAATCCGGCCATGGCACGACAAATCCGAATCAAGAAACCGGCTTGGGCGACCTGGCTGAGAGGCCGTTTGCTCGCCGACAATTTGCCCGCGACGCTGTGCGCCGCGGCCCTGATGGGACTGGCCGGCGCGCTGGCCACGGTGATATTTCGCGAACTGCTGGGCGCAATCCAGATGTTGCTGGGCGGGGCCGACGAACCGCACGGCATGGTGTCGCTGGCGCGTGGCCTGGCGCCTTGGGAGCGATTCCTGCTACCCGCCGTGGGCGGGGCGATCGCTGGCGTGATCCTGCAATGGGCCGCCGCGCGCCTACCTCGGCGCGGCGCGGCCGACTATATGGAAGCGATCTCTATCGGACGAGGCGTGATCGGCTTCCGGCAGACCGTGGCGCGCAGTATTTCTTCTTTGTTTTCAATTGGTTCGGGGGCGTCGATCGGTCGCGAAGGCCCGATGGTGCAGCTGGCGGCGATGTTCTCGTCGTTGTCGGGGCGCTACCTGGTGTTGCCCCCTCGTCATCTGCGCCTGCTGGTGGCCTGCGGCGCCACGGCGGGGATCACCGCGGCCTACAACGCGCCGATTGCCGGCGCGCTGTTCATTTCCGAAATCGTCTACGGCGCCATTTCGTCGGCCACGCTGGTGCCGCTGGTGGTGTCTTCGGTGGTGGCCAATATCGTCACGCGCCAGATCCTGCACTACGACGCGGTGTTCCACATGCCGCCGTTTGAGTTCGTATCCGGTTGGGAAGTCGTCAATTACTTGGGGCTGGGGTTGATCGCCGGCCTGGTCGCGCCGCAATTCCTGCGATTCCTGGACACGTCAAAAGCGCTGTTTCGGCGCATGCCGCTGCCGTTGTGGGCCAGGATGGCGGCCGGCGGCATAGTGGTGGGCGCCTTGTCGGTGTTCAAGCCCGAGGTCTGGGGCAACGGCTACAGCGTGGTCAACAGCATGCTGCACAGTGAATGGGCCTGGCAGGCCGTCGCGGCGGTCTTGTTGTTCAAGATCGTGGCGACTGGCGCCAGCGTGGGCTCGGGTGCGATTGGCGGCGTCTTCACGCCTACGCTGTTCGTGGGGGCCGCGGTGGGCGCCCTATACGGTTCTGGCCTGCACGCCCTGTTCCCCGCGGGTGATCTGTCGGCGGTGTCGAGCTACGCCGTGGTGGGCATGGGGGCGCTACTGGCCGCCACAACCTATGCGCCGCTCATGTCGATCTTGATGATCTTCGAGATGACGTTGAGCTATGAAGTGATGCTGCCATTGATGCTGGCCTGCATTACCGGCTTTGTCATTGCGCAGCGTATCCGGCCGGATTCGGTCTATGCCAAGTCGCTGGCGAGCAATCGGATTGCGCGGGAAAATGTGCGGTCCGGGCCTGTGTTGTCGCCAAGTAAAATAAGTGAGTAAAAACTCATTTATTTGTGGAAAAGCCCTAAATCTAGGGCTTTTCCATGAAGACTCGCTTCAGTCCAATATCTTGGGAATCAAAGGTCGAAGAAGACGGTCTCGTCCGCGCCCTGCATATGCACGTCGAACTGGTACGTTACCTCATTGCCTTTCTGCACGCGCCGGGCGATCAGGGTATGGCGGCGCTCGAGGGGCACGGCGTTCAGTATCGCGTCGCCAGCATTGGCCTGTGTCTCATCATCAAAGTAGACGCGTGTGAACACATGCAAGAGCAGTCCGCGCATGGTGACGATCATGTCGATGTGGGGGGCCTCGTCCGCGGATTGAGCGCCGGGCTTTACGGTGTCGAAGCTGTATCGCAGTTGTGCATCGGTGCCTGTGCCGCTGCGGCCGATGCCGCGAAAGCCGCTATTTAACGCGTCTTCGGCGTTGCGTGGATATGCGCCGTCGCCGTCCACTTGCCAGATCTCGACCAGCGCATCCGACACGGCGACGCCGTCGCCGTCCAGCACCCGGCCTTCCAGCCGGATGCGTTCACCCTGCGCATGGCGCAGGGCCACTACGCTGTCGTAGGGCTGGTTGAAGTCGTAGCCGTACTGCGCGGCCGCCAGACCGTAGGCGAAGTACGGGCCCACCGTCTGCGATGGGGTCTGTCCAAAATTGTCTTCAAGTCCGTGCATCATGGGCATGCCTCACTGATTCTCAAACGGGGTTTCGCCGGCGCCGCGCAACACAATGTCAAAGCGATAGCCCAGGGCATAGCCTTCCTGCGTAAGGTCCAGGCTGAAATCCGCGACCAGCCGGCTGCGCGCAGCCGGCGGCGTACCGGTGTACATGGGGTCGTACGGCAGCAGCGGGTCGCCGGGAAAGTACATCTGCGTGACCAGGCGGCTGCCGAAGCACTGACCGAACAGGGAGATGTGGATATGCTGCGGGCGCCAGGCGTTGGGGTGATTGCCCCACGGGTAGGCGCCCGGCTTGATCGTCAGGAAGCGATAGCGCCCTTCGCCGTCGGTCATGCATCTTCCCGCTCCCAGGAAGTTGAGATCCAGTGGCGCATCGTGTTGATCGGCCTTGTGCACGTAGCGGCCGGCAGCGTTGGCTTGCCAGATTTCCACAAGCGTATTGCGCACCGGGCGGCGGCGGTCATCCAACACTTGACCTGCGAGCACCATGCGTTCACCGATGGGATCGCCATTGCGGCGGGCGTTGCGGGTCAGGTCATGGTCGAACTCGCCGATACAATCATGGCCGTAGACAGGCTGACGCAGCTCGCCCAGGGCCGCTTTCAATGGCACCAGGGGTTGTCGCGGCCCGCGCTTGGCGGTCGAGCGGTAGCCCTCGTAGAGATAGGCGGGATGGCTGTTCCAGTCTCGCGCCGACAGGCTGGCAGCGGCAATCCGCTGCGTCAGGGAGGTGATTGCGGTTTTCATCGAAGTCTCCATGGGTCAATGAAGGGAGTTCATCCCCGCGATGGGCGCGCAGCGCCGGCGGGGCCATCGATCAAGCTTCTCTCGCGCAACAAGGCCGCGACCAGACCGAATGCGTGATTGGCTACCGGCACGCCGCAATATATGGCCGCCATCAAGATGATCTCCTTAACGTCATCGGGCGAAAGGCGGGATGCTTCGGGGCCGTCCAACGCCGCGCGCACGTGCAGCATGAATTCGTCATAGGCGTGGGTGCCCAGCATCATTGCCAACACCAGGTAGCGCCGTGTCTTGTCACCCAGGGCGGGACGGCCCCAGATGTCGTTCCAGGCATGGCGCGTGATCAGGTCCTGGAAATCGGCCGTGAACGCATTGCGTGAGGCCTTTGACCGATCTACCCAGGCGTCACCGAGAATGCGACGCCGGTTGCGTTCACCGGCTTGATATGCGGCGCTTTCGGCGCCGGAGATGTGGGCAGAATCTGACAATGGTTTCGGGTTCATAGCGGGTGTCCTGTGGATAAGTGCCGGATGACAGTCAGCCTGCATCGACACTGTCGAATTCACGCCGCAGTTTTTCGGCCTGGCGTCGCGTGGTGGTGGCGATGTCATCCGCCAATTCGGCGCGGAACCATTGGCCGGCCACATCGGAGGGCACCGCATCGGCCAGCCGCTGGATGTTCTGGCGCATGCGGGCGGTGTCGACGACCAGCCCTTCCAGCGCATCGGCCATGGCGGCCAGACTGCCGTGCACAGTCATGACCAGCTCTGGCCATGCGGCCTGCTCGGCCTGCCATAGCCCCAACGCGCGCTCGTTTTCCTGCTGCATGGCGGCCAACAGGCTGGCGACCTGCTGGGGGGCGCGCGTCGCCGCCGAGATCGCGGTCAGGCAGGACACGGGATTGCGCTTGTGCGGCATGGCGGACGAGCCGCCACGGCCGGGCGCCGACGGCTCGAAGACCTCGCCGAGTTCGAACTGTCCCGCCAGTGACACGTCGCGGCCGATCTTGCCGAGGCTGCCGGCCAAGACGCCCAGCTCGCAGCCCAGGCTGACCCAGGCGTCGCGCTGGGTGTGCCAGGAAATGTCCGGGTTACGCAGACCCAGCGAACGCGCCATGCTTGCGGCGACCGCCGGACCTTTGCCGCCCATCTGCGCCAAGGCGCCGACAGCGCCCCCAAGCTGCAGTTGCAGGGCTTGCCCGGCCGTGTCGTGCATGCGCAAATGCGCGCGCACCAATGGCGCGATCCAGCCCAGGCATTTGAAGCCGAAGCTGGTAACTGACGCGGGCTGCATCAGCGTGCGCGCCAGCACGGGATCCCGCGCATGCTTGTGGGCCAGTGCCAGGCCGGCGTAGACCGCCCGGCGCAGGTCCGCGGCGACCAGCGCCAGCGCATCGCGGGTCACCAACGCAAGCGCGGTGTCGGCGATATCCTGGCTGGTGCTGGCCGTATGCGTGAACGCGGAGGCGGTTTCGCTCTGCGCGTGCACGGCCCGCTTCAATGCCTGTATCAGCGGAATCACAACGCTGCCGGCGCCGGCCTCATGGGCAAGGATTGCAGCCACGTCGTAGCGGTCGACATCGCAATGCGCGGCGATGATTCGGGCGGCATCGGCGGGAATCAGGCCATGTTCGGCCTGGGCCGCCGCCAACGCGGATTCCACGCGCAGCATGGCGGCCAGTACCCGGCGGTCGGAAAAGCACTCGCGACAAGACGGATGCGACAGAAAGGATTCGAACAATGTCATGCATCTTCCGCCTTGCGCGCCTGGATCAGCCGCACCAGTCCCAGTAGCATTTCGGTATGCGGTACCGCTATTCCTGCCCGGTGTGCACGGGCCACCACTTCGCCGTTGATGGATTCGATCTCGGTCTGGCGGCCTGCGAGCACATCCTGCAGCATGGATGGCTTGTGCGTCTTGTGTTTGGCCAGCGCATCGGCGACGCTTGCCATGCAATGCGCTGTGTCGGCGTTGACGCCGGCTGACTGCGCGGTTGCGATGACTTCGGCCACCACCGCCCGCGCCAATGCCGGGCCGTCGGGGATCGCGTTCAATTGCCCCACCGTGCAGCCGGTGACGGCGCAAAGGCTGTTCAAGGCGGCATTGAACGCCACCTTCTCCCAGATGGCGGCCCAGGCCTGCGGGTCGACCTCGCATCGCAAGCCTGCCAGATTCAGTATCTCTGCCACCCGCGCCGCAGCTTTCTGCTGCTGTATTTCGACCGGCATGATGCGAACCAGGCCCTTTCCGTGCGAATGCACCTGGCCGGGGCCGACAAGATCGGCGGGCCAGGTGGTCATTCCGATCAGGATGCGGTTCTGCCGCACATGGCGGCTGACGGCCTCGATGTTGCCTAGTCCATTCTGCAGGGTCAGCACCAGGGTCTCAGGCGAGAGCAGCCTGCGTACGCCCGCCAGCGCCGCTTCCGTGTGCAAGGTCTTGGTGAACACGATCAGCAGATCGGGAGACTTGTCGGCCTGCTCGGGGCGAATGGCCGTCAACTGCCTGATCCTGCGGTCGCCGCTGTCGGTGTGCACGCCCAGGCCATGTTCGCGGATGGCGTTCAGATGCGCGTCGTTGATGTCCAGCAGGATGACGTCCTGACCTGCTTCGGCCAACAGGCCGCCGAATAACGAGCCCATGGCGCCGGCACCGAGAATCGCGATGTTCATGCGTGCTCCTTTTGTGCAGGAATGTGCCGCCGCACCAGCAGCAAGGCGATCAGTGCGACCACCATGACGGAACCCAGCAGCGTCAGATAGCCCTGGGCGCCCCCGCGGGTAATGACCGTCGCACCCACGAACGCGCTCAGGATCGCGCCCAAGCGGCCAAAAGCCAGCGCGGATGCCGTGCCCGTCGCCCGCACACTGGTGGGATAAATGAAGGCGCACAGCGCGTACATGGTGGACTGCACGGCATTGACGAACAGGCCATGCACGCCGAAGCCGAAAATCAGCAGGCTGCTGCTTTGCGTCGCCTCGACCCGCAGCATGGCGAATGCGCTGAAGGCCGCCCCCAGGCAGCAGATAGCCAGCGGCCAGAGCGAACCCCAACGCGTCATGGCGACCGCGCATGCCAACGCGCCGATGACGCCGCCCAGGTTGTAGGCGGTCAGGCCCGAGCCGGCGATTCCCAGCGGCAAGCCTTCGGATGCCAGCATGGTCGGCAACCAGCTGAATGCGCTGTAGACGGCCGTCAGGCACATGAAGAATGCGACCCAGATGGCGATGGTGTCGCGTCCGAAGCCGGCGGCGAACAGGGCGCGGAAACCGTTTTGTTTTTCGCTGGCTTGCTCGCGCACATCGGTATAGCGCACGCCATCGGTCATGGGACGTCCCATTCTGCCCAGCAGCCTGGTCAACTCGTCCCAGCGGCGCGGATGACGCGACAGATAGCGAGGTGATTCGGGCAACACGATCAGCAGCAGAATGCCCAAGGCGATGGCCAGCGCGCCGCCCATGAAGAACAGCGCGCGCCAGCCATACGCGGGCAGCACCTGGCCGGCGAAAAGACCCGCCAGCATGCCGCCCAAGGGTACGCAGACAATTGTGGCGGTCACGGCCAGCGTGCGCCGGCGCGCCGGCGTGAATTCGGCGGTCATCGTGGTGGAACTCGGCAATGCCCCCCCGATGCCGAGCCCCGCGATGAACCGCAGCACGGCAACAGTCATTGCGTCCGGCGCCAGTCCGATCGCGCAAGTCGCGGTGCCGAACACCAGCACGCTGCATATCACCGCCATCCTCCGGCCGAAACGATCGGCGAACAAGCCCGCGAAGGCGCTGCCGATGCCCATGCCGATCAATCCCGCGGCGACAGCGGGGGCGAACGCTTCGCGCGTGATGCCCCATTCCTTGATCATCATCGGGATGGCAAAGCCGATGAGCTGGCCGTCAAAGCCGTCCATCACGATCGACAAGGCAGCAAGCAGCACGACGAACTTCTGCATGCTTGTGTAGGGGCCGTCGTCGAGCATTTTGCCGATATCGGCGGTGCCCGCGGCCGGACGTTCTGGCGCAACGGGATCGCCTTGCACGGATGCGCCGAAGGGCGGGACCGCCATGGCTTGCTCTGCCGATGGGAGGGAAGAAGGTGATGTCATTGTTGTCTCCGGTCGCGGGCGCTCTACTTTGCTGCGGGCCCTGCGACGATGTGCTGCGGTGGAAAATAACGGCGCTAGTTCACGGGAAAATCCATGGGCAGGCCAACGTAGTTTTCAGCCAATACGGTACGCGCGGACCGGGATCTGGCCAGATAATCCAGTTCCGCGTATTGCAGTCGTTTCTGGAATTCGCCGGCGCCTGGCGCGGCATGCAGCAAGGACGTCATCCACCACGAAAAGCGTTGCGCCCGCCATACCCGGGCCAGCGCCGTGGCACTGTAGCCGTCGAGCAGGGTGCGGGTGTTGTCCTTGTATAGCTGCACGAAGGCGCGCGCCAGGATGCTGACGTCCGATATTGCAAGATTCAGGCCCTTGGCGCCCGTGGGGGGAACGATGTGCGCCGAATCTCCCGCCAGATACAAGCGCCCGGACTGCATCGAATCGATCACGAAGCTGCGCATGCCCACGACTGTCTTGCTGAAGATCTCGCCCTCCTTCGGCGCCCAGCCATCGTGGGTGCGCAGGCGGGTGCGCAGTTCGCCCCAGATGCGGTCGTCGGACCAGTTATCAGTCTTGTCGTGGGGATCACATTGCAGGTACATCCGTTGCACCTGCGGCGAACGTGTGCTGACCAATGCGAAGCCGTTGCCGCCGTGCGCGTAGATGAGCTCGTCGGAGGATGGCGGCGCATGGCACAGGATGCCAAGCCATGCATAGGGATAGACGTGTTCGTGGAACGTCGGGTGGCTTGCCAGCACGGCGGGCCGGCAAACACCCTGGGAACCGTCGCATCCCGCGATGAAATCGGCGTGGATGACTTGCGCGTTGCCGTCGCGGT
Organism: Achromobacter sp. UMC71; assembly: GCF_014170305.1. GTDB lineage: Bacteria > Pseudomonadota > Gammaproteobacteria > Burkholderiales > Burkholderiaceae_B > Achromobacter. The sequence continues at coordinate 120,374 of NZ_LZZT01000006.1, forward strand.
CGCGGTATCGCACGTGAGGCGTGCCCGAGTCGATATCGTGCACGCTTACACCCGAGACGTTGAAGCGGATATCGCCGCCTGTGCTCAACCGTGCGGCCACCAGGTCCTTCAACACCTCGTGCTGGGGATACACCATGACGGTCTTGCCGCCGGTGAGGCCGGCAAAGTCGATCCGATGGTCACGGCCGTCATAGCGCAGCACGGTGCCGGCATGCCGCAGTCCTTCGCGCTGCATGCGTTCGCCAACGCCGATTTCCGTCAGGAGATCGATGGTTCCTTGTTCGAGCACACCTGCTCTGATCGTGGCTTCCACGGCATCGCGCGCGCGTGTCTCCAGCACGATGGATTCGATGTCATGCTGATGCAGCATGTGCGACAGGGTCAGGCCTGCGGGGCCTGCGCCGATGATCACCACCTGAGTTTGCATTGCGTTGTCTCGGTAAGCGGAATTAGAAGGGATAGCCGCGCGGCGTGGTCTGCACCGAGATCCAGCGCAGGTCGGTGAAGGCGTCGATGCCCGCCTGGCCCCCGAAGTGGCCGATGCCGCTGTGCTTGAGGCCGCCAAACGGCATCTGGGGCTCGTCATGCACGGTCGGCGCATTGACATGGCAGATACCCGACTCGATCCGCTTGGCGACTTCGATCGCACGCCCCACGTCGCGGCCGAATACCGCCGCGGAAAGACCGTATTCGTTGTCATTGGCGCAGGCGATGGCCGCTTCGATGCCGTCGACCCGGACGATTCCCTTGACCGGTCCGAAGGCTTCCTCGTGATAGATGCGCATGTCGGCCGTGACGTGGTCCAACAAGGTTGCGGGCATCAGGGTGCTGTCGGCCTTGCCGCCCGCGACCAGTTTGGCGCCTCGCTGCAGCGCGTCGTCGATCAGCGCGTTGCAGCGCTGCACCGTGCTCATGTCCACGACGGAACCCAGCACGACGTCGCCCTCGCGCGGATCGCCCAGCGACAAGGACGCCGCACGCGCCGCCAGCCGCGCGACGAAGGCGTCGGCGATGCGCGTGTCGACGATCACGCGCTCGGTCGACATGCAGATCTGCCCGCTGTTGGCGAACGCGCCGAACACTGCCGCGTTGACCGCCGCGTCCAGGTCGGCGTCATCCAGCACGATGAAAGGCGCCTTGCCGCCCAGTTCCAGCACCACGGGCTTGAGGTATCGGGCGCAAGTGGCGGCTATGCGTTTACCGACCTGGGTCGAGCCGGTGAAATTGACCCGGCGCACGGCGGGATGCGCGACCATGGCTTGCACCACCGTGGCGGCATCAGCCGGCGCGTGCGTGATGAAGTTCACGACTCCCCTGGGCAGGCCGGCCTCGTGCAGCGCATCGATGACCAGTCCCTGGGTAGCAGGGCAGGTTTCGCTACCCTTGAGCACCACCGTATTGCCGCAGGCCAGCGGCGTGGCGATCGCACGCACCGCCAGGATGACGGGCGCATTCCAGGGGGCGATGCCCAGCACCACGCCCGCAGGCTGGCGCAGGGCCATGGCAAGGCTGCCCGGCACGTCCGAGGCGATGACCTCGCCGCTGATCCGGGTGGTCAGCGATGCGGCTTCGAGCAGCGTGTTGACGCCCAATTGCACGTTGAAGGCGGACCAGCCCGCGGATGCGCCCGTTTCCGCGGCCATCGCCGCTGCCAGGTCAGCGGACTTGGCGGCCAGTGTTTGCGCGGCCTTGAGCAGCAGCGCGCGGCGTTCGCCCGGACCGGTCCTGGACCAGGTCTTGAATGCCTCGGCTGCGGCGTCGACAGCCGCGATGGCATCCTCGGGGCTTGCCGCGGGGACGCGGGAGGCGATGCTGCCGTCGAGCGGATTGCGGCGTTCGAAATGGGCGCCGTTGGCCGTTTGCGACTTTTCGCCGTTGATCAGCATGAATACTTGCATGGGGTTGTCTCCTTTTTTGATGGCGGGCGTGCCTCGATGGGGCGCCCTTGTTCTGGCGGTACGTGTCAGACCACGGGCACCTCGATCAGCACAGGTTCGCCGCCGGCCAACGCTTCGGTCAACGCGCCGCGCAATCGAGCCGGATCGTCGATGCGCATGCCCTTGCATCCCATCCCCGCGGCCAGGGCCGGAAAGTCCAGGCCTGGCAGTTCCGTGCCCTCGACCACGTCGCCGGTCGAGAAGCCGAACACCGGTGCAAAGTCCTGCAGGGCCGCGTAGCGGCCGTTGTTGAGAATTAGAAAGGTGATGGGCAGGTTGTGCTGCCGGGCCGACCAGAGCGCCTGCAGCGAGTACATGCTGGAGCCGTCTCCGATCAGCGCGACCACCCGTTTTCCCGGTTTGCCCAACGCGACGCCTACCGCCGCCGGCATGCCGTAGCCCAGGCCGCCGCTATCCATGGTGTAGAACGTTTCCGGCCGGACGTGCGGCAAGTGCGTCTGCATGACGGGGCGAGCGCTGGGCGCCTCTTCCACAACAATGTCGTCGGGGCCGCGCACGTCGGCCAGGGTTTGAAGCACGAACGCCGTGGTCATGGGCGTGGCCGGCGCCACCGCTGGCCTGGAAGGCCGTGGCGCCGGCAAAGGCCGGGGCGCGGGGGCTGGCCTGGCCAGCAGGTCGCGCAAGCTCAAGCGCAGGCTACCCACGGCGGTGGTGCCTACCGGGGTCCAGGCCGCGGTGTCGGGGTCTTCGGTCAGCTGGCACAATGCCGCGCCTTCGGGAATATGCGGACCCGCGCCTTCTACGTGGTAAGCAAACGCGGGCGCGCCGGCGACCAGAATGACATCGTGGCCCGCCAGCAGGCTGACGATCTTTTCACGCATGGCGGGCAGAAAGCCCGCGAACAGGCGATGGTCCTCGGGAAAGCTGCAACGCCCCGACATCGGGGCCGCCCAGACGCGGGCGTTGTGGGTCTGCGCCAGCGCCACGATGTCGTCCCAGGCGTCGTCGCGATCCACGGCCGCGCCGACGACGATGGCCGGGCGCTCGCTCGCATCGAGCATGGCGCCTATCTTGTCCAGGACCGATGGCTGGGCTCGAATCGCGTCGCTGACCAGCCGTGGCGCCACCGGCTCCGCCGGCTGATCCCAGTCGTCCACCGGCACCGATACCAGCACCGGCCCGCGCGGGGGCATCATGGCGATGTAGTACGCGCGAGCGATGGCCAGCGGCACGTCCTGCGCTCGGGCAGGCTCGATGCTCCATTTCACGTAGGGCCTGGGCAGTTCGGTGGCCTGGCTGGAGCACAGGAACGGCTCGAACGGCAGAATGGCGCGAGCCTGTTGGCCCGCCACGATGACGAGCGGCGTGCGGTTCTTGTGCGCGGTGAATATATTGCCCATGGCGTTGCCCACCCCTGCCGCCGAGTGCAGATTCACCAGCGCCGCATTGCGGGTGGCCTGGGCGTAGCCATCGGCCATGCCGACCACCGTGGCTTCCTGCAGACCCAGCACATAACGGAATTGCGCCGGAAAATCGCGAAACATCGGTAGTTCGGTCGAGCCGGGGTTGGCGAACACCGAGGTCAGGTTGAACCGGCGCATCAGATCGAAGACGACGTCGCGCACCGTGAAGGTCACTGCATCGGCGTCGCAAGCCGTGGGCGTGGTCTGGGGATCAAGGGTTTCGATCATGGTTTTCGGAAGGGGACGGTCGGCTGGCGAGCCGGCATGGGCTGAAAGGGAAGACGGGGGTTAGTGTCTCGGCGCGCGCCATTCTTGAGAATTGATATATCTGCAAAAAGTCATTACGCTTTGGTATGACTTTCGATCTTCAGCATCTCGCGGCATTCAATGCCATCGCGTCGGCCGGAAGCCTGGGCCGGGCCGCGGACCAGCTCAACGTGACGCAGCCCGCGCTGAGCCGCATCGTGCGGCGCCTGGAAGAACAGGTCGGCGCGCCGCTATTCGAGCGTCACTCCAAAGGCATGCAGCTGACCGATATCGGACTGGCCTTGCTTCCGCACGCGCGGTTGCTGCAACGCGAGGCCCAGGCCGCGAAAGAAGAAATCCACGCCATGCTGGGCCTGGCCAAGGGCACCATCCGCGTTGGTGCGGTGGGCAGCATTGCCTGCCTGCTGCTGCCGCTTGCCATCGACCGCGCCTGCCGGAAGTGGCCGAACCTGCGGGTGGAGGTGATCGAAGGCGTGTGGGACCGCCTGGCCGGGGCGCTGATATCGCGCGAGATCGATCTGGCGCTGGGCGTGCTGGGCGAAGACAGCGACGACATCGTGGCCGTGCCCGATTGCCGCTGGGAAGACGTCAGCCATGTTGTGGCTGGCGTGAACCACCCGCTGCGCACGCGTGGCGCGCTGACGCTGGCCGACACGCTGGATCACAAATGGGCCATCCTGCCCAAGGGCACCGGGCCCTTCAATCACATGACGAGGGTCTTCTCCGGCCATGGGCTGCCGTTGCCGAATGTCGTGGTCGAAACACGCTCGATCACGGTACTCAAGAGTCTGATCGCGCACTCGGACTTTCTGGGGTGGATGCCCGAGCCGATGTTCGACGCGGAACGGCGTGCCGGCTTGATCGGCAGACTGGATATCCCCGGCACCGCCGACACGCGCACGCTTACGGCGTTTCGGCGCAGCCAGGGTTTGCTGCCCGGGCCGGCGGTGAAGCTGCTGGACGAACTGCGGGTGCTGACGGCCAGGCCGTTGCAGGAATAGCCGGCAGGGCTTTGCGCGCTACTTCCCGATGCAGAAACTCGAGAAGATCTCCCCTAGCAGATCATCGCTGGTGAACTTGCCGGTGATGCTCGACAGGCTGTCATGCGCCAGCCGCAATTCCTCGGCGAACAGGTCCAGCACGCGATCATCCTGTTCCGCGTGTTCCGCGGCCAGCTCCAGGTGTTCGGCGGCGTCCTGCAGCGCGTGCAGGTGACGTTCGCGGGCCAGCCAGGGGGATTCGGCGCCGGGGTTCCAGCCGGCGATCTGCAGCAGCTCGGCCCGCAACGCGTCCAGGCCGGCGCCGCGTTTGGCGGAGATGCCGAGTTCGCCGGGGCCGGCGGTAAAGGCCGTCGATAACAGGTCGACCTTGTTGAAAACCTTCAGGACCGGCGTGCGCGGCGGCAGGCGCGCGGTGATCTGCGCGTCGAGCTCGTCGCCGGGGGCGGTGGCGTCCTGCAGGTGCAGGATGACGTCGGCGCGTTCGATTTCCTGCCACGTGCGGGCGATGCCAATGCTTTCGACGGTGTCGTCCGTTTCGCGCAGGCCGGCGGTGTCGACGATGTGCAGCGGCACGCCGTCGATATGGATCTGCTGCACCACTTTGTCGCGCGTGGTGCCGGCAATGGGCGTGACGATGGCGATGTCGTCACCGGCCAGGGCGTTGAGCAGGCTGGACTTGCCGACGTTGGGCTGGCCCGCCAGCACGACGTGCAGGCCTTCGCGCAGGATGACGCCCTGGCGCGCCTGGGCAATGAGGCGGTTCAGGTCTGCCGCCAGCTTTTCCAGCGTGGGACGGGCTTGGTATTTCTCAAGGAAGTCGATTTCCTCTTCGGGAAAATCGAGCGTGGCTTCGACCAGCATACGCAGGTGGATGATGCGGTCGGACAGGTCATTGACATGCGCCGAGAATTCACCGGACAGCGACGCCATGGCGCCGCGCGCGGCGGCTACCGAGGAGGCTTCGATCAGATCGGCGACGGCTTCGGCCTGGGCCAGATCCATGCGGTCGTTCAGGAATGCGCGACGCGTGAACTCTCCGGGTTCGGCCAGTCTGGCGCCCAGGTCGCGGCCCGCGGCCAGGCAGCTTTCCAGCACGCGGCGCAGCACGGCCGGGCCACCGTGGCCCTGCAGTTCCAGCACGTCTTCACCGGTATAGGAATGCGGTGCGCGAAAGTACAGCGCGATGCCTTCATCCAGCAATTCGCCGTCCAGGGATTTGAACGGCAGGTAGTGCGCGTGGCGCGGTGTGAGGTCGCGCTGGAACAGGCGGCGCACCAATTCGGACAGGTCCGCACCAGAAACGCGCACGACGCCGATGCCGCCTCTTCCTGGGGCAGTTGCAATGGCGGCGATGGGGGCGTGGACAGACATATCAGGGACAAGGCTATGCGAGAACAATAGGGGAATATAACTGTTGCGCGGCGGCTTGTTTGCTGGTTAATGTGGCCCCGAGGTTCAAAACCCATAACAACTCTGGGAGATCACGATGGCATCTCGGTTTTCACGTGTGTTGGCCTGTGGTTCGGCCGCGGTAATGCTGGCCTTCGGCACCTTCAGTTCAGCGCTGGCGCGCGACCTGGTTATCGCCCTGAAAACCGAACCGTCGTCGATGGATCCGCAGTACCACGCGCTGACGCCGAACACGCAGATCTCCCAGACCATCTTCGATACGCTGGTCGCCACCGATGCGCAGCTCAAGCCCGAACCGGCGTTGGCCGAATCGTGGACGGTGGATGGCAAGGTGTGGACGTTCAAGCTGCGTCCCGGCGTGAAGTTCTCCGACGGATCGCCCTTCACCGCCGAAGACGTGGTGTTCACGTATGACCGCGTGCCGAAGGTGCCGAACAGCCCGTCGCCGTTCACGCTGTACCTGGGCTCGGTCGCCAAGACCGAAGCGGTGGACCCGATGACGTTGCGCATCACCACCAAAGAGGTTGCCCCCAATCTGCTGGTGAACCTGGCGCAGTTGCCGATCATGTCCAAGAAGGCCGCGTCCGGCCCCGCGGCCGAAGGCAAGACGACCACGGAATTGAACAGCGGCGACGGCCTGGTGGGCACCGGCCCGTACAAGTTCGTGTCGTGGAAGCGCGGCGCGGAATTCGTGCTGGCGCGCAATGAAAACTACTGGGGCAAGAAGCCGACCTGGGACAAGGTGATCTACCGCCCGATCAGCAACGCCGCTGCGCGCGTGGCGGCGCTGCTGGCCGGTGACGTCGACATGATCGAGGATCCCCCGACCGATGATCTGCCCAAGCTGAAGGGCGACAAGAAGCTGTACGTCGAAGAGACGCCGTCGGTGCGTGTGGTGTACGTGGCGCTGGACCAGTACGCCGAGCCGTCGCCCGGCATTCAAGGGACCGACAAGAACCCGATGAAGGACAAGCGTGTGCGCGAGGCGCTGTCGCTGGCGATCAACCGCGACGCGCTGGTGGAACGCGTGATGGGGGGCGTGGCCCTGCCGGCCGGCAACCTGCTGCCCTACCCCATGTTCGGGTCGAGCAAGGAACATTCCAAGGCGCCCAAGGCCGATGTGGAAAAGGCCAAGGCGTTGTTGAAGGATGCCGGCTATCCCAATGGCTTCTCGATCACGCTGGGTTCGCCGTCGGGCCGCTACGTCAATGATTCCAAGGTGGCGCAGGCCATCGCGTCGATGTGGACTCGCATCGGCGTGAAGACCAGTGTGGACGCGATGGCGCCTCCGGTGTTCTTCAAGAACCGCGACAGCTATGCGTTCTCGGCGTATCTGGCGGGCTGGTCGGTGACCAGTGGCGAGATGTCCAACGCCCTGACATCGCTGCTGGTGACGCGCAACCCCGAGGCGGGCCTGGGCACCACCAACCGCAGCCGCTATTCGAACCCCAAGATGGACGAGCTGGTGAAGGAAGCCTCGTCCACCATGGATGACGCCAAGCGCGCCGAGCTGTTGTCCAAGGCCAGCAATATCGCCATGGACGACTTCGCGATGCTGCCGGTGCACTTCGAGCTGTCGGTCTGGGCCATGAAGAACGACATTCGCTACCAGGGCCGTCCCGACCAGGTCACGTTGGCGCAGTTCGCAACGCTGAAGAAGTGATGCGTGTAGCGGGCGGGTTCCAGTGCTAGCGACAATCGTACGAAGACTGCTGCAAACCATCGTCGTCATGCTGGTCATGTCGGCGTTGGTCTTCGCAGGCATCTACATGGTGGGCGATCCGGTATCGATGCTGGCCAGCCCGGAGGCCACCGAGGCGCAGCGCGCCGCCATCCGGGCGGCGCTGGGCCTGGATCTGCCGCTATGGCGGCAATACCTGATCTTCATGGGCCAGGCGGTGCGCGGCGATTTCGGCAATAGCTTCCTGACGGGCGAGCCCGCCATGCGCCTGATCCTGGAGCGCATGCCGGCCACCGTCGAACTGGCCTGTGTGGCCATGCTGCTGTCGGTGCTGATCGGCGTGCCGTTGGGCATCCTGGCCGGGCTCAAGCCCAAGGCGGCCGGGTCGCGCGCCATCATGACGGGGTCGGTGCTGGGTTTCTCGCTGCCCAACTTCTGGGTTGGCCTGATGCTGATCATGATATTCGCGGTGATGCTGGGCTGGGTGCCGGCGGGCGGCCGCGGCCAGACCGTCAGCATCGGTTCGCTGCAACTGAGCGTACTGACGTTGAACGGCTGGCTCAGCCTGGCGCTGCCGGCCGCGACCATTGCTTTCGCCAAATGCGCCATGATCATCCGCGTGACGCGCGCGGCCACGCGCGAGGCGCTGCCGATGGACTACATCAAGTTCGCACGCGCCAAGGGCCTGTCGGAAAAGCGCGTGCTGGGCGTGCACCTGCTCAAGAACATCCTGATTCCCGTGGTGACGGTGGCGGGCCTGGAGTTCGGCCAGGTGATGGCTTTCGCGGTAGTGACCGAGACCGTGTTTTCGTGGCCAGGCATGGGCAAGCTGCTGATCGATTCCATCATCAACCTGGATCGCCCGGTGGTGGTGGCGTATCTGCTGCTGATCGTGTTTTTCCTTGTGATGCTCAATCTTGTGGTGGACATCATCTACACGGTGCTGGACCCCCGCGTACGTCTGGATAACCGCCGATGAATACGCCCGCGACCGCCGCCGCACCGCCCGCCGCGGCCAAGGAACAAACGCCCTGGCGCCGCTTTGTCGGAGATTTCTTCGCCAGCAAGCTGGCCACATTTGGCCTGGTGATGCTGATCTTGATCGTGGGCGCGGCGTTGCTGGCGCCGTGGATCGCGCCGCAGAATCCCTACGATCTGGCGTCGCTCGACATCATGGATTCCAAGCTCAAGCCGGGCAGCGAAAGCGGCGATGGCGCCATGCGTTATTGGCTGGGCACCGACGGCCAGGCGCGTGACCTGCTATCGGCGATCCTGTACGGCATGCGCACCAGCCTGCTGGTGGCGACGGTGTCGGTACTGGCGGCCTTTGGCATCGGCGCGACGGTGGGGTTGATCGCGGCGTATTTCGGCGGCCGCATCGATGCCCTGCTGATGCGGGTTGTGGATATTCAGTTGTCGTTTCCGGCGATCCTGGTGGCGCTGATGCTGCTGGCGATTCTGGGCAAAGGTGTGGATAAGGTGATCATTGCGCTGATCGTGGTGCAGTGGGCCTATTTTGCGCGCGCGGCGCGTGGCGCGGCGCTGGTCGAGCGCGGCAAGGAATACGTCGAGGCGGCGCGCTGCATGTCGCTGTCGTGGGGGCGGGTGCTGTTCCGCCATGTGCTGCCCAACTGTATGCCGCCACTCATCGTGATCGCCACGATCGACCTGGCGCACGCGATCGCGTTGGAAGCGACACTGTCGTTCCTGGGCGTGGGCGTGCCGGTGACCGAGCCGTCGCTGGGCATGCTGATCTACAACGGCTTCGAGTATCTGTTGTCGGGCCAGTACTGGATTTCGTTCTTCCCCGGCATCGCATTGGCGCTGGCCATCATCGCCATCAATCTGGTGGGCGACCACTTGCGCGATGTGCTCAACCCGCGCCACGCGAATTGAGGGCGGACGCGATGCAGACCCAAGCGGTGGAAAAGTCGTCGGCGCCGTCCGGCCCCATTCTGGAAGTACAGGGCCTGAAGACGCACTTCTTCACGCGTAACGGCGTAGTGAAGGCGGTGGATGGGGTCGACCTGACGCTGGCCGAAGGCGAGATCCTGGGCCTGGTGGGGGAATCGGGATCGGGCAAGAGCATCACGGGCTTTTCGTTGATGGGGCTGCTCGACGAGCCGGGCCGTATCGTCGACGGACAACTGCGCCTGAACGGCGAGGACCTGCGCGGCGCATCGCCGGCGCGCTGGCGCCAACTGCGCGGGGAGGAGATCGCGATGATCTTCCAGGACCCGATGATGACGTTGAATCCGGTGCTGCGCGTTGATACGCAAATGATCGAGGCCGTGCAGGCGCATCACAAGGTCTCGCGCGAGCAGGCGCGCGACCGCGCGCTGCAGACATTGACGATGGTCGGCATTCCGTCGCCGCAGGAGCGATTGCGCGCGTATCCGCATCAGTTGTCCGGCGGTATGCGGCAACGGGTGGCGATCGCCATCGCGCTCTTGAATTCACCGCGGCTGATCATTGCCGACGAACCGACGACGGCGCTGGACGTGACGATACAGGGGCAGATCCTGTTCGAAGTGCAGAAGCTGTGCCGCGAGACCGGCACCGGCCTGATCTGGATCACGCACGATCTGGCCGTGGTGGCGGGCCTGGCGGATCGCGTGTCGGTGATGTACGCGGGCCGCGTGGTGGAAACGGGCAGCACGAGCGACGTGATCAGCCATCCCATGCATCCGTACACGCACGGATTGATCGCTTCGATTCCGACGCCGGAATCCCGTGGCCGGCCGCTGGTGCCGATTCCCGGCATGACGCCGTCGCTGCTCAACCTGCCGCAAGGCTGTGCGTTCCGCGGGCGCTGCCCGCGCGCCACCGACGCCTGTCTGGTCGAGCCGCAGCCTATGCAAGTCCGCCCGGCGCAGTGGGTGCGCTGCTGGCATGCTGGAGACCCCGACATCAAATGAGCGCAGCAGAACGCGGCGCGGGCGCCGCCCCCATCTTGTCCCTGCGCGGCGTGGAGTTGCGCTTCACGCAGCCCGTGGACCTGGCCGGACGCATCGCCAACCTGCTGGGGGCGGGCCTGAAGACCCAGGTGGTGCACGCCGTGGCCGGCGTGGACCTGGATGTGCAGCCGGGCGAGGTCATCGGCATCGTGGGCGAATCGGGTTGTGGCAAATCGACGCTGGGCCGCATCGTGTCCGGCATTCTCCCGCCCTCTTCCGGCGACGTGCACTACCAGGGCCAGGCCGTGAAGGCCATGACGGGACAGCAGCGGCGCGCCTACGAGCTGGGCGTGCAGATGATCTTCCAGGACCCGTACGCCTCGCTCAACCCGCGCATGCGCGTGCGCGAGATCATCGGCGAGGCGCCGGTGGCGCATGGGCTGATCCGCGCGCGCGACAAGGCCGAGTACGTGGCCGGACTGATGCGCCAGGTGGGACTGGACCCGAGCTTTGCGCAGCGCTATCCGCACCAGTTTTCGGGCGGCCAGCGCCAGCGTATCGGTATCGCGCGGGCGCTGGCGTTAAAGCCCTCGGTGATCGTCTGCGACGAGGCCGTGGCCGCGCTGGACGTGTCGATCCAGGCGCAGGTGCTGAATCTGTTCGAGCAGCTGCGCGACGACCTGGACCTGACCTATCTCTTCATCAGCCACAACCTGAGCGTGGTCAGCCATATTTCCGACCGCGTTGCCATCATGTACCTGGGCCGCGTGGTCGAGCTTGCGGCGACCGACACGGTGTTCCAGCGCGCCAACCATCCGTATACCCAGGCGCTGCTGAAAGAGTTGCCTACGTTGACGCCGGGGCGGCGCAGCTATCAGCCCATCAAGGGCGAGCTGCCGTCACCGCTGGATCCGCCAACAGGCTGCGCGTTCCATCCACGTTGTCCACAGGCGATGGCGCGCTGCAAGACCGAGCGGCCGTTGCTGCGCGAGATCGCGCCGGGGCAGTTCAGCGCCTGCCATCTGAACGACGCTGCCTAGGCCTAATCCGTAACAGCGCTGGACGCGGCGGGAGGCGAGCGCGAGAATTTCTGCGATATTGCGGTTATCGACATGCCGTCATTCCTTTTTTGAATTTTCACCTTCAGCTTATCCACAGCCATGAAAACCCTAGCCGAAATCGAACGCGCGCACGGCGAATTGACCGCCCTGCGCCGTGATATCCACGCCCATCCCGAGCTGGCCTTCCAGGAAACGCGCACGTCGAACCTGGTGGCCGAGCGCTTGCGCCAGTGGGGGCTGGAAGTCCACACCGGGCTGGGGAAAACTGGCGTGGTCGGCATATTGCGCGCCGGCAGTGGCGGCAAGACGGTGGGCCTGCGCGCGGACATGGATGCGCTGCCCATGCCCGAACACAACCGCTTCGCGCACAAATCCACCATCAGCGGCCGCATGCACGGCTGTGGCCACGATGGCCACACTGCGATGCTGCTGGGGGCGGCCCAGTACTTGTCCACGCACCGCAATTTCGACGGCACGGTGGTATTCATCTTCCAGCCGGCCGAAGAAGGCGGAAACGCCGGCGCGCGCGCGATGATGCAGGACGGCCTGTTCGACAAATTCCCGTGCGATGCCGTGTTCGGCATCCACAACATGCCCGGCATGCCGGTCAACCAGTTCGGTTTCCGCACCGGCCCCACCATGGCGTCCAGCAACCGCTGGGACATCGTCATCAAAGGCGTGGGCGGCCACGCCGCGCAACCGCATGCGTCGGTGGATCCGATCATCGTGGCGGCGGACATGGTGCATGCCTTGCAGACCGTGATTTCGCGCAGCAAGGATCCGCTTGAGCAGGCCGTGCTGTCGATCACGCAGATCCACGCGGGCGATGCCTACAACGTGATTCCTGGCGAGGCGGTGCTGCGCGGCACCGTGCGCACGTATTCGGTGGCGGTGCTGGATAAGATCGAAGCCGATATGCGCCGCATCGCCACAACGCTTCCGCAGGTGTACGGCGGCACGGGCGAGCTGGACTTCGTGCGCGCCTATCCGCCGCTGGTGAACTGGGAAAAGGAAACGGCGTTTGCCGCGCAGGTGGCCGAAGATGCCTTCGGCGCCGAGAACGTGGTGCGCGAGATGCCGCCCTTCATGGGCGCCGAGGATTTTTCCTTCTTCCTCGAAGCGTTGCCGGGTTCGTATCTGTTCCTGGGCAATGGCGACGGCGGCCATCGCATGGAAAGCTATCACGGCATGGGACCGTGCCAGCTGCACAATCCGAACTACGACTTCAACGACGCGCTGCTGCCGGTGGGCGCCACGTACTGGGTCAAGTTGGTCGAGGCCTTCTTGCCCGCGCAGAAGTGATTTCACGGCGCCAGCGCGGCGCCCTTCAGTCATAAGCGCTATGAGCTTATGCGCGCAGTGAATGAAGCCGCCCGTCTTCCCCGGACGGCTTTTCTATATGACGGGAAGCTTTGTTCAAACGCCGATATCTTCGTTTGAGATACAAGGCGTCGTTTCCATAATCGATCATTCCTGATCCGCCCTTGGGCGGATCGCAGAGCCAGCGCTTGCGGCGTACCGCAATGCGAACCGGAGCGATCGATGTCCCAGAGCAACGCCTTGCGGCGCGTTGAGGCCAGCCCCGCCGCCCCCCTCTCGCAGACATTCGAGCTGCGGCCCCTGGCTGGCCCGGTGGGCGCGGAGATCATCGGCCTGGACCTGTCCCGAGAATTGACGCCGGCGGATTTCTCGCGCGTGCATCAGGCGCACCTGGATCACCATCTGCTGGTATTCCGCGACCAGCGCATCACGCCGCAGCAGCACATCGATTTCAGCCGCCGTTTCGGCCGCCTGATGATTCACGTGCTGCACCAGTTCCATCTGGCCGGCCATCCCGAGATCCTGATCGTGTCCAACATCGTCGAAGACGGCAAGCCCGTCGGGTTGGGCGACGCCGGCAAGTACTGGCATTCGGACATCTCGTACAAGGAACTGCCCAGCCTGGGATCGCTGCTGCATGCGCAGGAATTGCCTGCCGAGGGCGGCGACACGCTGTTTGCCAACATGCATCTGGCCTACGACACGTTGCCGGTCGCATTGCGCGCGGCCGTTGAGGGAAAACGCGCCGTGCATTCGTACCTGGCCAAGTACGGCCAGCTGCAAAAGGAAGGCAACTGGCGCCCCAACCTGAGCGCGCAGCAAGTGGCGCAGGTGCAGGAGGTGGTGCACCCGGTGGTGCGCACCCATCCCGAGAACGGACGCCGCGCGTTGTTCGTCAGCGAAGGGTTCACCACCCGCATCGAAGGCCTGCCTGAAGACGAAAGCCGCCAGTTGCTGGACGAGCTGTTCGCGCACAGCGTCCGGCCGGAGCATCTGTACCGTCACCGCTGGCAGCCGCATGACCTGGTGTTCTGGGACAACCGCTCGCTGATCCACCTGGCCGGCGGCACGCCGGATCATCTGCGCCGCAAGCTGTACCGCACCACCATCGAAGGCGATGTGCCGGTCTGAGGACCGGCTGCCGCCCCCTACTTATCCACAAGGAACGCCATGCGTCTTTCTTCCGATCTGCGTGAACGCCTGGTCCGCACCGCTACCGGCGCGGGCCTGGCGTTGGCGCTTGGCCTCGTCGCCCTGGCTTCGCCGACCCCGGCGTTCGCCGCGCAATCCAGCCAGGCGCAAGATCCCGCGGTCCTGTCCGCGGCGCGATAAGCGGGTTATCCAGGCCGCGCGGGTCCTGTCCTGTGGATATCCCGTAGGGCGGGCATCCCTGTGTGAGCGCTTGGGCGAGCGGTCGCCCCGCCTCTCTACAATGAGTCCCTTGGATTGCCGCGAGGGCCCGTGTCTTTACCGGGCCAGGCGAGCCAGCGTTACGGGACAGACATGCTTGCGACCTCCTCCATCGATTTGATCGGCAACACCCCGCTGGTAACGCTGAGCCGTCTATACGACGGCCCCGGGCGCATCGTCGCCAAGGCGGAATTCCTGCAGCCTGGCGGCAGCGTGAAAGACCGCGCCGCGCGCGCGATCCTGTTGGCCGCCCGCGCGGACGGCCGGCTCCAGCCGGGGATGCCGGTCGTGGAGATGACCAGCGGCAACATGGGGGAGGGTCTGGCCGTGGCGTGTGCCGCGCTGGGGCATCCGCTGGTGGTCACGATGTCCGCCGGCAACAGCCCTGCCCGCGCCAGGATGCTGGAAGGCCTGGGTGCCGAAGTCGTCCTGATCGCGCAGGTGGACGGCGCGCCCGGACAGGTCACGGGCGCCGATGTCCGGGCGGCCGCGGACGCCGCGGTGCGGCTGGCGTACGAGCGTGGCGGTTTCTACGTCGACCAGTTCAACGCGGTCGAGTGCATCGCGGCGCACCAAACCGGCACCGGGCAGGAAATCCTGGACCAGCTCGGCAGCCCGCCGGACGGCTGGGTCGCGGCAGTCGGCACGGGCTGCACTTTCATGGGCGTGGCGCGCGCGTTGAAGGCGGCCAACCTCGCAACGGTCTGCGCGGCGGTCGAGCCGCTGGGCTGCGAAGTGCTGGCGGGGGCACCCGTCACGAAAGCCCGCCACCTGATCCAGGGCACCAGCTACGGCGCCATACCGCCCCACTGGGACGCTGGCCTGATGGACCTGAGCCTGGCGGTGACCGATGACGAGGCCGAGGACTGGCGGCACCGGCTGGCGGTGCGCGAGGGGCTGTACGTGGGATTTTCGGCCGCCGCCAATGTGTGCGCGGCGGTGAAGCTGCTGCGGTCCGGGCGGTTGCGGCCGGATGCGACGGTGGCCACGGTGTTGTGCGACACGGGCTTGAAATATTAGGTCTGGATGCCCGTCGGCACGCGGATTCTGGCCGATTGCGTCCCAAAGCTGTGGATATCCCTGTGAAAGTCTTGTGGATTGCCTGTGAATGGCCTGTGTATAAAAAAGAATAACTTTCCACCCCACCCTCTGGGGATAAGTCGCTGGAGAGGATTTCCGGAGCAATTCAGGGCAAAACGGCAAGAAAACGGGCGGCCCCAAGGCCGCCCGGCGGAGTTACGCGGTCCGGACCGCGTCGTATCGGTGCTTGCGCCCTAGAACTTCAGCCCCAACGCCTTGGCCACGCCTGCGGCGTAGGCCGGGTCGGCCTTCTTGAAGTGTTCAAGCTGGCGGCGCTGGATTTCCTCGGGCACGCCCGCCATGTGACGGCCGATGTTGCCGAACAGCAGTTCCTGCTGCGCCGGCGTCATCAGGCGGAACAAGGCGCCCGGCTGCGAGTAATAGTCGTCATCGACGCGGTGGTTCCAGCGCGCGGCGGCCTGGCCGTCCAGCGCCAGCGGCGGTTCGCCGGCCGACGGGGTTTCTTTCCATTCGCCCGCGCTGTTGGGCTCGTAGTTCAGCGTACCGCCGGCATTGCCGTCCACGCGCGAGGCGCCGTCGCGGTGGTAGCTGTGGAACGGGCAGCGCGGCGCGTTCACCGGGATCTGGTGGTGATTGATGCCCAGGCGGTAGCGGTGCGTATCGCCGTACGAGAACAGGCGGCCCTGCAGCATCTTGTCCGGCGAAAAGTCGATGCCGGGCACCACGTTGGCCGGCGTGAAGGCGGCCTGCTCGACTTCGGCGAAGTAGTTCTCGGGGTTCTTGTTCAGTTCCAGCACGCCCACGTCGATCAGCGGGTAGTCGCCATGCGGCCATACCTTGGTGAGGTCGAACGGGTTGATGTGATAGGTCTCGGCCTCGGCCTCGGGCATGATCTGCACCTTCAGCGTCCACTTGGGGAAGTTGCCCTGCTCGATGTTGTTGAACAGGTCACGCTGCGAGCTTTCGCGGTCGTGGGCGACCACTTGCGCCGCTTCCTCGTCGCTCAGACAGGCGATGCCCTGCTGCGACTTGAAGTGGAATTTCACATAGAAGCGTTCGCCATTGGCGTTGACGAAGCTGAAGGTGTGCGAGCCGAAGCCGTGCTGCTGGCGCAGGTTGGCGGGAATGCCGCGGTCGCTCATCAGGATGGTGACCTGGTGCAGCGATTCGGGGCTGAGCGACCAGAAGTCCCAGGCGGCGGTGGCGCTGCGCAGGTTGGTCTTGGGGTCGCGCTTCTGGGTGTGGATAAAGTCGGGGAACTTGAGCGGATCGCGGATGAAGAACACCGGCGTGTTGTTGCCCACCAGGTCCCAGTTGCCTTCGTCGGTGTAGAACTTGATGGCGAAGCCGCGCACGTCGCGCTCGGCGTCGGCCGCGCCGCGTTCGCCGGCCACGGTCGAGAAGCGCAGGAACAGCGGGGTCTGCTTGCCGACTTTGGAGAAGATGCTGGCGCGGGTGTAGCGCGAGATGTCGTGGGTGATGGTCAAGGTGCCGTAGGCGCCCGAGCCCTTGGCGTGCACGACGCGCTCGGGGATGCGTTCACGGTCGAAATGGGCGAGCTTTTCAATCAGCCAGAAGTCCTGCAACAGCGCGGGGCCGCGAGGGCCCGCGGTCATCGTGTTGTTGTTGTCGGCCACCGGGGCGCCAGAGGCGGTGGTCAGATGCTTCTTGTCGGTCATGGCACACTCCCTACGAAATTCCTGGAATGCGCGGCGCCTGGGCCGGCGCGCGCAGCGTGTTGGATATCGCCCCCGGGGCCTTGCCGGCCGGGGAATATCTCCGACACATCATAGGGGTCTATGTTTCCACTGTGAAGTTGATTGAACTAGTAAATTTGATTAAAAATAACTATCGTCGCTGCGACATGACGCCCATCGCCGCCAAACGATCCGCCAACGCAGACGAAAAAAAACCGGCCCCTAAAGGCCGGTTTTTCATTGCGCGAGGCGATATCAGCGGCTGGCCGCGGCTTCTGCCTTGCGCTGCATGGCGCGGGTGATGGACCACTGCTGGGCGATCGACAGGGTGTTGTTGACGCACCAGTAGAGCACCAGGCCGGCCGGGAAGAAGAACATCATCCCGCCGAACACCAGCGGCATGATCATCATGACCTTGGCCTGGACGGGGTCCGGGGGCGTCGGGTTCAGTTTGATCTGCAGGAACATGGTGGCCATCATGATGGCGGGCAGAATGAAGAACGGGTCGCGGATCGACAGGTCATGGACCCACAGGATCCAGGGCGCGCCGCGCATTTCGACGCTGGCCAGCAGCACCCAGTACAGCGAGATGAACACCGGGATCTGCACCACCATCGGCAGGCAGCCGCCCAGCGGGTTGATCTTTTCGGTGCGGTACATCTCCATCATGGCCGCATTGAGCTTCTGCTTGTCGTCGCCGTACTTTTCCTTCAGGGCCTGCAGGCGCGGGGCGACCTGCTTCATGCGGGCCATCGAGCGGTAGCTGGCGGCGGCCAGGGGGTAGAACAGGGCCTTGATCAGCACGGTCAGGGCGACGATGGTCCAGCCCCAGTTGCCCAGGATGGAATGCAACCAGGTCATCAGCGTGAACAGCGGCTTGGCGATGATGGTCAGCCAGCCGTAGTCGACCACCAGTTCCAGGCCGGGGGCGAGCGCCGCCATGGCCTTCTGGTCTTGCGGACCGACCCACAGGTGGGAATCGACGCGGGCGGCAGCGCCCGGGGCGATCTCGCCAACGGCTTCGATGGAGCGGGCGGCGTAGACGTTCTTCTGGACTTCCAGCACTTCGTTATTGCGCTGTTTGCCTTGCGGGGGCACCCAGGCGGTGGCGAAGTAGTGCTGAACCACGGCGATCCAGCCGTTGTCCGTCTGCTTGATGTAGTTGGCCTTCTTCTTTTCGATGTCGGCGAAGGTCATCTTCTGGAACTTGTCCTGTTCCGAGTAGACGGCCATGCCGGTGAACGTGTGATAGAAGCTGGAGGTGTCCGCGGGGTCGTTGCCGTCGCGCTCGAGCTGCAGGTACAGCGAGGGCGTCACGGGGGCGGCGCCGACGTTGGCCAGGTCGTGGCGCACGTCGATGTCGTAGCGGCCGCGATGCAGCGTGAAGGTCTTGGTGACCTTGACGCCGCCGGATTCGGCTTCGAACGTCACGTCCAGGTTGTCGCCGGTCAGTTGGCGATCGGTCGAGACCACGCGGAAAGGCGTCTGGTGCGTCGGGAAGTTCTGGCCGGCGGTTCCGCCGACCACGCCGGTCTGGGCGACGTAGTTCAGGCCCGCCGAGCGGTCCAGCAGGACGGTGGGCTTGTCGGGCTGGCCGGTTGCCGGGTACTTCAGCAGTTCGGCGCGCACCAGTTGGGCGCCCAACGTGTCGAAGGTCAGGCGCAGCACGTCGGTGGTGATGACGACTTCTTCCGAGCGCGTGGGGACGGGCGTCGTGGCGCCGGGCACGGCCGCAGGCGTGGCGGCGCCAGCCGTGACGGGGGCGCTGGGCACCGAAGGCGTCGCGTTGTTCGCGGCGGCCGGCGTGCCGTTGGCGGGCGTGCTGGCCGCGGGCGTGGGGCCCCCGAACAGCGACGGCTTGCCGTTATGGATCTGCCAGTTGTTCCAAAGGAGCAACAGCGAGAAGGAAAAAATCATCCAGAGGACGGTTCGTCGGATATCCATGGTGCCTACTGAAGTGAATACGGGCCAGCAAAGCCCGCCAGTTTAGCGTCAATCGTGCTCGGTGCGGTGGCCATGGGAGCAGCAGGCGCCGCCGTTGGTTCCCTTGGCCGGCGGAACCGGGTCCCATCCGCCGGGCGACCAGGGATGGCAGCGGCCAATACGCCGGACCATCAGCCAGAAGCCGCGCCAGGGACCGTGGCGCTCGATCGCTTCGATCGCGTACGCCGAGCAGGTCGGGGTAAAGCGGCACTGCCGGCCGATCCAGGGGCTCAGGAAGAACCTGTAGAACCGGATCGGGGCAATGAGTATTGCGGCTCCCGCGGATCGCCCGCGTCGCGGACGGCTTGCCTGCCGGGGAGAGGGGCCGTTCATCGTGCGATCCGCTCGAAGTGAGCGTCCGCTTCGGCCCTGGCCGCGCGTTTCAGCGCGGTGAGCGTGGCGGGCGCCACCTTGCAATGCAGCCGCACGACGTAGTCTTTCGCCGGTAGCGCCAGGCGCCGGTGGCGGAAGGCTTCGCGGATGACCCGCTTCAGGGCGTTGCGCGTGGTGGCATGGGCGGCGAACCGCTTGGCGATCACCAGGCCCAGCCGGGCACAGGCCTCCTGGCCGGGGGGCAGATCGTTGGGAGCGGCGCTCACAACGAAAAACGCCCCTCGGGCAAGACGCCGGCCTTTAAGGGCGGCGGCGAACTCGGAGGGGCGATGCAGCCGCGCCTCCGGGGGAAGCGTGGAGCGCGGCATGGACTGCGGGTCAGGCGTTTGCGCGGAACCGGGACGAGATTGCGAGAGGTCTTGCAATATGGCCGGTCCGTGCAAAAAAAGTCAGGCTTCCGGCAAAAGACCGGAAACGCGGGACCTTAGACGGCCAGACGCTTGCGGCCCTTGGCGCGGCGGGCGCTCAGGATGGCGCGGCCAGCGCGGGTTTTCATGCGCACGCGAAAGCCATGGGTGCGCTTGCGGCGGGTAACGGAAGGTTGGTAGGTACGTTTCATGGACGATCCACAAAAAGAACAAAAGTCAGAAGGGACCTGCCCGGAGGGTTCCTGGCCGCAGATCCAAAGCGGGTATCTAGTAAGACGTTTCTGCCGCGCATTTGCACGCAAAGTGCAAAAACGTCAGCGAAAACAGACTTGTAGACGGGGCTTGGGTCCGGGGATTCCCCGGGCGACCTATTCAGCAAAGCCAAGCTTCCTGGCAAACGCAAGGGTGCGATCGCCGACGAAAATCTTGAGCTTTCTGCGAAACCTTCTGACAGACAGAATTCGGAAAAGCCCACCATTTCAGCAAGTTTTCCCTGTCTTGTCAAACAGTTAAGCTGGCGGGATGTGCAAGCTTACACCCTACCCTGTGGATAACCCATGCCCAGGCAAGGTAGAATCGAGGTTTGAATAAGAGCGACATGAAAGAATTCTGGCAGACCTGCGTCAGTCGTCTTGAGCAGGAACTCCCCCCCCAACAAATCAGCGCGTGGATACGACCGCTGGTCCCGCTTGCGTATGACGAGACGCAGGCGGTGCTGCGCGTTGCTGCCCCCAATCGGTTCAAGCTGGACTGGGTGCGCAAGAATTTCTCCCACCAGATTGAAGCGTTGGCCGCGGAGTGGTTCGAGCGTCCGGTACAGGTCCTGTTCGAGTTGCCGTCGCAGGGCGCCGCGCCCCGCATGCCGGTCGCGCCCGTGCGCGCCCAGCAGCCCGCGCAAACGCCACTGTCCGGTGCCACGCCTTCAGGCGGCGCGCCGCCGCCCGCCATGGCCGCGCAGCCGGCCGCACCCGCTGCGCCCAGCGCCGGGGCGGCCGCGGTCAGCGCGGATGCCGCGAACATCGTGTACGAGCGCTCGCGCCTGAACACCGACCTGACGTTCGAGAATTTCGTGACGGGTAAGGCCAACCAGCTGGCGCGCGCCGCCGCGCTGCAGGTGGCGGAAAACCCGGGCACGTCCTACAACCCGCTGTTCCTGTACGGCGGCGTGGGCCTGGGCAAGACCCACCTGATCCACGCCATCGGCAATGCCATGGTGGCGGCGGGCACCGGGGTGCGCGTGCGCTATGTGCATGCCGACCAATACGTGTCCGACGTGGTCAAGGCGTACCAGCGCAAGGCGTTCGACGATTTCAAGCGCTACTACCACTCGCTGGACCTGCTGCTGATCGACGATATCCAGTTCTTCTCCGGCAAGAACCGCACGCAGGAAGAATTCTTCTATGCGTTCGAGGCGATGGTCGCGCAGCGCAAGCAGATCATCATCACCAGCGATACGTACCCGAAGGAACTGTCCGGCATCGACAGCCGCCTGATCTCGCGCTTTGACTCCGGCCTGACGGTCGCGATCGAGCCGCCCGAACTCGAGATGCGCGTGGCGATCCTGCTGCGCAAGGCCGAGTCCGAAGGCGTGCCCATGCCCGAGGAAGTGGCGTTCTTCATCGCCAAGCACCTGCGCAGCAACGTGCGCGAACTGGAAGGCGCGTTGCGCAAGGTGTTGGCCTACGCCCGCTTCCATGGCCGCGACGTACTGACGGTCGACGTCTGCAAGGAAGCCCTGAAGGATCTGCTGTCCGTGTCCAACGGACAGATCACCGTGGAAAACATCCAGAAGACGGTGGCGGACTTCTACAAGATCAAAGTGGCCGACATGTATTCGAAACGCCGGCCGGCCAATATCGCGTTGCCGCGCCAGGTCGCTATGTACCTGGCGAAGGAGCTGACCCAGAAAAGCCTGCCGGAAATCGGCGATTTGTTCGGTGGCCGTGATCACACCACCGTGCTGCACGCCGTACGCAAGATTTCCGACGCCCGCGCAAAGCAAGCGGAGCTCAACCATACCCTGCACGTGTTGGAACAAACTCTAAAAGGATGACCATGCAACTCGTACAAACCACACGCGATGCATTGCTGAAACCGCTGTCGACCGTGGCGGGCATCGTCGAAAGACGCCATACCCTGCCCATCCTGGCGAACATCCTGATGCGCAAGGAAGGCAACAAGGTTGCCTTCATTGCGACCGACCTCGAAGTACAGATCACGACGCATGCCGACTTCGGCGTGGGCCAGGACAACGAGTCCACCACGGTCGCGGCGCGCAAGCTGCTGGACATCCTGAAGGCCCTGCCCGATACGGGCGACGTGCGCCTGGCGCTGGCCAGCAACAAGTTGTCGGTGCAGTCGGCCAAGAGCCGCTTTGCGTTGCAGACGCTGGCCGCCAGCGAATTCCCCACCGTGGCTCAGCCCGAGCAGTGGGACGTGTCGCTGACCATGCCGCAACGCACGCTGCGCCACCTGTTCAACATGGTGCACTTCGCCATGGCCCAACAGGACATCCGCTACTACCTGAACGGCATGCTGCTGGTGTTTGAACCGGGCCGTGTGCGCGCGGTCGCCACCGACGGTCACCGCCTGGCCCACTGCTCCACCGAAGCAGACGGCATCAGCGAACGCCACGAAGTGATCGTGCCGCGCAAGACCGTGCTCGAAATGCAGCGCCTGCTGGAAGACTCCGACGAAATCGTGTCGATCGACGTGGCGCCGGGCCAGATCCGCTTCCGCTTCGGCGACGTCGAACTCGTGTCCAAGCTGGTCGAAGGCAAGTTCCCCGATTTCACCCGCGTGATCCCGACGAACTACTCGCGCCACTTCCTGGTGGGCCGCGAGGCGCTGCAGGGCAGCCTGCAACGCGCGGCCATTCTCACCACCGACAAGTTCAAGGGTGTGCGCCTGCAGCTGGCGCAGAACCAGATGAAGATATCGTCCTCGAACGCCGAGCAAGAAGAGGCACAGGAAGAAATCGACATCGACTATGGCCACGAACCGCTGGACGTGGGCTTTAACGTCGGCTATTTGCTCGACGTGCTGGCCAACGTCAAGGTGGACAACATCCAGTGGTCGGTCATGCCCGATGCCAACGCATCGGCGCTCATCACCCTGCCCGAAGACGACCAGTTCAAATACGTCGTCATGCCCATGCGGATCTAAATCCGCGCCGATGTGGGTTTGTGCCGCCGCGGGCCTTACGGCTCGTCGGCGGTCCGGCCGCCAGGCCGTTCTTTAAAGCGTTATCGATACAGACATGTCAGATCAGCAGAACACCACTCCCGAGAACGGCGGCTACGGCGCCGACTCGATCAAGATGCTCAAGGGGCTGGAGGCCGTGCGCAAGCGCCCCGGCATGTACATCGGGGACACGTCCGACGGCACCGGCTTGCACCACATGGTGTTCGAAGTCGTCGACAACGCCATTGACGAAGCGCTGGCCGGCTATTGCGACGACATCGTCGTCACGATCCACACCGACAACTCGATCTCGGTCACGGACAACGGCCGCGGCATCCCCACGGATATCCACAAGGACGACGAATTCCACCGCAGCGCGGCCGAAATCGTCATGACCGAGCTGCACGCCGGCGGCAAGTTCGACCAGAACTCGTACAAGGTGTCCGGCGGCCTGCACGGCGTGGGCGTTTCGTGCGTGAACGCACTGTCCGAATGGCTGCGGCTGACCATCCGCCGCAACGGCCAGGTGCACCAGATGGAATTCCGCCAAGGCGCCCGCGTGGCTCCCCTGGCGGTGACGGGTACGACGGACATGCGCGGCACGGAAGTGCGCTTCCTGGCCGACCCGATCATCTTCAACAACATCGAATACCACTACGAGATTCTCTCCAAGCGCTTGCGCGAGCTCTCGTTCCTGAACAACGGCGTCAAGATCCGCCTGATCGACCAGCGCCAGGGCAAGGAAGAGAATTTCGCGTTCTCCGGCGGCGTGAAGGGCTTTGTCGAATACATCAACCGCACCAAGACCGTGCTGCATCCGAACGTGTTCTCGGTCACCACCGAGTCCGCTGCCGGTGGCGTGTCGGTGGGCGTGGAAGTGGCGATGCAGTGGAACGACAGCTACAGCGAAAGCGTGCTGTGCTTCACCAACAACATTCCGCAGCGCGACGGCGGCTCGCACCTGACCGGTCTGCGCGCGGCGATGACCCGCATCCTGAACAAGTACATCGCCGACAACGAACTGGCCAAGAAGGCCAAGGTCGAGACGTCCGGCGACGACATGCGCGAAGGCTTGGCCTGCGTGCTGTCGGTGAAGGTGCCCGAGCCCAAGTTCAGCAGCCAGACCAAGGACAAGCTGGTCTCCAGCGAGGTGCGCCCGGCCGTCGAAGAAGCCGTGGCCCGCACGCTGGAAACCTGGCTGCTCGAACATCCGAACGACGCCAAGGCGCTGTGCAACAAGATCGTCGAAGCCGCCCGTGCCCGCGAAGCCGCGCGCAAGGCGCGCGAAATGACGCGCCGCAAGAGCGTGCTGGAAGGCGCGGGCCTGCCCGGCAAGCTGGCCGACTGCCAGGAAAAAGACCCGGCGCTGTGCGAGCTATACATCGTCGAGGGTGACTCCGCAGGCGGTTCGGCCAAGCAAGGCCGCGATCGCAAGTTCCAGGCCATCCTGCCGCTGCGCGGCAAGGTTCTGAACGTGGAAAAGGCGCGCTTTGACCGCCTGATCGCAAGCGAACAGATCGCCACCCTGATCACCGCGCTGGGCACCAGCATCGGCCCCGACTTCAACGTCGACAAGCTGCGCTACCACCGCCTGATCATCATGACCGACGCGGACGTCGACGGCGCGCACATCCGTACCCTGCTGCTGACGCTGCTGTACCGTCAGATGCCGGAGCTGGTGCAGCGCGGCTATGTCTACATTGCGCAGCCGCCGCTGTACAAGGTCAAGGTCGGCCGTGAAGAACGCTATCTGAAGGACGCCCAGGAAGAAGCGCAGTTCATGCTGCAGCTGGCCCTGAAAGACGCCGAGATCATCTCGGGCGGCAACATCATCCGCGGCGAAGAACTGAGCGACCTGGCGCGCCAGTACGTGGCCGCCGACGGCGTGATGGCCCGCCTGGCTCGCGTGTTCGACGTGGCCGCGCTGTCGGCCATGGCCGAAGGCGTCGAGATCAACCTGGATACGGCCGAGTCCACCGCTGATTCCGCGCGCCGCCTGGCTGATGCCATGCGCGATCCGGTCAGCGGCAACGGCGTCGAAGTGGTGCCGGAGTTCGATGCCGCCACCGAACGCCACCGCCTGTCGGTGCAGCGCATGCACCACGGCAACGTGCGCGTCAGCATCATCGACGCCGACTTCGTCAACGGTTCCGACTACGCCGTGCTGTCGCGCGCCGCCAAGAGTTTCCTGGGCAAGGTCGGTCCGCGCTCGCTGGCCGCTCGCGGAGAAGGCGACAAGCGCAAGGAACAGGTCGTGTCCGACTTCCGCGAAGCCATGCAATGGCTGCGCAGCGAAGCCGATCGCAGCATCTCCAAGCAGCGCTATAAGGGTCTGGGCGAAATGAACCCGGAACAGCTGTGGGAAACCACGATGGACCCGAAGGTGCGCCGGCTGCTGCGCGTGCAGATCGAAGACGCC
Source organism: Achromobacter sp. UMC71 (assembly GCF_014170305.1). Taxonomy (GTDB): domain Bacteria; phylum Pseudomonadota; class Gammaproteobacteria; order Burkholderiales; family Burkholderiaceae_B; genus Achromobacter. The sequence goes on from NZ_LZZT01000006.1 coordinate 145,866, forward strand.
ATCGCGGCGGACGAAGTCTTCACCACGCTGATGGGCGACGACGTGGAACCGCGCCGCAACTTCATCGAAGCGCACGCGCTGTCGGCGGGCAACATCGACGTGTGATTGCCGACGGTCCGGCGGATGCCCGGCGTCTGTCCGGACCTCGCGATGTCATCAAAAGGGGCTGCATACGCAGCCCCTTTTTCATTGCTCTGGCCCGTCTGCGCGGCTATCCCTGCACGTCGCTGGCCCACGGCTCCGCCGTCAGGCGCTGCGCCAGATATTCGATCAACGCCTGCACCCGCGCCGGCCGCCGCCGCCCCGGCGGGGTGACGATGTGCAGGGCGATCGGGTCCACCTGCCAGTCATCCATGGCGGTTTCCAGCGCGCCGGATTGCAGGTCTTCCCAGGCCAGGAATTCCGGTTGCAGCGCCAGGCCCATGCCGGCCCGTAGCGCCGGCGCCAGGGCCTCGGCGTTGTTCACGTTCAGGTGGATCGGCAAGGCTTGCGAGAACTCGCCGTGTTGCTCGTGGCGAAAGCGCCAGCTCGCGCCGTTGCGGGCGTACATGTATTGCAGCGCGTTGTGCTGCGCCAGGTCGCGGGGGTGCTTGGGCTTGCCCGCGCGCTTGAAGTAACCCGGCGCGCCGACCAGCAGGATGCGCACCGAGCACAGGCGCCGTGCCAGCAAGGTCGAGTCCACCAGGTTGGAGATGCGCAGCGCCAGATCGAAACGTTCGGAGACCAGGTCGGCCTGCTTGTCGTTGAATTCGATCTCCAGGCCCACGTCGGGATGCGCCTGCATGAAGGGCGGCAGCATCGGGGCCAGATGGGTGACGCCGAACGACATGGGCGCGGCCAGGCGGATCTTGCCGCGCAGGCTGGTGGACTTTTCCGTCACCTCGGCCTCGACCGCCTCGCCTTCCTCGAGAATCCGGGCCGCGCGTTCCAGCGCCGCATAGCCGGACTCGGTCAGGGTCATGCTGCGCGACGTGCGGTGGAACAGCGTGGTCTTCATGCGCGTTTCCAGCCGGGTGATGGTCTTGGAAACCGTGGCCTGAGCCACGGAAAGCTCCGCAGCGGCCTTGGCGAACGACCCGGTCTCGGCGACCTTGGCGAAGATCGCCCACCCTTCCAGATCGGGCAGTTTATTCATCATGAACCCTTGCGTATCAGTTCGCGCCGATGATAGCGGCTGCCTATTGCCCACACAAGAACGCCTTGTAAAGGATCACCCAATACCGCTCCGCCATGGGGATCATGCAAAAAATGGAATGGATGGAATTCCGCGCGGCGGATTCTCAGCGGGCGGACCGGTCCCTACTATGCCTCTACCGACAGACAGCGCAAACGGAAAGCCCCAAGCGGCCCTTGCGCCACCACTGACGGTGCAGGCCCGGATGGCCTGCCAAGTAACCGAATTCACCCCGTCGCATTCCTAGACCGATTCCTTAAAAGAGAGACCCGCCATGTCGAACCGCAAATACCTCGAAGTCCTGACCCCCGAGAACAGCCAGATCATCTTCATCGACCAGCAGCCGCAGATGGCGTTCGGTGTGCAGTCGATCGACCGCCAGACGCTGAAGAACAATGTGGTGGGCCTGGCCAAGGCCGCGCGCACCTTCAACATCCCGACCACCATCACCACCGTGGAAACCGAGAGCTTCTCGGGCAATACCTTCCCTGAACTGCTGGCCGTGTTTCCGGACAACAAGATCCTGGAACGCACCTCGATGAACTCGTGGGACGACCAGAACGTGCGCGACGCGCTGGCCGCCAATGGCCGCAAGAAGGTCATCGTGGCAGGCCTGTGGACCGAAGTCTGCAACACCACGTTCGCCCTGTGCGCCATGCTGGAGGGCGACTACGAAATCTACATGGTGGCCGACGCCTCGGGTGGTACCTCGGCCGATGCGCACAAGTACGCCATGGACCGCATGATCCAGGCCGGCGTGGTGCCGGTGACCTGGCAGCAAGTGTTGCTGGAATGGCAGCGCGACTGGGCCCGCAAGGAAACCTATGACGCCGTCACCGCCATCGTCAAGGAACACTCCGGTGCGTACGGCATGGGCATCGACTACGCCGTGACCCACGTCCACAAGCTGGCCGAGCGTGTCCAGCACGGTGAGCGCATCGGCCCCAATCCGGCCAAGTAATTCACCAGGTACACCGACTCCAGGAGCTTGCCGTGGCTGACCAGAAGATCCAATCCACCGGGGGCAGTTTCGCGTCGCTGCGCCAACCCGTGTTCGCGGTGCTGTGGGCAGCCACGGTGCTGGGCAACGTGGGCAGCTTCATGCGCGACGTGGCCAGCTCCTGGCTGGTGACGGACCTGTCGGCCAGCCCCACGGCCGTGGCCTTGATCCAGACGGCGGCGACGCTGCCGATCTTTCTGTTGGCGATACCGGCCGGCGTGCTGTCGGACATCCTGGACCGTCGCCGCTTTCTGATTGTCGTGCAGCTGCTGCTGGCTTCGGTCAGCGGCACGCTGCTGGTGTTGTCGCACTTCGGCGCATTGACGGTGGATTACCTGATTGCACTGACCTTCGTGGGCGGTATCGGTGCCGCCCTGATGGGGCCCACCTGGCAGGCCATCGTGCCCGAGCTGGTGCCGCGCGAGAACCTGAAAGGTGCGGTGGCGCTGAATTCGCTGGGCATCAACATTGCCCGCGCTATCGGCCCGGCCGCGGGCGGCCTGATCCTGGCCAGCTTTGGCGCGGCGGTGACCTATGGCATGGATGTACTGAGCTACGTCTTCGTCATTGCCGCGTTGCTCTGGTGGAAGCGCCCGGCCGCGACCGACAGCGCTTTGTCGGAGAATTTCCTGGGGGCGTTTCGTGCCGGTCTGCGTTATACGCGGGCCAGCAAGGAACTGCACCGCGTGTTGCTGCGCGCCGCCGTGTTCTTCCTGTTCGCCAGTGCCGTATGGGCCCTGCTGCCCCTGGTGGCGCGGCAGATGCTGGGGGGCACCGCCGGCTTCTATGGCGTGTTGCTGGGTGCGGTGGGCGCGGGCGCAATCGTCGGCGCGCTGGTGATGCCCCGGGTGAGCGCGCACCTGGATACGGATGGGCTGGTGCTGCTGGCCTCGGTGGTCAGTGCGGCCGTCATGGCAATGCTGGTGTTTGCCCCGCCCAAGTGGCTGGCCGTGCCGCTGCTGGTGTTGCTGGGCATGGGCTGGATCACCGCGCTCACGACGTTCAACAGTGTGGCCCAGGCCATTCTGCCCAACTGGGTGCGCGGCCGCGGACTGGCGGTGTACCTGATGGTGTTCAACGGCGCGATGGCGGCCGGCAGCCTGGGCTGGGGCCTGGTGGCCCGCGAGATCGGCGTGCCGTACGCCTTGGCGGTCAGTGCCGCGGGGCTGGTCGTGGTGGCGCTGCTGTTCCACCGTGTCCGCCTGCCTGTGGGGGAAGTGGATCTGCAGGCGTCCAACCACTGGCCCGAGCCGCTGGTTGCGGAGTCGGTGGCCAATGACCGCGGGCCGGTGCTGGTGCAGGTGGAATACCGCATTCGCCAGGAAGATCGTGCGGCGTTTCTGGACGCGATGAAGCGCCTGTCGCAGGAGCGGTTGCGCGATGGCGCCTATGCCTGGGGCGTGGTCGAGCACACCAACGACCCGCAGCGCGTGGTGGAGTGGTTCTTCGTGGAGTCGTGGGCCGAACACCTGCGCCAGCATCACCGGGTATCGCATGCCGATGCCGACCTGCAGGCCGAAGCGCTGCGCTTTCATGCGGGGCCCGGCAAACCGGAAGTGCATCACTTCCTGGCGTTGAAACACTGATATCCAAGGAGGCCAGCCATGATTGAACGCCGACCGCTTGAAACCCTGGGCCACACCCGCCGCGGCTGGCTCGATGCCAAACACCATTTCTCGTTCGTGGGCTGTCAGGACCCCGCGCGGTTGCGCTGGGGGGCGCTGCGTGCCTGGAACGACGAGACGATTGCGGCGGGCGCGGGCTTTCCCGCTTTGCTGCAGACGGACATGGAGATCATCACCTGCGTGCGCGAAGGCGCGCTGACGCACGAAGACGATCTGGGCAACCGCGGGCGTACCCGGGTTGGGGATGTGCAGGTGATGAGCGCGGGCAGCGGCGTGACGCACGCCGAGTTCAACATGGAAGGCGGACCGGCGCGGGTGTTCCAGATCTGGATCGAGCCGGACCGCCGCGGTGTGCCGCCGAGCTGGGGCCGAAAGAGCTTTGCCCGAGAGGCTTGCGACGGCCAGTTCATTACGCTGGCCAGCGGCATGCAGGGCGATGACGACGCCTTGCCCATCCGCAGCGACGCACGCGTGCTGGCGGTTGCGCTGAAGGCCGGGCAAGCGGCTACCTACCGCTTCGCGCAAGGGGCGCGTCGCGGTTACCTGGTGGCCGCCAAGGGGCGCTTGACCGTCAATGACATCGTCGTGGATGGCGGCGACGGTGTTGCCATTCACGATGAAACCGACTTACGCATCATGGCCCTGGACGACGCCGAAGTCCTGTTGGCCGACACGCATGCCTGACCCTATCCATCCTGCGAGGACACCCATGAAGATCTATCTGCTTTCCCTTGGCGCCGGCCTGCTGGTCGGCGTGGTGTACAGCCTGTTGCAGGTGCGGTCTCCGGCCCCGCCGCTGGTGGCGTTGATCGGCTTGCTCGGCATCCTGGTGGGCGAGCAGCTCGTGCCGGTGGGCAAGCAGCTGCTCAGTGGCACCGCGTTTGTCGCCGCCTGCAACAAGGAACAGGCGGCGCGTCATGTCTTCGGGCAATTGCCCGGCCGCCAGGAAAAGGACAACGCCGGGGACAAGGCCGAAGGCTGACCCCTCCACGCACCCAAGGAATTTCGTATGCCTACCCGTCGCGATCTCATCGGTGCTGCTTCTACACTCGCGCTCAACAGCTTGCTGGGCACCCACGCCATTGCCCGATCCCAAGGAGATTCCCCCATGCCAAATACTGCAAACGCTGCCCCGGACGTTGTCTTCTACAACGGCCGTATCACCACGCTGGACCGCGCCAGGCCACAGGCCAGCGCGGTGGCGATCAAGGACGGCCGCTTCATTGCCGTCGGCACCGATGCCGAGGTCATGGCGCTGGCCGGTTCCGCCGCCCGGCGCATCGACCTGAAAGGCCGCGGCGTGCTGCCCGGGCTGTTCGACAACCACACGCACGTGGTGCGCGGCGGCCTGAACTACAACATGGAGCTGCGTTGGGATGGCGTGCGTTCGCTGGCCGATGCCATGGGCATGCTCAAGCGCCAGGTGGCCATTACGCCGGCCCCGCAGTGGGTGCGGATCGTGGGCGGCTTTACCGAACACCAGTTCGCCGAGAAGCGCTTGCCGACCATCGACGAGATCAACGCCATTGCGCCGGACACGCCGGTGTTCATCCTGCACCTGTACGACCGCGCCCTGCTCAATGGCGCCGCGCTGCGCGCCGTGGGCTATACCAAGACCACGCCCAACCCGCCCGGCGGCGAGATCATCCGCGACGGTCAGGGCAACCCCACCGGGCTGCTGCTGGCCAAGCCCAACGCGACCATCCTGTATGCCACGCTGGCCAAGGGCCCGAAGCTGCCGTTTGACTATCAGCTCAACTCGACGCGCCATTTCATGCGGGAATTGAACCGCCTGGGCGTGACCGGCGTGATCGACGCCGGTGGCGGCTTCCAGAACTATCCCGACGACTACGCCGTCATCCAGAAGCTGGCGGACGACGGCCAGATGACGGTGCGCCTGGCCTACAACCTGTTCACGCAGAAGCCCAAGCAGGAAAAGGAAGACTTCCTGAAGTGGACCTCCAGCGTGAAGTACAAGCAAGGCACCGACTACTTCCGCCACAACGGGGCGGGCGAAATGCTGGTGTTCTCGGCGGCGGACTTCGAGGACTTTCGCGTGGAGCGTCCCGACATGCCGCCCGAAATGGAGGGCGAGCTGGAAGAAGTGGTGCGGGTGCTGGCGCAGAACCGCTGGCCGTGGCGCCTGCATGCCACGTATGACGAGACCATCTCGCGCGCGCTGGACGTGTTCGAGAAGGTGAACCAGGACACGCCGCTGACGGGCTTGAACTGGTTCTTCGACCATGCGGAAACCATTTCCGACAAGTCGATTGACCGTATCGCCGCGCTGGGCGGCGGCATCGCCGTGCAGCATCGCATGGCTTACCAGGGGGAGTACTTCATCGAACGCTACGGCGCGGCCGCCGCCGAGGCCTCGCCGCCCGTGGCCAAGATCCTGCAGCGGGGCGTGAAAGTGTCGGCAGGCACCGACGCCACGCGCGTCGCCTCGTACAACCCCTGGGTGTCGCTGGCCTGGATGATCACGGGCAAGACCGTGGGCGGCACGCGCCTGTATCCCGCGCGCAACTGCCTGGACCGCGAGACGGCGCTGCGCATGTGGACCGAGAACGTCGCCTGGTTCTCGAACGAGGAAGGCAAGCGCGGCCGCATCCAGGCCGGCCAGCTGGCCGACTTCATCGTGCCCAGCAAAGACTATTTCAGCTGCGCCGAAGACGATATCTCGTTCCTGACCTCGGACCTGACCGTAGTTGGCGGTCGCGTGGTCTACGGTGGCGGTGACTTCGGGCCGCTGGACGAGAACCCGCTGCCCCCCGCCATGCCGGACTGGTCGCCCACGCGCCTGTTCGGCGGCTACGCCGCCTGGGGCGACCCCGACGGGGCAGGCCGCAATTCGCTGGGCTACCGCAATATGGCTGCCTGCGGCTGCGCCAGCGCCTGCGGCGTGCACGGCCACGACCATGCCAAGGCGTGGGCCGCGAAAGCGCCCAGTTCCGATCTGCAGGGCTTTTTCGGCGCGCTGGGTTGCGCGTGCTGGGCGGTTTAAGGAGGCGGGCGATGAACGCGACCTTTCAATGGGAGCGGCGGCTGGCCGGCCTGGCCCGGCCGCTGTTCGGTTCCGGCGTCGTGCGGTTCCTGGCCTATCTGGGCCTGTGCGCGGCCTATCTGCAAGGTGGCTGGGTCAAGCTCACGGACTTTCCGGGCGCGTTGCGCGAGATGGCGCATTTCGGCCTGGCGCCCGAACCGCTGTTTGCCGTGCTGGTCATTGCGCTGGAACTGGTGGCGTCCGGCCTGATCCTGAGCGGAAGGCTGCGCTGGTTGGGAGCGGTTGCCCTGGCCGGCTTCACGCTGGCGGCGACGGGGCTTGCGCTGCGCTACTGGGAGATGCCGGCCGGGCAGGAACGCTTCATGGCCGCCAACGCCTTTTTCGAGCACCTGGGGCTGGCGGGCGGCTTGCTGCTGGTGGCGTGGCTGGACCTGCGCACGCCTGCCGCTGCCACGCTTACTCGGCCTGAGGCGCCGCGCACACCCGCTTGATCGTCTGGCGCAGCCAGCGGTGCGCCGGGTCGTTGTCCAGCTGCGGGGGCCAGGCCTACCTGGATGGCGCACCGGCCCAGGGCCGGAACCCGTAGCCGTCAGCGCGCCGGCCGGGCCTTCAGGTCGGCCATTTCTTCCTGCATCAGCTGGTGGGCGTAGCGTGAGAACACGCTGACCAGGCGGGTACGGGTATGGTACGGCGGGTATAGCAATGCGACCGTGACCGGCACGGCGGGGCTGAAGGGGCGGACTTCCACGCCGTTGACCTCGTATTCCTCGCGCGCGGCCAGGGGGTTGATCAGGGCCACGCCCAGCCCGGCGCCGACCAGCGCGCAAACCGACGAGCCCAGCCCGGCCTCGGCCACGGTCTGGCGCTCGACCTTGGCGGCCCTGAAAACCGCGTCGATCTTTTCCCGCAGCGGCGTGGCGCTGGGGAAGGCGATGAAGGGTTCGCCGGCGAAATCGGCCGGTTTCAGCTTTTTCAGCTTGGTCAGCCGGTGGCCCTTGGGCAGCACCGCCACGCAATTCATGGTCAGCACCGGTTCGACCTGGATGCCGGGCGAATCCCCGGACAGCATTGCCAGCCCGGTGTCGCAGAATCCGGAGCTGATCCAGTTATGCACCGCGCTGGCGTTGCCGGAGTGGATCGACACCATGACATCCGGGTATTCGGTCTTGAAAGCAGCCACGATGCGGGCCAGCAGGCCCCCGGCCAATCGCGGCATGGCCGCTACGCTCAGGCGGCTGGCGCTGAACGAGCGAATGCTGGCGGCCGCCGATTCCAGGCCGGCCAGGCCGATGAAGGTCTTTTCCACCTCTTGAAAGAAGCGCGAGCCGTCCTGGGTGGGCGTCAGGCGGCTGCCGTTGCGGTCGAACAGGGGAAACTGGGTGATTGCTTCCAATTGCCCAATTAAGCGGCTAACGTGCGGCTGCGAGGTATGCACTCGCCTGGCGGCGGCGGTCATGGAGCCGGTCATCATGACGGCTCGGAAAGCCTCGATGTGCCGCAAGCCCATTCGTGTAATGGCCATATCAAATCCGTATAGAGGAATACCCGATTGGAACTGGATAAAACCATAACGCTAGTTGATACTTTTTGCCAGCCGCGGGGCTCATCGCGGGACGCGGCGGTATGCATGCAGTTTGGCACCGCTGTTCGTGAACATAAACACGCGCCGCTCGCAAGGCGCCAAGGGAATACGATGAAAGCACTTGCCGCGATCTCGGTCGCCGCTGCCCTGCTTGGCAGCGCCACCGCCCATGCCGAAGGCCCCAGCCGCCTGGACAAGATCCGCGAAACCGGCGTTATCACCATTGGCCACCCCGAAACGTCGGTGCCGTTCGCCTACCTGGACGGCAACCAGAAGCCGGTGGGCTACACGGTCGAGATCTGCCAGGAAATCGCCCAGTACGTGAAAACCGCGCTCAAGCTGCCCAAGCTGGACGTGCGCTACAACCCCACCACTTCCGCGACCCGGATCCCGTTGCTGGCCAACGGCACCATCGACCTGGAATGCGGCAACACCACCAATAACGTCGAACGCCACAAGCTGGTGTCGTTCGCGCCCACGACCTTCGTGGCCCAAGTGGTGCTGGTGGCGCGCAAGGACGGCGGCGTGGACCCGAACAACCTGGCCTCGTTCCGCGGCAAGTCGATCGCGGCCCAGGCCGGCGGCCAGACGTTCAAGCTGATCTCGCGCCTGAACGCCGAGGGCAACCTGGGCATCACCATGGCACCCACCAAGGATACGGCGGAAACGCTGCTGATGGTGGAGTCGGGCCGCGCCGCGGGTTCGGCCAATGACGACGGCATCGCCTACGGCGCCGTGGCTTCGTCCAAGAATCCCGACGCCTTCGTGATCGGCACCAAGGGCCTGGAACTGGCGCCCTACGGCATCATGCAGCCCAAGGATGACACCGCCTTCAAGAAGGTGGTGGACGAGGCCGTGCTGGAGCTGATCAAGAACGGCCGCGTCGCGGCGATCTACGAGAAGTACTTCAATTCGCCGATCCCGCCCAAGCAGATCAACCTGAAGTATCCGATGAGCGATGCGCTCAAGCGCGCGCTGGCCCATCCGACGGACTCGGGCGACCCCAAGGCTTACGAATAAGCCGGCTCGCCGCGGACGCCCTGTTGGGGGCGCCGCGGCGTTGTTGGGGCAAGGGCGCCGCCCGCCGGCGCCTTCTTTCAGTTCTACAGGTCCGAAAGCATGAATTACAACTGGAGCTGGAGCGTCTTCCTGGAGATGTCGCCCGACGGCGTGCATACCTTCCTGGAAACCATCCTGATCGGCGTGGGCTGGACCCTGGCGCTGGCGCTGACGGCATGGGTGTTCTCCCTGCTGCTTGGCTCCTGTCTGGGCGTGCTGCGCACCGCCTCGTCGCGCGTGGCCAATGCCGTGGGCGCGACCTATGTCGAGATTTTCCGCAATGTGCCGTTGCTGGTGCAGATGTTCCTGTGGTATTTCGTGCTGCCCGAACTGCTGCCGCACGCCTGGGGCTTGGCGATGAAGCAGATGCCGCAGCCCTGGGGGCAGTTCGTGCCGGCCGTGCTGTGCCTGGGCTTCTATGGCTCGGCGCGCGTGGCCGAGCAACTGCGCGCCGGCATCCAGTCGCTGCCGCGCGGCCAGTTCCAGGCAGGCACGGCGCTGGGCCTGACCGAAGTGCAGGTGTACCGCTACATCATCCTGCCCGAGGCCTATCGCATCGTGCTGCCGCCCCTGACGTCGGAGTTCATGGGCACGGTCAAGTATTCGTCGGTGGCGCTGACCATCGGCCTGCTGGAGCTGACGGGGCAGTCCCGTTCCATGGCGGAGTTCAGCTTCCACATCTTCGAGGCCTTCTCGGCCGCGACGGTGATCTACCTGATCCTGAACGGCATCGTCGTGTTCGGCATGCGCATGCTTGAACGCCACGTGGCGGTCCCCGGCCTGATCGGCGCGGCGACCAAGAACGGACGCTAGGGGCAGCCATGGGCAAATTCGATTTCGACGTCATCGGCAGCGCACTGCCGTACCTGTTCCAGACCGGCATGACCTTCACGCTGACCCTGACGCTGCTGGCGGCGGTGATGGGGCTGGCGCTGGGCACCTTGCTGGCGATGATGCGGCTGTCGCGCTACAAATTCCTGTCGGTGCCGGCGGGCATCTACGTGAACGTGATGCGTTCCGTGCCGCTGCTGCTGGTGATCTTCTGGTTCTACTTCCTGATGCCGTACATCGCCGCCTGGATCGTCGGCTCGCCCACCCCGCTGCGCGTGGGGGCGTTCAATTCGGCGGTGGTCACGTTCACGCTGTTCGAAGCGGCGTACTTCTGCGAGATCATGCGCGCCGGCATCCAGTCGATCGCGCGCGGCCAGGTGTCGGCCAGCATGGCGCTGGGCCTGAACCACTGGCAAGGCATGCGCTACGTGATCCTGCCGCAGGCCGTGCGCAACATGGTGCCGGCGTTGCTGACGCGGGTCATCATCCTGTTCCAGGACACGTCGCTGGTATACGTGCTGTCGCTGACGGACTTCCTGGGCGCGGCTTCCAAGATCGGCCAGCGCGACGGCCGGCTGGTGGAACTCTATCTCTTCGTGGCGGTGGTGTATTTCGTGATCTGCTTCACGGCATCCCGTCTGGTCAAACGGCTGGAAAAGCGCGTCCGGGTGCTGCGCTAGGCGCCCCAGGTTATCCACAGGTCCAACGATGCAACTCTCTTCGAACCCCCCGATGATCGAGATCCGGCAGGTCAGCAAATGGTACGGCGACTTCCAGGTACTGGATGACTGCAGCACCACGGTCGGCCGCGGCGAAGTCGTGGTGGTGTGCGGCCCGTCCGGGTCGGGCAAGTCCACGCTGATCAAGACCGTCAACGCGCTGGAGCCTTTCCAGAAGGGCGAGATCACGGTCAACGGCATCCAGGTGGGTGACCCGCGCACCAATCTGCCCAAGCTGCGTTCGGTGGCCGGCATGGTGTTCCAGCACTTCGAGCTGTTCCCGCACCTGACGGTGACGGAAAACCTGTGCCTGGGCCAGGTCAAGGTCCTGAAGCGCAGCAAGGACGAGGCCCGCGTGCGAGCGCTGTCGCTGCTGGAGCGGGTGGGCCTGTCGGCGCACAAGGACAAGCACCCTGGTGAACTGTCGGGCGGCCAGCAGCAGCGCGTGGCGATCGCGCGCGCCCTGTCCATGGATCCGGTCGTGATGCTGTTCGACGAACCGACCTCGGCGCTGGACCCGGAAATGGTCAACGAGGTGCTGGACGTGATGACCGATCTGGCCGGCGAAGGCATGACGATGATGGTGGTGACCCACGAAATGGGCTTTGCCCGCCGCGTGGCCGACCGTGTGATTTTCATGGACGGCGGCAAGATCGTCGAAGACTGCGTCAAAGAAGAATTCTTCGGCAATGTAGAAGCGCGGGCAGCTCGCACGCGTCAATTCCTTTCCAAAATTTTGCAGCATTGATTGTTATGACCCAGCGGATCCCCGTCGACCATTCCCGCGCACTTGTCGACCTGCGCAGCGACACGGTGACCCAGCCCACCGCGGCCATGTACGAGCGCATGCGCACGGCGCCGATCGGCGACGACGGGCTGGACGGCGACCCGAGCGTGCGGGCGCTGGAAGCCCATGTGGCGGCGCGGCTGGGCAAGGAAGCCGGGCTGTTCGTGCCCAGCTGCACCATGGCCAACCTGCTGGCCGTGCTGGCGCAGACCCAGCGCAACGAACAGGTGGTGCTGGAGTCCGCCGCGCACATGTACACCTCGGAGCGCGGCGCGGCGACCTTCACCGGCCTGTTCTACCAGGGCGTGCCCGGTACCGACGGCGCCATGGACCTGAACCGCCTGGAAGATGCATTGCAGTCCGGCGGCCACAAGCTCAAGACGTCGCTGGTGGCGGTGGAAACCTCGCACAACAATGCCGGCGGCACCGTGCTGCCGCTGGATCACATGCAGGCGGTATATGCGCTGGCGCATGCCGGCGGCGTGGCGGTGCACCTGGACGGCGCCCGCCTGTTCAACGCCGCCGTGGCGCTGGGCGTGGAGCCGATCGAGATCGCCCGCCATGCCGATACGGTGTCGCTGTGCCTGTCCAAGGGCCTGAGCGCGCCGGTGGGCGCCGTGCTGTCGGGGCCGCGCCAGGTCATGACGCGGGCGCGGGTGCTGCGCCGCATGCTGGGGGGCACGCAGCGCCAGGCCGGCATCATGGCCGCCGCCGGGCTGGAAGGCGTGCAGACCATGGGCGGCCGCCTGGCCGAAGACCATGCGCGGGCGCGCCGTCTCAGCGACGGCCTGAACCGCCTGGACCCGGCCCTGTCGGCGACGGTGCCGCAGACCAACATCGTGCAGGTCGAGACCACCGATACGGGCATGAGCAATGCGACCTGGGTGACGGCGCTGGAAGCCGCGGGCCTGTTGACGCGTCCGTGGGGCCGCACGCGGCTGCGCTGCGTGACGCATCGCCACATCGACGACCACGATATCGATACCGCCATCGAGGCCTTCAAAAAGGTGCTCGCAAGCCGCTGATTTGGCCTGCGCGGAAGGGCCCGCGATGCGATAATGACGCATGTCCGCGACCCACCTCTCCAGGAAAGATTATCTCTGCGCTTTGGCGGTAGTGGTGATCTGGGGCCTGAACTTCGTCGTCATGAAGATCGGCCTCAAAGGCCTGTCTCCCATGATGCTGGGCGCGCTGCGATTCGCGCTGGCCGCCTTTCCCCTGGTGCTGTTCTTGCGGCCGCCGCGCCTGCCGTGGCAGTGGATCGCGGCGTATGGGCTGGTGCAGGGGCTGGGCCAGTTCGGCCTGCTCTTCACGGCGCTGAAATTCGGCATGCCGGCCGGCATGGCGTCGCTGGTGATCCAGACCCAGGCATTCTTCACGCTGCTGCTGGCCGCGCCCGTGCTGCACGAACGCGCGCGCAGCCATCATTGGGTCGGATTGGGCGTGGCCGCGGTGGGGCTGGCCGTTATCGCCGCGGGTCGCGGTGAAGGCCCCGGCCAGATGACCATGCTGGGATTCACACTGACCTTGGGCGGCGCGTTCATGTGGGCCGTGTCGAACATGATCGTGCGGCTGGCCAGCCGCAAGTCGCCGGGCTACGACCCCTTTGCCTTCATTGCCTGGAGCAGCGCCGCACCGGTGCTGCCATTCCTGGCACTGGCCGTGCTGGCCGACGGCTGGGAACCCGTGGTGGGCATGATCACCGGCATCGGCTGGGGCGAGGCCCTGTCGGTGCTGTACCTGGCGGTGCTGGCTACCCTGCTGGCCTATACGCTATGGACCCAGCTGCTGACGCGCCACCCTGCCGCCAAGATCGCGCCGTTCTCGCTGCTGGTACCGGTGGTGGGGCTGTGGGCCGCCTCCATGGCTTTCGGCGAGCAACTGCAACCGCTGCAATGGCTGGGGGCGGGCGGCGTACTGGCGGGCCTGATCATCAACCAGGTCGGCGGACGCTGGCTGCGCAGCCGCTGAAGCCGGCCGCCGGTGGGCGGCCCCAGGTTGGTCCCGGGCGGGTCCGTTGGCGCGGGCCAATGACGTGGACCGTTGACGTGGACCGATGACGCGGGCACGCGGTCGGTATGCTGAACTCAGCCTGGCGAACTCATCCTTCCCTCATTCCCGCTTTTGGATGACAGGCTTAAGCCTGCGCCCGCCATACGGGGCGACGCCTATAGCTGTTCGAAGTGCGCGTAGCGCTTGTCGGTGTACTCCCGGCGCGTGGTGATCTCGGCGACATAGGCCCCCGGGGGGCCGCGCCGCAGCCATTCCAGCATGTGATCCACCTGGTCGGGCGTGCCCTGCACCAGGGCTTCCACCGTGCCGTCCAGCATGTTCTGCACCCAGCCCCTGGCGCCCAGCAGGTGGGCGCGCCGCACGGCTGCGTGGCGGTAGCCCACGCCCTGGACGGTGCCGCTGACGGTGACATGGACGGTTTCGATATGGGTGTCGGGATGAGGGTCTTGCATGGAAATTCCTTCGGATGATGCGTCGCAGCGCGCCGGTGCACTAGAGCCTTTGCGTATTGAGCGGCCCTAGGCGATTCCGACTACAGCGGATGATCGATAGGCCCTCTGGGCATCGAAGCGATACGTTAGAGCACATGTCAAAACGTGCCAACGGGGACACCCGCAAGCAATGCTTGGAGAAGCCATTATGGAAGAGACCAGTTTGTTGTCGGAAGCAGAAACAGCGCGCTACAGGAACCAGGGTTACCTGGCCCTGCCGGACATGTGCCCGCCGGATGAAGTGGGGTACATCCGGCGCACGCTGCTGGAACTGTTCGCGAACAAGACCGGATACAACGAGGGGGCCCAATACGACTTCATCAGTCGCGACGACCCTTCCAAGCCGGCCAAGTTTCCCAGTTTGCACGATCCGCGACATTATGCCCCGGGCCTGCTGAAGACCAGCTATCACGAACGTACGCTGGAACTGGCGCGCCAGCTGCTGGGCGAAGACGCCGCGCTGTATGGCGAGCACGCGCTGCTCAAGCCGGCCTTGAATGGACCGGAGACGCCGTGGCACCAGGACGAGGCGTTCCGCTCGCCTGACTTCGTCTACAACGAGCTGAGCATCTGGCTGGCCCTGCAGCCGGCCACGCTGGAAAACGGCTGCATGCAGTTCATTCCGGGATCGAACAGGGGTGACGTGCTGGAACACCGCTCGCCGGGCGGCGACAAGACGCTGCATCCGCTGGAATGCTGCGCGGATTTCCCCCGCGACCAGGCCGTGCCCGAACCGCTGCAGCCAGGCGGCTGCACCGTTCACGATGCGCGCACGCTGCATTTCACGGGGGCCAATACCTCGCCGCAACCGCGGCTGGCGTACATCCTGATCTACAACACCCCGCCGGTCTACAAGCCGGGGCGGCGCGAATTCCCGTGGCTGGAGGGACGCTGGACCGACAGCCAGACCCGCAAGAAGGAATGGCACCGCCGCGGCGGCCTGGCGGTGGACGTGCTGCGGCGCTTGCCGGGGGCGCGCCTGACCAGCCCGCGTTGGGTCGCATGGGCCACGATCCGCGCGGTCAGCAAGGTCTGGCCGCGCTAGGGGCGGGGGCGCCGGCGGGCGCAGGCAAGGCCCGTTCGCAGGGGAAAACCGGGGCCGGCAAGGGGCGCTTGCCGGCCCCGGCGCGTATACTGGGCGGCGCCGCAGGGCGTCGCCGCCTTGCGCGGACGGCGGGTGCGCATTGACGCGCGGGGCGTTCGCGCAGCAGGCGGGCTGCTCTGGGACGCGTCCCCCTTCTCCCAGAAAAATAATCATGACCGCTAATCTCTCCACGATCACCTGCATCGAAGACCTGCGCGCTATTGCGCGAAAGCGCGTGCCGCGCATGTTCTACGACTACGCCGATTCGGGCGCCTGGACGGAAGGCACGTACCGCGCCAACGAAAGCGATTTCCAGAAGATCAAGCTGCGTCAGCGCGTGGCGGTGAACATGGAAGGCCGCTCGCTGCGCACGACGCTGGTGGGCCATGACGTGGTGATGCCGCTGGCCATTTCGCCCACGGGCCTGACGGGCATGCAGCATGCCGACGGCGAGATCCTGGCGGCCAAGGCGGCGGCGGAATTCGGCGTGCCGTTCACGCTGTCCACGATGAGCATCTGCTCGCTCGAAGACGTGGCCGCGGCCACCGGCAAGCCGTTCTGGTTCCAGCTGTACGTGATGCGCGACCGCGAGTTCGTGGCCAACCTGATCGACCGCGCCAAGGCGGCCGGCTGCACGGCGCTGGTGCTGACGCTGGACCTGCAGATCCTGGGCCAGCGCCACAAGGACATCAAGAACGGGCTGTCGACGCCGCCCAAGCCCACGATCCGCAACCTGATCAACCTGGCGACCAAGCCGCGCTGGTGCATGGGCATGCTGGGCACCAAGCGCCGCACGTTCGGCAACATCGTGGGCCACGCCAAGGGTGTGAGCGATCTGTCGTCGCTGTCGGCGTGGACGGCCGAGCAGTTCGATCCGCGCCTGAGCTGGGACGACGTGGAATGGATCAAGCAGCGCTGGGGCGGCAAGCTGATCATCAAGGGCATCCTGGATGTCGAGGATGCGCAGTTGGCGGCCAACAGCGGCGCGGACGCGCTGATCGTCAGCAACCACGGCGGACGCCAGCTGGACGGCGCGATGTCGTCGATCGCGGCGCTGCCGGGCATCGCGGATGCGGTGGGCTCGAAGATCGAAGTCTGGATGGACGGCGGCGTGCGTTCCGGCCAGGACATCCTGAAGGCCGTGGCGCTGGGCGCGCGCGGCGCGATGATCGGGCGCGCTTTCCTGTATGGCCTGGGCGCCTATGGGCAGGACGGCGTGCGCCGCGTGCTGGAGATCCTGTACAAGGAAATGGATACGACGATGGCGCTTTGCGGCCGTCGCAGTATCGAGGTGGGGGATCGGAGCATCCTGCTGCCGGGGACTTATCCCGTGTGATGCTGTTGTGACAAGGCGGCGCAGCGCCGCCCTGTCCAGACAAGCCGCCCGGCCGTCACAGGCATTTGCGGGCGGCTTTTTCCATGGAGAAGCCGCTCAAGGTTGATCCAGGCCTCCTGGACGCAGGCGGCATAGACGGCGGGTGCCTTGGCGGTGCTGGCGGTCAATAGCCTAAGCCTCGCGATTGCCCGTGCCCAGGAACTGGCTGGGGCGGCGCAGCGCGGGGTCGAAGGGGTTGATCTGGGCGCTGATGCCGGCGGCTTCGCGGCGCAGGATTTCTACGATCAGGGGCAGGCGTTCGTCGCTGATGCGTTCGATGGGGGCGGCGATGCTGAGCGCGGCGACGGTAGTGCCGCCCGCGTCGTGGACGGGCACGGCCAGGCCGGCGATGTTGGGGAAGACGCCCTGCCCTTTGCTGCGGGCGTACTGCTGTTCCAGGCATTCCTTGATGCCGACGCGCATCGAGATTTCGTCGACGAAGCCCAGGTGGTGCAGGCGCGGGATGTTGAAGCGCAGCACTTCTTCGCGCTCGGCGGGCGGCAGGTTGGCCAGGAGGACCAGGCCGCCCTGGCCCAGGCCCAGGGGCACGCGGCCGCCGATGTCGCCGGTGTGCGAACGCACCGGAAAGGCGCCGTCGACGCGGTCCAGGCAGACGGCGTCAAAGCCGCTGCGCACCAGCAGGAAGACGGTGTCGTTGAGCATCCCGCACAGGCGCAGCATGGCGGGGCGGTAGATCGAGCGCAGGGTGGATTGGTGGTTGCCGGCGGCCGCGGCCAGCGAAAAGAAGGCGACGCTGAGCTGGTAGCCCTTGCTGTTCGCGGGCTGCTCGACCATGCCTTCCTGCACCAGCCCTTGCAGCACGCGGTGGACGGTGGCCTGGGCCTGGCCGGTGCGGGCGGCGATGTCGGTCAGGCGCAGTTTTTCGCCCTTGGCGTCGGCCAGCGCGCGCACCACGGCAAAGGCGCGCTGCAGCACGCCCTGACCGCTGGAATCTTCTACGGCTTCTGATTTCTTCATCATTCAATTCCGATAATCAAAATATATAGATGCATTTTTATCAAAAAATTCAGCTATACGGAAATAATATCTAGAAAATTCGATTCTTCGGAAAACCCTAATTGACCGCCCTTTTTGGCGACTCCTAGACTGCCCCATCGAATACGCTGCGGGCGGCCGGGTGGCTGGCAGGTCCGTGCACCGCTCCTCATCGGGCCACGGGGTTTGGACTATGTCATTTTTGCGGTTGGATAACGTCTCCAAGAATTACGGCGACCTGCGGGTCGTGTCGGACCTGACCCTGGCGGTCGAGAAAGGGGAATTCGTGTCGCTGCTGGGGCCGTCCGGCTGCGGCAAGACGACGACACTGCAGATGATCGCGGGCTTTGCCGACGTGACGCGCGGGGCCATCACCCTGGATGGCCGCGACATCACGCATGCCAAGCCCAACACGCGCGGGCTGGGCATCGTGTTCCAGAGCTATGCGCTGTTTCCGCATCTGACCGTGGCCGACAACGTGGCCTTCGGCCTGAAGATGCGCAAGGTCGAACGCACCGAACGCCAGGCGCGGGTGCGCGAGGCGTTGGCGCTGGTAAAGCTGGACAAGCATGCCGACCGCTTTCCGCGCGAACTGTCGGGCGGCCAACGCCAGCGGGTGGCCCTGGCGCGCGCCTTGGTGATCCGTCCGCCGGTGCTGCTGCTGGACGAGCCGCTGTCCAACCTGGACGCCAAGCTGCGCGAAGACATGCAGTTCGAGCTGCGCAGCATCCAGAAGCAGATTGGCACTACCACGGTCATGGTCACGCACGACCAGGCCGAGGCCCTGTCCATCAGCGACCGGGTGGTGGTGATGCAGGACGGCCGCGCGACGCAGGTCGATGCGCCTTATCGCATGTACGAGCATCCGCAGACCGAGTTCATTTCGCGCTTCGTGGGCAAGACCAACCTGCTGCCGGGACGCGTGACGCGCTGCGGCGAGCAGGCCGAAGTGGAAACCGGCGCACTGCGCGTATTGGTGGACGGCGCGGGCCTGCGCCATGGCGACAGCGTGCAGCTGTCGTTGCGGCCGGAGAAGCTGGTGCCGGTGCCGGCCGGCCAGGGCAAGCTGGCCTGTGTGGTCAGCACGCGCTATTTCCTGGGCAGCCAATGGATGTATGGCCTGGATTCGCCGGTGGGGGCGCTGACGGTGCTGATGCCCAACGACGGCCGCCGCCCGCACGAGGACGGCGACGCCATCGGGCTGGACTGGGCGGAAGGCGTGCTGCGCGTGCTGCGCGCGCCCGCCATGGCCGAAGAGGCCTGACATGGCGACGCTGACCCAACCTGGCGCCGCCAGCGCGCCCAAGCCGCGCGCCGATGGCCTGTGGGCCATCCTGGGCTCGATTCCGCTGGCCATTGTGTTCCTGACGCTGGTGCTGACGCCGCTGGCGCTGACCTTCGTGCTGTCGTTCCGTCCGTTCGACTACGGCGCGGGCATTTTGCCGGGGCACACGTTCGAGCACTACCTGGCGGTGGTGACCGACAGCTATTTCCTGGAGATCTTCTGGCGCACGTTCTGGATCGCGGGCGTGACCACGCTGATCTGCGTGCTGATCGGCGCGCCCGAGGCCTACATCCTGTCGCGCATGGGCAAACCGTGGCGCTCGATCTTCCTCCTGGTGGTGCTGTCGCCGCTGCTGATCTCGCTGGTGGTGCGCGCCTTCGGCTGGAGCATGCTGCTGGGGCCGGGCGGCGCTATCGGCCGCGCGGCCGCGGCGCTGGGCCTGGGGCCGCTGCTGTACACGCCCACTGCCGTCATCATCGGGCTGGTGCACGTGATGCTGCCGTTCATGGTGATTCCGGTGTGGACATCGCTGCAGAAGCTGGACCCGGCCGTTGAACACGCCGCGCTGTCGCTGAACGCCTCGCGCTTTCAGACGTTGCTGCGCATCGTGCTGCCGCAAGCCATGCCGGGCATTCTGTCGGGCAGCCTGATCGTGTTCGGACTGTCGGCCAGCTCGTTTGCGATTCCGGCGCTGCTGGGCGGGCGCCGCCTGAAGATGGTCGCCACCGTGGTCTACGACGAATTCCTGACCGAACTGAACTGGCCGCTGGGCGCGGCCATCGCGATCGTGCTGCTGGTGGTCAACGTGATCATCATGATGGCGTACAACCGCGTGGTGGAACGTTCTTACCGGCGCAGCCTGGGTTGAAGGGGGACGATCATGCAGAAAAATGGTCCTGTCGCGCTGGCGTTCAATTTCCTGGTGGTGGCGTTCGTGCTGGCGCCGCTGGTCATCGTGTGCCTGGTGGCGTTCACGCCCGAGTCGACGCTGACGGTGCCGACCACGCAGTTTTCGCTGCGTTGGTTCCGCGCGGTATTCGAGCATCCCAATTTCATGCAGGCCTTCCAGAACAGCCTCTGGCTGGCGTTCCTGTCGGCCAGCATCGCGGTGTGCCTTGCGGTGCCGGCGGCCATCGCCATCACGCGCTACCGCTTTCCGGGCCGCGATGCGCTCAATGGCCTGTTCCTGTCGCCGCTGATGATTCCGCACCTGGTGCTGGGCGTGGCGCTGCTGCGCTTTTTCGCGCTGCTGGGCATGACGGGCAGTTTCCCGTGGCTGGTGTTCAGCCACGTCGTGGTCATCACGCCCTATGTGATGCGGCTGGTGATCGGCGCGCTGGTGGGGTTCGACCGCTCGATCGAGCACGCGGCGCTGTCGCTGGGGGCCAGCCGCGCCACGGTGTTTTTCCAGGTAACGCTGCCGCTGATCATTCCCGGTGTGTCGGGCGGATGGCTGCTGGCGTTCATCAACAGCTTCGACGAGCTGACCATGTCGGTGTTCATCACCGCGCCGTCCACCATCACGCTGCCGGTGCGCATGTACATGTACGCCACGGAATCGATCGACCCGATGATGGCAGCCGTTTCGGCGCTGGTCATCGGCCTGACCGCGGTGACCATGCTGCTGCTGGACCGCGCCTACGGCCTGGACCGGGTGCTGGTGGGGCAGAAATGATATTCACGCCGAACGCGGGACGGGAGGCCCGGGAACCATGGCGATATTGAAACGGCTGGCCGAAACGGCCCGGCCTTCCGTGGTCTTCACGCTGGATGGCGCGCCATGTGCGGCGCTGGCCGGCGACACGGTGCTGACGGCGGTGCTGACCCAGGGCGACCGCCTGCGGGTATCGGAATTCGGCGGCGCCCCGCGCGCCGGATTCTGCATGATGGGCGCCTGCCAGGACTGCTGGATGCAGCGCGAAGACGGCACGCGCCTGCGCGCCTGTTCCACCTATATCGAACCTGGCATGCGTTTGCGCAGCACGCCCGCGCAGCCGGTAGCGCTGCCCGGCACGCTGGCAGCAAGCTGGCCCGAGGACGACGCGCCATGAGCATCATCCTGCCCGTGATCGTGGGCGCCGGCCCGGCCGGCGTGCGCGCGGCCCAGGCGCTGGCGGCCCAGGGCCTGCGGCCCGTGGTGCTGGACGAAGCCCCGCGCGCCGGCGGCCAGATCTACCGCCAGCCGCCGCCGGGGTTCTTGCGTCCCAAAGCCGCGCTGTATGGCTTCGAGCACCGCAAAGCCGACGCCCTGCACCGCAAGATGGACGAGCTGCTGCCGAAAATCGACTACCGGCCCGGCAGCCTGGTCTGGAACGTCGAAGGCAAGGTCCTGGACGTGCTGCAAGGCGGTGCGAGCGCGCCGGTGCCGTACACGCACCTGATCCTGGCCACCGGCGCCACCGACCGCGTGCTGCCCTTTCCGGGCTGGCTGACGCCGGGGGTGTACACACTGGGGGGATCGCAAGTCGCCCTGAAACACCAAGGCTGCGCTATCGGTTCGCGGGTGGTGTTCCTGGGCACCGGCCCGCTGCTGTATCTGGTGGCCTATCAATACGCCAAGGCCGGCGCCACGGTGGCGGCGGTGCTGGACACCTCGCGCTTTGCCGACCGCCTGGCCGCCCTGCCCGGCATGCTGCGCGCGCCGGGCCTGCTGGCCAAGGGGCTGTACTACATGGCGTGGCTGCGCGCGCACGGCGTGCCCATGGCAAGCGGCGTACGGCCCGTGCGCGTGGAAGGCGATGCGCGCGTTACTGCGCTCACTTATCGGCTAGGGCGGCAGCAACGCCGCATCGAATGCGACGCGGTGGGCTACGGCCTGTCGCTGCGGTCCGAGACACAGCTGGCCAGCCTGGCGGGCTGCCAGTTCGACTTCCATCCGCGCGACCGCAACTGGACCCCGCGCCTGGACGCGGCCGGGCGCAGCAGCGTGACGGGTGTCTATGTGGCCGGTGACGGCGCAGGCATAGGCGGTGCGGACGCGGCCGAGCTGGCCGGCGAGCGCGCGGCATTGGCATTGCTGGAAGACGCAGGTTGTCCACAGCCTGTGGCGCGCGTGCGCGAACTGGAGGCCGGCCTGGCCGCGAATGCCCGGGTGCGCGATGCGCTGGAACGCGCGTTTCCGTTTCCCGAAGATTGGGCGGCGGGCATCGCCGATGACACGGTGGTGTGCCGTTGCGAGGAAGTGACCGCGGGCACGATGCGCGCCGCCGTCCAGGCCACGGGTGCGCGTGAACTGAACCGGCTCAAGGCGTTGACGCGGGTGGGCATGGGCCGCTGCCAGGGCCGTATGTGCGGCGCCGGGGCGGCCGAGGTGCTGGCGCATGCCTGCGGCGCGGGCCCCGAGGCTGTCGGCCGCCTGCGCAATCAGCCGCCCGTCAAACCGATACCGGTGGACATTGTCTGCCTGGACCGCTCCGGCAAGGCCGCGCCATGATAGAACGCATCGATACGGAAGTGGCCATCATCGGCGGCGGTATCGTCGGCGGCAGCGCCGCGCTGTTCCTGCGCCGCCTGGGCGTGCCGGTGGTGCTGCTGGAAGCTGCGCTGTGCGGTGCCCGCGCCAGTGGGGTGAATTACGGCGGCGTGCGGCGCCAGGGCCGCGGGCTGGAGCAGATGCCGCTGGCCCGCCGCGCGCATGAACTGTGGGGCCAGCTGCCGCAACTGATCGGCATCGACGGCGAATACGTGCGCTCGGGCCATTTGAAACTGGCCTGCTCCGAGGCCGACCTGCAAGCCCTGCACGCCTATCGTGAACAGACCCGCGGCTTTGGCATGCGCCTGCAGATGATGGACCGGCGCGCGCTGGCGCGCCGCTTCGGCTGGCTGGGCGAGCAGGTCGTCGGCGGTTCGCTCTGCCCCGAGGACGGCCACGCCAATCCGCGGTTGGTGTCGCCCGCGTTCGGCCGCGCGGCGCGCGCGCTGGGGGCGGACGTGCGCGAAGGTGTCGCCGTCACCGAGGCCATCCATGACGGCGGTCGTTTCGTGCTGCGCGCCAGCGAGACGCTGGAGGTGCGCGCGCGCTTTCTTTTGAACTGCGCGGGCGCCTGGGCCGGCCGCTTCGCCCAGGGCTTCGGCGAAACCGTGCCGGAAACCTCGATCCACCCGCTGATGATGGTGACCGAACCCCTGCCGCTGTTCATGGATGTCAGCCTGGGCATGCAGGGCGGCGGCATCTATGCCCGCCAGGTGGCGCGCGGCAATTGCGTCATCGGCGGCGGCCGCGCGGTGTCTTCCGGGCCCGACTACGCCCGTCCGGGCCGCGATGCCACCGGTCCGCTCCTGGCCAACGCGCAGCGCCTGTTGCCGGCATTGCGCGGCGCCCAGGTCATCCGCTTCTGGACGGGCGTGGAAGGCAACATGCCCGACCACAACCCGGTCCTGGGGCCCAGCGCCACCGTGCCCGGGCTGTTCCACGCCTTCGGCCTGTCGGGCGCGGGCTTTCAGATCGGCCCGGCCGTGGGCGAAGTGCTTTCCGAACTGGTCGTGCACGGCCGCTCTTCCATTCCCATCGATGCCTTCGGCATTGGACGATACACGGGGGCCGCTCACGGCGCCGTGCCTCGGTTGGGGCCTGTTCGTGAGCAAACGCTGGAGTCACCATGATGGACAAGAAACAGGGCGGTTCGCGCCGCCTGCACAAGGGGAAGTGGCTGCTGGGCGCGGCGCTGGCCGCGCTGTCGGTCGGCGCCATGGCGCAGCAAAAGACGCTGTACGTCGGCATGAACGGCGGCGACATGGAGCGTGCGTTCACGCAGTACGTGTTCCCCGACTTCGAGAAGGCCAACAACGTCAAGATCGTGGTGGTGCCCGGCACCTCCACCGACGTGCTGGCCAAGGCCCAGGCCTTCAAGGACAAGCCGCAGATGCACGTCATGTTCCTGGACGACGGCATCATGGCGCGCGCCATCACCATGGGCCTGTGCGAACAGCTCAACGACGATCCGGTATTGAAAGAGCTGTACCCCACCGCCGTCATGAAAGACCGCATGGCCGCCGGCATCGACATCGGCATGACCGGCCTGGGCTACAACACCAAGCTGTTCGCCGACAAGGGCTGGGCGCCGCCCACTTCGTGGATGGATCTGGCCGACCCGAAGTACAAGGGCAAGGTGGTGTTCCAGTCCGCCTCGGGCAGCACCTTCGGCCTGCACGGCTTTTTGATGTTCAACCGCATCCAGGGCGGCACCGACCAGAACACCGAGCCGGGCTTCAAGCAATGGCCGTCCACCATCGGCCCCAACGTGCTGGAATACATCCCCAACTCGGCCAAGCTGGCCGAGATGATCCAGTCCAACGAAGCCGCTATCTTCCCGCTGACCCCCACCGCCATCGCGCGCCTGAAAAAGCGCGACATCCCGGTGGAATACGTGCAACCCAAGGAAGGCTCGGTCATTCTCATGGTGGGCGAATGCGTCATCGCCAAGAACAGCGAACCCGAACTGTCGCAGAAACTGGCGCTGTACCTGCTGTCGGCGCAGGCCCAGGCCAAGGCACTGGAAATGGGCGGCCATTTCCCGTCCAATAAGAACGTTCAGCCGCCGGCCGGCAACGAAGAGGCGCTGACGCGCTTCCAGGGCTACATGGCCAACGCCAAGATCCTGGACTGGGACCAGATCAACGCTACCCGTCCGGCGTTCAACGCGCGTTGGAATCGCACGGTCGAGCGCTGACGACAGGCGCGTCCTGCCGCCCGCCATGGGCCGCGGCAGGACGCTGGTTTTCCAGGGCGCGCCGACGCGCCCGCAACGGAGTAAGCGAGGCATGCGGCTCATCATCAGGTCCGGCGGTGCACAAGCCATGGACGAATGGCGCGAAAAATTCAGGGTCCACGCGCCCGGCCTGGAAATCGTCGGCTGGCACGACGACGCCGATCCCGCCTCGATCGACTACGCCCTGGTCTGGGCGCCCGACCCCGGTCGCCTGGCCGCCTTTCCCAACCTGAAACTCATCATCAGCGCCGGCGCCGGCGTCGACCACATCGTCTCCGACCCCGCCTGGCCACGTCACCTGCGCATCGCCCGCATGGTCACGCCGCGCACCGAAACGGAAATGGCCGAATTCGTGCTGACCAGCGCCCTGATGCTTACCCGCGATGTCAAACGCGCCATCGACCAGCAAGCCCGCCGCCACTGGGAACTGTTCGACTCTCTGCGCGTGGCCGCCGACATGCGCGTCGGCATCATGGGCCTGGGCCACCTGGGCATCGCCGCCGCCCGCCTGCTGTCCCGGGTTGGCTTCCCCGTCGCCGGCTGGTCGCGCGGCGCCAGCACCCTGCCAGACGGCCTGCCGTCCTACGCCGGCCAAGCTCAATTCGCCGAGTTCCTGTCCCGCACCGACCTCCTGGTCTGCCTGCTCCCCGCCACTGACGCCACCCGGGGCATCCTCAACCGCGACACCTTCGCCCAGCTGCCCCGCGGCGCCAGCCTCATCAACGCCGGTCGCGGCACCCACATGGTCACCGAGGATGTCCTGGACGCCCTGAACGCCGGCCACCTCCACCAGGCCGTCCTGGACGTCTTCGACCCCGAACCCCTCCCC
>NZ_LZZT01000007.1 GCF_014170305.1 Achromobacter sp. UMC71
GCAGCACACTGCCGAAGCCCCAAAAGGCCGCCCGCGCGGCCGGCCTGGGGCAAGCGACGCAAACTTCTCCCCCAGCCCCCGGCCTGACAACGCCCCAATTCTCCGAATACGTAGCTCGTCACGGGTTGGGCGCTGGTGTGCGGGGCGTGTAGATGCGCCCGAGGGAATTCGAAGGGAGCCGAAGGCGGACGAGAATGACGAAGGGGAAGTCCGGAGCGAAGGCTCCGGACCGCAATCGTAGCCCCGCGTACCCCACCCCACACCGCGCAGAGCGTCTCAAGAACCAAATCGTCCGCCACTCGACCACCGTAAATCCCCAACAAAGCCCCCACCGGCTAATATCCCCCTAACCTCTATCACTCTTGCCGCGAAAGATAAAAAATGTCGCAACGTCCTGCTCCTCTTACTGGTGTGCGTGTGTTGGATTTGACTCGTGTGTTGGCGGGTCCTTGGTGCACGCAGAACTTGGCCGATCTTGGGGCCGAGGTCATCAAGATCGAACGGCCCGGCGCGGGGGACGACACGCGCGCCTGGGGGCCGCCGTATCTCAAGGATGCAGCGGGTAACGACACCAGCGAGGCGGCTTACTACCTGTCGGCCAATCGCAACAAGTTTTCGGTGGCGCTGGATATCGCCTCGCCGCGGGGCGCCGAACTGGTGCGGGAATTGGCGTTGCAGAGCGACATCCTGGTCGAGAACTTCAAGGTCGGCGGGTTGGCCAAGTATGGTTTGGACTATGCCAGTCTCAAGGAACTCAATCCGCGCCTGATCTATTGCTCCATCACCGGGTTTGGCCAGACCGGCCCTTACGCCAGCCGTCCGGGCTATGACTTCATGATCCAGGGCATGGGCGGGCTCATGAGCATCACCGGCGAGCGCGATGACCTGCCGGGCGGCGGACCGCAGAAGGCCGGCGTGGCCGTGGCGGATCTGATGACCGGCATGTATTCCACTGTCGGCATCCTGGCGGCGCTGCACGAGCGCTCGGTCAGCGGGCTGGGGCAGCACATCGACATGGCGCTGCTCGATTGCCAGGTCGCCATGATGGCGAACCAGAACCTGAACTTCATGACTTCCGGCAAGGCGCCGCGGCGCGCGGGCAACGCGCACCAGAACCTGGTGCCGTACCAGGTCTTCGCGGCCAGCGACGGTCACCTGATCGTGGCCGTGGGCAACGACAGCCAGTTCCGCAACTATTGCGGCGCCATCGGCTTGCCCGAGCTGTCGGCCGATCCGCGTTTTTCCACCAATCCGCAGCGCGTGAAGAACCGCGAGGAACTGGTGCCGTTGCTGGCCGAGCGCATGGCCACCGGCGCGCGCGATTATTGGCTGGCGGCGCTGGAAGGCGTGGGCGTGCCGGCCGGGCCCATCAATACGCTGGACCAGGTCTACGAAGACCCGCAGGTGCTGGCGCGCGGCATGAAGCGCGAGCTGCCGCATCCGGCGGCGGGCACGGTGCCGATGGCGGCCAGCCCGCTGAAGTTTTCCGGCAGCCCGGTGCAATACCACCGCCCGCCGCCCATGCTGGGCGAACACACCGCGCAGGTGCTGGCGGAAAAGCTGGGGCTGTCGGCTGAAGAAATCCAGGCGCTGGCCCAGAGCCAGGCCTGACCCTCACCGCAGCGCGGCGCTGGCGGCCGCGCGGCAGCAAGCGCCGCGGCGCACGAACACTATTCCCAATACAGGCAGGAGAGAGTTGATGATGGAGATTCAAACCATCGGCGTCGTGGGCGCCGGGGCCATGGGGCGGGGCATTGCCCAGATCGCGGCGCAGGCAGGCCTGCGGGTGCGCTTGTACGACACCAGCGCCGATGCGGTGGCGGCGGCGCGCGAATCGCTGCGCCAGACCTGGGACAAGCTGGCCCAGAAGGGCAAGCTGACGGCCGCCCAGGCGCAGGCCGCGCTGGATCGCGTCGAATCCGCGACCGCGCTGACCGACATGTCGCAGTGCCAGCTGGTGGTGGAAGCCATCGTCGAGCGCCTGGACGTCAAGCGCGACCTGTTTGCCGCGCTGGAAGGCGTGGTGGCCGAGGATTGCATCCTGGCCTCGAACACGTCGTCGCTATCCATCACCGCCATTGCCGCCGCCTGCAAGCGGCCGCAGCGCGTGGCCGGCTACCACTTCTTCAACCCCGTGGCGCTGATGAAGGTGGTTGAAGTGATCGACGGCCTGCGCAGCGCGCCCGAGACGGGCGACGCGCTGGCCGAGCTGGCGCGCCGCATGGGCCATACGCCCGTGCGCGCCAAGGACATGCCCGGTTTCATCGTCAACCATGCGGGCCGCGGCATGAACACCGAGGGCCTGCGCGTGGCGCAGGAGTCGGTGGCCACTTTCGCGCAGGTGGACGCCATCATGCGCGAGCAGGCCGGTTTCCGCATGGGCCCGTTCGAACTGCTGGACCTGACCGCGCTGGATGTCTCGCATCCCGTGATGGAATCCATCTACCGCCAGTTCTTCGACGAACCGCGTTTCCGTCCGTCGCCCATCACCACCGTGCGCCTGGCCGGCGGCCTGATCGGCCGTAAGGTCGGCGAGGGCTTCTACACCTATGTGGACGGCCAGAAGCAGGTGCCCGCCGAGCCGCCCGTGCCGGCCTTGCCGCAGGGCCTGAAGGTCTGGATCAGCCCCAAGCATCCCGAAGGCTATGCCCGCGCCACGGCGCTGCTGGAAAAGCTGGGCGCACCGCTGGTGTCGGGCGCTTCGCCCGCGTCTGACGCGCTGATCATCGTGACCCCGTTCGGCGAAGACGTGTCCACCACCGTGTCGGCGCAGGGCTTGGACGCCTCGCGCACCGTGGGTCTGGATACGCTGCAGGCGTTCGACAGCGCCCGCCGCCGCAGCATCATGGTGTCGCCGGCCACGCAGGACAAGTGGCGCGACGCCGCGCACGCGCTGCTGGCGGCCGATGGCGTGCCGGTGTCGGTGATCCAGGACTCGCCGGGCTTCGTGGCCCAGCGCATCGTGGCCATGATCGTCAACATCGCCGCCGACATCGCGCAGCAGCAGATCGCCACGCCCGAGGACATCGACCGCGCCGTGACGCTGGGCCTGGGCTACCCCGTGGGTCCGCTGGCGCTGGGCGATGCCTTGGGCGCCGAGCGTATTCTCGAGATCCTCAAGAGCATGCAGCGCGTTACCGGTGACCCGCGCTATCGGCCCAGCCTGTGGCTGCAACGCCGCGTGCAGCTGGGCATGTCGCTGTTGAAGTCGTCCGCCGCTGACTGACGGCCGGCGCGTACCGCGCCATGTAAAAAGCCCTTCGAGCGATCGAAGGGCTTTTTGTTTGGGGCCACCGTGAGGCGTGGCCGCAGCATGGTGCGGGCCTGGCTTACTTGGCGGCGTCGACCATGTACTGCACGGCGGCGCGGATGTCGTCTTCCGAGGCCGTGGCGGCGCCACCCTTGGGCGGCATCGGCGGCTTGCCTTGCATGGCGACCTTGACCATCGCATCCATGCCGGTCTTGATGTACGGGTCCCAGGCGGCCTTGTCGCCGAACTTGGGTGCGTTGGCCACGCCGGTGGCGTGACAGGCGAAACATACGCTCTTGTAGAGCTTTTCGCCGGCCGGGTTGACGGCGGCGGCAGCCGGCGCTGCGGCGGGCGTGGCGTCGGCTTCCTTCTTGGCGCCTTCTTCAGCCGGGGCGGCCGGTTCCGGCAGCGAGCCGCCGGACTTGTTGGCCATGTAGACCACGGCACGGGCCACTTCGAAGTCCGACAGCGTGGGGTTGCCGCCCTTGGCGGGCATGCCGCCCTTGCCGTGCAGGGCCACGTTCAGCATGGCGTCGAAACCGGACTTGATGAAGGGCGCCCAGGCGGCGTTGTCGCCGATCTTGGGGGCGCCCGCCACGCCGGCGGTATGACAGGCCGTACAGACGGCGGTAAAGACTTGTTCGCCCGTCTTGAAGACCTTGGGGGCGTTGGCGTCGACCAGGGCAAAACCGGCGACCGGGGCAATGCGTTTGGTGACGGCTTCGTTGGACAGCGTGTCCGAGCCGGCGCCCACCTTGGTGCCTGACACCACCAGATTCACCAGTAGGATGATGATGGCGATGGGAATCACGAAAGACAGAACGATCGTGACGACCAGTTGCTTCGGAGTCTTGATGGGGGAGGAGTGCTCTTCTATGTGTTCCTGCTCGTTGCTCATGACCAAATCCTGCTAACGGGTACCGGGGGCGCCTGGCGGCGGCAACAGAAAATCAGTACTGCACAAAGGGCGGTAAAAGCAGACCGCCTTGCAAGCAAACGCTGGATTATATAACGGTGTCATGGACACGCGTCCAACCCCCGGACGGGGGTTTTCGCGCAGTTTGCCCGATGATTTGATCCACTTCATGCACACTGCGCAAAACTAGGTACAATACCGCCTCCTTGCGCTGCGCCCGTAGTTCAATGGATAGAATGAGAGTTTCCGAAGCTCTTGATACAGGTTCGATTCCTGTCGGGCGCGCCAGTCATTCATGTCGAGCAGGCCTTGAATACCCCACACCGCCCAGCGCGCTGCGGTATTCGCCAGATTCCTGTGCTCGCCGGTTTGAAGAAGACAGGTCTTGGCCCTTGGCCATCACGTCTTTTCAGCCATGTCTTCCCCCAAGCAATTCAGCCTCTGCCAAAGCGGGGGATTTGTGCGTCCGTCGCCTACGCAGGCAAGCAGGTCATGCTTGCCCCCGGAAGCACCCGGACGGTTTGCCCATTCAGGGGTTGAACAATAGAAAACCATACAGGACGAACAGCGCCAGGTGCATGGCGCCCTGCATGACGGACGTGCGTTGCCCGTTGAAAGACAGCATGGACAGCAGCACCGTCAATCCCAGCAGTACCGTTTCCAGCGCCGAAATGCCCATGACGACCTGCTTGCCCGTCACCAGGCCGATCACGAGCACGGCGGGCACGGTCAGGCCGACCGTCGATACGAATGCGCCCTGGCAAAGGTTGATCGATCGCTGCATTTCATTGTTCAACGCGGCTTTGACCGCGGTCAGCGATTCAGGCGTGAAAACGATAATGGCGATCAGCACGCCGCTGACGGCGACCGGCGCCCCGGCGGCGGCCACGCCATAATCAATGACGATGGCCAGATGATGCGCCAGCAGGACGATGGGGATAATCATCGCAAGCAGCAACAGGCTGCTTCGCAGGATGGACGCCCTGTCGTTTGAACTGCCGGCATGATCAACCGCCTTGGTTTGCGCGGGTGCGTGTGCCACGGCCATCTGCCCCACGGGCGGTTGGATGAACAGCCGCTTTTCGCCGCGCATCTGCAGCAACAGGAACGCCGCATACAAGCCTGCCGTGATGGCGGTGATCGTCCACGCCTGCAGGTGCGAGAACTCGCCGGCACCCGACAGGTAATTGGGCAGGACCAGCGCCGTGCCCGTCAGCAGCACGATCATCGCCAGATACGCGTTGGCGCCTTGGGCGTTGTATTCCTGCTCGCCATGCCTGAGGCCGCCCGCGATCAGGCAGAGCCCCATGACGAGATTCAGGATGATCATCATTACCGCGAAAATAGAATCCCGGCCGATGGTGGGGAATTCCCCGGGGCCCAGCAGCATCGACGCGATCAGGATGACTTCGATCGAGACGATGGACAGTGTCAGGATGAGCGTGCCGTAGGGCTCGCCCAGCTTGTGCGCCAGCAGGTCTGCTTCATGG
Organism: Achromobacter sp. UMC71; assembly: GCF_014170305.1. Lineage (GTDB taxonomy): Bacteria > Pseudomonadota > Gammaproteobacteria > Burkholderiales > Burkholderiaceae_B > Achromobacter. The sequence continues at coordinate 5,657 of NZ_LZZT01000007.1, forward strand.
ACCACGCCGAACGAGGCGGCGACGATGGTGAAGAACAGGACCGCGAAGCAGACCAGCGCGACCACGGGTGTCAGCGGTTGCGCGAGCCAGGTGCCGCCGTAAAGCGTGAAGGCGATCACGACCAGCCAGGCCCAGCCCAGTTTCAACCAGGTGGTCTTGGGGATGCGATTGGCGTGCGGGGGCGGCGTGGCGCCGGAGGAAGCGGGGGAGGTGGGGACGGGCATCGCTGTTCTTTCCGTGAAAGAGGCAGGGTCGTCCCTATGAAAGATACGCCGCCAGGTCGTCCTGGCGGGCAAGTGCTAGATCGCTTGATGGCACCGATTCTAGCCGATCCGGAACGGTGGTGGCATGTCGGCCGCCAGCGCTGGCGGCACAGCATCGGATGGAGTGGTCATGGGATGTCGGTTATCCTGCGCCTGATTGCTCCCTCGGAAGAAGACCTCATCATGGCCGCCACGGATATCCTTATTTCCACGGACGCAGTCGAGCCCGCGCTTCGCAACGACTATTGGCGCGAGGTCACGCGGCCGTTCTGCGACACGACGCCGATGGCTGGCGCGGCGACGCTGGAAGGCGCCATGCGGATCCGTACCGTAGCCGGGTTGACGCTGGGATCGACGTCATTCAACGCGCAGCGCTATACGCGCGACAAATGGACCATCGCGCGCAGTCCCCTGGATCACTACCTGGTGCATGTCCTGGCGGCCGGCTCGATCCGCGGCGATTTCGCCGGCCGTGGGGCAAAGGCCGCCCAGGGCGGAATCTGCATCATCGATCTGTCCCGGCCTTACACCTGCGAAGTGGACGCGGGGGTGCGGCTGGCGACGACGGTTCCCCGCGCGGGCATCGACAAGTTGCTGGGGGCCCGCGACATGCACGGCTTCGTGCTGGATCCCCGGCTGCCGATCACGCGGCTATTGGTGAACTACCTGCAAGGTCTGCACGCCGTGTCGGCGGAGCTGTCGGCCAGCGAGGATGTGGCGGTGCAGGACGCGTTACTGACGCTGCTGTCGGCGGGGCTGGCCGGTACGGCGCCCGCCCAGGACGAGCCCAAGTCGGTGCTGGGACGCGCGCTGCGCGCGCGCACCCTGGCCTTCATCGAGACGCATCTGGCCGACCCCAGGCTGGGGCCGGATCTGCTGATGCAGCGCTTTTGCGTGTCGCGCGCCCACTTGTACCGGGCCTTCGCGGATCTGGGCGGCATCGCCCAGATGATCAAGACCCGGCGCCTGGACGCGGCGTTCACTGCGTTGGCCGATCCGCGCAACGTGACGCGCCCGGTGGCGCGGATCGCAGCCGATTGCGGTCTTGCGGACACGGGCAAGTTCCGCAAGGCGTTCGTGGCGCGGTTCGGCATGACGCCGCAGGACGCCCGCGAGCGGGGGAGCCATGCCGCAGCGGCGCCTGACGACGCGGCGCCGCTATCGAGTCATTTTGCGGCCTACGGGACGCGTTAGAAGCGATACGCCAGGCCCATGATGGGCCCTTGCTGGATGACGTTGTAGACGAAGCCGTTGCGGTTGTAGTTGACGCCCACGGCGCGATAGCCCAGCACGGCGGAAAAATCATTCTTGAACTGATAGCCGATGGCCGCCGTGGCATCCCAGTCCAGCCGGGCTTGTCCCGCGCCGACCACGCCCCATCCCGTGAAGAACCAGCTGTCATCGAACATATAGCGGCCGCGCAGGCCCGCCACGGCGTCGACCCAGGTCGCGCTGTCGCGTTGGCCTTTGCCGTCGAGCAGGCCGCCTTTCAGGTCGATCTTCGTGCTGGCATACCAGAGACGTCCGCCGCCGATGACATCAAGATGTCCCCGGTCGGATTCCAGCAGGGTGTAGCCGGCCCCCAGGAATCCGGAAAAGGATTTCGAGGTGATGTCGACTTCTTTGCTCAGGACGCCGAAATGGTTCTTGCCGCTGCCGGACAGGCGGCTGTACATGACATCGCCCAACAGGCTGAAGCGATTGCGCCGCGCTTCGACGGCGGCCATGAACGCCAGATCCAGCTCGCTGAAGATCTTGTCGAAGCTGGAATTGATTTTGCTCGCGGGTTGGCCGAATTGTCCGACTTTGCCGCTGATGCCGGCCATCCACAGATAGGGGCTGGCGCTGACTTTCCAGGTGTCCGGCTCGGCCGCATTGTTTTTCAGCAGCGGGCTGATGGGCAGCGGATTGTCTTGTGCAAAGGCCGCGTTGCTGGCACCGGCCAGCAGGGCAAGTAGCGTCAGGGTGTTGGCGAAAGACCGCATGATTTTCCGATGAAGCAATTTCCGTGGACGCACCGATGCCCGGGGCGCGATCACTGTCCCGACAGGACGGCGTTTTCCACGCCGCAGTTCGTTTTCGGCGCCGCGCCGTTGGCGCGGGCCGCCTGCACTTCCTTGCGCGCGGCGGCCATGTCGGCCAGGAATTCGGCGTTGCTATGCAGCGTCGCGACGGTGGCGGCGCCCATGGTGCGGCCAGCGTCGACATCGCTTTGCCAATGTGCGTTGCAGATGACGCGGCTCTGGCCGAATTCCAGGCCGCGCTTGAACAGGGCATCGGCCCGTTCGGGGTTCAGTTCGGCCAATACCAGCGCCCAGGCCCAGCCGGCGGCGGTGTGGCCCGACGGGTAGGAGCCGTCATTGCGCAGCAGCGGCTCTTGTTCGGCAAAGCAGGTGCCCTCGTTGTGGACAACGAAGGGACGCGTGCGGTTGTAGGTGTTCTTGACGCCGTAGGTGGACAAGCCGGCGTCGGTCAGCACCCGTTGCATCAGGACATACAGGCGCGGCGTGGTGGCTTCGCTGATGTCGATGCCCATGGCACACGAGAAATTGGCGGCCGGCTGCGGAAACTGCAGATCGGCGTCCAGCCGTGCCAGGCCCGACCGCGCCTTGCCGCGCAGCGCGATGGTGGCGGTACGGGCCTCTTCGTCGCGCGCGAGCGCCGCGCTGCCCTTGGCCGGCGGCGGGCCGAGCAATTCCAGGCTGTTGGGCAGGTCCTTGGGCGGGAGGTAGCCGGGCGCCAGCTGGAAGTGCGGGTCCGTGACCTTCGGGCCGGGCGCGCTGTTCTGCGCATGCACGATCGCGGGAGTCATGCCGATCAAGGCCAGGGCGAGAAGGGGGGCTGTCTTGAAGATGCTTGCGCGCATGGTCGGCCTGTACCGTCGGTGAAATCAATGTCTGCAAAGGGGCATTCAACGCGGGCCGGGGCGTTGCCCAGCCTGAATGTGCGGCAGAATTTACACCGGGATATTTCGCGCAAAACCGTGCTTGCGGCCAGATGAGACAAATCGCCGTGAATATTGAGACAGAAGCGTCAAACGGCGTTGTTCGATGCGGTCACGGCCTCGGTCCGTGCGTGCGTTCATCTTAAATAGCACATCGTCATGACATGCTTGAGCACGCGGCGTGGCGTGCTCAGGCATGTCGGCCGTGCGCCACAAATCCTTGCGGATTTCATCGCACACGCAGTGTTTCCGCTTGTGTCTCAAAAACTGACATACAGCGTTCCTAGAATTCGTTCCTGTCATGCGCGGCGCCGCTGCTGGTGTTGCGGACCGCCCGCAAGCGCATGTCTGTTCAATTAACGGGAATCTGTAATGAAAAAGACTTTGTTCGTCACCGCCTTGTTCGCTGCGCTGTCTGGCGTTGCGCACGCTGATACCTCGGTGACTCTGTACGGCTTGATCGACACGGGCGTGGGCTTCCAGCGCATCAAGGGCAACGACGGCTACAAGGAATCGAAGGTCGGCATGACCAACGGCGTGTCCAGCGGTTCGCGTTGGGGCCTGCGTGGCGCCGAAGATCTGGGCGATGGCCTGAGCGCCGTGTTCACCCTGGAAAGCGGCTTCAACTCGGCCAACGGCCAGTCGGGCCAGAGCAGCCGCCTGTTCGGCCGCCAAGCCACCGTCGGCCTGAAGAGCGATTCCTGGGGCCTGCTGGAATTCGGCCGCCAGACCAACATCGCCTCGAAGTACTTCGGCGCGATCGATCCGTTCGGCGCCAGCTACGGCCAGGCCAACGTGGGCGCGGCCTTCGGCGCGGCCAACACGGTCCGCTACGACAACATGGTGCAGTACTCGACCCCGTCGTTCAGCGGCTTCCAGGTCGGCCTGGGCTACTCGTTCAACGTGGCTGACACGACCGCCGCGCAAACCGGCTTCAAGACCGCCGACAACACCCGCGCCATCACGGCCGGCGTGCGTTATGTCAATGGTCCGCTGAACGTGGCCCTGACGTACGACCAGTTGAACCTGGCCAACCAGGTCGCCGGTAGCGACGATGCGTCGCCGAAGCAGTGGATCATCGGCGGTTCGTACGACTTCGAAGTGATCAAGCTGGCGCTGGCTTACGGCCAGACGCGTGACGGCTGGTTCACCGGCCAGGCCATCAACGCCTTCGGCAGCGGCACCACCGTAGCCAAGAGCTTCGGCAGCAACGTCATCGCCAAGGACTTCAAGTCGAACTCGTACCTGGTCGGTCTGTCGGCCCCGGTCGGTGGCGCTGGCAGCATCCTGGCCACGTGGCAGCGTGCTGACGCCAACAACACCTCGTTGACCGGCGACGATGCGACGATGAACATCTACAGCATTGGCTACACCTACAACCTGTCCAAGCGTACCAACCTGTACGCGCTGGGTTCGTACGCCACGAACTTCGCCTTCATCGACGGCGTCAAGAGCACGGTCGGCCTGGTGGGCGTGCGTCACCGCTTCTAAGCGACACGTCGCGGTCCGGCGGCTGGGCGGCGCGTGCAGGATGCGCGCCGCCCGCGCCCCGGAACTGCTGGATCGGGGGCCTTTGCGGGCACGGGTCCAGCGGCCCGCGGTTGCATTGAGCGGACTGGGCGTCTTACCCGGCCACAGACGCGAAAAAAGCGGCCACCTCCCTAGCTCCACTCTCAGTCCGCTCACCCCAACCTCGGCAGGATGAGCCATCCGCCTGACGGCTCAAGCGCCGCCGGCGCCGCAATGCGGCGCCGGCGGCGTTTCCACTTGGGGGAGTCAGTCGTCCAGCGACGGCACGGTGCCGATCTGGGCCAGGATGCGGGGCGATTCCATGTCGCCGGTTTCCTTGTCGATCATGACTTCGTAGGCGGCCACGCCGGCGAACTTGGAGGCCATGGAGTTGGCGATGCGGATGGCGCCGAACTCGCTGCTGGCCGGGCGGATTTCTCCGGGGGCCACGCCGTTGGCGGCGGCGCGGTAGGGGATGACGATGTACTGGACCACGTGGGTCTGGGCGATGTGGGCGGCTTCGGACACAGGATTCTCCTGGACGACGTTTTTCGGCGAGCGAAATGTAGCATGTTGCACTGTGTTTTTGTACAGTATTTTTGACCAATCCGCCTGGATATTTTCATTGGGGGGATCGAACCCAGGAAAACCCCTAGCGCGCAAAGATTGCCCAAAGTCTGGCTCGCCTCTAATATTTTCGAAAATCTTTTAGGTTTTATAAAAAAGAGGCAAGGGATGGAAGCGAACAGGTACGACGCCTACCGGGAAAGCACCGCGGGCCGCGCCAATGTGGCGGACTCGCCGGAGCGCATCGCCTACTACGAGGAACTGGCGCGGCTGGAGACCGGCGCGCTGTGGACGGTGGCCAACAAGATCGAGCCCTGGGCGCCGCGCTCGGCGTCGGTGCCGGTGGTGTGGCGCTACCAGGAATTGCGCGGCCATGTGCTCCGGTCGGCCGAGCTGGTGTCGCCCGAAGAGGCGGGCCGGCGCGTGATCTACCTGAACAATCCGGGCCGGCGCGACGTGGCGGCCGCGGTGGGGTGGTTGTATTCGGGCCTGCAGGTGATGCAGCCGGGCGAGCTGGCCTCGGCCCACGCGCATTCGCATTCGGCGCTGCGCTTCATCATGGAAGGTACGGGCGCGTTCACGGTGGTGGACGGCCACAAGATGACGCTGGGTGCGAACGACTTCGTGCTGACGCCCAACGGCACCTGGCACGAGCACGGCGTGTCCGCGGACGGCAGCACCTGCATCTGGCAGGACGGCCTGGACATTCCGCTGGTCAACGCGCTGGAGGCCGGTTTCTATGCGGTGCATCCCGACCTGAACCAGACGGTGACGCACCCGGTGGACGACACCAGCGCGCTCTGGGGCAACGTGGCGCTGCGGCCGCAGGTGTCGGGCTGGACCAAGCCGTATTCGCCGCTGTTCAAGTATGAATGGGAGCCCACCTACGAAGCGCTGCGCCGCCATGCGCGCGTGTCGGCGGGCAGCCCCTACGACGGCGTGCTGATGGACTACGTCAATCCGGCCACGGGTGGCCCGGTGATGCCGACCATCGGCGCCAGCATGCAGTTGCTGCGCCCCGGCGAGCACACCAAGGCGCACCGCCATACCGGCAGCTTCATCTACCAGGTGGCCAAGGGCAGCGGCTTTTCGGTCATCGACGGCAAGCGCTACGACTGGACCGAGCGCGACATTTTCTGTGTGCCGTCGTGGGCGGTGCACGAGCACGCCAACCTGTCGTCCAACGACGACGCCTGCCTGTTCTGCTTCAACGACCTGCCCGTGATGCGATCGCTGGCGCTCTACCGCGAAGAAGCGGTCAAGGACAACGACGGCCACCAGAAACTGATCTAGCGGCCGCACCCCCCAACTGAATGCTTTATCCGCCGCCCGGCGCAATCCGGGCGCCTGTCTCAACTCGTCTTGAATTTCCTGGAGTCCCTATGCGCTTGGTAACTTTTCGCGCCCATCCCACCGCCGCCGCCCGCCTGGGCGCACTGGCCGAAGGCTATGTGATCGACCTGGCCCTGCTGGGCGAAGCCGGCGGCGTGGCCTTGCCGGACGACATGCTGGCCTTCATCGACCTGGGCCCGGTGGCCGTGGCGCAAGCGTCGCGGCTGATGGACGCCTACCGCGGCAACTGGCCCGTGGGCACGGCTTTGCCGCAAGAGAACGTGAAGCTGCTGGCGCCGATTCCGCGTCCGCGCAAGAACATCTTCGGCATCGGCCTGAACTACGTCGAACACGTCGCGGAATCGAGCCGCACGCTGGACACGTCGGCCGACCTGCCCAAGCAGCCGGTGATCTTCTCCAAGCCGCCCACCACGGTGATCGGCCCGGGCGACGCCATCGAGCACAACGCCAAGATCACCCAGCAGCTGGACTGGGAGGTGGAGCTGGCTGTGATCATGGGCCGGCGCGCATCGCGCGTGGCCGAGGCCGATGCGCTGTCGTACGTATTCGGCTACAGCGTGATGCTGGACATGAGCGCGCGCGATTGCCGCCGCGCCGGCCAATGGATCTATTCCAAGGGCCAGGACACCTACGCGCCGTTCGGTCCGTGCATCGTCACGGCTGACGAAATTCCCGATCCGCAGGTGCTGGACCTGTGGCTGACGGTGAACGGTGAAAAGAAGCAGGGTTCGAACACGCGCCACATGCTGTTCAAGGTGCCGTTCCTGATCGCCGACATCAGCGCTGGCATCACGCTGGAGCCGGGCGACATCATCGCCACCGGCACGCCGGAAGGCGTGGGCGCGGGCCGCAAGCCGCAGGAGTGGCTGTGGCCGGGCGATGTGGTGGTGGCGTGCGTGGAAGGCATCGGCACGCTGCGGCATCCGGTGGTGGCGGTCTAAGCGAATTCCGGCGCCGGCCGCAAGGGCGGCGGCGCCGCGGTCTCCAAGGGGAAAACAATGATCAAGAAAACAGTATGGGCGGCCGGCCTGGCCATGGCGCTGGGCGGCGCGGTGCAGGGGGCATTTGCCGCGGACCCGGTCAAGATCGGCTTCATCGCCACGTTGTCCACGCCGGCGGGTTACATCGGAGAAGACGAGCGCGACGCGTTCAACCTGGCCATCAAGCAAGGCGGCGGCGCGCTGGGCGGCGTGCCGGTGCAGTTGGTCATCGAAGACGACGGCTTGAAACCGGCCAACGCCAAGCAGGCGGCCGACCGGATGCTGCAATCGGGGGTGAAGCTGTTCACCGGCGTGAATTTCTCGAACGTGCTGGCCGCGGTGGCGCCGGGCGTGGTCAAGGCGGGCGCGTTCTACGTCAGCCTCAATCCCGGTCCGTCCAGCTTCGCGGGCGAGAAGTGCGACCCGAATTACTTTGTGGCCTCGTACCAGAACGATGCCTTCCATACGGCCGGCGGCGTGGCCGCCAACGAACTGGGCTACAAGCGCGTGGTGCTGCTGGCGCCCAACTACCAGGCCGGGCGCGACGCCATCGAAGGCTTCAAGCGCACCTACAAAGGCGAGGTGCTTGCCGAGATCTACACCAAGCTGGATCAATCCGACTTCTCGGTGGAACTGGCGCGCCTGCGTTCGTTGGCGCCCGACGCCATCTACCAGTTTCACCCCGGCGGCACCGGCATCAACTTCGTCAAGCAGTACGCGGCCGCGGGCCTGAACAAGACCATCCCGATGCTGATGCCCAGCTTCTCGATGGACGCGCGCATGATCCAGGCGACGGGCGACGCGGCGCTGGGTACGTACACCACCGGCATCTGGTCGCTGGACTTCGACAATCCGCAGTCCAAGGCCTTTGTGAAGGCGTTCAAGGAGGCCTACGGCCGGGTGCCGACGGACTACGCGATGCAGGCCTACGACACGGCGCAGCTGATCGGCGCGGGCCTGAAGGCGACGGGCGGCGACCTGTCGCGCCAGGCCGAGTTCCGGGCGGCGCTGCGCAAGCCCGAGTTCGCGTCGCTACGCGGCAAGTTCAGCATGAACACCAATCAGCACCCGGTGCAGGACCTGTACCTGATGAAGATTGAAAAGGGCGCCGACGGCGGCCTGGCGCCGCACCTGGTGCGCAAGCTGGTGTCGGACGACAAGGACGCCTACGCCCAATTCTGCAAGATGCCGTCATGACATTGCTCTTCGAACAGTTGCTCAACGGGCTGCAGTTTGGCGCGATGCTGTTCCTGCTCGCGGCCGGGCTGACCCTGATCTTCGGGATCATGGGCGTGGTGAACCTGACCCACGGCTCGTTCTACATGGTGGGCGCGTACTGCGCGGCCTATGCCATCGGCACCACCGGCTCGTTCCTGGCGGGCGTGCTGGCGGCGCTGCTGGGCGCCGGACTGTACGGGCTGTCGGTCGAGGTGCTGGTGATCCGCAAGCTGTACAAGCGCGACCACCTCTACCAGGTGCTGGCGACCTTCGGCCTGCTGCTGTTCTCGAACGAGGCGGTCAGCCTGATCTTCGGGCGGCGTCCGCCGCTGGTCAGCATCCCGTCGTTCCTGGAGGGCGCGGTGACGCTGGCGCCGGGGTTCCAGTATCCGCTGATCCGCCTGTCGTTCATCGCGGTCGGCGCGCTGGTGGCGGTGGGGCTGTGGTGGCTGGTGAACCGCACCCGCATCGGCATGCTGATCCGGGCCGGCGCGGATGACCGCGAAATGGTGGATGCGCTGGGCATCGACATCAAGAAGCTCTACACGCTGGTGTTCGGCCTGGGCGCCTTGCTGTGCGGGCTGGCCGGCGTGATGGCCGCGCCGTTGCTGGCGGTGGAGATCGGCATGGGCGAGCGCATCCTGATCACCACGTTCGTCGTGATCGTGATCGGCGGCGTGGGCTCGGTGCGCGGGGCATTGGCGGGGGCGCTGCTGGTAGGCATGGTCGACAGCATGGGGCGGGCCTTCCTGCCGCAGCTGCTGGGCGCAATGTTCTCGCCGGCCACGGCGGACCCATTGGCGGCGGGCCTGGCGTCGGCCAGTATCTATGTGTTGATGGCGATCGTGCTGATCGCCAAGCCGGGCGGGCTGTTCCCGGCGCGAGGATGATGATGCTAAAGAATCTTTCAAATCGCGCGCGCTGGGGCCTGGCCGGGCTGGTCGTGCTGCTGGTGCTGCCGGCTGCCGCGGCGGCCTCTGGCTCGCCGTTCCTGATCGGCGTGGTGACGCGCTTTCTGATCTACGGCCTGGCGGCGGTCAGCCTGGACCTGGTGATCGGCTATGGCGCCATGGTCAGTTTCGGCCATGCGATGTTCTTCGGGCTGGGCGGTTACGCGGTGGGCATCATTGCCTTCCACACCGCCGAAGCGGGGCCGCTGTTCGGTTGGGCCGGCAGCAACGCCGCGCTGGTGGTGTGGCCAATCGCGTTGGCGGTGTGCGCGCTGGCCGGCTGGGTGTTCGGCTACCTGGCGCTGCGCACCCGCGGGGTGCAGTTCATCATGATCACGCTGGCGTTTGGACAGATGGTGTATTTCATCCTGGTGTCGCTGCAGTTCTACGGCGGCGACGACGGGCTGATGATCGCGCAGCGCAATGTGCTGCCGGGCATCAACCTGGAAAGCCCGGTGACGTTCTACTACGTCTGCCTGGCGCTGCTGGCGGGCTGGACGCTGCTGTGCATCCGCATCGTGAATTCACGTTTCGGCATGGTGCTGCAGGCGCTGCGCCAGAGCGAGCGGCGCGCGCTGAACCTGGGCGTGGCGCCCACGCCATACCGCCTCAGCGCCTTCGTGCTGTCGGCGGTGGGCACGGGGCTGGCGGGCGTGCTGTGGGCCAACTATGCGGGGCTGGTGACGCCCGACATGGCGGCCTGGACCAAGTCCGGCGAGCTGATGGCGATCGTGATCCTGGGCGGCGTGGGGACGCTGCTGGGCCCGATCGCGGGCGCCGCGGTGTTCCTGGGGCTGGAGCAACTGCTGTCGTCGCTGACCGAGCATTGGCTGCTGTACATGGGGCCGATCCTGGTGCTGGTGGTGCTGTGGGGGCAAAAGGGTCTATTTGGCCGCCTGCTGGAGACGCGTCATGCGGATTAACCCCTCTCCCGAAGTGCTGCTGCGGTTGTCGGGGCTGCGCAAGGCGTTTGACGCGGTGGTGGCGACCAACGGCGTCGACCTGGAGGTGCGCGCCGGTGAGATCCACGCCATCATCGGGCCCAACGGCGCGGGCAAGTCGACGCTGATCGCGCAGATCTGCGGCGAGATCCGGCCGGACTCGGGCTCCATCCATCTGGAAGGGCGCGACGTGACCGCGTTGCGAGCGTTCGAACGGGCCCGGTTGGGTTTGGGCCGCTCGTTTCAGATCACCGAGCTTTGCCACGAATACACGGCGCTGGAAAACGTGATCCTGTCCAGCATGCTCAAGGGCGGGCGAGCCTTCGGCGCCTGGTCCGACCCGCGGCGCGACGCCGGCCTGAAGGCGCAGGCCATGCAGTGGCTGACGCACGTGGGTCTGGCCGACCGCCGCCATGTCCGCACCGCCGACCTGGCCCACGGCGAGAAACGCCAGCTGGAGCTGGCCGTGGCGCTGGCGCGTTCTCCGCGCTTGTTGCTGCTGGATGAGCCGATGGCCGGCATGGGGCCGGAGGAATCCGCCCGCATGACCCGGCTGCTGCTGGGCATGAAGGGCGATTACGGCATCTTGCTGGTGGAGCACGATATGGACGCGGTGTTCGCGCTGGCCGACCGCATCAGCGTGCTGGTCTACGGCAAGGTGGTGTTCAGCGGCGCGCCCGACGAGGTGCGGCGCCATCCGGACGTGCGCGCCGCCTACCTGGGAGAAGAACATGTTGAAGGTTGACGGCCTGACGGGCGGCTACGGGTCGAGCAAGGTGCTGTTCGGCATGTCGTTCGAAGCCGATGAAGGCGAGGTGATCTCGCTGATCGGTCGCAACGGCATGGGCAAGACCACCACCATCAAGACGCTGATGGGCATGTTGCCGGCCACCGGCGGACAGGTGCAATTCCGCGGCCAGACGCTGTCGCGGCCCGCGCCCAGCGCCGTGGCGCGGCTGGGCGTGGGGCTGGTGCCCGAGGGCCGGCGCGTGTTCGGTTCCCTGACCGTCCAAGAGAACCTGGTGGCGACCTCGCGGGCGGCGCCCGGGGGCTGGGACCTGGCGCGCGTGTATGCGCTGTTTCCCCGCCTGCAGGAGCGCCGCGCCCAATCGTCGCGCACCTTGTCGGGCGGTGAGCAGCAGATGCTGGTGGTGGGCCGCGCGCTCATGACCAACCCCAAGCTGCTGATTCTGGACGAGGCCACCGAAGGGCTGGCGCCGCTGATCCGGCAAGAGATCTGGCGCTGCCTGCGGTCGCTGAAGGCCGAGGGCCAGACCATTCTGGTGATCGACAAGAACCTGCCCGAGATGGCGACGCTGGTGGACCGCCACTACATCGTCGACAAGGGCCGCGTCGCCTGGTCGGGCAAGCCGGCGGAACTGTCCGCGCAGCCCGAGTTGGCGCAGCGCTATCTGGGCATCTGACTGCTATAGGAGCCGAAAAAATGTTGAATCTGCCTGTATTCAAGGCCGCCGCCGTCCAGGCGTCGCCCGTTTTCCTGGACACGGACGCCACGGTCGACAAGACCTGCGCGTTGATCGCCGAGGCCGCCGGCCAGGGGGCCCGCCTGGTGGCGTTTCCGGAAGTATTCGTGTCAGCCTATCCGTACTGGAGCTGGGTGATGAACCCGGTGCAGGGCAGCCCATGGTTTGAAAAGCTCTGCAAGAGCGCCATCGAACTGCCCGGGCCGGAGATCCGCCGCATCGCGCAGGCCGCGCGCCAGCATGGCGTCAACGTGGTGGTGGGCGTGAACGAGCGCAGCCGCTATGGCGTGGGCACGATCTACAACACCATGGTGTTCATCAACGAAGAGGGCCGTATCCTGGGGCGTCATCGCAAGCTGGTGCCGACCTGGGCTGAAAAGCTGACCTGGGCTCACGGCGACGGTGAATCGCTGCGTGTGTACGACACGTCGGTCGGCAAGCTGGGCGGCCTGGCCTGCGGCGAGAACACCAACACGCTGGCGCGCTTTGCCCTGCTGGCGCAGGGCGAAATGGTGCACGTGGCCAGCTATATCTCGCTGCCCGTGGCGCCGCCCGACTACGACATGGCCGAGGCCATCCGCCTGCGCGCGGCCGCCCATTCGTTCGAGGGCAAGGTGTTCACGGTGGTGTCGTGCTCGACCATTTCGACCGAGATCCAGGACGCCATCGGCGCCAGCCATCCCGAGGCCCGCGAGATGCTGGCGCGCCGCAACAGCGCGTTTTCGGGGATATTGGGGCCGGACGGTCGCGTGATCGGCGAGCCGCTGATCGACGACGAAGGCATCGTCTACGCCGATATCGACCTGTCGCGCTGCATCCAGCCGCGCCAGATGCACGACATCACCGGCCACTACAACCGTTTCGACGTGTTCGACCTGCGCGTGAACCGGCGGCCGTTGCAGGCGGCGCGCTATGACGACCAGGACGACCTGAACCGCGACGAGCCTGACTGGAGCCAGGCGTCCGCGCCGGCCGAGCCGCAGCCCGATGCGGGCCGTTAAGGCCGCCCGGCCCCCGGGTAGAATGGGCCGCCTGCGCGTGGGCCGGCCCCGGGCCGCCCGGCAGGCCGCTGTCATCTGGAGAGCATGTTGAAGCCAAGAATCAAAGCCTCCCGCCAGGACGAGCCCGGATCGGACGGGAGCGCCGAGGTAGAGGAAATCACGCTGTCCGAGCAGGTCTACCGCCTGCTTCGGCGCGACATCATGAGCGGGGCGTTCGCGCCGGGCCAGTCCCTGCGCCTGGAATTGCTCAAGCAGCGCTATGGCAGCAGCTTTTCTCCCATCCGCGAAGCCCTGAACCGTCTGCGCAGCGAGCGCATGGTGCTGACCACCACGTCGCGCGGGTTCCGCATCGCGCCGCTGTCGATCGAGGAAATGTGGGATGCCTGCGAGACGCGCATCCTGATCGATTGCGACGCGCTGCGGCGGTCGCTGGCCAACGCCGACGACGCCTGGGAGGCCCGCCTGGTAGGGGCCTACCACGCGCTGACGTTGGCCGCGCAACGCGCCGGCGAGGCCTCACCGCCCAGCCAGGAGCTGGAGGAATCGCTCGAGGCCCGGCATCTGGATTTCCATCATGCGCTGATCGGCGCCTGCCGTTCGCATTGGCTGCTGGACCTGTCCACGCAGCTGTACGCGCAGACCGAGCGCTACCGGCGTCCCGCCCGCGCGGGCGCGTCGGCCTACGGACCCGAGCGCAATGTCGACGACGAGCATCGCCAGCTGCTGGACGCCGCCATGTCGCGCGACGTCGAGCGCTCGGTGGCAATGCTGGCGGCGCACTACCGCAAGACGGCGCAGTTCATCGAGCAGATCATTTCCCAGGACGACAGGCAGGCCATCAATGCGTAACGCGGATATCGACCTCTTTTTCCCCACCATCGCCGAGCGCGAGGTGCAATACAACGCCCGTGAATCGGTGGCGGACTTCGACGCCTGCGTGCGCCGCTATGCGGCATCGTCCGCGGCGGTGAAATCGCGCCGCCCCGGTCTGCTGAACCTGCGCTACGGCATGGGCCACGACGAACGGCTGGACCTGTTCCTGCCCGCCGCCACGCGCACGCCGGCGCCGCTGTTCGTGTTCATCCATGGCGGCTACTGGCGCGCCCAGCGCAAGGAAGACGCGCCGGTGATGGCCGAGGCCTTCAACAACGCCGGCGCCGCGGTGGCCGTGCCCGAATACACGCTGGTGCCCGAGGCCACGCTGGGCGAAGTCGTGCGGGAGATGCGCTCGGCGCTGGCCTGGCTGTATCACAACGCGGCGGCCTATGGCGTGGACCGGGACCGCATCTATGTGGGCGGCAGCTCGGCCGGCGGCCAATTGGCCGGCATGCTGGCCGCGCCCGGCTGGCCGGCGCGCTACGGCGTGCCGGACGACGTGGTCAAGGGCACCCTGGCGCTAAGCGGCCTGTTCGACCTGCGGCCGCTGTGCGACATCCTGCCGAACACCTGGCTGCAACTGACGCCCGAGCAGGCGGCGCGGCAAAGCCCGATCTTCAACCTGCCCGAGCGCGCCGGCCCGATGCTGCTGGCCGTCGGCGGGCTGGAAACGCAGGGCTTCAAGAACCAGACCGAGGCCTTCGAGCGCGCCTGGACCGGCGCCGGCCTGCCGGCCACGCGCATCCCCACGCCGCATTGCAACCACTTTGACCTGGTCAACGAACTGGAAGACCCGGACAGCGATCTGACCCGCGCCACGCTGGCGATGATGGGCCTGGCGCAAGCCTGAACGTCAGGACGGACCTGTCATGGCCGACTTGAAACTGCTGGAGGACCTGATCGCCTTGGCGCAGACCGGCAGCTTCGTGCGCGCCGCCGAAGCGCGGTATGTGACGCACCCTGCCTTCGGGCGCCGCATCCGCGCGCTGGAAGCCTGGGCGGGCGCGCCGCTGGTCGAACGCCAGCGCGTGCCGGTCACGCTTACGGCCGAGGGCGAGGCGCTGCTCAAGACGGCGACCCAGGTGGTCGAGCAGATGGGGCTGGTGCGGCACCGCATCCGCAGTTCGGGCGCGGGCGGCGAGGCGGTGCTGCGCATCGCCACCGGCCGCAGCCTGGCCCGCACGCTGGTGGCGGACTGGATCGCGCGGCTGCGCCACCGCACCCCCAAGGTGCTGGCCGAAGGCACGCAGCTCGAAATTTCCACCGGCAAGATGGAAGACATGGCGGCGCGGCTGGAGCAGGGCAAGGTGGACCTGCTGTGCTGCTACGAGCATCCCGCGCTGTCGGTGCAGCTCAGTCCGGGCCGCTACCGCTACATGACGCTGGGCACTGATAAGCTGGTGCCCGTCAGCCAGGCCGACAGCCGGGGCCGCGCCCGCTATCTGCTGCGCGAAGGCGGCCAGCCGGTGCCGCTGATCACCTACGCCGGTGGCCTGGCGATGGAACGCATCGTCGGCGACCGGTTGGAAGCCACGCCTTATGCGCTGACGCCGTTCGTGCGCAGCGATTCCCTGGACGCGGCCCACGGCGCGGCGGCCAAGGGGCTGGGCGTGGCCTGGCTGCCCTGGTCCATGGTGGCGGCCGATTGCCGCCGGGGCGCGCTGGTGTCCCTGGGCGGGCGTAGCGACGAGATCGCGTTCGAGGTCCGCCTGTACCGGTCGCGGGCGCGGCTGGCCGAGCTGGCCGAAGCGGCCTGGGAAGCCACCGCCAGCCGCAAGGCATAGCGGGCCGGGCGTTATCCGCCCTTTCAAATAAGCACGGAAATGTGCCGATTCGGCACGTCATCCCCCTGGTACGCGCCGCAGAATGTGTGCCGAAACCTCGAAAGAGACGGCGCCGCCGTCCGCCTCAGCACCCCAGGGAGAAATTCATGAAATCCGTACCGCATCCGCTGCGCGGCGCGTTGGCCGCCGTCTGTGCCGCCTCGGCGCTGACCGCTGCCCTGCCGGCCCACGCCGCCGGCTACCCCGACCGCGCCATTTCGCTGGTCGTCGGCTACCCCGCCGGCGGCAGCGTCGATTTGACCGCGCGCCTGTTCGGCGAAGAACTGGCCAAGCGCCTGGGCCAGAGCGTGGTGGTGGAAAACGTCGGCGGGGCCGGCGGCACCATCGGCGCGCAGCGCGTGGCGCGGGCGGCGCCTGACGGCTACACGCTGCTCTTGGGCTCGACCAACGAAATGGTCATCGCGCGCATGATCAACAACGCGGTCAAGTACGACAGCGTCAAGGATTTCTCGGCCCTGGGCGTGATCGCCTCGCAGCCCATGCTGCTGGCCGCCAGCAAGAATTCGGGCGTGAAGACGGCCGCCGACTACCTGCAGAAACTGCGCGCCGCCGCGCCGGGCAGCTTCAACTACGGCTCGTCCGGCGTGGGCACCACGCTGCACCTGGCCGGCGAGATGATCAACCAGGCGACCGCCACGCGCGCCGAGCACGTGCCTTATCGCGGCGTGTCGCCGCTGGTGACCGACCTGATGAGCGGCCAGCTGGATTTCGGCATGCTGGTGCTGTCCTCGGGTCTGCCGCAAGTGCGCGGCGACAAGATCGTGGCGCTGGGCGTGACGGAAAAGAAGCGCTCGCCAGTGGCGCCGGACCTGCCCGCGCTGGCCGAGACCCCGGGCTTCGAGTCCGTCGACATCAGCGTCTGGTTCGCGCTGTACGGCCCGGCGGGCCTGCCCGAGCCGGTGGCGGCCAAGCTGCGCGATGCGCTGGCCGATACGCTCAAATCGGAGCAGTTCCGCGTCAAGATGCAGGAAGCCGGCGGCGTGCTGTCGCAGCCTGGGCTGGATCCGGTGGCCTATCAGGCCGAGGAAACGCGCAAGTACGGCGCGCTGGTCAAGGCCGCCAAAATCGAAGCGCAGTAAGCAAGCAACACAGCAACAACGCGGACAACACGATGGATTTCAAGCTTTCCGTTCCCGATCTCGCCGCCGAGCGCGCGGGCAATACCGGCACGCCGGGGGTGTGGCATTTCGATTCGGGCGTGCCAGGACGCGCGCTGATGGTGTCCGCGCTGGTGCACGGCAACGAGCTGTGCGGCGCCTGGGCCCTGAAGGACCTGCTGGCGGCCGGGCTGCGGCCCCGCCGCGGCAGTCTGACGCTGGCGTTCTGCAACCTGCCGGCCTTTGACCGCTTCGACCTGGCGCGCCACGACGCCTCGCGTTTCGTGGACGAGGACATGAACCGGGTCTGGAGCGCCGAGCGGCTGGACAACGCCAACAGCAGCGACCGCCAGCGCGCGGCGCAGCTGCGGCCGTGGGTGGAACGGGCCGATTGGCTGCTGGATCTGCATTCCATGCACGAGCCGGGCGCGCCGCTGCTGTTGACCGGCGTCCTGCCGCGCAACATCGCGCTGGCGCGGCGCCTGAAAGCGCCGCAGCACGTGATCGTCGACGCGGGCCACAAGGACGGCGTGCGGATGCGCGACTTTGCGCAGTTCGGCGACCCGTCGCGCGGCGATGCGTGCGCTTTGCTGGTCGAATGCGGCTTCCATGGCGATCTTTCGGCGCGGGACGTTGCGCGCGACATGGTGGCGCGCATGCTGGTCGAATCGGGCGTGGCGGACGCGGCGGACATTCCGGCCGGCTGGCTGTTGCCGGACCCGGCGGCGCAACGCGTGCTGGAAGTGACCGACGCGGTGGTGGCGCCGTCGATGGACGTGACGTTCTCGCAACCCTGGCAAGGGTTGGAAACGCTGGATCAGGCCGGGTCGGTGATTGGTTGGGCCGACGGCCAGGCGATCGTGTCGCCGTATGACCGGTGCACCCTGGTCATGCCGTCACTGCGTCAGCTGAAACCCGGCGTGACCGTGGTGCGCCTGGCGCGCGATTACGCGGGCTGAACCGGGCAATTTTCAAGTCGCTGGAACAAAACGGCGCGGGCCCAGGTAGATCAGCCCGGGCCCGCGTTGTCATTTCTGCGGCGTGTAGCGCAGTTCGTCCAGCTGGTAGCCTTGCGCCGTCGCGGCGGCGAGCGCGCGGTCCAGGTCTTCCTTGGGCAGTTGCGGCGAGCGCGACAGAATCCACAGGTACTTGCGGTCCGGCGTGCCGACGACGGCCCAGCGGTAATCCGGGTCCAGGCCGATCACCCAGTAATCGCCCTTGATGGGCTTGAAGAACGAGACTTCAAGCTTGGTGTTGTTGCTGCCCTCGACCACGGTGGCCGTGCCCGAGGCCGAGTCGACGTCGCCGTCTTTCGTGCGGCAGCGGTTGTTCACGCCAACCGTGCCGTCCGGGTGCAGTGTGTACTCGGCGGTGGTGTCCCCGACGCAATTGCGCTGGAAGTACATCGGAAAATTCGCGATCTCGTACCACATGCCGGCATAGCGCTTCAGGTCCACCGACTCCACGGTCTGCATGGGCGGGGGCGCGGCGTGGGAGATGCCCGCCGCGCTGGCGGCCAGGGCCAGCAGTAAGGTTGCGATGCGGCGCATGGGAAAAGCCTCCTGATCCAAAACCTGGGTGTTAACAGGCCATACGATACGCCTTATTTGCGTGGTGCCTTCAGGGCGGCCTGGTAACGCGCCACGTAGGTGTCGAAATCCACTTCGTCGGCCTGCTCGATGCGCAGTTGCTCGGCGCTGGAGTCGAGCGCGGCCTGGCGGTATTGTTCGGCCAGGCCGGCCGGCAGCGCTTGGGCGCGCAGGGCCTGCGCGTGGTCGCGGCTTTGGCGCAGCGAGTAGTCGTGGAACGATTCGCCGCTGTCGATCAGTGCGCCCAGCAGGCGCGCCGACGGCGTGGATTCGGGATGGCCCAGCTTGGCGCGCTGCACGGCCAGGCTGTCGGCGTAGGCGGTTCCGCCCAGCGCGGCGTCATAGAGCGCGGCGTAGGGCGCGATCTGGTCCAGCAGTTCCTGGCCCCAGTCCGCCAGGCCGACGGCCTGGCCGTCGCGGTCCAGTTGCAGGCCGGGCTTGCGGCCTTCCTTGACGACGGTCGAGAAATTGTCGGCGCTGCGCTGGCAGTAGCCATTGGCCGGGAAGAACGGGCTGTCGGCGGTGGCGCAGAACAGCAGGAAGGCGTCAACGAAGCGGCTGGTGTCGGCATCGATGCCCACCGGCGATTCCGGGTTGATGTCCAGGCAGCGCACTTCCACGTATTGCACGCCGCGCTCGGCCAGCGCGGTGATCGGGCGTTCGCAGCGGCCAGTGGCGCGCTTGGGGCGGATGCTGGAGTAGTACTCGTTTTCGATCTGCAGCACGTTGGTGTTCAGCTGGATCCATTCGCCGTCGCGATGCGTGCCGATCTTCTGGTAGTCGGGCCAGGGTTGCGTCACGGCGTCGTACAGGCGGCCCAGGAACGTGTCCAGGTCGTTGTAGCAGAGCTTGAGCTGCGATTGAGCCTTGTTCTGGTAGCCCAGGTCGCTCATGCGCAGGCTGGTGGCATAGGGCAGATACAGGGTGTGGTCGCCCAGGCTTTGCAACGGATGGTCATGGCCGCGCAGGAAGCCGCGGGCCAGCGCCGGCGCGGCGCCGAACAGGTACATCAGCAGCCAGGAATAGCGCGTGAAGTTGCGGATCAGGCCGATATAGCCGCGCGACCGGCGCGCCTGATCGGTGCCGGGCTGGGTGTCCAGCACCGACCACAGTTGTTCGGGCAGCGAGAAGTTGTAGTGCACGCCGGCGATGCATTGCATCGTCTTGCCGTAGCGCTCGGCCAGGCCGCGGCGGTACACGTGCTTGAGCATGCCCGTATTGGACGTGCCGTACCAGGCGATGGGGATGTCGGCTTCGGACGGCAGGGTGGCGGGCATGGACTGGTTCCAGATCAGTTCATGGTCCAGCACGCTGTAGACGTGGCGGTGGGTCGCGGTCAGCTCGGCCAGCAGGGCATCCACATTGTTGTGGGTGCCGGTGATCAGTTCGAGCAGCGATTCGGAATAATCGGTGGTGACGTGTTCGTTGGTCAGCGCCGAACCGAGGCCGGCCGGATGCGGCGTGCGGGCCAGGATGCCTTGCTCGTCGACGCGCAGGCCTTCTTTTTCGATGCCTCGCAGGGTCTGGGCCAGCAGCGGGCGGTTGGCCTCCAGGCGGGCGTAGCGGTGTGCGGCGGTATCAGTCACGGAATATTCTCGATGGGGTCTGTCGCGGGATTTTACGGGGTGCTGGCCTCCTCTGCTGAGGGAGCCAGTACTGGGGACAGGGACAATACCGCGGCGGTGCGCGCCAGCCACTCGTCCAGGTCGGCGTAGACCGGGTCGGCGATGGGGGCGGTTTCATTGAAAATCTCGTGCCAGGCGGTGTCGTACCACCGCAAAGTCAGCAATTCGGCGGGGGCGCGCTGGGCAAACTGGCGGCTGCCTTCGGCCGCGACGATGGAGTCGTCGCCCGCCACCATCAGCAGGGTGCGGCAGGACAAGAGGTGGGCTTCCCGCAGGGAATCGCGCCCGCCGTCGTCCACGAAGCGGGCCAGCCGGCCGGTCATGCTGCGGCGCACCAGCGGGTCGGACCGGTAGGCCTTGACCACCGCCCGGTCGTGCGAGATGCGCGCCGGGGCCAGCCCATGGGGGACCCGCAGGTCGGGGGCATGCAGCGACATCCAGGTCAGGGTGCGGCGCACCCACTGGGGCACGTTGACCACGAAAGGCGGCGAACTGAGCACCAGGGCGTCGAGCGGGGTCAGCTGGTGCAGCGCGATCCGCACCGCCACCAGGGCGCCCAGGCTGTGGCCCAGGAGGATGGGCGGGCGGCCGTGGGTGGCGGTCCAGGCGGCCAGGCGGGCCACGGCGTCGGTGACCAGGTCTTCCTGGCGCGCCAAGGTGGCGGGCCGCCCGCCGGAGCGGCCGTGGCCGCGGTGGTCGTGGGCGCCGACCGTCCAGCCGCGCGCGGTCAGCCAGCGCGCCAGCCGGTCATAGCGCCCGGCATGCTCGCTCAGGCCGTGCAACAGGTAGATACTGGGGGTGCCGGGGCCGGTGACCGGCGCGGGCACGTTCGGGGCGGCGGCCCAGACATAATTGGCCAAAGGCGTGCCGTCGGGCGCTGGGGTCATCGAAATCGGCGACAATTTGGGGCTTTCCTCGAAATGAAAAGACCGTGGGGTCTTCCGGTAATGACGATTTCATCGCTGTTTCGTTTCATGTTCAAGAAAGGCGGCGCGATTCTTGCGCTGGCCCTGCTGGTGGCTGCCTGCTCGCCGCGTTACAACTGGCGCGAGGTCGACGTGGCGGACGGCCGCGTGCGGGCGGCATTTCCAGACCGGGTGCAGACCGAGACCCGCCAGTTGCGGCTGGATACCCATACCCTGAGTTTTACCCTGGCCAGCGCCACGGTGGGCGAAGCCGTGTTCGCGATCGGGTCGGCCCCGCTGCCCCCGGATCTTGCGGGCGACCCGGTGGCCCGGCAGGCGCTGGGCATGGCGCTGATGCGGTCGCTGTACGTCAATATGCAGGCGCCGCCGCCCACCGAATGGCCGCCTTACGGGCAGGACATCGACGTGCAGGGCAAGGCCATGGGCAAGCCCGGCTGGCTGCGGGCGCGGGTGTGGGTCACGGACACGATGCTGATCGAGGCGGTGGCCGCGGGCACCGAGGAAAGCCTGCCCGCCGAGCGGGCGCGTGAATTCCTGAGATCGGTCGTCGTCAAGCCGTGACGGGGTGCAGCAGCCCCCGCCGGATGGCCGCCGCGACCGCGGCGCGCCGGCCCCGCACCTGCAGTTTGCGGCTGGCGTTGCGCAGATGGAAATTGACGGTGCTTTCGCTGATTTCAAGAATGCGGCCGGTTTCCCAGCTGGTCTTGCCCGCGGCCGCCCAGTGCAGGCAGGCCGATTCACGCGGCGAAAGCCGGACGGCGGCAGGTGCTGGCGGGGCGGCGGGGACGGGTTTGGCGGGCATGGCGAAGGGGGTGGGCGCAAGGTCCTGGCAACAGAAGGCCCATCCTGCCGCCTTGCCCACGCATCAGGCAAGCAATGATGCCGCCGCGCATTACTTCACTTATCTCTGACGGAATAACCGGATGCTTGCCATCGCGCAGTTCTACCTGTCGGCCATCGTGCTGATGCTGCCCCTGTTGTCGTGCGTCGGCATTGGTGTGTTCTGGGGCAAGCGCGACCTGCCGTTCGGCGGCGCCTTCATCACCACGCTGGTGACCTCGGTGACCACGCCGGCGCTGGTGTTCCACACGTTCGTCACCACTCACCTGGACGACCGCGCGCTGGCCGACGTGGCGGCCGCCACCTTGCTGGCCCTGCTGTTGTGCGCGCTGGCTTGCGCGCTGCTGCTCAAGCTGGGCCGGCTGCCGGTGCGTACGCTCCTGCCCACGGCCTTCCTGCCCAACGCCGGCAACCTGGGGCTGCCGATTTCGCAGCTGGCGTTCGGCGATGCCGGCCTGTCGGTGGCGGTGGCGTTCTTTGCCGTCAATTCCTTCGTGATGCACACCATCGCGGTGCGGCTGCTGCCGGGCGTGAACACCAAGGGCAGCTGGAAAAGTCCGATCCTGCTGGCCTCGGTGGTGGCGGTGGCCATGCGCATGCTGCACATTCCGGTGCCGGACTGGCTGATCGAGACCGCCCGCATGCTGGGCGCGGTCACGGTGCCGCTGATGCTGCTGAGCCTTGGCCACGCGTTGGCGCTGATCCCGGCCAACGGCGTCAGGGACGGCGCCAAGGTGGCGGCGATGCGCCTGGTGACCGGCCTGCTGGCGGGCTTGGCGATCGTGTGGCTGCTGGATCTGGAGCCGGTGCTGGCCGGCGCGCTGACGCTGCAGATGGCGATGCCGTGCGCGGTGGTCAGCTACATGTACGCCAAGCGCTATACGGCCATGGGCGACACGGCTGCCGGCGCGGTGCTGGTGTCGACCGTGGTGTTCTTGCTGCTGGCGCCGTTGATGCTGTGGTTCAGCCACGGCGCCTTCTAGTGTGAGCAGGCCCTAGGGGCCGCAGCCTGGAATGGGGCGGCGCCAGGCCGCCCCGGCCGGCGTCAGGCCGCGCCCGACATGGCGCGCAATTGCGTCATCAACGCTTCCGGAATTTCCACGCCGTGCTTGAGCGCTTCGTCGCGCAGCTTGCGGCGGCGTTCGCCCGGCAGGCGCACGCCGTCGTCTTCCAGCATGGCATCCACCAGCGTTTCGACGCGGTCCAGGTAGGTTTCCTTGCCAGCCAGGGCGCCTGGGTCGATGGCCATGAAGGCCTGGCCCAGGCGGGCGGGGCCGCCTTCGTCGACGAAGAACGATTCGGTCTCGAAACCGAAGTGCGAGCCGGTCAGGGCGCAGGCCAGGAGTTCGATGATCAGCGCCAGCATCGCGCCCTTGACGCCGCCCGCGGGCAGCATGCTGCCGGCCAGGCCGGCCTTGGGGTCGGTGGTGGGCTGGCCGTCGGCGTCCAGCGCCCAGCCCAGCGGGATGGGCTGGTTGTCGCGCGCCGCGATCATGAGCTTGCCACGCGCCACTTGCGACAGCGACAGGTCAATGACGATGCGGGCGCCGCCGCGCCGCGGGAACACCGCGGCGATGGGGTTGGTGCCGAACAGCGGGCGCTTGCCGCCCCAGGCCGGCATGGCGGCGGGCGAATTGCTCAGCGCCAGCGCGACCAGGCCGGCGTCGGCCAGGGCTTCCAGGTGGTAGCCGGCTTCGCCGAAATGGTGGCTGTTGGCCACGCCGATAAAGGCCACGCCGTGTTCACGGGCGCGGGCGGCGGCCTGTTCGACGGCCATGGCGCAGGCGGGGAACGCCAGGCCCGAACCCGCGTCGATCAGGGCCGCGCCGCCGCGCTCGTGCAGGATGCGCGGCACGGCGCTGCCAATGGCGCGGCCGGTGCGCAGGTGGCCGGCGTAGAACGGCACGCGCGACAGGCCGTGCGAGCTGAGGCCCTGGCTTTCGGCGAAGACCAGGGCCCGCGCCGTGCTGTCGGCCATGGCGGGGTTGGCGCCCGCGGCGGCCAGGCTGGCCGCGGCCAGGTGTTGCAGTTCGTCCAGATAGATGTGAGCCATATCCTTCCTGTCAGGGGGGCGCGCCGCGCGTCATCGGGCGCCGCCGGTAAGCGCTATTGTCACACCGGCGGCCACCATGTCGGAAACCCGGGTGTTGGCTTCCTGCGTCAGGCCGGCGATATGCGGGGTCAGGATCAGGTTGGGCGCGTCCGCCAGCGGGCCGCCGGCGGGCAGGGGCTCTTGGTCGAAGACGTCCAGCGCCGCGCCGCGCAGGTGGCCCGCGCGCAACGCCGCCGCCAGCGCGGCCTCGTCCACGATGCCGCCGCGCGAGGTGTTGATCAGGATGGCGCCCGGGCGCATGCGCTGGAGGCGGGCGGCGTCCAGCAGATGGCGGGTGTCGGCGTTCAGCGGCACATGCAACGTGACCGCGTCCGCCTGCGTCAGCACGGCGTCCAGCGGCAGGGGCGTGGCGCCCGTCTCGGTCCACGCCGGATGCGTGGCCGGCAGCGCGGCGTCGCAGCCGATGACGCGCATGCCCAGCCCTGCCGCCAACCGGGCGGTCAATTGGCCGATGCCGCCAAAGCCCACGACCCCCAGGGTGCGCCCATGCGCCTCCAGCCCTTGCGAGAGGGCTGTGCGCGGCCAGCGCCCGGCCGCGACATCCGTCGTAGAGGCATAGGCGCCGCGCAGCAGCGCCAGGAGGGTCCCGATAACGTATTCGGCCACCGCCCGCGCGTTGGCGCCGGTGGCCGGCACCACCTGGATGCCGCGCGCGGCGCAGCCGGGCAGGTCGATGTTGTCCAGCCCGACCCCCAGCCGGCCGACGGCCCGCAGCCGCGGCGCGGCGGCCAGCAACGCCGCATCCACCTGGCTGCGGTTGCGCACGATCAGGCCGTCGGCCTGGCGGGCGGCTTGCAGCAGCGCATCGCGCTGCTCCACCAGGTCGGGGGCGTAGCGCACGTCGAAGCGCTGCCGCAAAGCGTCGACGGCGGGCGCGTCCATGAATTCCGAGATCAGCACGTGCATGGGTAGCCTCCGGCCTCAGGCGATCTGGATGTTGGCATCGCGGATGATCTTGGCCCAGCGGTCGACCTCGGATCGCACATAGGCGCCGAATTCCTCCGGTCCGCGCGGCTGCGGCACGAAGCCCAGCTGTTGCAGCGCCTGCTGCATGGCGGGCTGCGATACCTGCTTGACGATCGCGGCGCCGATGCGCTGCACCAGCTCGGGCGGCAAGCCGGCGGGTCCCATGACGCCGGTGAAGTTCTCCACCACCAGGTCGGGCAGGCCGGCCTGCGCCACGGTGGGCACGTCGGGCAGGTCCGCGCTGCGTTCGCGGGTGGTGATGGCCAGGGCCCGCAGCGAACCGTTCTTTACATGCGATAGCGACTCGGGGTAGTTCGAAAAGACCACGTCCAGGTGGCCGCCGATCAGGTCCGTCAGCGATGGCGCGCCACCCTTGTATGGCACGTGCATGAGCGGCGCGCCGGTCAGCTTCTGATACAGCGCCAGCGTCAGGTGCGGCGGCGTGCCGTTGCCGCTGGAGCCAGCCGCCAGCGGTTTGGCGGCGGCCGCGCGCGCCAGGTCGTCCATGGTCTTGATGGGGCTCTTGGCGTTGACCACCACCATGATGGGCGACGAGGCCAGCCCGGCCAGCGGCGTCAGGTCGCGCGTCAGGTCGTAGCCGGCCTTGCCGGCGAACAGCGTGGCGTTGGCCGCATGCGACAGGGTGATGGCCAGCCAGGTGTAGCCGTCGGGCGCGGCGTGCGATACGTGCGCCGCGCCGATATTGGCGCTGCCGCCGGGCTTGTTTTCCACTACCACGTTCCAGCGTTCGGCATCGCCCAGCGCCTTGCCGATCTGGCGCGCGGCCACGTCGGTCAGGCCACCGGGCGGGAAGGGCACGACGTAGTTGATGGGGCGCTCCGGCCAAGCGCGCTTCTGCGCCAGCGCCTGTTGCCAGGGCGTCAGCGCACAGAGGCCGGCGGCGCCCAGGGCGCCAAGGACACGGCGCCGTTGCGCGGCGTCGATGGGGGGGTGTTGCTCGCGATTCATCTGTCTTCCTCCTTGGGGGTGGCGCCCGGGTAGGAAATGCGTACGCGCCTGTGCTGCCGTGGCGGCTTGCGCCCGGGTCTGCATGCTTTGTGCGTCGGTGCTGTGAGAGTGCTGCGGCATTGCCGGACGGCCGTTGGAAAACGGCCGTCCGGCAATGCGGAAAAGGACCGGCCGGGCTGCGCCGGCCGGGCGCCGTCAGGCGCTTTCGAAGATGCGGGTCAGCACGAATTCACGATGGCCCAGGGCCTCGGCCGCGGTCCAGCGGCCGTTGGCGGTGGCCAGCATGCACTCCAGCAGCTTGTCGCCGGCCTGGTTCAGGTCGATCTCGCGCTGCAGCAGCGCGCTGGTGTCCACGTCCACGTGTTCGGACATGGTGCGCACCGTGCGCGGATTGGCGCAGATCTTGATGACGGGCAGGATGGGGTTGCCGATGACGTTGCCCTGGCCGGTGGGGAAGAAGTGCACGGCATAGCCGGACGCCGCGCACAGCGTCACCATTTCGGCTGCCGCCGACGACGAGTCCATGAACCACAGGCCCGGGCCGTCGGGGATCTCGGCCTTGTCGATCACGCCGTCCACGCGGCAGTGCTTGCCGATCTTCTGGATGTTGCCCAGCGCCTTTTCCTCGATGGTGGTCAGGCCTCCGGCGATGTTGCCCTTGGTCGGCTGCGACTCGGACAGATCGCTGGTTTTCCAGCGGTCGATCATGGCCTGGTAGCGGTTGAACATGAACATGAAGCGCTCGCGCACGGCATCGTTGGCGCAGCGTTCGGCCACGATATGTTCGCCGCCGGTCAGTTCCGACGTTTCGCCGAACACCAGGGTCGAACCCAGCGCGTAGAGCTTGTCGAAGGCGTTGCCCACGGTGGGGTTGGCTCCGCAACCCGAGGTGGTGTCGGACTCGCCGCATTTGGTCGACACCCACAGGTCCGAGATCGGACAGGTGCTGCGCGTGAGCGCCGTGGCGTAGTGCACGAATTCCTTGGCGCAGCGCGAAGCCCGCATGATGGTGTCGTGGTCGCCGTGCAGTTCGATGCTGAAGCCCATGACCGGTTTGCCGGTGGCGGCGATGCCGTCGACCACGCGCTTGGTCCAGCCTTCCTCGATGCCGATCACCACCACCGCCGCTACGTTGGGGTTGCAGCCGGTGCCGATCAGGGTGCGAAAGTGCAGTTCCAGGTCTTCGCCGAACTGCAGCCGCCCATAGGGGTGGGGCAGGGCCAGCGTGCCCTTGATGTTGTTGGCGACGGCCTCGGCCGCGGCGTTGGAGATATCGTCCACGGGCAGCACGATGACGTGATTGCGCACGCCGACCCGGCCGTTGTCGCGGCGGTAGCCCTGGAAGGTGGTCTGAGCATTGATGACGGACATGTTGGTTTCCTTTTGGGGGGCGGGAGGCTGCTTACCAGCGCTTGGTCTTGATGTTGTGCACGTGGGCGTGCTGGCCGGCCTTGATCGGCGCCACCACGCGGCCGATGTCCACGCCGTACTTGAAGACCGTATCGCCCACGGCCATGTCCTTCATGGCGACCTTGTGGCCGATGGGGATGTCCTGCGAGGCCCGCACATGGATGATCTTGTCCTCGTCCATGATCCAGGCGTTCAGTTCTGTTCCGGCGGTCAGGCCTTCCACCACGGCGACCGCCACCGTGTCCTTGGCATCGTGCAATACGGCGTGAATCATCGTCTTCCTCTCCAGGGCTGGGCGCGCGGCCGGGTGCCGCAAGCGCTTCGGATCACAACGTCCGGCAAATCTTAAGAGCGGCTTTTCAGTGTGTCAACTAAATCATATATATGAATTGTATGACTTGAGAGAGGCCATGGCAGGCCGCTACACTGAGGGCTCCTGATTATTGCGATGCACCCATGAACACCAGCCTGTCATCGACTGTGCCCTTGGGCAGTCCCTTGTACGAACAGGTCAAGCAAGCCGTGCTTGCCGCGCTGGCGCAAGGCGAATGGAAGCAGGGCGAGGCGATACCCCCGGAAAAGCAGCTGGCCGAACGCTTCGGCGTATCGATCGGCACGTTGCGCAAGGCGATCGACGAACTGGCCGCCGAGAACATCCTGGTGCGCCATCAGGGCCGCGGCACCTACGTTGCGGTGCACACCCGCAACCACCACTTCTTCAAGTTCTTCCGCATCCTGCGGCAGGATGGCAACAAGTCGTACCCCGTCACCGAACTGCTGCGTTTTCGCCGCGTGAAGGCGTCGGCCACGGTGCGGGAAAAACTGGCCCTGCCCGCTGGCGCCTACGTGTTCGAATTCCTGAACAAGCAGTCGCTGAACGGCGACGTGGTCATGATCGACGAGATCTGCCTGCCGGAGTCGCGTTTTCCCGGCATGACCGAGGCGCATCTGAGCGAGCGCGCCAGCACCCTGTATGCGCTGTACCAGGACATGTTCGGCGTCAACGTCATCGCCACCGACGAACGCCTGCGCACCTGCCTGGCCGACCGCGCCCATGCGCGTTGGCTGGGCATGGCCGAAGGCGCGCCGCTGCTGGAGATCCGCCGGGTCGCGTTTTCGTACAACCGCCAGCCGGTGGAATGGCGCATTTCGCGCGTGAATACCGAGCACTACGAATACCTGGGGCATGAACCCTGGGAGGCGGGCGCCTGAGCCTTGTGCCGGGCCCCCTGCGGCGGCATGGGCTTGCGGACCCTGCCGCAAGCAGTGCTAGAATTCCTGCCGCACTATCCTAATTTCGGCGCCGATTTGCCTGATCCGCTTGCGGGCGCCTTCCAATAAATCCAGCTAAAGAGGTCCGTATGACCACTCCTGCCCAACATTTGGCCGGTGATTCGGCCAGCGCCACGCTTGCAGGCTTGCCTGCCGCCACGGTCGCACCCGTCACTCAGTCCGACGCCGCTGATCCCGGTTCCGTCGGCCTGGTCGCACCCGTCTATCTCCGTTTCGACGAGCCGCTGTCTCTGCTCAGCGGCCAATCGCTGGCCGCCTATGAACTGGCGGTCGAGACCTACGGCACCCTGAACGCCCAGCGCACCAACGCCGTGCTGATCTGCCACGCCCTGAACGCCTCGCACCACGTGGCGGGCCAGGCGGCCGACAGCCCCAGCGACGTGGGCTGGTGGGACAACATGGTGGGCCCCGGCAAGCCGGTGGACACCAACCTGTTCTTCGTCATCGGCGTCAACAACCTGGGCTCGTGCTTCGGCTCGACCGGCCCGGCCAGCATCAACCCCGAGACCGGCAAGCCCTGGGGGGCCGCGTTCCCG
The DNA here is from genome assembly GCF_014170305.1 of Achromobacter sp. UMC71. Classification (GTDB taxonomy): domain Bacteria; phylum Pseudomonadota; class Gammaproteobacteria; order Burkholderiales; family Burkholderiaceae_B; genus Achromobacter. The sequence continues at coordinate 34,951 of NZ_LZZT01000007.1, forward strand.
GTGCTGACGGTGGAAGACTGGGTGCAGGCGCAGGCCCGGGTCGCGGATCACTTCGGCATCGAACGTTTCGCGGCCGTCATGGGCGGTTCGCTGGGCGGCATGCAGGCGCTCAGTTGGGCCATTACCTTGCCCGAGCGCGTGGCCAATTGCGTGGTGATCGCCAGCACGCCGCGCCTGTCGGCGCAGAACATCGGCTTTAACGAAGTGGCGCGGCGCGCCATCATCACCGACCCGGATTTCCACGGCGGCGACTACTACGCGCAAGACACCGTGCCGCGCCGCGGCCTGTCGGTGGCGCGCATGATCGGCCACATTACCTACCTGTCCGACGACGACATGGCCGAGAAATTCGGCCGCGCCCAGCGCGAGCCGGCAGCGGACGGCGCCTACCACTACGGCTATGGCGTCGAGTTCGAGGTCGAGTCCTATCTGCGTTACCAGGGCGAAAAGTTCACGCGCTACTTCGACGCCAACACCTACCTGCTGATCACCCGCGCGCTGGATTACTTCGACCCCGCCCGCAAGACCGGCGGCGACCTGGCGCGTGCGCTGGCGCCGGCCAAGTCCGACTTCCTGCTGGTGTCGTTCAGCACCGATTGGCGCTTTCCGCCGGAACGCTCGCGCGAGATCGTGCGGGCCCTGCTGAAGAACGCCAGCCCCGTCACCTACGCCGAAATCGACGCGCCGCACGGGCACGACGCCTTCCTCCTGGACGACGCGCGCTACCATGCCGTGGTTCGCGGCTATTACGAGCGCATCGCCCGCGAGCTGGGCCTTGCCGACGCCGCTCAGACCGAAGGACGCTCCGCATGAATCCTGTCACTCCCCGGCCCGCCATCCACGCGCTGCGGCCCGACCTGGCCCGCATCGCCAGCTGGATCGAGCCCGGCAGCCGCGTGCTGGACCTGGGCTGTGGCGACGGCGCGCTGCTGGCGCATCTGCGCGACCAGCGCCAGGTGCGCGGCGCGGGCGTGGAACTGGACGACACCTGCGTCATCGCCTGCGTGAAGCGCGGCGTGGAAGTCATCCAGCAGAACCTGGAAGACGGCCTGGCGCTGTTCGACGACAAGCAGTTCGATACCGTGGTGCTGTCGCAGACGCTGCAGTCCATGCACCGCACCGAGCACATTCTGCGCGAAATGGCGCGGGTGGCGCGCCACGGCGTGGTGTCGTTTCCCAATTTCGGCTACTGGCCGCACGGCTGGGCAATCCTGCGGGGCCGCATGCCGGTGACGGGCCAGATGCCCTACCAGTGGTACAACACGCCCAACATCCACCTGTGCACGCTGCGCGACTTCGAACAGCTGGCCGACGAGCTGGGCCTGCGCATCCTGGAACGCGCGACCTTCAACGAAGGGCGCGAGATCAAGACCTTCCCCAGCTGGCGCAGCACCCTGGCGGTGTATCGCTTCGCTTCGCCCTGACAATCTGCAACGCGGGCTGACGGCCCGGACGATCCGCGCCTAAAATGCCGCAAGCCTGCGGCGCGCACCCCTGCGCCGCGCCGGCCCGTTCCAGGAGACCGTCATTACCGCTGTATCCAACGTCTACACCAGCCCCCGCGTTGCGCCCCTGCTGGTCCTGGGGTTCGCCAGTGGATTGCCGCTGGCCCTGACCAGCGGCACCCTGCAGGCCTGGGCCACCGTGGCGGGCGTGCCGCTGCAGCAGATCGGTTTCCTGACCCTGGTAGGCACCGCCTACACCCTGAAATTCCTGTGGGCCCCGCTGGTGGACCGCTACGTGCCGCCCTTGCTGGGCCGGCGCCGCGGCTGGATGCTGGTCACGCAGATCCTGCTGGGCCTGGCCATCATGGTCATGGGCACGCTGTCGCCGTCATCGGCCTTGCAGACGCTGGCGCTGCTGGCGGTGCTGGTGGCTTTCCTTTCCGCCACGCAGGACATTGCTTTCGATGCCTATTGCACCGACGTGCTGCGCAAGGAAGAGCGCGGCGCCGGGGCGGCCATCAAGGTCATGGGCTACCGGCTGGCCATGATTGTCTCGGGTGGCCTGGCGCTGATCCTGGCCGACAAGTGGATCGGCTGGGGCAATACCTATGTGGTGATGGGCGGCCTGATGCTGCTGTGCGCGCTGGCCACCTTGTGGGCGCCTGAACCCGAACGCCTGACGCAGCCTCCGCGCAGCCTCGGCGAGGCCGTGGCGGCGCCGCTGCGCGAATTCTTCACCCGCCGCGGCGCCTTGCTGGTGCTGCTGCTGATCGTGCTGTACAAGCTGGGCGACGCCTTTGCCGGGGCGCTGTCCACTACCTTCCTGATCCGCGGCGCGGGCTATACGCCCACCGAGGTCGGCGCCGTGAACAAGGTCATGGGCATGGCGGCCACCATCGTCGGCGCGCTGGCCGGGGGCTTCATCATGTCGCGCTGGACCCTGTACCGGTCGCTGATGGTGTTCGGCGTGCTGCAGGCGGTGTCCAACCTGGGCTATTGGCTCATTGCCGTCAGCCCCAAGAGCATCTGGCTGATGGGCAGCGCCGTCGGCCTGGAAAACCTGTGCGGGGGACTGGGCACGGCGTCGTTCGTCGGCCTGCTGATGGCGTTGTGCCGCCAGCGCTTCTCGGCCACGCAGTTCGCATTGCTGTCCGCGCTGTCGGCCGTGGGCCGCACCTATCTGGCCGGACCGCTGACGCCACCGCTGGTCGAACACCTGGGCTGGCCCGGGTTCTTCCTGGTGACGGTCGTCATTGCGCTGCCCGGCCTGGTGCTGTTGTGGCTGCTGCGCAGCCGCATCGAGGCCATGATGCAGGACGGCGATAGCTGAGGCCGTGGGGCCGGCGGCAAGCCCCTTCCCCTTGACCGGCCCGGCCCCGCCAGCCGCGCCGAGCCTATTCCTCGCCGGTCAACCGCACGATCAGCACGTCGCTGGGCAGGGCTTCCAGCAGCCGCTCGGCCACGCTGCCGATGGCCGTGCGCAGCAAGCCGGTGCGGCCGTGGGTGCCCGTCACCACCAGATCGGGCCGGTGGTTGAACGAATACTCCGACAGCACCGTCTCCGGCTGGCCGCATTCCAGCACCACCTTGGGCGCCGCCACGTCCGCCAGCGCCGGGGTTTCGGCGATGAATTCGCGCGCGCTCTGCTCGGCCGCCTTGTAGAAGCTGCGCGTTACGGCGTCGTCCGGCACGTTTTTGCCCTGGAAAGGCACGTCGTAGGCATGAAACAGCGTCAGGTCGGCGCCAGGCACCAGTTGCAGCGCGGCGTGCAGCGCCTGGCGAGAGCCCGGCGAGAAGTCGGTGGCGACCAGCAGGTTGCGGTAAGGCTTGCGCGGCCGTGTCTTGACCACCAGCACGGGCTGGCGGGCCTGGCGCGCCAGCTTTTCCACGGTGGTGCCCAGTAGCAGCCGGCCCAGCGTTTCGTCGCGGGCGGTGCCGGTGACAATCAACGAGCAGCCGAAGCTGTCGGCGGTTTCGGTGATGCGCAGCAGCGGATCGCCGCTGGCCACCACCACTTCGGTGGGAATCTCGGCGTTCGCCAGATCCTCGGCCAGCTCGCGCTCGGCCAGGGCCTTGTGGTCGGTGGACAGCCTGCGCCATACCGGCGTGGTCAGCCGCGCCGTCACCGCATGGCTTTCCATGACGTGCAGCACCACCAGCTTGGTGTTCAATTCCTTGGCCAGTTGCAGCGCCCGGTCCAGTGCGCGGTCGCCCCGCGCGCTCAAGTCGGTGGCCAGAAGGATGGGACCTGGTTGTTCAGACATCGCTTTCTCCCGAGGTGGGCCTGGCCGGGGGCTCCCGCTCGCCGTCCGGTTCGGCCGGTATCGCCCTTGCGGGCACACCCCCATTGTCCGGCCGCGGCGCGGCAAGGGGTTTGACCGATATCAACCGCGCTTCCAGCGTAAGGGATGGCGGGGGACGGCCGCAACGGCGTCGCGCCGTGTCAATACAATGGGGCCTGCCCGGCCCCTGCCGCGCGCCAGGGCGGCAACGCCTCTTTTTCTTCCGATCCATGTTCTCCGACATTTCTCCCGCCCTGCTGCACACGCTCTATCTGGTCGCCATCGTGGCCGAAGCCATGACCGCGGCGCTTTCCGCCGGCCGGCGCGACATGGACTGGATGGGCGTCTGCATCATCGCGTGCGTCACCGCGCTGGGTGGCGGTTCGCTGCGCGATGTGCTGCTGGGGCATTACCCGCTGACCTGGGTGATCCATCCCGAATATCTGTGGATGACGGCGGGCGCGGCGCTTTTGACCGCCCTGATCGCGCCGGTCATGCGGCGCCTGCGCAGCCTGTTCCTGCTGGCCGACGCCCTGGGGCTGGTGGCCTTCACGGTGATCGGCTGCCAGGTGGCGCAGCTGATGCAGCTGCCGATCACCGTGGTGCTGATCAGCGGCATGATCACCGGCTGCGCCGGCGGGGTGCTGCGCGACGTGCTTTGCAACGAGGTGCCGCTGCTGTTCCGCAAGGAACTCTACGCGAGCGTGTCGGCGGTGACCGGAGCGCTGTATCTGGGTTCACAGGCCCTGGGGCTGTCGGCCAATGCGGCCGTGCCGATCGCGCTGGCGGCCGGCCTGGCGCTGCGTTTGCTGGCGCTGCGCTTTAACTGGCAGATGCCCAAGTTTGTCTACCGCGACGATTGGGATTGACGCCTGCCGGGCTGGCGCGTGAATCGGCGGATGCCCGTGTCGGCCCCCGCGCCGGCTGCCCTTGACGGGGGGGGCGCCCTCGAACTGCTGCAACAATTTTCTTATTTGTGTTTCAATAGATTTCTAGTATCTTCTCGGTGTCGCAACACTTGCATCACGCAGTACAAGGGGAGCCGATTGGACGTCAAAGCGCCCGCCACGATTCCGTATTTCCTACAGGAACAGATTCGTGAGTTGATAGTGGATGGCACTATCAGGCCCGGGCAGCCGTTGCGGGAACAAGAACTGGAGCAGCGTTTCGGCACCAGCCGCAGTCCCATCCGGGAAGCGCTGCGTCTGCTGGAACTGAGCGGCCTGGTTACGCATGTCCAGCGCAAAGGTTTCAGGGCCACCCTGTATTCGGAAACCCAGATCCGCCACCTGTACAAGCTACGCGCGGAGCTGGAGGCCTACTGTATCCGCCAGGTCGCCGAGATGGACGACGTGTCGCCGCTGGTGGCCGAATTGCGCATCTACGACGAAGCCATCGCCGCGGCCATGGCCAAGCGCGACGTGCGCGCCTATATCGCGGCGCTGCGCGAGTTCTACCTGGCTGGCGCCCGCTTCACGGGCAATGCGCCGCTGGCGGGCGTGCTGACCAAGCTGTATGAACAGGTCGAGCCGCTGCGTTATTTGCTGGCCAAGCAGACGATGGATTCGAACAATCTGCAGACCTACACCCAGGGCATCACGCAGGCCTTGGCCAGCCGTGATTTCGACCGCGCGGCCGAGCTGACCCGGGGTTACGTGCTGGATGTGCTGCCGGGCATCCTGCGGGCCTATCACGAGGCTTCGCTGCAGGACGCCGAAGAGTCCGCGCCGCGTTACGGCCGCGCTTGACGCCGCATTCAGGGCCGCGCAGCAGCCCTTTGCGACCGGCCCATCACGAGTGACGGACCTTCAGCGCGCCTGCGGCGTGCGCACCGCGATGCCGGCCTGTTGCAGCGCATCGCGGATGGCGCGGGCGAACACCAGCGCATTGGGCTGGTCGCCGTGGATACAGAGCGTGTCGGCTTGCACCGGCACGTCCTTGCCGTCCACCGAACGCACCTTGCCCTCCTGGGCCATGCGCAGCACTTGCGCGACGGCCTGGTCCACGTCTTCGATCATGGCGCCGGCGCGGGTGCGCGGGGTAAGCGAGCCGTCGTCCTGGTAGGAGCGGTCGGCGAAGACTTCGCTGGCCACGGCCAGGCCGATGGCGCGCGCGGCATCGATCAGCTTGCTGCCTGCCAACCCGTACAGCACGAGCGAAGCATCCACATCTTTCACTGCCTGGCAGATGGCGCGGGCCAGGCCTTCGTCCTTGGCGGCCATGTTGTACAGCGCGCCGTGGGCCTTGACGTGATGCAGCCGCGCGCCTTGCGAGGCCGCCACGCCGGCCAGCGCGCCAATCTGGTAGACGACGATGTCGTAGGCCTCATCCGGCGTGGTCGGGATCGCGCGGCGGCCAAAGCCGGCCAGGTCCTGCAGGCTGGGATGCGCGCCCAGCGCCACGCCCTGGGCCAGCGCGGCGGCCACGGTCTGGCGCATCGTGGCGGGGTCGCCGCCATGAAAGCCGCAGGCGATGTTGGCCGAGCTGACGAACGCCAGCACCGCGGCGTCATTGCCCATGGTCCAGGCGCCGTAGCTTTCGCCCATGTCGCAGTTCAGGTCGATGCTCTTGCTCATGTCAGTGTCCTTGTGCCAGCAGCGCGCGCAGCGGCGCCAGCGCGTCCAGCAATTGCGTGAAGGCGCGTTCGCGCTCGCCATCCAGGCGCTGCGCGTCGTCCAGTTCGATGCGCGCAAAGCGCAGCGTGTGGCCGGGGGCGTATTGGGCAAGCAGCGGCAGGTCGACGGTGGCGATCTGCGCGATCTTGGGGTAGCCGCCGGTGGTCTGCCGGTCGGCCATGAGAATGATGGCTTCGCCGCCGGACGGCACCTGCACGGTGCCGAAGCTGGCGGCTTCCGACAACATCTGGCGGGGCTTGCTCATGGATAGGGCCGGGCCTTGCAGGCGATAACCCATGCGGTCCGATTGCGGGCTGATGCGGAATTCCGAGCCGCCGAACGCGTGGCGCGTGGCTTCGGAGAATTCTTCCCACTGCATGCCGGGCAGGAAGCGGATGGCGTCGCGCTGCTTGTTGCCCAACGCGCCGGGCAGATAGATGCGGATGTCCCACAGCGCTTTCTGAAGGGCATCCAGGTCTTGGTTACCCAGCGCCTGGCGCAGGCCGATCTGGTCGCCCTTGGCCAGCGCACGGCCCTCGAAGCCGCCGAAGCCGCTGCGCAGGTAGGTGGTTTCGCTGCCCATCACGGGCGTCAGCGCAAAACCGCCGTGCACGGCCAGGTAGCCGCGCACGCCGCTGGCGGGCCGTCCGCCGAATGCAAGGGCGTCGCCGCCGCGTGCCACCAGCGGGCGGTGCAGGGGGATGTCCTGGCCGTTGAGCGTGGCGCCCAGGTCGGCGCCCGCCAGCGCAAAGCAGGCCGGCGCGTCAAAGCGCAGGGTGGGGCCGGTCAGGGTCATTTCCAGCGTGGCGGGATCACCGGTATTGCCGGCCAGCGCGTTGGCCAGGCGGTGGGCGCGTTCATCCATCGCACCGGCCGCCGGGATGCCCTGGTGCTGGTAGCCTTCGCGGCCGCGGTTCTGGAAACTGGACAGCATGCCCGGCTTGATGACGGTGACGCTCACGGCCGGGCCTCGCGCAGACGGTCGAATTCTTCGGGGGTGATCGGCACGAAGCGGACCGAGTCGCCCGGCTGCAGCAGCGCGGCGGGTTCGCGCAAGGGGTCGAACATGGTCAGGGGCGTGGTGCCGATGATGTGCCAGCCGCCCGGCAACCGGTTCGGGTAGATCACGGTCTGGCGGTTGGCGACGGCCACGGCGCCCGGCGGCACGGCGGTGCGCGGCGACGCGCGGCGCGGCAGGTTGAGTTTTTCGTCGTGCACGCCCAGGTAGGCGTGGCCGGGCGCAAAACCCAGCATGAACACCATGCTGCGCGGCTGGCTGTGCAGCGCGATCACGCCGTCGGGCGTCAGGCCCGCGGCGGCGGCCACTTCGATCAGGTCGGGGCCGTGTTCGCCGCCATAGCAGACGGGCACGTCGACTTCGCGGCCGCCCGCGGCGTCGGCGGCAACGCCTTGGGCGAGCAGTGCTTCAATGCGTTCGGCCAGGCTGGCGTAGGTGGGGCCATTGCCCAGGCCGTCGGGGCGGTAATGAACCGCCACCGCCACGAACGAGGGCACCACGTCGGTCACGCCCGGCAGGCTGGCGTCGCGCAGCTTGCGCGCCGCCGCCAGACAGGTGCGTCCGATCGAGGCGTCGATCTGGTCGCCAAAAGAGACGATGAGGCAGCGGTCACCCTGGGGCAGGATGCGCCAGGAAGTTTCGGCCGGAGAAGGTGGGGCTGATATTGCGTTCAACGGCACGAAACCTGTATAGACGGATTACTTGGCGAACAACGAATCCATGTTCTTGAACGCTTTGAATTCCAGCGCATTGCCCGACGGATCCAGGAAGAACATGGTGGCCTGTTCGCCGACTTCGCCCTTGAAGCGGATGTAGGGCTCGATGACGAACTCGGTGCCGGCATCGGTCAGGCGCTTGGCCATGGCTTCCCATTGTTCCATGGAAAGCACCGCGCCGAAATGGCGCACGGGCACATTATGCGAATCGACGGCGCTGGTGGCCTTGTGGCCGCACTCGCTGGGCGCCAGGTGGGCGACGATCTGGTGGCCGTAGAAATTGAAGTCGATCCATTCGGGCGAGCTGCGGCCCTCGGGACAGCCCAGCTTTTCGCCGTAGAAGGCGCGGGCTTCGGCCAGGTCGCGGACCGGGAAGGCCAGGTGGAACGGCGGCAAGTTGGTTTGAGCGGTCATGAAAAGCTCCGGATAAGGCGGAAAAGGTAAATCAGAATGCGGACCGTCACCATCGGGTCTTGTCCTGACTGCTAGTTTATGAATTGTTTTTTTGATTGAAAAACGATATTTTTTGTGTCTTAGGCCAAAAATTATTGATCATGATCAAAGAATTCAAGACCTTCATCGCGGTGGCGCGGGACGGCACCTTCACCGGCGCGGGCGCCCAGCTGGGCCTGACCCAGTCGGCCGTCAGCGCGCAGATCAAGCGGCTGGAGGAATACCTGGGGGTGTCGCTGTTCGACCGCGGCGCGCGCGCGGCGACGCTGAACGCGCAGGGCCGCGAGATGCTGCCGCAGGCCGAGGAACTGGTGGCGATGGCCGAGCGCATGGCGGCCACGGCGGGGGCGGGCCACGTGAGCGGGTCGCTGCGCATCGGCGCCATCGCTTCGGTGCAGCAGGACCTGCTGGTGCGGGCGCTGGGGGAATTCCGGGCGGGGTATCCGGACGTGCGGGTGCGCATCGTGCCGGGCGTGTCGCTGTCCTTGCTGGGCCAGGTGGACGCTGGCGAAGTGGACATGGCGCTCTTGATCCGCCCGCCGTTCGCCCTGCCGCCCGAGCTGGGCTGGCAGCCGTTGCTGCGCGAAGAGGTGGTGCTGGCGATGCCGGAAGCGATGCCGCCGGCGCCGTGGCGCGAACTGCTGGCGACGCAGCCGTTCATCCGCTACGACCGGGCGTCGTTCGGCGGACGCGTGGTGGACCTGTTCCTGAAGAAGCAGCGCATCACGGTGCACGAGGCGGTGGAACTCGACGAGATCGAGGCGATCGCCAACATGGTGCGGCACGGGTTGGGGGTGGGGCTGCTGCCGCGGCTGCGCGGGTTGAACCTGGACGGATTGCGGCTGGTGCCGCTGGGCGAGGCGGCGTTTCATCGCGAGATCGGCATCATCGGGCGCTTGCCGTTCGACGCGGGCAGCGTTGGAGGGAAAATGGCGGAATGCTTGGTGCGGGCCGCTGCCGCGCCATTGACGGGCAAGGAGAAGTAGATGGGATCGATGGCGTTGGAGAAGCAGCTGGGCTTCCTGCGGGAAATCGACCGGCTGAAATCGGTGCTGCGGCAGTCGCCGCTGCTGGATGCCAGCCGCAAGGAGAATTCCGCGGAACATTCCTGGCACCTGGCGGTGTATGCGCTGGTGCTCAGCGAGTACGCTTGCGGCCCGGTGGACACGGGGCGGGTGATGCGGATGCTGTTGCTGCACGACGTGGTGGAGATCGACGTCGGCGATTTTCCGATCCACGGCGGCACTTGCGCGCAGGCGCAGGCCGAGCTTGAGGACGCGGCGGCGCTGCGCTTGTTCGGGTTATTGCCGGCTGCGCAGGGCGACGAATTCCTGGCGCTGTGGCGCGAGTTCGAGCGGGCCGAGACCGAGGACGCGAAGTTCGCCAAGGCGCTGGATCGGTTCCAGCCTCTGCTGATCAATGTGTTTACCGGGGGCGGCACGTGGACGGAGAGCGGCGTGTCGATGGAGCAGGTGTTGTCGCGGTATGGCGCGGTTATCCAGCGCGGCGCGCCGGCGCTGTGGGCCGTATGCGAGCGCTGGGTCACGGGGCACTTCGCCGGACGGCCGGAATCGGCATAGGCACCCAGCGGTGCAACGCAATAGCGAAAAAAAGGGGACCCGCGGGTCCCCTTTGTCTTGGTTGGCTTACAGCCGGTCGCAGCGGACCGTGATGGGATGGTCGCGCAGCGTGGTCATGACCAGATCGTCGACCTGGCCTTCGACGTCGGTGATCACGTAGCCGATCTGGCCCTTGGTCTGCAGGGTCTGGCTGACGATGTTCAGGCCATGCTGGGCCATGAGATTGTCCAGCGCGCCCAGGGCGCCCGGCGCGTTGCGGTGCACGTGCAGGATGCGAGTGGCGCCGGCTTGTTCCAGGAACGGCAGTTCGGGGAAGTTGACAGCGCCCTTGGTGGTGCCGGCCTGCAGGAAGCGCACGAGTTTTTCGGCGACTTCGCGGCCGATGTTTTCTTGCGATTCCTGCGTGCTGCCGCCGATGTGCGGGGTCAGGATCACGTTGGGCAGGCCGATCAGCGGGCTGGCCAGGGGTTCGTCGGCGCTCTTGGGTTCGGTGGGGAAGACGTCGAGCGCGGCGCCGGCCAGGTGGCCGGATTTCAGCGCGGCGTGCAGCGCGTCGATGTCGACAACGGTGCCGCGCGAGGCGTTGATGAGGATGGCGCCGCGGCGCATGCGGGCCAGGGACTCGGCGTTGATGATGTTCTCGGTGGACTTGCCGCCGGGTACGTGCAGGGTGACGACGTCGGCCTGTTCGAGCAGGTCGTTGAGCGAGCTGGCCGGGCGGGCGTTGCCCAGGGGCAGCTTGGCTTCGACGTCGTGATAGATGACGCGCATGCCCAGGCTTTCGGCCAGGGTGCTGATCTGCGAGCCGATGTTGCCGTAGCCGACGATGCCCAGGGTCTTGCCGCGGGTTTCGAAGGCGCCGGCGGCGCTCTTGTCCCAGTGGCCCAGGTGCACGCGGGCGTTCTTTTCGGGAATGCGGCGCAGCAGCAGGATGGCTTCGCCCAGCACCAGCTCGGCGACCGAACGGGTGTTGGAGAAGGGGGCGTTGAATACCGGGACGCCGCGTTGCATGGCGGTGTCGAGGTCGACCTGGTTGGTGCCGATGCAGAAGCAGCCGACCACGCGCAGGTCGGGGTTGCCGGACAGCAGGGCGGCGTCCAGGTGGGTGCGAGAACGGATGCCGGCGACGTGGGCGCCGCGCAGGGCGTCGTGCATCTGCGCGGGCGGCAGGGCCGCGGCGTGCGAGACGATGTCGGAGTAGCCGGCGGCTTCGAAGACGGCGCGGGCGCTCGGGTGGATGTTCTCGAACAGGACGATTTTTGCCATGACTGCCAGGGGTCGGGTGAGAAATGCGTTTTATTTATTGTGGCGCATTTTTGCTGCAGTGCAAGGAGTAGCCATTGGCCCGTTGTGGATGAATTGTTTCAGGGGCGCCGCGGCCCGTTCTGTCAACGATACGCCTGGAAGACCTTGGCGCCACCGCGTTTGTCCACCAGCAGGACGTCGTGCGGGGTCTTGCGGCCGCCGTACTCGGGGCCGTCCATGCCGGGCGACCCCAGGGGCATGCCCGGGGCGGCCAGGCCGGCGGCGTCGGGCTTTTCGAGCAGCAGGCGGCGCACGTCGCTGGCCGGCACATGGCCTTCGATGGCGTAGCCGTCGATAAGGGCGGTGTGGCAGGAGCCGTAGTCGGCCATGCCGGCGTTGCGGCGCACCGGGCCGGTGTCCTGGACGTCGTGGGTGATGACCTCGAAGCCGTTGTCGCGCATGTGTTTGACCCAGTCCTCGCAGCAGCCGCAGGTGGGGGTCTTCCAGACCTGGACCTTGGCGGCGGGCTGCGCCAGGGCGAAGGCGGGGGCGTACAAGGGCAGGGACAGGGCCGCGGCCAGGATCAGGCGGCGGGTGGGGGCGATTTTTTTCATGGGGCTCCGTTGCCAGTCAATAGAGTCAGAACCAGAAGCGCACGCCGGCCAGCACGGCGGTCTGCGAGCGGCTTTGGCCTGCATCGGACGCGTAGTCCGCGGTGCGGCCGAATTTACGTTCAAAGGATACGCCAACATAGGGCGCGAATTCGCGCGTGACTTCGTAACGCAGGCGCAGCGACAGGGATCCTTTGGATAGGCCCGAGCCGATGCCGCGTTCGGGATCGTTGCGGCCATAGGCGCTGGCTTCGAGTTCCGGGGTGAAGATCAGGCGCTGGGTCAGCAGCAGGTCGTACTCGGCTTTCATGGCCAGCGCGGTGCGGCCGGACGGGCCGGCGTAGGCGGTGGTTTCCAGCTCGATGTTGTAGGGCAGCACGCCTTCGATGCCGATCGCGGCCCAGTTGCGCTTGGGGCCGGTGCCGGCATCGCGCCGCGCGCCCAGTTGCAGGTCCCAGAAGGGCGAGATGGCGTGGCTCCAGAAGGCCTCGATCCTGGCGTCCGAGCCGCCGCCGCTTTCGCGTTCGCCTTCGCTCTTGAGCACCAGCCGGTTGGTGGCGGTGCCGAACCAGAGGCGGCCATCCCATTCCAGCGCATTCTGGCCGTCGCGATTGCGCGACCAGCCGAATTTGTCGAACAGCAGGTGCGACGACGGGGTGTTGTCCATCATGTGCGGATGGATGCCGTAGCTGTCGTAGCCGCGCGGGCCGGCGCCGTCGCTGGACGGCAGGCTGCCGATGGGCGGCGCGTTCGCTGGCGTGACGGGGGTCATGCCGGGCATGGACGAATGATCCATCGGCGCGGGCGCAGCCGGACTCGGGTTGGCCGGGCCAGGGTTCATGCCGGGCATCGAAGCATGATCCATCCCGGCGTGGTCCTGCATGGACTGGGCGCGGACCGGGTCGGCCGCCAGGCCGGTCAGCAAGACGGCGGCCAGCGCGGCGTGGCGGAACAAGAAAAGGCGGTTGGGCATGGTCGGGTGTCTCATCGCCTACTCCACCACCACGGCCCTGAACATGCCGGCTTCCATGTGGTACAGCAGGTGGCAGTGGTAGGCCCAGTGGCCGCGGGCGTCGGCGCTGACGCGGTAGGACAGGCGCTGCGCGGGGTTGAGCGACAAGGTGTGCTTGCGCACCTGGAAGGCGCCATCGGGCGATTCCAGGTCGCTCCACAGGCCGTGCAGATGGATCGGGTGCGTCATCATGGTGTCGTTGACCAGCACGAAGCGCACGCGCTCGCCATGGCGCAACAGGATGGGCTTGGCGTCCGAGAACTTCACGCCGTTGAACGACCACATGTAGCGTTCCATGTTGCCGGTCAGGTGCAATTCGATTTCGCGGGTGGGCGGGCGATTGTCGGCCGGTTCGCGCACCGAGCGCAGGTCGGCGTAGGTCAGCACCCGGCGGCCGTTGTTGCGCAGGCCGATGCCGGGGTCGTCCAGGCGCGTGGACACGACGTCGGGCAGCATGGAATTGCCGGGGCCGCGTTCGGCCGGATAAGGGTGCTTGACCTCGACCATGCCGCCCTGGTCGGCCCCGGCGCCGTGGCTGCCGCCGTGGTCCATGCCGGGCATGGCGCCGTGGTTCATGCCTGCCATGGCGCCCGCGCCGGCCGGCTGCGTGCCATGGCCCATCGCGGCGTGATCCATGCCGGCCATGTCCTGGCCGCCTGCGGGCATGTCGTGCTTCATGCCCATGTCCATCATGCCCAGCAGTTGCACCCGGTCCAATTCCGGCACGGCGGCCTGCATGCCGGCACGCGGCGCGAGCGTCGCGCGGGCATAGCCGGACCGGTCCATGGCCTGTGAGAAGATCGTGTACGCGCGGTCTTCGGACGGTTCGACGATGACGTCGTAGGTTTCGGCCACGGCGATGCGCAGCTCCTCGACCTCCACCGGCCGCACATCCAGGCCGTCGGCGGCCACCACCGTCATCTTCAGGCCCGGAATGCGGACGTCGAAGTAGGTCATGGCCGAGCCGTTGATCAGGCGCAGGCGGACCCGTTCGCCGGGCTTGAACAACCCGGTCCAGTTGCCCGCCGGCGTGGCGCCGTTGGTCAGGTAGGTATAGGTGGCGCCAGATACGTCCGCCAGGTCCGACGGGTTCATGCGCATCTGTTCCCACATCAACCGTTCCGACAGCGCGGCGCGCCAGCCCTTTTCGCCGGCCTCGCGCGCCAGGCTTTGGACGCTGGGCTGGTTGTGGTTGTAGTAGTCGGGCATGGCGCGCAGCTTGTTGAAGACCCGCATCGGGTCTTCGTCGGTCCAGTCCGACAGCAGCACGGTGTAGTCGCGGTCCGAGGCGATCGGATCGCGCCGCTTGGGGTCGATGACGATGGCGCCGTACAGGCCGGTCTGTTCCTGGAAACCCGAATGGCTGTGGTACCAGTAGGTGCCGCTCTGGCGCACGTCGAAGCGGTAGGTAAAGGTCTGGCCCGGGTCGATGCCGGCGAAGCTCAGGCCCGGCACGCCGTCCATGTCCGTGGGCAGCAGGATGCCGTGCCAGTGGATCGAGGTCTGCTCGCGCAGGCGGTTGGTGACGTGCAGCGTCACCGTGTCGCCTTCGCGCCAGCGCAACAGCGGCGCGGGCACCTGGCCGTTGACGGTGGTGGCGATGCGGGCGGCGCCGGTGTAGTTCACCGGGGTTTCGCCGATCTCCAGGTGGAACTCGGTGCCACGCAGTTCGGCGGGGCCGGCGGGCGTGGCGGGCACGGCGGCCTGGGCGGCGCGCCAGCCGCCCAGCGCGGCCAGTGCGCCGCCGGCGGCCAGGCCCTGCACGAAGCGGCGGCGGTTGGGGGCGGGAAGTGAGCGCATGGCGGATCCGGGCGGGCGCTACTGCACCGACACCGCGCCCTTCATGCCTGCGGCGTAATGGCCGGGCTCCAGGCAGCCGAAGGACACGGTGCCCGCGCGGTCGAACTTCCAGATGATCTGGCCGCGCTTGCCGGCGTCCAGCGACACGGCGTTGGCTTCCTCGTGGCGCATGCCGGGGTCCTGCATCATCATGGCGTAATGCGCCTGCAGGTCGGCATCGCTGCCCAGCACCATTTCGTGGCGGATCTTGCCCGAGTTCAGCACGTTGAAGCGCACGGTCTCGCCGGCCTTGACCTGCACCTGGGCAGGCGTGAAGCGCATGGCGTCGGTCATGTCGATGTCGATGCTGCGCGTGACCCGGGCGGCGTCGCCGGGCGTGCCGATGGGGGTAGACGCCATGGGCATGGCGTGGCCGGCGTGTTCGCCGTGGGCGCCGGCCGCGAACGCGGGGGCCGTGCCAAGCAGGGCGGCGACGGCCGCGGCCAGGGTGATGCGGTGCAATGTGCCTTTCATGCTGATCCCTTCAAAGGGGTTGACCATGCAGGCACTTTAGGAAAGCCGGGGTGACCCGGTTCTGTCGCGCGGATTACTTCTTTGTAATGTTGGACCCGGCGACCGCCGGGCCGCGCAGGGTGATGCCGACCACCGTGCCGCGGTCGCCGCTGGCCGCGTCGACCTCGCCGCCGTGCATGCGGGCGATGGCGCGCACGATGGCCAAGCCCAGTCCGTGGCCCTCGCTGCGCGGCGCGCGGGCCGGGCCCGAGCGGAAGAAGCGGTCGAAGATGCGGGGCAGGTCGGCGGCCGGGATCGGCGCGCCGGGGTTGCGCACCTCGACCCGCGCACCCTGCGGCTGCGCCTGGCAGGCCAGCACGATTTCACCGCCGCGCGGGGTGGCCTTGATGGCGTTGGAGATCAGGTTGGCCAGCGCGCGGCGGACCAGCCCGGGGTTGGCGGGCACGACGGCGTCGCCCTCGCAGCGCAGCGCCACGCCGCTTTCTTCCAGCGCGGCTTCGTAGTAGTCGGCCACCCGCCGCGCCTCGGCGGCCAGCGACACCGGCACCTGGTCGGCCGCCAGTTCACCGCGGTCGGCGCGGGCCAGGAACAGCATGTCGTTGACCAGGGTCTTCAGGTCTTCCAGCGTTTCCAGGTTGGATTCCAGCGCCTCGCGCAGTTCGTCCGCATCGCGGCCGCTGGACAGCGTGACCTGGGTGCCGTTGATCAGCGTGGCCAGCGGCGTGCGTAGCTCGTGGGCGACGTCGGCGTTGAAGCCCTCCATCTGCTGGTAGGCGGCCTGTAGCCGCTCCAGCGTGCGGTTGAAGGACAGCACCAGCTCGTGCAGCTCGCGGTCGGTGTCGCGCAGCGGCAGGCGCACCGCCAGGTTGTCGGGCTGGATGCGCGCGGCCTGTTCCGACAGGCGCCGCGTGGGCGCCATGCTGCGGCGCACGGCCCAGGCCGCCAGCACCACGGTGGCGCCCACCCACAGCGCGCAGATCAGCGCCAGCGCGGTGCCATAGGCATACAGGAATTGCGAGCTGGTGCGCGTGCTGACCGCCACCGTCAGGTGCGCGCCGGGCAGGATGCGGTCGTCAACGGCCACGCGCAGGCCGCGCATACGGCTGCCGTCGGCCCGTTGCAGCAGCACTTGCCGATCGGGCAGGGTGTCCAGCGTTTCGGGCGCATCGCCGCCATATACGGGGTGACCCTGCGCGTCGACGATCCAGATGCCCAGTTGGCTCTGGCCCGTGCGCATGTCGTCGAACGTGGCCGCCAGGTCGTGCAGGCCGCGCGCGCTGTTCTGCATGTCGATCAGGTGGTTGATCAGCTCCAGCTTGCCGCTGACTTCGGTGATTTCCTGGCGCTCCACTTCGCGCTTGAGCGCCCAGAACAGCGTCGCGCCGGCCAGGCTGGACACCAGCAGGGCAATGGCGCCCAGCAGCAGGGTCAGGCGCGCCTGCATCGAGCGCATGCGCGGCGCGGTCATTGCCGGGCGGGCTCCGGCCGCGATTCGAGCACGTAGCCCATGCCGCGCACCGTGTGCAGCAGCTTGGCGTCGAACGGATCGTCCAGCTTGCTGCGCAGCCGCCGCACGGCCACGTCGATGACGTTGGTGTCGCTGTCGAAGTTCATGTCCCACACCTGTTCGGCCAGCGTGGTGCGCGACAGCACCTGGCCCTGGCGCCGCAGCAGCAGGGCCAGCAGGTTGAATTCCTTGGCGGTCAGGTCCAGCCGCTGGCCGCCGCGGGCGGCCTTGCGGCGCGCCAGGTCCAGCTCCAGGTCGGCCAGGCGGAACACGGTGGGTTCCTGTGAGCGGCCGCGGCGCAGCAAAGCCTGCACCCGCGCCAGCAGCTCGGAAAACGCAAAGGGCTTGACCAGATAGTCGTCGGCGCCGCCTTCCAGTCCGCGCACGCGGTCTTCCACGGCGTCGCGCGCCGTCAGCATCAGGATGGGGGTGTCCTTGCGGGCGCGCACCGAGGCCAGGATGCCGAAGCCGTCCACGCCCGGCAGCATCACGTCCAGCACGATCAGGTCGTGGTTGCCTTCCAGGGCCAGGTGCAGGCCGTTGACGCCGTCGCGCGCCAGATCGACGACATGGCTTTGCTCCGACAGCCCTTTTTTCAGGTAGTCGGCCAGTTTGGGTTCGTCTTCGATGACCAGGATGCGCATGGCCGGAAATTTACCATCCGCGCCGCAAGCGCGGCGCGGATGGCGGCGCGCAGGGATCAGGCCGGCAGGGCGACGGCGATGCGGTCGGGCGGAAAGCGCAGCGCGAACAGGCTGCCTTTGCCCGGCTCGCTGCTGATGAGCAGCTCGGCGTCGTGGCGCATGGCGATGTGCTTGGTGATGGCCAGGCCCAGGCCCGTGCCGCCGACGGCGCGCGAACGGCCGCGGTCGACCCGGTAGAAGCGTTCGGTCAGGCGCGGGATGTGGCGGGCGGGGATGCCGATGCCGGTGTCCTGCACGCTATAGCGGCCGCCGCCGTCGGGCTCGCGTTCCCAGCGTACGGTGATGGTGCCGCCGTCGGGCGTGTAGCGCACGGCGTTGGTCAGCAGGTTCGACAGGGCAGAGGTCAGCTCGGTTTCGGCGCCCAGCACGTCCAGCGTGTCGTCGATGTGCCATTCCCACACATGGCGTCCGCCGGACAGGGCCTCGATCTGCTGGCGCGCCTTTTGCAGCAGCGCGCCCATGTTGACCGCGCGCGGGTCGCTGCCCGGCGACGATTCCAGGGTCGACAGCGTCAGCAGGTCTTCGACGATGGCCTGCATGCGCTGGGCCTGCTCGTGCATCATGTCGATGTACTGCGCGCGCTGTTCGGGCGGCAGGGCGTCGGCCGGCATGTCGCGCAGCGTTTCCAGGAAGCCCGCCAGCACCGTCAGCGGCGTGCGCAGTTCGTGCGAGACGTTGGCCACGAAATCGCGGCGCGTGGTTTCCAGGCGTTCGATCTGGGTCACATCGCGGGTGATCAGCAGGCGCTGGTTGCTGGCGTAGGCGGTCAGCTGCATCATCATCAGCCGTTCCTGGCCGTTCTGGCCCAGGCGCACCAGGATCGGGTCGGGCCAGGACGCGCGATGCGCGTATTCGACGAATTCCGGCGCGCGCAGCAGGTTCAGCAGATTGTGGCCGCGGTCGGCGGGCAGGCGCAGGCCCAGGTGCTGGCGCGCCATGCGGTTGCACCAGTCGATCTGGAAGTCTTCATTGAGCGTCACCGCGCCGTCCGGCAGGGCCTGGGCGGCCGCCAGCATGCCTTGCATGGTGTCGCGGGTTTCGGTCAGCTCGCGGGCGCGGGCCCGGGTGTAGCGGTAGAGCGGGGCGAGGATGTCGTCCCAGGGGCCCACCGAGGCGGGCGGGGAGGTGTCCGGGTGTTTGGCCCAGTGGGAAACCAGATGCAGGCGCCAGCTGCGCCAGAGCAGCATGGCGGCCAGCGAGACGGAAAACACGATCCAGCCCGCCGGGTCTCCAATGAGCCATTGCGCCAATAGTGCCACCGCCGCCCACAGGGCGACCAGGAAGAGGGTACGCAGCCAGATCATCGTGCGGGAGTTTTACCGCGCCGGGACCTGTGCCGTAAACCGGTAGCCGCTGCCGCGCACCGTTTCCACGTGGGCGTCATGGCCGCTGGGTTCCAGCGCCTTGCGCAGGCGGCGGATGTGCACGTCCACCGTGCGCTCTTCGACGAAGACGTGGTCGCCCCAGACCTGATCCAGCAGCTGCGAACGGGAAAACACCCGTTCCGGGTGGGTCATGAAGAAGTGCAGCAGGCGGAATTCGGTGGGGCCGATCTGCAGCGACTGGCTGTTGCCCGACAGGCGGTGCGTCACCGGGTCGAGCTTCAGGCCGCCGACGTCGATCACGTCATCGGTCAGCTGCGGCGCGCGGCGGCGCAGCACGGCCTTGATGCGCGCCATCAGCTCCTTGGGCGAGAAGGGCTTGGTGATGTAGTCGTCGGCGCCGGCTTCCAGGCCGTCCACCTTGTCCTGTTCGGACCCCTTGGCGGTCAGCATGATGACGGGGACGGCGCGGGTGCGCTCGTCGTTGCGCAGCTTGCGCGCCATGGCCAGGCCCGAGGTGCCGGGCAGCATCCAGTCCAGCAGGATCAGGTCGGGGAGTTCGGCGCGGATCAGGGTCTGGGCCTGGTCGGCGTCGAAGGCGCGCAGCACTTTGTGTCCGGCGAAGGACAGGTTGACGGCGATCAGTTCCTGGATTGCGGGTTCGTCTTCGACAACGAGGATAGTGCTGGACATGGCGGATAGGGCACGCTTCTGAGCGCCGGCGCGGCGCGAACATTGCGATAGTATGGCCGCAATATTTCAGGTATGTGACCGCGGGGCGCTCCATGGGGCCGGCAAGCGGCATCTGGCGGGCTCCCGATAGGCTACCATTGAACGATATATCGGGAATTCACCATGCAAAACCCCTCCGAATCGCAACATTCCGCGGATTCCGCCTCGCAATCGACCCATTTCGGCTTCCAATCCGTCCCGGAAACCGAAAAAGCCCGCAAAGTCGCCGAAGTCTTCCACTCGGTGGCGCAGCGCTACGACATCATGAATGATTTCATGTCGGCCGGCCTGCACCGCGTCTGGAAGGCCTTCACCATCGGCCGCGCCGCCGTGCGCCCCGGCATGAAGGTCCTGGACATCGCCGGCGGCACGGGCGACCTGGCCAAAGCCTTTGCCAAGCGCGCCGGCCCCACGGGCGAGGTCTGGCTGACCGACATCAACGATTCCATGCTGCGGGTTGGCCGCGACCGCCTGACCGACGCCGGCCAGCTGGTGCCCACGGCCGTCTGCGACGCCGAGCGCCTGCCGTTCCCGTCGGGTTACTTCGACCGCGTCAGCGTGGCCTTCGGCTTGCGCAACATGACCCACAAGGACCGCGCCCTGGCCGAAATGACCCGGGTGCTCAAGCCGGGCGGCAAGCTGCTGGTGCTGGAATTCTCGCGCGTGGCCAAGCCGCTGGCGCCCGCCTATGACTGGTATTCCTTCAACGTGCTGCCCTGGCTGGGCAAGAAGGTCGCCAAGGACGAAGCCAGCTACCGTTACCTGGCCGAATCCATCCGCATGCACCCCGACCAGGACACCCTGGCGGACATGCTGCGCACCGCCGGTCTCGAGCGGGTGCAGTACTTCAACCTGACGGCCGGCATCGCCGCCCTGCACGAGGGCGTGCGCCTGGGCTGACCGCCCCGGGTTGACACGGCATTTCTTCGCCCCACGGGGAACTTGTGGGGCGGCGTCTTGTCCGTTATTCTTACGTCATTCAGATTAATGTAAGAAAGTCGCGCTGAGGGCTGCACGATCCGTGCAGCTTCCTGCTGCTCGGGGCAGCAGGGGCGCGAGTACGAGGGAGCAAAAATCCATGAACAAATTCTGTTTCTCGCGGTTTGTCGCCGCGGCGCTCATCGCCATCTCCGGCGCTGCGCTGGTGACGGCGTCGTTTGACGCCGAAGCCCGCCGCGCGGGCGGCGGCTCCAGCGTTGGCCGTCAATCGTCCAACGTGACCCAGCAGCGCCAGGCCACCACGCCGCCGTCGGCTGCCAGCAACACCGCGGGCGCCACCGCGGCGCCGGCGGCTGCCGGTGCCGCCACGGCCGGTGCCGCCGGCGCTGCCGCCAAGAGCGGCGCGTCGCGTTGGCTGGGCCCCATCGCCGGTATCGCCGCCGGCCTGGGCATCGCCGCCCTGTTGTCGCACATGGGCCTGTCCGGCGCTTTCGCCGAATTCCTGTCGTCGGCGCTCCTGATCGCCGTGGCCGTGTTCGCCATCATGTTCATCATCCGCCGCCTGCGTGGCGCGGGCCCCCGCCCGGCGACCCAGGGCGCCTTTGGCGGCGCCAACAACGCGCCTGGCCAGCCGCAGCAGCCCATGTGGCGCGAAACGCTGAAGCCGGCCGCGCCGGCCGCGGCACCCGTCGCCGCCGCGGTGGCGGCGCCGGTGGCCAACCTGCCCAAGCCGGGGGAAGACGGCAACTGGTTCGTGCCGGGCGATTTCGATACGCCTGCCTTCCTGAAGCAAGCCAAGGAACAGTTCGTGCGCATCCAGGCTGTCTGGGACAGCGGCAGCACCGACCGTCTGCGCGACTACCTGACCGACGACCTGATTACCGAGCTCAAGCCGCAACTGGCCGAGCGCGGCGCGGCCCCCAACAAGACCGAAGTCGTGTTGCTGAACGCCGAACTGCTGGGCATCGAAACGGTGTCCGACGGCCACCTGGCCAGCGTGCGCTTCTCGGGCATGCTGCGCGAGGCGCCCGGCGCCGAGGCCTTCCGCTTTGAAGAAGTCTGGAACCTGTTCAAGCCCGCCAACGGCGGCTGGCTGCTGGCCGGCATCCAGCAGATTCCGGTGGAATTCGCCAGCTAGGCAGGCCGGCGGCATTCGCCAGACAACGCGGGGGCCTGGCGGCCGCCCGCTACAACCGGCCCTCCAGGGCCGGTTTTTCCATCCGCGTTTCCTCCGTCCTGCCTGCGTCCGCGCAAACGGCGTCCAGTCTCCCAGGAACAGCCCCCCATCTAACCCGTTACACTCCCGATTTACCCATCAACTTCGTCACCCCGTTTGCGGGGCTGCGGACCGTCATGTTGCCTTTCTCGTTTCTGCCCACTCCCTCGCGGCTGGCTGTGAACGCGCTCGACGCCCTGTTGAAGCGCGAAGACTGGGCGCGCGAGCGCTTGGCGCGCCATGCCGGCAAGACCGTGCGCTTCGCGCTGGGCGGATTCACGCTGGGCCTGACGATCGACAGCGAGGGGCTGGCCGCCCAGGCCGACCCGGCCGTGGTGCCCGACGTGACGCTGACCGTCGCGCCCGAGAAGCTGCCGCTGCCGCGCCTGGGCGCGGGTGGCGAAACGCCTGATTTCGCCGAGGCCACGCACATCTCCGGCGATGCGGCGCTGGCCCAGGTGGTGGCGGACCTGTCCAAGCAACTGCGCTGGGACCCCGAAGACAGCCTGGCCCGCGTGGTGGGCGACATCCCCGCGCTGCGCATCGCGAGCGGCTTGCGCGCGGCCGCCGGCGGCGCCCGCAAGGCCAGCCAGCGGTTCGCTGAAAACGTGTCTGAATACCTGGCCGAAGAAAGCGGCATGCTGCTGGGCCGCCCCGCGCTGGAACAATGGCGCCTGGACCTGGCCGAACTGAATGCCCGCGCCGATGCCGTGGCGCGCTCGGCCGCCGCCCTGCAATCCCGTCTGGCCACGGCCAGCGCCAAGCGGGGCGCCTGATCCATGTTCCCTTTGCTGCGCCTGTTACGCATCATCCTGGTATCGCTGCGCTATGGTCTGGACGAGCTGGTGCTGTCCAGCCTGAACCATCCCCTGGCCACTTGCCTGCTACGCGTCATCCGGCTGGGCACCCGCCCGCGCCAGCCGCGCGGCCAGCGGCTGCGCATGGCGCTGGAATCGCTGGGTCCGATTTTCGTGAAATTCGGCCAGGTGCTGTCGACCCGCCGCGACCTGATTCCCGCCGACATCGCCAACGAGCTGGCGCTGCTGCAGGACCGCGTGCCGCCGTTCCCGTCGGCCCAGGCGGCGGCCTGCATCGAGGCCGCGCTGGGCGCGCCGCCTGAAAAGCTGTTCGCGCAGTTCCAGGTCGATCCGGTGGCGTCCGCCTCCATCGCGCAGGTGCACTTCGCGGTGCTGCACGACGGCCGCGAAGTCGCGGTCAAGGTGCTGCGCCCGGGTATGCTCAACATCATCGAAAAGGATCTGTCGCTGCTCAAGATCGTGGCGCGCATCATCGAGCGCCTGGGCGCCGATGGCCGCCGGCTCAAGCCGCGCGAGGTGGTGGCCGAGTTCGACAAATACCTGCACGACGAGCTGGACCTGGTGCGCGAGGCCTCCAATTGCAGCCAGCTGCGCCGCAATTTCGGCCCGGAATCCGGCCGCGGCGACATGCTGATGGTGCCCGAGGTCATCTGGGAATACACCGCGTCCACCGTGTTCACCATGCAGCGCATGTACGGCGTGCCGGTGGGGCAGGTCGAGCGCATGCGCGAGCTGGGCATCGACATCCCCACGCTGGCCCGCACTGGCGTCGAGATCTTCTTCACCCAGGTGTTCACCGACGGCTTCTTCCACGCCGACATGCATCCGGGCAACATCTACGTGTCCGACCGGCCCGAAACGCTGGGCAGCTATATCGCGCTGGACTTCGGCATCGTCGGCTCGCTGTCCGAGTTCGACAAGAATTACCTGGCGCAGAACTTTCTGGCCTTCTTCCATCGCGACTACCGCCGCGTGGCGCAGTTGCACATCGAGTCGGGCTGGGTGCCGCCTGACACGCGCGAAGAAGAACTCGAAGGCGCCGTGCGTGCCGTCTGCGAACCCTATTTTGATCGCCCTTTGTCCGAGATTTCGCTGGGTCAGGTGCTGCTGCGCCTGTTCCAGACCTCGCGCCGGTTCAATGTCGAAATCCAGCCGCAATTGGTGCTGCTGCAAAAGACATTGCTGAACGTCGAAGGCCTGGGGCGGCAGCTGGACCCCAACCTGGATCTCTGGAAAACCGCCAAGCCCTATCTCGAACGCTGGATGCGCCAGCGGGTCGGCATCAAGGGCCTGCGGCAGAGCCTGGAAAAAGAAGCCGTGCAGTGGTCGCAGATGCTGCCGGCCCTGCCCAGGCTGGTCCATGACCACCTGAACCGCCCGAACGTATCGCCGGCCCTGTTGGCCGAGATGATCCAGTTGCGGCGGGCCCAGGAACAGAGCAACCGGCTGATCGCAGCGCTGGTTGGCGTGCTTGCCTTGGCGATCGGGGTCGCCTTATGGGCATTGACGCGATAGGCGGCGCGATGGTGTAGTGCGATCCCCCTGTCATGTTTCATTCATGAAACAGTCATCATAGCTTCGCGGGAGACGGCGAAAAATAGCGCTGCGGCGGCCAATGCAGCGTCACGCCAGCAAGCGCGTGCGCCATTCATTAATTTCTATAGCCCCACTAGCGGGACGAAAACAAGGGCAGAACATGCTTTATCCTGAACTCTTCAAGACCATGGAAGCGGTGCGCTGGAATATGGCGCACGATATTCCCTGGGGGGATTTTGATCGCAGCAAGCTCTCGGACGAGCAGGCCCAGACGATCAAGATGAACGCCATCACCGAGTGGGCGGCGCTGCCGGCCACCGAAATGTTCCTGCGCGACAATCGCGGCGACAGCGATTTCTGCGCTTTCATGTCGGTGTGGTTCTTCGAAGAGCAAAAGCATTCCCTGGTGCTGATCGAATACCTGCGCCGCTTCTGCCCGGACCTGGTGCCCACCGAAGAAGAGCTGCACAACGTGCGCTTCGAATTCGACGTGGCCCCCGAGCTGGAAACGCTGATGCTGCACTTCTGCGGCGAAGTGCGCCTGAACCACTGGTACCGCCGCGCCGCCGAATGGCATACCGAGCCGGTCATCAAGGCCATCTACAAGACCGTGGCCCAGGACGAAGCCCGCCACGCCGGCGCCTACCTGCAATACATGCGCCGCGCGCTGCACAACCGCGGCGACGACACCAGCGTCCAGGCGCGCCTGGCGTTTTCCAAGATCGGCGTGCTGATGGCGTCGGCCGGCCGTACGCAGCAAGCGCTGCACCCGACCAACCTGCACGTCAACAAGGACCTGTTCCCCAACGACACGGTGCAGTCGCGCCTGCCCGAGCCGGGTTGGCTCGAGCACTGGCTGGACACCCAGATCCGCTTTGACGGTGTCTGGGAACAGAAGGTCGCCACCCGTATCCTGCACATCCTGTCCAAGCTGATGGACCGCAGCTTCGAGACGGTCAAAGACCTGAATCGCTACCGCAAGGAAATGACCGCCCTGGTCGTGCCCAAGGAAAAGGAAATCATCCTGGCCGGCGCCTGAGTACAATCGCGCCATGCCAGCCGCCCGTTTCGAATCCAAAGTCCTGTCCCGCGACGACTGCGTCGCCGCCGTCGCTGCCGGCCGCCTGCCGCGGCCGCTGGTGTTCACCAACGGCGTCTTCGACATCCTGCATCGCGGTCATGCCACCTATCTCGACCAGGCCGCCCAGTTGGGCGCCACGCTGGTCGTGGCGGTCAACACCGACGAATCGGTGCGCCGCCTGGGCAAGGGCGACGAACGCCCCTTGAACCGCATGGAAGATCGCGCCGCGCTGCTGGCGGCGTTGGGCTTTGTGACGGTGGTGACCTCGTTCCACGAAGACACCCCCGAGGCCCTGATCGGTCAGCTCAAGCCCGACCTCATCGTCAAGGGCGGCGACTACGACATGGAAAAATTGCCCGAAACCGCCCTGGTCAAATCCTGGGGCGGCCGCGCGGTCGCCATTCCGTTCGAGTTCGAGCGTTCCACCACGGCGCTGGTCAAGAAGATCCAGGGCGCGTAGCCGCAAGGCGGCAAGCGCAAACGATAAAGGCGGCCGGCAGGCCGCCTTTATCGTTTGCGCCGCGGGTGTTGTCTGGTACTGCCGCCGGCATGCGGGTTCAACAGGCGCTCAGCGTGGTTCGCGCAGCAGCCGGTTGATTGCATCCAGGTCGGTCTCGGCCAGGATGCCGCTGGTGGCCTTCAGGCGCAGCCCGGCCAGCACCGTGCTGTAGCGCGCCAGCGCCAGGTCGCGCTGGGTGGCGTAGAGCTGCTGCTGGGCGTTGAGCACGTCCAGGTTGATGCGCACACCGACTTCGTAGCCGGTCTGGTTGGCCTCGACCGCCGCGCGGCTGGATTTTTCGCCAGCCTCCAGGGCCTGGATGCGGGCCAGGCCGCTGGTGACGCCGCTGTAGTACTGGCGGGCGGCCTGCACGGCTTGGCGGCGCGCCGCCTCGAAGTCGTGGCGGGCCTTTTGTTCGAGCTGTACTTTTTCGGTGACCTGCGAGGACACGCCGCCGCCCGAATACAGCGGAATCGACAGCACCACGCCGATGCTGCTGTCGATGGGCTTGCCCGGAGCGCCGTTGCGCATCACGGCGTCGCTGGCGCTGCCGCTGGTGGCGCGCAGGTTCAGGGTAGGGTAGTGGCCGCTCTTGGCGATCTGGATCTCGCGCCCGGCGATGCGGGTCAGCAGTTGAGCGCGCAGGACGTCCAGACTGGATGCCTCGGCCTGGGTGCTCCAGTCGGCCACGCGGGCCGGTTGCGGCGCGGGCAGCCGGACGCCTGGCGGCAGTTCGGCCAGGGCGCCGGGCGGGCTGCCGATGATCTTGGCCAGCTCGTCGCGCCGCACGTCCAGGTCGTTCTGCAGGCGCAATTCCTGGGCCACTACCAGGTCGTAACGCGCTTGCGCCTCGTAGGTATCGGTGATGGTGGCGTTGCCCAGCTCGAAGTTGCGCTTGGCCGATTCCAGCTGGCCGGCCACGGCGGCCTTTTCGGCTTCGGTGGCGGTCAGGGTGTCCTGGGCGTACAGCACATTGAAGTAGGCATCGGCCACGCGCAGCAACAGGTCCTGGTAGGCCTGTTGCAGCTGGACTTCGACATCGGCGACGACCAGCTTGGACTGCTCGAAATTCTGCCAGCGGCCCCAGTCGAACAGGGGCTGGGTCAGCGCCAGGTCCCAGACGCCGCGGCCGCCGCTATAGGCGACGCCGCCGCGGGTGCTGCGGGTCTGCTGGTAGGCGCCGCCGGCGCCCGCCGAGACTTCGGGCAGCAGCAGGGCGCGGGCCTGGGGTTCTTTTTCCAGGCCGGCGCGGTAATTGGCGCGGGCCGAGGCATAGAGCGGATCATTGCCCAGGGCGGCCTGCCAGACCTGCAGCAGGTTCTGCGCGGACGCGGGCGACGGGCCGACGCTTGCGGCGGAGGTAAAAACCAGTAAAGCCGTAAGCAGTCGGACGCGCATGATCTGTCAGGAGGAGGGGTGTTGCTCCAGGAAACCGGGGTCTGAGGTTCCGTTGCCGGCCGATGGGGCGCGGAGCGGAAGGGCGGGGCCGTCAGGGCCCCGTCCAGTGGGAACTCAGAACTTGAACTGCGACACCGTGGCGCCGCGCAGGGGCTTGACGACCGTTTCGAACAGATTGACGGTCTCGAAGCTGGCGGCGGTGGTACGGGTGATGCGACAGGCGGTCATGACCGGGTTCTGGCCCACGATGACCACCAGGCGGCCGCCCACGCGCAGCTGGTACTTCAGCGCATCCGGCACGACCGGCACCGAGCCGGTGACCAGGATGGCGTCGTATTCGGTGGAGCCCCAGCCGTTGCGGCCGTCGCCGGTTTCGACCTTGACGTTGGTGACGTTGTTCATCTGCAGGTTCTGCTGCGCGAACGTGACCAGGCGGCTGTCGATTTCGACGGAGGTGACCTGTTGCGCCAGGTAGCCCAGCAGGGCGGCCTGGTACCCGGAACCGGTGCCGATTTCGAGCACGCAGTCGCTCTTGCTCAGTTGCAGCTCCTGCGCCAGGCGGGCTTCCACCTTGGGCGCGAGCATGGTCTGGCGGGTGTTGACCGCGTTGATTTCCAGCGGCAGTTCCAGGTCGGAAAAGGCCAGGGCGCGCAGGGCGGGCGGCACGAATTGTTCGCGGCGCACGTCGAACAGTGCTTGCAGCACGTTGGCGTCCAGGACATCCCACGGGCGGATCTGCTGTTCCACCATGTTGAAGCGGGCTTGTTCTACGTCGGGCAGGGTCGAAGCGTTCATGACGGTCAGAAAAAACAGAGGAATCAACTGACCATTGTACCGATTCGTAGCGTCCTGTGACGGCCCGGGCTCAGCCGGAAAAGTTACAGCCGGGCGTCAGCGCCCGGAATCCCGGCGAGGCGGCGGGCGCCGCGCCGGATGTAACCGCGCTGGCAGGCAAGGCGCCGTCGCAGGCCGCGCCGCCCGCCGGGGCGTCACCACCACGCGTGGAAGTGGTGCACCGGGCCGTGGCCGGAGCCGACCGACAAGCGCTCGGCGTGGCGGATGGCTTCGGTCAGGTAGGCCTTGGCGCGGCGGGCGGCCTCGGGCACGTCCTCGACCTGCGGCAGCAGGGCGGCCAGGGCGGCCGACAGGGTGCAGCCGGTGCCGTGGGTATTGGCGGTTTCGATGCGGTGGCCGGGCAGCTCGATCATGCGGTCGCCATCGTGCAGCAGGTCGATGGTTTCGTTGCCGGGCAGGTGGCCGCCCTTGACCAGCACCCAGCGCTGGCCGGAATGCGCCATCTTGTTGCGCAGGCGCTCGGCCACGCGCCGCATTTCCTTGACCGTCTCGACCGGGCGCTCTTCGAGCAGCACGCCGGCTTCGGGCAGGTTGGGCGTGAGCAGGGTGGCCTGCGGCAGCATGGCTTCGCGCATGGCGCCGACCGCGTCGCGTTCGAGCAGCAGGTCGCCGCTCTTGGCGACCATGACCGGGTCCAGCACTACGTGGGCCGGGTTCCATTTGGCGAGTTTTTCCGCCACCACCTGGATCACCGGCTTCTGGCCCAGCATGCCGATCTTGACCGCGTCGATGCGGACATCGGCGAACAGCGTGTCGATCTGCAGGCCGACAAAATCCGGCTGCACGGGCGAAATGCCGGTGACGCCCTGGGTGTTCTGGGCGGTCAGGGCGGCGATGACGGCGCAGCCGTAGGCGCCCAGGGCGCTCATGGCCTTGACGTCGGCCAGGATGCCGGCGCCGCCGGAGGGGTCGACGCCCGCGATGGTCAGCGCGTTGGGGATGGGGCGCTCGCCGGCGGCCGCTTGGCGCGTGCTCATTTGGCGGCGCCGGGGGCGGCGGTGATCAGGCCTTCGGTGGGCGAGCTGGGCGCGCCGCTGTACAGCTTCTTGGGCATGCGGCCGGCCAGGAAGGCTTCGCGGCCGGATTCCACGCCCTTTTTCATGGCGCTGGCCATCAGCACCGGGTCGCGCGCGGCGGCGATGGCGGTGTTCATCAGCACGGCGTCGCAGCCCAGTTCCATGGCGATGGCGGCGTCGGACGCGGTGCCCACGCCGGCGTCCACCACCACCGGCACGCGGGCCTGGTCAATGATCAGGCGCAGGTTCCAGGGGTTCAGGATGCCCATGCCCGAGCCGATCAGCGAGGCCAGCGGCATGACCGCCACGGCGCCCATGTCTTCCAGCATGCGGCATTGGATGGGATCGTCGGTGCAATAGACCATGACCTTGAAGCCTTCGTCGACCAGGGTCTTGGTGGCCTTGAGCGTTTCGGGCATGTTGGGGAACAGGGTGTGCGAGTCGCCCAGCACCTCCAGCTTGACCAGGTCATGGCCGTCCAGCAGTTCGCGGGCCAGGCGCAGCGTGCGCACGGCGTCGTCGGCCGAATAGCAGCCGGCGGTGTTGGGCAGCAGCGTGAACTTGGACGGCGGCACGTAGTCCAGCAGGTTGGGTTCGCCCGGGTTCTGGCCGATGTTGGTGCGGCGGATGGCGACTGTGACGATCTGCGTGCCGCTGGCGTCCAGCGCCGCGCGGGTCTGTTCGAAGTCCTTGTACTTGCCGGTGCCGACGAGCAGGCGCGACGAATAGGTGCGGCCGGCGATGCTGAGAGTGTCTTGAGTGGTCATGGCGGTGTTTCAAAGAGCGGGTGCGCGCTGCGGGACCCGCGGGGGCTGGCTGATGATCGGGCGGATCAAGGGATTGATCACGGTAACGCGAATCATAAAGCACCGAGGCGCGCGGCCGTTCCAGAAACCGCGCTTCCTGTATGGCGGCGGCTGCGCGGGCGGCGGGAAGATGCCGCGCATGCCCCTGCGGCCTGTGCCAGGCGCCTGCGGGTGTCACCAGGCTTCAAGAAGGCGCGCGCACGCGGTCCAGGTCCGCGCATAGCTGTTCGGCGGCGTCGATCAGCCGCGGACCGGGGCGGTACAGCGCGTCGGCGTCGATGCCGTACACATGGCCGGCCACGGCTGCGGGCAGGCCCATGCCGCGCCAGGCGGCCAGGTTGCGGGCGGTGTCGGCCGGCGTGGCCACGCCGGCCAGCACGGCGTCCGGGCGCGCGGCCAGCACGTTTTCCAGGCCGACCTGCGGCGCCACCACGGGCGCCTGGCCGAACACGTTGACGCCGCCGCACAGGCGCAGGGCGTCGCTGACGATGCTGGCGTGGTTCAAGGTGTAGATCGGGTCCAGCCCCGCCTGCACGAACACGCGCACGGGCTTGCGCGATGCGTAGCGCGCGGCCAGCGCGTCCAGCCGGGCGCGCAACGCCTGGGCCGCGGGCGCGGCGGTCGATTCCGTGCCGAACAGCACGCCCAGCCGCTCGATGGCGTCGGCAATGGCGGCCAGCGTCTGCGGATCGCTGTAATAGACCGGCACGCCCAGTTTGTCCATCACGCGCGCCAGCGGCGCGGCGGCCGAGGGCTGCCAGGCGATCACCAGGTCGGGCCGGACGGAAGCCACGCGCTCGGGGTCGGGTTGGGTGCCGTCGCCGATGACCGGCAGCTGGCGGGCGGCGGGCGGGTAGTCGCTGCCGCGGATGGTGGCGATCAGGTAGCCGCCGGCGCCCGCGGCGTAGACCAGTTCGGTGGCATGCGGCGCCAGGGTCACCGCGCGCCGGGCCGGGGCGGCCAGGGTGATGTCGCGGCCGCGGTCGTCGCGGGCATGGATCGCGGTGGAATCCACCGCACCGGCCACGGCTGGCCCGAAGGCCAGCAGCAGCCTCAGAAGGGAGAGGGGAATCGTGCGACGGAGTGTCATGCGGGGAAGGCCAAAAAAATAGTCGGCGCGAAACGCCGACTATATCGGATAGCCGCCCGGGGGCTCGTTAGCACGGTATCGCTGCGTCGCGCCGCGCATGCGCGGCGCGACGTTCCCGGGCGGTGCGCCGCGGCAGCTCAGTAGCGCACGGTCAGCGAGGCGTAGAAGTTGCGGCCGGGCGCGGGGTACAGGTTGTAGTTGGCAACCGGGCCCAGCATCTCGAACGACGCGTTGCCGCCGCGGATGCCGTACGTGGCGTACTTGCGGTCCAGCAGGTTGTTCACGCCCAGGGCGCCTTCGATATTGCGGGTGAACTTGTAGGCCACCTTGGTATTGAAGAGGACGTAGGCGTCCAGTTGCGTGTCGAACTGGTTGGCCTGGTCGTTGTCCATGCGCGACTTGCCTACGTATTGCGCCGACACGTTCCACAGGAAGGCGTCGGTGGGGCGCCAGGTCACGCCGGCGTTGGCCAGCCACTTGGGCGCCAGCGGCACGGTCTTGCCCGACAGGTCCACGCCAGCGTAGGTGCCCGAGCGGAACTGCGCCTGCATCCAGGTCACATTGGCGTCCAGCGTCACGCTGCGGGTCAGCGCGTGGTGGCCTTCCAGTTCGATGCCTTGGCGGCGCGTCGGATCCAGGTTGGTGTTGGCGCCGGTGCCCGGGCCCCACATGCCGTCGGCCAGCGGGTTGTACTGGATCTCGTTGGTCAGGTCATAGCGGAACCACGACAGGCGGGCGCTGCTCTTGTCCGAGGCCCAGGTCACGCCCAGTTCCTTGTCGGTGGACGTCTGCGGCGCCAGCGGCGACTGCACCGACAGCGCTTCGTCGGCGTTGGGCAGGCGGAAGCTGCGGCCGACCTTGCCGTACAGGCCGAAGCCGGCGGCCAGGTCCTGGCGCACGCCCAGTTGCCAGGCGGTCAGGTGATGGCCCTTGTCCGATTCCTCGCCCGAGCCGGAAATCACTTCCAGCTTGTCCGAGGCGTACTGGCGGCGCACGCCCATCGTCACGTAGGTGCTGTCGGTGGCGCGGATCTGGCCTTCGGCGAACAGGCCGTACTGGTGCTGGCGCGACTGCCACTTGGACGGCGTGAAGTCGTAGTAGGCGTTCTGGTCGGCGCTGGTCTTGGCCTCTTGCGCATCAGCGCCGAAGACGACGCTGTGGCCGCCGGTGATCGGCAGGCGGTAGCGCAGGCTGGCCAGGTTTTCTTCCAGCTTCTGCTTGCGCAGGGTGTCGCCGAAGCCGTCGTACGACAGGCCGTTCAGCTTCTTCTCGCGGGTCGATGCGTCGGCGTACAGGGTGCCCACGCCGATCTGCTGCTCGACCTGCAGGCCGAAGGTGGTGGTGGTCGTCTTGATGTAGTCGACCTTGTTCTTGGCGCCGCGCGGGTCGCTTTCGAACTGGTTCTCGCCGGTGGTCGGGTTGATCAGGCGCGGGCCCGGCAGGTCCAGCTTTTGCGTGGTGGTGTTGCCGTACAGGCGGATCGAGCCGTTGTCGTGGCGGAACGTCACGCCGCCGCCGCCGCCCTCTCGGCTTTCGCCGCTGTGGTCGCGGTAGCCGTCGCTGTGCAGCGATTGCAGGTAGGCGTCAACGCCTACCTTCTGGTTGTTCATGGCCACGGCGGCGTCGTACTGACGCAGGCCGTAGCTGCCGAAGGTGGCGGTGGCGCGGGCGGTCACCGGCTCTTTGGAGAAATCCTTGCGGGTGATGATGTTGATCACGCCGCCGGTCGTGCCGCCGCCGTATTGCACCGAGCCGCTGCCGCGCACGATTTCCACGCGTTCCACCTGGTCCAGCGGCACCACGCCCAGGCTGGGCGCCGACAGGTCGTTGGTGTTCTGCTTGACGCCGTCGATCATGATCAGCGTGTTGCTGGCGCCGGTGATGCCGAAGCCGCGCAGGTCGACGATGGCGTTGTCGCTGGCGCTGCTGGTGTTGATCAGGTGGATGCCGGCCTGGGTCGACAGCAGGTCCTGCATGGTGCGCGCGCTGCTGGCGGCAATGTCGTCGGCGGTGATGACCGAGATCGACACGGGCAGGGTGCGGCCGTCGGTCGGCACGCGCTGGGCGGTGACGGTGATGGCGTCGAGTTCGGACGGGGTAGCGGCTTGCTGGGCTGCCGACAGGGCGGGAGCGGAACAGAGCAGGGCGCCGGCGTAGCGCCGGATGGAGCGGGATTTCATCTACGTAACCTCGATGCGACCCGCGACCCCGCAGGTCAATCACGATGGGGAGGAGGCCCAGGCCTGCGGCGACCCCTTGAGGGCGCCGGGCGGACATCCTGGCGATCGAACAGGCCGGTATCGGGCTGCCATGGGCGCGTCGCGCGCATGGTGACCGTTGCGGGGGCAGCACAGGTCGGATGCCGGGCCGGCCGGCCTTGTGGGCGGCGCGGCGTGGCGTCTTCCTGTTTCCCGTTTACCTTCCGCACGCAGGCCGGCAAGTGTTGCGTTCTTGCCTGCCCTGTTGCGCCGAAAGCACCGGTTCGGGGCCGAAACTGTATCACCGGGGGGCGGGATCAGGCCTATTTTGTTACGATCAGGGCTTGTTTTTTCGGCGTTTATCGCTTTTTAGCGACATCTGCGCAGCCTTGGCGCCGCCGCTCAACCCCATCCGGACCTGAACGTGTCGTATCCCCGCCTGCCTTACCCGCCCGAAAGCTATACCCGCGGTGGCGATTTCGCCCGCCTGCTCGGCCAGCGCATCCTGATCCTGGATGGGGCCATGGGCACGATGATCCAGCGCTACAAGCTGGGCGAGGCCGATTTCCGCGGCCAGCGCTTTGCCGACCACGGCAAGGACCTGAAGGGCGACAACGAACTGCTGACGTTGGTGCGGCCGGACGTGATCTCCGAAATCCACCGCCAGTATCTGGAAGCCGGCGCCGACGTCATCGAAACCAATACCTTCGGCGCCACCTCGATCGCGCAGGGCGACTACGACCTGCCGGAGCTGGCCTACGAGCTGAACCTGGTGTCGGCCCGGCTGGCGCGCGAGGCCTGTGATCAGTACAGCACGCCGGACAAGCCGCGTTTCGTGGCCGGCGCGCTGGGTCCGCAGCCCAAGACCGCCTCGATCTCGCCCGACGTGAACGATCCGGGCGCGCGCAACGTCACCTTCGACGAATTGCGGGTCGCCTATATAGAACAGCTGAATGGCCTGCTCGACGGCGGCATCGACATCGTCCTGATCGAAACCATTTTCGACACGCTCAATGCCAAGGCGGCCATCTTCGCCACCGAAGAGGTATTCGAGGAACGCGGCATCCGCCTGCCGGTCATGATCTCGGGCACCGTGACCGACGCGTCCGGCCGGATCCTGTCGGGTCAGACCGTCGAGGCCTTCTGGAACTCGGTGCGCCATGCCCGCCCGGTGACCATCGGCCTGAACTGTGCACTGGGCGCGGCGCTGATGCGCCCCTACGTGGCCGAGCTGTCCAAGATCTGCGACACCTACGTCTGTGTGTATCCCAACGCCGGCCTGCCCAACCCGATGGCCGAAACCGGCTTTGACGAAACGCCGGCCGACACGTCGGCACTGCTCGAGGAATTCGCCCGCGCCGGACTGGTGAACATGTCGGGCGGCTGCTGCGGCACCACGCCCGACCACATCCGCGCGATTGCCGAGAAGGTCACGGCGCTGACGCCGCGCGTGGTGCCCGACATTCCGGTCAAGACCCGCCTGTCGGGCCTGGAGCCGCTCAACATCGACGAAGACACGCTGTACGTGAACGTCGGCGAGCGCACCAACGTGACCGGCTCCAAGATGTTCGCCCGCCTGATCCGCGAAGAGAAATACGACGAGGCGCTGGCCGTGGCCCGCCAGCAGGTCGAGAACGGCGCGCAGATCATCGACATCAACATGGACGAGGCCATGCTGGATTCGGTGGCCTGCATGCATCGCTTCCTGAACCTGATCGCCTCCGAGCCCGACATCGCCCGGGTGCCGGTGATGATCGACAGCTCGAAATGGGAAGTCATCGAGACCGGCCTGAAGTGCGTGCAGGGCAAACCGGTGGTGAACTCGATTTCCATGAAGGAAGGGCTGGAGCCCTTCCGCCACCATGCCCGCCTGTGCCGCCGCTACGGCGCCGCGGTGGTGGTGATGGCGTTCGACGAGCTCGGCCAGGCCGACACGCTGGAGCGTCGCAAGGAAATCTGCGGCCGCGCCTACAAGATCCTGGTCGAGGAAGAAGGCTTCCCGCCCGAAGACATCATTTTCGATCCCAACGTGTTCGCGGTCGCCACCGGTATCGACGAGCACAACCACTACGCCGTGGACTTCATCGAAGGCACGCGCTGGATCCGCGAAAACCTGCCCCATGCCCGCATCTCGGGCGGGGTGTCCAACGTCAGCTTCTCGTTCCGCGGCAACGAGCCGATGCGCGAAGCGATCCACACCGTGTTCCTGTATTACGCGGTCAAGGAAGGCATGACGATGGGCATCGTCAACGCCGGCCAGTTGGGCGTATATGCCGACCTGGATCCCACGCTGCGCGACCTGGTCGAAGACGTGGTGTTGGACCGCGCCGTGCCGGTCGGCAAGACCGACCCGGCGGATGAGCGCACGCCGACCGAGCGCCTGGTGCAGTTCGCCGATACCGTGAAGGGCTCGGGCGCCAAGAAGGAAGAAGACCTGGCGTGGCGCAACGCAGAAGTCGAGGCGCGCCTGTCGCATGCGCTGGTGCACGGCATCACCGCGTTCATCGTGGAGGACACCGAAGAGGTGCGCCAGAAGATCGCCGCGCGCGGCGGCCGGCCGATCGAGGTGATCGAAGGCCCGCTGATGGACGGCATGAACGTGGTGGGGGACCTGTTCGGCGAAGGCAAGATGTTCCTGCCGCAGGTGGTGAAATCGGCGCGCGTCATGAAGCAGGCCGTGGCTCACCTGATCCCGTTCATCGAAGAGGAAAAGCGCCAGATCGCGGCCGCCGGCGGCGACGTGCGCGCCAAGGGCAAGATCGTCATCGCCACCGTCAAGGGCGATGTGCACGACATTGGCAAGAACATCGTGTCGGTGGTCCTGCAATGCAATAACTTCGAAGTCGTGAACATGGGCGTGATGGTGCCCTGCGCCCAGATCCTGGAAAAGGCCAAGGAAGAGAACGCCGACATCGTCGGCCTGTCCGGCCTGATCACGCCCAGCCTCGAGGAAATGGCCTACGTTGCCTCGGAAATGCAGCGCGACGAGTATTTCCGCAGCCGCAAGGTGCCGCTGATGATCGGCGGCGCCACCACCAGCCGCGTGCATACCGCCGTGAAAATCGCGCCGAATTACGAAGGCCCGGTCATCTATGTGCCGGACGCCAGCCGTTCCGTCGGCGTGGCCACCAACCTGATGTCGGAGCAGGCGGACGCCTACCTGGCCGAGCTGGCCGAGGAATACGAGGACGTGCGCCGCCGCCACGCCAACCGCCGCGCCACGCCGATTTTGCCGCTGGCCGAGGCGCGCGCCTCGCGGCCGCAGATCGACTGGGACGCCTACACGCCGCCGCGGCCCAAATTCATCGGCCGCCGCACCTTCAAGAGCTACGACTTGGGTGAGATATCCAAGTACGTGGATTGGGGCCCGTTCTTCCAGACCTGGAGCCTGTTCGGGCCGTTCCCGGCGATTCTGGACGACAAGGTGGTGGGAGAGCAGGCCCGCAAGGTCTACGCCGACGGTCTGGCCATGATGAAGCGCATCGTCGAAGGTCGCTGGTTGACCGCCAACGGCGTGGTCGGCTTCTACCCGGCCAACAGCGTCAACGACGAAGACATCGAGGTCTACAAGGACGAAACCCGCAGCGAGGTGCTGTTCACCTACCGCAACCTGCGCCAGCAGGGCGCCAAGCGCGAAGGCGTCAGCAACAAGTCGCTGTCGGACTTCATCGCGCCCAAGTCCAGCGGCAAGCTGGATTACATCGGCATGTTCGCGGTCACGGCCGGCCTGGGCATCGAGAAGAAGGAAGCCGAGTTCGAGAAGGCGCTGGACGACTATTCCAGCATCATGCTCAAGTCGCTGGCGGACCGCCTGGCCGAAGCCTTCGCCGAGTGCCTGCATGCCCGCGTGCGCCAGGACCTGTGGGGCTACGCGGCGGACGAGGCCTTGTCCAATGAGGACATGATCGCCGAGAAGTACGTGGGCATCCGCCCGGCGCCCGGCTATCCGGCCTGCCCGGAACACGTGGTCAAGACCGACATGTTCCGGGTGCTGGACGGCGCCGACATCGGCATGATGCTGACCGACAGCTACGCCATGTTCCCGGCGTCCAGCGTGTCGGGCTTTTACTTCAGCCACCCGCAGTCGCAGTACTTCAACGTCGGCATCATCGGCGAAGACCAGTTGCAGGACTACGCCGCGCGCAGCGGCCGTAGCCTGGAAGACCTGAAGCGCACCCTGGCGCCGAACCTGGGTTGACCGCCCGCCGCCGGTGACCCGGCAGCTCCAAGCGCCGCCCCGGCCCGTCCGGCGCGGCGCTTTGTTTTGTCCCCGATGGTTTACCAACCAGGCATTCATGGGATAGTGGTAAACCATGATGTGCCAAATTGGTAAACCAAATAATATTTGGTCCAACCACTTTTAACCGCCATGACACTACAACTGATTCCCAAGTCCGAGGAACCCGCCGCCAAGCCCGTGGCCGACCGTGCCTATTTGCGGCTGGCCGGCCAGATCCAGACGCTGGTGGCCCAGGGCGAATTCGCGGTGGGCAAGCGCCTGCCGGCCGAGCGCGCGCTGGCCGAGCGCTTCGACGTCAGCCGCACCTCGCTGCGCGAGGCCATCATCGCCCTGGAATTGCAGGGCGTGGTGGAAGTGCGCGGCGGCTCGGGCATCTATGTCTGTGAGCCCAAGCCCGGCGTGGCGCGCCTGCCGGCGACGCAAGAACCGGGCGCTGGCCCGTTCGAGCTGCTGCGCGCGCGCTGCCTGATCGAATCCGAAATCGCCGCGCTGGCGGCCACCACCCGCAACGACGCCGACCTGGACCGCATCTTCGAAGCGCTGACGACCATGCGCGAACAGATGATGAACAAGGCGGCCAACGAAGCGGCAGACCGGGCCTTCCACCTGCACATCGCGCAGTCCACCGGCAACAGCGTACTGCTGGGCACGGTGTCGGCGATGTGGGACCAGGCCCAGGGGCCGATCTGGGAAAAGATCGAACAGCATTTCCACACCCAGGAATTGCGCCAGGCGTCTCAGGAAGACCATCAGCGCATCTTCAGCGCGCTGGTGGCCCGCGACGCTGAAGGGGCGCGCCAGGCCATGCGCGGCCATCTGGAACGCGTCATCGGCGAATTCGCGCAGGGGTGGCGCTAACGCGGCAACAACGGCAGGCGGCCCCCGGCTGAGCGCGGAAGATACCGCGCCCCGGAATCGGGCTTATACGAATAAGGAGACCAGCAATGCAGCACACGAACAAGGGGAGCCGCACCGCAACCGGTGGGGCAATCATCCACGGGGCGGCGCGTCGCCCACGGACCATTCGCACGGCGGCCCATGCGCTGTCGGCATGCCTGCTGGCCGCCTGCGCGCTGGCCGCGCCTGCGTCGGCACAGCAGGCGCCCGCCGCGGGCCAGAGTCCACGCATCGATGCCATCCGCAAGGCCGGTGAACTGCGCGTGGGCGTGCTGCAGAACGCGCCCTGGCTGATCCAGGACGTGTCCGGCAAAAGCGCCGAGGCCTGGAGTGGCCCGGCCTGGCTGCTGGCCAAGGAATACGCCCGCCAGCTGGGCGTGACGCTGACCGCCGTGCCGGTGTCGCACGAAACCAAGGTGCCGGTGCTGGCCGCTAACCAGGTCGACATGACCATCAGCCCGCTGGCCGAAACGCCAGAGCGCCTGAAGGTCGTGGACTTCGTCCTGTATTCGTCCACCAGCGTCTGCCTGTTCGGCCTGGCCGCCAACCCCAAGCTGGCCGCCGCCAAGTCGGTGGACGACCTGAACCAGCCGGGCATCACCATTGCCTATTTCACCGGCGGCGCCGAAGAGGCCTGGGTCAAGCAGCGCTTTCCCAAGGCGCGGTTGCGCGCCGTGGCCAACTCGGGCGCCACCGCGCCGATCGAGGAAATCATGGCCAAGCGGGCTGACGCGGCGCCCATCAACCGCGTGCCGTGGGTAGGGCTGAATCGCAAGGTGCGCGGCCTGACCGTGTTCCCGGCCGAGGCCAACTGCCAGCAAAGCACCGAAAAGGCATCGCCGGTAGGCCTGGCGATCGACAAGAACCAGCCTGAATTCCTGGCCTGGCTGAGGCAGGTGGCGGGGCAGATGAAGCCGCGCCTGGACGCCGACGAAATGCGCATCATCGAACAGAGCCCATAGGCCGTCCCGCCGTTCTTTCCGGCAGCACACCACTGATTTTTCCGACCACGCGCAAGGCGCGCGCGGCCCGGGCGCATGCCCGCGGCTTCGCGCGGCCGTATCCGGCGCACAGCGCCGGGCTTCCCTTCAAGGAGACAGCAATGCAACAGCCTAATTTCCTCCGTCTTGCCGCCGCGGCCCTGCTGCTGGCGTCCGCGTCCGTCGCCCAGGCGCAGACCCCGCCCGCGCCCGGCGAAAGCCCGCGTATCGACGCCATCCGCAAGGCCGGGGTGCTGCGGGTCGGCGTGGTCAACAACCCGCCTTGGCTGGTGCAGAACACCAGCGGCTCGGGCGAACCCTGGATGGGCTCGTCGTGGTTGCTGGGCAAGGAATTCGCGCGCTTGCTGGACGTGAAGATCGTGCCGGTGCAGGTCAGCCACGAAACCAAGGTGCCGGCGCTGATCGCCAACCAGATGGACGTCATGATCGGGCCGCTGAACCAGAACGCCGAGCGCGCCAAGATTATCGACTTCGTGACCTTCTCGAACACCAGCGTCTGCATGTTCGGGCTGGCGTCCAACCCCAAGTTCACCAACGCCACCAAGGTCGAGGACTTCAACCAGCCCGGCATCACCATGGCGTACTTCTCGGGCGCGGGCGAAGAGCCGCTGGTGCTGGAGAACTTCCCCAAGGCCAAGCTGCGCGGCGTGACCAATTCGGGCTCGGTCGCCCCGATCGAAGAGGTGCTGGCGGGCCGCTCCGACGTGGCGCCGCTGAACCGCATGCTGTGGCCCAATATCAGCAAGAAGGTCAAGGGCCTGGCCGTGTTTCCCAAGGAAAACGACTGCCAGGACAGCAAGATCTTCGCCATCGACGCCGGCATGGGCGTGGCCAAGGGCCAGCCCGTCTACCTGGAATGGCTGCGCAAGGTGGAAGCGCGCATGCATCCCGAGCTGGTCGCCGAAGAGCGCCGCATGACCCAGCAGCTGAAGTAAGGCGGACGTCATGCTCAATTGCGCGATTCATGGGGCACAGGACCTGCGGCTGATCGAACAGGCGCCCGAGCCGCTGGGGCCGACCGAGGTGCGCGTTGGCGTCAAGGCCGTGGGCATCTGCGGGTCGGACCTGCACTACTACCGCCACGGCCGGGTGGGCGACTTCGTCATCCGCGAGCCGCTCACGCCGGGCCACGAGGCTTCCGGCCAGGTGCTGGAAATCGGCTCGGCGGTCACCGCGGTCAAGCCCGGCGACCGCGTGGCGCTGGACCCGGCCCGCACCTGCGGCGTGTGCCGCTACTGCCGCCAGGGCGATTCGAACCACTGCGAAGCCGTGTTCTTCTTCGGCAGCGCCAGCCGCTATCCGCACATGCAAGGTGCGATGCGCGAACAGGTGGTGGTGCAGGAAAAGCAGTGCCTGCCGGTGCCGGACAGCCTGTCGTTCGAGCTGGCCGCCTTTGGCGAACCGCTGGCCGTGGCGCTGCACGCGGTGCGCAGCGCCGGGTCGTTGCTGGGCAAGACCGTGATGGTGGTGGGCGCCGGGCCGATCGGCGCGCTGATCCTGATGGCGGCGCGGCTGGCCGGCGCCAGCCAGGTGATCGTGGTGGACATCGTCGACCAGACCTTGGCCACCTGCGCCAAGGTGGGCGCCACGCGCACCATCAATGCCGCCGCCGACCCGGCCGCGCTGGACGCGCTGGCGGCGGGCAAGGGCACGGTCGACATGTGCTTCGAGGCCTCCGGCAACTATGCCGGCCTGGCCAACTGCATCCGCGTGACGCGGCCGCGCGGCACCATCGTTACGGTGGGCACGCTGGGCGGCAGCAGCGAGCCGTGCCCGTTCAACCAGATCATGGTCAAGAGCCTGAATGTCGTCGGCAGCTTCCGCTTCGTCGACGAATACGCCTGGGCCGTGGACTACCTGAGCCGCGGCCTGGTGGATGTGTCGCCGCTCTTGACCGCGGCGATTCCGGCGCGTCAGGCGCACGAGGCGTTCGCGCTGGCCGCCGACCGGCACCAGGCCATGAAAGTCATGGTGACGTTCTGAGCCGGCCCGCGTTCCTGTCCGCACGGAGATTCCATGGACTTTGATTTTTCACCCATCGTCGAGAACTGGCGCTTTTTCGCCGGCGGCCTGGGCATCACGGTTGCGCTCAGCGCCATCACCGCGGTCTCCAGCATCCTGCTGGGGCTGGTGATCGCGTTGTTGCGCCTGTACGGACCGCGCTGGCTGCGCGTGCTGCTGGTGTTCTATATCGACAGCATGCGCGCCATCCCGGTGCTGGTGGTGCTGGTCTGGATCTACTTTGCCTTCCCGCTGCTGGCCGGTGTGAACTTCGCGCCGTTCTGGGCGGCCCTGGTGGCGCTGACGCTGCATATCGCGGCCTATTCGGCCGAGGTGACCCGCGCGGGCATCGAATCGGTGCGTCCGGGGCAGATGCGCGCCGGCCTGGCGCTGGGCATGTCGCGGGCGCAGGCGCTGCGCAAGATCATCCTGCCGCAGGCCACCATCCGCATGTTGCCGGCTTTCGGCTCGGTGTTGACGGTAGCCATCAAGGACACCGCGATCGCCACGGTGATCGCGGTGCCGGAACTGATGCACAAGGCCGAGACCATCGCAGGCCAGAGCTACCGGCCGATCGAGGTGTTCACCGCCGTGATCGTGGCGTACTTCGTGATCCTGTTCCCGGTGACCCGCGGCGTGGACCGCCTGTATCAACGTTACGCACATCTGGGGCGCTCATGAACTTGGACTGGGGAATTATCTGGGACTCGCGCCAGGTGCTGCTGCAGGGCGCGGCCATGACTGTGATGCTGACCGTGGTGACGATGGCGCTGGCGGTGCCGGGCGGCATGGTGCTGGCGCTGATGCGCCTGTCGTCCAACCGTGTGGCCAACGGCGTCGCGGTGGCCATCGTCGAGTTCTTCCGCAACCTGCCGCTGATCCTGGTGATCTATTGGGCGTTCTACGTCATGCCCATGGCGCTGGACGTGCAGTTCTCGGCGGTGACCACGGCGCTGGTGGCGCTGGTGCTGAACGTGTCGGCCTACAACTCCGAGACCTTCCGCGCCGGCATCAATTCGATCCGCAAGGGGCAGATGGAAGCGGCGCTGGCGATGGGCATGTCGCGCCGCCAGGCCATGTTCAAGGTGCTGATCCCGCAAGCGGCGCGGCGCATCCTGCCGGTGCTGGCCAGCACCTGGATCTCGCTGTTCAAGGACACCTCGCTGGTGTCGGTGATCGCCGTCAGCGAGCTGGCCTACGCCTCGATGCAGGTGCGCGCACAGAGCTTCCGCGTGCTGGAAATGCTGACCGCGATGGCGGTGATCTATTGGCTGATGGGCTATCCGCAGGCCAAGCTGGTCGACTGGATCCATCGCAAATATGGAGTCAAGGAATGAACGAGATGATCCTGGAACAACAGGCGGTGGGCGCGGCCGCGGTGGTCGATACCGCGGTGTCGACCGCCGCGGCATCGGCCGCCGCGGCACCGGCCGCCGCGGCACCGGCCGCCGCGGCATCGGCCGCCGCACGCAAGGGTGCGGATCAACCGCCGGTGCTGCTCTACGAGAACGTGCGCAAGGTCTACGGCGATTTCGTGGCGCTGGGCGACGTGTCGCTGCAGGTCAACAAGGGCGAGGTCATGTGCCTGATCGGCCCGTCCGGCTCCGGCAAGTCCACGCTCCTGCGCTGCACCAACGCGCTGGAAAAGCTGGACGGCGGCCGTGTGCTGCTGGACGGCGTGGCGCTGCCGGAAGCGGAATCCGAAGTGCGTAAGGTGCGCCAGCGCATGGGCATGGTGTTCCAGAGCTTCGAGCTGTTTCCGCACAAGTCGGCGCTGGACAACGTGGCCATGGGCCCGGTCACCGTGCTGGGCATGGCGCCTGAAAAGGCCCGCGCCCGCGCCATGGCGCTGCTGGAAAAAGTGGGCCTGGCCTCCAAGGCCGGCAACTTTCCCGCCAACCTGTCCGGCGGCCAGCAGCAGCGCGTGGCGATCGCCCGCGCCCTGGCGATGGAGCCGGAGGTGATGCTGTTCGACGAGCCGACGTCCGCGCTGGACCCGGAGACGGTGGGCGAAG
Organism: Achromobacter sp. UMC71; assembly: GCF_014170305.1. GTDB lineage: Bacteria > Pseudomonadota > Gammaproteobacteria > Burkholderiales > Burkholderiaceae_B > Achromobacter. The sequence continues at coordinate 78,112 of NZ_LZZT01000007.1, forward strand.
TGCTCAACGTCATGAAGAAGCTGGCGCAAGAAGGCATGACGATGATCGTCGTGACCCACGAAATGAGTTTCGCCAAGCGCGTGGCCAACTGGGTGGTGGTGTTCGAGAACGGCGCCATCCTGGAGCAGGGCCCGCCCGCGCAGATTTTCGATAACCCGCAGGTCGCCCGTACCCGCGACTTCCTCAGCCATCTGGGCTGGGAAGGCTGAACACTCTCCCGTCCATACGGAATCCATGATGAAAATTACGAACGCACGCGTCATTGTTTGTTCGCCGGGCCGCAATTTCGTGACCCTGAAAATCGAAACCGACCAGGGGCTGACCGGCATCGGCGATGCCACCCTGAACGGACGCGAGCTGGCCGTGGCGGCCTACCTGACCGAACACGTGGTGCCGTGCCTGATCGGCCGCGACGCCCACCAGATCGAGGACATCTGGCAGTACCTGTACAAGGGCGCCTACTGGCGCCGCGGCCCGGTCACCATGACCGCCATCGCCGCGGTGGATACGGCGCTGTGGGACCTGAAGGCCAAGGCCGCTGGCCTGCCGCTGTACCAGTTGCTGGGCGGCAAGAGCCGCAGCGGCGTCATGGTGTACGGGCATGCCAACGGCAGCGATATCGAGCACACGGTCGACGAGGTGCTGCGCTATGCCGACATGGGCTATCGCGCCATCCGCGCGCAAAGCGGCGTGCCGGGCCTGGACAAGGTGTACGGCGTGGGCCGCGGCAACCTGTTCTACGAACCGGCCGACAGCGACCTGCCCAGCGAGCACGACTGGTCCACCGAGAAATACCTGCAGCACACGCCCAAGCTGTTCGAGCGCATCCGCGAAAAGCTCGGCTTCGAGCATCACCTGCTGCACGACGTGCACCACCGCCTGACGCCGATCGAGGCGGGCCGGCTGGGCAAGTCGCTGGAACCCTACAACCTGTTCTGGATGGAAGACGCCACGCCGGCCGAGAACCAGGAGGCCTTCCGCCTGATCCGCCAGCACACCACCACGCCGCTGGCGGTGGGCGAGATCTTCAATTCGATCTGGGACTGCAAGGACCTGGTGCAGGACCAGTTGATCGACTTCATCCGGACCACGGTGGTGCATGCCGGCGGCATCACTCACCTGCGGCGCATCGCGGACCTGGCCTCGCTGTACCAGGTGCGTACCGGCTGCCACGGCGCCACCGACCTGTCGCCGGTATGCATGGGCGCGGCGCTGCATTTCGACTTGTGGGTGCCCAATTTCGGCATCCAGGAATACATGCGTCACACCGAGGAGACGGATGCCGTGTTCCCGCACGCCTACACGTTCAACCAGGGCATGCTGTACCCCGGCGACGTGCCGGGCCACGGCGTGGACATCGACGAGAAGCTGGCCGCCAAGTACCCGTACAAGCGCGCCTACCTGCCGGTGAACCGGCTGCAGCAGGACGGCACGCTATGGAATTGGTAGCGCGGCAGCCAGATCCGGCGCAGCAGGGCGCGGTACGGCCAGACGCCCGCCTGCATCCGTCACGGTTGGCGCGGCTGGCGCCCGGCGTGGCGCGGCCGGCCTACGATCGCGCGGCGCTGCGCACCGGCATCGTGCACCTGGGGCTGGGCGCGTTCGCGCGCGGCCACCTGGCGGCGGTGAACGAAGCGGCGCTGCATGCCGGCGGCGAGCTGGCCTGGGGCCTCTGCGGCGTGTCGCTGCGCCAGGCCGACACCCGCGATGCGCTGACGCCGCAGGACGGTCTATACACGCTGGCACTGCGCAGCGCCGATGCGCAGGGGCAACCGCGCCAGCAACTGGCCGTGATCGGCTGCCTGCTGGAAACGCTGGTGGCGCCCGAGGATCCGCAAGCCGTGCTGGCGCGTATCGCTGCCGCGGACACGCGCATCGTCAGCCTGACGGTGACCGAGAAAGGCTATTGCCACGATCCGGCCAGCGGCGCGCTGAACCTGCACCATCCGGACATCGTGCACGACCTGGGGCAACCGGCGGCGCCGCGCAGCGCGGTCGGCTTCCTGGCGTGGGGCTTGCAACGCCGGCGCGCGGCGGGCCTGGGTCCGTTGACGCTGCTGTCGCTGGACAACCTGCCCGCCAATGGCCGCCTGTTGCGCCGCCTGGTGCTGGCGTTCGCCGCGCAGGTGGATGCAGGCCTGGCCGATTGGATCGGCCAGGCCTGCACCTTCCCGTGTTCGATGGTGGACCGCATCGTGCCGCGCACCACGGACGAAGACCGTGGCGCGGTGGCGCAGGCGCTGGGCCTTGCCGATGCCTGGCCGGTGCTGGCCGAGCCCTATCTGGAATGGGTGGTGGAAGACGAATTCGCCGCCGGCCGGCCGGACTGGTCGGTGGGCGGCGCACGCTTTGCCGCCGACGCCGCGCCGTTTGAAACCCTGAAGCTGCGCATGGTGAACGGCGCGCATTCGGCGCTGGCCTACCTGTCGGTGATGGCCGGCTGGGCCACGGTGGACCAGGCCGTGGCCCAGCCGACGCTGCGGCGTTACCTGGCCGGCCTGATGCGCGCGGAGATCGCGCCGACGCTGCCGGCATTGCCGGGGCTGGACCTGGCGCACTACCAGGAACGGCTGTTGCAGCGCTATGCCAATCCGGCGCTCAAGCACCAGACGGGGCAGATCGCCATGGACGGCTCGCAGAAAATGCCGCAGCGGCTGCTGGCCACGGTGCGCGACCGGCTGGCGGCGGATCAGCCGATCACGGGGCTGGCGCTGGCGGTAGCCGGTTGGCTGCATTTCCTGCGCGGCGTGGATCAGGCGGGGCGCCGCTATCCGATCGATGATCCGCTGGCCGGCGTGTTGGCCGCGCGGTTGGATCGGGCGGAGCAGGCCGCCCGCGAGACCGGGCCGGGGCCGGCAGCGGCATCGGCCTGGACGGCGCGGATGACGGGGCTGGCCGCGGTATTCGGCGACCTGGGCGAGGACGCGCGCTTCGTGCGGGCGGTGGCGCAGGCCGCGCAGTCGCTGCGTACGCTGGGTGTGGCTGGTGCGTTGGAAGCCACGCTGGCGGCCATGCCCGGCACGCAGGCGTAGGCCGGTCCGGTCGCCGCGGGTTCGCCGGCGGGAGGGCAGGTCCCAGGCCCGGGATCAGGTCAGGAATCGCGCCTGATTCAGGCCAAGGCCGGCGGCGTCACTCTGCCCAGCACGCCCTCGATGGCCAGGCCGATCGCGATGACCTGGCGGTCGTCGCCGGGCAAACCGTCCACCTCCAGCCCGACCGGCAGCCCCTGTTCGGACAGGCCGGCGGGCAGGCTCAGGCCAGGCAGGCCCGCATTGCTGCCGGGGTCGACGTTGCGCGCCAGCCGTTGGAATGACTCCAGGCTGCTGGCCTCGGGCGCGGCAGCCGGCGGCATGACAGGCACGGTGGGAAACAGCAGGCCATGCACGCCGTGCGCCTGGAATGCGTGCCGGTAGACGTCGATGAGCGCCGCGCGATGCACCGTGATCGCGCTGTCGTACAGCGGTTGCAACGGCAGCAGTTCGCCCGAAGGCGCGGGCAGCACGGCCGGCACGACCAGGTCGTCGAAGATGGCCTTGACGTCCGGGCTGGCAATCCGCGCCACGAGGTCCTCGAAGCTCACGCCGACGTCGTAGCGTTGCAGGTACGCGATGAGGTCGACCTTCTGCTCGTACAAACAGATCGGCATGCCGCTGGCGGCGTTGCTGGCTTCCAGGCCTGGCATGTCCAGCGGAATCAGGGTGGCGCCGGCTGCGCGCAGCCGGTCCAGGGCGGCCTGCGCGACGGTTTGTACCTGCGGGTCCAGGTCTTGCCAGAAATAGGCGGGCAGGCCCAGGCGCAGGTCCGCGGGGCGCAGGACGGGCAAGGGCGCGCCGTTGCCGGTCAGCACGGCGTCCAGCAGCGCGATGTCGGCCATGCAGTTGGCGATGGGTCCGGGGGTATCGCGCGTGTGGGAAATCGGTGTGATGCCGGCGCCGTCGTAGCGGCCCACCGACGGACGCAAGCCCACGGCGCCATTCAGCGCGGCAGGCAGGCGCACTGAGGCGCCCGTGTCGGTGCCGAGCGCGGCCGGCACCAGCCGCGCGCCCACCGCGGCGCCGCTGCCCGAGGACGAGCCGCCGGCGATGCGTTCGGGGTCATAGGCGTTGCGCGTGCCCGCGCCGCGCGGTCCTGGATAGGCGGTGTTGTAGCCCGACACGCCGAACGCCAGTTCATGCATGTGCGCCTTGCCGACAATGATGGCGCCGGCGGCGCGCAGCCGTTGCACGACCGGCGCGTCCTCGGCGGGGCGGAAGTCACGCAATGCCGGGGTGCCGGCGGTATTGGGCAGCCCGGCGACGTGGATGTTGTCCTTGATGGCCAGCGGCACGCCTTCCAGGGGGCGCGCGGCGCGGCCCGCGGCACGCGCGGCGTCGGCGGCCCGCGCCTGCGCCAGCGCGCCGTCCGGGTCAATGGTGATGAAGGCATTGAGATCCTGGCGCGACGCGATGCGGTCCAGGCAGGCCCGGGTGAGGGCTTCGCTGGTGGCCTTGCCGTCGCGAAACAGCGCTGCGGCTTCGGTGACGGTGGGGCAGGTCGAGGGCGTCTGAGCGGCGGGCATGGCGTGTTGTCTCCTTCCTGTTGATTCAGTTTTTCCGGCTTGATCCCGATCTATACAGGGCCGGCAGCGATGCTGTCGAGCGCGGGGCGTCCAGGCGCTAAGATAGACGGCACTTATACACGTACAAGCCTGCAGCTTATCCTGGTATGAACACATCTCCCCAAGCCGGCGCGGCCGGCCACGAAGGCTCCCGCCTGCGCCGTCAGGCGCTGGGCGAATTCGTGCGCAGCGCCCGCTCGCGCATCACCCCGCAGATGGCCGGACTGCCCGAAGGCATGCGGCGGCGCACCCCCGGATTGCGGCGCGAAGAGGTGGCGCAGCTGTGCGGGATCAGTGTCACCTGGTACACGTGGATCGAGCAGGGGCGCGAGGTGTCGGTGTCGCCGTCGGTGTGGTCGCGGATCGCGGGGGTGCTGCAGTTGGCGCGGGCCGAGCGTGCCTACTTGTTCGATCTGGCGGACTGCGCGGATCCGCAGCATGCGCGGGATGAAGCGATGGGGGCGCCAGGGTCACTACGCGAGTGCGTGGATGCGATCACTGCGCCGGCCTATGTGCTGGACCGGGCCTGGAATGTGCTGGCCTGTAATGCGCCGCTGCGGGAGCTGTTCGATGATTGGCCGGATCGGGATCCGGCGCCTAATCTGCTGCGCTATATCTTCCTGGATCCGGCGGCGCGGGAGCTGGTGGTGGATTGGGAGCAGCGGGCGCGCCGGGTGGTGGCGGAGTTCCGGGCCGATGCGGGGGCGCATCTGGATGAGCCGGCGGTGTTGGCGCTCATTGATGCGTTGAATCGGCAGAGTGCGGTGTTCGCGCATTGGTGGAATCGGCATGCCGTCGTCGAGCGGGAAGGTGGGTTGCGGGAGTTTGCGCATCCGCGGCGGGGGCGCATGGCGTTCCAGCAGATCACGTTTCGGTTGGCGACGCATTTGGATTTGAAGTTGGTGATGTTGCTGGGGGAGAGCGTTGGGTCTTGACGTGTGGGTTCTTAAGCCGCGCGTGACGGGGCAGGCGGGTGAGGGCGGGGCTACGATTGCGGTCCGGAGCCTTCGCTCCGGACTGGCCTCGGCGGCCCCCCCCGTTGTCATCCTCGTCCGCCTTCGGCTCCCTTCGGATTCCCTCGGGCGCATCTAACGCCCCGCCCTCACCCGCCTGCCCCGTCACGCGCTCTTGATGCGGATTAACCACGGCCCCTGGGGCGGGTGGTGTGCTTGGCATTTTGGCCACAGTCCGTTTGGGGGTGGAGGAGTTTGCGGGGCCCGCCTCGTGTCGGCCGCGCGGGCGGCCTTGCTCGGCTTACGCGGTGTCTTGCGTCATGGGATGACGCTGCGCGCTTGCGCGGGGGGGCTATTTGGTGTTCGTCAGCAGGTCGCCGGGGAGGCCGGCTTCCACTAGACCCAGCAGCAGCTTTTTTACCGGGGCGGGCAGGGCGGTTTTGGATAGGTCTGCCTGGGGGATCCAGCGTTCGGTCTGGGTGGGTTCGCGCAGCGTGGCGCTGCGTACCGGGATGTACCAGGGGCGGATGTGCAGGCGGTAGTGGGTGAAGGTGTGGGCGAAGGCGGCGAGTTCGAAGCGGCGTTCGGGGACCAGGCCCAGGGCGCGGGAGGCGGCCAGGGGGTCGTCGGCGGCGTCGAATTCGGGCAGGCTCCATAGGCCGCCCCAGATGCCGGGTTCGGGGCGTTGTTGCAGGAGGAAGGCGCCCTGGTGTTGCAGGACCAGCATGCCGGTTTCGCGTTCGGGGATGGCTTTGCGGGCCTTGGGCGTGGGCAGTTCGGCTTGGCGGCCTTCTTGCCGCGCGATACAGGTGGCGGCGATGGGGCAGCGGTCGCAGGCGGGTTTGCCGCGGGTACAGAGGGTGGCGCCCAGGTCCATCAGGCCTTGGGTGTAGGCGGCCATGTCCAGGCCGGGGGCGGCGTCGACCTGGGCGTCGGCCAGCGCCCACAGGCGTTGTTCGATTTCGCGTTTGGCGGGGTCGCCAGCGATGCCGAAGTGGCGGGTGAAGACGCGTTTGACGTTGCCGTCCAGGATGGGCGAGCGTTCGCCATAGGCGAAGGCGGCGATGGCGGCGGCGGTGGACCGGCCGATGCCGGGCAGGGTGGCGATGGCTTCGGCGGTGGGCGGGAAGCGGCCGTTCCAGTCGCGCGCGATTTCCTGGGCGCAGCGGTGCAGGTTGCGGGCGCGGGCGTAGTAGCCCAGGCCGGCCCAGTAGGGCATGACGTCTTCCTGGGCGGCGGCGGCCAGCGCGGCGACGTCGGGGAAGCGCTGCAGGAAGCGTTCGTAATAGGGGATGACCGTGGCCACCTGCGTCTGCTGCAGCATGATCTCGGAGAGCCAGATGCGGTAGGGATCCCGGGTGTTCTGCCAGGGGAGATCGTGGCGGCCATGCTGGCGTTGCCAGGCGACGATGCGAGGGGCGAAGTCCATGCCCGCAATTATCGCATCGCCCTATTGCCGGGGGTGGGGCGAGCGGTTACAACCGTCAGGTAGAGGCGCGCCAAGCGCCCGGAATTCACTTCCGCCGTTAGCCCGCCCGGGCTCCAAAAGTACTCGGCGCGATGCTGCTGCGGGCGTTCCACGACCCTCGGAGTAGACATGAATGCCCCTCTCACGCCCGCGGTCCGCGCGGCGCTCGAATCCGTCCAGCTGGACGACAAATACACCCTTGAAACCGGCCGCGCCTGGATGAGCGGCATCCATGCCCTGGTGCGCCTGCCGATGATGCAGCGGCTGCGCGACCTGCGCGATGGGTTGAACACGGCGGGGTTCGTGTCGGGGTACCGGGGGTCGCCGCTGGGCGGGGTCGACCAGAACATGTGGAAGGCGGCCAAGCACCTGAAGGCGCATCACGTCGAATTCCAGCCGGGCATCAACGAGGACCTGGCCGCGACGGCCGTGTGGGGCTCGCAGCAGGTGAACCTGTTTCCGGGGGCCAAGTACGACGGGGTCTTCGGCATGTGGTACGGCAAGGGGCCGGGGGTGGACCGCTGCGGCGATGTGTTCAAGCACGCCAACGCCGCCGGCACCTCGCCGCATGGCGGCGTGCTGGTGGTGGCGGGCGATGACCATCCGGCCAAGTCGTCGACGCTGCCGCACCAGAGCGACCACATTCTCAAGGCCTGTATGATCCCCGCGCTGTTTCCGTCCAGCGTGCAAGAGGTGCTGGACTTCGGCCTGCATGGCTGGGCCATGAGCCGCTACGCCGGGGTCTGGGTGGGCATGAAGTGCATCACCGACATCGTCGAGGTGTCGGCGTCGGTGGACGTGGACCCGTACCGCGTGAAGATCCTGCTGCCCGAAGACTTCCAGCTGCCGCCGGACGGGCTGAACATCCGCGTGCCCGATACGCCGCTGCAGCAGGAAGCGCGGCTGCTGGACTACAAACTCTATGCGGCGCTGGCCTACGCTCGCGCCAACAAGCTCAACCGTGAACTCTGGCAGGTGCCGCAGCGCGATGCGCGCTTTGGCATCATGACCTCGGGCAAGGCCTATCTGGATACGCGCCAGGCGCTGTCCGACCTGGGCCTGACCGAGGCGGTGTGCCAGCGCATCGGCCTGCGGCTGTTCAAGGTCGGCATGGTGTGGCCGCTGGAATCGACCGGCATGGCGCATTTCGCCGAAGGTCTGGACGAGATTCTGGTGGTCGAGGAAAAGCGCCAGGTGCTGGAATACCAGCTGAAAGAAGAGCTGTTCAGCTGGATCGGCAGCGGCAAGAAGATTCCACGCGTGGTGGGCAAGTTCGACGACAAGGACGGCGGCGAATGGTCGGTGCCGCAGGGCAATTGGCTGCTGCCGGCGCACTACGAGTTTTCGCCGGCGATGGTGGCCAAGGCCATTGCCGCGCGGTTGCTGCGCTTTGAGCTGCCCCAGGACGTGCGTGCCGGCATCGAGGCGCGGCTGGCGTTCATTGCCGATCGCGAACAGGCGCTGGCGCGGCCGCGCGTGGTCGAAGACCGCAAGCCCTGGTTCTGTTCGGGCTGTCCGCACAATACCTCGACCCGCCTGCCGGAAGGCTCGCGCGGCATGGCGGGCATTGGCTGCCACTACATGGTGACCTGGATGGGCCGCAATACCCAGGTGTACACGCAGATGGGCGGCGAGGGCGTGCCGTGGCTGGGACAGGCGCCGTTCACCGAGGAAAAGCATGTGTTCGCCAATCTGGGCGACGGCACCTATTTCCATTCGGGCCTGTTGGCGATCCGCGCCGCGGTGGCCGCCAAGGCGCCCATCACCTACAAGATCCTGTTCAACGACGCGGTGGCGATGACCGGCGGACAGCCGGTGGACGGCCCCATCAGTGTGCCAATGATCAGCCGCCAGGTGGCGGCCGAGGGTATCGACAAGATCGTGGTGGTGACGGACGAGCCCGAGAAATACAAGGATATGGCGGGGCTGGCGCCGGGCGTGCCGGTCAAGCATCGTGACGCGCTGGACGCCGTGATGCGCGAACTGCGCGAGTACCCCGGCGTGTCGGTGCTGATCTACGACCAGACCTGTGCCACGGAGAAGCGCCGGCGCCGCAAGCGCAACGCGTACCCCGACCCGGCGCGCCGGGTGGTCATCAACGAGCGTGTGTGCGAGGGCTGCGGCGATTGTTCGCAGAAGTCGCATTGCCTGTCGGTGGAACCCCTGGAAACCGAATTCGGCCGCAAGCGCACGATCAACCAATCGAGCTGCAACAAGGACTTTTCCTGTCTGAAGGGCTTTTGCCCCAGCTTCGTCACGGTGGAAGGCGGCAAGCTCAAGAAGCCGCGCGCGCTGGCGCCGGAAGGGGCGATCGACGACGATGTGCCGCAACCCGCCGCGCACGGGCTCGACCAGGCTTATGGCGTGTTCATCGCCGGGGTGGGCGGCACTGGCGTGGTCACGATCGGCCAGTTGCTGGGCATGGCCGCGCACCTGGAAGGCAAGGGCTGTTCAGTGCTGGACATGGCCGGACTCGCGCAAAAGGGCGGCGCGGTGTATTCGCACGTGGTGCTGGCGCAAACGCCGGAGCATCTGCTGAACACCCGGGTCGCCATGGGCGAGGCCGACTTGCTGCTGGCCGGCGATCTGGTGGTGGCCACCAGCGCGGACGCCATGGCGCGGCTGCGTCCGGGCCGCACGCGCGCGCTGCTCAACAGCGACAACGCGCCCACCGCGGCCTTCGTGTCCAACCCCGACTGGACCCTGCCGGGCGCCAACCTCGCTGCCGACCTGCAGGCCGCCTGCGGCAAGGACAACCTGCACGCGGTGGATGCCTCGGCGCTGGCCGTGGGTCTGCTGGGCGATGCCATCTATTCCAATCCGCTGATGATGGGCTACGCCTACCAGAAGGGCTGGATTCCGCTGTCGCGCGAGGCCTTGCTGCGCGCCATCGAACTGAACGGCCAGCAGGTGCCCAACAACCTGGCGGCCTTCGCCTGGGGGCGCCGCGCGGCGCATGACCTGGCCGGCGTGATGCGCCTGCTCGCCCCGGGCGGCGCGGCGCCCGCGCATCCGGACGGCATTATCGAGATCCGCCGGCCACGCGCGACCCCCGTGCTGGAATTGAAGAAGCCGCCCGGCGAACTGGCCCGGCTGGTCGAAGTGCGGCGCGTATTCCTGACGCAGTACCAGGACGCCGCCTACGCCAAGCAGTACACGGACCTGGTCGACAAGGTGGCGCACGCCGAACACGAGGCCACCGGCACGCAGCGGCTGGCGTTGGCGGTGGCGCGCTATTACTTCAAGCTGCTGGCCTACAAGGACGAGTACGAGGTGGCGCGGCTGTACACCGATGGCGAATTCCTCAAGCGCGTCGGCGAGCAGTTCGAAGGCGACTGGAAGCTGCGCTTTCACCTGGCGCCGCCGCTCTTCGCGCGCCGCGGTCCGGACGGCCATCTGGTCAAGAAGGCCTACGGGCCGGGCATGCTGCGCGTGTTCGGCCTGCTGGCACGCATGAAGCGCTTGCGCGGCACGCGGCTGGACCCGTTCGGCTACACACGTGAGCGCCGCGCCGAACGCGAACTGGCGCGCGAATACCGCGAGACGCTGACCGCGATTCTGTCCAAGCTGAACCGTGGCAACCTGGACCGCGCGGTGGCGCTGGCCAGTGTGCCCGAGGACATCCGCGGCTACGGCCACGTCAAGGAAGCGGCCATGGAAAAGGCCGCGGCGCGCCGCGAGGCGCTGCTGAAGGACTTCACCGCCAGCGTGGTGGCGATCGGGGGCGCGCGGGCGGCGTGATGCCCGTTGCGGCCGGCGCGCGCCTTGCGCGCCTGCCGCCATGCCCGGTGGCGTCCCTCTGGCGGGTGCTTCTGCGGCGAGCGCTCCTTCTGCGGCGGGACTCGCTACGGCCGCTGCCGCCTACGCCGGGTAGTGCTCGTCGTCCAGCAGCATGTCTTCGAAGAACGCGCCATAGCGGCCCCGCGGATCGCGCAGGTGGATCTCCAGGATCCAGCGCATTTCCGACGGGCTGATCTCCAGGTCGGCCAGCGAGCCGGTATGAATCGCCGCGTGCGGAAAGTCCGACACCCGGTGCCCCGGCAGGTCGAAGTTCAGCTCCCACCCCATGGCGCGCGCCTGGCGGTCGGCGTAGGTATACAGGGCCTGGCCGCTCAGGCGTTCGCGCAACCACACGCCGCGCACGTCATGGAACAGCGCTTCGGCGTCGCGCGCGCAGCGCGCCTGGCCAGCGTCGCCGCCCACCACGTAGCTCTTGCCGCCGTCGCCTTCCCATGCGTCTAGCCGCGGCGCAATGTCCAGAAAGAAGATGTCGTGTTCGCCCAGCACGACGCCCGGGGTGGAGGCCTGGCGCATGGCTTTCATGGTGTTGGCGCCGAAGCGCACGCGGGTCGGGTGCCAGCTGAGCGCCATGCCGGCGTCGATCAGCGTCTGCTTGGCCAGGGCCACCGCGTCTTCTTCCACCATGCCGGGTTGGATGCGCGCGGCGATGGTCTCGATGGCCTGCCGTGTCTTGTGGCGGGCCAGCAGCATGCCGTCCACGGAAAAGGCGGGGCCGACGCGTTCACTGGGGGCGGGGTG
>NZ_LZZT01000008.1 GCF_014170305.1 Achromobacter sp. UMC71
GGGAGGTTTTGCGGGGTGGGATATTTTTGCTGCAGTCGAGCGTTCGCAGTGGACAGGATGGCTGGAAACCATAGTCTGACACCGCTGTTTCGAGACCTCACAGCTTCGGCAGCGGCGCCGCATTCTTGCACCTATTTATAACGAATCACAGTCTCAATCTGACTGGGGGCGGAGGGGCGCGATCCAACCCGGTTGAGGGAAGCCACATATTTTTAGGAGTCAAGGAGCGCATTTGCTTGCAGCACATCGCCGAGGCGGCCGATACCGTTCATCGACAAAGCCAAAGAGAACATCCTCCCATATTTTGGTACATTCAGTTTCAGGAGGAATTATTATGAAATTCGAAGTGTTCGGCCCGTACTACCTCAGCACGAAAAGCATCATTCGCCGGGACCATGTCGTTTCACTCCGCGAGGAAGTGGCGGAGAGCGACTGTGGGGGCATCCTCTCCACTGCCCCGGGTTGCTACGTATTCGGCGTCAAGCCTTCCGGTGCACAACGTGTGATCCCATGGTACGTAGGGAAAGCCGAGCGACAGCCAGTAATTAAAGAAGCGACGAACGATCAACATCTCCAGTTATACAACGAGATCTTTGATAGTTACCACAACGGCAGTCCGGCGCTATATTTTTTGCCCTCGACAACTCCTAAGGGTAGGCCAACTGCCCTAGCGACCGCTGGAGGCAACAAGCCCGCTATCGAATTCCTTGAGGATTGGTTGATAGCGGCATGCCTGAAGACAAATCCGCTTCTTTGGAATGTGAAAAAGACCCGCCTCTTACGAGAACTCTATGTCAGAGGAATATTCAATCCAAGAAAAGGTGACCTTAATACTGCGGCCGGGTCTTTTAAAAAGTGTATTGGCGTGTGAACCACCATATCTCAAACCTTGTTTTGTGCTGCGTCACAAACCATGGCATCAGACTACGGTTTCGGCTATCCAAACCGTCCTCTGACACCATTGCTGATACAAACCAACGTCTCATGGCTACACTATTTCAAAAATAGCGCAGCCAATCTTCGGCTAGGAGTAGTCGATCTCATGTCCGAATCGATATTTTTCACCAATCAAGCGTTTGATCTGGACTGAAATCATGACATCACTTCCTAATCTTGATTTGGGCACGTTTACGCGAATTGAACTCACTCCTGGCGAGAAAGGCTGGTGGACTTCGGTCCCCGCCGTGCCTAGCTGGTATGCAGTTGAGACAAACGCTCCTGCGTCCGTTCTTGGAACACTCGTGCCTGTAGAAAACCGGGCCAAACACTACAACCTCTCTCGCCGAGCAGCCGCGGCAACGCTCTTGCGAAGCTACGATGAGATGATTCTTCGTTCGCGTGCGGGGCAGTCATATGTAGTTTATTCAGGCGGAGGAAAAAACCTGAAGGCTCGTGCACGAGAGCATACGCATGGAAACGGAGGTACGGGATGCCTTGGACTAAGCGGCTATCCGACACTGAATACCTATACGCGGACGTTTCTGTATCGCACCTGTCAGACCCACGCTCCTCGGGCGAACGGGGACAAGCTACTTCGCACTTTGCTTGAACAGCGCAGGCGCGCAATGCATGGCTGGCCACTACTTTGCACACAATGAGTTCTAAACGCACCGTCAAACGTGTGCCGTGAGTGAAAATCAACATCAACAAATGGAATCAATGCAATGGGTTGCAGGAACACCGCGAGTCCCCTTTCAATAACCAATTCTTCCCTTGACTCACTAGTCAATTCACATATTGAAAAGCACCGTCCTGCCGCATTGAGAGAAAAAATATTCTTTGAAACGATGCCTTCGCTAGAATTGGCGATTCGTCATGCTGCTTTCGCTTCGGACCATCGAGACAAGAGATACGCCCACCAACGGAGAATTCCCAAAAAGCCGATGAGGCGGGTGTTCCATCTGCTCCAACGATTTCATAACCGCATCAAGAAGGCCGAGTCGTTTGAGGATCTTCATGATTTTCTCCGCGCCGAGATTTCATCTATTCACGGCATCGGCCCTCTGTACACGTATGACACTGCCTTACGACTTGGATTTTTCTTGGGTCTCGCACCAACAAGAGTTCACCTGCACGCAGGCACCCTCAAAGGTGCGCGGGCACTGGGCATTCACAACGCTAATGTTGTGGAGCTTTCGGATCTCCCCGAAGCTCTCGCGCGTCTATCTCCTTACGAAATCGAAGATTTTCTCTGTATCTTTAAACCACGCAATTGAAAGCACTGATCAGAAAAATTAGATGCCGCGCCATAATTCGATGGAAACCCATCTGAGAGGTAGTTTGACAACTCACTTTTTTAGGCTTCGGACTTCACATTAGTACGATTATCAAAACATTAGATATCACAGAAACATATGGAACTATCAACAATTGCGGATTGGCTTGGTGTAGTTGCGGGCAGTGCACTCGGCATTAGCTGGGCCCGGAAATTCTATCGGTGGCTGAGGGAAAAGGTCAGGACAGCCGTGCAGTTCGCTGAGTTGGGCAGTTCTATTGTGGCCGAGCTTCTCGAAAGCGCGACCAGTCCGGCTCGTCGAGCAGACATCCACGCCTATCTTCATTGTCGATCAGTAGAGATAGAAGGCCGCCATACGCGTCGGCTGATTTCTCAGTTCGCAATGGCTGTTGCGGCTCTCTTTACTGGTTGGGTGATGGTAGTGCTATATCGTTTGCTAGACACCAGCCAATTGCCATGGCTATGGTGGTTCTTGATAGCGAACTACGCTATCGCCTGGGTTGCGTTTGCCATGATGCTGTTCTTTAGCTGGCAGCTCAGGCATATGGAATTGGGCTGGCAGAAAACAGCCTTTCAGGTACTTCAAGACCGCGCACTCAGTCATGTTTCTAGCATAAAAAAATGACTTGCCATGCCTGCACATGGTTTATGGTGAACGCTAAATTCAACTATTTAGTGGTGGCTGCTTCTCTAAATCGAAAACGTAGTCTGACTCTGAGGTGTCCCACTAACAGTCGAGGCGGGCCGTTCAGGTTTTGCGGAGATGGAACGGATCGACCGGTAATCCCCCCGCAAAAGCGATGAAGTCAGAAGTAGAATTTTCTCGTTGAGGAGTTCTACCGCATGAAAAAGTCGAGATTTACGGATAGCCAGATCATTGAAGCCATCAAGCGCGTGGAGGCTGGTCTTGCCGTTCCTGAGCTGTGCCGAGAACTGGGCATCAGCTCGGCTACGTTCTACAAGTGGCGTTCCAAGTATGGCGGCATGGACATATCGCTGATGGCGCGCATGAAGGAGCTGGAGGCCGAGAACGCCCGGCTGCGCAAGATGTACGTCGAGGAGAAGCCCAAGGCCGAGATCGTGACGGAGGCGCTAGAAAAAAAGTGGGTTAGGGTCAGAGCCAGACTAGATTTTCAGCATCGAAACTGTAGTCTGACTACCGCTTAGTGGAAGACTGCCCTGCGCGTCTCTTGGCTTCTTGGAAAAGCTCCAGAAATTCGGGGGTATATTGGCGCGTTAAGAGAAAGCCGAGTATGCCAGGCAGCGAACTTCGCAAATGACTGTAGTCGTCCCATGCGAGCGGGGCAAAAGGCATATCACCCAAACGGCTACCCGGATGCAGTGTTTGAATCCGTTGGTCGTAGAAGGCCTCGAAATAACGCACATTTTCGCTGTAGCTTAAACCTAAAGGTTCATCGAACGTCCGATAAAGCCACATACCCGCATCCCGAGAACTTGGCGAAGGATTTCCAGATTGCTTCAAATGCCGCAGTACGAGTTCGAAGGACGCATCCAATGCGATGAAAGTATTGATCGTAGCTTCCTCTCGAAATTCATATTCGAGTGCAAGCATATCTGCTTTGATAAGAGCATAAATTCCGCGAAGAAGCACCAAATTGCAGAGGGAAATTCTATTCCAGAAGAGAGGCTGAAGCTCCATTTGCAGCCAATCGCTTGGAAAACACTCAAATTTGCTTTCCCCGATTGTGGCCCAAGAATTTTGCAGCCCTCGCCAATCCACATGTCCCTGCGTTTCAAGCAGTGATTTCTTGATCTGAACGAGAATACCTGTCTTCTTCAGGTCAATGCGACCATCAATATATGCATGGCAGCGAGGAATAATCCGAAATGTACAACGCTGCCCGCCATCAAAGCGTTCCGTCATCATCAGAGATCCAAGCAGGCGAATTTCTTCTGGATTGAGCCACATAACATCACTATGCGGCAAATGATCCTGCCACTCTGTGCAGCGAGCCACCATAAACGCCAAATTTTCGTCGGCCCAGAACGCGCTGTGGCGCGTACTGATCCTCACTTTCGGATAAATTCCAGATGGCCGAAACAGCGTTACTCGCATCTGATGCCGACCGTCCATCGAAAAATTCCGCCGATTTTCGAGAACAATTCGATTTATTTCTCTATAGACTTTCCTCATACATCCTCCTTGAGGCATCATTTGCGAGATCACTTTTTGGCCGCTCTAGCTATATATAATATGAGCATTCGTTCGAACGCCGTTCCAAACCACGAACTTGCCACAAATAAGGTGTCAGACTACGTTTTCGATGGGTGTTCGTCGAAAACGTAGTCTGACACCTTATTTCCACTCTAGTCTGACACCTTATTTCCACTCGGTCGGAATCGACGGACCAGGGGTTTTGCGTGAGGGGGTGGTGCAGCATGGGGCTGCCTCCTATAGGGGCTGAGTCAGGCCGCATGCGTTGCGGCTTTCCGCCTATAGCTTTCCGGCCTCCAGTCCGGACTACCGGTTGGGAGGTAGTGGGGGGAGTATATGGCGCGGGATGGGGAGGTGGTGCGGAGTGGGACGTTTTTGCTACTGGGCTAGCGTTCGCAGTGACCAAGATTGCTGACTACCGAAAACGTAGTCTGACACCTTATTTTTGACACCTTATTTTCAATTATCTGTGCAAAATTACGGCGCAGTCGGTGTAGGCGGGCACGTAGGCGCTGTACGAGCCATCACAAATAAGGTGTCAGACTAGGTTTTCGATGGGTGTTCGTCGAAAACGTAGTCTGACACCTTATTTCGCGCAGGCCATCCAGATCGATACGCCGCGGTCCTGCACAGCACGTTGGGCCATCTCGCGGCGGCGAGATGGCCTCACCACTTTTTTCTAGCGCCTCCGTCACGATCTCGGCCTTGAGCTTCTCCTCGACGTACATCTTGCGCAGCCGGGCGTTCTCGGCCTCCAGCTCCTTCATGCGAGCCATCAACGATACGTCCATGCCGCCATACTTGGAACGCCACTTGTAGAACGTAGCCGAGCTGATGCCCAGTTCTCGGCACAGCTCAGGAACGGCAAGACCAGCCTCCACGCGCTTGATGGCTTCAATGATCTGGCTATCCGTAAATCTCGACTTCTTCATGCGGTAGAACTCCTCAACGAGACAATTCTACTTCTGACCTCATCGCTTTTGCGGAGGGATTACCAACGCTGTGTTATGTATACAAAATCGACCTACCCAACTGGGTATACCCCTGAACATCGTTTTTTTGTTGTATCAATTATTGTCATTCGATATCATCAATATCGACGCCTCTTCTCACAATAGAGCTTTCTTTATGAACAGTTTTCCTCCTCCAGATGCATACAAACTAGCTTTAGATACATGCACCGGCTTCAAGCGAAAGGCTGATCACAACAAGAATGAGTCTCTCCTATGCTTCGCGATAGTTGTGCTTTGCAGCTTGACCAGTCCTCTCTTTGTCACATTAGGCGATGGCCTATGGATAGGTAAAGTTCTCCCGTCTGTCCTTTCACTATCTGCCGCAGCGAGTACAGCTTGGCTACAACTCCGCAAACCTCAAACGCTGTGGTCGCTATACCGAGATTGCCAACGGAGAATAGAAGACCATTTATACCAATATCAATATGGTCTTCTGGACTATGCATTGCCTGAAAATGAACGAGTACCGTTGCTTGTCAATGCAATACGAACAATCGCGTGGGACGCACATCAGCGATGGCTCCCACTTGTTCCAACGCCAGAAGCTATTGATACAAAAACCATCACTTCAAAAAATGAGCACAACAGTCCAAATTGAATATAAGGTAGCTAGTACTCAGCTAAAAACTGCCTATGGCACCTTCGACTTCCAGTGTTTTTCCTGGGGCCCCCACGAAGAGGATAATGTTCTCTGCCTGTCAAATTTGAGCAACTCTCCCTCCCCCCCAATTTGCCGACTCCAAAGCGCGTGCTACACGGCTGAAATTTTTCGTAGCTTGGATTGCGATTGCCACGAGCAACTGCAATCGTCTTTAGAGCATATTGCTAAAGGTGGTGGCTTGCTCATATACATGCTTTGCGATGGGCGAGGCGCGGGTCTTTTTACGAAAACTCTAGGCCTAGAACTTGGAAGGATAGAAGGTCTTGACACATCGGACGCGTATGCCCGCCTTGGCGTGCCACAAGATCCCCGCGAGTACTCCCGAGCAGCGGCAGTGCTTCGTCACCTTGACATACCGCGGGTCAGGTTACTCACAAACAATCCACGAAAAATAGCTGGCCTTCGGGATCATGGAATAGAAGTTCAGCGAGAAGCACTCGAAATTTGCGCAACAACCGATTCCGCCGAATACCTTCGCACTAAAGCTCAGAAAATGGGGCATCTAATACAGCAATTTTGTGAAGATAAATCATAGAACATGTTCTGACATCTCTCTAGTTTCGAATAAAAAATCCTAGAAAATCTTAAAATTCAACACTAAAGATTTAATTCGCCCGTTATAAACAGGTGGCTTTTATATCGACTTTCGCTGCTAACAATAGATAAATTTTACCGATCACGACGCCAATAAAATGAAAAAAATAAACGAACTGATAGAACCATCTCTAGATGCCATCGACTACAGAGCAAAGGAGAAAAAGAAATTTTTCCTCGATGCGTATGTAGAAACTGATTTCTTGAAAAAAGCCTGCAATAGCAATTGTTATTATTTCATCGGCGAGAAGGGCACGGGCAAAACAGCATTAGCTTTTCATATGCAGAACGCGTCGCCGAAAAATATTTCATCAAAGCTTATATCCATTTCGGAGACGCAATACGCAAGATTTATTAATCTTAAACAGAAAGGCCAATTAGAGTACACCGATTATTCTATAGTGTGGCGAGCAACCCTGCTCTATCTTATTGCAAAGCTAGTTGTGGAAAAGAAAAAAAAATGGATTCACAGAATTAACGGAAAGTTTTCTGCCGTAGAAAATGCGATAAACAAATACGATCGCGATTCACAGCTTCCGGAACTGGAATACGTAATAGAGTTTGTTACCACTCTAACGCAAACTTCGGAAATCACAGGCAATCTGCCAGAAGTGGTTAAAGCGGGCCTGACAGAGAATAATAGTCAAACAACCAAGTCATCGACAAAAGAAATCAAAGCCGCGCTTCAAGAATGCGAAAAAATCCTAAAATCCGGCCTTCAAGGTGTCAAGCTTAAGGATGACATTGCGCTTTTTATAGATGGATTGGATGCCAAACCCAATGGCGTCGACTTTGTCGAATATCAAAATTGTCTAACGGGTCTCGCAGAGGCAGCTTGGCATTTAAATTCTGAATATTTTGCATCTGCAAAGGATACAAATGGCAGAATGCGATGCGTCTTACTCTTGCGACCGGATGTATTTGACTCACTAAATCTTCATAATTCTAATTGCAAATTGGAAGATAATTCGGTGATATTTCATTGGCACACCACCGATGACTTATATAAGGAGTCTGATTTATACAAAGTCTCGGACAAATATTTTACATCGCAGTGCGGAAGCTTCTTTGGTTGGAGTGCTCATTTTCAAGAAAAAAGGGATGGTGCCTCGGCTTCTTTTAAAAAGCTATTGAGAATGTCATTTCACCGGCCTAGGGATATTTTTTCGGCTATCAAAATATTGATCGGCCTAACCAAAGCTTCTACTAATGCAAATAGTGCGGTATTTCAGACCAATGACCTCACATCCCCAGCATTCGCCGACAAATTTTCAGAATACTTACTGGGAGAGGTAAAGAATTACGCTAACTATTACGTCACAAACCGTGAATTTGATATTTTTGTGGCATTCTTTCAATATTTAAATGGTTCGACACGCTTCGACTATCAAGAATTTTGCAAGGCATACAACGCCTTCGTCAGCTCGCCAAGCAATGAAGCCGTCAAGTCAAAACCAATAGTAGGCACTCCTGAGTCTTTCCTGCAGTTTTGGTATGACGTTAATGTAATAGGTTACACGGAACAGGTCCAAGATAGTGGAAACGACCATTTTCATTGGTCGCATCGTGAGAGATCCGCCGCAAAAGTTATGCCGAAAGTAAAGGAGAACTGTAATTATCGTGTGCAACCAGGCATAGCAAAAGCGCTAAATTTAGGAAAGAAATTCACCCCCACTTGACTCTAATACCAAGAGCATTTTATAGAAAAACATATGCGTATTCGGACTCGAATTTGGTTGGCATTCTTGATTGCTAGCAATTTATTATTTTGTTTAATTCACCAGGCGCGTTTCCTATACCTCCCAGTTTCCTTGGCTTGACGCACATTCCAAAACTCGGGTCGATTGAAAATAACGGTATCAGAATATATTTACGGAGATGCAATTTTCACTCATATTTTAAGGTGCCATAATACAGATTTTCAAATAGTGTATGGTAGTATCAAATTATGCCTAACTGAATTGACTCACATATCTGCGAGCCATGGACAGAGCATTAGATACAGAGGTTGTGGAGGGCGAAATCGCCCTTATCATAGACTACGAACCCGGCAAGGCGGTTGCGACCGACGTGTTGCAGGGCGCGATGCGTTTGATCGAATCGATTGATCGACTAGACCAAGTACTCCTATCTAGCGTGGATTCAGCACTTGAGCCCGTATCTATCCTGAATGACGTTCAACACTCCTCGTTGAAGCTTCTTCTGGCTAGAGCACTGAAGCATGTCCCTGATGACTGCTTAAATGGCTTGGAATGGAAGAAATGGGTCGGTGGGCTGTTAGTTAAGGGGAAACATCGCCTGCTGCAAAGCATCAATGCCGATGCTCCTCAGATCCAACATGCGTTGGATGATTTGTCTGCAGACTATAAGGCCGCGCCATCGAACCTCGTCGGCTACACGCCACCCACTGTGAATGAAGTTAGAGGGGCGCTAGACAAGGTTGCCGAGGCAAGAGCTCTGTTTCCTGGGCACAACGTTACGGTCCAAACAGAATATGGAGATCTGTCTATCGTTGAGGTACTTACGGCGCCGACTCTAGAAACCTTTAGGAATCCTGCAAGTTCAGTAACTAATCGAGGTGAAGAGTACTTCAAAGTTAAATCGGTAGATATGCTCGGGCACTCTCAATGGACCGTATTGAGGGGTAACCGATCCGTTCGTGTCAATGTTCTTCATCAGGATTGGTTGACTGCGTATCATCAACGTAAGTTTGCGATCCTTCCTGGTGATAGCCTGCGCTGCAAGTTTGAAGAAACTACTTTCTATGATGCCGACCATAATGAACTTGATCGTACTTTGTCGATCGTGGAGGTTCTAGAAGTAATTACTCCACCTCTACAGACCGGTTTTTCTTTGCTTGAACGATAGGTCTACGAAACGAGCAATCCCCCAAAATTGTTCTGCACAGGAATACTCAATCCCAGACGATCGGCTTTCGGCCGTGTTCACAATCCACCCCAAGACACAAAAGCTGGATATGAAAGAATTACTATTACGTGCATGCATCCCCTTTGTTGCTCTCGCCATGCTTGGAGCAACGCCCGCACTAGCCCAAGACCTCACCATCCCCCAGAAAAATGCGGTGCGTTCGGCCACCCAATACCTTAGTTTTGCTGGCTTCTCGCGCAATGGACTGATTCGTCAGCTGTCGTCGGATGCTGGGGACGGCTATAAGCTTGCGGATGCGACGGTGGCGGTGGATAGCCTGAAGGTGGATTGGAATAAGCAGGCCGCGAGATCCGCCAAGAACTACGTCGATATGATGGGTTTTTCTTGCAAGCGCCTGATCCAGCAGCTTTCATCGAAGTCAGGCGATCAATACACCGTCGCCGAAGCAACCTATGGTGCGAAGACCGTGGGCGTGTGCCAATAAAAGAGCCGCGCCCTCAAACCCATCAAAGGTCTATTGATCAGCGCCCTTAGATTGCGCCAAGCAAAACTCAAGCTTGGCGATCAGTGCCCTAACCTCTTCCTCGCCTAGGTCCAGTGGGTCGCCGTGGGTGCCTACCGCAACAACGCAGATGGCAGAACCATCGAACCACGCATCGAGACGGTCTTCGGGGAATAGTTGGGGCACGTTTTTCTCCTGAATCTTCAGTCGTCCCCACTGCCTGTGGCATTGCGCGCCTCGGCCAGCGCCACGGTCAGGTGCATGATCTTTTTCTTCAACTGATCCCGCTCGTCCGTCAGCCGCGCCAGCAACTCGCGCAACCGCGCCACTTCCGCCGGCAGATCGGCGATATTCTCAATCGGAATATCCGGCACTGCCTCACGCGGCGGCGGGGCCTTGGCCTGGCGGACTTCGCGGGCGGCTTGTTGGAGTTCTTTCTTGCCCCCTGCCACCGCCGCAGCCTGGCGTTCCGGCGGCAACGTGGCCACCGCGGCTGCCGCATTGATAGAAATCGCGCCGTCCTTGACCGCCCGCACCAATTCCGGCGCGGCGGCTTTCTGGATTTTTTCGATCTGGCCGAGCGTGCTGCTGCTGATGCGCGCCTCCCGGGCCAGGGTCTGGCGGCTGATGGCGGCGGCGGGCGGCGCGGGGGGAATCGGCGGCGGCGGCGTGGTGCCGTCGTCTTCCCACGGCGGCACGCTGCGGGATTGCAGGATTTCTTTTTTGCGCAGGGCCAACACCCCACGCTGGAAATCGGAGACGCTGCGCCGGCCCAGGTGGTTTTCGATCATCCAGAGGTGGACGTCTTCCATGGACTTGAACGAGGTGTTCTGGCGGGTCTGGAATTCGATGCCGTGCTTCATGCACAGGGCATAACGATTGTGGCCGTCGACCAACAGGTCGCCCCACAGGACCAGGGCGTCGCGGCAGCCTTCGGCCAACAGACTGCGTTCGAGGGCGTCGCGCTCGTCGTCGGTCAAGGGGTCTATATAGGCGCGCAGGCCTTCGTCGATTCTTATATTCATGGTGTCCAAAAAATAATGCTTATCCAACCCGCTGCAATGCCGCCGCAGTCGGTTGCAGCCCGGTGATCCTTGGCATGTCGCCACGGCCAACTGAAACCGGCGCTAAGGCGCCCTACTCGCGCTCCGGACGCTTAAGGCAGCCCAGTGCTTGCGCAGTCAGCCAGCAGCACTTGCTGTACCAGCCGTCCCGTACTTACGACAGCCGGCCATCCAACGCCGCGTGCACCGCCGCCAGACGCAGCTGCGGGTCCGTCAGCGCCAGCAACCGCACCTTCTCGGCGGGCGGCAGCGGCAGCAGTTCACACCAGCGATCCGCCACCCAGGCGCACTCATCCAGCCGGTACGGCGGCGCGAGGGGCATGCGGTCGGCGGGGACGCCTGCTTGCTGCCATTGGGCGACCAGGCGGCCCAGGGCGTCGGCGCAGGGCTGCAAGGCGGCGGGCACGGGAAGGATCGGGTCGTCGGGGATGGGCTCGATTTCGCCCATCCAAAGACCGTATTTTGCCAGTTGGCTGGAAACCAGCCGAAAACGGCTTGTCCCTGCACAGCGCACCTGCAGCAGCGCCGGCATGGGCGCGTCCCAGGTGTCGATGCGGGCCAGGGTGCCGACGGGGGCCAGGGTCTCTGTGCCTTCGGGGGAACGCACCTCATTTCCCGCCAGCAGCGCCACGATGCCAAATTCGGTGCCGTCGGCGATGCAGCGGCGGATCATGTCGAGATAGCGGACTTCGAAGATGCGCAGGTGCATGACGCCTGCGGGGAACAGGGCGTTGGAAAGCGGAAACAGCGGGACGGTGGCCACGGCACCGCCCTACTTCACGGCGAAGGCGTCGTCGACGGGGACCTGCATGGCGGTGACCAGGGCGTTGGTCTGGGCGGCCATGCCGATGACGCCGAGCAGTTCGGCGTGCTGGCCGTCGGTCATGCCTTTGGCGCGGGCGGCGGCGGTGTGGGAATGGATGCAGTAGGTGCAGCCGTTGGCCGTCGAGACGGCGATGTAGATCATTTCCCGGACCAGGGGCGAGAGTTCGCCTTCGGCCATCATGACTTGCTTCAGTTGGCCCCAGACGCGTTCGAGCTGCGGCGGGTCGTTGGCCAGGGCGCGCCAGAAGTTATTGACGAAATCGGACTTGCGGGTGGCGCGGATGTCTTCGAACACCGCCCACGCCTGGGGATTCTTGCGGACTTCGTCGTCCGACAGCAAATGCACCGTAGCCATACGCCACTCCGACAGGAAAACCGGCGGGCGGCGGCGTGCCGCCCGCGCAATGTTCCATTGAACTGGAAAGGCTGGCGAGGTTCAAGCTGTGGGCCGGGCGCCCGACGCTTTCATTAGGGAATGTCTGACGGGTCGAACACCCTCACGGCGACACCGACGCCGGCTTGAACGGATCCAGCGGATACCGTGGACGATTCCGCCGCTGATACGGAAACAACGAAAAGTCCGAGCTGGTCACCCCCGGGCTGTCGCATTCGACCAGGGCGCACGAGATCGGCACGAAGACCGGCCGGCAGTACATGCGCGATTTGACCAGCACGAAGCGCGCCTCGCGCGGGTTGATGCCCAGGCTGTCGAAAACGCCCAGGTCCCACGGCTCGTGCGTTCTTTCGGTGATCACCAATTGCGCGGCGCCGATGTCCAGCACGGCGCTACGCCCCATGCAGGCGGTCTGGCCGGTGTAGGTGGGGCCGGTGATGACGTAGCTGCCGTCGGTAATGGCACGCACGACGCCGCGCAACGTGATCGGCTTGGCGGGGCGGCCGATGGCGGGGATGGGCAGTTTGTTGCCAACCGGCAGTTCCACCCTGGCGCCCTCCCCGGCCTGGATCATGGCGGCAACGGCTTCGGGGTCGCAGTACAGGCCGGCGACGATGCCGGTGAGACCCGCGTCGACGGCGGCCATCAGCACGTCCATCGTGTCGCAGGTTCCGCCGGACATGCAGTTGTCGCCGTGGTCCAGCAGCAGCACGGGGCGGTCGGCGCCGCGTGACAGGGCGACGGCGCGGTCCAGGGAGGCGGCCAGGGGTTCGGCTTCGTAGACGAAGCCGTCGCGGTCTTCCCAGATGGCGGCGGCCAGGCCCGCGGCGACGCGGTCGGCGCCCTCGGCATCGCTGGCGGCGACCACAACGACGGACAGGCACGGGTCGGGGATGTCGGCCAGGGCAAATCCGGCCAGGACGGACACGCCCAGCATGCCGCCGGCCTCGGCGCCGCGGGCGGCCTGGACGGCGCGGCGCATGGCGCCTTCGGCGGTGTTGCTGCGCAGGGTGTGGCTCATGAGCGGCAGGCGGCGCCAGGCCATGGTGGGCCGGGGGCCGCCGGACAGCCAGTCGAACAGGATGCGGCCGGCGTGTTCGCCGGTTTCGTACATGTCGATGTGGGGGTAGGTCTTGAAGCTGATGATGACGTCGGCGTTGTCGACCATTTTTTGGGTGACGTTGCCGTGCAGGTCGAGGGCGACGGCGATGGGTACGTCGGGGGCTTGCTGGCGCAGGCGTTCCAGCAGGTCGCCTTCGCCGTCGTCGGTGGTTTCGACGGCCATGGCGCCATGCAGGTCGAGCAGGATGGCGTCGCAGCCTTGGGCGCCCGCGACGATGCGGTCGCACAGTTGGCGGTAGGCGTCGCCGTCGACGCGGCCGCTGGGGTAGGCGGTGGCGGAGACGGGGGTGACAAGGGAGGCGCCTTGCGCTTCGGCCAGGTCGATGAAGGCGGACATGGCGGTGCGCTTGCCCTTGTTCTCTTCGTAGGCCTGGACGCCATAGGTGGGGCCGTCGTTGCCGAAAGCCGCCAGCGGCGTGGGCACGGGCGAAAAGGTATTGGTCTCGTGGTTCATGCGGGCGATCAGGACTTTCATGCCTTGCCTCCTCCTGTATTTGTGTCTGTGGGCGGGTGGGAACGCGCGCCGCCCAGGCCCAGCTTTTCCATGGCTTCGCTGGCCTCGATGATCATGGCCGCGACCTCGGCGACGCTGACGCGCAGGCCGGTGGCGCGGGTTCGCATGTGTTCGTAGGCGGCGCGTTCGTCCAGGCGCTGGTGGTCCATCAGGACGCGGATGGCCTTTTCGATGATGCGGCGCGCCTTGATGGTGTTTTCGAGTTTGTCGATCTTGTTCTGCTGGCGGCTCTGGAACTGTTTGGCGGAGCGCGCCAGCACCAGGGTGCTGAGGATGCCGGCCGAGCGGAACGGCCGGGTCAGGACGCCGTGGGCGTTGGTCTTGAGCAGTTGCTTCAGTGTCGTGGGGGTTTCGTATTCGGACAGGGCGATGAGGGTGGCCTCGACTTCGCTGGCGGACCAGGCGGAGCTGTTCTGGCCGCATTGCGAGACCTGGAAGAAGACGACGTCGGCGCCGGCGGGCGGTTTGTCGGGGAACGGCCAGCACAGGTGAATGCGGCAACCGATGCGCTTGAGCTGTTCGACCAGCAGGTCGCGGTCTTCGCCGGGCGGATAGGCCACGGCGACGGCGACGCTGCGCAGGTCTTCGTAAAGGCGGCGAAGGCTGTGGTCCATGCTTATTTCAACCAGAACTCGTCCAGGCCGAAGGCCGTCAGGTAGGGGTCCGGTTTTACCGGTACGCCGCTTTCCCAGACGATGTCAAAGCGCCCGTCGGCACGGCACACGCCGATGCGCGGGGTCAGCACGCAGTGGTTGTTTTCGGCCAGGATGGACAGCCGGCCTTCGGGTGCGTCAAATCCCACCTGGTGGACTGCCTGGACCAGTTTCCGGGTGTCCATGCTGCCGACGCGTTGCAGGGCGCGGGCGAAAAGATGCACCTGGCTGTAGGCGCTTTCGGCGTAGACGTTGGCGGGCCGGTCGCCGAAGCGGGCGTGCCAGCGGGCCAGGAAATGGGCGTTGGCGGGGGTGTCGACGGTGTTGAAGTAGGTGGCGGCGGTGATGTGGCCGGCGCACCGTTCGGACCCGATCTCGGCGACCTCGGATTCGGCCATGGTGAGGCTGGCGATGGGGATGTGCGGGGCGGCCGGTTCGGCCTGGCAGGCTTCGTGGTAGCGGCGGTAGAAGCGCTGGGCGTCATCGCCGATCAGGGTGGAGAAGACGACGTCGGGCTGGATGCGGCGGATGTCGCGGACGACGTCGAAGATGTCGCTGTCGTCGCAGCCCAGCGGCAGGTAGGTTTCGTCGAGGATGTCGCCACCGTGCTCTTCGACGGTGTCGCGCATGATGCGGTTGGTTTCGCGGGGGTAGATGTAGTCGGCGCCGACCAGGAAGATGCGCGAGCCGCAGTGCTGGATGAGGTAGGCGGCCAGCTGCATGCTGCCCTGGTTGGGCGCGGCGCCGGTGTAGATGACGTTGGGCGAATATTCGAAGCCTTCGTAGACGGACGCGTACCAGAGCAACGAGTTGGTGCGTTCCACGACGGGCAGCATGGCCTTGCGGCAGTGCGAGGTGCAGCCGCCGAAGATGACGCTGACTTCGTCGTCCAGCAGCAGCCGCGCGGCCAGGCGGCGGTATTCTTCGCTGTCGCTGCGCGGGTCGTAGACAACGGGTTCGAGCGGGCGGCCCAGCACGCCGCCCAGGGCGTTGATTTCTTCGATGGCCAGGACGGTGCCGAAGAAGTGCTGGGATTCGGTGGTGCCGGTGACGCCGCTGCGCGAGTACAGCACGCCGATGCGCCACCCCTGCCCTGCTACGTCACTGTCATGGCTGGGGGGCATAACGGCATCCTTTACTAAGTCGCGGCGCGAGGGCTGCGGAAACGGGGCGGCCTGGGGGCCACACGTCAAGGTTCATGCTGGCGGGCTTCATACCTTCAAGTGGTCCATGATATGGCCGACCGCCTGCGGCGCGCCAGCCTCGCCTTCGTCGACGAGGGCGCCTTGCTTGATGACCAGGTAGCGGTCGGCAACGTCCAGCGCAAAGGCGACGTTTTGCTCGACGATGAACATGGACGTGCCGCGCCGCTCGCGTTCCCAGTTCAGCGCCCGGCCCAGGCGTTCGATGATGGACGGTTGCAGGCCTTCGGTGATTTCGTCCAGCAGCAGCAAGGCGGGCCGCTGCATCAGGCCGCGGGCGACCAGCAGCATTTTCTGTTCGCCGCCCGACAGGGTGCCGGCGTGCTGGCGCAACCGGCTGGCGAAAACGGGAAAGAGATCCGCGATCTCGGCGAAGCGTTCGTCGAACAGCTTGTCGTGGGCCAGGCCCAGGCGCAGGTTGTCGCGGATGTTCAGGTCGGGAAACAGGGGTTGTTCCTGCGCCGCGTAGGCGACACCGCAACGGGCGACTTCGTGCGGCCGCAGGCGGGTGGCGTCGATGTCCCCCAGCTGGACGCGGCCGCGCAGCTTGGGCAGGTAGCCCATGACCGTCTTGAGCAGCGTGCTCTTGCCCATGCCGTTCTTGCCCAGCAGCGCCACGCAGGCGCCGCTGGGCACCGACAGCGAGATGTCGTTCAGCACCACGGCGCCTTTGTAGCCGCTGGCGACGCCTTCCAGGCGCAGGGCCGGGGTCGCGTTAGTCATGCTCCTGCTCCTGGGTCGGGTGGCCCGTCGTGGGCGCGTTGCCGGCGTAGATGGTGCGCACCAGTTCCGATTCGACGACGTCGCGGAAGCTGCCGTCCATGACGATACGGCCCTGGTGCAGCACGATGATGCGGGTGGCGACCTCGGCCACGAAGTCCAGGTCGTGTTCGACCAGCAGGCAGCACAGGCCATGGGTATGGGCCAGCGATGCCAGCACCTGGCCGATGCGGGCGCGTTCGTCTTTGCTCAAGCCCGCGGTGGGTTCGTCCAGCAGCACCACGCGCGGCTCCAGGGCCAGCACCATGGCCAGTTCCAGCGCCTGTTGCTGGCCGTGCGACAGGTCCCGCGCAACGCTGTCCAGCTGCTGGTCCAGGCCGGTCATGCGCAGGACTTCCAGCGCGTAGACCGGCAGCGCCAGCTGGGGCGCGCGGCGCCGCCACGAGGGCCGCTCGCGCAGCGTGGTGGCGATGCGCAGGCTTTCGGCGACGGTCAGGGTGTCGAAGATGTTGGCGTTCTGGAATTTTCGGCCCAGGCCGAAGCGCACGCATTGCTCGGGGCCGTCGCGGCGCACGGGGTGGCCGCAGAGCTCGACCTGACCTTCCGTGCGTTCGGCGCCGTCGGCGATGCAGCGCATCAGCGTGGTCTTGCCGGCGCCATTGGGGCCGATCAGCCCCAGCAGTTCGCCGCCGCGCGCTTGCAGGTCGATGCCTTCCAGCACTTTCAGGCTGCCAAAGCGCTTGGCGACGCCGGACAGGCCCAGGGCGCGCGGGGCGGCCGGTCCGCCCTGCCCTGCCGTAGAAATCGGGCGCGCGACCAAGTGCGGCGCCGGGGCGGGACGCCGCTTGCGCAGCGGCGCCAGCAGCAGCGGCAAGAGCCCGCGCGGCAGCAGCAGGATGACCAGGATGAACGTCACGCCCAGCAGCAGTTGCCATACGAACGGCAGGTTGCCGCTGAGATACGAACCGGCCACGTTGATCAGAATGGCGCCCAGCACCGGGCCCCAGACCGAGCCGCGTCCGCCCAGGGCCACCCAGATGATCAGCTCGGTGCCAAAGACAAAGCCGGTCAATTCCGGCGCGACCACGCCGCTGAAGGCGCCGTAGCCAAAGCCCGCCAGGCTGGCGACCGCGCCGCACACGACCAGCAGCGCGATGCGCCATTGCGCGGTGTTCAGGCCCAGGTAGCTGCAGCGCGCTTCGTTGTCGCGCAGCGCCACCAGGATGCGGCCGCCGTCGCTGCGCACGGCCACCCAGGCCAGCAGCGACACGACCGACAGGCCGCCCGCGGCGATGACGTACCAGGCTTCCAGGGACAGGTCGAAGGTGTCGTAGCCGGTCAGGCCCGACGATGACCCGGTGTAGGTGCCGCCGGACAGCGCAACCTGGGTCAGCACGATGGGCAGCACCAGCGAAATGACGGTGGCAAAGAACGGCGAGGCGCCGCGGTAGAACGACAGCCAGCCGGTGACCAGGGCCAGCAGCGCCGCCCCGGCTACCGCCGCCAGCACAGCCAGCCCGGCCGTGGCGGGCGAAAAGCCGTAGTGGGTAAAGGCCAGGCCGGCGGCATAGGCGCCGACGCCGAAAAAGGCCGATTGGCCGAACGTCAGGTAGCCGGTGTAGCCCCACAGGATGTCCACCGTCACGGCGGCCACGGCGAAGAACAGCGCCTTGATCAGCACGTTCAGCAGATAGGTGTCGAACAGCCAGGGGCCGGCCACCGTCAGGGCCAGACACAGGCCGGACAGCCACAGCAGATCGCGGCCGCGCGCGCCGCGGCGCGCATCGGCAGCGGGCGCCGTGGGCGCCTGTTGCGCAAGAGAGGTATCAGTCATGGGCGAATCCTTTGGGGCGCAGGCGCAGGGTCAGGGCCGCCAGCACGGCAATGGTGACGCCGCCCAGGATGGGGCTGACGTAGACGCTGACCAGCACCTGGCAGGCGCCGTAGACCAGGCAGGTCACGAGCAGCGCGGTGATCGAGTTGCCCGACACCATCACCAGCATGAAGGCGCTGACCAGCCAGGGCAGGCCCATGCCGGGGTCGACGCTGGACAACGGCGTGATGAGCGCGCCGGCCAGCGCGCCCAGCCCGGCGCCCAGGCCAAAGGTGGTGAAGCGGATTCGTTCGGCGTTGATGCCCAGGCCGCGCGCCAGGTCTTCGTTCATGATGACGGCGCGGGTTCGCACGCCAAAGCGCGTGCCGTTCAGCAGCAGCGTCATGGCGGCGTAGAGCAGCAGCGCGCACGGCACCAGGAACAGGCGGTAGGCGGAGTATTCCGTGCCCAGGAACGGCACGGCGCCCTGGATCGGCGAATCGACGAACTGCACTTCGCGGCCAAATGCCATGGTGATGAGCTGGCCGATCACGATGCCCAGCCCCCAGGTGGCCAGGATGGCGTCCAGCGGCCGTTTGTACAGCGGCTGCACGATCAGGCGTTCGACCGCCATGCCGACCAGCACGCCGGCCGCCAGCGCGCAGGGCAGCGCCACCCAGGGGTTCAGCCCCAGTTGCGTCACCACCAGGCTGGCGTAGCTGCCCAGCGTGATGATGGCGCCATGCGCGAAATTGACGATCTTCATTACCCCGAAGATGATCATCAGCCCGGCCGTCACGATGAACAGCATGGCGGCCGTGCTCAGGATGTCCAGCATCAAACCCATAGTGCTCTCCGGCGCCGCCGGCCAGGCCGGCGGCGCGCTTTATGTTGCGCCAGGCGTCACTTCAGGTCGGGGCATTGCGCGCCCGGGTCGACCTGGTTGAAGGTCTGCAGGATCTTGATGGCGCCGTCCGGCTGCACCTGGCCCAGGCGCATGGTCAGCGCGGCGTGGCGCTGGCGGTCCATCTTGACCGGACCGCGCGGGCCGTCGAACGAGACTTCGCTCAGGGCCTGCACCACCTTCTGGCTGTCGGTGGAACCGGCTTTCTCGACCGCGGCCTTGTACAGGAAGAAGGCTTCGTACTGCGGACCCGAGAACTCGTTGGCGGTCTTGGCGTCGGCGCCGAACTTGGCTTTCAGGCCGTCCAGGAACTTGCGGTTCTGCGGCGTGTCGATGCTGGTCAGGTAGGACGCCGACAGGTACATGCCCACGGCCGTCTCGCCCATGGTCTTGGCGGTGGCTTCGTCGATGGCCAGGTTGCCGTAGGGCATGGTCAGGCCCGCGGCCTTGACCTGCTTGGCCAGGCTGACGTTGGGGCCGCCGCCGGCCGTGGAGCTGATCAGCGCGTCGGGGTTGGCCGAGCGGATCTTGGATACCACGGGCGTCCAGTCGGAACCGTCGATGGGCAGGTATTCCTCGCCCACCACGCGCCCGCCCTGCTTCTCGATGTATTCGCGGGTGAACTTGAGCATGCCGCGACCGAACGCGTAGTCGCTGCCGACCAGGAAGAAGGTCTTGGCGCCGCGTTCCGTCATGAAGTGGTCCACCACCGGCGCCACCTGCTGCTCGGGCACCCAACCGTTGACGTGCATCCAGCGGTTGCACGAGCGGCCTTCGTAGAAGGACGTGTAGATGTACGGCACCTTGCCACGCGAGACGATGGGCAGCGCGGCGTTGCGCGCCGCGCTGGTTTCCATGGCGATGATGGCGTCCACCTTCTTCTGGAATACCAGGGTGTCGTAGGCCTTCTGCGCGCCGACGGCGCCCGAGGCGTCGTCGGCGATCTCCAGCACCACCTGGCGGCCCAGGATGCCGCCGGCGGCATTGATCTCGTCGGCCGCCAGCTGCGAGGCCTGCACCACGCCGGGCGCGACCACGCTGTTGGCGCCCGACAGGCCCACGGGCACGCCGATGCGCAAGGGTTCGGCCGCCTGCGTGCCGGCGGCGCCGGCCAGCATGGCGACGAAGGAAAGTCGGATGAGGAAGCTGCGATGCGGAAACTTCATGGGGATTTCTCCTTGGGGGCCGGCTGTCCGCCGTTGTACGTGGTATTCAGGGCTAGGGGTCAGGCTTGCTGGGGCGCGTCGGTGGCGCCCAGCAGTTCGTCATACAGGTCGCGGCGCCGGTCGCGCAGCACGTGGTTGAAGGCATTGAGTTGGCGCGCACGGCGTGACGCCGCCAGGTCCACCGTCGCCACCAGCACCTCTTCCTGATCGGCGCTGGCGGGCCCCGCGGCGGTCCAGCCTTGCGAGCCGACGATCAGGCTGCGGCCGACGAAGGGCTGGCCGCGCTCGATGCCGACGCGATCGGCGCAGACCACGGTCAGGCCGTTGCTGTGGGCCCCGGCAATGGCCAGCGCGTGCGCCATGGCCGGGCCGTCGGGCGTTTGCCCCGGCATCGGCACCCAGTTGGTGGGCACGGCCACGATGTCGGCGCCGCGCAGGGCCAACAGGCGGTAGACCTCGGGGAACCAGCCGTCGTAGCAGATCGCCACGCCAATCCGGCCCAGTTCGGTATGGAACACCGGCAGGCCCAGGTCGCCGGGTTCGAAGAACAGGTTCTCGTCGCCCCACAGGTGCAGCTTGCGGTAGGTGCCCAGGTAGCCGTCGGGGCCGGCGACCAGGGCGGCGTTGTACAGGCGCTCGCCGCTGCGCTCGGCGATGCCGGCGACCAGGTAGATGCCCAGGCGCTGCGCCAGCGCGATCCAGGCCTGCGCGCTGGGCCCGTCCGGCACGGTTTCGGCCAGCGCATAGGCCTCTTGGCGGCTGTCGAACATATAGCCGGTGTTGGCCAGCTCGGGCAGCACCACCAGGCGCGCGCCCTGGGCGGCGGCCTGCTCGACCATCTCGATGGAACGCGCCACGTTGGCGGCCACGCTGCCCATCTGCGGGGCCGTCTGCACACTGGCCACCCGGATCGCGGACGGGGCGTCGTCCTGCGGCTGTGAAACTTGCATGCGGTCTCCTGTTGCGGATTTGAAAACGAAAAAGCCCCCGACCACGCAGTGCGTGTGAGTCGGGGGCTTCTATAGCCAGACGAAAAGTTCGGGCAGCAATTATTGCTGCGGGGGTGTTGCCGGGTACCGCGGCGCGGGCCTGGGCCTTGCGCGCTTCGGATCAGTCCTGATCCTGTGACGAATCATAGGGAGACGCCGGCGCCGCGGACAATAAGAGGTTTCCCGGACGGCGAGACGGGGCGCCGGATGCGACATGGGGATTTCCCGAGCCATGGGCCCGGTGCGACAATGGCGTCAGACGCTGCGGCCGTCGTACGGCATGCGGGTCAGGCCGGCCAGATCCACCGAGACCAGGCAGCGCGCGTTCACCGCGGCCGTTGCCTCGCCGGTGGGGCTGGCGCCAAAACCGAACGGCGCACAGCCGCAGTTGGCGCAGAAATGATGCGAAATCACATGTTTGTTGAATTTATAGGTCGACAGGCTGTCGGTCGACGACGTGATGCGCAGCTTGCCGCGCGGCACGAACCACAGCAGGTAGCCCTTGCGGCTACAGTGCGAACAGTTGCATTCCAGTACCTGTGACGGCTCGCCTTCGACTTCGAAGGTAATCTGTCCGCAGTGGCAGCTTCCTTGTTGCATGGCCTGGCTCCTTGGGTTGCGGTCGTGTCTCTGCGACCGTGGCGATTGCCGGTTGCCATCATAGATCGGCGCGGCGCTCCTCGTCGCCCCCTAAACCAGAGGAATCCCCCATGCCCAGACTATCCGCCTACCTCAGTTTCGATGGCAATTGCGCCGAGGCCATGCGCTTTTACGAACGCGTGCTCGGCGGCCGGCTCGAGGCGCTGCTGCGCTATGCCGATGCGCCGCCGGATGCCGCCATGCCGGTGCTGTCCAGCGAAGAGTCCGATCGCATCATGTACGCCTGCCTGGCGCTGGACGACCAGCTGCTGATGGCCAGCGACGCCACCGCCGGCCACCCCTACCCCGGCAAGCAGGGCATGGCGCTGTCGCTGGCCTATCCCACCGTGTCGGATGCCCACCGCATTTTTGACATGCTGGCGGACGGCGGCAGCGTTACTATGCCGCTGCAGAAAACCTTCTGGGCCGAGGCCTATGGCGCGCTGATCGACCGTTTCGACACCCGCTGGATGATCAGCGGCGGGCGGTTGACGCATTAGGGCTTGTCAACACCCGCGCGCACCGGCGCCCGGCCCGCCACGACGATCCGCCCGCGCGGCGCAGGAATCACAATGACGCATGGCATACATGGTAAGCAACGCTGGTGGGCCCTGATGGTGCTTTGTCTGGGCGTATTGATGATCGTGCTGGACACGACCATCGTCAACGTCGCCCTGCCCTCCATCCGCGAAGACCTGCATTTCACCGAAACGTCCCTGGTGTGGGTGGTGAACGCCTACATGCTGACGTTCGGCGGCTTTCTGCTGCTGGGCGGACGGCTGGGCGACCTGCTGGGCCACCGCCGCATGTTCCTGGCGGGGCTGACGCTGTTCACCGCGGCCTCGCTGGCCTGTGGGCTGGCGCAGGGCCAGACGCTGCTGATCGCGGCCCGGGCCGTGCAGGGGTTGGGCGGCGCGGTGGTATCGGCGGTGTCGCTGTCGCTGATCATGAACCTGTTCACCGAGGCCGGCGAACGCGCCCGCGCCATGGGGGTGTACGGTTTCGTCTGCGCGGGCGGCGGCAGCATCGGCGTGCTGCTGGGCGGGCTGCTGACCAGCGCGCTGTCGTGGCACTGGATCTTCCTGGTCAACATCCCCATCGGCGTGCTGGTCTATGCGCTGTGCCTGCGGCTGCTGCCGGCAGCCAGGGCCGTGGCGGGCGGCGGCAAGCTGGACGTGGCGGGCGCGGTCACCGTTACGGCGTCGCTGATGCTGGCGGTGTATGCCGTGGTGAACGGCAACGAGGCCGGCTGGATGTCGGTGCAATCGCTGGGCTTGCTATGCGCGGCGGTGGTGTTGATGGCGCTGTTCCTGTTGATCGAAGCGCGCGTCGCCGAGCCGCTGATGCCGCTGGCGTTGTTCCGCCTGCGCAACGTGGCCACGGCCAACGTGGTCGGCGTGCTGTGGGCCGCGGCCATGTTCGCCTGGTTCTTCGTGTCGGCCTTGTACATGCAGCTGGTGCTGGGCTATGACGCGATGCAGGTGGGCCTGGCGTTCCTGCCGGCCAACCTGATCATGGCGGCGTTTTCGCTGGGGCTGTCGGCCAAGCTGGTGATGCGCTTTGGCATCCGCGGGCCGCTCACCACCGGCCTGCTGCTGGCCGCGCTGGGGCTGGCGCTGTTCGCCCGGGCGCCCATCGGCGGCAGCTTTGTGGCCGACGTGATGCCGGGCATGCTGCTCTTGGGGCTGGGCGCGGGCATCGCCTTCAACCCCATGCTGCTGGCGGCCATGAGCGATGTCGAACCCAGCCAGTCCGGCTTGGCGTCCGGCGTGGTCAATACGGCCTTCATGATGGGCGGGGCGCTGGGGCTGGCGGTGCTGGCCAGCCTGGCCGCGGCCCGCAGTGCCGCGCTGGCGGCGGGCGGCGCGGCGCCCGCCGCGGCGTTGAATGGCGGCTATCAGCTGACCTTCCTGGCTGGCGCCGCGATCGCCGCGGTGGCCGGCCTGCTCAGCGGCATACTGGTGCGTTCACGCAACCGGGACCTGCCCGCCCACGGCGACGCCCCGCCCGCGCACTGAACGGCGCCATGGCGGGCCCTGCCGGCACAGCCACGTGTCAGGCAACGCCCGCCGCTGCCGCGCAGCCGGTGCGTCGTGGCCGCGCCACGGCTTTTGAATTCTTTACGATCGCGGCGCAGGGCTTGCAGTAATCTGGCTGCGCCCCTACTCCAGGAAGCCCCGCCATGACATTCCTTGCCAGCGCCAACCTGTTGCGCCGCCGGGACGGCCACGAAGCCCGCGTCACCTTCGTCGAGCTGTTCTTCGACCTGGTCTATGTCTTCGCCGTTACCCAGCTTTCCCACAGCCTGCTGCACGACCTGACGCTGATGGGCGCCATCCACACGCTGGTGCTGTGGTTCGCCGTCTGGCTGGGCTGGCAATACACCTGCTGGGTCACCAACTGGTTCGACCCGGACGCCCTGCCGATGCGGCTGATGCTGTTCGGCGTCATGCTGGCGGGCCTGGTGGCCGCGGCGGTCCTGCCCGGCGCCTTTGGCGATACCGGCCTGATCTTCGCGATCTGCTATGTGCTGATCCAGGTGGGCCGCACGCTGTTCGTGGTGCTGCATCTGGGCCCAGCGCATCCGCTGGCACCGAACTTTCGCCGCATGCTGGGCTGGCTGTGCATTTCCGCCGTGCTCTGGATCGCGGGCGGTCTGGCGCAAGGCGACGCGCGGCTGGTCCTGTGGGCCTTGGCGGTGGCCTGCGAATACCTGTCGCCCATGACCGGTTTCTGGCTGCCGGGCCTGGGGCGTTCGACCACCCGCGACTGGACCATCGAAGGCGGCCACCTGGCCGAGCGCTGCCAGCTGTTCGTCATCGTCGCGCTGGGCGAGACGCTGCTGATCACCGGCGCCACGCTGAGCGAGCATCCGCGCTGGGACGCGCCCACCCTGATCGCGCTGCTGGCCGCCTTTCTGGGCACGGCGGCGATGTGGTGGGTGTACTTCGACACCAGCAGCAAGGACGGCAGCCACGCCATCGCGCACCACGCCGATCCGGGCCGGGTGGGCGCCTATTTCCATTACGTGCATGTGATCCTGATTGCCGGGGTGATCGTATCGGCGGTGGCCAATGAACTGGTCATCCTGCACCCGGACGGCCGCATCGTCGCGCCGGCGGCTGCCGCGCTGATCGGCGGACCCGCGCTGTATCTGCTGGGCAATGGCATCTACAAGACCGTGGTTTACGGGCGCTTTCCGCTGTCGCACGTGGTCGGCCTGGTGCTGCTGGCGGTGCTGGCGCCGGTAGCCTTCGTGACCGACAACCTGATGGTGGGCGGGCTGACCACGCTGATCATGATTCTGGTGGCGGCCTGGGAAAGCGTGTCGCGCCGCAAGGCGCACGGGCAGCACGCCGCCTAGGGCCTGTTCACACTAGAAGGCGCCTCGCAAAGGCCCTAGCCTGGCCATCCTCAGCCTCCGGGCTGATGCTGCGCCAGCACCTCGCTCATGGACTGCGCGGCGCCTTGCAGCACCGGCACCGCGCGCAGCAGATCGTCCAGCATCAGCCGGGCCGTGGGCGCGTGGCAGGCCACCGCCGCCACCACCCGGTCCTGCGCGTCGCGCACCGGCACGGCCACCGCGCTCATACCGCGCACGAATTCCTCGTTGTCGATACCGATGCCGCGCGCGGCTAGGCGCTCCAGTTCCGCTTCCAGCCGCGCGGGGTCGGTCAGCGTGCGCGGCGTGTTGCGCGTCAGCGGCAGGCGTGCCAGGACGCGGCCGCGTTCCAGCCGGTTCATGGACGCCAGGAACAGCTTGCCGCTGGCGGTGCAGTGCATCGGCACGTGGCTACCCACCGCGAAGAACAGCCGCAGCGGCTCGGCGGTTTCGACACGTTCCATATAGACGACCTGGTCGCCGTCGGGCGCGGTCAGGTTGCAGGTTTCGCCCAGCTTGCCGACCAGCTGCGCCAGCACCGCGCGGCAGGCCCGGGTGAAGGCGGACGCGCGCAATGTGGATAGCGCCAGTGCGGTGGCTTGCGGGCCGGGGACGAAGCCGTTTTCAGTAGGCGTGGCCGCGGCGTAACCGGCACGCTGCATCGCCGCCAACAGCCGCATCAGGGTGGACTTGGGCATCTCCAGCCGCTGCGCCAGTTGCGCCAGCGTGGGCGGATGCTGCGCCCGCGCCAGGTAGTCCAGCACCCGCAGCGCGCGCAGGGACCGGGCGTCGTCCGGCGGCTCGGCGCCATCTCCCGCGACGGCCTGCGGCGATGCTGCACTGCGATTTTGAAACCGAAGAGGCATGTTCTGTTCCATTTCCCCGTTGGCGCGCGGATCGCGCTTTCTTTCGTCCGACCGCTTCCTAGAATCGTCATAGATGCAGCCTGCGCGCGCATCGCGCCGATCCCGTTCTGCGGGCCAGTATATAAGTGCGCGGCGCGGCGGCAAGCAGGGTAAACACGCCATCCGTCCGGGTTACGCGACCCGTTCACGCATGGCCGCGCCAGGGAGAAAACCAGACATGTCTGATGCCGTGGACTACATCGTGGTGGGGGCCGGCTCAGCCGGCTGCGTGCTGGCCAACCGCCTGAGCGCGAACGGCGAACACAGCGTCCGCCTGCTGGAAGCCGGCCCGCCGGACCGCTCGCCGTGGATCCACATTCCCATCGGCTATGGCAAGACCATGTTCCACAAGGTGGTGAACTGGGGTTACTACACCGACCCCGATCCCAACATGCTGGGCCGCCGCATCTACTGGCCGCGCGGCCGCACGCTGGGCGGCTCCAGCGCCATCAACGGCCTGATCTACATCCGCGGCCAGCGACGCGACTACGACGCCTGGGCCGCGGCCGGCAACCCCGGCTGGCGCTGGGAAGACTGCCTGCCCTACTTCCGCAAACTGGAAAACAATGACCTGGGCCCGGGCGCCACGCGCGGCACCGAAGGTCCGCTGAACGCCACCTCCATCAAGACGCCGCATCCGCTGGTGGAAGGCCTGATCGCCGCGGCCGGCACGCTGGGCGTGCCGCGGGTGCAGGACTTCAATACGGGGGAGCAGGACGGCGTGGGCTATTACCAGCTGACCACCCGCAATGGCCGCCGCTGCTCCACCGCCGTGGCCTATCTGCGTCCGGCGCAAGACCGCGCCAACCTGCGGATCGAAACCGGCGCCCACGCCATGGCGGTGCTGTTCGAAGGCAGCCGCGCGGTCGGGGTGCGCTACCGCCAGGGCGGCCAAGTGCGCACGCTGCGGGCGCGCCGCGAAGTGCTGCTGTGCGCCGGCGCCTTGCAGTCGCCGCAGCTGCTGCAACTGTCCGGTGTGGGGCCGGCGGCGCTGCTGCGCCAGTTCGGCATCCCTGTGATACGCGACCTGCCCGGGGTGGGCGAAAACCTGCAGGACCACCTGCAGATCCGGCTGATCTACGAAACGCGCCAACCCATCACCACCAACGACCAGCTGCGCACCTGGCATGGGCGGGTCGGCATGGGGCTGCAATGGCTGCTGTTCCGCGGCGGGCCGCTGGCCGTGGGCATCAACCAGGGCGGGCTGTTCTGCCGGGTGGATCCGGCCAGCACCAGCCCCGACACGCAATTCCATTTCGCCACCCTGTCGGCCGATATGGCGGGCGGCAAGGTGCACCCGTTTTCAGGCTGCACCTATTCGGTTTGCCAGTTGCGGCCGTCGTCGCGCGGCACGGTGCGCTTGCGCAGCGCCGATCCGTTCGAGGCGCCGTCGATGCAGCCCAACTACCTGTCCACCGAACTGGACCGCCGCATGACGGTGGCAGCAGTGAAGTACGCGCGCCGCCTGGCCGCCACCGAGCCGCTGGCCGGCCTGATGAAACGGGAATTCCGGCCGGGCCCCGAAGTTCAGGGCGACGACGAGATCCTGCACTTCTGCCGCGAGTACGGCGCCACCATCTTCCACCCGTCCGGCACGGCCAAGATGGGCCCCCGCAGCGATCCGCTGGCGGTGGTGGACGAGCGCCTGCGCGTGCACGGCGTGGACGGCTTGCGGGTGGTGGACTGCTCCATCATGCCGACGCTGGTGTCCGGCAATACCAATGTGCCGGTGGTGATGCTGGCCGAGCGCGCGGCCGACTTCATCCTGCAGGACCTGCAAGCCGCGCGCTGGCGCGCCCAGGCGCAGCCGCAGGCCGAGCGTCCGGCCCAGAAGCAAGCCGCGTGACGACAACCCGCGCCACGCAAACCCACCACCAGGATCGAACCGCATGAGATAGCGATTTCCGCGGAACGGCGCCACAGAGCGCCGCCCGCCCCACCAAAGGAGACAGGCATGGCCAAGCAGAACGAAACCGCGGTGCGCAAAGTCGTCGCCGCGTCGCTGATCGGCGCCACCATCGAGTGGTACGACTTTTTCCTGTACGGCGTGGTCGCCGGCATCGTGTTCAACAAGCTGTACTTCCCTACCGGCGATCCGCTGGTGTCCACCATGCTGGCCTACACCACCTTCGCGGTGGGCTTCATCACCCGGCCGCTGGGCGGGCTGATCTTCGGCCATTTCGGCGACCGCATCGGCCGCAAGAGCATGCTGGTGATGACGCTGATGATCATGGGGATTTCGACCTTCCTGATCGGCCTGGTGCCCACCTACGACACCATCGGCCTCTGGGCGCCGATCCTGCTGCTGCTGTTGCGGGTGTTCCAGGGCATCGGCCTGGGCGGCGAATGGGGCGGCGCGGTACTGATGGCCTATGAATACGCCCCGCCGGGCAAGAAGGGCTTTTACGCGTCGCTGCCGCAGATCGGGCTGGCGATCGGACTGTGCCTGGCCTCGGGCACGGTGGCGCTGTTGTCCACGCTGCTGACCGATGCGCAGTTCATGGCCTGGGGCTGGCGCGTCGCGTTCCTGGCGTCCGCCGCGATGGTGCTGGTGGGCATGTACATCCGCTTGAACATCAAGGAAACGCCCGAGTTCACCGCGGTCAAGCGCGACAACGCCGAAAGCCGCATTCCCTTCATGGACATGATGCGCCGTTATCCCGGCAACGTCGCCAAGGGCATGGGCGCGCGTTACATCGACGGGGTGTTCTTCAATGTGTTCGGGGTATTTTCGATCTCGTACCTGACGCAGACGCTGCAGATATCGCGCAGCGAAGCCCTGATCGGCGTCATGGCCGCCGCGCTGGTGATGTGCTTTTTCATTCCCTACTTCGGCCGGCTGTCCGACCGCATCGGGCGCACGCGGGTGTATTGCTGGGGCTCGCTGATCACGGCCATATCCGCCTTTCCGGGATTCTGGCTGATGCTCAACAGCGAGGGCAACATGATGCTAGTGTGGCTGGCCATCATCATTCCTCTGGGCATTCTGTATGCCGCCGTCTATGGGCCCGAGGCCGCGCTGTTCTGCGAGCTGTTCGACGCCAAGGTGCGCTACACCGGCATCTCGTTCGTGTACCAGTTCTCGGGCATTTTCGCCTCGGGCATCACGCCCATCATCGCCACGGCCCTGCTCAAGAGCGGCGGCGGTCAGCCCTGGCTGATCTGCCTGTACGTGCTGTTCGCGGGCGTGGTATCGGCGCTGTGCGCGTGGCTGATCGGGCGCGGCGGCCGGACGTCTGCGCAGGAAACGGCAGCCCCCGTCGGCGCCGCCGCCCTGCGCAAGGCGTAAGCCCGCACATCAGCCTCGCGGGGCGGGTGCCGGTTCAAGGGCGGGTGCCGCCGCGGGATGGCGCGACTGCTCTATCGCCCGCTCCGCGGTCGGCGCGGGCGCTGACGCCGGCCAGCCGCCGCCCAGCGCCTTGAACAAGGTGGCCAGCGCCGCCTGGCGCTGGGTCGCCACCTCGATGTAGGACAGCTGGTCCGCGAAGGCGCGGCGCTGCGCGTCCAGGTAGCGCAGGTGGCTGTCGACGCCGCCGCGATAGCGCGCTTCGGACAGGCGCTGGGCCTCGGCGCTGGTCTGGGCCAGCGCGCGGCGCGATTGCTCTTCGCGCCGCAGCGTGTCGGTAGCAGCCAGCGCATCGGACACATCGCGGAAGGCCGACTGGATGGTCTGTTCGTACTGCGCCACAGCGATGTCGCGGCGCACGTTGGCCAGGTCCAGGTTGGCGGTGTTGCGGCCCCCGGCGAAGATCGGCAGCGTGATCTGCGGCGTGAACGACCAGGCGCGCTGGCCGCCGTCGAACAGGTTCGACAGTTCGGCGCTGGAACTGCCGAACAGGCCGGTCAGCGAAATGCTGGGAAAGAACGCGGCGCGGGCTGCGCCGATGCTGGCATTGCGCGACTGCAACTGGTGTTCGGCGGCGCGGATGTCCGGCCGGCGTTCCAGCAATTCAGACGGCGCGCCAGCCGAGATTTCCTGCACCAAGGGGGCCGCGGCGATCAGGCCCTTGGGCAGGAACGGGCCCAGGTCGCCCACCCCCACCAGCAGCGCCAGCGCGTTGCCGGCCTGGCGGGCTTCGCGGTCGATGCGTTCCAGGTCGGCGCGCGCCTGTTCGGCCAGGCCCAGCGCCTCCTGGTAGTCCAGCGCCGTGGCCGCGCCGGCCTGGCGCCGTTTGGCGGTCAGGGCCAGCGAGGCCTCGCGGCTGTCCAGCGTCTGGCGCGTGACCTGCAGGCGGCGCAGCGCGCTGTCGCGCGCCAGATAGGCCTGGATCACCTCGGCCACCAGGCTGATCTGGGCGCCGCGTGCGTTGGCCTCGGTGGCCAGGTATTCCTGCAAGGCGGCGTCCGACAGGCTGCGCACGCGGCCGAACAGGTCGATCTCGAACGATGCCAGGCCCACCCCGGCCTGGTAGCTGCTCTGCACCCCGGCGTTGCCGCTGGCGTTCAGGTCGCCCGGCACGCGCTGGCGCGTGCCGGCGCCCTGGGCGTTGATACCCGGCAACTGGTCCGCGCGCTGCACCCGGTACTGGGCTCGCGCAGCTTCGATGTTGAGCAGCGACTGGCGCAGGTCGCGGTTGTTGTCCAGCGCCAGCGCCACCAGCCGGCGCAGGTCTTCGTCAACGACGAACGACTGCCAGTCCAGGGTGGCGGCCGCCGACGGCGTGCCGTTCTGGCCGCCGGCCGGCTGGTTCCAGGTGGCCGGTACCGGCGCGTCGGGCCGTTGGTACACGGGCGCCATCGAGCAGCCGGCCAATACCGCCGCCAGGACCGCGGCGCCCAGCCGCGAAACTAAAAAAGTCGCTTTCATGGATCTCACTCCTGAGCTGCGGCGGCGGGGGCCGGGGCGGCTGCCCGCTTGCCCTGGAACCGCGACAGCACCCACACGAAAAATACCGGCACGAAGATCACGCCCAGCAGCGTCGCGCTGAGCATGCCGCCGATGACGCCCACGCCCAGGGCGCGCTGGCTGGCTCCGCCCGCCCCGGTGGCCAGCGCCAGGGGCACCACGCCCAGGATGAACGCCAGGGACGTCATCACGATCGGACGGAAACGCAGCTTGGCGGCCTCGATCGCGGCGTCGACCAGCGTGTAGCCCTGCTCGCGCAGGCTCTTGGCGAATTCCACGATCAGGATGGCGTTCTTGGCCGCCAGCCCGATGATGGTGATCAGCCCCACCTTGAAGTACACGTCGTTGGACATGCCCAGCACGGTCACCGCCAGCACCGAGCCCAGCGCGCCGATCGGCACGATCAGCATCACCGACGCGGGAATGGCCCAGCTTTCGTACAGCGCCACCATCAGCAGGAACACCACCAGGAAAGCCAGGGCGAACAGCATCGGGGCTTGCGCGCCTGCCAGCTTTTCCTGGTAGGACAAGCCGGTCCATTCGTAACCGATGCCGGTCGGCAGCTCGGATACGATGCGCTCGATTTCCGCCATGGCCTGGCCCGTGCTGGCGCCCGGGGCCACGTCGCCCGCGATTTTGAACGCGGGGTAGCCGTTGTAGCGGGAAATCTGCACGGGGCCGTTTTCCCAATGGGTCTGCACGAAGGCGCTCAGGGGCACCATGCCGCCCGACTTGTTGGGCACGTTCAGTTGCAGCACGCTTTCGGGCGTCATGCGGTCGCGCACGTCGGCCTGCACCACCACCCGTTGCAGCCGGCCGGCATTGGCGAAGTCGTTGACGGTAGCCGAACCGTAGGCCGACGAGATCGCCGTGCTGATGGCGTCAAAGCCCACGCCCAGTGCCTCGGCCTTTTGCCGGTCGATGTCCAGGCGCAGCTGCGGCGCGTCGGCCAGGCCTTCCATCATGGCGTAGGCGATCAGCGGCGAGCTGTTGGCCTTGGCCAGCAGCTGGTCGCGCGCCGCCGTCAG
Source organism: Achromobacter sp. UMC71 (assembly GCF_014170305.1). Taxonomy (GTDB): domain Bacteria; phylum Pseudomonadota; class Gammaproteobacteria; order Burkholderiales; family Burkholderiaceae_B; genus Achromobacter. Next base: position 32,238 of record NZ_LZZT01000008.1, read on the forward strand.
CGCCGCCCGCCCCAGGCCGCCGCGGTCTTGCAGGCGCAGCGCGAAGCCGCCCGAGTTACCCAGGCCGTCGATGGGCGGCGGGTTCACCGCCATCACCGAGCCGTCGTCGATGGCGGCGAAATGGCCGTTGACGCTGTCGGCCACGTCGGTGGCGGCCTGGCCCTTGCCGCGCAGGGACCAGTCTTTCAGCGACGGGAAGGCGATGCCCGCGTTCTGGCCCGTGCCCGAGAAGCTGAAGCCCATGACGGTAAAGGCGTCGCCCATGGCGTCCAGCGACATCAGGTGCTGTTCCACGTCGGCCACCACCTTGTCGGTGCGCAGATGGGTCGCGCCCGGCGGCAGTTGCATGTCGACGATGACGTAGCCCTGGTCTTCGGGCGGCACGAACGATTCGGGCAGGCGCATGTACAGCACGCCCAGCACCGCCACGATGGCCGCGTAGATCACCATGTAGCGCCCGGTGCGCCGCAGCAGCCGCGAATTCAGGCCGACGAAGCGGTCGGTCAGGCGCGCGAACACCCGGTTGAAGGCGCCGAAGAAGCCGCGCTTTTCCTCGTGGTGGCCCTTGGGAATCGGCTTGAGGAAGGTGGCGCACAAGGCCGGCGTGAAGGTCAGCGCCAGGAAGCCCGAGAACAGGATGGACACCGCCAGCGACAGCGAGAACTGCTGGTAGATCACGCCCACCGAGCCGCTCATGAAGGCCAGCGGCAGAAACACGGCCGACAGCACCAGGGTGATGCCGACAATGGCGCCGGACACCTGGCTCATGGCCTTGACGGTGGCCTCGCGCGGAGGCAGGCCTTCTTCGGCCATGATGCGTTCGACGTTTTCGACCACCACGATGGCATCGTCCACCAGGATGCCGATGGCCAGCACCATGCCGAACATCGTCATCATGTTGACCGAGAAACCCAGCAACGACATGACCGCGAAGGTGCCCAGCAGGCACACCGGCACCACAATGGACGGAATCAGCGTATAGCGCACGTTCTGCAGGAACAGGAACATGACCACGAACACCAGCGCCATGGCTTCGAACAGCGTGTACACCACCTTTTCGATGGCGACGCTGACAAAGCGCGAGCTGTCGAATGGCACCGAATAGGCAACGTCCTCGGGGAACGAGGCCGACAGTTCCTGCAGCCGCGCCTTGACCGCCTTGACGGTTTCGATGGCGTTGGCGCCCGGCGCCAGCTGCACGGCCGCGCCCACGGCGGTCTTGCCGTTCAGGCGGGTTTCAAAGTCGTAGCTCTGGCGCCCGATTTCCAGCCGCGCCACGTCGGCCAGCTTGACGGTCGAGCCGTCGGCATTGGCGCGCAGCACGATGCGGCCGAATTCCTCGGGCGTATCCAGCATGCCCTTGACGGCCAGCGTGGCAGTCAGCTCCTGCTCGGGCGAGCCCGGCCGGCTGCCGAAACTGCCCGCCGGCACCTGCACGTTTTGCGCCTCGATGGCGGCGTTGACGTCCGCCACCGACAGGCCCACGCCCAGCAGCTTCTGCGGGTCGATCCAGACGCGCATGGCGGCTTCGGCGCCGAAGAACTGCACCTTGCCCACGCCGTTGACGCGGCGGATCTCGTTGTTGATGTAGCGGGCGGCGTAGTCAGACAGGCCGACCACGTCCTTGCCGGTATCGTCGCCCTTATAGGTCAGGGCGTAGATCATCAGGAAGTTCGAGCTGGCCTGCTCCACTTGCAGACCCTGCTGCGTGACGGCGCGCGGCAGGCGGGCTTCGGCCTTCTTGATGCGGTTCTGCACGTCCACCTGGGCCAGGTCCGGATCGGTGCCCGGCTCGAACGTGACGGTGATTTCAGCGCTGCCGCTGGAGCTGCTGGACGAGTCGTAATAGAGCAGCTTCTTGGCGCCGTTCAATTCCTCTTCGATGACACTGGTCACCGAGTCCACCAGAGTGCTGGCGGATGCGCCGGGATAGATGGCGTTGATGGTCACCTGGGGCGGCGCCACCACCGGAAACTGCGACACGGGCAGCGACGGAATCGCCAGGATGCCGGCGAGCGAGATGAAGATGGCCACCACCCACGCGAATTTGGGGCGGCCAATGAAGAACTTGGACATGATCTAACCTCGGATGGGCGGGCGGTGCGCCGGCGGGCGCGCGGCGCAGGGCCGCGGCGCATAAGGAGACGGGCGGGTCTGCGGCAGGACCCGCGCGCGCGGGTCAGCGGACCGCATCGGCGTCCCCGCCCGGCACGGCCGCGACCTTGGCTTGCGGGGCCGGCGTCACGCTGACCTTCTGGCCCGGCACGGCGGCATTGACGCCACCGACGATGACCCGGTCGCCGGCCGCCAGGCCCTCGACGATGTGCCAGTCGGATCCGCGCATGGTGCCGGTACGCACCAGGCGGGTCTGCACCACATCGCCCTCGCCCACCAGCAGCACCTGCGGCTTGCCGTCGGTGCTGCGCGTGACGGCGCGCTGCGGCACCAGGATGGCTTCGGGGTCCACGCCCTGGCGGGTCTGCACCCGCACATACATGCCCGGCAGCAGCAGCACGTCCGGGTTGGCGAATTCACCGCGCAGGGACACCTGACCCGTGCCGCGATCGACCGCGATATCCGAGAACAGCAGGCGGCCGCTGCGGCTGCGGTTGGCGCCGTCGATGCTGATGGAAATGTCCGCGCCCTCTTCCTGGCCCAGTTCACCCGTCTGCATGGCGTCGCGCATGCGCAGCATGTCGGCCACCGGCTGGGTGAAATCGACATAGATGGGGTCCAGTTGCTGGATCTTGGCCATGACGGTGGCTTCGTTCTGGCCGACCAGGGCGCCTTCGGTGACCTGGGCGCGGCCGATGCGGCCGGAAATCGGCGCCTTGACCGTCGCATAGTCCAGATTCAACTGCGCGGTTTCGACGTCGGCCTGGGCCGAGCGGCGCGCCGCCTGGGCACTCTTGACTGCCGCGCTGGCGGTATCGAAATCCTGCTGGCTGACGGCTTCGATCTTGACGAGCGGGGTGTAGCGCCGCAGCACCGCCTGGGCGTCGGACAGGGCGGCGTCGGCCTTGGCCAACTCGCCCTGGGCGCGCGACAGCGCAGCCTTGAAGGGCGCCGGATCGATCCGGAACAGCACGTCGCCCGCCTTGACGTCGGCGCCTTCCTCGAAATTGCGGCTAAGGACGATGCCGGCGACCCGCGCCCGCACCTCGGCCACGCGCACGGGCTCGACCCGGCCGGGCAGCGAGCTGGCCAGGTCGTAACGCTGCGGCTGCACCGCCACCACCTGCACCGCGCGCGGCTCGGCCGGGCCGGCCGCCATCTCGTCGCCGCCGCAACCGGCCAGCACAACCGCCGTCAACGCCGCGACGACGGGCCAACGCCATGGTTGATGTTTGATCATTCTTTCCTCCCGCCGGCGGCGTCTTGAACTTAATAAGGCTTGAATGCTACCTTACAGATTAATTTGAATCAATAATGATTCATTTAGTTCTGTATAGAATCTTTCAAGACATTAACAAGTCTTAACTTGTAAAGTTGGCCTAAGTTTGCGCAAATTGAATCAGTCATGATCCAATACCGTCCCAAGAACGGAACAATGAGGGAGAGAGAAGCCATGTCCGACGATGCCGGCCACGAACGGTTGCTGATCGCGCTGTCGCTGGCGATGGTCGACCAGCCACGCGCCACCCTGCAGGAACTGGCGCGTGCGGTGGGCGTCAGCAAGGCCACGCTGTACCGCTTCTGTCAGACGCGCGAGCAGTTGGTGACGCGCCTCATGACGCACGGCGCCCAGGTGATGAAGCAGGCGCTGATCAATTCGCGGCTGGATAGCGCCGCGCCGCGTGATGCCGTGCGCAACCTGATCGAGCAGCACCTGGCGCACAAGGAACTGGCGATCTTCCTGATGTATCACTGGAAGCCGGACTCGGAAATGCAGCCCGACGTCATGGATAGCTGGTCGGGCTACCAGGAAACGCTGGACGCGTTCTTCCTGCGGGGCCAGCGCGAAGGCGTGTTCCGGGTGGACATCACGGCGGCCGCGCTGACCGAGCTGCTGATCACGGTGATCACCAGCATGATCGACGCCGAACGCCGCGGCCGCATTGCCCGGCTGGGCATCGCGACGGTGGCCGAGCAGATGCTGCTGTACGGGATTGCCGAGCCGGCGGCGGCGCGCTGAAAGTGCGCGGTGGGTGGGCTGCCGGGCGGCAGGCGTCGGTGGTCTCGGCCTTGTCTTATAGATAAGCCGTCATACAGGCGGGACCCCTTGCGGCCCCGCCCTCACCCTCGTCAGCCCAGCGCGACGGGACGGCCGAAGAACGGGTAGTTCGGATCGTTGTAGCCAGGCGTGGACGCATGGCCCGGCGTGACCCAGCCGTCGACCAGGGCTTCGTCTTCAGGCGTGATCCTCACCTCCAGCGCGGCGTAGTAATCGTCCATCTGCGCCAGGGTGCGCGGACCGGCGATGACGCTGGTGACGATCGGGTTGGCCAGCACCCAAGCCGTGGCGAAGTGACCCGGCTGCACGCCGCGCGTGGCGCTGTGCTGCACCAGCTGCTGCGCGATCTGCAGCGATTCTTCGCGGAACTCGGTGGCCAGGATGCGGCGATCGCCCCGGCCGGCGCGCGTGTCGGCGGCCGGCGCCTGGCCCGGCAGGTACTTGCCGGTCAGCACGCCGCGGGCGATGGGGCTGTACGGCACCACGCCCAGCCCGTAATGCTGGCAGGCCGGCAGGATCTCGACTTCGGGGCCGCGGTTCAGCATGTTGTAGTACGGCTGGCACACCACCGGCTGCGGCACGCCCAGCTTTTCGCACAGGCGCAGGGTTTCGGCGATGCGCCATCCCCGGAAGTTCGACAGCCCGAAGCTGCGCAGCTTGCCCGCGCGGATCAGGTCGCCCAGCGCGAACAGCGCTTCTTCCAGGTTTTCTTCGTGGTAGTCGCGATGCAGGTACAGGATGTCCAGGAAGTCCGTGTCCAGGCGCGCCAGGCTTTGTTCCACGCCGCGGATCAGCCACTGGCGCGAATAACGCGACTGGTTCGGCGCCTTGCCCACGACGTTGCCGATCTTGCTGGCCAGCACCCAGTCGTGGCGCTGCCCGGCCAGCAGCCTGCCCACCACTTCTTCGGAGCGGCCTTCGTTGTAGACGTCGGCCGTGTCGATGAAATTCAGGCCGTGGTCGCGGGCCGACGCGACAATGCGCGCGGCTTCGTCGTCCGGCGTCTGCTCGCCGAACATCATGGTGCCCAGGCACAGGGGCGATACACGCAGGTTGCTGGTTCCGAGTCGGCGGTAATTCATGATGAAGATGTCCTTATCGGGCGCGCATTGAATGAGACAACGCGCGCGGCTATGGCTTGAAAGCGGGAAGTTGCCAGGCAAATGCCAACACGCCCGCCGGCTGCCCGGCGAGCGGATGGGTCATGTTGCCAGAAGAATGCTGACAGGCCGCGGAAAATCCCTGCGGGCCGCAGGGATTCCGGGGCAAGGCCCGCTCAGCTGGCCGGCGCGTCGACGGCGGCCAGGATCTTGCCGAACAGCGCGTCCGCGTGGGCGGAATTGAGCCAGCGCACGATCACGACCATCTTGCGTTCCGGTTCGACCCAGGTGAACGAGCTGCCCGCGCCCACGCCGAAGAAGCTGGACGCCGGCACGCTGGGAAACACCCGGCCTTCGTGGTTCAGCCAGATCAGGTAGCCGTAGTACGGCGCGATGGCGCACGGCGTGCGCATGGCGGCGAGCCATGCGCTGGACAGGATGCGCCGGCCATCGGGCGCGCGGCCATCATTGAGCAGCATCTGGCCGATCAACGCCTGATCGCGGGCGCTGATGGACATGCCGCCGCCCCAGTGCGAGCCGCCCGGCACCGACGGCATGCGCTGGCCGTCGATCTCGACCCAGGCATTGTCGTAGCCCACCCATTGCCAGTTTTCGCTGGCGCCCAGCGGCCGCGTCACGGCTTCGCGGAAGACCTCGGGCAGCGGCTTGCGGAAAAGGTGCAGCAGCGCGTACGACAGCTGGTTGATGCGCACGTCGTTGTATTCCCAATACGTGCCGGGGCGCTGCAAGGGCCGCGCGTCGCCCTTCTTGCCATCGGGCGGCACGCCGAACGTGACGGCGCGGTAGCGGTCGGCCTGGTCCGACACGCCGAAACGCTCGCCTTCCCATTCGCTGGTTTGCTGCAACAACTGGCGCCACGTGATCTCGGCGTTCTGGCCGTCGTCAAAGCCGATGCCCGGCACGCGCTTGCCGACGGGTTCGTCCACGTCGGGCAACAGGCCGCGGTCGTGCGCCACGCCGGCCAGGATGGCCAGGTACAGCTTGGCCACGCTGAAGGTCAGGTCAGCGCGCTCGGGCTCGCCCCATTGCGCCACGGTCTGGCCGTCCACCACCACCACGCCCGACACCGGGCCGCGATCATGGATGGGGCCCAGCAGGCGGTTCCAGGGCGGCGGGTCGTTCTGGTGCACGCCGAAAACGCCGTTGACGCTGCGGTCCCAGGTGGATTCGTGGTCGTTGGCGAACTGGATCGCCTGCTGCATAAGCGCGTTCATTGCATTCCCTAGTGATGACGCGGCCAGACCATGCAGATGCAATCCGGCCGCCGTTAAAAGCGTGGCCAGGCGCCGTCAGGGCGCCTTGGCCAGAAATTCCATCGCGGCCTGCAGACCGCCCGGCCGGTGCGGCACACCGGCGGCCGCCAGGCCCATTTCCACGCCGGCCAGCGTGCCGCACAGCGTCAGGTCATTGAAGTGGCCCAGGTGCCCGATGCGGAAAATGCGGTCGGACAGCTGCCCCAGGCCCTGGCCCAGCGACATGTCGAAGCGGTCCAGCACCACCTTGCGCAAGGCGTCGGCGCCATGGCCGGCGGGCATCAGCACCGCCGTCAGCGCCGGGCTGTGCGCGGCCGGGTCCAGCGACAGCAGTTCCAGCCCCCAGCCCTGCACCGCCAGCCGCGTGGCCTGCGCATGGCGCTGGTGGCGCGCGAAGACTTGCGGCAGGCCCTCGGCCTGCAGCATGGCCAGCGCCTCAAACAGGCCGTAAAGCAGATTGGTGGACGGGGTGTACGGGAAATAGCCACGCGCATTGGCGGCCAGCATCTCGCGCCAGTCCCAGTATGAGCGCGGCAGCCGCGCCGTGTCGGCCGCCGCCAGCGCGCGCGGCCCGACGGCATTGAAGGCCAGGCCGGGCGGCAGCATCAGGCCCTTTTGCGAGCCGGCCACGGTGACGTCCACGCCCCATTCGTCGTGGCGGTAGTCCACCGAGCCCAGCGATGAAATGGTGTCGACCATCAGCAAGGCCGGATGTCCCGCGCGGTCGATCGCGGCGCGCACCGCGGCGATGTCGCTGGTGACGCCGGTGGAGGTTTCGTTGTGCACCACGCAGACGGCCTTGATGGCGTGCTGGCTATCTGCCGCCAGCCGCTCGCCGATGGCCGCCGCGTCCACCGGGCGGCGCCAGTCGCCCGCCAGGCAATCGACTTCCAGCCCCAGGCGGCCGGCCAGCTTGCGCCACAGGCTGGCGAAGTGGCCGGTTTCGGACATCAGCACCCGGTCGCCGGGGGACAGCGTGTTGACCAGCGCGGCCTCCCAGGCCCCGGTGCCGGACGACGGAAAGATCACCACCGGCGACTCGGTCTGAAACACGGGCTTCAAGGCCGCCAGCACCGCCAGCCCCAACTGGCCGAACATCGGTCCGCGGTGATCGATGGTGGGCTGGTCGATGGCGCGCAGCACCCGGTCGGGCACGTTGGTGGGGCCGGGAATCTGCAGGAAATGCCGGCCGGAACGGGAGGTTTCGAGGGGATGCATGCGTGGCCTTGGAGGGGATTTTTTTGTATACCAGCGAAAGAGGCGCAGCGATTAGATGGCACGGCCTGGGCAGGCCCGGCAGCGTCATGCGCCACTCTATCCCATTGTTTTTAAGCCTATAAGCTAGGGTATTCACCCATAATTAAAGCCTTGGCCCGCGGTTTATAGTCAGAAAAAACACGGGGAATTTTTGTATACCAATGCGCAGCGATCCCAGCCTGATGCCAGACATCGAGCGGGCAGCCCCGGCTGCCGCCGGCGTCCCTGACGGGTCCTTGGCCGACCCGCCGCGCCCCGCCTCGGCCGCCGGCCGCACCCTGCCCGCCACCGTGGCCGGCCAACTGCGCGAACGCATCATCCAGGGCGAATTCGCGCCCGGCGCGCGGCTGAACGAACGCACCCTGTGCGACCTGCTGGGCGTGTCCCGCACCCCGCTGCGCGAGGCCTTCCGCGTGCTGGCCGCCGAAGGCCTGGTGCGCATCGAACCGAACCGCGGCGCGCAGGTAGTGGCGCTGGGCGTGGCCGACATCCGCGAGGCCTTCGAGGTCATCGGCGGCCTGGAAGCCATGTCCTGCCGGCTGGCCTGCGAGCGCGCCACCGACCAGGAAATCGCCGAAATCCGCGCGCTGACCTTCGAGATGATGGCCAGCCACGCCCGCCGCGACCTGCCCACATACTTTCGCACCAACCGCGACATCCACGAACGCATCAGCCAGGCCGCGCACAACCACCTGCTCAAGCAGCTGTACGACGCGCAGAACGCGCGCATCCAGAACCTGCGCTTTGTCTCGAACGAAGACCAGCGCAAATGGGACCAGGCCATGCGCGAGCACATCGACATGGCCGATGCCCTGGCGGCCCGCGATGCCGACCGCCTGGCCGGCATCATGCGCGAGCACTTGCAGCGCAAATGCGAGGCCGCGCTGAAAAGCCTGTCCGCCTCGCAAGTAAGCCCGTCCGATTCTTCTTAGGCATCGCCCAGGCGCGACGGCAAAACCTATAAGAATCGGGGTGGCGCATCCCGGCCAGAGACGTTAGATACGCAGTACCGCAGTGACTGATTCATGTGAACAGACGGCCCGCTCGCCGTCCGGTTCATGCAGCACCCCGCAGTATTCCGTTCCACCGTTCCGGTCCACAGGAGCCTCGCCATGGCCGACCGCCGCGTCACATCCGTTCCGTTCCCGTCTCCATTGCGCGCGCCCCTGCGCGCCCTGGCCTGCCTGCTGCTGGGCGCGGCCGCGCTCACCGCTCCGCCCGCCCAGGCCGGCAAGAAAGACGACACCCTGCGCATGGCCTACGACCAGGCCCCCGAAAGCGTCGACCCGTATTTCAACAACGTGCGCGTCGGCGTCATCATCGCCGCCAATGTCTGGGACACGCTGCTGTACCGCGACCCCGTCACCAACGAGTACAAGGGGCAACTGGCCAAGAGCTGGACCCAGGTCGACGACAAGACGATGGAATTCGAGCTACGCGAAGGCGTCAAATTCCACAACGGCGAGGAATTCGACGCCGACTCGGTCGTGTACACCCTGAACTACGTGGCCGACCCCAAGAACAAGGCCGTGACGCAGCAAAACGTGGCCTGGATCGACAAGGTCGAAAAGCTGGGCAAGTACAAGGTGCGCCTGACCACCAAGGAACCCTTCCCCGGCGCCAAGGAATACCTGTCCACCACTGCGGCCATCCATCCGGTCAAGTACTACCAGGAAGTCGGCCCCAAGGGCATGAACGCCAAGCCGGTGGGCTCGGGCCCGTACAAGGTGGTGGACTACCAGCCCGGCAAGTCCATCACGCTGGAACGCAACGCCGACTACTTCAAGGACTCGCCCAAGGCTCAGCCCAAGATCGGCAAGGTGGTCATCCGCTTCATCCCGGACCGCCAGACCCAGATGGCCGAGGTCATTTCGGGCGGCGAAGACCTGATCATGAGCGTGCCCAAGGATCAGGCCGAACAACTGGGCAGCCTGCCGCAACTGCAGATGGTCACCGGCAACACCATGCGCATCGTCTTCATGCAGATGAACATCCAGGACGGCACGCCCGCCCCGCAGCTGAAAGACGAGCGGGTACGCCGCGCCATCATCCATGCGATCGACCGCGAGTCCATGCTCAAGAACATCGTGGGCGAAGGCGGCGGGCTGATCAACGCCATCTGCACCCCGTCGCAGACCGGCTGCACGCAGGACGGCGTCACCACCTACAAGTACGACCCCGCGCTGGCCAAGAAGCTGCTGGCCGAAGCCGGCTACCCCAACGGCTTTGACATCGACATCGTCGCCTACCGCGAACGCAACCAGACAGAAGCCATCATCAACTACCTGCAGGCCGTGGGCATCCGCGCCAAGCTCAATTTTCTGCAGTACGCCGCCATGCGCGACATGATCCGCGCCAACAAGGCCGCGCTGACCCACCAGACCTGGGCGTCCAACCTGGTCAACGACGTGTCCGCGTCCACCCCGGTGTACTTCGCCTTCGGCAACGACGACGTGACCCGCGATCCGCAGGTGCGCGACCTGCTGGACAAGGGCGACCACACCATCGACGGCGCCGCCCGCAACGCGCTCTACAAGCAGGCGCTGGACCTGATCGCGCAAAAGGCCTATGCGGTGCCGCTGTGGACGCTGCCGGCCTACTACGTTGCTACCAAAGACCTGAACGTCAAGCCCTACTCGGACGAGCTGCTGCGGTTCTGGGACATGAGCTGGAAGTAAGCGCAACAGCCAGGCGGAGAAACATCCATGCTTTATTTCACGATCAGGCGGCTGGGCCTGGCGGTGCTGGTGGCGCTGACCGTGTCGGTGCTGGCTTTCCTGCTGCTGCACCTGTCGGGCGATCCGGCGGTGGCACTGGCCGGCGAAGGCGCACGCCAGGCCGACATCGACATGATCCGCAAGACCTACGGCCTGGACCGGCCGCTGGTCGTGCAATACGGCGACTGGCTGTGGCACATCCTGCAGGGCGATTTCGGCACCTCGGTGTATTTCAAGACCGAGGCCGGGCCGCTGATCCTGTCCAAGCTCAAGACCACCCTGCTGCTGGGCCTGGGCGCGCTGGCCTTCGCGCTGGCCATTTCCATTCCGCTGGGCGTGCTGGCCGCTCTCTACAAGGGCAGCTGGATCGACCGCGCCTGTCTGGCGGTGGCGGTGCTGGGGCAAGCGCTGCCCAACTTCTTCTTCGCCCTGATCCTGATCATGCTGTTCTCGATTTCGCTGCGGATCCTGCCGGTATCGGGCAGCGGCAGCTGGCAGCATTTCGTCATGCCGGCCATCGCGCTGGGCTACTACGTGGCGCCGGCCTTCATGCGGCTGATCCGGGCGGGCATGGTCGAAGTGCTTGGCGCCGACTACATCCGCACCGCCCGGGCCAAGGGCCTGCCGGCCCGCAAGATCATCTTCAAGCACGCGCTGCGCAACGCCATCGTGCCGGTGGTGGCGCTGGCGGCCGTGCAGCTGGGCTACCTGCTGGGCGGGTCCGTGGTCATCGAGACCATCTACGCGCTGGACGGCCTGGGCTACCTGGCCTACCAGAGCATCACCTACAAGGACTACCCCGTGATGCAGCTGATCGTGCTGCTGCTGTCCGTGCTGTACGTGCTGCTGACCCTGGCCGCCGATATCGCCAACGCGTGGCTCGATCCGCGCATCCGGGTGTCCTGACATGAATACCGCAACCCTCGCCCCGCCCGAATTGACCGCCTCGGCCCTGCGCTGGCGCCGCCTGCGGCACAACAAGGCGCTGCTGGCCGGCGGCGGCATTCTGCTGATCATCACGCTGATCGCATTGTTCGCACCGTGGATCTCGCCGCACGATCCGTATTTCCAGGACCTGGCCTACCGCACCGCGCCGCCGGTCTGGTACGCCAAGGGCACCTGGCTGCATCCGCTGGGCACCGACCAGCTGGGCCGCGACTACCTGTCACGCCTGTTCTACGGCGCCCGCATCTCGCTGCTGATCGGGGTGTCGGTGGCGCTGATCTCCGGCCTGATCGGCACTGTCATGGGCATGGCGGCCGGCTACTTCGGCGGCAAGGTCGACATGGCCGTGTCGTTCCTGGTCACCACGCGGCTGTCCATGCCCGTGATCCTGGTAGCGCTGGCCACCGTGGCCATCGTGGGCGGCTCCCTTTGGGTGGTGATCCTGGTGCTGGGCCTGCTCAAGTGGGACCGCTACGCCGTCGTCATGCGCAGCGCCACCCAGCAGGTGCGGGCGCTGGAATACGTGTCCGCGGCCCAGGCGGCGGGCGCGTCCACCTGGCGCATCGTCTGGGGCGAGGTGCTGCCCAACGTGGTGCCGCAGCTGATCGTCATCGCCACCCTGGAAGCGGCCAGCGCCATCCTGCTGGAGGCCTCGCTGTCGTTCCTGGGCCTGGGCGTGCAGCCGCCGCTGCCGTCCTGGGGCCTGATGATCTCCGAAGCCAAGGCCTATATGTTCTTTTCGTTCTGGCTGATCGCCATACCGGGGTCGGCCCTGGGGCTGCTGATCTTCGCGATCAACCTGGCGGGCGACGGCCTGCATCAACTCCTGACGCCCGAAGAGAGGGCCTGACCATGAGCGCCACAGACATCGTGCTGGACGTGCAAGGCCTTACCGTGGACATCGCCACCCCGCGCGGCACGCTGCATGCGGTGCGCGACGTGTCCTTCCAGGTGGCGCGCGGCGAAACGCTGTGCCTGGTGGGCGAATCCGGCTGCGGCAAGTCCATGACCTCGCTGGCCGTGATGGGCCTGCTGCCCAAGGCCGCCCGGCGCAGCACCCGCCGCCTGGCGGTGCTGGGCGAAGACCTGTCCACCGCCCGGGCGCGGCGCGTGAACGCGCTGCGCGGCAACAAGATGGCCATGGTGTTCCAGGAACCCATGACGGCCCTGAATCCGGCCTACCCCATCGGCGACCAGTTGACCGAGCACTACATCCACCACCGCCGGGCCAGCACGCGGCAAGCCCGCGACCGCGCCGTGGAGTTGCTGGAAAAAGTGGGCATCGCGTCGGCGGCGCAGCGCCTGGGCCAGTATCCGCACCAGTTGTCTGGCGGGTTGCGCCAGCGCGTCATGATCGCCATGGCGCTGATGTGCGGACCCGAACTGCTGATCGCCGACGAACCCAGCACCGCGCTGGACGTCACCATCCAGGCGCAGATCCTGCGGCTGCTGGCCGATCTGCAGGCCGAGCTGGGCATCGCCATGGTGCTGATCACGCACGACCTGGGCGTGGTCGCCCGCATTGCCCGGCAGGTGGCCGTGATGTACGCTGGCCAGATCGTCGAAGAAGGCCCGGTCGCCAGCCTGTTCGCCGCGCCGCGCCACCCTTACACGCAGGGCCTGTTGGGCTGTATTCCCGTGCCCGGGCGCACCGCGCCGGGCCAGCCGCTGGGCACGATCCCCGGCGTGGTGCCGTCGCTGGTGGGCGATCTGCGCGGTTGCGCCTTCATCGACCGCTGCAGCCACGCCCAGCCGCCATGCCGCGACACCGTGCCGGTGCATGGCCATGCGCCGGGGCCGCAATGGCGCTGCATCCTCACGCAAGGAGCGGCGGCATGAACGCAACGACGTCGACATCCGATTTCAGCCCCGCGTCCGGTTTGACGGCCGCCCCTTCAGCCGCAGCGCACGCGAACAGCATTCCGTTGCTGCAGGCCGATGCCGTCAGCCGGCAGTTTTCCATCCGCACCGGCCTGTTCCGCCCGCCCACCACGCTGCAGGCCGTCAATGGCGTCGACCTCGCGGTGCCGCGCGGATCGGTGCTGGGCATCGTGGGGGAATCGGGCTGCGGTAAATCCACCCTGGCGCGCGTGCTGCTGGGCCTGATCCCGCCGACCCAGGGCGCCATCCGGCTGGACGGCCAGGATATCCGCCAGATGAGCCGGCGCGCGCTGGCCCGCCGCGTGCAGCCGATTTTCCAGGACCCGTATTCGTCGCTGAACCCGCGCCGCTCGATCGCGTCCATCGTCTCGCTGCCGCTGGAGGTGCACGGCATCCCCAACCCCGGCATGCGCCTGGCCATCGATATGCTCGAACGCGTGGGCCTGCCGCCGCGGCTGGCCCATAACACGCCGGGGCAGCTGTCCGGCGGCCAGCGCCAGCGCGTAGCCATCGCCCGGGCGCTGGTGATGCACCCCGAACTGGTGATCTGCGACGAGCCGACCTCGGCCCTGGACGTATCCGTGCAGGCGCAGATCATGAATCTGCTGATGGACCTGCGGCGGGAATTCAACCTGACCTATATTTTCATCAGCCACAACCTGGCGGTGGTCGAGCACATCGCCACCCACGTGGCCGTGATGTACCTGGGCCGCGTGGTGGAATCCGCGCCCACCGAACGCCTGTTCCACGACCCGCGCCATCCGTACACCCAGGCGCTGCTGGCGTCGGTGCTGACGCCCGAGCCGGGGCTGGGCATTCCCGACACCGGCCTGGGCCTGGCGTTTCCCGACCCGCTGCATCCGCCCACCGGTTGCCCCTTCCACCCGCGCTGCCGCCATGCCATGCCGCAATGCAGCCAGGACCGGCCGGCACTCGCCGCCCGCGACGGCGCGGTGGTGGCGTGTCATCTGTATTCCGCGGATGACGCAAGCACGGCCAGCCCGCGCGTCGCACCCGCGCTGGGCTGATCAAGCGCGTCGCACCCGCGCTGGGCTGATCAAGCGCGGCGCGGGCCGCAATGAAACGCCGGCGCGATGCCGCGTCAACCCGTGCCGCGCGCGCGCAGAAAATCGATGAATTGCCGCACCTTGGCACCGACGTGCCGGGTATCCGGGTAGATCGCGTAGACCGGCTGCGGCGGCAGCGCGTACGACGGCAGCACCCGCCGCAGCTCGCCGCGCGCCAAGGGCTCTTGCAACAGCCAGTCGGGCAACGCCGCCACGCCGCAGCCTGCCACCGCGAACGCCAGCAGCGCCGACGCGGTATCGGCCTGCGCCACCGGCGCCACCCGCAGCTCGTGTTCGCGCCCCTTGCTGTCGGCCAGGCGCCAGCGATCACTGCGGCCGGCGCGATTGGCCAGCCACGGCATGGCGGCCAGCGCCTGCGCCGTGCGCGGCACACCGTGGCGGGCCAGCAGTTCGGGCGACGCCACCAGCAGCAGCTTGAATTCCCCGATGCGCGCGGCGCGATGGCCCGAGTCTTGCTGGGCGCCCACGCGGATGGCCAGGTCCAGCCGTTCAGAAATCAGGTCCGCGTGGGCCGACCCGGCCTGGTAATGGATGCGCAACGCCGGATGCCGCCGTGCAAACGCCGCCAGCGCCGGCGCCACCACGCGATTGCCGTAATCCACGCTGGCGGTGACGCGCAGGCTGCCGGACAGTTCGCTCTGGCCCGCGCGCGCCTGGTCCACCGCGGCCTCGGCCTGGCGCAGCAGGCCGGCGCATTCGGCGTAGAAGCCCTGCCCCGCCTCGGTCATGGCCAACCGCCGGGTGCTGCGCACCAGCAGCGCGACGCCTAGCTCCTGTTCCAGCTGCTTGATATGGAAGCTGACCACCGCCTTGGTCGTGCCCAGCGCCAGCGCCGCGGCGGTGAACGAGCCGGCATCCACCACCGCCACGAACATTGCCAGCCGATTCAGGTTGATCATGGATGGTCTGGTTTCATTGTCAAAAAAATACGAACAGTATATCCATTGGATAGGACTTCTTTCTGGACAATCCGGTTTCTAGAATGGCGCTCCGTGATCCGGCCGCCGGGCGCTTTTCCGGATATCGCAAGACGCCCCGCGCTGCCGGATCGGCCATTCCGATGTCCCATTGAGGCGAACGCCTTGCCGCAGGCGCCGCGCCGGAGCCCATTCTTCATGCCGGATTTTTCCGAACACTGCCGCCGCGCGGTGCACGATGCCCACGCCCTGATCGAACAATGGATCGGCCAAGCAGATCTGCCGCCCGACACGCTGCCGCGCCTGCTGGCGCATTTTTCCGATGACTTCAGCATGGTCCCCCCCGATGGCCAGCGCCTGCCCGACGGCGCCTTGCCCGGCCTGTTCGCCCGTGTGGCCGGCAGCCGCCCCGGCCTGCGCATCGGCATCGACGAGCTGGCCGTGCGGCACACCGACGCCGGCTCGGCCGTGCTGACCTACCGCGAATCCCACGCCTGGAATGGCGGCGCCACCGTGCGCCGCGCCACCGCCGGTTTCGTCGCGGCCGCCGACGGCCGTCCGTTATGGCGGCACCTGCATGAAACCTGGGTGGCGGACACGCAATAACGCGGGGGCATAAGCAAGCGCGGAATTAATCGTTTGCGCGGGATGGCCGGACCGGTAGAGTCCAACGCCGCTCATCACTCCACGAATCTGCCGCTACATGCCTATCCGCCACACCGCCCGCCGCCCCGCCCAATCCGGCGCCTTCACCCGCCGCGCCGTCCTGCTGACTCTGACCGCCGCCCTGGCCGGCGCGGGCCTGGGCGCGGCCCACGCCGACCAGCGCGTCATCCGCATCGTCGTGCCCTACGGCACCGGCGCCGTGCAGGACACTATCGCCCGCGCCATCAGCGACGAGCTCGGCCAGGCATTGAATGCGTCGATCGTGGTGGAAAACCGCGCGGGCGCCGGCGGCACCGTGGGCACCGCCCAGGTGGCGCGCGCCACGCCCGACGGCAATACGCTGGTGCTGGCCGCGGCCAGCCACCATATTGCGGGCTATCTCTACAAGAACCTGAACTACGACCCGTACAAGGATTTCACCGGCGTGGCCTATATCGGCAACACCGGCTACATCATCCTGGCGTCCGCCGGCTTGAAGGCCAAGAACACGGCGGAATTCATCCAGGCGGTCAAGGCCAAGCCCGGCGCCTACGATTACGCGTCGGCCGGCAACGGCAGCGCCTCGCATCTGGGCATGGCTTCGTTCCTGACCGGCGCCGGCGCGCAGATGCAGCACATCCCGATGAAGTCCACGGGCGACGCCGTGACCGAGCTGCTGGCCGGCCGGGTGCAGGCCATCACCGCCGCGACCATCGGCGTCACCGCCTACCGCAACGACCCGCGCGTGGTGTTCCTGGCCTACACCGGCGCAAAGCGCTCGCGCTTCGCGCCGGACCTGCCGACCGTGGCCGAAAGCGGCCTGCCCGGCTACAGCTTCGATTCCTGGCTGGGCCTGTTGGCGCCGGCCGGCATTGCCCCCGCCGAGCGCGACAAGATCAATGCCGCCGTCAACAAGGTGCTGGCCGATCCGAAGGTGCAGACCCGCCTGGCATCGCTGGGCGTGGAAGCCGAGGCCAAGTCGCCCGCGCAGTTCCAGGAGTTGCTGCAGGCGGATTGGGACGCGGCAGGCAAGCTGGTGGCCGCGTCGGGCGCTCGGGTCGAATAGCGTCGGTATTCTCGCCCCGGCCAGGGCGCGCGTCTGGATAGACTTGTCTGCTCGGGCCGAATCGCCTGCCGGGAGCCAACACGGCGCGGCCGCCTTGCCGCCCCGTTCAGCGCTGACGCACGCCTTCCAGGAACATCGTCGTAATGAAGTCGGCCAGCGCTTCGCGCTGCTGCTCGTTCGGCGTCTGCCGCGTGAAGCGTTCGATCACGCCCATGAAGGCATGCGCCAGCCATTCCGGCGGGATGTCCTGGCGAAACAGGCCGGCGCGCTGT
Source organism: Achromobacter sp. UMC71 (assembly GCF_014170305.1). Classification (GTDB taxonomy): domain Bacteria; phylum Pseudomonadota; class Gammaproteobacteria; order Burkholderiales; family Burkholderiaceae_B; genus Achromobacter. The sequence goes on from NZ_LZZT01000008.1 coordinate 49,574, forward strand.
TCGATGCGGACGTTCTCGGCGATCATCGTCACCAGTTCGTCCTTGAGCGTCTCGGCCGCGTCGACCTGAAAGAACCCGATGCGCGTCAGGTTGGGATCTTCCTGCAGGATGGCCAGCCAGTTGCAGACGCCGCGCCGTATGCGCACGTCTTGCGGCAGGCCTTGCAGGTCGTCGTCGAGGCGGGCCTGGCAGACCTCTGTCCGCAGCCGCTGCGCGAACATGCCCACGAGCTCGTCGTAGGCCGCCTGCTTGCTGGCAAAGTATTGATAGAACACGGGTTGCGTCACGCCCGCCCGGGCGACAATGTCGCTGATCCGGGTAAGCTGGAAGCCGCGTTCCGCGAACTCAGCCGCCGCGACTTCCAGGAGTTGCAACCGTGTGCGTTCGCCCTTGGTCAAACGCTTTTCTTGCGGTAATGAGGGGGGTGGTGCCGTCGTCATCGCGTGAAATTACTATCCTTCCAATCTTTTTGCCATACATTCCTGCATACATAGAAACGCCCAATGTTGCGATTGTTGCGCTCCATCCTCATTTGTTGCGCCGCAGCGTTTGTGACGTCGCTGTCCGGTTGCATTCCCTACCCGGTCTACAAGACCTTGCAGCCCGCCGCGGCCCTCACCGTTCTGGATGAGTCATCGCAACCCGTGGCCGACGCGCGGGTGGTCCTGATCGCGGCCGCCTACCCCTACGGTTTTGACCGTTTCCGCACCGAAAAACACACAGCTTCCGATGGCCGCGCCCAGTTCGACTCGCGTCACGAATGGCGCACGGAAGTCCTGGCGATCCATGGTTCCGAGGTCTTCTTCTGGAACTGGTGCGTCGAGAAACCCGGCTACGAAACCTACGCCACCCACGACGGCAGCGCTGATAAGTTTGACGACAATCTTGTCATCAGACTCAAACGCGGAGAGTCGCGTTCCTGCAACAGCACACGCGAATCGCCGTTCATGCGCGGCGAAAATCCGGCCGCGGACAAGGCCCGGTCCGGCTCGACCGCGCCGGCCGGCAATCGCCCGGCTGCCGATGATGCGCCTGGCCGCGCAACGGATAGCCGCTCCACGGCCGTAAAGCCCTGAAATCACTTGAAATCTTCGTAGTTCTTGACACAACTATTGCGCGCTGGCGGCGTTACAGTACGGTATCGCCACCCGCTGCAATGCGGGCCTGGCGGCTCAGGAGCAAGATCATGAAGCGGTTCACAGGTCGGATGGTCGGCGTTGCGCTGGCATTGGCCCTAGCAAGTTCCCCCGCCTTCGCAGGCGGTTACCGAGGCGGCCACGGCGGCTATCACGGTGGCTACCACGGCGGCGGGTATCACCATTCCCACGGCGGAGGCGGCAGCGGCTGGTGGGTCGGCGGCGCGCTGGCGCTGGCCGCCACCGGACTGATCCTGGCGGCCAATTCCGGACCCACCTACGTCCAGACGGCGACCTACGCGCCGGGCGTGGCCTACTACAGCCCCCCCGTGTACGCCGCGCCTGTCTATGAAGCCCCGCCCGTGTATTCGGCGCCGCCGGTCTACGCCGCCCCCGAGCCGCAATACGCCCCCGTGCAATACACGGCCGCGGCCCCGGTCAACAAGGCCCAGGCCAGCGCGTCGAACGAATGCCACCGCTGGGCCATGAACCAAAGCGGCTATGACCCGGCCACCATCTCGCAATGGACCACGCAGGTCATGGTGGACACCTACAACCGCGCGCTGGATTCCTGCATGAACAGCCGCGGCTACCGGGCCAACTGAGGCCTGTTGACGCTAGCAGCAATCGGCCCCGGCATCCATCACAGGATGCCGGGGCCGATGTCATTGACGCAGCGTCGGCAGCGTTCAGTCGCGCCGGCCGCCCCAGCCCCGCCACGCAAAGAACGCACAAGCCAGCAAGGCCAGCCCCGCCGGCAGGACCCAGACGAAACCCGAGTCCGTGTACACCACCCCATCCACCGGGTCGTAGTAGCGGCCCAGTTCGTTGAAATCCCACTTCAGGTACATGGCATACCAGAGCCAGAAGAAGAACGCGGCGAATACCAGCGACACCACCGCACCCACGCGTGCCAACAGGCGCCCGCGCCCCGTGCCGGCCAACAGGCGCCACGCCGACAACACGCCAGCCGCCACGGCCACCAGTACCAGCCAATCGCCGACGTTAACGCCCATGGCCGGCCTCCAGCCGGGCCAGACAGGCCTCGGCCTCTTGCCATTGGTGTTCGCTGAAGACGCGCAGACCCGCGTCGGCCAGCAGTCGGGCCGTCACGCCCAGGCCGGGCTGCTTCACGCCCGAGAACCGGCCGTCATAGACATAGCCGCTGCCGCAAGACGGGCTGCCTTCCTTGAGCACCGCGATGCGGATGCCCTGCTTGCGCGCCGCGGCCAGGGCCTCGTGTGCGCCGGTGACGAACGGCAGGGTCGCGTCTTCGCCGGACACAGCCATCACGCGGGCCCGTCCGGCCAGCACGGCGGCGGCGTCCGCGCCGGGCTCGATCTCGGCGGGCGGTCGCGGAATGGGCAGGCCGCCCGCCACTTCCGGACAGACCGACACCACCCGCCCGGCATCAAGCCAGCCGGCCAGCACGGCATGGTGGGCGGGCACCGCGCGGCCGTCGTACCGCACGGGTTTGCCCAATAGACAGGCGCTGACTAGAACATATTGCATGGAGCATCCGGCAAACGATGCGCGTCCGGCAACACGGCCGGGGACGGCGCATCAAAGGGCTTACCGCCCGAGAATGCCCAATGATAAAACACCGGCCCGCCTTGTCTTAGCGTGCGTCCAGCCACTGGCGCAGCGCCGGATCACGCACCTGCAGCACGTTGAACAGGCCCAGCGCGCGCAGCGCGGGCAAGGCGTCTTGCATATCGCGGGCCGCTTGTTCGCGGGCTGCGGGCGCGGCGCTGGCATCGCCCCAGACCCGCGCGTTGGCCAGAAAGGCGCCAACCGTGCCCTTGCGCACGGCCACGCCCTGGAAACGGCCAACGTCCTGATCGTCCGGCAACACATCCTGTGCTTTCATGGTTTTCTCCTGTTGAAGGGCACAGGCCCCACGATAGGCGCATGGAAACGGCAAACCTGCGGTAACTTGGTCAATCAATACCGTATTTGTGCCAAACTCTCCGCCCAGCATGAAGCCGTCCGCCCCCCACCCCCTGATCGCACCCGCCCTTGCCGGGACGCCCGGCGGACCACGGCTGCTGGCCGTGCGCCGCCATGATGCGGAGATACGCCACACCGCCATGCACCAGCATGCGCGCGGCCAGTTGTTTGGCGCGTATCGCGGCTTGTTGACGGTCTACGCCGGCGACCGGCAATGGGTGGCGCCCGCTGCGCACGCGATCTGGATTCCGCCCGATTGCCCGCACGGACTGCGCTCGCATGGCCCGTATGCGGGCTACAGCGCGTACCTGAGCCCAGCGGCGTGCGCGGACCTGCCCGCCGAACCCTGCGCGCTGCACGCGTCGGCGCTGCTATTGGCGGCGGTGGAGCGCGCCGCCAGTTGGGCTGACGCGGCGCGCGGCCCGGATGGCAAACGGACCCGGAATCAGGCAATCCTTGGAGATGACTGGCCGGATCAGGATCCTGCCCGCGGACGCATTGTGGACTTGGTTCGCGATGAAATCCGCGGCCTGCCGCGCGCCGGCAAGGGACTGACGCTGCCACGCGACACCCGCTTGCAGCGGCTGGCGCTGGCCTTGTCCGGCGACACGTCCGACACCCGCTCGCTGGCGGCATGGGCCGACGCGATCGGCATGGCGCCGCGCACGCTGGCGCGGCGCTTCCTGGACGAAACAGGCCTGACGCTGGGCGCCTGGCGCCAGCAGGCCCGCTTGATGCGGGCCCAGGAAATGCTGGCGGCCGGCCGCAGCGTGACGGCCGCGGCGCTGGAATCGGGCTATGACAATGTCAGCGCCTTCATCGCCATGTACAAGCGCGAATACGGCGTGACGCCCGGTCAGCACAAGATCCAGGCGCGTTGATACGCGTAGCAGGACGGCGCCGGCCGGCCTGGCGCGGCCAAATCACCGCGCCGGCTCGCTGGACGGTCAGGGCCTGTCGACACTAAAAGGAGCCTCGCACTGGCAGGTAATCGGCCGGCCCGCCTTTTAGTGTTACCAGGCCCTATTCGGCGTCGGCAGCCTTGCGCGGACGGCGGGCGCGCGTCGCGGTCTTGCGCGCCGGCTTGGCCTCAGCCGCGGCTTGCGGAGCGGGCGCGTCGGCCTGCTTGGCCGATGCCGCGGACGTACGCCGGCCGGACTTGGCTGCGCGCGGCTTGCGGCCGGTGGCGCTGGACGGTGAGGCCGACTCGGCCGGTTCCCCCTCGGTTCGCGAAGCATCGCTTTCGGCGAATGTCGTGGACCGAGCCACAGGGTCCGAGTCCGTGGCTTGCGCCGCGCCTGACTGAGCCGCTTCAGGCTGCGCTGCCTCGGAACGGGCGGCTGCGGCTTGCGACGGCGCGCCGTGCGCATCGCCCGGTTCCCCGGCTGGCGCCGCGGCGTTGCGTGCGCTCTTGGCCGCGCCGCGGCCGCCGCGCGAACCGCGCCGGTTCTTGCCCTCGGCGGGAGGGGTTGCGTCAGGCGCCGAAGATGCGGCGTCGCCCGGTAATGCATCCGCCACCTGCAGCGCGGACTGCGCCGGCTCGAATGGCTGCGCCGTCTCGGCGGCCGGTTCCTCGCCCCACAACGGCAACGCGGCAGACTCGTCGCCGTCACGTCCCGATTCGTTACGCCCCGCATTGCGGCCCGCCCCCGCGCGGCCGCCTCGGCCGCCCGAAGCGTCCGGGTGCTTGCGGCCGCCTCGGGCGTTGCGCCCCGGCCGGGCCTCGGTCTCGTCGTTGGCGCCCCCGGCGTCCGCCTGGCCATCGTGACCCTGCGCCGTCGACGCCATGGCACGCAGCGCGGGCTTGCCACCGGCTCGGGCCGGCGCCGCGCCGGCGCTGTCGCGGTACACGTAGGTGCCCGATTTTTCTTCGCGGCCCACCTCCAGGAAGCCGCGCGACTGGGCCTCGTCCAGCAGATTGCCGAAAGCGCGGAAGCCGTAGTACGACTCGTTGAAATCCGGCCGGCGGCGCTTGAGCGCGTCTTTCAGGGCAGAGGCCCAGACCTTGCCACTGTCGCCGCGTTCGGCCATCAGGGCCTCGAAGGTCTCGACCACCATGTCGACCGCCTGCGTCTTGCGGGCCTCCAGCTCTTCCTTGCGGCGGCGCTCTTCGTCCGGCGAACGGCGCTGCGCGGTGTTGGCGGCGCCGCGGTTGTCGCGGCGGGCATCGGCGGCGCGCTGGCCTTCGCGGGCCAGGTCGTCATAGAAAATGAATTCGTCGCAGTTGGCGATCAACAGGTCCGAGGTGGATTGCTTGACGCCCACCCCGATCACCTTTTTGTTGTTCTCGCGCAGCTTGGACACCAGGGGCGAAAAATCGGAATCGCCGCTGATGATCACAAAGGTGTTGACGTGCGATTTGGTGTAGCAGAAGTCCAGCGCGTCCACCACCAGGCGGATGTCGGCCGAATTCTTGCCCGACTGGCGCACGTGCGGAATTTCGATCAGCTCGAAATTGGCCTCGTGCATGGGCGCCTTGAATTCCTTGTAGCGCTCCCAGTCGCAATAGGCCTTCTTGACCACGATGCTGCCCTTGAGCAGCAGGCGTTCGAGCACCGGCCGGATGTCGAACTTCTGGTATTTCGTGTCGCGCACGCCAAGCGCCACGTTCTCGAAGTCGCAAAAAAGCGCCATGCTGACGTTTTCGTTGGCATTCATATTCTTCTCCGTTGCTGCGGCGGCCGAGGGGCGGTCAATACAAGATGAGGACCCACGACGTTCAGCCGCGATATGTCGCTCATGATATACATATCCGCCTGTCCAACCCCGGACACCGACGACCCGCCCCAATGCCCGACGCCCCCGCGCTGCCCACGCTTGCCACCGAACGCCTGATCCTGCCGCCCCTGAGCCTGGACGACGCGCCCGCCATCCAGCGCATCTTTGCGCAGTGGGAAGTGGTGCGCTACTTGGCCGACCAGGTGCCCTGGCCCTACCCGCCTGACGGTGCGCGCACCTATGTGGAACAGGTGGCGCTGCCGGCAATGCGGCGCGGCGTGCAATGGCACTGGTCGCTGCGCACCCGCGCCGAACCGGACCGCCTGATCGGCATCATCAGCCTGATGCAGGACGACCCCGGCAACAACCGCGGCTTCTGGCTGGATCCGCAATTCCACCGCCGCGGTTACATGACCGAGGCCAGCGAAGCCGTGACGGCATATTGGTTCGACGTGCTGGACCAGCCGGTGCTGCAGGCCCCCAAAGCGGTGGCCAATGAGGGGTCGCGCAGGCTGTCCCAGCGTACTGGCATGCGGCTGGTGGCAACCGAGGAGCGCGGCTTCGTCTCGGGCCGGCAGCAGGCCGAGGTGTGGGAGATCACCCGCGACGAATGGCGGATGCAGCGCCGAGGTCACTCGGCCGGGGCAGCCAAGCCGGACTGAAGCGGGGCGGCGTCCCCACATGCCTGCGTGGACGCCTCCGACTCCCCGGCGCCGGCCCCGGCCGGATGCGCTCGATCCGCCCCCCTTTTTTCTCCTCTGGCGCGCCCCGGCGCGCCAGCTGAATAGCGGTTTAAGCCGGCGCTTACCGCCCCTTTCGCCCCGTTTTCTTCCCGATTGGTTCGCCCGGACCGTGGCTAGAATTTGCCACCATCCGGCATTCCGTGAACGCAATGCCATCGCTATCGGGCAAGATCCATGAATCCGTCTACCGTCATCGGCGCCGTCGTCGGCCTGCTTACCCTGGTTATCGTCGTGGCGCTGGCCGCCACCGACCCGGGCCTGTACTTCAACCTGCCGGGCCTGGCCATCGTGCTGGGCGGCACCTGCGCCGCGCTGTTCATCGCCTACCCGCTGTCCGAAGTGATGCGGGTCTTCAAGCTGGTGGTGACGGTGTTCCGCAACGACCAGCACGACCAGCAGCGCGACATCGAGGAACTCGTATCCATGGCGCAGCTGTGGATGAACACGGATGTGCACAAGGTCGAGCAGGAGCTCAAGAAGGTCACCAACCCGTTCCTGCGCACCGGCGTGCAGCTCATCATCGACAACACGCCGGAAGACCAGATCATCGAACTGCTGCAGTGGCGCGTGTCGCGGCTGCGGGCCCGTGAAATGGCCGAGGCGCAGATGTTCCGCGTCATGGCCACGTTCGCGCCGGCCTTCGGCATGCTGGGCACGCTGATCGGCCTGATCAACCTGATGGCGGTGCTGGGCGACGGCAGCATGACCATGATCGGCCAGCAACTGGCCATCGGTCTGATGACTACGTTCTACGGCATCCTGCTGGCCAACCTGGTGTGCAAGCCGATTGCCGTGAAGCTGGAGCGCCGCACGGCCCGCCGCGTGGAATCCATGAACATGGTGCTGCAGGGCATTGCCATGATGTGCGAGAAGCGCGGCCCGGCCGTGGTGCGCGAAACCCTGAATTCGTTCGTGATGCACGTCGAAGACGAAATCTACGACGGCGGCGCGTCGGCGCCGCGCGCCAAGACCGAGGGCCAGGTCGCCCCGGCCGCGGCCAAGCCTGTGTCCATTACCCGCCCTGCCGCCGCGCGTCAATGAGCCTGATTTCTCCTTCCCTGGCGCAGCGGATCGAGCAGGCCCGCCAGGCCCAGATGCGCGCGCAGAAGGCGGCGGCCAATAGCGGCTGGCGCCCGAGCAAGAGCGACCGCAAAGATCGCTACGCCCGCTGGCACGTCGAGGAAACGGTCGAGCAGGACGCCGAAAACTGGCTGCTGAGCTACCTGGACCTGATCACGCTGCTGCTGGCCATGCTGGTGGTGCTGCTGGCCGTGTCGCGCCTGCACGGCGGCTTTTACGAGGCCGGCGACAAGCAGGTGGACCTGGTGGGCAGCGTGGCCGTCAAGGGCCTGCCCACCTATGACGGCGAGTATTCCGAATTCGATGCCGTGGCGATTCCCGCCAGCTGGGCCGAACCGCCCGCCCCCGTCGCGGCGGCCCCCGCGGCTGACGCCGAAACGCCGGCCGATGGCGTGGTGGTAGCGGACGCCGCCAAGCCGCTGAAGGCGCCGTCCAAGGAATCCTTGGGGCTGGGCGACCTGGGCAAGTCGGTCGACGTCATCATCAACGAGCAGTCGGTCAGTTTCCGCATCAGCAACGAACTGCTGTTCCCGTCGGGCCAGGCCACGCTCAGCGCCGCCGGGCTGGACGTGATCAAGCGCCTGGCCGTGATCCTGAACAAGAACGCGTACCAGGTGTCGGTCGAAGGCCACAGCGACCCCGTGCCGATTCAGACGCGCCAGTTCGCGTCCAACTGGGAACTGTCCAGCAGCCGCGCCACCAGCGTGCTGCGCGAGCTGGTGCGCGATGGTGTGGCCGGCAGCCGCCTGCGTGCGGTGGGCTATGCGGAAACCCGCCCGATCGAATCGAACGACACCCCCGCGGGCCGCGCCGCGAACCGCCGGGTGGAGCTGATCATGGACATCACGGCGGCGCAACAGCCGGGCCAGGCCAAGCCGGCCCAAGGCGAAGCCAAGGCCGCGGACGGCAAGACGGCGACGGCGGCCAGCGCCAAGCCGGCGCAGGCCCCCGCCGCCGCCCCGCCCGGCAATTCCTGATCCCGTGTCGCCCCAACCGGCCGCGGCCGGTTTTCTTTTGTTCGCATCGGTCGGCGCCGCTGCCTTCCCGGCCCGGCGCAAACGGCGGTAATCTGGCGGCTTGTCGATCCCGGGAAGATCCCATGCCGTACCTGATGCTGATTGTCGAACCGCGTGGCCAGCGCGCCGAGCGCACGCCCGCAGAAGGCCAGGAGGCCTATGCGCAGATGTTGCGCTACGCCGAAGGCCTGCAAGCGCGCGGCTTGCTGGCGGCCGCCGAATCCCTGAAATCCGATGCCGAAGGCGTGCGGCTGCGCGTGCGTGACGGCCAGCGCACGCTGGTTGACGGCCCCTTCGCCGAAGCCAAGGAAATGATCGGCGGCTTTTTCCTCTTGACCACCGACAGCCGCGACGAAGCGCTGGCGCTGGCCGCCGAGTGCCCGGCCGCGCAGTGGGCCACGGTCGAGGTGCGCGAATTAGGGCCCTGTTTCCTGTAATGCCCTGGCGGGCTCTTCGTGGGCGGGCGCCGGCCCCGGCCGCGGGCCGCGGACGAGCCATCGATTAGGTGTTTACCCTAGGTTCGCGATATCGATGTCGATGTCCGCCCTTGCCATGCGTCGTGCCGGTACAAGCCCCGAACACCGGGGCCTTACCCCCGACACCAGGAGATTTCGATGCGATTCATGATCATCGTCCGCGCCACGCCCGACAGCGAAGCCGGCAAGCTGCCGGAAGCCAGCCTGCTCGCCGCCATGAGCACCTATCACGAAGCCCTGGCCAAGGCCGGCGTCCTGCTCGACGCCAACGGCCTGCGGCCCACGTCCGCAGGCTGGCGGGTGCGCTATGACAGCAAGGGCCAGCGCAGCGTCGTGGACGGCCCGTTCGCCGACACCAAGGAGCTGATCGCCGGCTACTCCTTGATCCAGGTGCGCTCGCGCGAGGAAGCCCTGCAATGGACGCTGCGCTTTCCCGATCCCTTCCCTGATCAGCCTTGCGAAATCGAAGTGCGCCAGCTGTACGAACTGGACGACCTGGGCGCCGGCGAGGAAATCGAACGTTTCCGCGCCCTGCCCGGCAACGGCCGCTAAGCCCCCCAGCCCAACCCGAGAGCCGCCATGCACAAGCAGATCTTCGTCAATCTCCCCATCAGCGACATGCAGAAGTCGCAGGCCTTCTTCAAGCGCCTGGGCTTTACCTTCAACCCGCAATTCACCAATGACCAGGGCGCCTGCATGGTCGTCAGCGACGACATCTACGTCATGCTGCTGGTCAAGCCGTTCTTCCAGGGCTTTACCGGCAAGCCCATCGCAGATGCCACGAAAAGCACCGAAGTGCTGATCGCCCTGTCGTGCGAAAGCCGCGCCGAGGTCGACGACCTGGTCGCCCGCGCCAAGGCCGCTGGCGCCACCGTCCCCCGCCAGCCGCAAGAACACGGCGGCGTCATGTACAGCCACGGTTTTGACGACCTGGACGGCCATATCTGGGAAGTGTTCTACATGGCCCCCGGCGAGCCCCCGCAGGCATGACCTTGCCGGACGCCGCCGCCACGCACCGCGCCATCGAAGCCGTCTGGCGGATCGAAGCCGCCAGCGTCATCGCCGGGGTCGCGCGCCTGGTGCGCGACGTCGGGCTGGCCGAAGAACTGGCCCAGGATGCGCTGGTGGCCGCGCTGGAACACTGGCCGGTCAGCGGCGTGCCGGACAACCCGGGAGCCTGGCTCATGACCACCGCAAAAAACCGCGCCCGCGACCGCTTGCGGCTCGATGCCATCCACCGCCGCAAGCATGAACAGATCGGGCACGAACTGGAAGCGTTGCAGGCCGACGTGGAACCTGACTTCGTCGATGCGCTGGACGCCGCGCGCCAGGACGACATCGGCGACGACCTGCTGCGCCTGGTGTTCACCGCCTGCCACCCGCTGCTGTCCACCGAGGCGCGCGTGGCGCTGACGCTGCGCCTATTGGGCGGGCTGTCCACCGCCGAGATCGCGCGCGCGTTCCTGGCCTCGGAATCCACCATCGCGCAGCGCATCGTGCGGGCCAAGCGCAGCCTGTCGGCGGCCCGCGTGCCGTTCGAAGTGCCCGGCCCCCAGGAACGCGCGCCGCGCCTGGCGTCCGTGCTGGAAGTGATCTACCTGATCTTCAACGAGGGCTATTCCGCCACCGCGGGCGCAGACTGGATGCGCCCGGCGCTGTGCGACGAAGCGCTGCGGCTGGGCCGCATCCTGGCCCAGCTGGCGCCGGACGACAGCGAAGTGCACGGGCTGGTGGCGCTGATGGAACTGCAGGCCTCGCGGCTGCATGCCCGCAGCGACGCCCAGGACCGCCCGGTGCTGCTGTTGGAACAGGACCGCAGCCGCTGGGACACGCTGCTGATCCGCCGCGGCCTGGCCGCCCTGGCGCGCGCCGAAGCACTGGGCGGCGCCAGCGGCCCATATGCGCTGCAGGCCGGCCTGGCCGCCTGCCATGCCCGGGCGCGGCGGGCCGAGGACACCGACTGGCCGCACATCGTGGCGCTGTACGACGCGCTGGCGCAGGCCATGCCGTCGCCGGTGGTGGAACTGAACCGCGCCGTCGCCGTGGGCATGGCCTTTGGCCCGCAAGCCGGGCTGGATCTGGCCGACGAATTGGCGCAAGACCCGGCGCTGGCCAACTACCACTGGCTGCCCAGTGTGCGCGGCGACCTGCTGGCCAAGCTGGGCCGGCGCGCCGAAGCCATGACGGAATTCGAACGCGCGGCCGGCATGACGCGCAATGCGCGGGAACGCGACATGCTGCTGGCGCGGATGAACGACATGCGGGACGGTCCCCCGGGCGAGTAGGCGTAACCGGGACGCGCGGCGGCTCACATTGCGTCAACCCGCGCAGGCCGATAGCGGTCCGGCATGTTGCGGTTCGTGCGGATGCGCCCGGACGTGCTTAAATTCCGTCATGGCTTCCCCTCTGCCTTTCACCCGCGGCGCCCCTGCCGCGCCCGCCGTAGCCACCTTCGCGGGCGTGCCGCAGGCCTTCGACCATCCGAACGACCGCGCCGAATTCCGCCGCCAGGCGCACCGGCCTGGCGTCGAGTTGTACCGCGCCCACATCATCCGCCACGCCTTCGAGCCGCATACGCACGAAGCCTTTGGCCTGGGCGCGATCGAAACCGGGGTAGAGCGCTTCCGCTACCGCGGCGCCGAGCATCTGGCGCCGCCCGGCTCGGTGGTGCTGATGAATCCCGACGAACTGCATACCGGCCAAGCCGAGACCGAAGGCGGCTGGCGCTACCGCATGGCGTACATCGACCCCGCCGTGGTCGCGCGGGTGACCGGTGAAGCCGACTGGTGGTTCGACTGCGCGGTGGGCCACGACGCCGCCAGCGCGCAGCGCGTCACCACCCTGCTGGACGCGCTGTGGCAAGCACGCGAGCCCCTGGCCTTTGACAGCGCCCTGTATGCGCTGCTGGCGGAATTCCGCCGTCATGCCCGCGTGCCGCGGCCGCTGCGGGCCGAAGGCGCGCCGCGTTTTGCCCGTGTCATCGATTACCTGCGCGCCAACCTGGCGCGCCGCCTGTCGCTCGACGAACTGGCCGACGTGGCTGGCCTGAGCCCCTTTCACTTCCTGCGCAGCTTCCAGGCGCAGCATCACGCCACGCCGCAGCAGATGCTGATGGCGCTGCGCCTGTTCGAGGCCAAGCGCCTGCTGGCCGCGGGCGAAACGCCGGCGCAGACCGCGCTGGCCGCCGGCCTGACCGACCAGGCCCACCTGACCCGCGCTTTCACCCGCCGCTACGGCGTCACGCCGGCACGCTATCAGAAGCAGGTGCGCGCGTAGGGCCACGGACTGCCGTGCCGCGGGGCTCACGCGCCGCAGCAATCTGGTACAAGACCGGCCCTGCCCCCGCCACCTAGACTGGCCCGTCTGTTCAATCGCGATGGGAGTCTTTATGTGGGCAGGAACCTTGTACGCCCTGGCGGCCGGCCTGATGTGGGGCCTGGTGTTCGTCGGGCCGCTGCTGCTGCCTGAATATCCCGCCGCCCTGCAGTCGGTGGCGCGCTACCTGGCGTTCGGCCTGATCGCGTTGCCGCTGGCCTGGCTGGACCGCAAGGCCCTGCGCCAGCTGACCCGCGCCGACTGGATCGAAGCGCTGAAGCTGGCCGCCATCGGCAACCTGCTCTATTACCTTTGCCTGGCCAGCGCCATCCAGCGCGCCGGCGGCCCGGTGCCGACGATGATCATCGGCACCCTGCCCGTGGTGATCGCCATCTGCGCCAACCTGCGCAACGCGCGCCGCGACGGCCGGCTGCCATGGAAGCGGCTGGCGCCCTCGCTGGCCTTGATCGCGCTGGGCATTGGCTGCGTCAACCAGGTGGAATTGCAAGCGCTGCGCCAGGAGGCCGATGCGGATCTCACGCGTTACGCCATCGGCGCGGTGCTGGCGCTGGGCGCGGTGGCCTGCTGGACCTGGTATCCCTTGCGCAACGCCGACTGGCTGCGCGACCACCCCGGCCGCAGCCCGCGCACCTGGGCCACCGCCCAGGGCGTGGCCACGCTGCCGCTGGCGCTGGCCGGCTACGGCCTGCTGTGGGGCGGCATGGCCGCCACGGGCAGCGGTTTCGAGATGCCGCTGGGCCCGCGTCCGGAGGTGTTCCTGGGGTTGATGATCATCATCGGCCTGTTCTCGTCGTGGCTGGGCACGCTGTGCTGGAACGAAGCCAGCCAGCGCCTGCCCACCGCCCTGGCGGGCCAGCTGATCGTGTTTGAAACGCTGGCGGCGCTGGCCTATGCCTTTATCCTGCGCGGCAACATGCCGCAGCCGCTGACGCTGGCGGGTATCGGCCTGCTGATGATCGGCGTGCTGCGCGCGGTGCGGGTCAAGCCCGAGCCGGTACCGGCGGCGGCGTGAAGCGGCGCGCTAGATGATTTCCGTCAAGCGCTGCAGATCGTCGATGACCGCGAACGCGCCCTCGTCCAGCAGACGCTTGCGCTGGTCCGGCCCGTTATGCGAAGCGCCCACGTAGCCCACGGCCCGCATGCGCGCGGCCCGGGCGGCGCGCACGCCGGGCACGCTGTCTTCGACCACCACGCATTCCAGGATGGCCGTGCGCATCTGCCGCGCGGCGAACAGGAAGACGTCCGGCGCCGGCTTGCCGTGCGCCACCTGCGCGGTGCTGAACACATTGGGCGCGAACGCGTCCCACAGGCCCACCAGTTTCAGCGCCGCCTCCAGCTTGGGCGGTGTGCTGCTGGAGGCCACGCAGTATTCGATGCCGCGCAGGCGCAACGCGGCCAGGGTCTCACGCACGCCGGGCAGCGCGCGCAGCTCCTGGCGGAAGGTGTCCTGCAGGCGGTCGGCGTACTGGCGCGGAAAATCCTCGGGCAGCACGCTGGCGTTTTCGTCCTGCAGGGTCTGCCACATGTCGGCATCCGGAATGCCGGCGAAGCGCCGGGCGGCCTCTTGCGGCGTGATCGCAATGCCGTGTTCGGCCAGCGCGCGCGACTGGGCGCGCGCGGCGATGATTTCGCTATCGATCAGGACGCCGTCGCAATCGAAAATGACCAGGCGCGGGACAAGCGTAGCCATAGCAGCTCCAGGAAGTACAAGCTTGCATGATAGGCCTGCTGCGTTACAGCCGCGCGCCATTCAAGCGCCGCAGCCGCCAGGCAACGAACACCCCGCCCAGCGCCGCCCCCGCCACGATCAGCGCGGCCTGCGCCCAGCCGTAGCGGTCGATGACGCCGCCCACGGTGACCGGCCCGATCACCTGCCCCAGGTTGCTGCCCATCATGACCAACCCCACGGCAGATGCCGTCAGCGCCGGCCGCGGCGCCACCAGGGGCGCCGTGCCAAGCAACGTGGCCGGAATCAAGCCGCCCACCGCCGAAAACAGCACGCACAGCAGAAACGTGGGCATCGCCGGCAGCACCGAGCGGAAGATCAGCAGCGCCACCACGCCCATCGCCGCGCTGGCGCAGGCGATGAGCGTCGAGCGGCGCCAGCCGCGCGACAGCAACACGCCCGCGCCGAGGTTACCGATGATATTGGCGGCGGTGGCCGCGGCGGTGTACAGGCCAGCGGTGGCCAACGGCAGGCCCAGCTTGTCCATCAGCAGCACAGGCAGGAAGGTGAACAGCGCGAAGAACATCAGGCTGTAGAGCGTGAACGACGCGGCCAGCAACAGCGGCCCGGCCGCGCCCAGCGTATCGGCCGTGTCGCGGCGCAGGCCGGCCCACGACAGGCCGGCGCCGCCGGGATTGGCGGGCGCCAGCGCGGCCACGCAGGCCAACGCCACCAGCACCGCGGCACCGGCGCACCACCAGTAGGCGTGCCAGTCCCCGAACGCCTGCGAGGCCAGCATGGCCACCGCCATGCCGGTAGGCATGTAGCAGCTCCAGAGGGCAAAGGCCAGGTCGCGGCTGGACGGCAGCACCAGCCGCTGCAGCGCCGCGGGGCCGGCCACCGTGATCAGCAGAAAGCCCAGGCCTTCCACCACCCGCGAGGCCAGCAAGGCCCCATAGCCCGGCGCCAGCGCGCCCGCGGCCGTGCCCAGCGCGGTAGCCGCCAGGCCCCACAGCAGCATGCGGCGCGCGCCATAGCGGGCGATGACGCCGCCGGCCGCGATGCCGCCGAGCACGCCCAGAATCGAAAACACCGCCGTCAGCGTGCCGATGGACGCCAGGTCCAGCCCCAGATCGCGGCGCAAGAGCGGCGCCGCGATGATCACCTTGCCGACCTGCAACGATGCCACCACGCCCGCCCCCACGATTGCCAGCACCGCGCCCCACCGGGTTCCCGCCGGCTGGCCGGCCTGCGCCGCGCCTTCTGCCTTGTCCATCCGTGCCTCTCCTGACCGCTTGAAGCCGCCAGCATGCCCGGCGGAGCTGATTCTGATAAGTGATAATCTTTCGATGGAACCGATCTATGAAACAGATCAAGCCGCCCGATGATAGACGCCCTGACCCTGGACCAGCTACGCGTGTTCGCCGCCGTTGCCGACACCGGCAGCTTCCGCGCCGCCGCCAAGCACCTGTCGCGCGTGCAGTCGGCCGTCAGCCACGCCATTGCCAACATGGAAGCGCAGTTGGGCGTGACGCTGTTCGACCGCGGCGGCCACCGCCCCGTCATGACCCCCGAAGGCCAGGCGCTGCTGGCCAACGCGCGCGACATCCTCCTGCGCGTGGACGCGATGCGGGCGCGCGCCCTGGGGTTGGGCGAAGGGGTGGAACTGGAATTGTCGCTGGTGGTGGACACGCTGTATCCCATCGACCAGGTGGGCGCGGCGCTCAACCGCCTGCGCGCGGCGTATCCGTCGGTGGCCACGCGCGTTGCCGTGCTGCCGCTGGGCGGGCCCATCGCCGCGCTGCTGGCCGGCACGCATCAGCTGGGCATCGTGGCGGGCGAGCATTTTCGCCATCCGCGCATCGCGCTGCAGGCGTTGTCGTCGGTGCAAATGGTAGCGGTGGTGGGCGCCAGCCACCCGCTGGCCACCCGCGTGGCTGACGGCCCGCCGCTGGCCGCGCCCGACCTGGCCGACCACGTGCAGGTGGTGCAGACCGACGCGTCCACGCTCAGCGACGGCCGCGACTTCGCCGTGCTGTCGCCCCAGACCTGCCGGGTCAGCGGGCAGGACACCAAGCATGCGCTGATCCTGGCAGGCGTCGGCTGGGGCCGCCTGCCGCTATGGCTGGTGGAACGCGATCTGGCCGACGGCCGCTTGCTGCGCCTGCCCACGGGCAGCCTGGGGCGCGGCAGCCAGGTCGCCACCGAGGTCTATCTGGCGCATCGCATCGACCAGCCGCTGGGCCCGGCAGCGCGCACGCTGGCCGCCGCCCTGGCCCCGGCCTGACACGCGCCCGGCCGGCGTTCAGCGCTGGCAGCGCTTCATCAGATACTTGGGCGATTCCTCGTAGCCCTGGCGGTAATAGAAGCGATGCGCATCCGCGCGCCGCTCGTGGCAATGCACTTCGAGGCGGTCGCAGCCGCGGGCCGCGGCCAGCGAGGCGGCGGCCTCTTCCAGCGCCTGGCCCACGCCGCTGCCGCGCGCCGAGTCGCTGACGCAGAAATAGGTGATGCGGCAGAAGTCGCCCGGCAGGGCCAGCTGCACCATGAAATGCAGGCCGATGAAACCCAGCAACCGGCCGCCGTCTTCGGCCACCAGCAGTTCGGCGTCGCGATGCCCCAGCAGGCGTTCGATTTTTTCCGGCACGAAGGCCTGGGTGCCGGGGTAGCCCAGCTGGGCCAGCAGTTCAACGATATCGGCGCTGTCGCCGACGCCTGCATTGCGGATGATCATGTCGCCTCGCGGAAAAGCGTAGATGCTAGAACCGCCCGATGTCGGCGCGATGACCACGCAAGAGTGGCGGCGACCGCGGACGGCAGCGGCTGTCATGACGAGGCAACATTGCGGCGCCGCGGTTGCGCCGTCACGCAACGCACGACGCGGCTTGGCTTGGCTTCTCGCTTGCCTTGGCTTGACTTGGCTCGCCTCCGTTCCGCAACCACACGACACCGCGTCAGCGCGCCGCATCCCCTCGCAACATCTCGAACAAGGCCCGCACCGCCGGTGAGCCCGCAGCCTGGGCCGACGCCGCCAAGGCAAAACGCCGGCGCACCGGCGATGCCAGCGGCAATATGCGCAGGCCGCGGCGATTGTCGGGCAAGGTCAATTCCGGCACCAGCGCCACGCCGACGTTGTCGCGCACCAACGCGAACGCGCTGGACCATTCCATGACCCGGGCGCGCACGTCCGTCAGCGTCAAGCCCGCATCGGCGGCCACGCTGCCCGCGTGGGCCGTGCAGCCCCCGGTAGCCAGCACGAAAGGCTGCGCCGCCAACTGCGCCAAGGACACGGATGCCCCCAGCGCCAGCGGATGCGTGGCCGGCAATACCGCCACCCAGTCGTCTTCGCCCAGCGGACAGGTGCGGCGCCTGGCCGGCGGGTTCAACACCACGCCCACATCCACCGTGCCGGCCGCCAACAGGTCTTCGATTTCGCTGTCGCTGGCTTCCAACGGCAACACCTCGATGGCCGGATGCAATTGCCGGAAGCGCCGCAGCACCGGCGGCAGGACCGTCGAGAACACCATGGGAAAGCTGGCCAGCCGCAAGACACCGCCCGCCGTGCCCGCCGCCTCGCGCGCCAGCGCCTGGATGCGGCCCAGTGATTCCAGCATGGCGCGGGCTTCGTGGACCGCCCGCAGGCCCAGCGCCGTGGGCACGCTCTGGCGGCGTTCGCGCGTGAACAGCGGCGCGCCCAGTTGGTGTTCAAGCTGGGCGATGGCCTGGCTGGCGCCGGACTGCGTCATGCCCACCTGGCGCGCGGCATGGGTGATATTGCCGGCGTCCGCCACCGCCAGCAGCAGCCGCCAATGGATCAGGTTCATCATTCCATTAGCCTAACTTATTTCTCATTTCTGAAAGAGTAATTTTACGGATTGCTGTCATGGCCTCATTCTGGCGCCTTCGAAACCCGCGTGCAATCGCCCAGGATGTCCCCATGAAACTCTATTACGCCCCCAACGCCTGCTCACTGGCGCCGCATATCGTGCTGCGCGAACTGGCCCTGCCGTTTGAATTGGTCCGGGTCAACAACCAGACGAAACGCACCGCCGATGGTGGAGACTTCCTGGCCCTCAATCCCAAGGGCTACGTCGCAGCGCTGCAATTGGACAGCGGCCAGGTGCTGACCGAAGGCCCCGCCATCGTGCAATACCTGGCTGACCTGCGCCCCGAGGCCGGCCTGGCGCCGGCCGCGGGCAGCTGGGCCCGCAACCGCCTGCACGAGTGGCTGAATTTCATTTCCACGGAAATCCACGGCGGCTTCGGCCCGCTGTTCAACCGCACCCTGCCCGAGGAGGCGCGCACCTGGTGGCATGCGCGCCTGGAGAAACGGCTGGACTATCTGGCGGCTGCGTTGCGCGGGCGCCAGGCGCTGGTCGACGACCGCTACGGCGTGGCGGACGCCTATCTGTACACGGTGCTGCGCTGGGCCGCGCTGTTCGAGATCGACCTGGCGCGCTGGCCCGGCCTGCCCGAGTACCAGCGCCGCATCGAGACACGGCCCGCGGTGCAGCGTGCGCTGGCCGCTGAAGCAGCCGCTTGAAGCCGGCGCGATGCGCGGGCAGTTCGGGTACGGGATCGGACACCCTGTCACCCCGTAGCCAAGCGCCATCGTGAACACGGTGCTAGCATTTTGTGCATGACCTCGATCCTGCACGCCCACCCCATCGATCCGGCCATCCGCGAACGCGTCATGGCTACCCTGGAACACATCGAACAGCGCCACGACGTCCGCGTCCTGCTCGCCTGCGAGTCCGGCAGCCGCGGCTGGGGCTTCGCCTCGCCCGACAGCGACTACGACGTGCGCTTCCTGTACGTGCACAAGCTGGACTGGTACCTGCGCGTGTCGCACCAGCGCGACGTGATCGAGCTGCCCATCGACGACGAACTGGACGTGTCGGGCTGGGAATTGCGCAAGGCCCTGCAACTGCTGCGCGGCTCCAACCCCACCCTGTTCGAATGGCTGGATTCACCGGTGCTGTACCGCCAGGACGACGCCACCAGCGCCTGGCTGCGGCATTTTCGCAGCGAGTATTTTTCGCACATGAAGGGCCGCTGGCACTACGTGGCCATGGCCGGGCGCAACTTTCGCGAATCGCTGCAAGGCGACACCGTGCGCCTGAAGAAATACCTGTACGTGCTGCGTCCCGTGCTGGCCGCGCAATGGATCGACAGCGGCCGCGGCATCCCGCCGATGCGCTTTGCCGACCTGGCCGACGCCATGGTCACCGACCCCGCGCTGCGCGACGAGATCAACCAGTTGCTGACCATCAAGATGCAGGCCGGCGAGGCCGAACACGGCCCGCGCTTTCCGCTGATCCACGCCTACCTGGAAACCACCCTGCAGGCCCTGGAAAAAGCGCCCTTCTTCGACCGGCCCGATGGCCAGACAGAAAGGCTGGACCGGTTCCTGTACGAGGTCGTGACAGGTGCGGCGCTGACGTATTGAGCGCGGGCACTATCATTCCATTCCCTTCTTCTTATCGCCCCATGGCATCCTTTCCAGACGTCACCCTGCGCCGCTTGCGCGAAGACGACGTACCCATGATCCTGGCCCTGGAGTCCGACCCCGAGGTCATGCGGCACAGCACCGGAATCAAGCCAGCCACCGAGGCCCGCCGCCAGGAGCTGCTGGCCTGGCTGCGAGCGCCCGTGGACAACATCGGCCACTGGGCCGTGGTGGATCCGGAGGGCGCTGCCATTGGCTGGATCAGCCTGACCCGGCTGGAAGGCACTGGCCAACTGCAACTGGCCTACCGCCTCTGCCAGGCCGCCTGGGGCCGGGGCTACGCCACTCAGGCCGCGCAACAGCTATGCGCCTACGCGTGGCGCGCGCTGGATACGCACGAATTGGTCGCCGTGACCTGGCCCGACAACCAAGGCTCGCAGCGCGTACTGCAAAAATTGGGCTTCACGTTGTGCGGCCAGGAAACACACTATGGCCGCGCGACCTACGTGTATGCGCTCGCCCGGCCACCGCGCTGATCTATCATTGCCGGTCCGATCATCTTTCCGAGCCCCGGCATGTCCGACAACGCCCAACCCTTTGACGTCTCCACTTACATCGCCCAAAGCCTGGAAGGCCTGCGCGGCGCCACCGCCGCGCACTGCGGCACCTGGCATCTGGATGAAGCCGGGCAATGGTCCGTGGATATGGACAGCGGCCTGATCGTGTTCCAGCTGCCCGGCGGCATGATCGCCCGCGCGCCGGTGCAGATCGTCGGCACCACCAACAGCGCCGACGGCACCTTTCTGTGGGGCTGGGACCACCCGTCCGTGCCCGCCGAGCTGGCCGAACACGCCCAACTGGCGCAGGCCTTCGGCCAGGCCCATGGGCTCCAGGCCTACACGACGCGCCAGGTCCCCTGCGACGACGACCAGGCCTGGACGTTCACCGCCGTCGCCATGCGGCTGGGCGAAGCCAGCGGCGCGTACCGCGCACAGGCGTCGGACACGGCGTATGTGTGGATGACGTTTGGGCAGGTCACGCTGTCGCAGGCGGACGCGATCTAGCGCGAGGCAACGTGCTGGGCCGAAGCGGCGTCTTTCGGACGCAAGTGCAGATAGCCGACAAACAGGCCGCACGAGACCAGCATGCCGATCAGCAGGAACAGAACCCCCGTCAGTCCCTCGTCGATGAAGCGCCCCGAGGACGGGTCGGATATCTCGATCAATCCCTCGGAATGCACCGCCGAAATCGACGGCTCGGCGCCAGACCGGTCCTCTTGCCGTCCCCATACGACGAAATAGACGGACGACGAAGGCGGCAGCTTGTCGATGGTTACCTGCGTCTGGCCTCTCAGCGACTCATTTTTCTTGCCGTCGGCACGAATGGAGATGACACGCGCATTGGGAAAGGTCACCCTGATATCCGTGGCGGTCTTTTCACCCGTGTTGTGAAGCCCGGCATGAGTAATGGACCGCAGGGGCGAGTTCTTCGCCAGATAGGCCTGGCTCCGCGCCAGCTGCGACTTTTCCTCATCATCCAGTTGGTCGAACACGGGATCCAGGTCGCTGGGCATCTCGAACGACGTGGTGGCTTGCACCAGCGAGAGAACGGGCCGGGGGGTCTTGTAGGCGACGTATCCCTGATAGATGCCGGACAGCACCGCGATACCCGCAATGACGTTCCAGAGGATTTTCAGCATGACATATTCGCTTGATTCCGGGCGGTTGCCGCCATTGTTGGTGGGCGTATCAACTTGCTGCCCCTCGCGGACAGCCACCCTTATCGTAACAATACGTTAGCAGGCGGCGCCAACGTGCCTGCGCGCGCTATCCCGCCGGGCCACCGGCGCATGCACAAGCCGACATCGCCACTCAGCCGCCTTGCGGCCGGATGCCGGTATAGGCCGCGCGCGGCCGGATCACGCTCTGGCTGCCGCGCTGCTCCAGCCCATGCGCCAGCCAGCCGATCGAGCGGCCCAGCGCGAACAGGCCGAACGCCGCGCCCACCGGCAGCCCCAGGTGGCGCCGCACCGCCACCAGCGCGAAATCCACCGACGGCCGCAGCCCGACCAGCGCAAATGCGTGGTCGATCCACTGCCTCCATGCCGGCCGCTGCGGCAGGATGCGGCCCAGCAAGGCGATTGCGCGCGGGTCGCCACCCGGATACAGATGATGGCCAAAGCCCGGCAGGTCTTCGCCGCGCGCCAGCCGCTCGCGCAGCGCGGCGCCAGCCTCTTCGCCCCGGTCCAGTTCGTCCCACAGCGCCTCGCCGCGCGCCGTGGTGCCGCCATGCCGCCCGCCCGTCAATGCCGCCAGGCCGCCGACGATGCCGGCGCGCAGGCTTGCCCCCGTCGACGCAATACAGCGTGCCGTGAAGCTCGACGCGTTCAGCTCGTGGTCGGCGCACAGCACCAGCGCCATCCGGATCAGGTCTGCGCCGTCCGCATCCAGGCCCCAGGCCCGCGCGCACTGTTCATGAATCGGCGCGCTGGCCGGCGGCGCCTGCAGCAGGCAGGCCGCCAGCGTGCGCACCAGATCGCCACAGCCTCGCGCCTGCCGCTCGGGCGAGCGCTGCCACAATGCCGTGGCATCGTCGTCGCTGGCCGCCGTGAACAGCGGCAGCAGCGACGCTTCCGCGCGCTGCCCGCGATGCTGCGCGAGCAACCCCGCCACCCCGTCCGCCAGACGTGGCGCCGGCCCCGCGAACGCCGCTTCCGCCTCGCACTGCCACAGGTGCGCGGCCACCGTCTCCACCGAGGCGGATTGCGCCAACGTCACCGCGTTCACCCCCCGGTAATACATCTGGCCGTCTTCGATCAACGTGATGGCCGACTCCAGCACCGGCAATCCCCAACTGAGCGTGGCCTTGGCCACTTCTTTCGGCTTGCGTCCGCGGGTGCGCTGCCCGGCCAGGCGCTCGACCTCGTCCGCCAGATAACGGCTTTCGCGGTGGCTGTCGCCTGCCTCGGCATGCAGCAGCCCCCGGCTGACATAGGCGTAAAGCGTCT
Organism: Achromobacter sp. UMC71; assembly: GCF_014170305.1. Classification (GTDB taxonomy): domain Bacteria; phylum Pseudomonadota; class Gammaproteobacteria; order Burkholderiales; family Burkholderiaceae_B; genus Achromobacter. The sequence goes on from NZ_LZZT01000008.1 coordinate 72,151, forward strand.
GGCGCGACACGCCCAGGCGGGCTGCGGCGTCGGCGGAGGACAGGTAATTGGGCATTGTGACGGGGTGCTTTGAATCAATAAGTTGATTAGATTAATCAATATTGACAATAAAAACGAGAAGAATAGTCTGTCGGCATTGCTTGTTGAACCAAGGAAGCGCCATGCCCGATACCCAAGATTCCCTGTCCCCCGCCGTCACCGACTACCTGCGGCAATTCTGGCTGGCCGCCGGCGGCGCCCCCGCCCATCTGTCCCGCGTAACGGTCACCGGGCAAGGCGCGCTTGCGTGCGCGTTCGCCTTCACCGATTTCGCTACCGCCGCCATCGGCGCCGCCGGCCTGGCCCTGGCGGAATTCGCCGCCGCCGGGTCCGGCGACCTCGCACCCGTCCAGGTCGACCGGCGCCTGGCATCCATCTGGTTCGGCACCAGCCTGCGGCCGGTCGGCTGGGCCTCGCCACCGCTCTGGGATGCCGTCGCGGGCGACTATCTGGCGTCCGACGGCTGGATCCGCCTGCACACCAACGCGCCCCACCATCGCGACGCCGCCCTGGCCGTCCTGGGCGTGGCCGCCAACCGCGACGCCGTTGCCCAGGCGGTCGCGCGCTGGCGCGCCGACGACCTGGAAGCGGCCGTGGTCGAACGCAACGGCTGCGCCGCGGCCATGCGCAGCCTGGACGCCTGGGCGGACCATCCCCAAGGCCGCAGCGTCGCCGCCGAACCCCTGCTGCATCGCACCGCCGGCGCCGCGGCCGCCCGCCCCGCTTGGCGCATCCCGCGCCAGCGCCCGCTGCAAGGCATCCGCGTGCTGGACCTGACCCGCATCCTGGCCGGCCCCGTCGCCACGCGCTTTCTCGCGGGCTACGGCGCCGAGGTGCTGCGCATCGACCCCATCGGCTGGGAAGAACCCGGCACGGTCCCTGAAGTCGTGCTGGGCAAACGCTGCGCCCGCCTCGATCTGAAAGACCCCGCCGGCCGCGCCGTTCTCGAACAGCTGCTGAGCCAGGCCGACATCATGATCCACGGCTACCGCCCCGATGCCCTGGCGCGGCTGGGCCTGGACGCCGCCCGCCGCCGCCAGCTCAATCCCACCCTGATCGACGTCTCGCTGGACGCCTACGGCTGGACCGGTCCGTGGCGCGCGCGCCGCGGCTTCGACAGTCTGGTGCAGATGAGCAGCGGCATTGCCGACGCCGGCATGCGCGCTGCCGGCGGCGACCGGCCCGTGCCGCTGCCCAGCCAGGGCATTGACCACGCGACGGGCTATCTGATGGCCGCTGCAGCCCTGCGCGGACTGACCGAGCGGGTCGCCACGGGTGCGAGCAGCAGCGCGCGGGCGTCGCTGGCCAGAACGGCGCGATTGCTGGTGGCGCATGCGGGTCAGCTGCAAGACGGGCCCGGACTGGCGCCCGAAACGCCGCAGGATCTGACGGCGGCGATCGAACAGACGTCCTGGGGCCCGGCACGGCGGGTAAAGGTGCCGCTGCATGTGGGCGGTGTGCCCAAGGCGTGGGACTACCCGGCGAGCGCGCTGGGGTCGAGCGAGGCCAAGTGGCGGTGAAAAGCGACGTCGCGCCTGGTTGGATGTCTGGCTGGGTGTTTGCTTAATCGATGGCTGACCAATCCAGATCTTCTGCATTCACCCAGGCGATCTTCTTGGACTTTTCCAAGGGGTTCGCGAAGAAGTCATTCAGCACCGCAAAGGCCAATGCCGGCGGCAGGCACGAGCCCAGGGGAATGTAGAGATCAGTGTCCGCATCCACGATGTCGTGCATTGCGTGGGCTTGCCCGACGCTGTACCAGCAGGACCCTGCCTTGGCATTTGGCACGTTGTAGTCATAGCGCAGGGAAATGCCTTTGCCAAAATAATCGACAAAGAAGAGAACGACTTCACCGCCGTCGAACGGGTATTCAAACCGGCCTTCACACCCATCGGCCTCCCAGTCTTCCCTTTTGTAGGACAGGAAGTACTTGGAGTAGTCCGAAAGGTCTGCGCTTTCGGCGTCGGGAAGGCCGGGGAAGATGGCGGTTATTTTCATGGGTGTAGATTCTCGCTTGCCGCGTCGAAAAAGGTCACTCGTCGAATCGCACGCAAGCCTGCCGACCCCTGGCGCGCCCCGCCACCGGGATGCCAGTGGTAGATTGACACCCTCGACAGGCCGAAACGACCCTCAGGGCGGAACCTTCATGGATTTGCTGATCACCGCGGCGGCGCACGCGTTGGCGGCGGGCGACCCGTTGGGCGCGCTCGGCCGCGTGGCGTTGCGCGACGATGCGCCCGCGCTGGCACTGCGGGGGATCGCGCTGGCGCAGCTGGGCGATTTCGAACGGGCCCGGGGGCTGGTGCGCCGGGCCGCCCGCGCGTTTGGCGCTCAGGATCCGGTGGCGCGCGCCCGCTGCGTGGTGGCCGAAGCCGAGATCGCCCTGGCCTCGCGCGACCTGGCCTGGCCGACGCCCGCGCTGGAGACGGCACGCCAAGTGCTCGCACAGCACGGCGATGCGCGCAATGCGGCCTATGCACGCTATCTTGAAGGCCGCCGCCTGCTGTTGATCGGCCGCCTCGACCAGGCCGAACAGACGCTGGCGGCGCTGGACGCCGCCGCGTTTGCCCCGGCGCTGCGGACCGTTCATGAACTGGTGGTGGCGGGCATCGCCGTGCGGCGCCTGCAGGCCAGCAAGGCTCGCGCCGCCCTGGCACGCGCGGCAAAGGCCGCGCAAGCCGCCGGCATCCCCGCGCTGCAGGCCGAAGTGCGGCAAGCCTCAAGCCTGCTGGATGCGCCCGCCGCCAGCCTGATCGCCCCGCCGCGTGACCCCCAGCCGCTGCGCCTGGACGAGGTCGAAGCCCTGCTGGCATCGGACACGCTGGTGGTGGACGCCTGCCGCTACGCGGTGCACAGCGCGGGGCGCACAGTTTCACTGGCTACCCGCCCCGTCCTGTTCACGCTGGCGCAAACCCTGGCCGAAGCGTGGCCCGGCGATGCCTCCCGCGAGGCCTTGATCGAACAGGCCTTCCGCACCCGCCGCCCGGACGAAACCCATCGGGCCCGGCTGCGCGTCGAAATCGGCCGTCTTCGCGGCGCGCTGGGCGCCCTGGCGACGCCGCGCGCCACGCGGGGCGGCTTTGCGCTGACGCCGCCCCCCTGCCAATCCGTCGCGGTGCTGACCCCGCCCGTGCAGGACAAGCATGCGGCGGTGCTGGCCCTGTTGGCCGATGGCGAAGCCTGGTCCAGCTCGGCGCTGGCGCTGGCATTGGGCGCCAGCCAACGCAATGTGCAACGGGCGCTGGATGCGCTGGCCGCCGCGGGCCGCGCCCAGCCGATCGGCCAGGGCCGGGCGCGGCGCTGGATGACGCCGCCGCTGCCGGGTTTCGCGACGACATTGTTACTCCCGCTGCCGCTGCCGAATGCCTAGGATGGACACGTCAACCTCTTGAACAGGACATCGACATGAAATCCAAACCCGCAGAAATCATCCGTGAATACGGCCCGTTTCCTGGCGTAAGCCAAGTGCATGGGGTGTCTTACGACGGCAGTCGCGTGTGGATCGCCGTGGGCGAGAAGCTGCACGCCCTGGACCCGGCCACCGGCGCCGTGGTGCAGTCTATCGACGTGGCCGCGCAGGCCGGCACGGCGTTCGACGGCAAGCACCTGTACCAGATCGCTGGCGACGTCATCCAGAAGATCGACCCCGCCTCGGGCCGGATCCTGAGCACCATCCCCGCGCCGTACGGCGAAGGCAACTCGGGCATGGCCTGGGCCGAAGGCATGCTCTGGGTCGGCCGCTACAAGGAACGCGCGATCCTCCAGGTGGACCCGGCCACCGGCGCCGTCCTGCGCACCATCGCGTCGGACCGCTACGTGACCGGCGTGACCTGGGTGGACGGCGGTCTGTGGCACGGCACCTGGGAAGACGACGCCAGCGAGTTAAGACAGGTCGACCCGCGTAGCGGCGAGGTCCTGGCCAGCCTGGCGCTGCCCGCGGGCGTGGTCGTGTCCGGCCTGGAATCGGACGGCGGCGACGTGTTCTATTGCGGCGGCGCGACCAGCGGCAAGCTGCGGGCGGTGCGCAAGCCGCGCGCCATGGCCTGAACGGCCAGGGCCGATGCATAGCGTCTCTCTATATAGATAGAAGGCGCCATGCCCGCCGGGCGGCCTCGCCGCCCGGCGACGCGCCAAATTCCGCTACTACTGACAAATTGTTGCAGGCCTCACCGCAGCGCCCCCCTTATGGCCCCAGCAGGCCCCCGCCAGCGTGTAAACTCCCCCCTTTTTGACTCTGGTGGTATGTTGCAAGCCCCACAGCGCACAGGTTTAAGCGGCCCGACGCTCATTCGCTTGCTGACTCGCCTGACGGATGTCGACGCCGTGCAATCCAGGCAACCGCTTTCGGATCATCTGAGCCAATGGCTCGGCTGGACCGACGCGATTGCGCTGTCTGCCGCCCTGAATAACCGTCCGCCGGCGATCGCGCCCGGCGCGCGCCAGTTCAGCAGCGAGCAAGAGCGCGAGTGCGAGCGTGTCCGGACCACGCTGGCCGATGCCATCGCCAGCGATACCGCCGCGACGGCGGCCAAACGGGTAAGCCCCGGGATGCGTTCCGGGCAGATGCCGGCCAAAGCGGCCGCTGCCCTGCAGGCCGACGACGCCGATTACTCGAATTTCCGTCAGCGTTATCTATCGTTGCAGCACACGATGGAAACCAGCATCGGTAACCTGCGCAGCCGCCTGCGTGGCATGGTCGCGGCCAAGACGCCCGAAATGACGCGTCTGGCGGTGGTCGATGCCATCATGGACCGCGCCCTGCTGCCGCGCGAACGCGCGCTGCTGGGCGCGATTCCGAAGCTGCTGCAAGGGCATTTCGACCGGCTGCGGCTGGCCGAGAAAGCGGCGCTGGAAGACGCGGCAGCGCAGGCCGAGGCCCAAGCCCAAGCCCAAGGCGCGTCCGAAGCGGATACCGACGCCCCGGCGCAAACCGGCGCCGAGACGGGAATTGAAGCCCGGGCCGAGACGGCTCTCCAGGCCGACGCACAGGCCGAAGCACAAGTGGACGCACCAGCGAGCGCACAGGCCGACGCGCAAGCGGACGCCCCGGCGGCCGGCGCCAGACCCGCGGGGCCTGCCCCGCAAACCGCATTGACGGCGCCCACGCCGGGCGCCTGGCTGGAGACGTTCCGCAAAGACATGCGCAGCGTGCTACTGGCCGAATTGGATGTTCGTTTACAACCGGTGGAAGGGCTGCTTGCGGCCCTTCGCGCCAGCTAACCGGGACACTATGTCCAAGTATCTGATCAATATCGTTGTTTTCCTCAGCGGCCTGGCCGTGGCCGGCTGGATCGGCGCGGGCTACGCGGGCACCAATCCCCTGGCGCTGGCGGTCATCCTGCTGATCTGCGCCTGTTACCTGGCCGGCGCGCTTGAACTGCTGCGCTACCAGCAGGCCACCGCGTCCCTCAGACGCGCGGCCAACGGCCTGACGCAAGCCCCCGCCAGCCTGGGCGCGTGGCTGGACACGCTGCACCCCAGCCTGCGCAACGCCGCGCGCCTGCGCATCGAAGGCGAACGCGTGGGCCTGCCCGGCCCGGCGCTGGCGCCCTATCTGGTCGGCCTGCTGGTGTTGCTGGGCATGCTGGGCACGTTCCTGGGCATGGTCGTCACCCTGCGCGGCACCGGCACGGCGCTGGAAAGCGCCACCGACCTGGCCGCCATCCGCGCATCGCTGGCCGCCCCCGTGAAGGGCCTGGGCTTTGCCTTCGGCACCTCGATCGCCGGCGTGGCCACGTCCGCCATGCTGGGCCTGTTGGCCGCCTTGAGCCGGCGCGACCGCATCCAGGCCGCGCAACTGCTGGACACCAAGGCCGCCACCACGCTGCGCATCTACACGCAGCACCACCAGCGCGAAGAAAGCTTCAAGCTGCTGCAACGCCAGGCCGAAGTGCTGCAACGGCAGGCCGAGGCCATGCCCACGCTGGTCGACCGCCTGGACGCCATGATGCGCAACATGGAACAGCAGAGCCAGTCGCTGAACGAGCGCCAGCTTGCCAGCCAGGACGCGTTCCAGGGCAAGGCCGAGGCCGCCTATGCGCGCCTGGCCGCCGTGATGGAACAGTCGATGAAGGAAAGCGTGGCCGAAAGCGCCCGCTCGGCCGGCGAAGCGCTGCAACCCGCGGTGCAGGCTACCCTGGCCGGCCTGTCGCGCGAAACCGCCACGCTGCACGGCACGGTCACCGACGCGATGCAGCGCCAGCTGGACAGCCTGACCACCGGCTTGCAAGCGGCCACCGCCAATGTGGCCGGCATCTGGAACCAGGCGCTGGCCGGTCAGCAAGCCGCCAGCGAGACCCTGGCACGGGACCTGCGCGATTCGCTGGACCGCTTTGCCCAGACCTTTGAACAACGCTCGGCCGCCCTGCTCGATGGCGTGTCCACGCGCCTGGAAGCCTCGTCGGGCACGATGTCCGACGCCTGGCACACGGCGCTGACGCGTCAGGAACAGGCCAGCGAAAAGCTGGCCGGCGAGAACCTGCAGGCCCTGACAGCCGCCGCGGCCAGCTTCGAGCAACATTCCGCATCGCTGCTGCGCACGCTGAACCAGTCGCACACCGCCCTGCAATCCGAGCTGGCTTCGCGCGACCAGCAGCGCCTGGCCGCCTGGACGGAATCGCTGGGCGCCATGTCCGCCACCCTGCGCCAGGAATGGCAAGCCGCGGGCGCCCAGGCCGCCGACCGCCAGCAGGAAATCAGCCTGGCGCTGGCCCGCACCGCCCAGGACCTGACCGCCCACGCGCAGACCCAGGCCGGCCTGCTGGAAAACGTATCCGCCCGCCTGGAAGCCGCCGCCGGCAATGTCTCGGCCCAATGGCACGAGGCGCTGACGCGCCAGGGCGAAGTCAGCGACAAGCTGGCCGACGACAATCGCCAGGCCCTGGCCGCCGCCGCGGCCACCTTCGAAACGCATGCCGCGTCGCTCCTGCGCACGCTGGATCAATCGCACGCCGACCTGCAGGCTGCCCTGGCCTCGCGCGATGAAGAGCGCCTGGCCGCCTGGGCCGGTACGCTGGGTGCCGTGGCCGACAAGCTGGGCCGTGAATGGGAACAGGCCGGCACGCAAGCCGCCGCGCGCCAGCACGAGATCGGCCAGGCCCTGGCGCAGACCACGCAAGACCTCGCCGCCCACAGCGAAGCGCAAGCCGCCCTGCTCGACACCGTGGCGGCCCGCATCGAATCGGCGGCCGGCGGCGTGACGCAGGCCTGGACCGACGCCCAGGTACGCCAGGAACTGACCAGCGAGAAACTGGCCAGCGACAACCAGCAGGCCCTGGCCACCGCCGCGGCCGCCTTTGAAACGCATTCGGCATCGCTTCTGCGCACGCTGGAGCAGTCGCAGGCCGACTTGCAGGCCGCCCTGGCCGCGCGCGACGAACAGCGCCTGGCCGCCTGGAACGACTCGCTGCGTGAACTGGCCGCCAAGCTGGGCGACGAATGGCGCGAGGCCGGCGCACAGACCGCCGCCCGCCATCAGGAACTGGGCCAGTTGCTGACCCGGACGGCGCAAGACCTGACCGCGCAGACCCAGGCCCAGGCCGCCTTGCTGCAAGACGTGTCGGCCCGCCTGGAAACGGCGGCCGGCAGCGTGACCGACGCCTGGACCGAGGCGCAGGCGCGTCAGGAACTGACCAACGAAAAGCTGGCCAGCGACAATCAGCAAGCCCTGACCACCGCGTCGGCCGCGTTCGAACAGCACTCGGCCGCGCTGCTGCAATCGCTGGGCCAATCGCAGGCCGGTCTGCAAGCCGAGCTGGCCGCGCAGGACCAGGCGCGCCTGGCCGCCTGGACCGACAAGCTGGGCGCAATGGCCGACGCCCTGCGCCAGGAATGGGAACAGGCCGGCGCCCGCAGCGCCAGCCTGCAGCAGGAGATCTGCGCCACCCTGGCCCAGACCGCCGACAGCATCGCCGCCCAGACCGAAGCGCACGCCAACGGCACCATCGCCGAAATCAGCCAGTTGGTGCAAGCCGCCTCCGAGGCCCCGCGCGCCGCCGCCGACGTCATCGGCGAACTGCGCCAGAAGCTGTCGGACAGCCTGGCCTACGACAACGCCATGCTGGAAGAACGCAACCGCCTGCTGGATACGCTGTCCACGCTGCTGGATGCCGTCAACCACGCATCCAGCGAACAGCGCACCGCGGTGGACGCCCTGGTGTCGTCGTCGGCCGATCTGCTGGACCGCGTCGGCGCGCAGTTCACCGACACGGTCGACGCCGAAGCCGGCCGCCTGAACGACGTGGCCGCGCAGGTCACCAGCAGCGCCATCGAAGTGGCGAGCCTGGGCGAAGCCTTTGGCGCCGCCGTGCGCCTGTTCGGCGAGTCCAACGACTCGCTGGTAACGCATCTGCAGCGCATCGAAGCCGCGCTGGACAAGTCCATCGCGCGCGGCGACGAGCAACTGGCCTACTACGTGGCGCAAGCGCGCGAGGTCGTGGACCTGAGCACCCAGTCGCAAAAGCAGATCATTGAAAACCTGCGGCAGTTGGCCACCCAACGCGCCGCCGCTGGGGCAGAAGCCGCATGAGCGCGGGCGAGGACATCGACGGCGGCGTGGAAGCCGCCGTCCCGACCTGGGCCGTGTTCGGCGACCTGATGTCGGTGCTGCTGGGCGCGTTCGTGCTGATCCTGGTCAGCGTGGTCGCCGTGCAGCTGGAGCTGTCCACCCAGCTCGAGCAAGAGGTCAAGCAGCGCCAGGAAGAAACCCAGCGCCGCCAGACGCTTGAACAGGCCTTGGCCGCGCCGCTGGCCGCCGGCCGCGTCACGCTCATCAATGGCCGCATCGGCATCAGCGGCAGCGTGCTGTTCGCGCTGAACTCCGATCAGCTGCAGCCGGAAGGCCGCGAGGTCCTGAAAAGCCTGATCGAGCCGCTCTCGGCCTACCTGAAGGCCAACAACGAAATCCTGATGGTCAGCGGCTATACCGACGACCAGCAGGTGCGCGAAGGCAACCGCCGCTTTGCGGACAACTGGGACCTGTCGGCCCAGCGCGCGCTGACGGTCACGCGCGCCCTGATCGACGAAGGCGTGCCCTCGGCCGCGGTGTTTGCCGCCGCGTTCGGTTCGGAGCAGCCCGTGGCGTCCAACGCCGACGAAGACGGCCGCGCCAAGAACCGCCGGGTCGAGATCACGCCCATCCCCAAGCCGTCCAACGGCACGCAGGCGCCCCGTGGCCAGTGATGGCGGACTGGGGTCCGCACTGAACGCCGCAACGGACGCCGGTGCGCGGCCGGGCCTGGACGCGTGCGCCACGCTGCAAGCCTGGCGCGCCCGCGGAGATGACCGCCTGGACCCGATCGCTTTCCACGTCATCGAGGCGCTGGCGCGCCGCGTGGCCGACCAGACGGGCACAGTCCGGCAACGCCTGGACGAACGGCTGGCGCAGTTGATGCAGGCCTACGCCGACCGCGTGGCCGCGGACGAGCCCACGATAGAGGCCGGTGCGAATTCGCCGGCCATTGCCGACGCGTCCGCGATATCGATGTCGATGTCCGCCCTTGCCATGCGTCGTGCCGGTACAAGCCCCGAACACCGGGGCCTTACCCCCGACACCAGGAGATTTCGATGCGATTCATGATCATCGTCC
>NZ_LZZT01000009.1 GCF_014170305.1 Achromobacter sp. UMC71
CGCCTGGCCCGTCCCCTGAACGTTGAATCCGCTAGCGCCACCGTTCCCCCCCGCTATCGCCCCCGCGGCCCCGTTGCCGGCACTACCTTGACTGCCAAACCTGTTCCCGCCATCGCCCGCGGGCGTGGCCCCATCATAGGACGCCCCTCCTGCGGACATCGGACCCGCTCCCAGCCCTCCCGCGCCGGCGGCGAAAGCGGGATGGGCGCCAGAGGCCGTGATCGCAGCCAGCACCAGTGTCAACGGCAAGGGGGATGGACGCTTGGATGTCATCAACGTACTCCTGAATTCACTTGCGAATAGGGAGCCTCAGTAACGCCCGCGCGGAAAAGGTTCCGTTTGATGCCAGGGCAGCCGTGACCGCGGCATCGGTCGTTCACCGGCGATCAAAAACGGGGCCGAAATAAAATCCATGCAGGAAGCATCCGCCCGACGAGCGTTCGATCCCACGAAGAAGATCACCGCCACACGCACGCGAAAGCCCGCGCTACCGTTTGCAGAGTGCGGTCTCCGAAGCGCCCGGCCATCCGGCCCCTTAAATTCCGCCCAGTGGATTTAAGGGGAATTCCCCGATTCTCCCTCCCCGGCCCGGCCGATACCATTCGCCGCATTTCCGCCTGCCGGCGGACATAGACCAATATGTTGCGCGCCCGCGCGGAGACACCATGAAAGCACTGACTACCGTCGCGGCAGGGGCCGCGCTCCTCTTCTCCTCTTGGGGCGCCAGCGCGGGCGTGACGTTCGAAAGCGTCAAGAACAAGGGCTTCGTCCAATGCGGGGTGTCCACGGGCGTAGCGGGGTTTTCGGTCAATGACAGCAAGGGCGGCTGGATGGGGCTGGACGTGGACCTGTGCCGCGCGCTGGCCGTGACCATGTTCGGCGACGCTTCCAAAGCCAAGATCATGGCCGTCAGCGCCGTGCAGCGCTTTACCGCCTTGCAGTCGGGTGAAGTGGACGTCCTGCCGCGCAACACCACGCTGTCCCTGACACGCGACACGACTCTGGGCCTGATCGGCGTGGGCGTGAACTACTACGACAGCCAGGGCATCATGGTGAACAAGTCGCTGAACGTGAAAAGCGCCAAGGAGCTGGACGGCGCCACCGTCTGCGTGCAGCCCGGCACCACCACCGAACTGAACCTGTCGGACTGGTTCCGCTCGCAGAACATCGTGTTCAAGCCCGTGGTGGTGGAGCGCCTGGACGAGATCATCCGCGCCTTCGCGGTGGGCCGCTGCGATGCCTTCACCGGCGACAAATCGCAGCTGGCTGCAGCCCGCACCAATCTGGCCAACCCTGAGCAGTACGACATCCTGCCCGAGAATTTCTCGAAGGAACCGCTGGGCCCGATGGTGCGCCAGGGCGACGAGCAATGGTTCAACGTGGTTCGCTGGACGATGTTCGCGATGCTGGAAGCCGAAGAATACGGCGTGACGTCCAAGAACGTGGACGAGATGCTGAAAAGCACCAATCCCAACGTGCAGCGCCTGTTGGGCGTGACGCCGGGCATGGGCAAGAACCTGGGCGTGGATGACAAGTGGGCCTATAACGTCATCAAGCAGATCGGCAATTACGGCGAGAGCTTCGAGAAGAACCTGGGCGAGACCAGCCCGCTGAAGCTGACCCGCGGGTTGAATGCGTCGTACCGCAATGGCGGGCTGATGTATGGGTGGCCGGTCCGGTAAGGGCATCCTCCACCCGACCGACCAGCGAGCGCCCAGGGCGCTCGTTTTTTTGCTGGCCGGGTCGGTGACGCATGGCCTTGCGGGGCGCCATTACCGGATGTCACTTACGTAGTATCGTTGACGACCCCGGCCTTTCCCCTTCCCTCAGGTACATGACCTCTTCATCGATCTCCGTTCAATTCATCCCGACAGGTTTTGTTCCGACCGACGAACAGAGAAAGATCCAGGCGTCCCGGCACCGCATCAATCTGGTGCTGGCCAATGCGGGCGCGGCCAAGACCACGACGCTTGCGCTGCGCATCGGGGAAGCCATCAGCAAGGGCACGGCGCCGGAAGAGATCCTGGCGCTGACGTTCACCGACGAAGCCAGGCAAGTCCTGCAGGCACGCCTGACGGCAGTGGGCATCGCCTACAACACGGCCAGGCGGGTCCGCGTGCAGACGGTCGAGGAGTTTGCGCGGCAGGTGCTGGCCGGGCTGGAAGATGCGGTGCCGAGCGCGCTGGCGTCGGTGCGGGAACAGAAGGCTTTCGCGCTGGACGCGCTGGAAAACGTCGCCCCCAATCATCCGGACCGGGGCGATGTGCTGGATATCCGCACGCACAACACGGCGGTCAGCCAGTTTCTGGACAATCTGCTCAAACTGAAAGCCACCATGACCCTCATGCGTGGCGGCGAAGGCCTGGAGCCGGAATTGGCCGCGGAAGGCCTGGCCATTCCGGTGACCGATTATCTGTGGGCCATCGAGTATGAAAAGCAGCGCATCGACCTGTTCGGTTATGTCGAGGCGCGCGGTTTTTTTGACGCCACTTACGACCTGGCCTGCATGCTGCGCACGACGCCTGAAATACACGAAGCCCTGCCCGCGTACAAACTGGTGGTTTGCGACGAACTGCACGACGTCAACGAGGCGTCTTTCTGCATTATCGAAACCCTGTTGAATGTGCACCAGCCCTACTTTGTGGGCGTAGGGGATAAGGACCAGGTGATTTATTCGCACCTGGGCGCCGACGATGCCTTTCTGCAGTATCGAATTGCGGCCAGCTTTCCGGACTGCGCGACGTTTGCGCTGTCGATGACGTACCGCCATGGCCCGCACCTGGCCTATGCCATGGAAGCGTTCAAGCACAAGACGGTGGAGTCGAATCTGCCGCTGCGCACCGAGATTCACGAGGCTGCCTACGCCGATCAGCCCGGCGCTTGTGGCCGGCAGGTGGTCCAGGCCGTGCTTCAATGGCAGCAAGACGGCAAACCGCTGGACGCATGCTGCATTCTGTTCCGCGATCAGCATCAATCCATCGACATCGAAAACGCGCTCATGCAGGCGCAGGTTCAATATCGCACGTTGACGATGCGCAGCTATCTGCTGCGCGACGAAATACTGTTCCTGCGCGGCATGCTGGCAATTGCGCTGGCCGATTTTCATAATGTGGCCTCCCCGGACACCCGGGCTGCCATCGTGGAAGCGCTGGCGACGTTCGCCGAGGTGCCGCTGTCCCCGCAGGAACTCAGCGAAGCCAAGACGACCATCGCCCGGGACCCCGCCACGCTGGAGTATTTTTTTGAAGGCCAGATCAAGCGCGTGGGCAACCCTGCCGCCCGGGCGCGGATTGAACAGGCGGTGGCGTATCTGCGCGACCTGGAACCGGCCGCGCCCGCCCATGCCGCGTTGGCAACGGTCTGCGACTTCGTGGAAATGGAAAAGCTGGCGCAACGCCTGTATGTCCACCCCTACCAGGCCTCGGTCGTGACCAAGTGCGTGAACGGCTTTATCGCGACGGCGCGCAACCTGAACCAGAACCTGTCCGATTTTTCCGCATGGATCGGAACCGCGGAGAAGGTCGCCGGCGCGCGGCCCGGCAAGGCTACGGTGTTGCTGGACTGCGTGGCCAACGTCAAGGGCAAGGAATTCGACCACGTGATCCTGCCTTTTCTGGACCAAGGCGAGTTTCCGAATCCGCTACGCACGCTGTCCGAAGAGGAAAACCTCTTTTATGTCGCCGCCACCCGGGCAAAATCGCGGCTGACGCTTGTGACGGCCGAAGACCCCGCACGGCGCAGCCCGTTCATCGCCAGGATGCAGCTGGCGGGCACGCTCAACCGCGCCAACAATGCCGTGCGCCGCAACGTCGGCGTGCCCACCGCAACCGCCGGCCGTCGCGATCTGAAGGTGGCCTATGCCAACAAGGACGCGGTGAAGTCGCTGGGCGCCCAGTGGGACCGCACCCGCAAGGTCTGGTACGTCCCCGATCACCTGGATCTGGAGCCATTCAAGAGCTGGCTGGCCGAGCCGTGATCCGTCCCCGGCATGGCTTTGCCGTTGGCCCGTTTATGATGTCGGGGTAGCGAGTCCGCCCAAATGCGGTACTCTCCCCACCCCGATCATTTCCCCGCAAGGAGCCAAACATGGCACAAGCCTCCGCCCGTCACATCCTGGTCTCGACCGAAGCCAAAGCGAACGAACTGAAGACCGCCATCGCCAACGGCGCTGATTTCGCTCAAGTGGCCAAGGAAAACTCCAGCTGCCCGTCCAGCCGCGACGGTGGCAACCTGGGCACGTTCGGCCCCGGCCAGATGGTCAAGGAATTCGACACCGTGGTGTTCAGCGCCCCGGTCGGTGAAGTCCAAGGCCCGGTGAAGACGCAGTTCGGCTATCACCTGGTTGAAGTGACCAGCCGCAAGGACTAAGTCCCCGCCGCTGCACGCAAGAAGGCCGCTGCCAGAAGACGCTGGCGGCGGCCTTTTTGTTGCCTGAACAGTCCAGAAAACGGGAAGCGACGGCCTGGCCACACGCCCCCCCGCCGGGGCCCTACCCCTAGAGCAGATACAACCTGAACGGATACGCGTAGTAGATCTGCTCGGTGCGATTCACCCTGCCTTCGAATTCCTTGTAGATCTGCCGCCGGGTCCGGTACAGCGCGTCGATCGGGGCCATGCCTTGCTTCAGGCCGCCAAAGAAGTAACGCAGCGTCAGCGTGGACGAATGGCCGGCTTCATTGCTGATGATGGGCGCCAGGTAATGGCGCGCGCCGCTGCGGCGGGCCGCGTCGATGAACGCTTTGCTCAAGGCGAGCTGGCTGGCGTCCAGGTAGACCAGTTTGAAAGCAGCGCCGTGCAGGTCCTGGGGATACATGTCGTCTTCGCCCAGGCCGATGGCGTCGTTTTCGTCTTTTTCCGGCTTGCCCCAGGTGGGGCTGACGACGCCTTCGCCGCTGATCAGCAGGAAGTCATAGCGGCTGCGCGCGAACATGTCCGGGGTGGCGCTGCCGATGAGCTGGAACTTGGAGCCTGGGTAGAGTTTCTGCACTTCACCGGTGCCGTCGTCAGGGTCCGTTTCCAGGTCGCGCAGGATGAGGCCTTTGGACTGCGGGCCGAGACCGGTGGCCGGGGCGGCGACTTGAACCGCTGCCGATTGGCCTTGAACCGCCGGCGCGCCCCCGGCATCGGCGAAGCCGAAGGCGACCGGCTTCTGCACGAACAGCGGCACGCCATCCAAGGGCAACAGGTCCAGCGCAAAGTGCATGGACGTGGGTTCGATCTGGAAGATGACGCAGGGCGCTTTACGCAGACCCGGCAGCAGCGGGCCGAGCAGTTCGTGGGACAGGATCGCCATGCGGGCATCGAAGCGCGCATCCAGCCGCCGGTTCTCTTCGAGCATGTCGTAGACGCGGCGGAATTCCTTGGACAGGATGGCGGCGGAACGCTCGGGGCTGACGGTTTGCGTGATGGTGTCGAAGGTAGATTGCAGCGTCAGGCGGTCGTCCTGCTGGTGCACCTGGATGCGCATGCAGCGTTCTGGCGAGGTCTGGGAGACGGTGTCAGCAACGGTCGTGGATTCGATGGCGGCGGCCGCCATGCCAGAGGCGATTGACGCGATGGCCAGCAGCGCAGCGCAAGTGATGCCGTGAGCGGCACGGCGAGCAAACGCGCGTGGAGGGAGCAGCCCGGAGTGCAAGGCAGCGGTGCGGGACATGTGAAACGTCTCTCGGAAACCAGACCCGCCAATGCTACGCACGATCCTTGTGAAGGTCTGTGAAGTTTGCCGCGGACTTTGTCTGGGACGCGAGGCGCCAAGCCGCGGCTACGCCCTCCCCGTCATCACCATATGCGCCAGCGCATCCGCATCCAGCCCCGCCACGTCCCGTTCAATGACCTTGACGCCGCTCTTCAGGATGGCGACGCGGTCGGCCAGCGCCACCACGTCCGCCATGTTGTGGCTGATGAGGATGACGGTGCGGCCTTCTTCGCGCAGCTTGCGCACCAGGTTCAGGACCAGGGCGGTTTCCTTGACGCCGAGCGCGGCGGTGGGCTCGTCCATGATGACGACACGGGCGTCCCAGCGCAGGGCGCGGGCGATGGCGACCGCCTGGCGTTGGCCGCCGGACATGCGTTCGACGGGCCGGTCCATGTCATCGATCGGCACCGACAGGCGTTGCAGGTAGCCGCGGGCCTGCTCGGCCATGCGGCGCTTGTCCAGCACGCGCAGCGGACCGATGCGGCGCACCAGTTCGGCGCCCATGAAGACGTTTTCCCAGATGGACAGGCGCGGGGCCAGGGCCAGGTCCTGGTAGATGGTGGCGATGCCCTGCACCAAGGCATCGTGGGGCGAGCGGAAGATGGCGCGCTTGCCCGCCAGGCTGAGTTCGCCGCCGCTGGGCTCCTGGGCGCCGGAGATGATGCGGATCAGGGTGGATTTGCCGGCGCCGTTGTCACCGCAGATGGCCATGACGCGGCCCGCGGGCACGTCCAGGTCGACGCCCTTGAGCGCCTCGACGGCGCCATAGGATTTACGGACTTGGCGTAGCGACAGGGCAATGGTTGGGGCGGCGGTCATGGTGATGGCGAAACGGCAATCAGGCAGCGGGTGTGGGGCCTACTTCGCAGGCGCGAGGAATTTCTGCACGTTGCCGGCATCGACCAGCACCGAATCCATGAACAGGTATGGCCCGGCGGCGATCTTGTCCTTGGGTTCCTTCTTGACGACGATACGGTCGATGGCGTCGATGGCGGTGGCGCCCAGTTGCTCGAAGGGAATCATCATCGTCGCGGTGATGAGGCTGTTGGGGTCGGCGATGCGGCGATAGGTCTCGGGGCCGCCGTCGACGGACACCAGGGTGATGTCGCCCTTCTTCATACCCTGGGCTTGCAGCAGGTCGTCGATGACATAGGCCTGGCCGTCGAACGAGGCCCACACGCCCTTGAACTGGCCCTGGTTGCGCAGGAACAGCGCCTGCATGCCGTTGCGCACGTCGTCGCGCCAGCTTTGCGTGCGCGCCATGCTGAATTTCGCCAGATCCTTGACGGCAGTGTTTTCCGACAGGACGGCATCGAGCATCTTGCCGCGGATGCGGGTGCCGGAATTGCCGTCGAAACGGGCGGACAGGATGTTGCCCTGGTAGCCCATCTTGCCCAGCAGGTACAGCACCGACTGCGCGCCCGTGGCGTATTCGTTGACCTCGACGTCGACCAGCATGTGCGGGCTGGCGCCGGACATGACGCCGACAACGGGGATACCTTTGTCCTTGGCGGCCTGCAGCTGCGCGTCGGTTTCAACGGGCTTGCCCATGGCCACCACGATGGCGTCGACCTTCTTGTTCACCAGGGTGTCCAGCTGTTCAGCCAGCTTGGGCAGCGAACCCTCGGCGTTCAGCTGGGTGACGGTCCAGCCTTTGGCGCGGGCGGCTTCCGACGCGGCATTGGCGGCGCGGGCATGGGTTTCCGAGGACATCTGGAAGGCGATGACGCCGACCTCGAAAGCATGAGCGGCGCCCGCCGCGGCCAGCGCCTGAACGGCGAAGACGCCCGCCAGCAGCGTGCGCGTGAAGAATCGGTTCATGGCGTTTCCCCTTGCTTATCCGAATTTGAAGGCCGCTTTCTTGAGCACGGCCGATGACACCGCGACGGACGCGATGATGATGAAACCCAGGACGATGTCCTGCACGTAGTAGGCCGCGCCCATCAGCACCAGGCCGTTGCCCAGCACCTTGAGGATCAGCGCCGCGACCAGGGTGCCGGGAATGTTGGCGTGGCCCGGGTTGAACATGGTCATGCCCAGCAACACCGCGGCGATGGCGTACAGGAAGTAGTCGCCGGCCATGTTGGGCGCGGCCGACGACAGGCTGGACGTGAGCAGCACGGCGGCCAGGCCGGCGCACAGGCCGGACAGCGCCAGGCCGATGCCTTTCATGGCGTGGATGTTGATGCCGGCCAGGCGGGCGGATTCGCCGGCCTCGCCGGTGGCGGTCATGCGGGCGCCGGTGCGGGTCCACTTGACCAGGAAGAAGGCGAACAGCACGGCGCCCAGCATCCACAGCACCAGCGCCGGAATGCCAAAGGGCTTGCCCCGCGCCAGATCGGTAAAGGTGGCGGGCCAGCGGCCCACGTAGGACACGCCATCGGTCAGCATGAAGGCGAAACCGCGCGCCATGGCGGCCATGCCCAGGGTGGCGATCAGGGACGGCACCCGCAGCCGCGTCACGGCCATGCCGTTGACCAGGCCGCACAGCAACCCGACGCCCAGGCCCGCGGCGATGGCCAGCACGACGGGCTGGCCGGTATGCACCAGGGCGCCCGTGACGACGGCGGCCAGGCTGGCGACGTCGGCAACGGACAGGTCCAGCTCGGCGGTGACCAGCGCCAGCGTGAAACCAATGGCGATGATTGCCAGGAAGCTGGTTTCCTTGGCGATGTTCAAAAGATTATTGGGTGCTGCGAAGTTCGGCGCAGCGATCGCAAAAAAGCCCACCAGGACCAACCCTGCGATGGCCGTACCGTACTTTTCCAGGATGCCGCGCATCGCCTCGCCCTTGCTGCATTTGATGATGGCACAGCGCGCCTGCGCTCTGCCCCCGGCCGGGTCGTTGCCCAGGCCTGTGGCGTCGTAGTGTATACCCGGCGTAGCCGGCTGGGCGCGGGTTGGCGCGGCTTCGGGCCCTAGGGTTTTACCCCAGCCGGGTCGCCGTCAAGGCGTGCGATACGGGCGCCAGCGCGGCTTCGGCGGCGCGGAACTGGGCATACATGCCGCGATAGATCTCGGACTGCGCGGGCCGCGGCTCGTAGCGCCGGGCGACCGCCGCCAGGGCATCCTGGGCGGCGGCGAAGCTGGCATGGCGGCCCAAGGCTGTCCACGCTGTGACCGCCGCGCCCAGGATGCCGGGCTGGTCCGCCTGGCCCACGACCACGGGGCGTTCGCAGATATCGGCCTTGACCTGGCACCACTGGGGGCTGGACGCGGCGCCGCCGCCGAAGCGGATCTGCGCCACGGGGCGGCCCAGGGCGGCTTCGGCGCGTTCGAGCACGATGCGGTTCAGGAAGGCCACGCCTTCCAGTACGGCCCAGGCCAGATCGCCGGGGCCATGGCGGCGGTTCAAGCCCAGGAAAGCGCCCCGCAGGTTGGGATCCCAATACGGCACGCGCTCGCCTTGCAGATAGGGCAGGAACAGCGCGGGCTGCGGATCGCGCGGGACGGCCAGCAACGCGTTCATGGCGTCGCCCACGCCGGCCATGCCTTCATTGCCCAACCGGCCCAGCAACGGCAGCAGCCAGGCGATGGTGTCCGCGCCATTCTGCCCCGGGCCGCCGATCTGATGGTTACCGCCGCCCCAGTCCACGGTCATCAGGCCTTGGGCCTGCACCGGTTCGGCGCCCACGGCGCCAAAGACTTCCGTGGTGCCGGAGATGTTGTAGGCGTAACCAGGCCGCAGCGCCCCCAGGCCGGCCACGGCCGCCCAGGTGTCGTTGGCGCAGGCGACCACGGGACGTCCGGCCAGACGGCGCAATGCGCCCGGCAGGCCCGGTTGCACGGGACCGACGACGTCCAGGGGGCTGAGCAGGTCCGGCACCCAGGCGGGGTCGGCGCCTATAGCGCTCAACAGGTCTTGGCCAGTCGCCGCCCCGTGGGGCGCCGCGCTGACAGCGCTGGCCGGGCGCGCAGCCGAGGCGCCATCGGCCGCCGCACCGGGCAGCGCCGACGCGGCCAGGCGCGCCAGGGATACGGCATCGCTGGCTGCCCTGCCCGTCAGGCGCAGGTTCAGATAGTCCTTGGGGTCCAGCACGGCGCGCACGCGGGCGGCATGGCCGGGTTCGGCGCGCAGCAGCCAAGCGATGCGGGCCCAGGGGTGAAAGGCATTGATCTGGCGGGTTTCAGGATGATGCTGCGGCAAGGCCGTCATCCATTGCGTCACGTCGGCCGCCGCGCGCGTATCGCGCCAGGTGATGGCCGGACGGATGGCCGCGCCTTGGGCATCCACGAACACTTGCGTGCGCGTAACGCCGCAAATGGCGATGGCCGCTATCGCGTCGAAGGCCGGGCCGGCCTGCACGGCCAGGGTATCGGCCAAGACCTGCAAGCCGCGCCACCAGGCATCGGCGTCGATCTCGTCCCATCCCGGCTGCGGCCCCGCGCCTGCGGGGCTGTCGATGGCGCAGGCATGCGCGATGGCCCCCATGCTGTCCACTAACGCCGCTCGAAAGCGCGTGCCGCCCAGATCGACGGCCAGGACGTAGTGCATTGCGGAAAGGTCGGACTTCAGAGGCACCATCGCATATCCAAACGCCCTGCCGGCGGCGGCAGACCAAGCGTGCGGCCATTGTATGGCAGCGGTCCGCTGCAACGCAGCACCGGATTCCCTATCAATTGATAATTTCTGTTCAGGTGACAGCCCCGATACCGTGCGACAGAATGGCCTGCACCCGGAGGAGACAACACCATGAAAAAGACACTATGCGCGGCCGCGCTGGCCGCAGCGCTGGGCTGGGGCGCAGCCGCCCAAGCCGACGACGGCGTGATCCGCATTGGTTTCATCACGGACATGTCCGGGCTGTCGGCGGACGCGGATGGGCCCGGCGGGGCCGAGGCGATCAAGATGGCCATCGCCGACTTTGGCGGCACGGTGGCAGGCAAGAAGATCGAAGTGCTGGTGGCCGACCACCAGAACCGCGCCGACATCGCCTCGTCGCGCGCTCGCGAATGGCTGGACCAGAAAGGCGTGAACATGTTGATCGCCGGCGCCAATTCGGCGGCGGCGCTGGCGATGGCCAAAGTGGCCGAGGAAAAGAAGACGCCCTTCTTCGTGGTCAGCGCGGGCGCGTCGGAACTGACCAATTCGCAGTGCACGCCCTACACAGTGCACTACGCCTACGACACCGTGTCGCTGGCGCGCGGCACGGCGCGGGCGATGCTCAAGGAAGGCAACAAGGACTGGTTCTTCCTGACGGTGGACCACGCCTTCGGCCAGGCTCTGGAGCGCGACGCCTCGGCCGTGGTGACCGCTGACGGCGGCACCGTGAAGGGCCGGGTGCGGCATCCCTTGAACACGGCGGACTTCTCCTCGTTCATCCTGCAGGCGCAGGCTTCCGGCGCGTCGGTGCTGGGCCTGGCCAATTCGGCCAGCGACACCAGCAATGCGGTCAAGGCCGCTGCCGAATTCGGCCTGACGCCCAAGATGAAGATCGCGGGCCTGCTGGTGCTGATCACCGATATCCACGCGCTCGGCCTGCAGGCCGCGCAGGGCATGTACCTGACCACGGCCTGGTACTGGAACCAGGACGATCCGTCGCGGCAATGGGCGGCGCGTTTCGAGGAACGGATGAAGAAGA
Source organism: Achromobacter sp. UMC71 (assembly GCF_014170305.1). Lineage (GTDB taxonomy): Bacteria > Pseudomonadota > Gammaproteobacteria > Burkholderiales > Burkholderiaceae_B > Achromobacter. Next base: position 11,278 of record NZ_LZZT01000009.1, read on the forward strand.
AGCCGTCGATGCTGCAGGCGGGCGACTATTCAGCCGCCACGACCTATCTGAAGGCGGTGGCCGCGACCAAGAGCACCGATGGCGACACCATCATGACATGGCTGAAGGCCAATCCGGTGAACGACTTCTTCGTCAAGGACGGCAAGATCCGCGCCGACGGGCTGATGGTGCATGACATGTTCCTGATGCAGGTGAAGACCCCTGCCGAGTCGAAAGGGCCCTGGGACTACTACAAGCTGGTGGCGCGCGCGCCGGGCGACCAGATCTACACATCACCGGCGGAATCGGCCTGCCGGTTGATGAAACCGTGAAAGGGCGCCGCGTGGCGCCTTACTCCAGTACCTGGATCGTCTGCGCGAACGCGCCCTGCTGGCGCTCGTGGGCGGTCGCGCGCAGCGCGTCCAGCAGGCGTTCGGTCAGCTCCTGGTTGGCGGATTCCTTGCGCGTGATGAGCAGGAAATCGAACCACAGTCGTGACGACAAGGGCAGCGCCATCAGATCCGGATAGGCCGCCACGATGTCGGACGCCGACAGCGCGTTGACCAGGCTGATACCGCGCACCGCGCGCACGGTACCCGCCAACAGCGACATATGCGCCTGCATGCCGGACCGCAACTGCAACGTGTCGGTGATGTCGCCCTGAGGCATGACGTAGTCGGACCAGAGCGGCTGCACATAGGTCTCTGGCGCGATATCGGCAACGGCGATGGTCGCCCTTCGCGCCAACGGATGGTCGCGATGGACGATTGCCATGACCTCGGTGCGCAGAAAGGGCCGGAACGCTACCCGGGCGCTGTCCTGCGACACCGCCCCCAGGCCGAAGTCGGCGCGCATGGTTTCCACCGCGCTGATGACCTGCACCGAAGATTCCAGGTCAATCGAGAACGGTCGGGTACCGTTGGCCTGCAGATAGCGGCGCACCGCGTCCGGCGCATAGGACAGCGCCAGCGCGGGCGACGTGGCAATCCGCAGACCACGGCCGCCGAACTGCTCGATGCTGTGCAGCGCCTCGTCGATGCGGACCAGTTCGTCCAGCACGAATTTGGCTTCGCTGTACAGGTAGTGGCCGGCCTCGGTGGGGCGCAGCGTCTTGTGCGACCGGTCGAACAGCAGCACGCCCGTGGCGCCCTCCAGCCGCGAGATGGCGTGGCTGACCGCCGGCTGCGTCAGGTGCATGGCCTGGGCGGCCTGCCGCGTGGAGCCGGTCATGACGACTGTGTAGAAAATGCGCAGGTCGTGGATGTTGAAGTTGCGCTTCATGCGGCGTCATAGCTCCCGATAGCACGCTGACGGCGGGACCGCGCCCCGCCTGATGCCTGATTCTAGGGCCTGACCGGGCCAGAGGTTGCCCGCGCCAACCGGGAATCCGTCTGCCATCGGGCAGGCACCCTCGCTTTACACCTGGTCCTCCGAGTAGATTCCCGCCGAAATGGTGGAGCTGCCCACGATCAGTTCGCCGTAAAGCAGCGGCACGGGGTTGCCTTGCGCCGTCGTATTGACGGGACCATTGAAGTTATACGAAGCGCCGTTGTTGGGTCCGTCTTTGACGCTCAACGCCCGCTGCTGAGGGCTCAACATCTGGACGAGGCCGCCCAGCGCCATGGCCATACCCATCGACATCATGGTGCCCGAGATGGTCATGGCAGACCCCCATACCGCGACGTTCAAACCCGGGATGAAAGACGCAACGATCAGCGCCACGCCCACCACCACCTGCATCAGCCCCCCGCGCTTGGCGCCCGTCGGCATCGGTGCGATACGGATGTCTTCGTCGCCCGCCGGCCGCGCCAGCTCGTCTTCGCGCAGATTGCGCCGGCCGATGAAGCACGCATAGCGCACGCCCTTCGATTCGCTGTCGAGCAAGCGGTTTTCAAAGCCGGGCAGCAGCACGCACAGGGCGCGTATCGCCTCCGACGTGCTGGACACGGCCAACCGGTGCAACCGGCCGAATTCCGCGCCCAGCCTGCCATAGAGGCGGATGGTTTTCAGTTGTTGTGACATATTGACTCTCGCTTGAAGCCGCTAGACGGACTGCGGCGGCTCGACGCCACGTGTGGCGGTCTTCGGAAAGCGCTGCTTCACGTGGTTGCATTGCGCGACCCATTGCGTGACTTCGTCAGGCAAGCTCTGGCCCGAGCGTTGCAGATGCTCGGCGAACTTCATGATCGCGTCGAGCTGGTCGCCAATGGCGGGATAGGCGCGCGCGCGCAGCGGCGCATAGGGTTCATAGTGGCGGATTTTCAACTTCAAACTCCTTGTCGATGTGGGGCCAGGCGCGCACCACGATGCGGTAGCGGCCCGGTTGATCGAACTCCAGTTCGATGCTGGATTGATTGCAGGGGTATTCCATGCGATTGACACTGACCACGCAGGGGACGGGCAGTCCTGAAAGCATGCTTCCGGTCAGCACCGACGTGCCCGGCGGCCTGGATTCGACTCGCCCTTCCTGGACATACTGTGTCTCGGGGTCGACTACGCCCTCGATATAGCCTGCAGCGCCATTCATGGAAACGAGCCGCTCCAACTGGTCAACCTGCTGCAAGGAAAGCACGCTGAAAACACGGCCATCCGAGTCGTAGAGTGAATATGTGTTCATCGTAGTAGTCCCATAAGTGCCACGTTGCCCCTGGCGTTGCCGTAGCCATCCAAAGGCCTGGGAAACGTTATCGTCAGCGAATACGTTCCTGGTTGCAGAAAATCGCTCAGCCATACCTGCGCCATACCGCTGAAGCCAAAGTTTGAAGTCATTGTTCCTTGAGGCGCTTCACCGCCCCAGTTCCCCCCGCCCAATCCGAAAACATGGTTCTGCATCATCATCAAGCGGGCCGGCACATTCAGGTAGATGGACACCGTGGCGGTATTCGTTCCCGAATAACGCCCCCATTCCAGGCTGTAAGTCGCCGAATTATTGATAACCACCGCGCCGCTCGCGATACGCAAGGTATCCACCTGCGCCACGCCGATATGCGCCGTGCTGATGTACGCCGTATTCAGGTTCGCCAGCTTGGCTGCCAGCACGTTGGCGTCGAGACGGTCGGCATTGATATACCCTGCGCTGATCTTGCCCGCGTCCAGACTTCTGATCATCGCGTTGGTGATCCGCCCCGTGCCGATTACCGCGTCGTTGATGAAGGTCTGGCCGTTCTCGATCACGAACGGGGTGGTCGTCGCGCCATTGGCCAGGTTCAGCAAGGCCAGCCGGTCAGCCAGGAAATACACCGAGGTCTGCACTTGCCCGTCGGGCTGGCTGTAGGCCCCCAATGACATGCCGGCGGCGTAGACCTTGTTGTCCTGCGTGACCTGGGCCTTGACGCTCCAGGTGGCCTTCAGCTTGCCATCCAGCCCGACCAGGGCCGAGCGAGCCTCTTCGACCCCGGCAGCAGCGCCGTTAGCCGTCGCCAGCACCGTATCCACGCGCGAAGCCAACGCGCCGTCTGCGTCCTCGCGCTTGATTTCCTCGGCGGTAATGGCGGCGCGGGTCGCGTCCAGGCCGGTGGTCAGGCCATCGATCGTGCCGGTCAGATCCTTGGCCAGTTCATCGCGGCTGATCTTGCCATTCAGGTACTCCAGAATTTCGCTGGCTTCCCAGCTCGATTCCCCCATCACGCCTTGGTCACCCGGATACCAGGCGCCGATCTCGCCATTGAGCGCGACGATGCGGCCCCAGAAGTAGAAGCGCTTGCCAGCCGACAGCCCCATCAGGGTGTGGGCGCTTTGCGGGAAGGCATAGTCGCCCAGCTTGATGGCGCTGGCACGGTCGTTGGACGCGCTGTACCAGATCTCGGTGCGTTGCGCCGTGAAGCGACCTTCCGGGAAGGCCCAGCGCAGGTCGATGCCGAACACCAGCGGCTTGGCGGCCAGCAAGGCCAGCGCGGGCGGCGGCGCAATGTCGCCCTCCAGCTGCGTTTCGGTGGAATTGACCCAGACCGACGAGATGTCCGCCACATTGATGGCGCGCACCCGCGCCACGTAGGCGCCGGCCCGGATGTCCGGCAATTCCAGGGTCAGCGCGCCGGTACGGCCCGCTTCGACCCAGTCAGAGTTGTCGCGGCGCCATTGCACCTGGTAGGCCACGGCCGAAGCCGCCGCGTCCCAACTGATCACCCCGACGTGCCGCGCCATGCCCTGGTCAATCACCGAACGCGACGCCAGGCGGATGTTGGTGGGCGCGGGCTGGACGGACGGCGGCACCACCGTGATGGGCTTGGGATCCAGGCGCGTGCCGAAGTCCACGTTGTCGAACTTGCCCGGTTCGTGCTGTACCGCCGAGATCTCGGCGATCAAGCCTTCCTTGCGCTTCACGCTCAGCACGCGGAAGGTCTGGGCCGACAGGGCCTCGGATTCCAGTGTCCAGACACACTCGGCTTCGGGTGCCTGCGAGAAGGGCGTGGTCACCGTGATATGCAGCACCGTGCCCGGCAGGCCGACCAGGTCAGCGGTCAGCTCGGTGGAGTCCACCGTGAAGACCGTGTTGTCCGCCGTCAGGCCCGTGCCCACCGCGGTGGCGACCACGCGCGTTTCCGACAGGCCGTTGGGCAGGTTCACCGTCAGGCGGTCGCCGGGCCGAACGCCCAGTTCGGCATCGACCGTGATCTTGCTGAGCGACCCTTCACGAATGCGACCGCCGATGCGGCGACCGGCCAGGTGCTGGTCCGCTACCCGGATGACGCTGCCCGGCCGCACGCGGCAGGCGTCCAGGCCCACCGAGAAGGTGACCGAGCGCGTCTCCATGTTAGAGGTCAACAGCATCCACTTGCCGATGCGGTGGGCCTGGCCGCGCGAGGTGCAGCCAAAGCCGGTGACTTCCACCTGCTGGATGCCGTAGCGCGCGATGCCTTCACGGCTTTCGACGTACTCGACCTTCTGGCGGCCCATTTCGGACATGTCGTTCCAGGACACCAGCGCCACGGTATAGCGGGTCGTCAGCGCCGATCCGACGTAGTTGAACTTGCCTTCGACCACGTTGGCGGACGAGAAGGTGTAGACCGGGTCGCCGGGCATGTCGGCCGACGCGAACACGGCGGCGTTGGCCCAGTAGGCCATGCCGCGGAAGATGGACGCGAAGTCCTGCACCACGCGATAGGCGTCGGCCGCCTGTTGCAGGTAGACGTTGCAGGTGAAGCGCGGTTCCTTGCCGCCAAAGCCGTCGTCGACCATCTCGTCGCAGTAGCGGCCGATCTGGTACAGGCCCCACTTGTCCAGCCAACCCGCGGGCACGCGGGTACCCAGGCCGTAGCGGTCATTGCTGATCAGGTCGTAGAACACCCAGGCCGGGTTGTTGGTCCAGGCCAGCTTGAAGGTGCCATCCCACACGCCGTTGTAGCTGCGCAGATCCGGATGGTAGTTGGACGGCACGCGGATGATGCGGCCGCGCACGTGATAGGCGCGGGTCGGGATGCTCTGGAATTGCGAGGCATCGATCTTGATGCCGACCACGGCCGACATCGGATAGCGCAGCTTGGCGTCGATGATTTCCGTGACCGTATCCACCACCGTGCGGTCCGAGATGGTGTTGCTGTTGGCATTGGGCGTGATGCGGCGCACCCGGATGTTCCAGCCCTGGCGCGCCCGCGGCAGGTCGATGCGGTGCGAGCGGGTATAGCGCTGCGTAGTCTTGCCGTCGAACGCCGTGGCCAGCACCACCTGGTAGCCGGCGCCGTCCGTGTTCACCTCGATCAGGTATTCGACACGGTAGCCATTGATGTCGCCATTCTTGGTGTCCGCGCGGCTCAGCCCTTCGACCGCCAGCGTCACGCGCACGGCGGACGCCTGCAGGTTGGTGAAAAGGCGCGTCCAGGGCTGATTCGATTTCAGCTCGGCATTGATGCCGATGGTGCTTTCCGACGCCGGAAAGCCGGGCAACGGATCCTGCAACTGCGTGCCCGTGCGAAAGTCGATCGACGCCCCCGTGAAGTTCAGCGAGCCGTCTTCGTTGGCCACGGGCGTGCCGTTCAGGTAAACGTCGCGCAGGGCATTGTCCATGCCGTGCACGGGGCCGTAGATCTCGCCTTCGCCAAGCAGGTCGATGACGCGCGCGTAGGCCGTGCTGTGCAGGCTGTCGGGCGATTCCACCGGCGCGCGGCCGCCGCCGCCGCCCTTGCCCTTGTGGCCGATGACGTCCTGTCGCGCATCCGCCCGCTTGCCGCCAAAAGCAAAGGCGCCCGTGGGCGCCTTGTTCCTGATGCGATGTCGTTGTTTCATACGTGGTCTTCCGAATAGATACCTGCGGAGATCGTGGCGCTGCCGACGAACATTTCCCCGTAAAGCAGCGGCACGGGGTTGCCCTGCGCCGTCGTGTTCACGGGTCCGTTGAAGTTGTAGGACGCGCCGTTTTCCGGGCCATCCCTGGCGCTTAGCACGCGTTGCTGGGGCGACAGCATCTGGGCGATGCCGCCCAGCATCATCGACAGGCCCAACGTCGCGGTGGCCTGCACCAGCCCGCCTGCCTGGAACGCTGCCGCCAAGCCGCCCGTGTAGAACGCGGCCACGGCGATCAGGACCGCCCCCAGCACGGTCTGGAACACGCCGCCGTTCTTGGCGCCGGCCAGTATCGGTGCAATGCGAATCGTGTCCCTGCCAACCGGATGCCGCAACTCGTCTTCCGACAGATTACGGCGACCGGCAAAGCACGCAAAGCGCACGCCGTTTTGCTCACTATCCGACAGCGCCTTTTCAAAACCGGGCAGCAAGACGCACAGCGCCCGCACGGCCTCGGCCGGGCTGGTGACCGCCAGCCGGTGTTCCCGGCCGAACCGCGCGCCCAACCAGCCATACAGGCGGACCAAACGTGTCTTGTCGTTCATCGCTTCTCTCCATGACGCAGCACCACCCGGGTCGCCTCGCGCCAGAATCCGCCATATACCACCCGCTCGGAATCGCGCCCGTACAGATGGTGCAGCATGGCGTCCGGCAGCGGAAACAAACCTGGCGCCTCGCTCAACGGTTCGGCACCGATGAAAACACCCGCATGATTGGCCCGGTCGGACCGCACCTGCATGATCACCACATCGCCCGGCGCCATGGCCTCGTGGGCAGCCAATGGCCGAAACCCGGCTTCGGCGTAATGGTCCATGTACAGGTCACCGGCGCGGCCCGCTTCCCACCAGCCGTCTTCGCGGGCGAAGTCGGGCAGGCGGATGCCGCGTTCCCGCGCATACCAGTCGCGCACCAGCGAATAGCAGTCCAGCACGCCATGGGCGAACTGGCGGCCCAGCAGCGGCGCCTGGAAGCCTTCGGGCGTAAAGCCGCGGATCTCGCCGGCCTTGACCTGGCCGTCCAGGTGCTTTTCGACGGCAACGATGTACCAGGGCAGGCCCGACGCCTCGCAGGCCACCCGGTCGGCTTCGCTGGGAATCGCCGGCGCATCCGGATGCGAATGCACCACGGCCGCGATCTTGCCGCTTTCCTCGGCCGCCGCGTAGTCTTCGGCCGCCATCACGAAATGTTCTTCGCTGGCGGCCGTATTGCGGCACGGCACATACCATTCGCGGCGGCCGGCCTTGACCACCAGCCCGCAGCATTCCTGCGGATACGTCGCCACGCCATGGTCGCGGATGGCCTGCATCGTGCTCTTGCGCATGCTTATCCCCTGACCAGATCGGCGGACGGAAAGCCGCCGAAGTTGATGATTTCGTATTCGCCGAAGCGCTTCTTGCAATCCGACATCAGGCCGGAACACCGGTCCTGCGTCGGGTCGTTGACGGACTTGCCGTCCAGATCGAACATGCGGTTGCCGGTGTAGCCGCAATACGGGCCGCGATAACCGCCCTTGCGCAGCCACGAGCACACGCCCGCGATGATCGGACGGTCCGGCAGCTTCTGGCCGTTGAAATCCAGCGCGCTGGACAGCGAGAACTCGACCACCTGGGCGGTTTCCGCGGTCTTTTGCTGCACGATCCAGACTTCGGGCGGCAGCTCTTCCTGCGGGTCCGCCGTGGGATTGCCCTGCGGGAAGTTGGCCGCGTCCAGGTACTTGCCCAGCGTGCGGCGCACGACCACCCGCGCGCCCACCAGGTCATCCAGGTGGATACACAGGGACGAGATCACGCCCACGACGGCGTTGCCCTTCTCATCCTGGCCGATATTGCCAACGCGCAGCGTGGGCGATGGCTGTTGGCCTTCACCGACCTGCTCGAAGCCTTCGGCCTGGATCGCCCAGGGGTCGTACTGCTTGCCTTGCCAATAGATCGGCCCCACCTGCATGTAGCCATGAAAGCGCTGCACGGCGCCGCCGATCTCGCTGGCGTCCAGTTCGAACAATTCGACCAGGGCGCCCGGCTCCAGTTTTTGTATGTCTGCGTTGATACCCATTCATTTATTCTCCAGAGACGGCGCGGCGGACGTGGATGCAGCAGCGCCGCTGCTCAATTGCTCAAGCTGGCGATTCAGGCTTTCAATCTTGCTGTTCATTTCCTGCATCGCGCAGACCATCCGGGCGACCAGTTTCGAGCTGTCGACGCCTTGCAACTTCATGCGCGGACCCGAACCATGACCGTCAGGCATCACAGCATCCTTTTCTCCGGACACGGCTAAGGGCGCCACCTCCTGCAATTCGTGCGCAATGAAGCCGTCCTGCGAGCTGTCATCCATCACCATCTTGAAAGTGCGCGGACGCATTTTCAGAATCGAGGCCAGCGCCCAAGCCCCGTCCATGTCTCGAACGTCGTACTTAACCCGGTAGTCCGAAGTCGTGTAATAGGACGTGGCAGACGGCGAAGTCTGGATGGAGCCGACGAGGCCACCGGCCGCATTTGAGAAACCGATGGCCACGGTATCGTCCGCTCGCGGGCTATACAGCGTGCCGAATCGGGTTCCGCCTCCGTCGAAGTTGATCGCCTGACGCACCAGATAGTTGCGGCTGTATTCAGGGCCGAGCACCCACGTGGCAGCGGTACTGATCCGGCCGCACTCCTGACCGACGGCCTCGAAGATCAGCGGTTGAAACGCGCCGCTTCCCGTTCGGCCACTGGTGATATAGGCACCCGTAGGAAAACATTGAAGGGAGAGCATGCTCGCATTGGCGCTGCTGTCCTGCCATACGTTCACGCGGCTGCCGCCCGCCGCGGTACCCGGCACCACGTTGAGGTTCGCCGAACCGGAGGTGCTCTGGAAGACACCGCCCGCGTTCGGGCCGAAGCCCATCGCTCCCCGTACTTTCCAGGTCGCCGAATCGAAGGCGAGGTCCTGGGAAATACTGGGGTCGTACTTCGCATAGGCGGTTCCATTCCACCTGTACCACCCCGCACCGTCCACATGGATGTCGCCGCAATCGGCTGTAGGCATCTGTACTGCGCTACTCCAGGTCCCGACGACTCGCCAGGGCTGCCAGGTTCCATTGGCAGGATTGCCATAGCGTGAGTATCTGCGGGGCTTCTGGTTTGAGAAAAGCACCGACATTTCCTGGCACACGATCCCCGCCGTGAGCCAATACACGTTCATGTATCCGGCGTTCACTGCCACACCAGCAGGCCAGTTCGACCCACCCGATAGCGGCACAGCCGCCGCCCAGGTGTAAAACGTGTTGTCCGCCACCAGCGTGTTGGCGTCGGTTGCCGTGGCCAGGTACACGTGCGTGACCGCCTGATCGCTGCGAGCCAGCTCGAACCACGGCCCCCAGGCCGCCGTGCCTGCACTCAGAAAGCGATTGCGAATGAACTTGCGCGGGTTGGTCAACGTATAGGTCGTGTATTCCTGATACACCGCGCTATTGCCGCCCGGGCCAAATTTCACCGACAACATGCCCGCCAGCGGCACGGGATAGTTTGCTCCGGCCGTCGCAGCGGCATTCGTGTTCTGGCTGTAGTCGCCCGGGGTCGCATAAGTATTCAGGTCTTCCGCGGCGCCCAAGGGCGTCGCATTTACGCCGGGGATCTGCGCAACGGACACTTTGCCGTTGCTGTCCAGGGTGGCCACGCCGCCCGGCGCGGCAAGCTGACTCGAGTCCACACTCGCCACCCAAGGCGACCAATTGCCGTTGACCAGCGAGCGGTTGTAGACCTTGTTGCCATTGGCGGCGTAGTAAACCTGGCATACACCGGAAGTCACCGAGACGCCCCCCAGCGGCGCAGCAGACATGACCAGCAGATAGCCCGACTGCCCCACGGGAAAGTTCGACCCACCGGCGGCGATGGCCGAGGAGCCGACGGCCCACAAGCCCCGTTGGGTGTAGCTGTTCAGGTCCTGCGCGGTGGCCATGCCCCCCGCATACGAGACCACGGTCGTGACATCCGCCAGCTCCTTCCAGGCCGACCAGACAGTGGCCGACATGCGTACACGCCAGAAGCGCTGCATGGCCGTCGTAACGTTGGTACGTGTGGTGTAGACCTGGACCACCGGCGTGCCCGTGGCGGTGACCTCCAGGAACCCCACATTGGCTACCGGATAGTTGACGCCAGCCGTCGCGCCAGCGATGGTCGTCTGGTAGAACGACCCCGGCGTGATGTATTCATTCAGGTCGTGCGCCGCCGTCGGCAGCGCAGCCGAGTATGCGGCAGGAATCTGCGCCGTGGGTACTTTGCCGTTCGCATCCAGCGCGGCCAGACCGTTCGCAGCGCCCTTTTGCGACAGCGCGGGCAATTCCTGCCAGGCCGCCCAAGTGCCGCCGTAGAACGATCGCCAGAAGCGCCGCGAATACGCACCCGCGCGATACTGGGTGTACTCCTGGTAGACGAACGCACTGTCGGCGGACCCAGCCACCTCCAGAAGGCCCGCATTCGCGACCGGGTAATTGCTGCCCGTTTGCGCATTGGCGTTCGTATGCTGGTGATAGCGCCCGGGAGCCGTGATCGTGTTCAAGTCGACCGAGGCGCCTAGGGCTGCGGCATTCCACACGCTGGCCAGATCTGCCTGCACCGCAGTGAAATTGGCGTTCACCTTCTGCATAGCAATGCGCAGCGGGTCGCCCGTTTTGTCGTTGTCGGTTTTTCCGACATTGATGGGTTGCGTATTCGCCATGGTTTTCAAGGCCTGAAGACTTGTTGGAAGGTGACGGCCAGCGAGTACATCTCGCCGCCCATCGCAGTAAGGTCGTAGTCCGCCGCCGTGTAGTACCCCATCTCGCCCAGCGGCGGCTGCCACTGGAAGGCCCGAACCGCCTGATGGCGGTCCAGGAAGGCCACGATCGGGCTGATCTGCGCCGCCGATCCCGCGAATTGCAGCGGCCAGGAGGCCACCTTGTTGTTGATGCCGTCGGCGGCGGTCTGGCTGTAGCCGTCGCCGAACTGCGCGGTCAGCACGCGAAACTTGGTCCTGCCTTGCGGATTGATGCGCGGGGACCAGTTGAAGGTTTCGATTGCCATGCTCATGCCCCTGCTAAACGGTTGTTGCTGGCCTGCCAGGCCAAACCGCCCTGGCGGTACGACTGCGTCATACGACGGTCGACCAACTGGTTGACGTATTCGCCGATCTGCTGGCCGAACTGCTTCCAGCCCCCCTCGCCCGATTCGGTTTCGGTATTGACGTTGCCGTCCTGTACGTAGACGTTGACGGACACGCCGCCGCCCACCTGGCCGGTGTCACCCGCCACGTTGGGGAAGGCCGCGCGGATGCCCAGCGAACCATCCGAACCGCGATGCAGCGGCATGATGGCTTCGGGGCCGGCTTCACCCATGACGCCCATCGGGAAGGCGACCGGGCTGCTGACCATGCCATTGGTGAAGGCGTTGCCTTTGGCGTTCATGGAGATAGGAAACGCCTGCGCCACTCCCGAGGCGGCGGCCGCGCCGGCGCTGGCGCCGCCACCAAACAAGCCGGATATCCACGACCCTGCCGCACCAATCCAACCGCCCAATCCGCCCCCGTTCTTGCCAGACATGAAGTCGCCGCCCAGCAGTGTTTCCATCAGTTTGGCCGAAGCCGCAGACGTCGCCATCTTGGCCACATTGTTCAGGAATGAGAGTCCCATCTTGTCGAACTTGTCGGCCACAAAGTCGTACATCTTTGTGCCCAGGACGTCCTGAATTTTTCCTGCTCCGTCACGCGCAGATTCAACGAGCTTTCCGTTCAGCTTGGACATGAAGTCTTCGTCGGGCTTTTTCTCCTCCAGCCCCTTCATCGACTGTGCGTATTGACCTTCCGTGATCTCGCCGGTATTGCGCGCCTCTTCCAGCCAGTCACGCTTTCGCATGATCTGCGCATCTTTCTCCGGATCCTTTCCGGTAATCCCGTTGATGTAGGCCTGTCGATCCTTGCCTTGCTGCTGCTGATCCAGTTCCCTGGCACGCCAGAGCAGCTCTTCCCGGGTCTTGTCGTCCTCCCCCGCGAACTTGCCGAAGCGAGTTTCATACCGCATCTTTCCTTCTTCGGTCTTTATGCCGAACAACTGCCAGGTCCGATCAAGATCTGCCAGGGTCTGCTCAACTGCAGCGGATCGACGCGTTTGCGCCCTTGCTTCTTCGTTTAATCCTTTCGATACCTTGTCTCGCTCGGCGAGGGACCTCTGCTGCACCGAAGTGTCGGCTTTCGCCGTCGAGGTCGACTGCGCCACACTCTTGGAGTAGGCGTTGCAAGCCGCCGTCATGTTCTTGTAGGCGGTCGTCTGCTGATTGGTCGCGTTGACCAGCCGTGCCAGGTCGCTGGCGGAGAGCCCGCCTGAATTACTTGTTGCCATGGTTTGCCTCTTTCATTGCGTCGCTACCGGCCCGCTCACGCGGGCCGGACACGTCGTCAAGACCCCTTCTTGACCTTCGACAGCAGGAACGCCTTCAACGCGTCCGCGCCGGCCTCGGCCGGTGTTTCCGCGTCTTGCTCGCCCCAGCGCACCAGCATGTCGGTGGCGCGCACCTTGGCGCCGGCAGCCTGGGCCACCGTGGCGGCCAGGCTGGCCGCGAGCAGGTCGGCCCGTTCGTCGCCCAAGGGAGACGTGCGGTCCAGCTCGCGCCACAACGACAGTTCATGGGTGTCGATGGCCAGCATCAACTCGCCCAGCGTGCGCCCCAGCCGAAGCGCCAAAACCATCAGGAAACGGAGGTCTGGCGTTTCCTGGAGGGCTTTTTTGCGCGCGCCTGCGCTCCCTCCCCGAGATTGCCCAGTTCGATCGCCTTGGCCACCAGCGTGGCATGCGCCAGCCCATAGGCCGCCGCGACAATGTCCACGTCTTCGTCGCTGAAGACGCGTTGCGGGCCCGTGGCGGTCTGCTCGAACAGGGTGCGCACCAGCAGGCTGGCCGAGGCGCGGGTGTAATCCACGCCCGGCGCGTCCAGCTTGGCGCGCACGATGTCGTTGTCTTCGCCCGGCTCCACGCCCGCGGCCGCCCAGATGGCGCGGATGTGGAACAGGTGGTCGCCGGCGCTGGGCGCGCGCACGATGACCCGCGCGTCCTGCCATTGCGGCACGGTGACGGTTTCATGGTGAAAGCCGGCCAGCGGATCGGCAGCCAGGCCGCGCAGGCCCAGGTTGCGGGCAGTGGGGTTGATCGACGTGTCCGTCATGGCGCTCAGCCCCCGTTGGCGGGTGCGTCGGTCAGCTTGACGGCGCCGGTGACGCGCACGTTGAACGTGGCGGACACGACGTTGTCCAGCTGGCCTTGCCACTGGTATTGGGTGACCAGACCCAGGAACTCGAACTTGGCGCCGTCGGCGAAGGTCACGCGGAACGCGCGGGTCTTCTTGTCGCTGCGTGCGGCCACCAGCGCTTTCTGGGCCGGGTCGCCCGCTTTCCAGTTGCCGGCCATGCTGAAGGTACCGCTGTCGTCCAGGCCCAGGGCGTATTCCTTGGCGGTGGACTTCAGGACGGTGACGTCGATCTCGGTGGTCTGGCCGCCCTGGAAGTTCGGGTCCTTGATGGTGATGGCCAGATCGGCGTAGGTCAGGCCGGCGGCGCCCAGATCTTCGGTAGCCGTGGTGGACACTTCCAGCTGCGTGCCCTGGGTTTGAACGAATTGCGAAACGGTAGTACCTGCCATTGCAGACTCCAGAAAAAAGCCCGCCAGCGGCGGGCAACTGCGGCCGTCCGGGAATCCGGAGCGACCATGAAAAAGGCCCCGCGGCAATTGCCGGGGGGCCTGATCAGTGTTGAAGAGGAATGTCGGGGATAGGGACCGCAAGCCGGGCGGCGCCCCAAAGAAGTGTCGGACATGAAAAAACCCGCGGGCAGGCACGGGTTCTGTGCAGGCCAGCGGGTTTGTTTTGTTCGGGCGCAACTTGCCCCGACGACTGAATTATGCGCGGGCCCTGTTGATGCCGCAAGCGTTTACGCGATCAGCGTGTCGCACTGGCGGCGCGGTCACCAGCGAACGGCGACGCAGCGCGGGCAACAGCGCGGCCTTGGCTTGCTGGTAGGCCGCGTGCTGCTGTTCGGGCGTCAGGCGCGGGTTGCTGAAGACGCGCGCGCCGGCCGCCTTGTTGCCGGCATGAACGCCGATGGCCGAGCGCTGCTGCCACGGCAGTTCGTCGATGCACAGTTCGGTCTGCTCGCCGCGCGCCGCGGTCAGGCGCGCGTCGATGTCTTCGTCGTCCACGTAGGCATCGTCCGGCACCATGCCGCGCGCAAATGCCGACACGCGCCCCACGCCCAGCTTGGGCCGATAGCCACGGCTCCAGTGATACCACTCCATGATCAATGCTTCGACCTGGTCCGATTCTTCTCGCGTCATGCCCTGCCCCTTCTGAATGCTTGCGCGGGCCGCCCGGTCCGCGTCGACCGCCGGCCGCGCGGCGAACGAGCGCGCGATCGCGGCCCCCGCCTGCGATGCCGCCACTGCCCAGCCTTGCGGTGCCCGCAACGCCATGTTTCCTGCCTGATCCATATGCCGCTCCTTGCCGTTGAGTTCGATGCCGGGGGGGACCGCCCGAGGGCTGTCCCGGGAGTGCGCCGGCGGGGTGCCTGCTGCGCGGACCGGCGACGAGGCCGGTCGGAAAGGTTGCCGGGAGAAGCATTCTGGTAGCGAAACGCTACCGACGCTTCCGTCTGATAACAACACGCGTGTGGGGTGATTCATAGCTATGATTCTACAAGTGTATAATCGCTATTTCAACACTTGTTGTTGCACAACATTCCACAACTGTTTAGCGTCCCCACCATGGCTCTCGGAAAACAAATCAGGCGCTACCGCGCCGCCCTCGGTCTCACTCTGGAACAGCTGGAAGCGCGCACGGGCGTGGGCGTGGGCACCATTGCCGCGCTCGAAGGGCGCGACAGCGAACGGTCCAAATACGCGGCTCGGCTGGCCGCCGGGCTGGGGCTGTCCCTGGAACAATTGCTGGACGAAGCGGCGCAGTATCCGCCGGACATGGTCCTGGCCTCGCCGCATGAAATCCTTCAGGCCGACGACGGCCTGGCCGACGACCTGCGCATTCCCCGTTTCGACACAGGTGGCGCCATGGGCGCGGGAGTTGAACTGCGCGACCAGCCCGGCGTGATCCAGAGCCTGCGGGTCAGCCAGGAATGGCTGCACAAGAACCTGCGGCACTACACGTCAGCGGCCAACCTGTGCGTGGTCACGGGTTTCGGCGACAGCATGCGGCCGATGTACAACCCGGGCGACCCCTTGCTGGTGGACCTGGGCGTGGCCAAGGCCGACATCGACGGCGTGTTCTTTTTTCGGGTCGGCAACGAAGGCTTCATCAAGCGGCTGCAACGCATTCCCAGCGCGCAGGGCTTGCTGATCCGCGCCAAGTCCGAGAACACCAAGTACGACGCCTGGGACATCACCGAAGACATGGACCTGCAGATCTTCGGCCGCGTGCTGAAGGTATGGCGCAGCGACGATTTCTGATGCACGGGCAGTCCGCAAGCGTCCTAGGCCCAGCCGGCCGGGGCGACAGGCACCCCGTTTGTCATTGCGCCTGAGGCGTGGCCTGCTGCACCTGCGGCGTCTGCCAAGTCCCATCCAACAGCGCGGGCTTGGGCCAGTAGTAGCGTAGCGCCAGCATGAACGGCCCGGCCGGCGTGGGCAGCCAATTGGCGTCGCGCCCCTTGCCCGGCGCCTCGCGCTGCAAATAGATCGTCAACCCGCCGTCACGGTCGCGCCTGAGCGACGGCAGCGCGGCTGAGTGGATCACATGACGATTGGCCGGGTTGGCCGCCAGTTGCTGCTGCGGCAACCGATATAGCGTCACCGACCAGAAGGCATTGACGGGCGGCAGGCCACGCGGGGCAAAGCGCAAGATGTAGGCCTGGGCGCCGTCCAGCGGCTGGCCGGCGCTGTCCTGCTCCAGCACGGGCATCAACGTCTCTTCGCGGCTGGGGCTGCCCAAGCCGATCTGCGCGCCGACGGCGCGCGCCACGTAGTCGTTCTTGAACGTCTGCCGATCGCCAGACAGGGTGTCCGTCTTGCCGGCCAGCGCCACGCGGCGCTTGTCGATTTCGTTCTGACCGTCGTGCATGCCTTCCTGCATCATCTGGCGCAGGCGGGGATTCATCGCATCCGTCACCACCGCCTCGCCCGGCCGGATGCGCATGCTGTCGAGGCGTCGGCGCAGCATTTTTTCACTGGCCGGGGGCGGTGCGAACTGCAACAGGAAGGCCAACTGGTTGTAGAACTCGAGCGAGGTGCGCAGTTGCGCAGGCGATTCAGGCACCATCCACTGCACCGGCACCGATGCGGGCGGCGCTTTTTTAAGATACGCGGACAGCGGCTGGACCTTGTAGCCCGCCTGGATGCGCTTGACGTTGGCCACATCCGACGCCGAAAAGCGCTGCGTGCGCCCCACCAAACTGACCAGTTCCGTTTCGGCGCGGATGACCTGGTTGATGCCCTTGGGCGCGGCGCCCTTCCAGCGGGGACCCGCGATCAGGAACCTGCCGCCGCCGTTACCGGTGGCGCGGCTGCCGATATAGGCGAAATTCTGCGAATACAGGTCCGTGAGCTGCAGCGAGAAATAGCGCTTCGGCTCCATCGGCGGCACGCTGATGATGACCGGTTCGGCCCGCAGATCCAGCGCGGCGAACGACGCTAGCGTATCGCCAGTGGGCGCCACCACCGCGGTGTCGTCGGGACTGAACGCGTGCGTCGCGTGGCTGATCGTATTGAAGGGTCCGCGGTATTGCGGATTGCCCTGATCGATGCTGGTCGCGTACAGGGCCTGATAGCTGGCCACCATGGGATAGCCGTAGACGTAGGCCTCCTTGGCAATGCGACGCGCCTCGGGCGCCAGGACGCCGTCGATGCCGACATACTGCGACCCGCTGGCCGCATCGGGGGATGTGAAGCTGCAACCGGCCAGGCTTGCGGCCAGCGCCAGGGCGGCCATGCCGCGAACAGAGGGGAAGAGTCCAGCGCCAAGCAGGCGTACGCGCATTCCAATGCTCCAACATGTGAGGATGTTGGCAACGCCCAGATGGCGGCAGCGTCGCGGACAAGACGGGAAGGTCCGCGAAATTCTGGCACATTTCACTTCGTTAGTGAAACCGGACCCGTCCGGCCGCACTGCCTGTTCATGCCGGAACCGCATCCCGATCCGGATCCGGCTCAGCCCGGCAGCGGCAAGCCTTCCAGCTGGGCCGGCGGGATCGGCGCGATGGCGCTTTCGCTGGCGGCGGCATCGGTGGTCAGATGCTGGATCAGGTCCACTGTGGTCGAGCGGCGGGTCAGCATCAAGCATGTGACTTCCGCGCCCGTGACGCGGGTGGCGTGCCAGCACCCCGGCCGCATGCACACGCCCTGCCCCTGGGCCACGCGAAACGCGGTCAGCGTGGACACATCCGGGCTGCCGTCCGCCGCGCTGCGCGCCACGACCTGGATGATGTCGCCGGTCAGCGGCACGATGGCCTGTTGCGTCAGCAGGTGCTTTTCGAGGCTGGCGATATCGGCGGA
Organism: Achromobacter sp. UMC71; assembly: GCF_014170305.1. Lineage (GTDB taxonomy): Bacteria > Pseudomonadota > Gammaproteobacteria > Burkholderiales > Burkholderiaceae_B > Achromobacter. Next base: position 29,030 of record NZ_LZZT01000009.1, read on the forward strand.
GGCGCTGCGGTAGTTGACCCACAACACCTCGGCGTCACCGCCCGCGCCGGTATTGAAGACGTGTTCCTGCCAGAAGTCAGTTGCCTCGTTGCTGAACAGCGGTATGCCATTGCCCTGTGGCATGGGCTTGCCCAGCATCCAGCCGTAGGGCTTGAAGGCGTCGGCGGTCAGGTCGTGCAAAGGCAATGCGGCAGCGCGGGTCATGCGTCGTCCTTGGCGGGTTTGGGAGGATGGGCGGATGAAGCGGGTTGAGCAGCGGGCGCGGGTTGTGCCACCGGCGTCACCCTCTTGCGCTTGGGGAATTCAGCGTCATAGTCGAAATCGCCCCGCGCGATGGCGGCCAGAATCGCGGCGCGCCGGTCCGCGGCGCGCTTGAGGTTGGCGGCGGTGGGCTTGACGCGGATGCGCTCCACGCAGTGACGGTCCTGGTAGAAGAAGCCAATTTCAATGGACGACTCGGAAGCCGGCCTGACGCCGTCGAATCCTTTACTCATACCGACAATTTCTCCGAGATACGATGGGCCACGTCCTGCACCGGGCCCGGCGGGATCGCGCAGTGCTCAACCACGGGCCTGGCTCGCGCCCGGCATGGCCTCGGCGGGATTCTGCGCTTCCTTGGCCTGCGCCTGCAAGGCCAGCCGGCGCCAGTTGCGGCTGGCGTAGGCATGCGCCTGGCGCAGGCCGGCCCACAGGCCCAGCTGCTTGGCCCAGCGCAAGGCGCCGGCCGCTTCGAACTGGGTCGTGCGGCGCACTTCGGTGCCTTGCCCCGGTATCGCGCGCAATTCAAAGGTATCGACCAGCGTGCCGACCCAGCCGGCACACCATACGGTACTTTTCTGCATCTGGTAGCGCAGGCGCGCGTTGGGTTGCAATATCAGGATGCGCTGGTCGATGGTGCCGCGATCGGTCGTGCATTGGCGGGTATTGCCCACCGCCGCCACGCCTTCCAGCACTTTGCAGCTGATCGGCTTGGGCACCCCCAGCCGGAACAGCAGCGGCCGGGTGTCGTCCATGCGGGCATGCAAGAAATGCGGCCAGATGTGCTGCGGTTCACACGGGAACAACCAACGGGATTCGATCTGCATGGGGACTTTCCTTGCCACACGCGGGGGCGGCAGCGCTATTGTCCCGTTATACCGCGTATTACCCCGTCCACGCCCGCCCTGCCGCGGGTTCAACCCGCCGCCATCGCGTTGCGCAAGCGCGGCAGTTCGCGATCGTCGATGGGCCAGTGCAGCACCGCCGCCAGCACGCCCAGCGCCATCGCCCCCAGCCAGATCAGGTCGTAGGAATGGGTGGCCTCGAACACCACCCCGCCCAGCCAGACGCCCAGGAACGAACCCACCTGGTGGCCAAAGAAGACAAAGCCGAACAGCGTAGTGATGTAGCGCACCCCGAACACCTGCGAGATCAAACCGTTGGTGAGCGGCACCGTGCCCAGCCAGACAAAGCCCATGACGGCCGCAAAAACGTACACTGACCAGGTGGACAGTGGCAGCAGAAAGAACAGCGCCATGGCGGCGGTGCGCAGCAGGTAAATGCCGGCCAGCAGGTATTTGCGGCGATGGTGCGCGCCCAGCATGCCGCAGACATAGGTGCCGATGACGTTGGCCAGCGCGATGATGGCCAGCGCGGCGACCGCGTCGGCCGCGCGCAGGCCCTTGTCCATCAGGTAGGCCGGCAGGTGCGTGCCGATGAACGCCAGCTGGAAGCCACAAGCCAGAAAGCCCAGGTTCAGCAGCCAGAAGCCCCGCTGCGCAAAGGCTTCGCGGATGGCGGCGCCCATCGGCAGGTCGGCCGGCCTGGCGGCGGTCTGCGCGGTGCCCCCGGCAGTGGCCGCCGGCTTGCGCGCGGTTTCCTTCAGCGGCCACGCCAGCGGCAGCACCACCGCCAGCACCACGGAGAAGGTCAGGAGCGCGCTGACCCAGCCCCAGCCGCCGATCAGCCATTGCGCCGCCGGGACCATGGTGAACTGCCCCAGCCCGCCGACCGCGCCGGCCACGCCCAGCGCCCAACTGCGCTTTTCCGGTGGCACCAGGCGGCTGAGCGCGCCGTAGATGACCGCGAACGCAGTGCCGGACAGGGCGATGCCGACGCAGATACCGGCTGTCCACAGGAAGGCCGCCGGGCTGGCGGCGTGCGCCATGCCGGCCAGGCCCAACGCATAGAACACCAGACCGCCCAGGATCACCTTGGCCGACCCGTAGCGGTCGGCGATCATGCCGGTGAACGGCTGCGCCACGCCCCAGGTCAGGTTCTGCACCGCCAGCGCCATGGCGAAGGTTTCGCGCGACCAGCCCCGGTCCATCGTAATGGGCAGCAGGAATAGGCCCTGCACGTGCCGCACGCCCAGGGCCAGGCCCATGACGATGCCACCGGCCAGCACCATGACCCACAGGTTGCGCGAGGTGGCGAAGCGGGCGGGCGAAGCAGCGACGGGCATGGCGAACCTCAGGCAGGAAACGTCAACACCCGCTTGGGCGGGCAGCTTGCGCTATTACAGAGCCGGCGCGGCCGCCGTTCAACTGATTATTTTTCGCCGGCGGCATGCGCGGCGGGAATGCCAGGGGGCACCCACAGCGAGAACACCGAGCCCTTGCCCGGCACGGAGCGCAGCGAGACCTCGCAGTGCAGCAGATCGGCCAGGCGCCGCACGATGGCCAGGCCCAATCCCAGGCCTTGGCCGACCAAGGCCGCTTCCGAGGGGGCAGCGCCACGCGTGAACTCGGCGAACACGGATTCCTGCAGTTCGGGCGCGATGCCCGCACCCGTGTCCCAGACTTGGATCAGCGCCCCGCCACGACGCCTGCGCGCTGCCAGCAGCACGCGGCCGCTGGGGGTGTACGACAGCGCATTGCTCAGCAGGTTGTCGAGGATGCGGCGCAACAAGGCGGGATCGGTGTCCACCACCAGGGCGACGGGCGCCACGGACAGCCGCAGGCCGCGCGCGCGTGCCTGCGGTTCGTAGTCCTGGCGCAGGTCATCGAACATCGTGTCCAGGTCGACCGCGCGGCGTTCGACCCGCAGCAGGTGCGCGTCCATGCGCGACAGGTCGAGCAGGCCGTCCAGCAGGCGGTTCAGCCCGTCCAGCACCGCTTGCTGACGGCGCGCCACATGCAGGGTGTCTTGCGGCGTGACGCTGCCCCGCTCGGCGCGGCTGGCCAGCACATCGGTGAACATGCCCAGCGCATGCACCGGCTGGCGCAAGTCATGGCCGGCCGCGGCCAGGAAGCGCGTCTTGGCGCGATCGGCGGCAGCGACGCGGTCGCGCTCGCGCTCCAGGCTGCGTACCAGCGCGGTGTTCTCGAAGCGCAGCGCCACCGTCGTTTTCAGGCTGCGGTAGGTGACGGCGCTGTAGTACAGGTTGACCCCCAGCAGGCAGACGCCAAAGGCGGCATACACCAGGTGCAGCCCGTCGGCCGCCGCCAGGCAGGCGATGATGAAGGGCAGGATCATGGCCAGCGCCGATCCCGCATAGGCGGGCGGATAGGCGGACAGCGACGGCACCGCGCCGCTGCACATGCCAGCCAGCATGACGCAGCCAAAGGCCAGCAGCATGTCCTGCTCCGAGAGCACGGCCGCCAGGCCCGCCAGCCCCCAGAGCAGGCCGGAGGTCCAGGACAGCGCGCAGAAGCCGCGCACCCATGGGCGCGATGGCGTGGGGCCGCGCCGCAGGAAGCGGCGGCTGACAGCGACGCGCGCCAGGGTCAGCAGGTACACCGCGCCTGCCCACAAGAGCAACAGCCAGCCCGGCAAGGCGTCCCGCATGACGTAGGCCACGGGCACCACCACCGCGAAGTTGGCAAACAGCACACCGTGGGACTGCTTATAGAGCAGCGTGGCCAGCTCGGCCGCGACCGCATCGGCGACAGCGAGCTCCCCCGCGCCGCGGGCGTCGGCATGGGTCTCGCCCGGCGGACGGGGCGGAGTAAGCGCGGCGGGGGCGGTCATGCGCCTGGATCAGTCCCTATAATGATGCATCATTCTGACACAAGCTCGCGACGCCGCCCCCGTCGGCCTTCCATGACATTGCCCTATCCCCCTCCCTTGCTGCGCGTCCTCCTGGCCGACGACCACGGCATCGTGCGGGAGGGTTTGAAAATGGTCATGCACCAGGCGTCCGAGCTGATCGGATCGGTGGACGAGGCCGCGACCGGCGAACAGGTGCTGGCGCTGCTGGCCGCGCATGGCGCCGACGTGCTGGTGCTGGACCTGGGCATGCCCGGCGTGGCAGGGTCCGGTTGGGTGCGCGCCCTGCGCGAACGCCATCCCGCGCTGCACATCATGGTGCTGACCGCCAATACCGATGAACGCAGCCGCCTGGCCATCCTGGAAGCCGGGGCCGACGAGTACCTGGCCAAGACCGGCAGTTCGCGCGAACTGATGGCGGCGATCGAGCGCCTGCAAAACGGCCACGACAAACAACCCGCCCGCGCCCAGTCAACCCATACGCCGGCTCCCGCCGAAACCCTGACGCGGCGCGAGCAGCAGGTGCTGGCGCTGGCCGCGCAAGGCGCCACCGCGGCGCAGATCGGCCAGGCGCTGCACATCAGCCCCTTGACCGCGCGCAAGCATCGCGAAAACCTGATGCGCAAACTGGCCCTGCACAGCACCGCCGAACTGGTGGCCTATGCGGTGCGTCTGGGGTTGCCCAGCGCCTGAACGGCTGTGGCCGCCTTGCCCGTTCAGGTCGCGACGCGGCGCTCCGCGCCTCGAAAAAGTCTGCAAAAAATACGGCGTGCGCCGTATTTGCTACCGAATCTTCCAAACATAAACTGATTTCGCAGCGTCCTGCTTTCTCTTTCCGCAAGGGGCCATGGGAGATCGCGGGCCTGCACAGTATTCCCCCCGAACGCCCACCATCCCGTCCGCGGCCATCCCGCGCGGCGACGGGATGGTGCGCGCCCAAGCCAGGCGCCGGCCCCTTCGGCGCGCCGAGCATCCCGTCCATGTACAGCTGCACCGTCACCATGCACCCTGCTCCCCGTTCCGCCGCCGTTGTCTTGCCTCATCCCTTTTCCGAGCCGGTCAGCCGCCTGGTGCGCGAGGAATCCGAGCGCTTGCGCCGCTTCGTCTTGCGCCATGTCGGCAACGGGCCGGATGCGGACGACATCACGCAGCAGGCGTTCGTCGAGATGTCCTGCCACTACGACACCTTTCGCGGTGACAGCAAACCGTCGACCTGGCTGTTCGGTATTGCCCGCAACCTGATCCGCAATCACCTGTCGCGCACCCCGGAGCGGCGCTACGACTTCGTCGGGGAAGACGCGCTGGCCGAACAGACAGACCCGCGCTCGGACCCGGCCGCGCAAGCCGAACGGGTGCAGATGATCCGCATCCTGGACCGTTCGCTGGCCGCCATGGCGCCGGATCTGGCCGAAATGCTGGTAATGATCTGCGCGGACGAACTGTCGTACGAAGAGGTCGCCGCGCAGCTGGACCTGCCCGTGGGCACGGTACGCAGCCGTCTGTCACGGGCGCGCACGCAGATCCGTACACGCATGCGCCAGCAAGGGGCATGGCTTGACGACTAAGGCCACGCCGGCACGGTGTTAACGGTTCGTTTTCTATAGTTACATTTACCGGTTCTTTGACTGCTACGGCTGGTTACAGTGCTGCCTTCCCCCATTTTTTGGCAGGCACCCCGACCATGCGGCACGTCCGGCTTCGCTCATTTCGCCTGTTGGCGCTCGCCACGGCCCTGACCGGCCTGTATGCCGGCTCCGCCAGCGCCCAATACGACAGGGACTGGCAACGTGAGTGCATCGGCAGCACTTACGCCATCAATCCGGACACGCCCTGCAACCGCGCCTATACCGAAGGGCTGGCGGCCGTGCGGGTCGGCAAGGCCAGCGATCCGGCAGGCACCTGGGGCTACATCGACAAGCAAGGCCGCATGGCGATCCTGCCCACGTTCCAGGAAGCCGAGCCGTTCCAGAACGGCCTGGCCGCCGTGCAGCAAGACAAGCTGTGGGGTTACATCGACACCCGCGGCGAATGGGTAGTCAAACCGCGCTTTACCCGCGCCACGGGTTTCAACGCCGAAGGCACCGCGCTGGTGGAAGCGGACGAGCGCGACGTGCTGATCAACCGCCAGGGACAGGTCGTCAAGACCTTTGAACTGGGCACGCGCTCATGGGGCTTCGAGCCTGGCCAGAAACTGGCGTCGATGGAGGTGCCGCAGGCGCCGCGCTTGTTCGATACCGCCACTGGCCGCGCGCTGACGTTGCCCGGCGATGTGATGATGCTGGCCAAGCCTGACGGCGGCTACCTGCCCGCACAGCGGCGCAACGCGCGGTATGGCGGCTGGTGGGGCCTGCTGGACGCCGAGGGCCGCTGGGCCATCGCGCCCGATGTGCTGCGCTCGCATGAACCGCCGCAACGCGACGGTGACACCCTGGCCGTGCGCCGCGACGAGGAATGGAGCTTCGTGCGCCCCGACGGCACGCCGCTGTCCGACGCCCGTTATTCGAACGTGCAGCGGGTCACGGCCGGCCTCTGGCTGGTCAAGCCCAAGGGCGACGGCCCGCCGCTGCTGCTGGACGCCAAGCTGGCGCCTGTGCACACCTTCTCGGTGACCTACCCGGGCGTCGAAGAACGCGACGGCTGGAAGATGCTGACCGACGTCGACATGCTCATCCTGGTCTTCCCGGACGGCAAGATGCAGAAGATCCCCGCGCGCTTTGCCCGCGTGGGCATCAACGATGGCCTGGCCTGGGTCTACGCCCATCCGCCGGCCCCCGCCCCCGATGGCCTCAGCGACGCCGCCCGGCCCGCACAGGACACGGACGCCGCCGCCACCATCACCTCGCCCGTGCCGGTCGTGGCCTCACCGCAGGATCCGCCGCCACCGGTCCGGCCTGACGCGCCGAGCGTTCCGTCGCCGCCCGCCAGGCCCGACGCCCCACCCACGGCCGCGGCGAACGATGCAACGGCTGCCGCTACGGCCGTCACGTCGTCGTCGGCGGAGGCCTCCGCCGACGACGACGCCGCAATAGACGCGGCCTCGGATATCGCCGCCCCCGCGAACGCCGCGGTCGCCGTCGACGTAACCGAGAGCAGCACGCAGACTGAAGCAACGCTGGTGCAGATCTACCGGCCCGACGGCACGGCCCTGCTGGACGCCGACACGGCCGCCCGCCTGGGCCAATACCGCGTCACCGAGTTCTCCCCCCGCACCGCTGCCGACACCGCGCAGGACGGCCCCGAGGCGTCCTCGCAAGACGCCGCCACGCTGCCGTTGGCGCTGCTGCGCCCGGTCGACTACGAACAGCCGACCGGCATCCTGACCCCGTCGGGCAAGATCGTCACCAATCCGGATTGGGACGACATGAACACCTACAACGCCACCGCGCCGCTGGTGGTGCAGACACGCAAGCGCACGGTGGGCGCGATCGACGCGGAAGGCAACTGGATCCTGGCGCCCACCTACGCCGGCATCGCCGGCTTCAACGGCGCGTATTCCTGGGCCCGCACCCCCGGCATGGACCGCAACAGCGCCAGCCTGATCGACACCCGCGGCCAGATCCAGCCCTTGCCCGCCCGGGTGGAGGTCAACGGCGAGAAGATCGACGGCGACCTGCTCTACTACTTCTCGCTGGACGACAACCGCAATCGGCGCTGGGGCCTGTGGAACATCCGCAGCGCCAGCGTGGCGGTGAAGCCGACGCTGGAAAACATCGAGGAATTCACGGACGATTGGGCCAAGGCGCAGGACAACGACCGCTGGGGCGTGATCGACCGCCACGGCAAATGGGTGCTGCCGGCCACCTACTCCGGCAGCTACGAACTGGAATACCTGGGCAACGGCTATCTGCTGGCGCGCGAGCCCAAGCGCCGCGAAGATTCCAGCAGCTACCGCGAGAGCTACCGCCTGATCAATCTGCGCACCGGCCAGCGCAGCCCCTTGCTCGGCGAAAAGCCGCAGAACCTGCGGCAAGGCCGTTTCCTGGCGCAGGGGCAGGATGGCGCCACGCTGCTGTTCGACAGCCAGGGCCGCACGACCCGCCTGTGGGAAGGCGCGCCGGACCGCAAGGAACAATACGGCGATTGGATCTACGTGCAATACCGTTCGCGCAACGGCGCGATCGATGCGCGCGGCAACATGAAGATCGCTGCCGTCAACGGCGAATTCAATCCCTTCTTCGTGCAGCCCGAAGGCCTGGCGCGCGTCTACGACGGCCGCAACTACCGGCTGATGGACGAAAACGGCAAGACCCTGCTTGAGAAACGCGGCGATGGCACGCCGCTGGCCTCGATGAAGCGGATCGTGTTCCGGGACAGCAATAACTCCGCGGGCATCATCACCGACCTGCAAGGCCGGGAAATCACGCGCGTCAAAGGCGAATACTCGCTGGAAGAAGACAAGGCCAGCGAAGGCGTGGTGCCCTATCGCGGCGACGGTGACCGCTATGGCTTTCTCAACGCCGACGGCAAGCGCATCGTGGGCCCCTACTTCGACCGGCTGGGCCCCTTGCGCAATGGCCTGGCCGTTGCGCAGCGCGCCCAGCGCACCGGCAAGCTGTTCGGCTACATCGACCTGACGGGCCGCTATGCGATCGCGCCCGAGTTCGGCTGGGCCGCCGATTTCCAGGACGGCCGCGCGCTGGTGCGCCGCGACCGCCTGCTGGAATTCATCGACACGCGCGGCAAGACCACCGCGCTGTTCGGCCAGTTGTGCGGCGAAATCGTGGTGCTGGACGCGCAAGAGCGCCAGACCTGGCCGCGCGAGAAGCTGACCTGCCCCGAGGCCGCCGAGATCGAACAAGCGCCCGTCCCCGAATCCGCCAAAGCAGAATGACCATGACCTCACGCGCGTTTCACGCCACCCGTATCGCCTGCGCCGTCGCCGCGCTGGGCGTGTCCCTGTCTGCCCATGCGCAATACCGCCAAGCCCGCAACACCTGCGTCGACGCCTCCGAGGTCAGCGCCATGGCGATGGTCGATCATCGCGACGACAACCGCAACGCGGCCCTGGGCTGCATCCGGCCGCTGTCCGACAACCGCGCCGCCGTGCTGCTGCCGTCGGCGCTGGAAGAGATCGACCGCGTGCCCACCGACGAATCGCTGCGGCGGCACGCCTGGGGCTTTCTGGACAGCAACGGCAAGTTGGCCATCAATCCGCAGTTCGAAGCCGTCGGCGACTTTCATCACGGCCTGGCCGCGGTGCGCTGGAAGGGCAAGTGGGGCTACATCGACGCCAAGGGCAAGATGGCGGTGCCGCCGCGCTACGACAGCGTGTCGGACTTCGTCGAGGCCGGGTTGGCCGTGGTGACGCTGGACGGCAGCCGTCAACTGATCGACCGCGGCGGGCGCGCCGTGGGCGACGTACTCGACGCCAGCGTCCAGACCGTGGAGCTGGGGGAAGGCAAGCCGGCCCAGATCTCCATCTCGTACCGCGAGGAGTACCGTTCCAATAGCGGCGAGCGCCGCTACGCCACGGACGACATCCGCATCCTGTCCGGCTACGGCGCCGACCTGTTCATCGCCGCCGACGCGCACGGCATGTATGGCTTGCTCGACAGCGACTGGAACTGGCGCGTCAAACCGCAATACAGCGACATCTCGCGACCGTCCAAGTCGGCCCTGGCGCTGGCCGTCGGCGACAACGAAGTGGCGCTGATCGACGCGTCCGGCAACGTCATCGGCCAGGGCAAGGGCTACCAGCGCCTGATCCGGGTCGGCCAGGCCTTCTGGAGCGGACAACTGCCCCGCGGCGGCTACGCGCTGCTTGACGCCGCCGGCCAGCCCCTGGGCAATTTCACCGATGCCGAAGCCCAATCCACGGTGCTGCATGGCAACACCCTGGTGTACGCCACTGGCGACACGCTCAAAGCCTATGTGCCGGGCCGCGCGGAGGCGCTGACGCTGGGCACGGGCCTGACCGCCGCCGAGAACGAAGGCGACTACGTGCTGTTCCGCGATGGCGCGCAACGCGTGGCCGGCATCCTCACGCCCAAGGGCGCCTGGCTGCATGGCGATACCGCGCCGTCCTGGCTGGCAAACGTCGACCGGATCGTGCTGCGCCAGGGCAAGCTGTGGCTGTCCGGCAATGACGGCGAACTGTTCAATGCGCTGGACGCGGACGGCCGCGAGATCCTGCAAGCGGATGCCCTGGCCGCCGCCCAAGGCTCGCAACTGCGCGACATGCCGCTCGACCTGCCCGGCGGTCCGCTGGGCCTGCTGGGCCAAGGTTATTGCCAGTGCGGCGACAGCAATGCCGGGCTGCTGCTGGCCGACGGCAGCGTCGCCACCGACAAGACCTGGACCGAGATCGTGCCGCTGGACGGCCCGAAGGACGAATACGCCGCGCGCGACGACTCGACCGATACCCTGACCGCCGACCAATTGCGCTTTGCCGCGCAAACCGAAGACGGCATGCAGTTGCTGGATGCGCACGGTAAGCCGATGGACCTGCCCCTGCAGCAGCACATCGGTGACTTCCGCCACGGCTATGCGCTGATCTACGCCAAGGGCGAGGCGCGCATCATCGACCGCGCCGGCAAGTCCTACGCCCTGCCGGATTATTTCGAGACCGAGGTGGTCGCGCCCGGCCTGGTGCGCTATCTGAAGACCGCGGCCGAAGGCGACCCCTGGGGCCTGTACGACTTCATCGCCGGCAAGGAAGTGGCGGCACCGGCGTTCCAGTTCATCGACGTCTTCCAGGACGGCCAGGCGGTCGCCTCGCTGGGCGCGGACAAGGTCGGCGTGATCGACCAGCAAGGCAAATGGATCGTGCCGCCGGCCCATCACGGCGCCAAACGCGTCAGCGACAAGCTGTGGCTGGTCTCGCAGGCCGCGTGGAAAGGCGACGACTACCAACGTCCGCAAGCGGTGATCAATGCCAGCGGCCACGCGCTGACCACGTTCCAGTCCGGCATGGACGTGTCGCGCGCCGACGACGGCGCCTACCTGGCCTACAGCCAGAAACAGCGCTGGATGATCTCGCCCGACGCATCCGATGCCCTCGACATGAAAGACGCGGGCTACACGCCGATGGGTAGCTGGATGGCGATCCGGCGCGCCAACCGACATGGCTACCTGGATAGCGCCGGCCGCTGGCAGATTGCGCCCGGCCCGGTCGCCGGCACGCCGTTCCAGGGCAAGCCGGCCCGCGCGCTGTTGAGCGACGACGACGGCGCCCGCCTGATCGACGAGCACGGCAAGACCGTGGCCAGCCTGCCCGCCGGCGAGTGGAGCTGGCCCGCCGGCTCGCCCTGGCTGGTGCGCCGCGACCAGCAGCAAGGCAAGCACATCACCCACTATGTCGACCTGACCGGCAAGACACGCATGACGCTGGCCGGCTTCGGTTCGGGGTTCTCGGAAGGCCGCGCCGTCATGACGTTGCCCAACGGCACCGAACGCGCCGTCAACGACAAGGCGGTAGCAGACGGCCCGGTGTTCGACTATCTGGGCGCGCGGCACGACGGCCTGGCCGTCGCCCGCGTGGGCGGCCTGCTCGGCTACGCCGATGGCCAGGGCAAGCTCGCGATCGCGCCGGTCTATCTGTACGCCACGCCGTTCTCGGGCCAACGCGCCGTGGTGTCCACGCGCGACATGTCGATGATCCTGGACAACCAGGGCGCGATGGTGGCGCGGGTCGGCATGGAATGCGGCATCCGCACGCTGTACGGCGCCTACAACCAGCGGCTATGGCCGCTGTCGATGCCGCAGCGCTGCCGGCAGTAGCGCTGGCAGTCGCGTGCCGCCACGGCCGCGCCTGCCGCGCGGGCGTGGCGCGCCGCGATCACTGCGTGTCCAGCGCCAAGTAGCGGCGCGTCTGCACGATCTCTTCGCGTTCCTTGAAGCTAGTCAGGCGGTCGGCCAGCGCGCTGCTGTCGCCGGTCTCGCGGATGGCGGCCAGCGTCGCCTGCATCGCGTGAATGGCCGCGCGCTGCAGGTCCGACGGAATGATCGCCAGTCGGTAGCCCATGACCGCCAGGTCGGGCAGCGGCACCAGCGGCGTCTTGCCGCCGTAGAACATGTTGATGAGCTTCAGGCCGGGCAGGCGGTCCGCGATGGCGCGGATCTGCGCCAGCGTTTCCGGCGCCTCGACGAACACCATGTCGGCGCCGGCCTTCACATACTGCTCGGCGCGGTTGATGGCCGCGTCAAAGCCTTCCACGGCGATGGCGTCGGTACGCGCGATGACCAGCGTGTCGGCATCGGCCAGGGTCTGCCGTGCGATGTGCACCTTGCGGCTCATTTCCTCGGCGTCCACCAGGCTCTTGTCGTCCAGATGGCCGCAGCGCTTGGGAAAGGACTGGTCTTCGATATGAAAGGCGGCCACGCCCGCCCGCTCCATGATGCGCACGGTGCGTTCGACGTTGGCCGAGCCGCCGAAACCGGTGTCGGCATCGGCCACCACTGGCAGGCCGCTGGCGTCGACGATCTTTTCCACGCGGTCCATCACCTCGGTGAAGCTGAGCAGGCCAATGTCGGGATAGCCCGCCGCGCGGGCAATGGCGCCGCCGCTGGCGTATACCGCGTTGAAGCCTGCGGCCGCCACCAGGCGGGCCGACATGCCGTCGTAGGCGCCGGGCGCCACCACGATGTCCTGGGCCAGATGCTGGCGCAAGCGCGCGCCGGGAGTCAGAGAGGTTGCCATGCGCATTCCTTGAAAACGAAAGATCGATGCCCGCATGATCGTCCCGCCACAATAGAATGTCCAATATATGGAAAATTGATAATCAGTACTCTATAGGTATCAATATGGAACTGCGCCACCTGCGCTATTTCGTGGCCACGGCCGAGGCCCAGCACTTCACCCGCGCGGCCGAACAGCTGGGCATGGCCCAGCCGCCGCTGTCGCAGCAGATCCGGCAACTGGAAGAAGAAGTGGGCACGCCACTGTTCGACCGCCGCGGGCGCGGCGTCAGCTTGAACGACGCCGGCCGCGCCTTCCTGGTGTGCGCACAGGACATCCTGCAACGCGCGCAGGCCGCCGTGCAGACGGCGCAACGCGCCGCGCGCGGCGAAGTCGGCGAACTGGCGCTGGGCTTTACCGAGTCGGCATCGTTCCATCCGGTCGTGACGGAATTGATCCGCCTGTACCGGCAGCAGTATCCCGACGTGGAAATGACCTTGTCGCAGGACGACAGCGAGACGCTGGTGGCGCAGTTGCGCGACGGCGCGATCGATGCGGCCTTCGTGCGCCCGCCCTTCGCGATCGACGGCGGGCTGCGCTTCATGCAGCTGACCGAAGAGCCGTTGGTGGTGGCGCTGCCGCTGGGCCACGCGCTGGCGCGGCGCAAGCGGCTGGCGCCCGCCGACCTGGCGCAGGAACGCTTCATCCAGTATTCGCGCAAGTCCGGCTATGGACTCAGCGCCGATATCATGGCCGCGTGCCGCCAGCATGGCCTGAACCCGCTGCCCGGCCAGCGCGCGCCGCAGCTGTCGTCGGCGGTGAACCTGGTGGCCGCGGGCATGGGCGTGGCCATCGTGCCCGCGTCGCTGCGCCACCTGCGGCCGGACGGCGTGGTCTACCGGCCGTTCGCGCTGGATTGGCCGCGCGCGGTGCTGGGGCTGGCGGTGCGCCAGGATGCGCCCGGCGGCCGGGTCGCCAATCTGCTGGCGCTGGCGCGGGGGTAAGCGCGCTCAACCTGCCCGCTGCGCGTGCCGGCATTCGCGCACCGGCGCATGAACCGCTACGCTTCAGTCTTCGTGCGACTCGTGCACCGCCACTGCGCCACGCTTCCAGTAGCTGGCCGCGCGGATGCGGTGCTTGTCGATGCCGTGCTGCGCCACCATGATCTCGCGCACCGCCTTGGCTGCCGCGGATTCGGCCGCGACCCAGGCATAGCCCTCGCCCGGCGGCAGCGCCAACTCGCGCGCGGCTTCCAGCAGCAGCGTGCTGTAGCCCGGCGCGGTGCCGTTGCGATGCAGCCAGCGCACATGGGCCTGGGCGCGCGTGGCCAGCGGCATTTCGTTGTCGGGGCCGGGCACTTCGATCAGCACCAGCGCCTGGGCGGTGGCGGGCAGTTCTTCCAGGCGGCGCGAGATCGCCGGCAGCGCGGTCTCGTCGCCGATCAGCACATGCCAATCAAAGCCGGTGGGCACCACGAACGAGCCGCGCGGGCCGCCGATGCCCAGGCGCTGGCCCGCCTCGGCCTGTTCGGCCCAGGAGGATGCGGGGCCGTCGCCGTGCAGCACGAAGTCGATGTCCAACTCCTGCCGTGCGGCGTCAAAGCGGCGCGGCGTGTAGTCGCGCGCGGCCGGACGCGGCACGCCTTCTGGGAACTTGAGGCCGTCGGGACCCGCTTCGGGCAACGCCACGGGCTGGGACGGATCGGCGGGGAAAAACAGTTTCACGTGGTCGTCGAACGAGGCGGACACGAAGTCCCGCAGGTCTTCACCGGTGAAGGTGACACGGGCCAGCAGGCCCGCGATGCGCTCGACACGCGCCACGGTCAGCGTGCGCATCTTCAATGCGTGGCGCACACGTTCGACAGTCAGGTCGGTACGGGTCATGGGTACTCCAAGGGAATGAACGGAATCAGGCACAGCTCTTGCCGGTGATTTCCTCGGTGGCGCGGCGCAGGATGGCGGCGATGCGGCGCTGTTCGGCGGGCGACGCCTCGGTGCGTTCCAGCAGCGCGTGGCGGATCGCCTGGCGGGCATGGACGAATTCGTCGATCCAGCCGGCGGCCGCGTCGTCATCGGCGGGGGCGGAACGAGGCTCGCCGCTCCAGGCCTGGCGCATCCAGTCCATCTTGCGCGCCACGTGCTTGAGCTTGTTGAACATCAGCGACAGGCGTTCGCGGTTCGCTTCCAGGTGGGCGCGGCCGGGCTCGGCCAGGTGGTAGCGCTTCTTGGTGCCTTCCTGTTCGACGGTGGCGTAGCCCAGTTCTTCCAGGTAGGTCAGCGCGGGGTAGACCATGCCCGGGCTGGGCGTGTAGAAGCCGTTGGACAAGGTGCCCAGCGCCTTGATGAGTTCGTAGCCGTGGCTGGGGTTCTGTTCCAGCAGGCCGAGCAGCATCAGTTGCAGATCGTCGGCGGTGACTTTGCGGCTGCGGCCCCAGCCGCGGCCGTCGCCGCCGAAGCTGTCGTCGGCATCGCCGCCACGGCCGCCCCAGGGGCCGCCGAACCAGCCGCCACCGCCGCCGGCATGGCGGCGATGACGGCCACGGCCGCCTTCGCAGAAATTGCCTTGGGGCTCGTCGCCGTGGCCATGGCCGGCGCGGCCAGGATGATCGGCATAGCCGTAATGGCCATGGCGGCCGCCGTGGCCTTCGCGCATGGCATGGCGCGAGCCGCGGACAAACGCGGTCAGAAAGTGGAAATAGCGCATGGGGGTGCCTCGCTGGGTATCGGGAGTATGACTTACGATGTATCTTAAGATATATATCTTACGATACATAGCCCTGCTTCCCGCCGTCAAGCGGCTTTTTCACCCCGTCACGGCCCGCCCCTTGTCCAGCACGCCGGCCGCGATGCCGGCGACGATCAGCAGCATCCCCGCCACCAAGGGCGTGCTCAGCGGCTCGTGCAGTACCACCGCCGCGCACAGCAGGCCGACGACCGGCACCCCCAGCAGGCCAATGGACGTCACGCCCGCGGGCAGGGAGCGGTTCACATTTACCGCTGCCCAGTACGCCACCGCGATTCCGAACACGCCCCCATACCCCAGCAGCCAGGCCAGGTCCGCATGCCACACCACGCGCGGCGCGCCCTCGGCCGCCCAGGCCACCGCCGCCAGCACCACCGAGGCCAGCAGCGCCTGCCAGAACGCCAGTTCAAACGGCGGCGTCACCCAATGGTGGGCCCGCACATAGACAATATTGGCGGCCCAGCACAGCGCCGCCAGCAACACCAGGCCGTTGCCGAACACGGCATCGCCGTTGCGCCAGTCGAATGCCAACGGATTGAAGATGACCCCCAGCCCCAACAGGCCCAGCACCAAGCCGGCCTGGCGGCCGCGACCGATGGGTTCGCCCAGGAAAATGCGGGCCGCGGGAATGACCCATAGCGGCGTGGTGTAGGCCAGCACCACCGAACGCCCCGCCGGCACGTACTGCAGCCCCAGGCTGACCAGGGCGGCGAACGCGCCCATGTGCAGCAGGCCCACGCTGAGGATCACGGGGATGTCGGCTTTGACCGGCCAGGCAACCCGCCGCAGCAGCAGGCCTAATACGAGCAAGGCGGCGGTGCCGGCCAGGCTGCGCGCCGCCACCGCCCAGATCGGCGTCATGAATTGCAGGAGCAGCTTGCTGACGACCCAGGTGAAGCCCCAGGCGAGCACAACCACGACGAGCAGCGACAGGGCCTTGCGGCGCGAGAGGATTTCGGTAGCCATGGCGGCGACTATAGGAGTGCGCCGCCGCCCCGCCGTAGACCCACGCGGCGCTTATTCTCTGGGGCCACGCGCCGGCTTGCGCGCCACCCATTGCGCAAAGGCGCGCGCCTGCGGTTCGTCCGGCGCGGGCGCGTACACCACCAGGCGCAGATGCCGGCTTTCATCGACCGACAAGGTCGAATGCTCGAACGCCACATCGCCCAGCGAATCGATATGCAGACTGCGCACGCCCATGCAATTGCCATGCACGTCATGTTCGCGCCACCACGATTTGAAGTCGGGCGACACCCGTTCCAGTTCGTCGACCAGCTCGGCGATGTCGGGCACGCCCGCGGCCGACGCGAAATCGCGCCGGAAGGTGGACAGCATGGCGGGCGCCTGCGCTTGCCAGTCCACGAACAGCTGCCGCATGGCCGGGTCCGTGAACAGCATCCACAACAGGTTGCGCCGCCCCGGCGACTGCGCGCCGAAGCCGAACACGCGCTCGGCCGCTGCGTTCCACACCACCACGTCCCAGCGCAGGTTCAGGATGTAGGCGGGACGCGCGGGCAGATCGTCCATCAGCCTGCGCACCTGCGGCGGCACGGTGCACCACGTGCGCCCCGGTTCGGCCGGCGGGCGCTGGTGGGCCAGCAGATAGAGATGCCGCCGCTCGGCCGCGTCCAGCTTCAGCACGCGCGCCAGGTTTTCCAGGAAGGTCGCCGACACGCTGATGTTGCGGCCCTGCTCGAACCACGTGTACCAGGCCAGGCCCACACCGGCCAACGCCGCCACTTCCTCGCGCCGCAAGCCCGGCGTGCGGCGGCGGCCGCCCGCAGGCAGGCCCAGCGCCGCAGGGCTCAGGCGTTCGCGGCGCAGGCGCAGGAACTCGGCCAGATCGCTACGGGTGCGGTCCAGCCGCTGCGCGGGGGCGGCGTCGGCCGCGGGAGGGGGGACGATCAATGCGGATGCGGCATCCGCTACGGAATCAGGCACGGCTTCAAGCTTGCGGGAACGGGGCATCGGCTATTGCCTTCAGTAATAGCATAAACAGCTAAATTGTATAAGGCTGGAAGACTGCCCAGAATAGCGCCAATCGTCCCTTCCATGGCCTATCCATGTCTTCCACCGCGCTGCCTTCCCCCCGCTGCAACCACGCGCCGGCCCCCGCCGCGCCCGGCCCCTTGGGCCTGGCCGTACTGCTGTCCGGCGGCTTCATCACGATCTTCGACCTGTTCGTGGTCAACGTCGCCATCCCCAACATGCAGGCCACCTTGAGCGCCAGCTTCGCGCAGATCAACTTCATCATCGTGGCCTACGAACTGGCCTATGGCGTGCTGCTGATCGCGGGCAGCCGGCTGGGTGACCGACATGGCCGGCGACGCCTGTTCATGCTGGGCATGGCGGGCTTCGCGCTGACCTCCGCGCTGTGCGGGCTGGCCCCCAGCGCCGACGCGCTGATTGCGGCGCGGGTGTTGCAGGGCGCAGCCGCGGCCATGCTGTTTCCGCAGGTCTATGCGCTGATCCGCGTCAGCTACGACGGCCATGCGCGCCGCCGCGCCTTTGGCCTGCTGGGCATGACGCTGGGCCTGGCCGCCATCGCCGGCCAGGTGCTGGGCGGATGGATCGTGCACGCCGACCTGTTCGGCCTGGGCTGGCGCACCATCTTCCTCGTCAACGTCCCGCTGGGCCTGATCGCATGGCGGCTGGCGCGCCACATTCCGGAGTCCCGTAACGCTTCGGGCGCCGCCATGGACTGGCCTGGTTCGGCCCTGGTCGGGCTGGGCCTGGGCTTGCTGCTGCTGGCGCTGATCGAAGGCCCGGCCCGCCACTGGCCCGCCTGGACATGGGCCGCGGGCGTTGCATCGCTGGCCCTGCTGGCGTGGTTCGCACAGTTGCAACGCCGCGCCGCCGCCGCGGGCCGCATGCCGCTGGTGGACATGGCCTTGCTGGCGCAACCGCGCTTTGCCGCGGGCTGTCTGCTGGTGACGCTGGTGTTTTCCACCGCCAGCGCCATGTTCCTGTGCTATGCCTTGCTGTTGCAGACAGGCCTGGGCGTGGATGCGTTGACGGCCGGCGCGGTGTTCGCGCCCGCCAGCGTGGGCTTCGTGGCCGGCTCGATGGCGGCACCGCGGCTGGTGGCGCGTTTTGGCACGCACGCCATCACGCTGGCCGCGTTGCTGTACGGCGGCGCCACCGCCGCCTTGATGTGGCAGGTGGACGCGGCCGGCGCCGCGCTCGCGCCCTGGTCATTGGTGCCGGCCCTGGTATGGCTGGGCGCGGCGCAGGGCGCGGTCAATACGCCGCTGGTCAATCTGGCGCTGGGGCTGGTGCAGGACCGCCACGCGGGCATGGCCGCCGGCGTGGTCGCAACATTGCAGCAGGTCGGCGCGGCGCTGGGCGTATCCGCCGCCGGCATGCTGTTCAGCGGCGCGCTCGACACGTACGCCGACGCCGCGGCCGGCGAACGCTATGCGCGCGCGTTCGCCAGCGCCATGCAATTCAATGTGGCCGCCATCGCCGTGTCGGTGCTGCTGCTCGGGTGGCTGGGGCGGCGGCGCTGACTCAGCCCGCCGACAATTCGCGTGCGCGTTGCTCGGCCTTAAGCGCCGCTTCGGTGATGGCGGCGGCCACGCCGGCCTCGCGCAGATGCGTCAGCGCGGCATAGGTGGTGCCGCCCTTGGAGGTCACGCGGTCCTGCAACTCGGCCAATGCCGCGTCGTCGCCGGCCGCCAGCTCGGCGGCGCCGCGAAACGCCGCCACCGACAAGCGGCGTGCATCGGCCGCCTCAAAGCCCAGCTCCCGCGCCGCTTTTTCCAGCGCCGCCATGAAATAGAACACGTAGCCCGGGCCGCTGCCGGTCACGGCGGTGACCGCGTCGATCATGGCTTCGGTATCGACCCAGATGCGCTCGCCGACGGCCGCGAACAGCGCATCCACCTGATCGCGCTGCGCCGCGTCGCAAGCCGCGGTGGCGTACAGGCCGGTCATGCCGAGCCCGACCTTGGCCGGCGTGTTGGGCATTGCCCGCACGATGCGCGCATGGCCGCCCAGCCATGGCGACAAGGACGCGAGATTGACACCCGCCGCGATGCTGACCACCGTGCTCTGCGCCGGCAGATGTGCCTGCACTTGCCCGCAGGCTTCGCGCAACGCCTGGGGCTTGGTCGCCAGCACGCACAGGGCCGCGCCGGCGATCTCGGCGCCGACGCTTTCGCGGCACGTCAGGCCGCGCGCCAGCAAGCCGGCACGCGTGGGTTCAAAGGGTTCCACCACCAGGAAATCCGCCAGTTTGCGGCCCTGTCCAAGCAACCCGTCGATGATGGCGCTGGCCATATTGCCGCCGCCGATGAAGACGATTTTTTCACGCATGAGGTCTGGTTCCTTCCGTCAATCGAAAATGGCTCGGCGCGTGCGCACCGCGGCGGCATCCAGCGCGCCGATGTGATTGCGCCCCAGCAACCGCAATGTGTTCTCCAGCTCGGCGCGCAGAATCGCCAGCACCTCGCCCGCGCCGCGCGGCCCCCGGCCCGCCAGTCCGTACAGCGGCGCGCGGCCCAATAGCACCGCACGCGCGCCCAGCGCCGCCGCCTTGGCGATATCGCTGCCGCGCCGCACCCCGCCATCCACCAGCACGTCAAGCGACTGCCCCAGTTCGGCCGCCACCTGCGGCAGGGTTTCCAGCGCGCAAGGCGCACTTTCCAGCTGCCGCCCACCATGGTTGGACAACACGATGCCGTCCACGCCGCGCGCCTGGGCCCGGCGCGCGTCGGCCAGCGTCTGGACGCCCTTGATGACGATGCGACCGCGCCACTTGCGGCGCAGCCAGTCGATATCGTCCCAGGTCAACGCCAGATCCATCTGACGGCTCAGGGCGGACGCCTGCTCGGTGATGTTTTCACGCGCATTGGAACTGACCGCCAGGTTCTTCAACTGCGGACCTCCCCCACGCAGCATGCGCCAGCACCAGCCCGGGTGCGCCGCCAGATCCAGCAGCATACGGCCGGACGGTCGCAGCGGCAGTTTGAAGCCGTTGCGCTTGTCGTGGTCGCGGTTGCCATGCACCGGCACGTCGACGGTCAGGAACAGCACGGTATAACCACTGCCCCAGGCCCGGCCCATCAGGTGTTCGGCGATGCGGCGGTCGCGTTGCACGTACAGTTGCAACCACAGTTCGCCCGCGCTGGCCGCGCGCACATCTTCCAGCAAGGAGGTCGATGCCGTGGACAGCACGAACGGCAGGCCGGCGCGATGCGCGGCGCGCGCCAGATGCACGTCCGCATCGGGCCAGAACAGCCCGTTCAGGCCCGTCGGCCCGACAATGGCGGGCATGGCCGCGGCCGCGCCCAGCACGGTGGTTTCCAGGCGGCAGTCGGTGACGTCGGCCAGCACCTCGGGCACAAACTCCAGATCGCCAAAGGCGGCCACGTTGCGCCGCAAAGAAGCGCCATCCTCGGCGCCTCCTTCCAGATAATCGAAGGCCAGCCGGGGCAGCCGCTTGCGCGCCTGCGCCCGGTAATCCATCACGCTGGGCAGCATGTCTCTTCCTTGTTGCCGGGATTCCGTTTAAATTACATATCGAGCATATCAATTGTATTTCGATTGTTTTAAAAACCGCTATTCGGGCCTTCCGCCCTAGGACATACCCTAAAATCGATTGATATACGATTAATCAAATCGAAAAGCGATTTAAGTAATCGTATGCTGTGTCTCAACGTGATCGGGTTCCAACCCTCCGATCCCCACGGGATGACAGACATGACCACAGGCACCTCCCTGCTCGATGCGCTTATCCAGGCCTTGGGCGATAGCGCGATCCTGCGCGCCGACGCCGACATGGCCGGCTACACCGAAGACTGGCGCGGCCGCTACAAGGGCGCGGCGCTTTGCGTGGCCCTGCCAGGCTCTACCCAGCAGGTCGCCGAGATCGTGCGCCTGTGCAACGCCCACGCCACCCCCGTGCTGCCGCAAGGCGGCAACACCAGCCTGTGCGGCGGCGCGGTGCCGGACGAGGCAGGCCCGCCGCCCGTCATCGTCAACCTGTCGCGCCTGCGCCAGATCCGCCGCGTGGACCCCGCCAACAACTCGATGGAAGTCGAAGCCGGCTGCGTGCTGGCCACTGTGCAGCAAGCTGCCGCGGAACATGGCCGCCTGTATCCCATCAGCCTGGGCGCCGAGGGCTCGTGCCAGATCGGCGGCACCATCGCCACCAACGCGGGCGGCACGGGCGTGCTGCGCTACGGCAACACGCGCGACAACATCCTGGGCCTGGAAGTCGTGCTGCCCGACGGATCCATCTGGAACGGCCTGACCGCCCTGCGCAAGAACAATACGGGCTTCGACCTGAAGCACCTGTTCATCGGCGCCGAAGGCACCCTGGGCATCGTCACCGCGGCCGTCTTGAAACTGCACCCGCTGCCCACCCGCCACGCCATCGCCTGGCTCGCGCCCGCCGATCCGCAGGCCGCCCTGGACATCCTGGGCCTGTTCCAGCAGCAATGCGGCGCGCGCCTGTCGGCCTTTGAAATGATCGACAGCAACCAGCTGGATATCGTCATGACCCACGTGCCCGGCCGCAGGAATCCCCTGGCCGGCGAGCATCCCTGGCATGTGCTGGTGGAGCTGTCGGACACCGGCAGCGGCCCGGAACTGCAGGACGTGCTGCAACAGATCCTGGAGCAGGCGTCCGAACAGGGCCTGCTGCACGATGCCGTGGTGGCCAGCAACGACAGCCAGCGTGCGGCGCTCTGGGAAGTGCGCCACAGCGTCTCGGAAGGCAACAAGAAGGCCGGCGTGGGCCTGACGACCGACAGCGCCGTGCCGGTCTCGAGCGTGCCGCGGTTCATCGCCGCCGCCACAGACGCCGTGCGCCGCCTGGTGCCTGACCTGCCCATCCTGATCGTGGCCCACCTGGGCGACGGCAACGTGCACTTCATTCCATTCTTCACGTTCGACGCCTGGCACGCGCTGCCCGAACGCGACGCGATGGCGGCCGCCATCCGCCGCGCCGTCAATGATGTGGCCGACGCGCTGGGGGGCACCTTCAGCGCCGAGCATGGCGTGGGCCGTACCTCGCTGGCCGAAATGGCGCACTACAAGTCGCCGGTCGAACTGGCCATGATGCGCACGCTGAAAGCCAGCTTCGACCCCGCTGCTCTCTTCAATCCCGGTCGCTTGCTGCCCTGAAGCCGCCCGTCCTGTCCCGCCGTCCCCGCCCCGCTGGAGCCCTTCCATGAAATCCACCCCGCACAACGCCTCGCGCCGCAGCGCGCTCAAAACCGCCGCCGCCGGCGTCGCCGCCCTGGCCATGCCGATGATCTGGACACCGTCGCGCGCGGCCTCCAAGCGCATCGTCGTGCGCGATGACGGCGGCATCTACAGCAAGGCCTACGGCGCCGTGTTCTACAAGCCGTTCACGGACGCCACCGGCATCCAGGTGGTGGGCGTGCAGGCCAACGCCGAGCCCACCGCGCAGATCCGCAGCATGGTGGACACCGGCAACTACACCTGGGACATGGCCAAGATCAGCCAACCCGCCATCCTGATGCTCACCGAAGGCGGCAAGGTCTACCTGGAAAAACATGGCCTGGAATCCGATCCGGTCGTCGCCACCATCCCCCAGCAATACATGTCGCCCTACGGGGTCGGCAACAACGTCTACACCACCGTGTTGGCCTATCGCACCGACGCCTTCAAGGGGCGCCGCGCCCCCGCTTCGTGGGCCGATTTCTGGGACGTCAAGAACATCCCGGGCCGGCGCGGCCTGCGCAAGCATCCGTTCGACACCATTGAAGAAGCGCTGATGGCCGACGGTGTGCCGACCGACAAGGTGTACCCCTGCGACATCGATCGCGCCCTGGCCAGTCTGGACAAGGTCAAGCCGTCCGTCGACGTGTGGTGGAACACCGGCGCTCAGGTCGAGCAGATGCTGGGGTCCGGTGAAGTCGACATGATCGCCACCTGGGTCTCGCGCGCGCAATCGGCCATCGCCAACGGTGCCCCGGTGCAGATCGTGTGGGACCAGAACATCTGGGGCTGCGACAACTGGTCGATCCTGAAGGGCACGCCCAACGCCGACGCCTGCCGCGAGTTCATCAAGTTTGCCTCGGACCCCAAACGCCAGGCCGCGCTGGTCGAATATTTCGCCGCCGGCGTGACCCAGCCCGCCGCGTTTGACTACATCAAGGCCGACGTGGCGCGCAACTGCCCCACCCACCCCGACAACATCAAGACCGGCCTGCACATCAACGCCGCGTACTGGCTGGACAAGCAGCGCGACGTGCTCGAGCGCTTCAACGGCTGGGTCTTGAAGTAATTCTTTGCATACGCCGAACACCATGTCTTCTTCCAATCTGCAAATCTCGGGCCTGGGCAAACGCTATGGCGACTTCGTCGCCCTGGCACCCACCCACCTGGATGTCGCCCGCGGCGAATTCCTGACCCTGCTGGGCCCGTCCGGGTCCGGCAAGACCACGCTGCTGAGCCTGATCGCAGGCCTGGCCCGGCCCGACGAGGGCCGCGTGCTGATCGACGGCAACGACGTCACCTACGGCGCGCCGTACGAACGGGATATCGGCATGGTGTTCCAGAACTACGCGCTGTTCCCGCACATGACCATCCTGGAAAATATCGCCTTTCCGCTGAAGATGCGCAAGGTGCCGGCGGCCGAAGCGAAACGCCGTGCGCAGGAAGCGCTGGACATGGTGCGCTTGCCCCATGTCGGCGCACGCCTGCCGCGCGAACTGTCCGGCGGACAACAGCAGCGCATCGCGCTGGCGCGCTGCATGGTCTACCGCCCCGCGATCATCCTGATGGACGAACCGCTGGGCGCGCTGGACAAGAAGCTGCGCGACCAGATGCAGCTGGAAATCAAGCGCATCCACCGCGAACTGGGCACCACCATCGTCTACGTGACGCATGACCAGGAAGAGGCCATGACCATGTCCGACCGCATCTGCCTGATGAACGGCGGCGCGATCGAACAGCTGGGCACGCCAGCCGACCTGTACTTCCGGCCGCGCACCCTGTTCGTGGCCGACTTCCTGGGCGAATCCAACCTGCTCAAGGGCGAGGTCACGGCCGTCGACGGCGACATGCTGACGGTCAAGCTGGCGCATCAGGGCGTCACCGGCCAGGCCCTGTCCAACGGCGCCGCCACCAAGATCGGCCAGAAAGTCACGCTGATGCTGCGACCGCAGAACCTGCAGGCCGGCCCCGCCGGCACTCATGGCCAAGCCCTGACCGGCAAGCTGCTCGACGTGATGGTGACGGGCAGCCTGACCAAGCTGTATCTGGACTCGGGCGTGCCCGACAGCGCCCCGTTCGTCGTCGCCTACCCCACGCGCCGCCAGGCCGAGCAATACACCATCGGCCAGCCGCTGTCGGTAGCCTGGCAGGCGACCGACGCGGTCGCCATTGCGGAGTGACCCCATGAGCTCCCTCGCCCCTCCCCGCAAGCGCATGAGCCAGGGTCACCGCCACTTCCTGATGGCCGCGCCGCTGGTGATCCTGCTGCTGGTGCTACTGATCTATCCGGTCGGCCAGTTGTTGTTGCTGAGCTTCTACGGCGATCAGGGCTTCTCGCTGGCCCAATACCACCGCCTGTTCGAGTCGTCGGTGTACGTCAACGTGCTGCTGATCACGTTGAAGATCTCGCTGTGGACGACCTTCTTTTCCGTGGTGGCCGGCTACCCGGTCGCCTACCTGATCTCCAGCCTGTCGGCCAGGCGCAAGACGTCACTGCTGTTCTGGGTATTGCTGTCGTTCTGGACCAGCTTCCTGGTGCGCACCTTCGCCTGGGTCGTGCTGCTGGGCCGCAACGGCGTGGTCAACCAGTTGCTGCAGGCGCTGGGCATCCTGGATGCGCCGGCCAACCTGCTCTATAACTTCGGCAGCGTATTGGTCGGCATGGTGCATGCGCTGATGCCGCTGGCCGTGCTGACGATGCTGTCGGTCATGGAGAACATCGACCGCAACCTGCCGCGCGCCGCCTCCACCCTGGGCGCACGCCCCGGCACCGCGTTCTGGAAGATCTACTTCCCGCTGTCCATGCCCGGTGTGGCGGCCGCGGCCATCATGGTGTTCGTCACCGCCATCGGCTTTTTCATTACTCCGGCACTGCTGGGCGGCCGCAAGGAAACGATGATCACCCAGATCATCATCGATCAGGTCCAGCAGACCATGAACTGGGAATTCGCCGGCGCGGTGTCTGTGCTGCTGCTGGTGGTGGTGCTGGCGGTCTTCGCGCTGTACGACAAGATACTGGGCCTGTCGACCATGACCGGCGGCGGCGCGTCCCGCCCCCGCGCGGCCGCCAGACCCGGCCTGCTGCACCGTGCAGGCGAAGCCCTGCTCGACCTGCTGGCCGCGCTGTCCGACCGCCTGTTCTCGCTGCTGCCCAAGCGCCTGCGCCGCTCGGTGTCCGGCACCGGCCAATCGCGCACCCTGTGGTGGATCGTGCTGGCGGTGCTGGCCTTCCTGTCCGCCCCCGCGTTCCTGATGATCCCGCTGTCGTTCGATTCAGGTTCCGGCCTGACCTGGCCGCCCAAGGGCTTTTCGCTGCAATGGTACGAGCAGATGTTCACGTCGCCGGTGTGGATGCAAGCCATCACGCGCTCGCTGATCGTGGGGGTGGGCACCGGCCTGCTGGCCATGCTGATCGGCACGCCGGCCGCCTTCCTGCTGGTACGCGCCGACATGCGCGGCAAGTCCGCCATGCTGGCCTTCGTGCTGTCGCCTATCGTGGTGCCGCGCATGATCATCGCGGTGGGCATGTTTTATTTCTTCGCCCGCGTCGGCCTGGTCGGTTCGACCATTGGCCTGATCCTGGCGCATACGGTCGTGGCAGTGCCGTACGTGGTGATCACCATGATGGCGGTACTGCGCAACTACGACACACGCCTGGACCTGGCGGCGCAGAGCCTGGGCGCGGGCCCCTGGTCGACGCTGCGCTTCGTCACCTTCCCGATCCTGGGCGCAGGCCTCATGTCGTCGTTCCTGTTTGCGTTCGCGACCTCCTTCGACGAGCTGACGATCGCGCTGTTCGCTTCTGGCGGCCTGAACGCCACCCTGCCCAAGCAATTCTGGGACGAGGTGACGCTGCAGATATCCCCGGTGATCGCCGCCGTATCCACCTGCCTCTTTATCTTCATCGCCGCGCTGATCTGGCTCGCCGACCGGCTGCGCCGCCGCAGCCTGACGGGCTGACGCGCGGCGCCGTTTCCCTTTATCAGGATTTCTTCCATGTTGAATGCAAGCCATCTGCGCGGCGTGTTCCCCGCGATTCCCACCCCGGTCAACGCCGACGACACGATCAATGCCCCGGCCGCCCAGGCCCTGATCGCCTACCTGCTCAAGCAAGGCATCGACGGCATCGTGCCGCTGGGCGGCACGGGTGAATACGGCGCGCTGGCCCGCGCCGAGCGCATCCGCATGTGCAAGCTGACGGTCGACGCCGTGGCCGGCCGCGTGCCGGTCATCCCTGGCGTGCTGGACCCGGGCTTTCACGATGCCCTGCAAGCCGGCCGCGAATTCGCCGACGCGGGCGCCGACGCGCTGATGGTGCTGACGCCCTACTACACGACCCCGACCCAGGCCGGCATCCGCGAGTACTTCCTGCGCTACGCGGACGCATCGCCGCTGCCGGTGATGATCTACGAAATCCCGTATCGCACCCGCATCGCGATCGCGCCGGAAATCCTGCACGAACTGTCGCGCCACCCGAATATCATCGGCATGAAGGCGTGCAATACGGACATGTACCACTTCTTGCGCACGGTAGCCGGCGTGGACGAATCGTTCGCCGTCTTCAGCGGCGAAGACACACTGCTCCCCGTCCACCTGGCCGCCGGCGCGCGCGGCGGCATCGTGGTGACGGCAAGCCTGCTGCCCAAGGCCTGGCGCAAGGTCTACGACCTGGCGGCCGAAGGCCGCACACAAGACGCGATGCTGCTGCACCGCCGCCTGATCCCTCTGATGAACCTGGCATTCGCGGAAACGAATCCCGGACCGATGAAGTCTGTAATGGATCTCATCGGCGTCGATTCGCCTTGTGTTTTGGATCCGTTGGTGGAGCCGGGGGCTGAGTTGCAGGCGGCTTTGCGGGCTGTGGTTCGGCCGTTGTTGGCTGAGTTTGAGGGCGTTTGAAAGATTGAGTTCTTAAGCCGCGCGTGGCGGTGTCGGGG
>NZ_LZZT01000010.1 GCF_014170305.1 Achromobacter sp. UMC71
ACCCGACCCCCTTCCAACCAAACGCGGCTTCCTGAAAAGCCTCCTGGGCCTGACCGCCACCGCTACCTTCATCCCCATCCACGCCGAAGCCACCGGCATCAACCAGCAACCCCCGCGCCGCCCAGGCCACGCCGGCAAGCGCTACGGCATGCTTGTCGACCTGCGCAAATGCATCGGCTGCCAGTCCTGTACCGTCAGCTGTTCGCTGGAAAACCTGCCTCCGCTGGGCCAATTCCGCACCACCGTCCTGCAGTACGAAGTCAAACCCGACAACGGCGGCCCCTGTGCCATGGTCATGCTGCCGCGCCTGTGCAACCACTGCGACAACCCGCCGTGCGTGCCCGTCTGCCCGGTCCAGGCCACCTTCCAGCGTGATGACGGCATCGTCCTGGTCGACAACGAACGCTGCGTCGGCTGCGGTTATTGCGTCCAGGCCTGTCCCTACGACGCCCGCTTCATCAACCACGACACCCAGACGGCCGACAAGTGCACCTTCTGCGAACACCGCCTGGAAGCCGGTCTCTTGCCCGCCTGCGTTGAAAGCTGCGTTGGCGGCGCCCGCATCATCGGCGACCTGAACGATCCGCACAGCGCCATTTCCACCCTGATGGCCGAGCATCGTGCCGACCTCAAGGTCCTCAAGCCCGACATGAAGACCGACCCGCACGTCTACTACCTGGGCCTGCCCGATGCCTTCGTGCACCACATCGACGGCCAAGCCGGCGTGCGCCTGGCCGGCAGCCATTGAGCCAGGGGACCGTCATGCAGATCACCGAATTGCTTACCCCCGTCTTCGACGCCGCCTGGCTGCCGTGGGCCGTGCAGTATTTCTTTCTTATCGGCATCAGCGCCGCTACCGCGCTGACCGCTGCCTGCGCCGCCTTTGGCCGCGAAGGTTCGGCCGCGCGCCGGCTGCTGCCCGCCGCCGTCACCGTGCTCTTGGTCACCGCCATCGCCGCGCCCGTGTCGCTGCTGGCCGACTTGCACCAGCCGGGCCGCTTCTGGCACTTCTATACGCGGCTCACGCCGTGGTCGTGGATGTGGCTGGGTGCGTTGCTGTTGCCCGTCTTCACCGGATTGGCCGTGATGTTCTGCGCCGCCTGGTGGTGGGGGCGCATCGCCTGGGTACGCCTGGTGGCCGTGGCCCTGGCCGTGTCTGCCGTGTCCATCCTGGTCTACACCGGCGCCGAAGTCATGGTGCTGCGCTCGCGGCCGTTGTGGCACACGCCGTTCCTGCCGCTGAACTTCGCGCTGACCGCCTGGCTGGGCGCGCTGGGCGCCATGTTCCTGGCGGCGCGCTGGCTGCCTGGCGGCCTGCGGGTCTTGCCTGTCGGCCTGCTGCGCCAGCTGAGCGTGGCGGCCGTGGCGGCGATGGCCGTGGGCGCGGGAGCCTGGGCCTTGCTGGGCTTGTTGGGGCTGGACCCGTCGTTTGACGCCGCCCTGCGCCTGTTCGCTGAGTTTCCGGTGTGGCGCGCCAGCCTGGCGGGCGCCGTCGTCACCGCCTTCTGCATCATCGCGCTACTGCAACGCGCGCCGCGCACCCTGGCCGCGCCGCTGCCGTCGGCCGCGCTGGCCCTGACCATGCTGGCCGCCGCCTGGATCTTCCGCTGGGTCGTCTTCATGAGCGTGCAGGGCGTGCCCAAGTACGGCGCCGGCCTGTACCTGTACGACATGCCCTGGGGCAGCGACGGCCTGCTCGGCATGGTCGGCGTGCTGGGCCTGTGCGCCGCGCTGCTCGCCGCCGTGACCTACGCCCTGGAACTGTTCCCCGCGCGCGCCCGCGGCCTGGCGGCCTGACGCCTTGCAAAGACTTCTATAGAGATTAGCCATGGACAAGCAACACCCAGACGACAAGCCCGCCGCCGCGGACGAACCCGACAACGCCGCGCGCCGCAAGCTGATCGCGCGGGGCGGCGTGGTCGCCGGCGGCATGGCCGCGTTCGCCGTGGGATACGGCGACACCGTCGCCAAGGCTGTCAAGGGCCTGGCGCACGGCACTGCCGGCGTGCCCACCGCCCACGCCGTGCGTGGCAATTCCCTGCCGCCGGAGTTTCGCATCGACCCGCTGTCGGGCCTGCTGGCCACGCAGCCCGGCCAGACCGTCAGCCCCTCCAGTTGTCTCGGCTGCTGGACCCAGTGCGGCGTACGCCTGCGGGTGGATACCGACGCCAACCGTATCCTGCGCGTGGCCGGCAACCCCTACCATCCGCTGGCCACGACCCGGCCCGCCGCGATGGACACGCCCGTGCGCGACGTCTATGCGCAGTTGGGCGGCGACAACGGACTGGAAGGCCGCGCCACCTCGTGCGCGCGCGGCTCGGCCATGCTGGAGCAGATGCACAGCCCGTACCGCGTGCTGCAACCGCTGAAACGCGTCGGCGGCCGCGGCGAAGGCAAGTGGCAAAGCATCTCGTTCGAACAACTGGTCCAGGAAGTCTGCGAAGGCGGCGACCTGTTCGGCGAAGGCCATGTCGACGGCCTGCGCGCCATCTTCGACCGCGACACACCGCTGGATCCCGCGAACCCCGAATACGGCGCCAAGGTCAACCAGTTCCTGTTCACGGACGCGTCCAACGAAGGCCGCACGCCGCTGATCCAGCGCTTTGCCGGGCAGTCGTTCGGCACCGTCAATTTCAGCAACCACGGCTCGTATTGCGGCCAGAGCTTCCGCGTCGGTGCGGGCGCGGCGCTGGGCGACCTGAAGGGCATGCCGCATGGCAAGCCGGATTGGGACCGCGCGCGCTTCGGCCTGTTCATCGGCGCGGCGCCGGCCCAGGCCGGCAATCCGTTCCAGCGCCAGGCCCGTCAATTGGCCGAGGCCCGCACGCGGCCCGAGGAAGTTGGCTTCACCTATGTCGTGGTGTCGCCCGTGCTGCCCGCGTCGTCCAGCCTGTCGGCCGGATCGGGCAACGAATGGGTGCCGGTCAATCCGGCCGGCGATCTGGCCCTGGCCATGGGCCTGATCCGCTGGATCCTGGACCACCAGCGCTTTGACGCCCGGGCGTTGGCGCAGCCCGGTCCCGCCGCCATGAAGGTGGCCGGCGAGGCCGCCTGGACCAACGCCACGCACCTGGTGGTGGCCGAACCCAACCATCCGCGCCAGGGCAGTTTCCTGCGCGGCGCCGACATGGGCTGGCCGCGTCCCGCCGATGCGAGCGACAAGTGGGAAGACGTCTACGTGGTGCGTCTGCAAGACGGCACACTGGCGCCGCACACCACGGCCGCGCCGGCCATCCTGTTCGTCGATGACGCGGTGGCCGCGCCCGGCATGACGGATGCGCCCGGGGCCCTGCGGGTATGCACGTCGCTGTCGCTGCTGCACGAGCAGGCGCGCCGCAAGACGCTGGACGAATACGCCGCCTTGTGCGGCGTGCCGGTGGCCAAGATCGCCGAGCTGGCCGAGCGCTTCACCAGCCATGGCAAGCGCGCCGTGGCCGACGCGCACGGCGGCACCATGAGCGGCGCGGGCTTCTACACCGCCTACGCCATCGCCATGCTCAACACGCTGGTGGGCAACCTGAACACGGAAGGGGGGCTGGTGCTGGACGCCGGGCCGTTCCCGCCCTACGGCGCGGGGCCGCGCTACAACATCGCGGGCTTTCCCAACCGGGCCACGCCCAAGGGCGTGGGCCTGTCCCGCAACCGGTTCCCGTACGAGAAATCCAGCGAGTTCAAGCGCAAGCAGGCCGCGGGCCAGCCGGCCTATCCGGCCGCGGCGCCCTGGTATCCGGCGACCGGCGGCCTCAGTTCCGAGATGCTGGCATCCGCCCTGGCCGGTTATCCGTACCGCGCCAAGGTCTGGTTCAACCACATGAGCAACCCGGTCTACGGTATCGCGGGATTGAAGAACGTGCTGCTGGACAAGATGAAGGACCCGGCGATATTGCCGCTGTCGGTGTCGATCAACCCGTTCATCAACGAGACCAACGCGCTGGCTGACTACATCGTGCCCGACACCGTCACCTACGAAAGCTGGGGCGTGTCGGCGCCCTGGGCCGACGTGGTGGCCAAGGCGTCGACCGTGCGCTGGCCCGCTGTGACGCCCAAGGTGGCGAGCACGGCCGAGGGGGCGCCGGTGTGCCTGGAGTCGTTCCTGATCGCTTGCGCCAAGCGGTTGCGCATGCCGGGCTTTGGCGAAGGCGCCATCGCCGACGCGGACGGCCAGCGCTATCCGCTGGACACCGCCGAGGATTTCTTCCTGCGCGGCATGGCCAACATCGCGTTTGCCGCCGGCCGCCCCGTGCCCGAAGCCAGCGACGACGACCTGGCCCTGACCGGCGTGGCGCGCTACGGTGACTTGCTGCGCCAGAAGCTCAAGCCCGACGAATGGCGCCGGGTCGCCATGGTGATGAGCCGCGGCGGACGCTTTGACCGCATGCAGGACGCCTGGACAGGCGAGGCCGGCGCGCGCCAGACGCGCCAGGCCTGGGCCAAGCCGCTGCAAGTCTGGAGCGAGGAGCTGGCGGGCTTTCGCCATGCGATGACGGGCGAGCGCTACAGCGGCTGCCCCACTTGGTATCCGCCGCGCCTGGCCGACGGCCGCGACGTGCGCCAGCAGTATCCGCAATCTGAGTGGCCGTTCCTGCTCAGCTCGTTCAAGTCGAACCTGATGAGCTCGATGTCGATCGGCGTGGACCGGCTGCGCCAGGTGCATCCGCACAACCCGGTAGCGATCAACCGGCAGGATGGCGAACGCCTGGGCCTGCGCAACGGCGACCCCGTGCGCATCGTCACGCCCGGCGGCGCGGTCACCGGCCTGGCGCTGCTGCGCGACGGCATCCAGCCGGGCGCGGTGGGCATCGAGCATGGCTACGGCCACACCGAGCTGGGCGCGCGCGCCCACGTCGTGGATGGCCGGGCCATGCCGCATGACCCGGCGCTGGCGGCGGGCGTGAACCTGAACGACCTGGGGTTTGGCGATGCTACGCGCGGGGCGCATGCCAATGTATGGATCGATTGGGTGTCGGGGGCGGCCGTGCGGCAGGGGTTGCCGGCCCGAATCGAGCGGGCCTAGCACGCTGCGCCACACCGGCAAACAACAACAGCACCAAAGGCCAGGGCCTGTGCGAGGCGCCTTCCCGTGTGAACAGGCCTTAGGCGACCGCTCCATAAATCGCCCGGGCCTGTGCCGCGTCAGCCACAGGCCGGCCCAACGCGCGTGCGCCTTCGACGGCTTGCCGCACGAGATCAGCATTGCCCGCTGCCACGCTGCCGTCACGCAGCTTCAGATTATTTTCGAAGCCTACCCGCATATGCCCCCCGAACGCCGCCGCCGTCGTCACACAGGCATTCTCCTCGGCCCCAAACGCGCAAATCGCCCAAGGCAGCGAATGATCGTAAGCCGCCAGAAACGGCAGCAGATCGTAAGCCGACGACGTCTGTCCCACGCTATACCGCCCCAGCACGAACAGCACCGACCAGGCGCCCGGCGGCACCAGCCCCCGCGCCCGCAGCGACAACCAGCGCCGCACATCGCCTTCGTCATACAGAATGATCTGCGCCATGATGCGCCGCTCGGCCACCCAGGCCAGGAACGCCGCCAGCTCCGTCTCGGGAATCTCCGGCACCGCGATTTCGCGCAATCCCATCGACACCGCTTCCGGTTGCAGCTCGCGCACCAGCGCCATCTGCTCCGCCGCCTTGTACACCCCGGCCGCTTCGCTGGTGACCTGCACCAGCAGCTCGCGTCCCACCGCCCGGTCCACCGCCGCCAGCGCCTCGCGATAGGCGTGTGCATCCAGCAGATGGCTGCCGTCCGGCTTGCGCACGTGCATGTGCATCATCGCCGCGCCCGCCTCCAGGCACGCGCGCGCCTCCAGGGCCAGCGTCTCGGGCGTCATCGGCACCGCGGGATGGTCCGCCGCCTTCTTGTACGCCCCGTTGGGCGCCACTGTCACGATCACTGGCGATGTCGCCAGCGCCGCGCGCGTCAGGGGTGCGGCGCTCATGGCTGGATCTCCGGCAGTTCGGGCGAGATCAGGTCCAGGCCTGCGCGCAGCAACCGGTCATAGCGGGCGCGCTCGGCCGCGATGGTCTCCGGCGTCCAGGTGTAGAACCCTTCGCCCGCCTTCATGCCGTAGCGGCCGTCCGCCGCGCGTTCGGCCAGGCATTGCGCCGGGTGGTCATCGTTGCAGAACGTGGGATACATCGTCGCGCCTGCCGCCGCGTGCACATCGATGCCCGCATGGTCGCGCTGCATGACCGGGCCGGCCGCCAGGAAGCGGAAACCGAAACCGAAGCGCACCGCCGCGTCCACGTCTTCCGGCGACGCGATGCCGCGGTCGATCAGGTTGAATGCCTCGCGCGACAGCGCGTGCTGCAAGCGGTTGGCCAGGAACCCGGGCAGGTCCTGGCGCACCTTCACCGGCACGCTGCCGCAACGGCGCATGAACGCGATCAGGTCGTCGGCGCGGGCCTCGTCGCTGGCTTGCCCCATCACCACTTCCACCAGCGGCACCAGGTGGGCCGGCATGAAAAAGTGCAGGCCCAGCATGCGTTCGCGCGTGGCCAGCCCCTGGCCGATCGCGCTGATCGGGAAGCTGGAGCTGTTGCTCGCCAGCACCGCATCCGGCCGCGCACGGCGCACCAACTCGGCAAACAGCGTCTGCTTGATGTCCAGGCGTTCCGGCACGCATTCGATTACCAGGTCCACGCTGGCCCAGTCCACCGCGTCCAGGCTCGGCGCCGTGGCCAGCAGCGGCGCATTGGCCTCGCGGCCGATGGTCTTCAGATTTTCCGCGACGCGGCCCGGCAGCGCGGCCGCGCGCGTAGCGTCCGGCTCGATCACCGTCGTGCGGCAGGCGGCGCGCGTCAGCACTACCGCCACGTCGGCGCCCATCGTGCCGCCGCCCACCACCACCGCATGCGCCGCGCCCGGATTGGGCAGGGCCTTCGTATCCGTCTGCATGGTTCGCTCCTTGTTCTGAAACCGCTGCTGCATCTGTATTGGGCGCCGAGTGTAGAGAAGCTTGTTTGATTGATGAAGCAGATTTTTTGGATAGAATGATCGAAAAATTAGATCAATAACCGAGGCAGCCGCAGGTATGCAGATCAATCTTTCGATGCGCGACATCGACACCACGCTGGTGCTGGGCCGCACGCTCAATTTCCGCCAGGCGGCCGCACAGCTGCATCTGTCGCAGTCCGCCTTGTCCACCCAGATCCAGCGCATTGAAGACGCGCTGGGCGTGAAGCTGTTCGACCGCACCACCCGCAGCGTGCGCCTGACGGCGGCCGGCGAGGTCTTCATGCAGCAGGCCGCGGCCCTGCAGGTGGCGTTTCGCGACGCCATCGCCGCCGTCAGCGGCATTGCCAGCGCCGAGCATGGCCAGGTGTCGGTGGCGGCGCTGCCGTCGCTGGCCGCGCGGCTGCTGCCGCGGGTGCTGATGGCGTATCGTCAGGCCCACCCGCAGGTGGCGCTGAAAGTGCGCGACACGCTGTCTGGCCCGGCCTTTGACTTGGTGCGCGCGGGCGAAGTGGACTTCGCGCTGACCGCCGCCGATCCGCAGCACGCCGACCTGCACTACGTGCCGCTGATGTCCGACAGCTTCATCTTGCTGATTCCCCAGGCGCATCCGCTGGCCAAGTCGCGCGGGCCGCTGCGCTGGGCCGACACGGCATCGGCCGCGCATGTGTCCATGGTGCATCCGAGCAGTGTGCGCCAGTACACGGAGTGGGCCTTTCTGCAGAACCGCATCCGCTTCACGCCGGCCTTCGAGGCCGAGCACCTGACTACCATCGTGGCCATGGTCGAATGCGGCTTTGGCGTGGCGGCGTTGCCCGAGATCGCGGCGGGCGCGGTGGCGCAGAACGGCATCGTGCAGCGGCCGCTGACCGGCCCCGTTGCCGAACGCTCGATCGGATTGGTGACGGCGCGCAACCGCAGCCTGCCGCCGGCCGCGGCGGCGCTGGTGTCGATGTTGCGGGAATATCTGGCGGATCAGGCGCGTTGACGGTGCGCCCAGGGGGGCCGGGGGCAGGGCGCCGAATCCCGCAAGGCGCCCACCGCGCCGGCGCCTGTCTCACGTGCCGCGGCGGGCCTGTTCCGACGCCAGGTAGGCATCGCGCGACGGCAGCAGGTGTTCCCGGCACACCGCCATCAGCGTCTCGCGATCCCCATCGCGCAGCGCGTGGATCATGGCCCAGTGCTCTTGCCGGGCGCGTTCGCGGTAGTTGGCTGCGGCCAGCGAGCCAAAGCGGATCGGGTGGGTGCGGCGCGCATATTCCTCGATCGCCTGCCCCAGTACCGCGTTGTCCAGCAGGCCGAAGAACTCGCGGTGAAAGCGCTGGTTGCTGCGGAATACGCGGCGCGCATCGCCATCTGCCACGGCCGCGTCATGCTCGCGCTGCACCGCGATCAGCGCCGCCAGCCGCGCCGGCGGTACGGGCAGCGGCATCAGGCTGGCGGCGTGCACCTCCAGCACTTCGCGCAGCGCGTACAGCTCCATCACCTCGCTGACCGCGAACGCCCGCACCACCGCGCCCACGTTGCGCTTGCGCTCGACCACGCCCAGCAGCTCCAGCTCCACCAGCACCTGGCGCACCGCGTGCCGTTTCATGCCGAAGCGGGCCATCAGGTCGTCTTCGGTCAGGCGTTCGCGCGGGTGCAGGCGGCCGAAGACGATGTCTTCTTCCAGCGCGGCGACCGCCAGGGAGACGGCGTCGGGCGCTTGCGGTTGCAGGGCGTCAGGCGTGATGGCGTTCATGGGCGCGGGTCCGGTCAGGTTACTTCTTGGGCACGGTGTCCTGGGTGACGCCGGCGCGCAGGAAGTCGAAGTCCACGCCCTGGTCGGCCTGCGTCACGGTCTGCAGGAACAGCTTGCGGTAGCCGCGGTCGGCAGTGGGGCGCTCGATCGGCTGGGCCGCCCTGCGGCGGGCCAGTTCGGCGTTGTCCACCAGCAGCGCGATCTCGCGCTGCGCCACCGACAGGCGGATGCGGTCGCCATTTTGCACGTAGGCCAGCGGGCCGCCAATCGCCGCCTCGGGCGTGACGTGCAGCACGATGGTGCCGGCCGCCGTGCCGCTCATACGGCCGTCGGAAATGCGCACCATGTCCTTGACCCCGGCGCGCGCCAGCTTTTTCGGAATCGGCATGTAGCCGGCCTCGGGCATGCCCGGCGCGCCGGTGGGTCCGATGCGCTTGAGCACCAGCACGTCGTCGGCGGTCACGTCCAGGGCATCGTCGTCGATGCGGCGGGCCATGTCCTCGGCGTCTTCGAACACCACCGCGCGGCCTTCGTGTTCCATCAGCTTGGGGTTGGCGGCCGATTGCTTGATGATGGCGCCGCCCGGCGCCAGGTTGCCGCGCAGCACGGCCAGGCCGCCCACCGGGTAGATCGGGTTGGCGGCGCTGCGGATCACGTCCTGCGTGAAGGGGGCGGGGGCGTCGTCCAGTTCCTCGCCCAGGGTGCGGCCCGACACGGTCAGGGTGTCCAGGTGCAGGAACGGCCGCAGCTCGCGCAGCAGGGCCGGCATGCCGCCGGCGTGGTGGAAGTCTTCTATATAGTGCTGGCCCGAGGGTTTCAGGTCGACCAGCACCGGGGTTTCGCGGCTGATGCGATCCAGCCCGGCCAGGTCGATGTCGATGCCCAGGCGGCCGGCGATGGCGGTCAGGTGGACGATGCCGTTGGTCGAGCCGCCGATGGCCAGCAGCACGCGCAGCGCGTTTTCGATGGCCTTGCCGGTCAGGATGCGATCGGGCGTCAGGCGCGAGGCGGCCATGGCGACGGCGGTGGCGCCGGTGCGCTCGGCCACGCGGACGCGGTCGGCGGTAACGGCCGGGGCGGACGCGCCGCCCGCCACCATCATCCCCAGCGCCTCGGTAATGCAGGCCATGGTGCTGGCCGTGCCCATGACGGAACAGGTGCCCACGCTGGCGACCAGCTGATTATTGACGTCGGCGATCTCGGGCGCGTCGATTTCCTCGGCGCGGTAGCGGCCCCAGTAGCGGCGGCAGTCGGTGCAGGCACCGACCCGTTCGCCGCGGTGCGAGCCGGTCAGCATGGAGCCGGTCACCAGCTGGATGGCGGGCACGCCAGCGGACGCGGCGCCCATCAGCTGGGCCGGCACGGTCTTGTCGCAGCCGCCGATCAGCACCACGGCATCCATGGGCTGGGCGCGGATCATTTCCTCGGTGTCCATCGACATGAGGTTGCGCAGGTACATGCTGGTGGGCTGCGAGAAGCTCTCGTGCACCGAGATGGTGGGGAAATCCATCGGCAGGCCGCCGGCCAGCATCACGCCGCGCTTGACCGCTTCGATCAGCTGCGGCGCGTTGCCGTGACAGGGGTTGTAGCTGCTGCCCGTGTTGACGATGCCGATGATGGGACGCGCCAGCGCGTCGTCGGACAAACCCGCGCCCTTGATGAAGGCTTTGCGCAGGAACAGCGAAAAGCCGACGTCGCCGTAGTTGGTCAGGCCGCGCGCCACGCCGCGGGACCGGGCGCCGTCGCTGTCGAAGGGCCCCTTGGCGGGCTTGCCGCCCTTGGTGTCGTCCGTCATTTTTCTTCCCGATAATATTATTGATAATCCAGGGGCATGATCATATCTACCCTTTGAAAAGCGGCGCAAGCAGTTTGTTGGAGAAAATTTATTGATCTTTAAAACAGATCAGTCGATAGAAAAATTCTGATTCATCTATCAAGTTTGGCCTCCTACACTGGCGCGGTTGACGAGCCGGGCGTCCGTTCCATTCCTATACTCATCCCGGCAGGAGACCTACATGTCAGACCTGCGCCTGCGGCCTCGCCGCGCCTTGCT
This sequence comes from Achromobacter sp. UMC71, assembly GCF_014170305.1. Taxonomy (GTDB): domain Bacteria; phylum Pseudomonadota; class Gammaproteobacteria; order Burkholderiales; family Burkholderiaceae_B; genus Achromobacter. The sequence goes on from NZ_LZZT01000010.1 coordinate 10,759, forward strand.
GCTTTCCCTGCTGGCCGTCTGTGCCGGCGCCGCGACCCCCGCGCTTGCTGCCGATGCGTACCCCGACAAGCCCATCCGCCTGATCGTGCCGTACCCGCCCGGGGGCGCCACCGACGTGATCGGCCGGGTGCTGGCGCAGGAACTGACGGGCGCGCTGGGGCAATCGGTGATCGTGGAAAATCGCGCAGGCGCGGCCGGCAACATCGGCGCGGACCAGGTGGCCAAGGCGCAGCCCGACGGCTACACGTTGCTGATGGGCGCGCTGACCAGTCATTCCATCAACGCCGCGCTGTACCGCGGCCGGGTCACGTACGACGTGGAAAAGAGCTTCGCGCCGGTGTCCATCGTGGGCACCGTGCCGCTGGTGTTCGTGGTCAACCCGTCGGTGCAGGCCAACAATCTGCAGCAGCTGATCGCGCTGGCCAAGTCGCGCCCGGGCTACGTCACGATGGCATCGGCCGGCAACGGCTCGCCGCAGCATCTGGCCGGCGAAATGTTCAAGCGCGCCGCCGGCGTGGACATCCTGCACGTGCCGTACAAAGGCAGCGGCCCGGCCATGACCGACCTGATGGGCGGCCAGGTGCTCAGCATGATCGAAACCGTGCCCGCCTCGCAGGCCAGCATCAAGGCCGGCAAGCTGCGCGCGCTGGCGGTCACGTCGCCGCAACGCGTCGAGGCGCTGCCCGACGTGCCCACCGCCGCGGAGGCAGGGCTCAAGGACTTCGAGGTCAGCTCCATGTTCGGCATCGTCGCGCCCGCCAATACCCCGGCGCCGGTCATCGACCGCCTGAACGGCGAGCTGAAGAAGATCCTGGCCAAGCCCCAGGTCAAGGCATCGCTGCTGGCCCAGGGCGCCATCGCCGAATGGACCAGCCCGGCCGATGCCCGCGCCCGCGTGTCGTCCGAATTGGCGCGCTGGACCAAGGTCATCGACGAAGCCGGCGTCAAGCCGGAATAAGCGGATCGGGAATCAACGGGTGTCCATGTGGTCACCTGAGAGCGGCCCCCCGGTAGCGGCGGGCCGCTATTTCATGCTCCGCGGCGGTCGCTTTTGTGCAACTTGCCAAAAATAGTCACAAATTTTCGGCGATATTGTTTGCGTGCATGGCAACGTGTCACGCAACAGACCTGACGCCTGAGTTCTCCTGGGGAGTCGTTCATAGCGCAGGCCGGGACGCTGGCAGCACAGTTGCACGCGCATATGAAATATTCCGCAATACAGCATCGGCCGCCGCCCGCCGGGTGGTTGACCCCAAACTGACTACACCGTAATGTGCTTCGCAGGCCTTCCTAGGACGGCGGGGGACACCAATGACTGAGACTCAGGACGAAAAATCGATCCTGTACCTGCATTTCGGTACGCCTAGCCCGTATTGGAGGCTAGCGGCCGATAGCGACGCGATCGAACTTTCCGCGGTCAAGGGCGCGACCAACATCGCGATGGCGCTGCAGCCCGAGCAGGCGCAGGCCATCCGCGCCCTGACCGGCATCACCGCCAGCCTGCGCATCGACATCAGCTTGTACGGCGATCCGATACAGCTGCATCTGGTCGGGCGCAAGATCAACCCCACCGAATGGGCCGGCACCGCGTCGGCGCACACGGATACCGATTCGGTCGCGCGCGACCTGGTCGAGGGCCTGTCGTTCGCCGAAACCGTGGTGTCCGAGGCCAACTCGGTCATCGTCATCGTCGACCAGCACGGCCGGGTGCAGCGCTTCAACAAAGTCAGCGAGGAATACACGGGCAAGCGCGAGCAGGACATCGTCGGGCGTAGCGTGTTCGAGATGTTCATGACCCGCGAAGAAGCCACCGCCTCGCGCCGCAATATCGCCGAGTTCTATAAGCGCGGCCAGTCGTACGAGGTCGAGCGCCTGATCAACACGGTCAAGGGCCCGCGGCTGTTCCTGTTCCGCAACAAATTCGTCACCAGCGGCAGCGGTGAAAAGCGCGTCTACCTGATCTGCTCGGGCACCGACATCACCGAAGAGCGCCAGGCGCAGGAGCGCTTGCGGGTGCTGGCCAACACCGACATGCTGACCAACCTGCCCAACCGCCACGCCATCACGGCGCGGCTGCAGGCAGCGCTGGCCGACGGACGCGGCGCGGGCGGCGGCGTGCTGTTCCTGGATCTGGACAACTTCAAGCGCATCAACGACCACTACGGCCATGGCTTCGGCGACCGCCTGCTCAAGTCGGTGGCGGTGGCCATTTCCAGCTGCCTATCCGAAGGCCAGACGCTGGCGCGGCTGGGCGGCGACGAATTCATTGTGCTGCAGGAAGAGGCGCAGGCCTGGCAATTGGAAGCCACCGCCGAACGCATCATCGAACGCCTGCGCGAGCCGTTCCGCCAGGAACTGATCGAGGTCTACACCAGTTGCTCCATCGGCATCGCCATGTATCCGGAGCATGGCGAAGACCTGGACAGCGTGGTGCGCAGCGCCGACATCGCCATGTACGTGGCCAAGGAGGCCGGGCGCCACACCTACCGCGTGTTCCAGCCCGAGATGGACCGGCGCAACGCCGACTATGTCTGGCTGGACACCAATCTGCGCAAGGCGCTGGCCGAAGGCCACCTGATGCTGTATTACCAGCCCAAGCTGGCCGGCCGCGGCGGCGACGTCGATGGGGTCGAGGCGCTGCTGCGCTGGCGCTCGCCCGAGCGCGGCATGATCTGCCCCAGCGTGTTCATTCCCTACGCCGAGGAATCCGGCCTGATCTCGCAACTGGGCGTGTGGGTGATGCGCGAGGCCGCGCGCCAGGCCGCGGCCTGGAAGCGCGATGGCTTGAACCTGCGCGTGGCCGTCAATATGTCGGCGCGGCAGCTGGACGACAAGGGGGTGGTCAGCGAATTCATGCGCGCGGTCAGCGATGCCGGGCTGGACCCGTGCCTGCTGGATATCGAGCTGACCGAAAGCTGCCTGATCGAAGACGAAGTCGCGGCCATCGAGCTGATGAAGCAGTTCCGCCAGCTGGGCGCGCGGGTGCACCTGGACGACTTCGGCACGGGCTATTCCTCGCTGTCGCAACTGGCCCGCATTCCACTGGACGCGATCAAGCTGGACGCCAGCTTCGTGCGCGGCGTGAACGAAAACCCGGTGTCGCAGGCGCTGGCGCGGGCCATCGTGGCCGTGGCGCGCACGCTGGAACTGAAGGTGATCGCCGAGGGCGTGGAGACCCAGGAGGAAACCGCCTTCCTGGATACCCTGGGCGTGGACGCCAAACAAGGCTACCTGTACGCCAAGCCCATGCCCGCCGCGGAGTTTTCCGCCTGGCTGGCGCAGCGCCGGCGGCTGCACCTGATCGCCTGACGCGGCTGCGGGCCGCGGTCTGGGGGCAGTCTGTCGCCCCCGTCCCGTGGGCTCTTCACGGCGGCCAAGCGCCGCGACGGGCCGCCATCCTCAATGCATCGTCGCGTCCAGGACCGCCTCGGCGCCGCCCGATGCGCGCCGGTTCTGCGCCATCACCAGACGTTCCATGTAGGCCCGGTCCTTCGGGTCGATCATGAAGGCGGCGTCCACCCAGTCCTCGGTGATGTCCATCAACTCGGAACGCGTCAGCTGCAGCACGCGTTGGCGCGCGCGCAGCATGGCGCGCATGCCATTCAGCTTGGGCCGCATCACGTCGATGAAAGTGCGGGTGGCCTTGTAGGCATCGCCGGGCTCGAACACCACGTCCACCAGGCCGCGGGCCTGGAACCATTCGGCGGTGTGCGATTCGCCCGAGCCGATCAGTTCCTCGGCCAGCTTCATGCCCGAGCGCCGCGCCACCAGCGAATAGCCGCCCATGCCCGGGAACAGGTTGAAGGCCATCTCGGGGAAGCCCATGCGCGCGTTGTTCTGCGCCAGCACGAAGTGGTGCGCCAGCGCTGCCTCGAAACCGCCGCCCAGCGCCGTGCCTTCGATCATCGCCAGCGACACCGCGCCGGTATCGAAACCGCGCGTGGCCGCGTGCACGCAATCCACGCACGCGCGCGCATAGGCGCGCAGCGCCTCGCGCCGGCCGGTGCGGATGGCTTCGGCAAAGAAGTTCAGATCGCCGCCCACGTTGTAGATCTGCGGCACTAGCGAGCCCGTGACCCAGAAGTCGAAGGGCAGGCCGGAATCCTTGGCGGCGCGCGCCAGGGTCATGATTTCGTCGATCAGTTCATGGTTAAAGCAGGGGCGCGGCTGGGCGCGCAGCATCATCCACATGACGCGTCGTCCTTCTTCGTAGAACGCGGAGACTTGCTTCAAATTGCCTGCTGCGGTGAAGGGATGGCAATCCGGATGAATGAGTTCAGTCATTAGCTTTCGTCCAATCGATCAAGGTGAGTCGGAGTACTGCGAGGCCAGCCTAATACAGCTGCCGCCGTGTCTCCCTCATGCAAACCTCGTTCGGCCGGCCAGAGTTCTCCGTAGTGCAAATATCCGAGTGATTGTTTTGAAAACGTTGCATTGGCGGCGCGGGTGTCATGCGCCTGGATGACGCGCGCCTCGTCAATGCGGATGAGGACCGTCGCGAATTCGCGAGAATCGGGCGGCCCGGGCGGCATGCGCCGGACTCATGCAAATGGAGGGGAGGCAGGGCGCGCCGCGCTCGCCATGCCGCGATGGCCGAGGCCGGAAAAAAGCGTCGTTGTGGTGCTGCAACACAAAAAACCTGGAAACCGAAGGCCTGTCTTCGTCGGTCAGGCGGCAGCGGTGAAACTGCGCAACTCGTAGAGCGCGCAGAACGCGCGCAACTGCTTCAGGGTGATATTCATGGTCAGGATGGGCAGCGCCTATTGCGGACCGAGCATATCGCGATCCGCGTCCTGGCGCGGCGCCAGGCTGCGGATCGATCCGGGCGTGCGGGAAAAACGCACCGGGATGGCCGGCGTGGTCAGGGTGCCTTCGGTGGGGTGCTCCACCCGCTGAAAAAAGCCCGTTGCGGCCAGGTGCGGGTCGTCGAACAGCGTTTCCGGCGTATTGATGCGCGAATGCGGGATGTCCGCGTCAGCCAGCAGCGCGAGCCAGTCGCCGGTCGTGCGCAGCTGGACGATGGCGGCCAGGTCGGCGTACAGCATATCGAAATGACGCGCCCGTGCCGGGGGACTGGCGTAGCGCGGGTCGGCGGCCAGGTCGGCGCGGCCGGCCAGCGCAAAAAATCGCTGCCACTGCGCGTCGGTATAGGGCAGCAGCGCCAGATAGCCGTCCAGGGTGCGATAGGGCCGGCGCTCGGGCGACAGCACGCGCCGGTAGCCCATCTCGCCGCGCGGCGGGTCAAAGGTGCGCCCGCCCAGGTGTTCGATCAGCGTGAACGACACCAGGGTTTCGAACATGGGTACTTCGATCGTCTGGCCGCGGCCGGACTTTTCCCGTTCGTACAGCGCCATCGGGATGGCGTAGGCCAGGGTCAGCCCGGCCACCTTGTCGGCCATGATGGTGTTGATATAGGCGGGCGCGCCGCTGTTGCGGCCTTGCAGGTCCGCCAGGCCGCTCATGGCCTGGATGATGTCGTCAAAGGCGGGCTGCGCGGCATACGGCCCGTCCTGGCCGAAACCCACCGCCGAGCAATAGATCAGCCGTGGATGGCGGGCGCACAGGCTGGCGGCGTCCAGCCCGGCCCGCGCCAGCGCGCGAGGCCGCACGTTGGAGATGAAGACGTCGGCGCCGTCGATCAACTGCAGCAGGTGCTGCAGGTCGGCGGGATCCTTGGCGTTCAGGGTGACGCTGCGCTTGTTGCGGTTCAGGTTCAGGTAGACCGCGCCCATGCCCGGCGAGGCGGCCGGCACCGAAGCGCGGAACACGTCGCCTTCGGGCGCTTCCACCTTGATGACGTCGGCCCCCATGTCGCCCAGGATCTGGGTGGCGTAGGGCCCCATGCCGACGGAGGTCATGTCCACCACCCGCACGCCGGCCAGCGGGCCAGTCGCGGTGACGGCCGTCATTGCGCCTCCGGGGCGCGCTTGCGGGCCAGGAAGGGCGCCATGTGGCGGCGCGGCTCGTCGGTGGTGAAGGCGGCGCCGAAGGCATCCACGCTGCGGTCCAGGCCGGCCTCGACGGTGGATGTCTCCCAATAGCGCAGCAGCGCCTTTTGCGAGCGCACGGCCAGCGGGCCGCAAGCGGCGATGGCGCCGACGGTGCGTTCGATCAGGTCATCCAGCGCCTCGGCCCCCGTATCGCACAGGAATTGCAGGAAGCCCCAGCGCAGCGCCTGCTCGGCGTCGACGGTGGCGCCGGTCAACAGCAGCCAGTTGGTGGCGCCCGGGCCGATCAGCGCCGGCAGCAACACGGCGTGGATCACGGACGGTATGCCCACATGCACTTCCGGCATGCCGAACACGCCGTCGCGCGACCCCAGGCGGATGTCGCAAGCCGCCGCCAGCTCCATACCGGCGCCCAGGCAGAAGCCGGGCAGGCGGGCGATGGTGGGCACGGGCACGTCGCGCACCGCGTCGCACAGGTGGCGCAGGTTGGTGATGAAGGCGCGGCCGCCGGCCGGGTCCAGCTCGGCCATCTCATAGATATTGGCGCCGCCCACGAAGGCCTTGTCGCCGCTGCCGCGGATCACTAGCGCGCGGGCGTCGGTTTGCGCGGCGATCCAGCGCACCGCTTGCGTCAGGCCCAGGGTCACGGGCGTGGCCAGGATGTTCAGGCTCTTGGCGTCGTGGATCTGCAACGTATAGACGCCGCGCGCGTCGCGCTGGATCAGGCTATGGGGAAAGGCGGGAATGGGGGGGCTCATGGCAAGTGTCTTCCGTGGAATCGTTGGCGTTGCCAGCCATCCTAGGCCCGGCCGTTGATCACGACAAACAAGTAATTTTCATGGAATAAGTCTGAAGTGGAATGAATCGGCCGGGTGGGGTTCGCGGTAATGGCGGCCCGTCCGCCGCGGGAGTAGTCTTGCGGCTACCCGGGCGGCGAGCCTGTTCCTGACGAGGTCAACATGGGTGCATGGTCAAGAATCGCGATGATCGCAAGCGTTGGACTGTTGACGGCCTGCGCCGCGCCGCCGCCCAAGCTGGCGGCCAACGAGAGCGTGCAGAAGGTGCCGGTGACCGTGGCGCTGGACAACGGCGGCATGGCCGCCGGCGACCTGGTCGTGACGGTGTTCACGCCCGCCGGGCCGGGCAAGCACCCGCTGATCGTGATCAACCATGGCCGGGCCGGCGACCCGGCTGGCCGCGCCAAGCTGGGCCGGGCGCGCTACTCAGCCGCGTCGCAGTTCTTCGCCGAAGCCGGATTCGTCGTGGCCGTGCCGGTACGGCTGGGCTACGGCGTCACCGGCGGACCAGACCTGGAAGGCAGCGGCCGTTGCGCCGACCGGCGCTTCACGGCCACCTTCGACCGTGCCGCCAGCCAGATCGGGCAGGTGGTGCAGGCGATGGCGCAGCGCCCTGACGTGGACGCATCCCATATCGCGGTGCTGGGCCAATCGGTGGGCGGCGGCTCGACCGTGGCGCTGGCGGCGCAGAATCCGCCGGGCGTGAAGGCGGCCATCAACTTCGCCGGCGGCGCGGGCGGCGACCCGGTGCGATCGCCCGGTAAGTCCTGCGGGCCCGATCGCCTGCAGGCCACCTATGCCGCCTACGGCCAGACGACCCGCGTGCCGATGCTGTGGATCTATACGGAAAACGATCTGTATTGGGGCCCCGACTGGCCCAAGCAGTGGGTTGCCGCCTATAACCAGGCGGGCGGCCAGGCCACCTTCGTGCCGATGGAGCCCGATGGAGAAAACGGCCACAGCCTGTTTACGCATTCGCCGCAGAAGTGGAAGCCGATAGTCGCGAAGTTTTTGCGCGAGCAGGGTTTCTCGATGCCGGAATAAGCACGCTGTGGCACGTCGGCCAGTGTTGAATTTGCCGACGTCGCTGTCGCCCCGAGGTCTGCCCTACGGGGTTTCCATCTCCTTCTGTTTCGCCTTGTCCTTTTTTTCTCCATCGTAGTGCGACTTGATGGCGAAAAACATGCCGGTGCCCAACACGAGGAGCTTGAACGTACCGAAGATTACGGGGACCCAAAAATTCATCATTTCCTCAAAACGCTGCTTCAGCAGCTAGCAGGTGCCGTAGACCGAACCCGAAGGCTTTTTCCAATGCCGTCATCTGGTGGCTGCTCAACAGGCAACGCTGACAGCGGTTGGTAGTGGGGAGCGCGAGCGTCTTGCTTCCCCAAGGCAGCCAAATTCTACCGCCAATATCCATACAAATTGTTGAATCGTTATGTTTGTATGGATTTTATGGCTTTATAAATTAAAAAAAAGCCATACATAAGGGTGGGGAATATCTATCCTGCGTTGCTAAAAAAACAAACATGTCTTAAGTGCGCCGCCGTCAAGAACCTGGAACAGCGTCAGCGCAACGGCGGCCAAGGCGGGGCCGGGGTGTGCGACCCATGCAAACAAGCCCTGGATTCCTTTCACATGGCCGCATCGCGGTTTGCCGTCGGTCGTCAAGGGCCGCTGCGCGGCAATCAGGGGGCGCGTTCGATCAACGTCTGGCGTCCAGGCGCTCACGCATATTGCGCGAGCCCGTTGCCTAGCGACCAGTTTTCTTTCGCAACCTCCACCAGGTTCACGAACACGTCCTCCGGGCGAATACCGGGGCTGTCGCCGAGGAGTTCCGCCGTCCGCGCAAACAGCGCTTTCTTCTGTTCCAGGCTGCGGGTGTTATTGGCAGTGATCTGGATGAACACCAGGTCATCGCTACGCGCAACGCCCAGATAAGTCTTGCCGTAGCGGAAGTCCGCCGCTTCATGCTGGGTAATGGTCATGAACTGGTCGTCCTCGGGAACGTTGAACGTTTCACGCAGCGCGCGGTAGACGCTGTCGAAGATGGCCTGCCTATAGGCTTCCGTCTTTCCGGTGCGCAGTGAAATATGAACGAGTGGCATAGCGGGTTATCTCCTCTTTGTGGGTGCCGTTCCATACTAATCATTCTGATACGCTATGCAGGTTTATTTCAACGATAGCTATCTGAAATGATTGTGCCCTCCCTGGACCTGGATGCCGTGAAGGCGTTCGTCCGCATCGTGCAGCTTGGAAGCTTTACGCGGGCTGCGCAAGCCTTGCAGACAACGCAGGCCGGAATCAGCCTGAAGCTCAAGCGGCTGGAAGAAAGGCTTGGCTACCGGCTCATCGAGCGCACGCCCCGGTATGTCGAACTATCCGCAATGGGGGCAATGTTCCTTGAACATGCGCGCGAGCTGCTGGCGGCCCATGACCGGGCCCTGGCCGCCTTTTCCAGCTCGCGGCAGCGTATTGCCGTTGGCATCAGTGATCATGTCGCGGGCCCGGAACTCCCCGCGCTGATCGCGCGCATGAACGCGCAAGATCCCGAGTTGCTGGTCGAAATCCGGATCGGATCGTCCGGTGACCTGCTTCAAAGCTTTGATCGGCGCGAACTGGACACGGTCATCGTCCGCCTGAACGCAGGCCGCAGCGATGGAGAGCTGATTGCCGAGGAAAGACTCGGCTGGTTCGCAGCGCCGGGCTGGCAGTATCGAGCGGATGAACCCCTGCCACTTGCCACGTTGGCGGAGCCTTGCGGTGTGCGCGCGCTGGCCGCAAGCCTACTCGATACGGCGCAAGTGCCCTGGCGAGAGGTCTTTGTCGGTGGCGGCGTGGCGGCCGTCGCCGCGGCGGTCATGGCGGGATTGGGCGTGGCCGCACTGGCGCCGAGGATGCTGCCATTCGGCGCCATGGATATCGGATCGAAACTCGGACTTCCGCAATTGCCGCATCTGCCGATCCTGCTTCATACCAGAAGCAAGGATGCCCGAACGCAGGCCGCGCTTGCCGCGCTGTCAGCAGCGTTTCGGAGCGCGGTCCGAGGGTAGCCGACGCAATGTCCGTCCGGCGGGACCGCCACGTCGTGCTCGACTATCGGCAAGGCCGGGATTCTTCACGGCGCGGCATCGCCCGTCGCCAGGTCGAAGCCCTCGTCGAGCCATCCGGTGATTCCGCCAATCATCACCTTCACCGGCCGCCCCAGTTGGGCACACCGCAACGCGCCACGCGTCGCGCCATTGCAGTGCGGCCCCGCGCAGTACGTGACGAAGAGCGTATCGGCGGGATAGTCCGCGAGTTTGGATGCGACGATCTTGCCGTGCGGCAGATTTAGCGCGCCCGGCACATGGCCCCGCGCGAACAGCGCGGGGCTGCGGACATCAAGCAATACGAAACCGGGCGCGCCACTGGCGAGCGCGCCGGCAACGTCGGAACAATCGGTCTCGAACTGCATTGCCGCGCGAAAGTGGGCAAGCGCGGCGTCGCTGTGGGCGGCGGGGATCGCGGTGACGGCGTTGGGAGTCGACATGGTTGAACTCTGCATGGATGGTTCGATGGAAAAGTGCCTGAAGTACAGATTCAGGTGCCACATTCTGGCGGTTAGCCGCCATCCGCAGTAGTGGCGTAATTGCCATTCTTCGGTAATATTACGCCATGGATAATCATCTTGTCGTGGCGCTGGCCTACGACCGGCTCTGTACTTTCGAATTCGGCTGCGCGACGGAACTGTTCGCACTTGAACGGCCAGAGCTCGACGTAGATTGGTATCGCTTCGCCGTATGCGCGAGCGAGCCGGGTCCGTTGCGCGCCGCAGGTGGCATCACGGTCGCCGCGCCTTATACGCTCAACATGCTTGATCGCGCCGATACGATCGTGGTGCCGGGTTGGCGCGATGCCGACGAATTGCCGCCCGAACCCCTGCTAAAACGCATCCGCAAGGCCTACCAGCGTGGGGCGCGGCTGTGTTCGATCTGCTCCGGCGTATTCGTGCTGGCTGCGGCAGGGGTGCTGGACGGCAAGACCGTGACCACCCACTGGCGATACGCCGCAGCGCTGCAGCGGCGCTATCCGCAAGTGCGTGTCAAGCCGGACGCGCTGTACATCGACGAAGGCCAGATCATCACGTCGGCGGGCTCCGCGGCGGGGCTGGATATGTTGCTGCACCTGGTCAGGCGCGATTACGGCGGCGCCGTGGCGAACCGGGTGGCGCAGCGGCTGGTGGTGGCGCCGCACCGGGAAGGCGGCCAGGCGCAGTTTGTGCCGCGCCCCATGCCGCAAGATGAAAGCGGGCGCTTGACGAAGTTGATGGACTGGATGCGTCAGTATCCTGCCTTGCCGCACACGCTGCGCTCGCTCGCGGAACGCGCGGCGATGAGTCCGCGTACGCTGCAACGGCAATTTCATGATGCCACCGGCATGGCGCCGTATGAATGGCTGGTGCGTGAACGGGTGGCGGTGGCCCGTGAGATGCTCGAAGCGCAGACCTTGTTGCCGATCGGCCGCATTGCCGAGCTGGCGGGGTTTGGGTCGGAGGAGTCGATGCGCAGGCATTTTCGGCGGATTGTGCTGACGAGCCCGACCGCCTATCGGGAGAAGTTTGGCCGATTCAGCGCACGGGCAGCAGATACTTCAACCCCTGCGTGAAGCCGCGTGGTGCGACGGTGAGATGATCCTCGTCGTTCAAGACCACTGACTTCAGTTTCAAGCCTGGGTACTTTCTGCTTTGCAGCGCGGCCTCCAATGCCCGGTTGTCGGCGACCATGTCCACCGTCTGGTTGTAGCGCCGATCGCCTTTGCGTAAGGCTTCGTAGGCGCCGACATACAGATAGACATTCGCCTTCAGGTCCTGGTTCTGCTTGGCGTAGCTCGCTTCGAGCTTCAAGGCATGTCGCTTGTCGTACCAGAGAGACGGACTGCCGAGGATATAGCCGCTGAACAAGCCGGGCTCCGTGAACAGGATCTGTGTCCCTAGCAGCGCGCCGTAGGAGTGGCCCAGGAAGATTTCCCTGGCGGGATCCGTCCGATAGCGAGCGGTGATGAAGGGCTTTGCCTGATCGCGCAGATAGCGTTGATAGGCCTGCGCCTGGCCATGGATCGAGCCGGGCGGGGCCGTACTCGGGCCGTTCGGTGTCGGCGTGTAGTCACGCTGGCGGCTGGCGCCGCCATCCTCGCCTTTTCCATAAGACAGGCCGACGAGAATGAATTCCTCGATCCGGGGGCCTTCGACATTCAGGCGGCGCGCCAGCTGGCGGATGATCGGGAAAGCGTAGTCGGCGTCGGTCACATACAGCACGGGGTAGCGCCGCTGCGGCTGCTTGGCGTAGGAGGGCGGCAGCGCAACGAAGACCTGGTAGCCACGTTGGGAAACGGGATCGGGCACGTCCCATACCTCGCTGTCGGCGATCTCGTAAGGGTGCCCGTCACCAGGCTGTACTTTGGGCGTCGATGGGGCCTGGGCGCGCGCCGGAGAGACGACGGCGCCGAAGCAGGTCGTCAGGGCGATCAACAAGGCGTGTGGAAAACGTCGATGCATGGGGACTCTTCGTCGATGAGCGCTGCACGGGGCGTATGGAAATGATCCGAATCAATGGCGCGGGGCGTGCGTGCGCAGCGGTAGGATTGGGCATCCTACCGGATACGGCTTTTGCATGTCTCCGGAGCGGTCCCGCGCATTCGAATCCTTAGCTGCGCGATCAGGCAATACCGCCGTTCGCGCGCAGCACCTGGCCATTGATCCATCCCCCATCCTGGCTGACCAGGAACGACACCACACCCGAAATATCCTCCGGCTGCCCAAGGCGTTCCAGCGGCGGCATCTTGGCGAAATGTTCGATCAGTTCGGGACTCTTGCCTTTCCTGAACAGGTCGGTGGCGACCGGGCCAGGCGCGACGGCGTTGACCGTGATGTGGCGGCCGCGTAGCTCCTTGGCGAACACGCGGGTGAAGCCTTCGACCGCGGCCTTGCTGGCGATGTAGATGCCGTAGGTGGGCATGTTCAGCGCCAACGTGGTGCTGGACACGTTGACGATGCGGCCGCCGTCGGCCAGCCTGGCGCCGGCCTCACGCAGGGTGTTGAACGTGCCGCGGGTATTGATGCCGAACGTCTGGTCGTACTGCTCGTCGGTGGTGTCGGCCAGCGTCTGCAGCTTGAGCACGCCGGCGTTGTTGACCAGGACGTCGATGCGGCCCAAGTCGGCTTCGACCTGGTCGAACATGGCGCGCACGTCGGCGGCCTTGGACACGTCGGCGCGTACGGCGGTGGCACGGCCGCCGGCCTGGCGGATCTCGGCGGCCAGGGCGTCGGCGTCGGCCGCGCCGGAGGCGTAGTTGATGGCGACGGCAAAGCCGTCGGCGGCCAGGCGGCGCACGATGGCGGCGCCGATGCCGCGGGATCCGCCGGTGACCAGGGCAACGCGTTGGAAGGCTTGGGTGTTCATGAAGTTCTCCGTGAGTGAGTGAGACGAATCATGGACTATTCCAAACCAAAGATAATTACCCGGTTTTTGCTAACATAATTTCATTTGCATTAATAATAGGGGCTGCGCATGGATCGCTTCCAGGAAATGCAGGTATTTGTGCGTATCGCCGAGCGGCGCAGTTTTTCCCAGGCATCGGAAGACCTGCAGATTCCCCGCGCCACGGTCACCAACCTGATCAAGCGCATGGAAAAGCGCCTGGGCGCGCGCCTGCTGGAGCGCACCACGCGCCAGGTGCGGCTGACCCATGACGGCGAGGCTTACTACCGGCGCTGCGTGCGCCTGTTGGCGGACCTGGAAGAGGCCGACGGCGCGTTCCTGAACACCGCGCCCAAGGGGCTGTTGCGGGTCAACGCGCAGGGCACGCTGGCGCGGGTGTTCGTGGTGCCGGGCCTGCCGGCGTTCCTGGCGCGCTATCCCGACATCGTGCTGCATCTGGGCGAGGACGACCGTCTGGTGGATCTGGTGCGCGAAGGCGTGGACTGCGTGCTGCGCGCCGGCACCCTGCAGGATTCGTCGCTGGTGGGGCGCCAGATTGCGCTGATGCCGCAGGTCACGGTGGCCAGCCCCGCCTACCTGGAACGCCATGGGGTGCCCGCCAGCCTGGACGATCTGGCGAATCACCTGGCGGTGGATTACCTGTCATCGTCCACGGGCCGCAGCCTGCCGCTGGATTTCATGGTGGACGGGCGCAATGTGCTGTTGCGCCCGGCCGCCGTGGTCAGCGTGACGGGCGCCGAGCTGTACGCCAGCGCGGCGCTGGCCGGCCTGGGGCTGGTGCAGGTGCCGCGCTATCGCGTGGAGGACGATTTGGCGGCCGGGCGCCTGACGGTGGTGCTGCCCGATATGCCGCCCGCGCCGATGCCGGTGTCGGTGCTGTACCCGCAGAACCGCCAGGTGTCGGCGCGGGTGCGGGTGTTCAGCCTATGGCTGGCCGAGCTTTTCGGCCAGGCCTTCGCTCAGACAATGCCGGTCAGGTAGTACACCGCGATCACCAGGAAGACCGACAGCGTCGAGATCAGGGTGATGGCGAAGATGTCGCCATAGGACTGGCGGTGGGTCAGGCCGGTGACGGCCAGCAGGGTGATGACGGCGCCGTTGTGCGGCAGGGTGTCCATGCCGCCGCTGGCCATGGCGGCGATCCGGTGCAGCACGTCCATGGGAATGCCGGCTGCGTTGGCGCTGTCGATGAAGGTCTGCGCCATGGCCGCCAGGGCGATGCTCATGCCGCCGGACGCCGATCCGGTGATGCCCGCCAGCGAGGTCACCGCCACCGCTTCGCCCACCAGCGGATCGGGGATGGCCTTGAGCGCGCTGGCCACCATCAGAAAGCCTGGTAGCGCGGCGATGACGCCGCCAAAGCCGTATTCGGCGGCGGTGTTCATGGACGCCAGCAGGGCGCCGGACACGGCGCTTTTGCTGCCCTCGGCGAAGTGCGCCTTGATGCTGGAAAACGAGAACGCCAGGATGGTGAAGATGCCCGCGATCAGCGCGCCCATCACGGCCCACAAGGCCACCTGGTCGGCGGCATTGACGGGCAGGGGCTGGGGCAGGCCGGGCAGCTCGACCTGGGCGCCGGCGGGGTACCAGCCCGGAATCCAGCGGGTCAGCAGGAAGTTGACCACGCCCACGACCACCAGCGGCAACAGCGCCACCAGCGGATGGTGTTCGCGTCCGTCCGGGGGCGTGGCCGGTTCGTTGCGTAGCTCGGTGCCGTAGGTTTCGCCCGCGGCGGCGGCGCGCTTGCGGCGCCATTCCAGATAGCTGATGCCGGCGGTCAGCGTGAAAGCCGAGCCGATCAGCCCCAGCCAGGGCGCGGCCCAGGTGGTGGTCTCGAAGAAGGTGGTGGGGATGATGTTCTGGATCTGCGGCGTGCCGGGCAGTGCGGTCATCGTGAAGGTGAACGCGCCCAGTGCGATGGCGCCGGGCATCAGGCGTTTGGGGATGCCGCCCTGGCGGAACATCTCGGCCGCGAAGGGGTAGACGGCGAACACCACCACGAACAACGATACGCCGCCGTAGGTCAGCACGGCGCACACCAGCACGATGGCCATGATGGCGCGCTCGGCGCCGATCAGCCGCAGCACGGCCTGCACGATGGCGCGAGAAAAGCCCGACAGCTCGATCAGCTTGCCGAAAACGGCGCCCAACAGGAAGACGGGGAAGTAGAGCTTGGCGAAGCCCGCCATGCGCTCCATGAAGATGCCCGAGAACACGGGCGCCAGCGCAGACGGGTCTGTCAGCAGCACCGCGCCCATGGCTGCGATGGGCGCGCAAAGAATCACGCTGTAGCCTCGATACGCCGCCAGCATCAAGAACGCCAGCGCCGCCACCACGATAAACAATCCGGTCATCCGGTACTCCTGGAATGAGAGGTTAAGGGGTGTGGAGCTACACCTTAACCGATCGATCCGGATGGTCGTTTGACAGGGGGCAGGCTGCGGCCCGTCGTGGTTGGGCCGCAGCCGCGCTAGCCTTCGAGCAGCGCCTGCGCTTGCGCGGCGATGTTCAGGTCGATCGCCGCGTCGTCGCCGTCGCCCAGGAACCAGGCGGCCGACAGTCCGCACCAGGCCACCACCCATTGCAGCAGGCGGCGGCGGTCCAGGCCGGATTCTTCGACAATGATGTCCAGACGGCGCTCGAAGCGCCCCGGCACGATGGCCACGGGCGGGTTCGGGTCGGCCAGGTCCGGGTTGCAGAACACATTGGCGTAATCGAAGCCGCGGTCGCCATGGAGCCGCTTGGGGTCGATGACCAGCCAGCCGCGTTCGCCGAAATCCAGGATGTTGTCGTGATGCACGTCGCCATGCAGCACGACCGGGTCTTGCGGGTGGTCCAGCAGGGCGCGGGCGTGGCGGGCGCTGTGCGCCAGGATGCCGCCGCGCGCCTGCGCCATGGGCCACAGGTCGACGAACCATTCTTCCAGCGGGCGCAGGGGCGGCAAGGCCTGGGCGCGCGGCGCATGCAGCTCGCGCAGCACGCCGCAGATGATGCGGGTGGCGTCGTCGTCGCGGCCGTTGCGGGCGTAGGCGGCCAGCGACCGCGTGCCGGTGGCGCGTTCCAGCAGGATGGCGTGGTCATCGTGCGCCAGCACCCGCGCCGCGCCGCGGCCGTTCCACCAGGTCATCAGCACGCCGCCCTGGCGCTCGTCTTCCTCGACCGACACCTTCAGCATCGCGGGCACGCCGTCCTGGCGCACCGGCAGCAGCCGCGCGGCGGGGGTGGTGATAGGGGCGCCGTCAGGCACGAGGTTCCAGCGGGAGAGGTAGGTGTCGAACATGGCGGGAGCGGGGCTGCGGGACTCCTATAGTAAAAGGTCCGGGAACACCCGGTTTTCAGCGGCGTCGTTGCGCTTCGATTTTTTGTATGCAAAAATATACAAAAATCAGCCGAGACTCGTATGCCCATCGTCAAGAGCAATTCGCAGGCCTTTGCTGCCTACAACGAGATCAAGCGCCGCATCCTGGCGGGGATGTTCACGGCCAGCGACCGCCTGCGCGAAGTCGAGGTCGCCGGCCTGCTCGACATGGGGCGCACGCCGGTGCGCGAAGCGCTCAAGCGCATCCAGGACGAAGGCCTGATCACGCACGAGCCCGGCCGGGGCCTGGTGGTGACCACCATGGACCAGCAGGAAGTCGGCGAGCTCTACTCCATGCGCGAAGTGCTCGAGGGCTCGGCCGCCGCCTTCGCCGCGCGCCACGCAACCCCCGCCGATGTCGCCCACATGCAGGCCATTCTCGATGAGGGCGACGGCGGCGACCCTGTTGCGCAGAATCTGCGCTTTCACGAAGCCATCTACAGCGCCGCGCATAACCGCTATCTGATCCGGTCGCTGCAATCGTTGACCGAGACCACCTATCTGCTGGGGCGCAGCACGCTCAGTGCGCCCGAGCGCGCCCGCCGCTCCAACGAAGAACATCAGACCATCGTGGACGCCATCCGCGCCCGCGACGAGCAAGGCGCGCAAGACGCCGCTCGCCACCATATTCACCAGGCCCTGCTGGAACGCCTAAAGATGCTGCGCCAGGGATAAGCGCGGCCGTCGATCGGAGACAAATCGATGAGCAAGTCCCAAGTATCCCCGCAGCGTCTGCTGGCGGGGCTGGCCCTGCTTTTGCCCGCGTTTTGCGCGCCGGCCATGGCGGCCGACGTCTACCCCAGCCGGCCCATCACGCTGGTGGTGCCTTTTTCGGCGGGCGGCGGCACGGACAGCATCGCGCGCGACATGGCGCGCACCCTGGCCGACAAGCTGGGCCAGTCCGTCGTCGTGGAGAACCGGGGCGGCGGGGGCGGCTCGATCGGCGCCGGCATGGTCGCCAATGCGCGTCCCGATGGCTATACGCTGCTGTTCGCGACGTCGACCTTCGTGACCAACGCCGCCGCGGGCATCAGCACCAGCTATGACGTGCTCAAGTCCTTTGCGCCCATCGCGATGCTGGGACGGGGCCCCTTGTTCGTGGTGACGGCCAAAGACCTGAAGCTGCGCTCCGTTGCCGATCTGCGCAAGCTTGCCGCCACGCCCGAAGCCAACTTGAATTTCTGCTCGGCCGGCAACGGCAGCATCAACCACCTGGCCGGCGAATTGTTCAAGCAGAAGGCGAACGCGGTGATGACGCACGTGCCCTACAAGGGCAGCGGTCCGGCCACGGTCGACCTGCTGGCCGGACGCGTGCAGGTGTTCTTCGCGACCGTTCCCACCATCCTGTCGCAAGTGCGCGATCAGCGCGTGGATCTGCTGGCGGTGACCGGCAAGACGCGCTCGCCGCTGTTTCCCGACACCCCGACCGTGGCCGAAGCGGGCGTCGCCGATTTCGACATCACGACCTGGTGGGGGGTGCTGGCCCCGGCTGGCACGCCGTCCGACGTCGTGGGCAAGCTGAACCAGGCCATCAATGCCGCTGCGTCCGACACGCTGGTGCGCGAGCGCTTGCAGCACGAGGGCGCGCAGGCGATCAGCGGTTCGCCCGACGACTTCGGCCAGGCCCTGTCGGCCGAGCTGCGGATGTGGCGTGGCGTCGTCCAGCAATCCGGCATGGCGCTGGATTGATGCGCCCCGCATAAGCACACGAAGGAGACCTCATGAGCCAGACCTCTGAACCATACAGCCCGTCGCGCCGGCGCCTGCTGCAAGGCGCCGCGGCCGGATGGGCCTGCGCCCTGGCCGGCGCGGCCCGCGCCGCCGACTCCTATCCCGCCAGACCGGTGACGTTGGTCGTGCCCTACGCGCCTGGCGGACAGGGCGATGTGTTCGCCCGCATTCTGGCCGAACGCCTGGGCACGGAATTCAACCAGACCGTCATCGTCGAAAACCGTCCCGGCGCATCCGGCGCGGTGGGCTCCCGGCTGGTGCTGCGCGCGCCCGCCGACGGCTACACGCTGCTGCTGGGCCAGACCGGCGAGATCGCGGTCAATCCCTATGCCATGAAAGCGCTGGGCTACGACCCCTTACGTGAATTTGCCCCGGTGATCCTGGTGGGCGATTCCCCGCTGGTTCTGGCGGTGCCGGAAAAATCGCCCTACGCGGACCTGGGGGCGCTGATCGCCGCCGCCCGCGCCAAGCCGGACGCCCTGGCCTATGCCTCGTCGGGCACCGCCACGCCGGGACACCTGGCCGCGGCCGCGCTGGCGCTGGGGACGCAAACCCGCATGCTGCACGCCCCGTACAAGGGCGCTGGCCAGGCCATGTCGGATTTGCTCGGTGGCCACGTGGACTTCTTCTTTTCCAGCGCATCCGCGGTCATGCCGCACCTGAATAGCGGGCGCTTGCGGGCGCTGGCCGTGTCCTCGCGGGAGCGGCTTGGCGTGTTGCCCCAGGTGCCGACGGTCAGCGAGGCCGCTGTGCCGGACTTTCAGTTCAGCCTGTGGGGCGGCGTGTTCGCGCCTGCGCAGACGCCCGCTGCTATCGTGGAGTTGCTGAACACCAAGCTGAACGCCATCCTGGCCGAACCCGCGATCAAGTCGCGCCTGGAAGGCGATGGGGCCGCGGTGCGTCCGAACTCCACCCAGCAATTCACCGCTTTCGTGCGCGGCGAAGCCGCCAAGTATCAACGCCTGGTGCAAGCCACCGGGATCCAGGTCGAATAAGCCTGACCGCTCAACCCAACAGGAACACGCTCCATGAAAATCGTTGTACTCCCCGGCGACGGTATCGGCCCCGAAACCATGGCGGTCGCCGTCGATGTGCTGGACGCCGCCTCGCGCCGCTTCGGCCTGGGCCTTCGCTTTGACCACGACATAGCGGGCCATGACAGCCTGAAGCAGCACGGCGCGACCGTGACGCCCGCGCTGCTGGAAAAGGTCAAGGCCGCCGACGGCCTGATGCTGGGCCCCATGGCTACCTATGACTTCAAGGACGAGGCCCGCGGCGAGATCAATCCGTCGATGTATTTCCGCAAGAACCTCGACCTGCACGCCAATATCCGCCCGGCCAGAACCTATCCCGGCATGAACGCGCGCCTGGGGGAGTTCGACCTGGTGGTGGTGCGCGAGAACACCGAAGGCTTCTATGCCGACCGCAACATTGCTTCCGGCGGCAGCGAAATGCTGATCACGCCGGACGTAGTGGTGTCGCTGCGCCGCATTACCCGGCAGTGCTGCGAGCGCATCGCGCGCACGGCGTTCGAGCTGGCCATGACGCGCAATAAGCACGTCACGATGGTGCACAAGGCCAATGTGCTCAAGCTGGGCGACGGCATGTTCCTGGAGATGTGCCGCCAGGTGGCGCAGGAATTTCCGGATGTGCGCGTGGACGATGTGATCGTCGACGCCATGATGGCGCACGTGGTGCGCGCGCCGCAGCGCTATGACGTCATCGTCACCACCAACATGTTCGGCGACATCCTGTCGGACCTGACGGCTGAGCTGTCGGGCAGCCTGGGGTTGGGCGGATCGCTGAATGCGGGACGCGACTACGCGATGGGGCAGGCGGCCCATGGGTCCGCGCCCGATATCGCTGGCCAGAACATCGCCAATCCGATCTCGCTCATCCTGTCGGGCGCGATGCTGCTGAACTGGCATGGCCAGAAGACCAGCCAGCCGCAATTCCTGCAGGCGGCCGCGGCGATCGAACGCACCATCGCCGATACCATCCTGGCGGGGGAATGCACCCGTGATGTGGGCGGCACGCTGGGCACGCGCGAAGCCGGCGCGGCGTTCGTGGCCCGTTTGTCGGCGGCTTGAGCATGCCTGCGGCCATGCTTCCCGCCCATGCCTGCGACTGCCACGTGCACGTGGTGGCGCCGCAGGCCGGCTATCCGATGACGGCCGATCGCCCCTACACACCGGGCCCGGCCTCGGTCACGGACTTGAGGGCGCACCTGGCCCGCCTGGGCCTGGCGCATGCCGTGATCGTGCAACCCAGCATCTACGGCACCGACAACCGCCTGCTGATCGACAGTCTGCATGCGCTTGACGGCGCCGCGCGCGGCGTGGCGGTGCTGGACACCGACGTGACCGATGCGGAATTGGTCCGGCTGCATGATGCCGGCGTGCGCGGAGTGCGGGTCAATCTTGAAAGCGTGGGCGCGAGCGATCCGGCGTCGGTCCGCCGGGCGCTGGCGGCCTGGGCTGGCCGTCTTGCGGGGCAGGGCTGGCACATCCAGATCTACGCCTCGCTGGACGCCATCGCGTCGGCGGCGCCGGCGTTCGGCCGTTTGCCGGTGCCGGTGGTGCTGGATCATTTCGCGATGATTCCGGCGCATGCGTCCTTGGATGACCCGCGGGTGCAGGCCGTGCTGCAACGGGTGGGCGACGGCAGTGCCTATATCAAGCTGTCGGCTTCCTACCGGGTCTGTCCGGATCCGGCCGACCTTGCCCAGGCCTCACGGCTGGCCGCGTTGGCGCAGGCCATCGTGCGCTGCAATCCGGAACGGGTGCTCTGGGCCAGCGACTGGCCGCATACCCAGCGCGAACCGGGCAAGCCGGCCACCGAGGTCAGCGCCTATCGCCGTGTTCCGGCGCAAGGCCTGCGCGCCGAACTGAACGCGTGGCTGCCGCAAGCTGCCACGCGGCGGCAGGTGCTGACGGCAAATCCCGCGGTGCTGTACGGCCTGTAACGATCAGCCGCCGCGCGGCGGATTTTTCGCGTCCGCCACTGGTTGCGTCCGGACATCACCCCAGGCCGTGCCGGTCATGGCGGCCCGCGGGCGGGGGCCTAGGGGCGGATAGCGTCCGGATCCGAGGCCTGCGCCATCAGCGCCGCGGCCTTGCGCGCGATGCTGGCCACGCCGAAGCTGGTCGCCAGCGCCTGGCCGTCCAGCTCGGCCAGCGGCACCCAGCGGGCGTCCTGAGCGTCGTCGCCGGCCACCGGTTCGCCGGACTGCCAGCGGCATAGCACGGCGATCAGGATGAAGTGCCGGCGCAGCGCGCCGCTGTTGTCGCGGTCGAACACGTCGACGGCGTCAAAGACCCGCAGCGGTTCGGCGCGCACGCCGCATTCTTCGAAGAGCTCGCGCACGGCGGCGTCTTCCAGGCGCTCGCCTGCGTCGATCTTGCCGCCGGGAAAGGCCCAGCGGTGCTGGTCGGGCGGGTTGGCGCGCTGCACCAGCAGGATGTGGCCGTCGCGCACCACGGCGGCGATGGTGGCGGCGATGGGGCGTTGCGGGGGGGATTGCACGGGAACTCCGGAATGTAGTTGGCGGGGCGCGGGCGGCGGCATGGCAGGTTCGCGTTGCAATCTGGCCATAGGGTCTCCGGGTTCAGCCTGTTAATTTATCATCGATCAATTCATGAGGCGATCACCGGCCGTTGGCAAGTCATCGTGCCAGGCCCTAGCGCAAATCCCGGTAGTGGCGCCGCGGCCCTTGGGGCACACTGTCAGCCGCGCCGCCACGAGCGCGATCGATAACGACAGGGCCCGCGCCTGGGCCCCCGGGGAAGCCGCATGGACACGCCAGACCGCCAATTGCGCTATTTCGCGCGGATCGCGGAATTGAAATCGCTTTCGCGCGCCGCCGAAGACCTGGACCAGACCCAGTCGGGCCTGAGCCGCCAGCTGGCCGCGCTGGAGGCTTACGTGGGCAAGCCGCTGTTCGTGCGCACCGGCCGCGGCGTCGAACTGACCGAGGCCGGCACGCGCCTGCTGGACGGCATCTTGCCGGCCTACCGCAGCATCGACCAGACACTGGAGGCGGTGCGCCAGCGCGAAGGCGTGACGCAGGGCTCGGTCCGGCTGGCCACGGTGCATACGCTCAGCTATTACTTCATGGCCGATGTGGTGGCGCAGTTCGTCAGCAGCCGCGAACACGTCAACCTGTCCGTCATGGGCCGCAGCTCGCCCGAGGTGGTGGCGCTGGTGGAAAGCGGCAAGGCCGATATCGGCTTTGTCTACGACGCGGCGGTGGCGTCCGACAACCTGGCGTCCGCGCCGCTGTTCGACGACGACATGTGCCTGATCGTGCGACGCGGGGTCGAGGTGGCGGACCGCGTCGACTTGGGCGCCATGGCGTTGCGGCTGGTGGGGTTTCCGCCGCACTACGCGCTGCGCAAGATGATCCACAGCGCCGGCCTGCAGCCTGAATTCGTGGCCGAGGCCGAAACCATCGACGCCATGCTCAAGCTGGTGTCGTCCGGCGTGGGCGCCTGTATCCTGCCGTCGCGCATTCCCGAGAAGCTGCTGACCGACTACGGACTGCGCAAGGTCGTCATCGCCAGCCCGGTGCTGCGGCGCCGGGTGGTGGCCATCACACTGGCCCAGCGCCAGCCGTTACCGCTGGTCGGTGAGCTGCTGGAATGCGCGCGCCGCATCGCGCGGGGGTAGGAGGCCGGGGGCAGGGTCAGACCCCACCCGTCGCGGCTTGCCGAATAGCTGCTATGACCCGCGCTGCATGGCTTGATGCGGCCAAGCTTTCCATACTGTTTTCCATGGCGCGGCGTCCGCCCGCGCCGTCCAGAAAAACAGGAGACAGCATGGACAACGCATTGCGGGAAAAGGCCTATTTCGACACCCGCGCCACCCAAGAGATGGCGCAGCACCTGCGCGCGGTGCCGCGCAGCGCCCAGGAGACCATGGCCTACGCCTGCCGCATCCTGGCCATGACGGAACAGGAAGCCGGCCTGGCCGGCCAGATCAGCGTGCGGTCCGAGCGCCCGGGCGCCTACTGGACGCTGCGCTTCGGCCTGGGCTTTGACGAGGCCACGCCGGCCGATTTCATCGAGGTCGACCGCGACCTGAACACGCTGACGGGCGAGGGCATGGCCAACCCGGCCACGCGTTTTCACCTGTGGGTGTACGAGGCCCGGCCCGACGTGCGTTCCATCATCCACACCCATTCGCCGTGGGCCTCGGCCCTGGCCGCGGCGCGCCAGCCGCTGGTGATTTCGCAGATGGACATGACGCCGCTGCACGACGACTGCGCGTTCCTGGGCGAGTGGCCCGGGGTGCCGATCGCCGACCAGGAGGGCGTGATCATCTCGGCCGCGCTGGGCGCCAAGCGCGCCATCATCCTGGCGCATCACGGCTACCTGACGGCGGGCGCCAGCTGTGAGGAAGCGACCTACCTGTCGGTGTACCTGGAACGCGCGGCGCGCATGCAGATCCGCGCGCAGGCCTTCGGCCCGCTGACGCCGGTGGACGACACCCTGGCGCGCGAGGCGCATGACTACCTGCTCAAGCCGTCCATCGTGCGCGCCACCTTCGACTACTGGTGCCGCCAGACGCACGGTATCGCGCCGCTGCCGTCCTTGCCTGCCGCCCGCTAAGCGCAATTTCCACACCGACACTTTCAAGGGGAGTCACGATGATGACGACCAAGACAACGCCTGCGCGCTCGCGCCGCGACTACGTCACCGCCGGCCTGGCCAGCATGATGGGCACCACCATCGAGTGGTACGACTTTTTTCTGTACGGCACGGCCGCCGCGCTGATCTTCAACAAGATCTTCTTTCCCTCGTTCGATCCGCTGACGGGCACGCTGGCGGCCTTTGCCACCTATTCGGTGGGATTTTTCGCGCGGCCGCTGGGCGGCGTGATCTTCGGCCACTATGGCGACAAGATCGGCCGCAAGTCCATGCTGTTGATCACGCTGTTGCTGATGGGTGTGCCCACCATCCTGATCGGGCTGATTCCGTCGTACGACCAGATCGGCTATTGGGCCGCGGTGCTGCTGGTGCTGATGCGTTTCCTGCAGGGTATCGCCGTGGGCGGCGAGTGGGGCGGAGCGGTGCTGATGGCGGTCGAGCATGCGCCGGAGGGCAAGAAGGGCTTTTTCGGCAGCCTGCCGCAGGCGGGCGTGGCGCCGGGCCTGATCCTGTCGTCGCTGGCGATGGGCGCGGTGGCCGGGCTGCCCGAAGCCGACATGCTGGCCTGGGGCTGGCGTCTGCCGTTCCTGGCCAGCGTGGTGTTGCTGGGGGTGGGCTGGTTCATCCGCGTCAAGGTCGCCGAATCGCCCGACTTCGAGCAGATGCGCGACAAGGGCGCCAAGGTCGAAGTGCCGGTGGCCGAGGTGCTCAAGCATCACCGCCGCGCGTTGCTGACCGTGGTGGGCGCCCGGCTGGCGGAAGTGACCTGGTTCTACACCGTGGTGACGTTTTCGCTGGCCTACGCCACCGGCACGCTGGGGGTGCCGCGGTCGGTGATGCTGGATGCGACCATTTGGGGCGCGGCGCTGGCGCTGTTCACCATGCCGCTGTTCGGCGTGCTGGGCGACAAGGTGGGCCACAAGTGGGTCTTCATGGCGGGCGCCGTGGGCATCCTGGCCTGCGCACCGGTTTTCTTCCAATTGCTGGCCACGGGCGACCGGACCTGGATCATCGTGGCGGTTTGCCTGGCCGTGGGATTGGTCTACGCTTGCCTCTACGGCCCGGAAGGCACCTTGTTTTCCAGCCAGTTCCCGGCCCAGGTGCGCTACACCGGCATCTCGCTGGCGGTGCAGGTGTCGGGGGCGATAGGCGGCGGGCTCGCGCCCATCGTCGCGACCTGGCTGCTGGCCCGGGCCGGCGGCGATCCGAAGTACGTGGTGTGGTACCTGAGCGCGCTGGGCGTCATCGCCGTGTTCAGCGCGTGGCGCATGCGCGGCGACGCGCCGGCGCGCGCGGCGCTGGCCGTCCCGGCCGGCGCGCGGACCTGAGGACGACATGAAAACGATCGACTATTACTTCTGGTTGAATTCCGACTGGGCCTATCTGGGCGCCGACCGTCTCGAAGCCCTGGCAACCCGCCACCAGGCGCGCATCCGCTACCTGCCGGTGGACCTGCCCAATGTGTATTCGCGCACCGGCGGCGTGCTGCTCAGCCAGCGCGCGCCCGAGCGCCAGGCCTACCGCGTGGCGGAACTGGCGCGCTGGTGCCGCAAGCTGGGCATCCCCGTCAATCCCACGCCGGCCTTCATGTGCCCGGACGCGGGGCTGGCCTCGCGCATCGTCATCGCGGCTGACAGTGCCGGCCTGCCGGTGGCGGCGCTGTACAAGGCCATCCTGAAGGCGCAGTGGTGCGACGAGCAGGACGTCTCGTCGCCGGCCACGCTGCACGCCATCGTGGCTGGGCAAGGGCTGGACGCCGACGCCTTGCTGGCGGCGGCCGAGCGGCCCGACGCCGAGCGGATCTACCGCCAGAATACGGACGCCGCGGTCGCGGCCGGGGTGTTCGGGTCGCCGTCGTACGTGTATCGCGGCGAGCTGTTCTGGGGGCAGGACCGGCTGGACATGCTGGAAGAGGCGGTGGCCGCGCCGGTGTGACGGCCTGCCGCAGTCCGCAGCGGCTGCGGACTGCGGCGCATGCGGCCGCCCTGGCCGGCGCGGGCCAGGGCGTTGCACCCTTTTTATTTCGCCGCTGTCTTGACCAGCGGGCAGGTGGACTTGGACAGCGGCATGAAGGCCTCGTCGCCCGGCACCGTGGCCACCAGGTTGTAGTAGTCCCAGGGACGTTTGGATTCAGACGGCTTTTTCACTTCGAACAGGTACATGTCGTGCACCATGCGGCCGTCTTCGCGGATGCGGCCGTTGGTGGCGAAGAAGTCATTGATGGGCATGGCCTTCATCTGCTTCATCACGGCATCCGGCGCGTCGGTGCCGGCGGCCTGTACCGCTTTCAGGTAGTGCATCACCGACGAATAGGTGCCCGCCTGGCTCATGTTGGGCATTTTCTTCAATTTGTCGTAGTAGCGCTGCGACCAGGCGCGGGTCTGGTCGTTCATGTCCCAGTAGAAGGCCTCGGTCAGCATCAAGCCGCTGGCCGCTTCCAGGCCGATGGCGTGGATGTCGTTGATGTACAGCAGCAGGCCGGCCATCTTCTGCCCGCCCTGGGTCAGGCCGAACTCGCTGGCCGCCTTGATGGCGTTGACCGTGTCGCCGCCGGCATTGGCCAGCCCCACGACCTGCGCGCGGCTGGACTGCGCCTGCAACAGGTATGAGGCGAAGTCGCTGGACCCCAGCGGGTGGCGCGCGGCGCCCAGCACGGTGCCGCCGCGGGCCTTGACCACTTCGGTGGCGGACGCTTGCAGGGTGTGGCCGAAGGCGTAGTCGGCCGTCAGGAAGTACCAGCTCTTGCCGCCGCGGTCGACGACGGCGCGGGCGGTGGTGTTGGCCAGCGACCAGGTGTCGTAGGTGTAGTGCACCGAATAGGGCGAGCACAGGTCGTTGGAGATGCGCTCGGTGCCGGGGCCGCTGAAGACCACGATCTTCTTTTTCTCGCGCGCCACTTCCAGCACGGCCAGCGCCGGGGCGGAGCCGGCCACGTCCATCACGGCGTCCACTTTCTGCGTGTCGTACCACTCGCGCGCGCGGGCGGCGGCGATGTCGGCCTTGTTCTGGTGGTCGGCCACCAGCAGATCGATTTTCTTGCCCAGCACCGTGCCGCCGAAATCATCGATGGCCATCTGCGCGGCCGTGGCGCTGCCCTTGCCGGTCACGTCGGCGTAGACGCCGCTCATGTCCAGGATCAGGCCCAGCCGGACGATGTCGTCTGAAATGGCGGGCGCGGTCTGGGCCGAGGCGGTGGCCGTGAATGCGGCGCCGGCCAACGCCAAGGCGGCCGTCAGGGCGGCCAGGCGCGGGCGGGGGGATGGGTTGCGGGAAAGCGTGCTGCGTTGCTGCGGGCAAATCCGGGGCATGGGTCGGGTCATGGTTGTCTCCATTTATGGTTATGCCGGATGCTTGCAAGGGACTGCGGGCGCTTGGGGCCAGGGCCCGCGCTTTTCTAGGGGATGAGGCTGGCGCGGCTAGCGTTGGCTCAGCAGATCGAACTCCATGCGCACCTTACGGAACGGGAATTCCAGCCGCGCGAAATACACCACGCGGCCGTCGATGCAGGCGTAGCGGCGCAGCTCGGCCACGGGCGAGGACACCGGAATCTGCAGCGATTCGGCCGATTCCTGGCCGGCCTCGATCACGTTCAGCACTTGGCGCGCCTCGCTGATGCGCGCGCCGTAGAACTGGTCCAGCACCGGCGCCACGGTGCTTTTCTGGATGCGGGCGCGGTGCTTGCGAAACAGGCTGCTTTCCAGGAACACCTCGCTGTAGCAGAAGGGGCCGGCGTCGGTGGTGTGGACCCGCCGCAGGTACTGGAAACTGCCGCCGCGTTGCGCCTCGCAGGGCATGCCCAGGGTGTCGGGCAGCGGCGAATCGGCGCTGGATTCCACCAGCGATACGGTACCCAGCTGGTTGCTCAGTTCCACCGTTTCGGCCCAGGTCTTGGGAATCAGCAGTGTCGGCGTTTCCGGCAAGGCGGCATTGACGAAGGTGCCCGACCCGCGCGAGCGCCGGATCAGGCCGTCCTGTTCCAGCAGCCCGAACGCCTGGCGGATGGTTGCCCGCGAAATGCCGTAGGTATCCATGAGCGATTCCAGGGGCGGGATCTGCTGGCCCGGCCGCCAGGTGCGGTTCTGGATGTGGCTGCGAAACAGCGCGGCCGCCTGCAGATAAAGAGGCTGGGGGCTGTGCGAGAAAAGCTTGCGCGCGGGCATGGTCGGTGCGGTCAGGAAGGGTTGGGGGCGGCGAGCAGGGCGTCTGCCATGTCGCGCAGCCGGTGTTTCTGGATTTTGACCGAATTGGCGCTTTCTACCGACGGAAACGCGTCCAGCACGGTGAATCCGGCGGGGACCTTGAAGCCGGCCATTGCCTGCTTGCAGGCAGCCGTCCAGCCGGCCGGGTCGGCGTGCGCGCCGTGTTGCAGCAGCACGAAGGCGTAGGGCACCGTCTTGCCGCCGCGCGTGGCGCCCACCACCTGGCAGGCGCGCACGCCGGGCAGCGTTTCCACCACTTGTTCGATTTCGACCGGGTTCACCAGAAAGCCGGACAGCCGCAGCGAATCGCCCATGCGGGTCTGGAACACGAACTGGCGCGGGTTCAGCGTGTAGCCCAGGTCGCCGGTCTTGAAATAGCCATCCTCCGTGCAGGCACGGCGGGTGGCGTCGGGATTGTCCAGGTAGCCCTGCATCAGGCTGGGCGACAGGATTTCCAGTTCGCCCGATTCGCCATGCGGCAGCACCGCGCCGCTGGCCGGGTCGCGGGCCCGTACCCGGGCGTCGGGGTAGACCAGGGTGCCGCCGGGCAGGTGGCGCGCCGACACATCACCGCTGGCCGCTACGCGCGGCTGGCCGGCGACCAGCGCGATCAGCTCGCTGGAGCCATACAGACCCGTCAGCGGCACGCCGGCCTCGCGCGCCAGATCCAGCATGTGGTCCAGCGCCGGCGTGAAGCTGGCAAAGCCGAACAGTTGCGCCGACGCGAAGCCGCCCGGCTGGGCCGCGCGCATCATGGCGACCAGCGCCTCGTTGTTGGCATAGGTGTGGGTCACCTGGTGGCGCTGCACCGCCGCGGCGGATTCGGCGGCGTCGAACACCGGCGCGCAGACCACCGGCGCGCCCTGCGCCAGACCGCCCGCCAGCGTGGCAAAGCCGAACGCGCCGCAGAACGGCGCGCTGGCCAGCACCCGGGTGCGCGCGTCGTAGCCAAAGGCCTGCGCCACCGCCGCGCCATGGCGCAGCAGCGTCGCCTGGTCGTGCAGCACGAATTTGGGCTGCGAGGTGGTGCCGGACGTGGTGAAGCACAGCACGCCGGCATTGGGCTGGGCCGCGGGCGGAGCGTCGGCGCCGGCCCGCAGATCGGCGTAGCGGTGCACGGGCCGGTCGCGCACGGTCGCTGGCACGGCCTCGTCCGTTTCCGCCACGGCCACGATGCCCCGCAGGCGCGCCAGGTGTTCCGGGGCGACATCGTTCAGGATGCCCTGGAAATCGATGCCCTTGAAGCCGGGCCAGAACACCAGCCAGTCGGCGCGGCCGCGGCCCAGGATGTCGGCGACTTCCAGCGCGCGAAAGCGCGTGTTGACGGCCAGCACCAGCGCACCCAGGTGGGCGGCGGCCAGGAACGACTCGACCCAGGCGGCGCAGTTGGGCAGCCACACGGCCACGCGGTCGCCGGGCTGCACGCCGGCGCGCGCCAGGCCCGCGGCCAAGGCGCGGCTGCGTGTCCGCAGTTGCGCGTGGCTGATGGGCTGGTCGCGGTCGATCAGGGCGGGCTGATCGGGATGGCTGGCGGCCAGGGTGTCCAGGTGCTGGGAAAACGTGGAGGCTTGCGGCGTCATGGTTTATACGGTGGCGATCGGGGTCACGGGCGAGCCCACCGCGCCGGGCATGCGCAGGGGCGGGGCGGTCAGCAGGAAGCGGTTGCGGCCCTGCGCGTGCAGCCAGTCGGCCAGCGCCTTCAGGTACCACAGCTCGGCCAGCGGCACGCCTAGCTTGAACAGGCAGTGATGGTGCAGCGGCAGGATCGAATGGCCGGGGCCCGAGGTGCGCGCCGGATACGATTCCACCGCGTAGTTGTCGGCGCAGATCGCCGCGAGGCCGCTGTCGGTGATCCAGCCCAGCAGCGCCGGGTCGGCTCCGTCCAGCACCGCGCCGGTCTGTTCCAGCTTGTGAGGGTCAGGCTGGCCGTTCATTTCCACCAGCGTTTCGGCGAAGCCCGTGCGCAGCACCAGCATGTCGCCGGGCTCCACCACGACCTTCTGTTCACGCATCGCGGCCTGCAGCTGGGTATGGCCCACCAGCGTGCGGCCGGGGCCGAAGGCACGCGCCAGGTCGACCAGCACGCCGCGGCCCTGCATGCCTTTTTCGGCGTAGCGGCTGACACTGAGCCTGCGCGCGTACGAGCCGCCCGGCGGGCAGCAGGCGTCGGCATCGTCGCCGCCGAACACGTCCACGCCGGCCGCGTAGCCGTTGTAGTAGACGCGGCGCGCCTGGCCGTCGCCCTGGATATCGAACTGCGCGCCCACGTGGCACAGGCCATCCCATTGGGTCGAGTACTGCATGCTGAGCGTGACCTGGTCGTCCGACAGCACGTCCACGGCCTCGGGCTGCAGGCGCGACATGGCGAAGTTCAGGTAGGGCGCGCCATCGCGGAACGTGGGCTTGAGCACCGGCGCGTGGCGGCGCGGGTTCAGCACGTTGCCGCCCGGCAGGTCCAGCGGCAGCGATAGGCAGAACACTTTGCCCGTGCGCACCTCGCGCACGGCCTGCAGCACTTTTTCCTCGGTCAGCAGGTTCAGGCGGCCGAGTTCGTCGTCGGGGCCGAAATCGCCCCAGGTGGATCCTTCGGGCCGTTGCGTCCAGCGTTTCATGGGCTTGTCTCCGGTCTGTTTTTCGTGTGCTTGTGAATATAGTACGTATTTACGTACTATAGGTAGTGCCGCCGGTTGAAACGGCCCAGGCCGCCATGACCGGCGAGCGACAACAGAGGGTGATCCGCCGCCGGCGGACCCAAAAGAAATCCGCGATTCAAGCGGATTCGCGAGGAGACAGATCCATGACGCAATCCCTGCATGGCCGTGCCGGGCGCCGCGCGCTGGCCGCGGCCGCCCTGTCGGCGCTGGTTGGCTCGGCGGCGCACGCCGCCGGTTACCCGGAACATCCCGTCACCGTGGTCGTGCCGTATCCACCGGGCGGCGGCGCCGACATCTTTGGCCGCGCCATCGCCAATGCCTTGCAGCCTGGGCTGAAGCAGACCGTGCTGGTCGAGAACAAGCCCGGCGCGGGCGGCAATATCGGCATGGCCTATGTGGCCCGCGCCAAGGCCGACGGCTACACCCTGGGCCTGGGCACCATCGGCACGCAGACCATCAACCAGTTCCTGTACGCCAACATGACGTTCGATCCCGCGCGCGACCTGGTGCCGATCGCGCTGGTGTCGACCACGCCCAACGTCATCGCCGTCGGCGCCAAGTCGCCCTACAAGACGGTGGCCGACGTGATCCAGGCGGCCAGGCAGTCCAAGGACAAGAAGCTGACTTATGCCTCGCCGGGCATCGGCTCGTCGGTGCACCTGACCGGCGCCTACTTCGAGGCCATGGCCGGCGTGACCATGCTGCACGTGCCGTTCAAGGGCACGTCGGCGTCGCTGCCGGCGGTGGCGGGCGGGCAGGTCGACCTGCTGTTCGACAACCTGCCGGGCGCGCTGGCGCAGATCAAGGACGGCAACCTGGTGCGCGGCGTGGCCGTCACCTCGGCCACGCGCGATCCGTCGCTGCCGAATCTGCCCACGGTCGCCGAATCCGGCCTGCCGGGGTTCGACGTCACCGCCTGGTTCGCGCTGTACGCGCCGCGCGGCACGCCCGAGCCGGTGGTCAAGCAATTGATCGAGGCGGCCCGCGCCGGCCTGGCCACGCCGGCCATCGCGACCAATTTCGCCACCATGGGCGCCAAACCCGGTACGCTGTTCGGCCCCGACCTGGCCGCCTTCGAGCGCGACGAACGCAAGAAGTGGGGCGGCCTCATCAAAGACAAAGGAATCACCGCGCAATGACTGCCCCTATCGCATTGGTCACCGGCGGCAGCCGGGGCATTGGCCGCGCCATCGTCGCGCGCCTGCTGCAGGACGGCTTTGACGTCGTCAACTTCAGCCGCCGCCCGCCCGACGAGGCGCTGCCTGGCGAAATCTTCCAGTCCGTGGACCTGGGCGACGCGTCGGCCACCGTCGCCGCGGCCACCGCGCTGGTCGCAAAGCGGCCCGTGCTGCACCTGGTCAACAACGCCGGCATGATCCAGGTGGCCGACATCGACGCCGTCACTCAGGAAGACCTGGCGCGCACCGTGGCGCTGAACCTGACCGCGCCGCTCCTGCTGATGCAGGCGCTGTTGCCCGGCATGCGGCAGGCGGGCTACGGGCGGGTGGTCAACATCGGCAGCCGGGCAGCCCTGGGCAAGCCGGGCCGCAGCGTCTACGGCGCCACCAAGTCGGGCCTGGTCGGCATGACGCGCACCTGGGCGCTGGAGCTGGGCAAGGCCGGCATCACGGTCAACGCCGTGGCGCCCGGGCCGATCGCCACGGAACTGTTCGACCAGTCCAACCCGCCGGGCGAGCCCAAGACCGTGGCGCTGGAAGCGTCGATTCCGGTCGGGCGGATCGGCCGGCCGGAAGACGTGGCGCATGCGGTGGCCGGGTTTCTCGACTCGCGCGCCGGCTTCATGACCGGGCAGGTGCTGTACGTGTGCGGCGGGATGTCGGTGGGGCTGGCAGGGTAGGAGACGGCGGCGGCCCCGGCATGCCATGGCGGGGGCCGCCGCCGGCAGGCGCGCGCCGCCGGGTCAGCCGGGTCAGTCGACGACGCTGCGGCCATCCAGCGGCCACGGGAAGTCCGGCGTGATCGTGACCTGCAGCCCCTGTTGCGACAGCATTTGGTGCAGTCGGATGACCTCATGCGCCAGGATGTTTTCCGCCACAGGCTGGTGTTGCGCGACCAGGTCGCGGGCGTGCTTGACGCCGGTTCCCAATGCGGCCGACAAGCGGGCGATGGCGATGGCCGTGCCCAGGCCGCCGGGCGCGACCCGCAGCGTATAGGGCGTGCGGTCGTGGAAGGGATGATCGGGGTTGGTGGTGGCCACCATCCAGCCGCAGGCCGGGCAGCGCGCGATCAGGCTCATGCCCTGTGCGCTCACGACTTGGGGTTGTCCGCACTCGGGGCAAGGGGAACGCGTGATTCGTTCGGTCATGGCTTGGGCGCGAGAAAGGGGGGCGATGGAACAGCCTGATGATACTGGCTGTACCGGGCCGCAACCCGGCAAAGTGTACCGGTGCGGCCACGCGCGCCGTCGTTATGATGCGAGCATCTCCCGCCTGGCGCCGCCGCCATGACCCGCAAGATCTTCTGGCAGGACCCTTATCTGACGACGCTCGAGGCCCGCGTCGCGCACGTGGACGGCGCCCAGGTGCTGCTGGACCAGACGATCCTGTTCGCATTCTCCGGCGGCCAGGAAAGCGATGCCGGCACGATCGGCGGTTATCCCGTGCTGCAGGCCGCCAAGCGCGGCCTGGAGATCGTGTACACCTTGCCCGCCGGTCACGCGCTGCAAGCGGGCGACGCGGTGACGACGCGCATCGACTGGGAGCGCCGCTACCGGCTGATGCGGCTGCATTTCGCGGCCGAGATGGTGCTGCAACTGATCTACCGGCATTGTCCGGGCATCCTGCGCACCGGCGCGCATATCGCACCGGCCAAGGCGCGGATCGATTTCACCCATGAACAGAGCCTGGCGCCGCAACTGGCCGGCATCGCGCGCGAGGCGCAGGCGTGGATCGACGGCGACCATCCCATCGTCACGGCGTTCAGCGACCTGGCCGCCGAGCGCCGCTATTGGGAGGTCGACGGCTTCGCCAGAATGGCTTGCGGCGGCACCCATCCGCGGACCACGGGCGAGGTCGGAGGCCTCGCGCTCAAGCGCAAGAACCCGGGGCGCAATAGCGAGCGTGTCGAGATCATGCTGGCTTGACACGCGGGGGCTGTCCGGCCGGGCCTCAGGCAGCGGGGCGGTTTTGGCCGACGATGTGCCGCAGCGTCTTGCCGGACACCTTGCCCGAGGCCTGCAGCATTCCGGCGCGTTCCTGCCGCAGCCGGCGCAGCACTTCGGCCGGCGTCACGCCGAAATGCGCCGCGAATTTGCGCTGGAAGGTGCGGCGCGACATATGGCAGGCGTCCGCCATGTCGTCCACCGACCAGCGCGCCGACAAGCTGGCCTCGATCTTTTCCACCAGATCGCGAAACGGCGCGGCCATGCGGTCCTGCAGCCGCAGCGACTGGCTGTACTGGCGCTGGTCGCCGTTCCTGCGCATGAACACCACCAGGCGGCGCGCCACGTCCTGCGCCACTTGCGGGCCGACGTCGCGTTCGATCAGGGCCAGCGCCAGGTCGATGCCCGCCGTCACGCCCGCCGATGTCCAGATCGCGCCGCTTTCGATATAGATGCGATCGTCTTCCACCCGCAGTCCCGGGTGCAGCTGGCGCAGCCGGTCGGCCGAGCGCCAGTGCGTCGTCACGCGGCGGCCGTCCAGCAGGCCGGCCGTGGCCAGCAGAAAGGCGCCGGTGCAGACGCTGCAGGTGCGGCGCGCCTGCGGGCTGCGGCGGCGTAACCAGGCCAGGGTTTCGCCATGGGCGCTGGCCTGGTCGATGCCGGGGCCGCCCGGCACGAACAGCATGTCGATCGGCGTGTCGTCGTCCTGGCCAAGGGTGGCGTCCACCTGCATGCGCAGGCCCTGTTCCCAGGTGGCGACCACGGGCGCGGCCGCCACGGTGGTCAGCCGGTAGTTCGCGCCGCCTTCCTCGTTGGCGGCACTGAAGGCCTGCCAGGGCCCGGCCAGGTCCAGCGGCTGGAAACCGTCGTACAGCAGGAAGACAATGTGTTTTGGCGCGATCGCGGCCGCATTTGGCGCCCGCTCGCCGGCGCGTCCGCCTACGCTGGCATTTTCATTGTGCAAAGGAGCATCGTCATGCATGTGAATATTCTCTTGTTCGAAGGGCTGACCCAGCTGGATATGACGGGGCCTTACGAGGTGCTGGCCGCTGCGCCCGACGTTACCGTGGATTTTGTCGCAAAAACGACCGCGCCGGTGCGCAGCGATCGGGGCCTGCGTTTCGTGCCGACCCAGGCGCTGGACTCGGCGCCGCCGTGCGACCTGCTGGTGGTGCCGGGCGGACCGGGCACGGATGATGCCATTGTTGATCCGGACTGGGTAGCCTTCACGCGTCGCCAGGGGCTGGCCGCAAGCCACGTGTTCGGTATTTGCACCGGGTCGCTGCTGCTGGGCGCGGCGGGCCTGTTGCGCGGCAGGCGCGCTTCCAGCCATTGGCGCGCACGCGAACTGCTGTCGTATTTCGGCGCCATCCCTGCCGATGAGCGCCTCTGCGTGGACGGCAAATTTTTCACCGCCGGCGGCGTCACGTCGGGCATCGACATGGCCTTGCTGGTCGTTGCCACGCTGTGCGGCGACGACGTGGCCAAGCGGATCCAGTTGCAGATCGAATACGACCCTAAGCCGCCGTTTCCGGGCGGCACGCCCAAGACGTCGGAATCCGCCATCGTGCAACGCTACCTGGATCTGTCGCAAGCGCGCTTCGAGTCGCGCCGCGCGGCGGTCGAGCGGGCCGCGGCGGCGATGCCGCGGGACTAGCCGTGGCATGCGGCAGCGGAACGGGGCGGGCAGGCAGCCCAGGTCGAACGCCTACCGCCCCAAGTGATCCAGTGGCAGCGGGCTTTGCGGCTTGACGGTCTGAATCGCGAAGTTGCTGCGAATGTCCTTCACGCCGGTCAGTTTCAGCAAGGTGCCCAGCAGAAAGGTCTCATAGGCGCGCAGGTCCGGCACCACCACCTGCAACAGGAAATCGGATTCTCCCGACACCAGGTGGGCGGCCACGACTTCCGGCAGGGCGCTGACCTCCTTGCGGAACTGGGCGGCGTCGCGCTCATGGTGGCGTTCGACCTTGACGCCGACGAACACGGTCAGGCCCAGGCCGACCTCGTCCGGCGCCAGCCGCGCCTCGTAGCCCTGGATCACGCCGGCTTCTTCCATTAGCCGCACCCGCCGCAGGCAAGGCGACGGCGACAGGCCGATCTGCTCGGCCAGTTCGACATTGGTCAGGCGGCCGTTCTTCTGCAGGGCTTCCAGAATGCGCCGGTCGTAGGCGTCCAATTCTCGTTTTGGCATGGAATAAAGATATCGGTTAGATAATTGGTTCAGTATGCCAATCATGATAATCATGGTGGCAGGAATAGCAAGCACATGCTGGCGCCTTTTCCCTAGAATGACCGCTCGTCAACAGGGTGCGGGGAGGGCGGTCATGGCCGATATGGCGTTGTTTCTCGGGGCGTTATTGATTGTCTATGTGGTGCCGGGACCCGACATGATCCTGCTGCTCGAAACCGGCGCGCTGCGCGGCCGTGCGCCGGCGCTGGCCGTGGCGCTGGGCCTGGCGATTGCCCGCGCCGCCCATGTGACGCTGGCCGCATTGGGGTTGGCGGCGCTGTTCAAGACGCACCCCTGGGCCTTCGATGCGGCGCGCACCGTGGGCGGCTGCTACCTGGTCTGGCTGGGCGTGCGCCTGCTGCGCGCCGGGCCCCTGTCGTATGACGTCGCCGCCGAGGCGCAGGCGGCCGCGCGCGGCAAGGGCCTGGGCGCGGCGTTGCTGAGCGGCGTACTGACCAATGTGCTCAACCCCAAGGCGTTGCTGTTCTGCTCGGTGCTGTTGCCGCAATTCGTGTCGCCCGCGCAAGGGCCCATCGGCCAGCAGTTCGCGGTGCTGGGCGTGATCCTGGTCAGCCTGGGGCTGACGTTCGATGTGCTGTGCGCGCTGGCCGGCGGCGCGCTGGGCCGCTGGCTGGCTGCCCGGCCGCGCATGCGCAAGTGGCAGGGCGCGGTGTTCGGCACAGCGTTGATCGGGTTCGGCTTGCGCTTGACGTTGAGCCGCTAGCGGGGAAGGCTGCGCGCCGCCCGGACCCAAAAAAACGGGCCTGACAATGTCAGGCCCGTTTCACTACTTGCCGAAGGCGAAGGACGTTTCGTCCTGGTCTTCGTCCTCGCCGTCCGTGCGCGGGGGCTTGGGCTGGGCGCCGTCGGCCAGCATTTCCGCCTGCGTCAGGCCCTTGGTCAGTTCCAGGGCCTGGCGCTCGAACAGGCGCCGGTACAGGCCGCCCTTCAAACGGATCAGCTGGTCATGGCTGCCTTCTTCGATGATGCGGCCATGGTCCATCACCAGCAGGCGATCCAGCGCGCGCACCGTGGACAGGCGGTGCGCGACCACCAGCGTCGTGCGGCCTTCCATCAGGCGTTCCATGGCCTGCTGGATCAGCACTTCGCTTTCGCTGTCCAGGCTGGAAGTGGCCTCGTCCAGGATCAGGATGGGCGCGTCCGCCAGGAACGCCCGGGCGATCGCCACGCGCTGGCGTTCGCCGCCCGACAGCTTCACGCCGCGCTCGCCTACCAGCGTTTCATAGCCCTTGGGCAGCGCCATGATGAAGTCATGCGCACTGGCCAGCCGCGCGGCCTGCTCGATATCGGCCTGCGTCGCGCCGGGACGGGCGTAGGCGATGTTCTCGGCCAGCGTGCGGTGAAACAGCACCGGCTCCTGCTGCACGATCGCGATCTGGCTGCGCAACGACGCTTGCTTCACCTGGGCGATGTCCTGCCCGTCGATGGTGATGTGGCCGCCATTCACGTCGTACAAACGCTGGATCAGTTTGATGAACGTGGTCTTGCCCGAGCCGGAATGCCCGACCAGCCCGACCCGCTCTCCCGGCGCGATGCGCGCCGAGAAATGGTCGTACAGCGCCGTGTCGTGCCTGCCGTAGCGAAACGTGACGTCCTCGAAGCGGATTTCACCGGCGCCGATGCGGATCTCGCCCGCGCCGGGACGGTCGTCCACGCCCAAGGGGTGCTTGGCCATCGCCACCAGTTCTTCCATGTCGTTGACCGAGCGCTGCAGGTTGCGGATGTGCATGCCCACGTCGCGCAGGTGGCCCTGCAACATGAAGAACATCGTCAGTGCGAAGGTGATGTCACCGACGCTTGCCTGGTTGCGCGACCACAGGAACAGCGACGCGCCCAGGATGCCGGCTTGCATGGCCACCAGCATCGCGCCCTGGACCCCGCCGTTGATGGTGGCGCGGACCCAGGTGCGGCGCGTGCGGCGGCGCCACTTGTCGACCACGCGGCCCAGGCGGGCTTCTTCGCGCGTTTCGGCGCCGAAGGCCTTCACGACCGGGTTGCAGCTGACCGCGTCGGCCAGGGCGCCGCCCATGCGGGTGTCCCAGGCGTTGCCCAGCCGAGCGGCCGGCGCGACATAACCCAGCGACAGCGCCGCGGTGACGGCGATGTACAGCACCGAGCCCAGGCCCACCACCAACCCCATGATCGGCCAGTGCACGCCCAGCAACGCGGTGGCGCCGACCAGCATGACGATGGACGGCAGCAAGGCCACCAGCAGCGTGTCGTTCAGGACGTCCACCGCCCACATGCCGCGCGTGATCTTGCGCACCGTGGAACCGGCGAAGCTGTTGGCATGCCAGTCGGTGGAAAAGCGCTGCACGCGGTAGAAGGCGTTGGACACCATCTCATTCATCATTTTCAGCGTGAAGGTGATGATGTTCTGGAACACGCCCTGGCGCAGCAGCGTGCCGCCGATGCCCAAGGCGATCAGCAGCCAGAACGAGGTGATGGCCGCGCCCCAGATCATCTCGTCGGCGGCGGCGCCGGAGGCGACCGCGTCGACCAGCCGGCCCGCATACAGCGGGGTCAGCACGTCGGCCAGCGCGGACAGCAATGCCAGGCCGACGATGACGGCGGTGCGGCAGGGTTGGGCGCGCCAATAGCGGAAAGTAAAGCCGAGGACGTCCTTGAAGGCTTGTCCTCGCAGATCGATTTTTGTTCGATTCATTGCGATTGGCCGGCAACGCGGGGATGCCGGATTCCTTGTGGGAAAGGGGGTGATACGACCTGCGCCGTCAGGCGCGGGCATTGCGTTCAGGGGGTTGGAGCGGGCACGGAGGACCAGTCGCCAAATAGCATGGCGATGGGTCCGCGCGGGCGACGACTACTTAATGGCGTCGCGGAGATACGCGCGGGATGGCGGTATGCGGATTCATCATCTTGCGCCTCCCAGGTGTAGGTGAAGGGAAAAACATGGGCGTAGGCCCGGATTGATGATTCTATCGATTTGGTGTAGGGGAATCAACTGGGTGCTTGAGGGCTTGTGGGGTTTTTCTAACGATTGTGTTGTGTCTCGGCTTGCAGGGGGGGGCGTACTGGTGACGCCCGCCGCGGCGGCGACGGGCTCGCGTAGTGCCTTATTGGCGGGCGTTGGGGGGCGTCGCGGGGGTAGTTGGCCGCGACGCCTGGGTTGTTGACGTGGTGGGTCAGGTCGGTATCGACGCCGTGTTGCCGGTGTTGCGGTCCTGGGCGTAGGCGCCCTGGTGGCTGGCGAGTTTGGCGTAGGCGCCTTGTTTGCGCAGCAGTTGGTCGTGGGTGCCGGCTTCGGCCAGGGTGCCGTTTTCCAGGACCAGGATCAGGTCGGCGTCGCGGATGGTGGAGAGGCGGTGGGCGATGACGAGAGTGGTGCGGTGGCGCATCAGGATGTCCAGGGCGCCGCGGACCTGCATTTCGGACAGGGTGTCCAGGTGGGAGGTAGCTTCGTCCAGGATCAGGACGGGGGCGTTTTTGAGGAAGGCGCGGGCGATGGAGATGCGTTGGCGTTGGCCGCCGGACAGTTGCATGCCGCGTTCGCCGACACGGGTGGCCAGGCCGTCGGGCAAGGTGGCGACGAAGGGCGTGAGCGCGGCTTGCTCCAGGGCGCGGGCAAGGTCTTCGCGGCTGGCGTCGGGGCGAGCCAGGCGGATGTTGCCTTCCAGGGTGTCGTTGAACAGGTAGGTGTCTTGCGTCACCAGGGCGACGCGTTCGCGCAGACCGTCCAGCTGCAGCTGGCGCACGTCGACGCCGTCGAGTTTGACGGTGCCCTGGCGCGGGTCCCAGAAGCGCAGCAGCAGGCTGGCGACGGTGCTTTTGCCGGCGCCGGAGGCGCCGACGACGGCGATGGTGGCGCCGGCGGGGGCGGTGAAGGACAGGTCGCGCAGGGTGTCTTGCTGCTTGCCGGGATAGGCGAAGTAGACGTGGTCGAAGGCCAGTGACAGGCCGTGCGGCGCGACCGGCGGGGGCAGGGGGCCGTCGGTGACGGGCTCGGGCTCGTTGTTGACGACGTGCAGGCGGCGGGTGGCGGCGATGGTGTCGGCCAACTGGCGGCTGACCTGCGAGATCTCCGAGACGGGCAGGAAAGTGGCCAGCGCGATCAGCACCAGCAGCGGCAGCATGCTGGCGGACAGGGTGCCGGCCGAGACCTGCAGGGCGCCGACGACGGCGACCGCCAGGCCGCCCAGGCCCATGGCCACTTCGAACCACGCGGTCTGGCGCGAGAGGTCGCGCAGGATGTCCAGGCGGCGGCCGCGGTACTGGTCCGCGACCTTGAGGAATTCGGCGCGGCGGCGGCCGGTGGCCTGGAAGGCGGTCAGGTCGGCCAGCCCCTGGATGGTGTCGGTGGTGTGGGCGCTCATTTCACCGAGCGCGTGGCGGGCGCGGTCGCCCAGGGCGTCGACCTTGCGGCGGCCGCTGATGGGCGAGATCAGGGCGTAGGCCAGGAAGGGCAGCAGGGCCAGGGCGACGGGCCAGCTGTAGACGGCCAGAAAGCCCAGTACCGACAGGGGCACCAGCACCGAGACGATGGCAGGCGCGATGGTGTGGGCGTAGAAGTACTCGACCATCTCGACGTCTTGCGTGGCCAGCGCGACCAGGTCGCCCGAGCGGCGTTGCAGCAGATAGGCGGGCGCCAGCCGTTCCAGCTTGTCGTAGAGCTTGACGCGCATGTCGGCCAGCAACTGGTAGGCCATGGCGTGGGCCAGCCAGGATTCGAGCCAGTGGAACAGCGCGGCCAGCGGCGCGGCGATGAGCAGGCCGATGATCAATGACGAGGTGTCGCGGCCATCGCGGATGGCGGCTACGACCAGAGCGCTGAGCACGCCCACGCCGATGAAGGCGGCCACGCGCGCCACGCCCAGCAGGATGGTGGCGATCAGGGTGCCGCGCCAGGGGCGCACGACGGACAGCAGGGTGCCCAGCGTGGCGCGCCAGCCAACCTGATCGGCGTCGGCATCCAGCGGGCGCAGGGCGGGGCCTTGGCCGCTGCTGTCCTGGCCGGCGTCGGCGGGCGCACTGTCGGGGCCGGCGCGCAGCGGCTCGGCAACCGGCGTGGCCGCTGCGGGCGCGGCCAGGGCCACCGCTTGCTCATGCATCAGGCGGTAGTACAGGCCTTGCTGTTGCATCAGGTCGGCGTGCGTGCCCTGTTCCACCACGCGGCCCTGGTCCAGCACCAGGCAGCGGTCGGCGCCGATGACGCTGGCCAGGCGGTGCGCCAGGATCAGGGTGGTACGGCCGGCCATCAGGCGGTCCAGCGCTTGCTGGATCAAGGCTTCGTTTTCGGTGTCGACCGACGACAGGGCCTCGTCCAGGATCAGGATGGGCGCATCGCGCAGCAAAGCGCGGGCGATGGCCACGCGCTGGCGCTGGCCGCCCGACAGCTGCAGGCCGCGTTCGCCGATGCGGGTGGCGTAACCCTGCGGCAACGCCATGATGAAGTCATCGATGTTGGCGGCGCGGGCAGCGGCGCGCACCTGTTCGTGGCTGGCGTCGGGCCGGCCCAGCCGCAGATTGTCATCGATGGTGCCGTGGAACAGCGTGATGTCCTGGCTGACCAGGGCCATCTGGCCAAGCAGTGTCTGGGTGTCCAGCTGGTTGACGTCGTGGCCGCCGACGCGGATGGTTCCGGATTGCGGCACGCATTCGCGCAGCAGCAGGCGCACGATGGTGGACTTGCCGGCGCCGCTGGGGCCCACGATGCCGACGCGCTCGCCGGCCGCGATGCGCAGCGACAGGCCCTGGTGGGCGCGGCGTTCCGGGGTGTACGAGAAGGCGACGTCGTCGAATTCGATGGTGGGGGCCAGGTGCGACGGGACGGCGCCCGCGGGCACGTCGGGTGCGGCGGTTTGCGGGCGGGCATCCATCAGCGCGTGGATGCTGAGCGCGGCGGATTGGCCCAGCATGCCGCGGTGCAGGACCGAGCGCAGGTCGCGCAGCGGGCGGAAGATTTCGGTGCCGGCCATCAGCACGATCAAGAGGGCTTCGACGCTCATATCGCCGGCGGCCACGCGCCAGGCGCCTACCGTCAGCGCCAGCGCGGCGCCCAGGGCCACGCCCAGGTCGCTGATGCCGCGCGTCAGCAGGCTGATCGACAGCACCCAGAAGGTATTGTCCGAGAGCTTGCGGGCGCGGGCGGCCAGGCGTTCGCCCCAGGCTTTGCCCTGGCCATAGGACTTCAGCGTGGGCAGGCCCTGCACGGCGTCCAGGAATTCCTCGCCGAATTCATTCAGCGAACGGGTGCGCGCCAGGCTGGCGCGGCGGTCCAGCATGTGCACCGACATCGGGCCGAACAGCGCGAACAGCGCGGCCACCAGGAACACCAGCGCGGTAGGCACGTCCCAGAAGGCGATCACGGCGAAGATGGCGAACGGCGCGACGGCCGCGATGGCGACCTGCGGCAGGTATTGGCCGAAGAAGGTCTGCAGCTGTTCCACGCCGTCCACGACCGTCAGCATGACGCCGCCGGTGCGCTGGTTGGCGAACCAGGCGGGCCCCAGCGCGACCAGGCGGTCGTACAGCCGGGCGCGCAGCGCCTGCTGTACGTCGGCCGAACAGCGGTTGGCCTGCACGGTGCGCAGGTGATCGAACAGGGCGCGCAGCAGCACCATGGCGCCGACGCAGACGGCGGGCGCGAGCCAGTTCTGCCAGGGCGCGCCGTCGAACACGCGCGCCAGCAACTGGCCCAGGAAAACGTAGCGGGCGATGCCCGCGGCCAGTGCCAAAAGGCCCAGCAGGATGCCGCCCGCCATGGCGGCGCGCAGCCCTTCGGTCAAACGCCAAAGCCTGGAATCGAAATACATATCAATGCTCCCAACAGAGCTTGCATGGTTACGCATCCGCCGCCGGCGCGAAAGCGATAGTTATTCAATCATGGGTTGAGATAAACTCAACCCTATGTCCGATCTGCCCACCCATACACCGCCGCTGGCCGCGTTGCGTGCCTTCGAAGCCGTTGCCCGCCTGGGCAGCCTGAGCCGCGCCGCGATCGAGCTGCACGTCACCAAAAGCGCCGTCAGCCACCAGTTGCGGGCGCTGGAGGCGGACCTGGGCGTCAGCCTGCTGCGGCGGGGCGGCACGGTGCGTCGCGCGGAAACCACCGAAGCCGGCGCCGCGCTGCTGGCGTCGGTACAACAGGCCTTGACCCTGCTCGAGACCGCCTGCCGCAATGCCCGGGCCAGCGCGCGGGGCAAGCGCCGCTACAACCTGAACGTGTCGGCCAACCCCTCGCTGGCGGCGTTGTGGCTGGCGCCGCGCATCGGCCGCTTCATCGAACTGCATCCGGA
The DNA here is from genome assembly GCF_014170305.1 of Achromobacter sp. UMC71. Classification (GTDB taxonomy): domain Bacteria; phylum Pseudomonadota; class Gammaproteobacteria; order Burkholderiales; family Burkholderiaceae_B; genus Achromobacter. Next base: position 54,198 of record NZ_LZZT01000010.1, read on the forward strand.
TATCGACATCCAGGTGTTCCTGCACGCCAGCCAGGACCCCGCCTGGAAGGCGCAGGACATCGACCTGGCCTTCCTGCATGTGCGCGCCCTGGGCCCGCACCTGGCCGCGCCCGGCGACATCCCGCTGATGACCGAGACCGTGGTGCCGGTGTGCAGCCCGGCGCTGGTGGCGCCGCAGGACCGCGACGACCCCGGCGTCTTCGCGCGGCACCGCTGGCTCGAGGAAAAGCACATCGACAGCCCGGAAACCGACTGGCGCACCTGGCGGCCGCGCCTGGGCCTGCCGGCCAGCGCCGGGCAGGACCCGCTGGTGCTGTCCGGCCTGAGCACCGTGGTGGCCGCCGCCGCGGCGGGCGTGGGCATCGCGCTAGGCCGCGCGCCGCTGATCGACGAGGAACTGGCCAGCGGCCGCCTCGTGGCATTGACGCCGGGCCTGCGCATGGCGGGCTCGTGGGGCTATGTGATGCGCATCCACGCCAACCGGCCGATGGACGCATCGCTGCCCGCGTTGGTGGAATTTCTGGCTGAAGAGGGCCGCGCCGCCGCGGCGTGGCAGAATCCGGTTGCGGCGCGCGCCTAGCGCGCCGGCCCGCGGCGCCATCTGGCGATAGGGCAAGTTTCCGCGGCCCGTTCCTGTCGAGGCGTCCTTGAATACCTTGATCGCATTGCTGTTGCGCCCGCTGCGCGCGCTGCTGTTGCCACTGGCCTTGCGGGTATCGCCTGGCGCGCTGGTGGCGCTGTCGGTCTTATCTCTGCCGGTCTTATCAGTGCCAGCCCTATTGCTGTCATCGGACGCGCAGGCCCAGGCCGCGCCCACGCCCGGCTGCCAGGATTTCCTCGAAGCCTTGGGCGGCAAGCCCGATTTCATCGAATACCAGGGCTGCCGCTTGGAACTGCGCGCCCAGGGCAAGCCGCTGGTGGCGCGCTACCGCCTGGACGGCGCGTCGGCCGCCCAGGCGGAAAGCTATTTGCAGCGCAAATTCGGCATCGCGCCGCTGCGGTTCCAGTGCTGCGGCTGGCAGACGGCGCCGCAATCCTGGCGCGACCCGAGCACGGGGCGCGAATACCTGATCGGTTTCGGCTCCGAGGAAACCCTCTATTCGTCGCGCTCGCAGTGGGGGCGGATCGAGAACTTCCACATCCGGGTCGAGCTGTACACCGAAGATATCTGAGATACCGGCGCGCTACGCGGGTCCCGCCGTTCAGTCCGCAGCCAGCTCCATGCTGCGCGTCACTTCTTCCTGCACCCGTTCCCAGATGGCGCGCTTGAGCTCGACGAAGCGGGGCGACAACTGCACGTCGGCGCTGCGCGGGTGGGGCAGGTCGTTCTGGATGTCCTGCACGATGCGCCCGGGCTTGGAGCCCATGACCGCCATGCGGGTGGACAGCGTCAACGCTTCGTCGATGGAGTGCGTGATGAAGACGATCGTCTTGCCGCTTTGCTCGTAGATCGACAGCAGCTGGTCCTGCAGCACCTGCCGGGTCATGGCGTCCAGGGCGGCGAAGGGTTCGTCGAACAGCATCACGTCCGGGTCGTTGGCCAGCACCCGCGCGATCGACACGCGCTGCTTCATGCCGCCGGACAGCGCGTGCGGGTACTTGTCGGCCGCCTGCTTCAGGCCCACCATCTCGATGTACTTGCGGGCGATGGGGGCGCGTTCCTGCCGGGACATGCCGCGCATCTTCAGGCCGAATTCCACGTTTTCCTGCACCGTGCGCCAGGGGAACAGGGCGTACTGCTGGAACACCATGCCGCAGGCGGCGGTGACGTCCGTGACCGGCTTGCCGTTGACGGCCACCGTGCCGGTGTTGGGGGTGATGAAGCCGGCCATCAGGTTCAGCAAGGTGGATTTGCCGCAGCCTGAAGCGCCCAGCAGCACCAGGAATTCGCCGCGCTTGACCTCGAGGTCCACCTTGTCCAGCACGGTGATGTCGCCATACGCCTTGGACACGTCGCGCAGGCGGATCATCGTATCGTCGCTTATCGTTGCCATGACAGTACCCATCGTTCAAGTAGACGCAAACACAGATCGGTCACCAGCACGGTGAAGCTGATCAGGACCATGCCCAGCACCACGGTGTCGGTCTGGAAGAACTCCTTGCCGTTCATGATCATGAAACCCAGGCCTTCCTTGGACGCGACCAGCTCGGCCGAAATGACGCAAGTCCAGGACAGGCCCAGGATGATCTTCATGCCGGACAGGATCTGCGGCAGACAGCCCGGGAACAGCACTTCGCGCATCACCTGCCAGCGGTTGGCGCCCAGGTTGCGCGCGGCCCGCACCAGCACCGGGTCGATGCTGCGCGAGGCCTCCATCACATAGAGCAGGGCGGGAACGAACGAGCCCATGAACACGATGCTGTACTTCTGCGTCTCGGTGATGCCGAACCACAGCAGCGACAGCGGAATCCAGCTCATGGACGGCAGCGGACGCAGGAACGAGATGATGGGATCGAAGACGGCGCGCGCCACCTTCGAGGTGCCTAGCAGGATGCCCAGCGGAATCGCCACGATGACGGCCGCCAGGAAACCCACCATCACGCGCCGGGTCGAGGCCAGCACGTTGTAGAACAACGTGCCCTGGTCCGACATCGATAGGGCGCGCGCCAGCACCTGGGACGGCGCCGGCAGGAAAATGGGATCGACCGCGCCGGCGCGGCACAGGCCTTCCCATAGCAACAGGAAACACAGCAGGGACACCACACTGACCCAGATCAGCGTGGTGTCGCGGGTAGCGGAACGCGTGGACATAAGACAGCGGCTCCGGGCTTACAGGTACGAGGCCTGGACCCAGTCCTTGACCGTGGGCGCGCGGTCGATCTGCTTCAGGGATACCAGCATCTCGGCCAGCTTCTGCATGCCGTTGACGAAATTGCCCGGATCCACCATCAGGGCCTTCTGGTCGGCGGCGCTGTACCACTGGGTCTGTTTGATGACGTTCAACTGGTCGTCGCGCGACAGGCCGGTCAGCTCCAGCAGCACGCCGGCGGCCTCATCGGGCTGCTCGGTCAGCAGGGCATTGGCCTGGAACACCGCTGCCAGGAACTTGCGCACGGCCTCGGGGTTGTCCTTGCCCAGCTTGGCGTGGGTCAGCAGCACGTCCGGCCCGGGGGTAATGGCGTATTGCTTGTAGAGCGAGAACGCGGTGTCATCCAGCAGCACGCGGGTGCCCGGCACGGCCTTGATACGGTCGAACGCCGGCGTCCAGGCGACCGCCGCGTCGATCTGCTTGCCCTGGTAGGCCGACAGGATGTTGGTGGCGGGCAGGTTGATGATGGACACGTCGCGGTCCGGGTCCATGCCGGCCTGGCGCAGCACGTCCAGCAGCAGCACATGGGCGCTGGACGCGTAGGTGACGCCGATCTTCCTGCCCTTCAGGTCGGCGACGGACTTGACGTCCTCGCGCACCAGCACGCCTTCGGCGCGGCCGAAGTTGTTGGGCGTGGCGATCACCTGGAACTGGCGGGCGCCGGCCGCCATCAGGGCCAGGGACGACACCACGCCGGTGCCGGCCAGGTCGATGTTGCCGGCCATCACGGCGCTCATGCGGTCGGACGAGGTGGCGAAGCTCTGCCACTTGATTTCCAGGCCCTGCTTGGCGAACAGGCCCGTCTTCATGGCGATATAGGCCGAATAGTGGCCCAGCCAGGCGGAGCCGCCGTAGGTGTAGGACGCGGCGGCGCGGCCGATCATCGGAAAACCCAAGGCGCTGGCGCCGGCCAGCGCGGCGGTGCGCGCCAGCATCTCGCGGCGATTCATGTTCATGCGATTTCCCCTGCTTGGATGGTGATTGACTGAAAGATTCAGGTCGCCGGCACTCTGCGTTGCGGCTGCCCAGACTTTCGCCCGCCGGCGGGCGGTGGACGTGTATATAAGCAACGTCGATGCTCAAAATCCAACGCGCTTATATTTCGAGCCCCCGGGAATCGCGGGTTCACACTCCGGCCACTTGTTCTTGGAGCCAAGTCGTGAAAAGTTATGACGTGATCGTGATCGGTGCGGGCGTGATCGGCAGTTCGGTTGCCTTCCACCTGGCCGCGTTGGGGGCGAAGAATGTACTGGTGCTGGATCGCGCGACGATCGGCGCGGGCACCACCTCGCAATCGTCCGGCATTCTGCGCACCCACTATTCGGTGCGCGAGAACGTGGAATTGGCCCAGCGTTCGTGGCGCGTGTTCAACGATTTCTCGAACTACATCGGCGACGACGAAGCCTCGTGCGGCCTGGTCAAGTGCGGCTATCTGATCAGCGCGGCCGACAACGACAAGCTGGAACCGCTGCGCGGCGCGCTGGCACAGCAGCAGGCCCAGGGTATTGCGCTGGAGCTGCTGACGCCCGCGCAGGCCCGTGAACTGCTGCCGATCGCCTCGTTCGACGACGCCGCGCTGATCGGCTTCGAGCCGGAGGCCGGCTTTGCGGATGCCTACCTGGTGGCCACCAGCTTTGCGCGCGGCGCCCGCCGCCGGGGCGTGACGATCCGGGAAAACGTCGACGTGCATCGCTTGCTGGTCGAGAACGGCCGGGTCACGGGCGTGTCCACGTCCGAGGGCGACTACGCCAGCCCGCTGGTGATCAGCACGCAGAATATCTGGACATCCGAGCTGGCCGCCTGGACCGGCGTGGCCATGCCGGTGCTGCCCGAGCGCCACGCGGTGCTGGCGCTGGAATGCGAAGCGGCGCCCTATACCTATTCGATGCCGGTCTACAAGGACCTGGCCTCGCCCGGCATGCTGTATTGCCGTAGCTATGGCGGCAACCAGATGCTGGTCAGTGAGGGCGTCGTGGGCGAAACCCTGCAGCACAGCGACGCGGAGCAGGGCGACATTGCGCTGGACTACGTGGCCGAGGTGGGGGCGCAGGTGGCCGAGCGCTTTCCGGCCTACGAGACCGCCGGGCTGGCTTCGTCGTGGACCGGCGTGTACGACGTGACGCCGGACTGGAATCCGGTGCTGGGCCGGGTGCCCGGCGTGCAGGGGTTGGTGGTGGGCTTCGGCTTTTCCGGCCACGGCTTCAAGTTGTCGCCCACCGTGGGCCGCGTGCTGGCGCAGGAAGCGTTGGGGCTGGCCACCGACGTATCGCTGGCGCCGTATGCCCTGAGCCGCTTTCAGCGCGGCGCGTTGCTGACCGGGAAGTACGGCCTTGGCGCAGTCTCCTGAATCCGGCGGCGCGTGGGGCGGCCACTGGCCGTCCTTGGCGTCCGAACCGTGGAAGAACGGCGGCGGCGTGACGCGCACGCTGGCCATGGATGAGACCTCGGCGGGTGCGGCGCGCTGGCGGGTCAGCGTGGCGGACATCGCCCGTGACGGGCCGTACTCGCGCTTTGCGGGGGATGACCGTGTATCGGTGGTGCTGTCCGGCGGGGACGTGATCCTGCGCGATGCAAGCGCGCGGGTGCTGCTGCCCCTGGGCCGTCCCGCCGCTTTCGCCGGCGATCTGGCCTGGCATGGCACGCTGCCGGGCGGCCCCGTGCAGGTGTTGAACCTGTTCGTGCGGCGCGGGGCGGCGCAGGCGCGGGTGCGCTGCGTGAGCCTGGCGCCGGCATCCGAAGCGGCCGAGTTGCCTGTCGGCGCCTTGGCGCCGGGCGGTGCGGGGCGGCACCTGCGGCTATGCCTGGCGCTGGCCGCGGGCCGCTGGCATACGCCGGACGGTCCCCACGAATTGGCCGCGGGCGATTTCCTGCTGCGGTCCGCGTTCTGTGCCGGCAAGCCCGGCGCCGGGGGCGATCACTCGTTCACGCCGGCTCGCGGCGTGCCGTCGCAGGCCGCCGGCCTGGCCGCCGTGTTGCTGGATATCCTTTACTGACCCAGGAGTGTTTTCATGAAGGTAATTGCCGCGGTCAAACGCGTGGTGGATTACAACGTCAACGTGCGCGTCAAGGCCGACCAGAGCGGTGTCGACATCGGCAACGTCAAGATGTCGATGAACCCGTTCGACGAGATCGCCGTCGAGGCGGCTGTGCGCCTGAAAGAGCAGGGCGCGGCCAGCGAGGTGGTGGCCGTGACTTGCGGCGTCACCCAAGCGCAGGAGACGCTGCGCACCGCCCTGGCCATCGGGGCCGACCGGGGCGTGCTGGTGCAGACCGACACCGCGTTGCAGCCCCTGGCCGTGGCCAAGCTGTTGCGCGCCGTGGTGGCGCGCGAGCAGCCGGCGCTGGTGATCCTGGGCAAGCAGGCCATCGACGACGATGCCTGCCAGACGGGCCAGATGCTGGCCGCGCTGCTGGGCTGGCCGCAAGCCACCCAGGCCAGCGCCATCCACATCGAAGACGGCCGGGCCCGCGTGACCCGCGAGGTCGACGGCGGCCTGGAAGTGGTGGACCTGGCGCTGCCGGCCGTGGTGACGGCCGACCTGCGGTTGAACGAGCCGCGCTATGTCACGCTGCCCAACATCATGAAGGCCAAGAAAAAGCCGCTGGACGTGACCACGCCGCAGGACCTGGGCGTGGACCCGGCGTCGCGCCTGGAGACCTTGCGGGTGGAATCGCCCGCCGCCCGCGCGCCGGGCATCAAGGTGGCCGACGTGGCCGCGCTGGTCGACAAACTCAAGCATGAAGCGAAGGTGATCTGATGACGGTCCTGGTTATTGCCGAACACGATACGCGCGCGCTGAACGGCGCCACCCTGAACGCCATCGCGGCGGCCGCCACGCTGGATCGGCCCATCCACGTGCTGGTGGCCGGCGACGGCGTGCAGGCCGTCGCCGACGCCGCCGCCCAGGTCGCGGGCGTGGCCAAGGTGCTGCTGGCGCAGGCGCCGCATTTGGCCGACAGCCTGGCCGAGAACCTGGCCGCGCAGGCGGTGGCGGTGGCTGCCGGCTATACGCACATCTTCATGGCCGCCACCGCGCAGGGAAAAAGCGTCGCACCGCGCATCGCCGCCCTGTTGGACGTGGCGCAGGTCTCGGACGTGATCGCGGTGCTGGCCGCCGACACCTTCAAGCGTCCCATCTACGCGGGCAACGCGATCGCCACGGTACGCAGCGGCTATCCGGTGGTCGTGGCGACCATCCGACCCACGGCGTTCGACGCCGCGCCCGCCACCGGCGGCAATGCGCCGGTGGAACCCGTGCCGGCCGTGGCGGATGCAGGTCTGGCCCGCATGGTCAGCCGCGAGATCGTCAAATCCGAACGTCCCGACCTGAGCGGCGCCCGCGTGGTGGTGTCCGGCGGACGCGGCCTGGGCAGCGCGCAGAACTTCAAGCTGCTCGATCCCCTGGCCGAAAAGCTGGGCGCCGCCCTGGGCGCATCGCGCGCCGCGGTGGATGCCGGTTACGCGCCCAACGACTGGCAAGTGGGCCAGACGGGCAAGGTCGTCGCGCCCGAGCTGTACGTGGCGGTCGGCATCTCGGGCGCCATCCAGCATCTGGCCGGCATGAAGGATGCCAAGACCATCGTCGCCATCAACAAGGACGGCGATGCGCCGATCTTCGGCGTGGCCGATTACGGCTTGGTGGCGGATCTGTTCGACGCCGTGCCGGAGCTGACCGCAATCGTGTGACAGGCAAAGGGCGGCCGGTGGCGCCTGGAGCCTGTGCGAGGCGCCTGAGTGTTGACAGTCCCTAGCGCCGCAGGCTGCGCCAGAGCGAGGCGGGCGGCAGTCCCAGCGCCGGGGCGATGTCCTTGTGCACCAGCCGTTCCATCGCCATCAGGATGACGTCGCGGGCCTCGGTCGGCAGCTTGCCGACCTCTTGCGGCCGCGCGGCCAGGTAGAAACTGCGCGACAGGCTGGGGTCGTCGCCGCGCGCCATGCCCAGGAAGGGCGCCAGCGGCAGCACGCGCAGCTGGTCAATGAAATGACGCGACTGCCAGATGCACAGCGGCGTGCTGATGCCAAAGCCCAGGCCGGCCGTCACCAGGCTGAGCAGCGGGTCGGTGTTGTCGAACTCGAACGTGCGTTCGATCATGACGTCGTGCGCCTCGACCAGGCGGTCGATCTCGGCGCCGATGAACGAGCGGGCGCTGTAGCGGATGAACTGCGCGCGCTTGCCCAATTCCTTGAGCGTGGTGATCTTTTCCATGCCCAGGCTGCGCGGCACGATCAGCACGTAGGGTTCGCTGAACAGGGCGGTCTTGCGGATGCTGGGCTTGCCGGCCGAGGCGCTGGTGGTCACCACCAGGTCCAGCTGCCGGTCTTCCAGCTGCTTGTCCAGGACGGGCGTGATGCCCGACCACAGGCGGATCTGGCGCGACGCGCCGGACAGCCCGTGGATCAGGGTGGGGCCCAGTGTGCCGGCGAACGAATCCACGCAACCGAAGCGCACGATATTGCGCTTGGCGCGGCTCAGGTTGCGCACGCTTTCCGTCATGTCGCCGGCCTGCGCCAGCAATCGCGCGGCGTGGTCGAACAACAGTTCGCCCGCCGGGGTCGGCCGCGCCGGCCGCGTGCTGCGGTCCAGCAGCTCGGTGGACATCGCGGTTTCCAGCTGCTTGACGCGTTGCGAGACCGCCGCCTGCGACAAGCCCAGCAGGCGAGCCGCGCCTGACACCGACGCCGCTTCCACCACCGCCACCCACGTCAGCAGCAGGCTCCAATCGGGATAATTCTCGGTGGTGCTGAACGAAAAGCGGTTCATCGGCGGCGGCATGCGGACGTTGTGGCGCGGGGCCGGCCGCTTAGCGCTTGCGCGCCAGCGTCTGCGCCAGCGCGGCCCGCACCAGGCCTTCGACCACGGGGATGACCTTGTTCGCGGCGTTGGGCAGGTAGCCGTAGGGGTAGGACTCGTCCATATAGGTGGACTGGCACATTTCCAGTTGCACGGCGTGGATGTCCTCGGCCGGCGAGCCGTAGTGGCGCGTGATGTAGCCGCCCTTGAAGCGGCCGTTCAGGGCCGAGGTGTAGCCGCAGTCCGGCAGGCGTTCGCCGATGGCGGCCAGGATGTCCGGCGCGCAGCTGGCGCCGTCGGCGGTGCCCAGGTTCAGGTCGGGCAACTTGCCCTCGAACAGGCGCGGCAGCACGCTGGCGATCGAGTGGGCTTCCCACAGCAGCACCGTGCCGTGTTCGGCGCGGATGCGGTCGAGCTCTTCGCGCAGCTTGGCGTGATAGGGCTGCCAGTAGTGCTGCACGCGATGCGTGCGTTCGTCGTCGGTCAGGACGGCGTCGCTCAGGTACAGCGGTTCGCCGCGGAAGGTGTGGGTCGGGCACAGGCCCGTCTTGGTCTGGCCGGGATACAGGCTTTCGTCATCGGGCGAGCGGTTCAGGTCCACCACGTAACGCGAATATCGGGCGCCCAGCACCGATGCGCCCAGCGCTTCGGCGAACTGATACAGGGTATCCAGGTGCCAGTCGGTGTCCCCGGACTGCTGGCCGACGGGCGTCATCCGGGCGCGCTGCGCATCGGGAATCTGGCTGCCGAGATGGGGAATGGAGATCAGCAGCGGGGCGGATCCGCGGCTGAAGTGGTAGATGTCGCTCAACGAAAACTCCGGGGTGTAAGACGGTAAGGCAGGCAAGGCAGGCGGCGCGGCGCCGGCTGGCTGCCGCTATGCTAGGCAGACGAATCGGCTGCGGGCATTTGCATCGTCAATGGCGATGCTGAACATCATGATAGCTGATTCAAATGGCGAGCTACCCGGGCAATGGCGCGCGAAAACCGGGCGCGCCGGCCACGCCATCGCAGGCGATGGCTTTGGAACCCGATGCGTTCGGTCACTCCCCCCAAGGCGCGCCGTGCGCCCATCGCGCCGCGATGTCGTCGATCAAGCGGCGCACCTTGGGCGCCAGGTGCCGCCGGTGCGGATACACCGCGCAGACCGGCGCGCCGGGCGGGGTGCAGGCTTGCAGCAGCGGTACCAGCCGGCCTTGGCGCAGGTCGTCGCCCACCAGGAAGGCGCCCAGCTGGACGATGCCGGCGCCCGCCAGCGCGGCGTCGCGCAGGGCCTCGGTGTTGCCCAGGCGCAAGCGGCCGGCGACCTGCACCAGGCGGTCCTGTCCTTGATGGGCATAGCGCCACGGTACCAGCGCGCCCATGTGCGTGAAGGCCAGCGTCTGGTGGCGCGCCAGATCGTCGGGCGAGGCCGGCGCGCCGTGGCGGTCCAGGTAGGCGGGCGCGGCGCAGGTGATGAGCCGGTGCGGCGCCAGCACGCGGCGCACCAGGCGGCTGTCGGTCTCGCCGCCGATGCGGATCGCGACGTCGATGCCGTCGCGCACCAGGTCGGTGTAGTCGTCCGAAAAACTGACGTCGGCGTCGACCTCGGGCCATTGCGCCAGGTAGTCGTGCAGCAGCGGCATGAGGTGCAGCCGGCCCAGCGCCACCGGCATGTCGATGCGCAGGCGGCCGCGCGGCGCTTCCTGGCGGCTGGCCAGGGCGTCGGTGGCGTTCTCGACTTCGGCCAGGATGCGTTGCGCGTGTTCGTAGAACACCCGGCCTTCGTCGCTGAGGCTGACGCTGCGGGTACTGCGATGCAGCAGCCGCGCGCCCACGCTTTGCTCCAGCCGGGCGATGCACTTGCCGATGGCCGAGCGCGACAAGCCCAGTTTTTCGGAGGCCAGCGTGAAACTCTGCGCGTCGGCCACGCGTACGAAGGCGAGCACGTCGCCGAGATGGTCGATGCCGGGGGAAGTCATGGAAGGCGCTCCGGAGTTCGCATTGCTGCCTGGGATCCTGATTGTCGACGATTTGTCCCTTGTGTTTCTAGATATTCATGCTTTATCTGGAATACGGAATCAGTAGACTGCCTGGAAAGACCTTCCACGCGGGTTTGCCGCGCAGCGCGCTGACGGCGCCGGGCGGGCTTCCCAGCGACTCCTGATTCAACGAGACACTTCCCCATGACACGCACGAACCACGACGCCGCCGGCGAATCCGGCCCTGGCATCGAACCCGATGCCCGCGCCAATGCCTGGGGCGCGGTGGCGGCGGCCGGCCTGGCGACCTTCTGTGTCGTCACCACCGAAATGCTGCCGGTGGGTTTGCTGGTGCCGATCGCCGACAGCCTGGACGTGTCGGTCGGGCTAGGCGGATTGCTGATGTTCGTGCCCGGGCTGCTGGCGGCCCTGTGCGCGCCGCTGGTGGTGGTGGGCGCCCGCGGCATCGACCGGCGGCGCATTCTTTGCGGCCTGCTGCTGTTGCTGGCCGGCGCCAACCTGGCCAGCGCGCTGGCGCCGGGCCTGGCGTGGTTCCTGGCGGCGCGGGTGCTGGTGGGCGTGTGCATCGGCGGCATCTGGGCGGTGGCGGGCGGCTTGGCCAGCCGGCTGGTGGCGCCCGCGTCCGCCGGCCTGGCGACCGCGGTGATTTTCGGGGGCGTGGCGGTGGCGTCGGTGCTGGGCGTGCCGCTGGGGGCGTTGATCGGCGAGCTGGCCGGATGGCGCAGCGCGTTCGGCGCGATGGCCGCATTGAGCGCGGCGGTGCTGCTGTGGGCCGCGCTGACGTTGCCGCCGTTGCCGGTGACTCGGTCGATCACGGCGCGTGAACTGCTGGGCCAGCTGCGCAACCCGGTGTTGCGGCGCGGGCTGCTCGTCACGCTGTTCCTGGTAGCCGGTCATTTCATGGCCTATACGTTTGTACGGCCGTTGCTGCAGGCCAAGGCGGGCTTTGCGCAAAGCTGGATCGGGCCGCTGCTGTTCGCCTATGGCGTGGCCGGCATCGCCGGCAATTTCCTGGCCGGCGGGGCGGCGGCGCGGCGTTTGCGTCCCACCTTGCTGGCCATCGTGCTGGGACTGCTGGCCACGCTGGCGCTGTTACCGTGGCTGGGCAACCTGCGTCCCGGCGCGGTGGCGCTTTTGTTGCTGTGGGGCGTGTCCTACGGCGGCGTGTCGGTCGCCTTGCAGACCTGGATGATGCAGTCCGCCCGCGACGCGGTCGAGGCGGCGACCTCGCTGTTCGTGGGCGTGTTCAACCTGGCGATTGCCTTGGGCGCGTTGGCGGGCGGGGCCAGCGTGGACCGCTGGGGCCTGTCCGCCACGCTGCTGATCGCCGCGGCCTGCATGCTGGCGCCGCTGGCGGCGATCGGGGGGCGGGGCGTGCCGTCCCGCGGGCCGGCAGGCGATACGCCCTAGGGCTTGCGCGAGGCTTCCTTTAGCGCTGACCGGCCCTAGGCCCGGTGTCCCGCGCGAAAACCGTGCGCGCGCGCCCGCCACGCCGCCAGCAGCGCAATGCTGGCCACCGCGGCCACCGTCCATGCGAACGCGCCCGCGCCCGCCGTGTCCAGCAGCACGCCGCCCAGCACGCCGCCGCAGGCGATGGCCAGGTTGAAGATGGTGACCAGCATCGACTGCGCCACGTCCGAGTGTTCACCGGCGGTGTCGGCGATGGCGGTCTGCAGCAAGGTCGGCGCGCCGCCGAAGCTCAGGCCCCACAGCGCCACGCCGGCCAGCACCGTGGCCGGCTGATCGCCGGCGATGCCCAGCGCGCAGGCGGTCAGGGCGAACAGCGCCAGCGAACCCAGCGTCATGGCCCGCAGGCGGCGGTCGACCTGCATTCCGATCAGCCACAGGCCGGCGATGGCGCTGGCGCCGAACACCAGCAGCACCGCGTCTACCGGCACCGGCTGCCCGTGATGGGCCAGGTACGGCGCGATATAGGTATAGAGCACGTTGTGCGCCAGGATCCAGGTGAACAGCACGAACAGGATGGGGCGGATGCCGGGCATGAGGAAGGTGCGCGCGATGGACTGGCGCTGGCGCGCCGCCTGGCCGGCGAAGTCGGGCACGGCCACGCGCACCCACACCACCAGCGCCAGCGACACGGCGGCCATGATCCAGAATACGCCGCGCCAATCCATCATGCTGCCCAGCCAGGCGCCGGCGGGTACGCCCAGGCACAAGGCCAGCGGCTGGCCCGCGCCCACCACCGCCAGCGCCCGGCCTTGCTGGCGAGGCGCGACCAGACGGCGGGCATAGCCGGCCAGCAGCCCCCACAGCAGTCCCGCGGCCATGCCGCCGATGAAGCGCGCGGCCAGCGTCAACACGTAGTGGCTGGACAGGGCGGTGACGACGTTGAACACGCACAGGCAGGCCAGCGCCAACAGCAGCAGCGGCCGGCGATTCCAGCTGCGGGTGGCGGCGATGAGGGGAATGGCCGTCAGCACCGAGCCGGCGGCGAACAGGGTGACCAGTTGCCCGGCCAGCGACTCGGACACGCCCAGCCCCTGGCCGATCTGCGGCAGCAGGCCGGCGGGCACGGTCTCGGTCATGATGGTGATGAAGCCGGCCAGCGCCATGGCCAGCAGTTTGCCCAGCGGCAGGCGTTCAACGGTGTCTTGCGGGCAGGCGCTGGCGGGCAGCGCGGAAGAGGAGGAGGGGGGTGTCATGGTTTGGGGCGATTGAAACACGGTTAAATTGGAATGATCATTCCAATAATGGGTAAAAAAATGCGGACACCCAAAGGCGGCCGCGATGAGAAAAAAAGGCCCGACCTACAGCGCGCCCAGCGCCACGCCCACCACGTCCGCCAGCCATTGCCGGCGTTCGCGGGGGGAGTTGCCTTTGCTGACCACGCGCAGGCCCTGGATGGTGGTGACGATGAAGCGGGCCAGCGCGCGCGGCGATTTGCCGGCGTCGATCTCGCCGCCGGCTTGCGCGTCGGCCAGGATTTTCTCCAGCGCCTTTTCCAGGCGTTGGAAATTGCGCCGCACCAACTCGGCCACCGTGTCGTCCTGGCCTGCCATTTCCAGCGAGGCATTGGCCACCAGGCAGCCGCGCCGGCTGGCTTCGCGCAATTCGTCGTCGACGATGAAGTCGAGCAGGCGGCCGATGCGCTCGCGGGCCGTGCCGGGCCGGGCCAGCAGTTCCAGGTTGGCCGCGGTCAGGTCGTGGTAGCGGCGCAGCGCGGCCTCGTACAGGCCCTGCTTGCTGCCGAAGGCGTTGTACAGACTGCCGCGTCCCAGGCCGGTGCCGTCGACCAGGTCCTGCACGGACGTGGCCGCATAGCCGCGCCGCCAGAACACGTGCATGGCCGCGTCGGCAACGTCGTCGGGTTCGAAATCCTTGGTGCGCATGGCGGCCTTTATGGAATGATCGTTCAAATAAGAATAGGGCCGGCCGTACCTAGGGTCAAGCATGACCATTCCCGCGGAAGGGGCTTGTCGCGCGCGCCGCGGCATCGGTGTTTTCCCTGAATCCGCCGTTTTTTTGCGCATCAGTACTAACCACTAGCCCGGTGCCTGCTTCCCGGGGACGTCCTTCGACGGGACGGCAGATATATAACCTTTAGGAATAGGGTATGTACCTTAAGGACTTTGACGCCATGTCTTGCCGATTCTAGTCTGCCTGCACGCTGTACCTCTGACTGCAGAACACGACAGCCGCCGCCGCGCGGCGCACAAGGGAAGTCATGAAACGTCCTGCCACTCTCGTCTTTGCCGCCGCGCTGTTCGCGGCCTGTAGCGCGGGCCTGACCGCGCCCGCCCATGCCCAGGATCGTCCGCTCTTGCGCATCAGTTCGGGCGCGGCCGACAACGCCTCGCTGGATCCGCACCGCGCCACCTCCACGGCCGACAAGGGCGTGGCCGCGCAGATGTTCGATGCGCTGGTGCGCTTTCCGGCGGGCAGCGCCGATCCCAAGGCCCTGGAACCGGACTTGGCCGAACGCTGGGAGGCCTCGGCGGACAGCAAGACCTGGACCTTCCATCTGCGCCACGGTGTGCAGTTCCATGCCGGCTACGGCGAACTGAAGGCGGACGACGTGGTCTATTCGATCCAGCGCGCCGCCGACCCCAACCGGTCCAGCTTCGCGGCTGCCTTCGGCATCATCGACAAGGTCGAGGCGCTGGACGATTACACCGTGCGCTTCACGTTGAAGTACCCGGATGCCGCCTTCCTGGGCCGGGTATCGAACTACCACGGCGGCAACATCGTCAGCAAGAAGGCCGCCGAAAAGCTGGGCGACAAGTTCGGCGCCTCGCCCGTGGGCACGGGGCCCTTTGCCTTTGGCGAACACGTCACGCAGCAATACGTGAAGCTGGTGGCCAACGACGCGTACTTCCGCGGCAAGCCCAAACTGGGCGGCATCATGTACCGCATGATCCCGTCGGACAGCGCGCGCGAACTGGCCTTCACATCCAACGAGATCGACGTCATGCAGGGCAAGCGCGAACAGCGCTGGGTGGAACGCTCGGCCAAGCGCGGCATGCAGGTCGACATCTTCGAACCGGCCGAATTCCGCACCCTGCACATCAACCGCAACATCAAGCCGCTGGACAACCTGAAGGTGCGCCAGGCGATCGCCGCCGCCATCAATGTCGACGAGATCGTGCGCTACGCCGGCAAGGACGTCGCGGAAAAGGGCTGCTCGGTGGTGCCCAACGGCTACCTGGGCCAGGACTGCGGCGCGGGCGGCTACGCCTACGACCCGGACCGCGCCCGCAAACTGCTGGCCGAGGCGGGCTTTCCCAGCGGCATCGAGATCAAGTCGATCGTGTCGAATATCTCGGCGCAGCAGCCGATCATGGAGATCGTGCAGGCGCAGTTGGCCAAGGCCGGCATCAAGCTCAACATGGAAGTGGTGGACCACGCGACTTACCAGGCCAAGAGCCGCCAGGACCTGAGCGGCCTGGTGTTCTACGGCGCCGCGCGCTTTCCCAACGCGGATACCTACCTGACCGAGTTCTACGACTCGGCCGCCGCCATCGGCGCGCCGGCCGCGATGTCGAACTTCTCGCACTGCTCGGTGGCCGACGACGCCATCCGCCAGGCCCGCGTCGAGCCGGACGCCGCGCGCCAGCTGGCGCTGTGGAAAGAGGCACAGGCCAAGATCCACGACGACGTCTGCGCGGTGCCGCTGTTCGGGCTCAAGCAGGTCTGGGTGCACAGCGACCGGGTGAACTACGGCTATGCGCTCAAGGGCGCGCTGAACCTGCAGCCGCCGATCACCGAGCTGACCACGGTCAAGGTGCCCTGACGGTCAACGCGGCGATCCGGGCCCGCGTCACCCGTCCGGGTCACCGGTCACTGCCCCTTCAACACTTCCCGGGAGATCTGCGCGGCGACGTCGCGCGCCTCCTCGACAAAGGTCTCGACCAGCGCCGCGTTGCGCGACGCCTGTGAACGGCACAACTGGAAATGGAAATTCAATTCCGGATCGAACCGCCGCAGCACCAGGCGGCTTTGAAACCCTTCGGCGAACAACGGATGAATCAACGACACCCCCAGGCCCGCGGCGACGAACTCGCACACCGTCGGCGCCGTGCTGGTATCCAGCACCACGTTCAGCCGCGCGTCCGACGTGGAGAAGGCCTGCTGCACCAGTTCGTGCGTCTGGCTGTCGCTGCCGAACGACACGAACGGCAAGCCGTCCAGGTCGCGCGGCCGGATCACGCGCTTGCGCGTCAGCTCGTGGTTGACGGGCAGGGCGCACACCAGCGGATAGCGGAACAGCGCCTCGCGCTCGATGTACGGGTTGTCGACCCGGCTGCCGACCAGCGCCACGTCGATGTGGCGGGTGGCCAGCCAGTCGGCCAGGAACAGCGAGCCGCGGATCTGGATCGACACGCGCACGTCGGGATGGCGCGCCAGGAACTGCATGGTGGCGCGGCGGATGAAGGCGCCCGACAGGGCCGGCAGCACGCCCACCGTCAAGGTGCGCTGCTCGTCGCGGCGGATGGAATCCACGGCTTGCTCCACTTGCCGCAGGCCGCTGAACACGCGGTCGATCTCCTGGTACAGGCGCATGCCCTGGGTGGTGAGCGCGAGCTTGCCGCGCACGCGGTCGAACAGCGCCAGGCCCGTGTCGGTCTCCAGGTGCGACAGCAGCTTGCTGACCGCCGGCTGCGACACGCCCAGCGCCACCGCGGCCTGGCTGACGGTGCCGTGTTCCACCACCGCCTTGAAGGCTTCGATCTGCCGCAGGTTCAAGGTCTCTTTCATGCCATAACCCCAAAGGGCCGCAACCCGTTTTCCAGCCGCGAAGGTTATAGCGTGGGCCGGGCCGGCGCAAGGGCGCCCCGCGCAAGGGTGCCCCGCGCAAGGGCGGTCCGCCATGGCGCATGACTACGACGTCATCGTGGCCGGCGCTGGCATGGTAGGCGCGGCCATTGCCTACGGCCTGGCCGGGCAGGGCTGCCGGGTGCTGCTGCTGGACGGCGCCGATACCGATTACCGCGCGGCCAAGGCCAACTTCGGGCTGGTCTGGCTGCAGGGCAAGGGCCACGGCTATCCCGCCTACCAGCGGCTGTCGCGCCAGGCTGTGCAGGACTGGCCCGAATTCGCGCGCCGCTTGCAGGAAGACAGCGGCGTGACGCTGGACTACGAGCGCTGCGGCGGCCTGCATTTCTGCATGAGCGACGGCGAACTGGCCAGCCGCGCCGCCCGCCTGGCGCTGTGGCGGGGGCAGGCGCCCGAGCTGGCGCCCTGTACGCAGATCCTGGATCGCGCCGAACTGCGGCACCGCTATCCCACGATGCAATTGGGCAAGGCCGTGGCCGGCGCCAGCCTGGGCGAGCAGGACGGACATGTGAATCCGCTGCGCCTGCTGGCCGCGTTGCAGACCGCCTTTCTGCGGCGCGGCGGCCACTTGCGCAACCACCACACCGTCAGCGCCATCGGCCATGCGCCGGGCGGCGGCGTGCAAGTCAGCGCCGGGGCCTTGCAGGCCCGCGCGCCGCGACTGGTCATTGCTGCCGGGCTGGGCTCGGCCGCGCTGGGCGCCATGGTCGGACTGGATGTGCCGCTGCGGCCCCAGCGCGGACAGATCCTGGTCACCGAACGCCTGGCGCCGCTGCTGCCCGTGCCCGCCAGCGGCATGCGGCAGACCGGCGAGGGCACGGTCATGGTGGGCCTGACGCAGGAAGAGGTGGGCTACGACCTGGGCACCACCTCGGCGGCCGCGGCGCGCATGAGCCGCAACGCGCTGCGCATCCTGCCGGGCCTGGCCGCCGCGCGGCTGGTGCGGCACTGGTCGTGCCTGCGGATCATGACCCCCGACGGCGGCCCCGTCTACGCGCAGTCTCCCACCCACGATGGCGTGTCCATCGCGCTTTGCCATTCCGGCGTGACGCTGGCCTCGTTTCACGCCGGGCCGTACGCCCGCGCGCTGGCCGGCGGCGCGCCCCTTGAAACCCTGGATGCCTTTCATCATGAGCGCTTCAATGTTCCGAAAGTTGCCTGAGTCCGGCGCGCCCGCGCTGATGCTCACCATCGACGGCGAGGCCGTCACCGCCACGCCCGGCGAGACCGTGGCCGCGGTGCTGCTGCGCCAACCCCGCCCCGCCAGCCGGACCACGCCGGTGCACGAAAGCCCGCGCGCGCCGTTCTGCATGATGGGCGTGTGCTTTGACTGCCTGGCCATCGTCGACGGTGTGGCGTCCACCCAGACCTGCCTGGTCACCGTGCGCGAAGGCATGCAGGTGCAACGCCAGTTCGGCAAGCGGAGCGTGCTGCCATGAAACGCGAATTCGATGTGGTGGTGATCGGCGCCGGCCCCGCCGGCATGAGCGCGGCCATTGGCCTGCGCGCCCAGGGCCTGTCGGTGCTGGTGGTGGACGAGCAACCCGCGCCGGGCGGCCAGATATGGCGTGCGGTCGAAGCGGTGGCGGCCACGCCGACCGGCCGGCTGCTGGGCGAGGAATACCGCGCTGGCGCCGGCCTGGCCGAGCGCTTCCGGACCTGTGGCGCGTTCTACGAACCGGATACCCAGGTCTGGCAGATCGAGCCCGACTGGCACGTCTACATGACCCGCCAGGGCCGCGCCGAAGTGGTGCGCGCCGACCGCGTGGTGCTGGCGCTGGGCGCGCAGGAACGGCCCGCGCCGTTCCCTGGCTGGACGCTGCCCGGCGTGCTGACGGTGGGCGCCGCGCAGATCCTGCTCAAGACCTCGCGCCAGGTGCCGGCCGGCCCGGTCTGGGTGGCGGGCAGCGGTCCCTTGCCGCTCTTGTACATGGCGCAGTTGCTGCGCGCCGGCGGCCAGATCGCCGGCTGGCTGGATACCTCGCCGCCGGGCGGCTGGCGGCGCGCGCTGCCGTGGGCGGGCGCCGCGCTGGCGGCCTGGGGCGACGTGCGCAAGGGCCTGGCCTGGCTGCGCGAGATCCGCGCCGCCGGCGTCAAGCGCGTGTGCGGGGTGACGGCGCTGCGCGCGCTGGGCGACGGCCAGCTGCGCGAGATTGAATATGGCACGGCGGACGGCGCCACGGTGCGTGCGCCAGCCAGCGTGCTGCTGTCGCACGAGGGCGTGGTGCCATCGATCCACATGACCCGCGCGCTGGAGTGCGCGCACAGCTGGAATGCGCAGCAAGCGTGCCTGGCGCCGGACCTGGACGCGTGGGGCCAGACCAGCCGGGCGGGCATCTACGTGGCCGGCGACGGCGCCGGCATCGGCGGCGCGCAGGCGGCCTGCGTGCGCGGCGAGCTGGCGGCGGTGGGCATCGCTCTGCAAGCCGGCAAGCTGACGGCCCAGGCCGCCGCCGCAACCGCCGCGCCCCTGCGCGCCAAGCTGGCCGGCCTGCTGCGCCTGCGTCCGATGCTGGACGCGATGTACCCGCCGCGCGCCGGCATCTTCGCGCCGCCGGACGACACCATCGTCTGCCGCTGCGAGGAACTGACGGCGGGCGACATCCGCCGCGCGGCCGCCATCGGCCAGCCCGGCCCCAACCAGATCAAGTCCTACACCCGCGCCGGCATGGGTCCGTGTCAGGGCCGCCAATGCGGCTACACCATCGCCCACATCGTGGCCGCCGAACAGAAGCGGCCGGTGGCCGAGGTGGGCTTCTATCGCATCCGCCCGCCGCTCAAGCCCTTGACGCTGGGCGAGCTGGCATCGCTGGACATCGAGGAAGAAAAGGCATGAGCGCACGGCATTGCGATGTGATCGTGATCGGCGGCGGCCTGCACGGCCTGTCGGCGGCGCTGCACGTGGCGCGCGAAGGCAAGCGCGTCATCGTCATCGAAAAGCACTGGGTCGGCCGCCATGCGTCCGGCGCCACCGCCGCCGGGGTCCGCACGCTGAACCGCGACCTGGGCGAGCTGGACCTGTCGCTGGAAGCCATGGACATGTGGCACGCCATGGCGTCGCTGGTGGGCGACGACTGCGGCTTTCATGCCAACGGCCAGATCTGCGTGGCCGAGACGCCCGCGGCGCTGGCCAAGCTGCAAGCCCGCGTGGCGGGCCTGCGCGCCGCCGGCTACACCCACGAGGAAATCATCGGCCCGGACGAGCTGCGGCGCCTGCTGCCGGAACTGAGCCCGCATTGCCTGGGCGCGTCGATCGCGCGGCGCGACGGCGCGGCGGATCCGCACCGGGCCCTGCGCGCGTTCCGCCACAGCGCCGAGGCGGCGGGCGTGACGATCGTCGAGCACTGCGGCGTCACCGGGCTGGAACGGAAAGGGCAGGACTGGCAGGTGCAGACCGATGCCGGCGTCTACACCGCGCCTTGCGTCATCAACGCCGCGGGCGCCTGGTCGGGGCGCATCGCGGCGATGGCGGGCGACCAGATTCCGCTGTCGGCCAAGTCGTCGATGATGATGGTCAGCGAACGGCTGCGGCCCTTCATCAAGCCGGTGGTGGCCATCATGGGCCGCTCGCTGTCGTTCAAGCAGTCCGACCAGGGCACCTTGGTCATCGGCGGCGGCCTGCAGGGCATTCCCGACCTGGACCGCGAGACCTCGACCGCGCGCATGCGGGTGCTGGCCAAGGGCGCGCGCGCCGCCACCGACCTGTTCCCGGCGGTGGGCAACATCCGCATCGTGCGGGTCTGGGCCGGCCTGGAAGCCAAGACGGACGACATGCTGCCGGTGGTGGGCCCATCGCCCAACGCGCCCGGCGTGCTGCATGCCTTCGGCTTCTCGGGCCACGGCTTCGAGCTGGTGCCGGTGGTGGGCGCCGCGCTGGCCGACCTGGCGCTGCGCGGACAGACCGCCCGCGCCATCGGCAACCTGCAGGCGGCGCGGCTGATGCAGCCGCCCGCCAAGGAGCAATCATCATGATGCGCTACGCCATCAAGCGGCTCTTGCTGGCCATCCCCACGCTGCTGGCCATGCTGACCGCCGTCTTCATCCTGGTGCGGCTGGTGCCGGGCGACCCGGCCGCCGTCATGCTGGGCGACCAGGCCAGCGCCGAGGCCCTGGCCGCGCTGCGCCTGCGGCTGGGCCTGGACCTGCCGACCTATGTGCAGTACGGCCGCTTCCTCGCCGACATGCTGTCGGGCAACTTCGGCGTGTCCATGTCCAGCGGCCGTACCGTGCTGCAAGAGGTGGCGCTGGTGCTGCCCTGGACCTTGCAGCTGACTGCCGCGGCCATCCTGATCGGGGTGGTGTTCGGCCTGCCGTTGGGCATCTGGGCCGCGCTGCGCCGCAACGCCTGGCCGGATTACCTGGGCCGCCTGCTGTCCCTGACCGGGCTGTCGTTTCCCGCCTTCGTCTCGGCCATCCTGATGCTGCTGGTGTTCGCCATCCAGCTGCGCTGGTTCCCGGTGATCGGCAGCGCCGCGCCGGGCGACTGGGGCGCGCAACTGCGCGGCCTGGTGCTGCCGGCCTTCAACCTGGGCTTGATCATGATGGCCTACGTCATGCGCGTGACACGCTCGTCGATGCTGGGCGTGATGGGCGAAGACTATGTCCGCACCGCCCGCGCCAAGGGCGTGCGGCCGGCGCGCCTGATCGTGCGCCACGGCTTGCGCAACGCGCTGATCCCCATCGTCACCGTGGTCGGCCTGTACTTCGGCACGCTGATCGGCAACTCGGTGCTGACCGAGATCGTCTTCAACCGCCCCGGCCTGGGCAAGCTGATCCTGGGAGCCCTGAACAGCCGCGACTACACGCTGCTGCAGGGGCTGATGGTGGTGTTCGCCTCCTGCGTGATTGTCGTCAACCTCCTGACCGACCTGGTGTACGGGCTGGTCGATCCCCGGGTGAAATACCAATGAGCGCCGTCGCCGCCGCAACTCCCGCCCGCCCCAACGCCTTGTGGCAGGCGCTGGCCCGCAACCGCCTGTCGTGGATCGGCATCGGCCTGCTGGTGCTGATCGTGCTGGCCGCCGTGCTGGCGCCCTGGCTGGCGCCGCACGACCCGCTGCAGCAGAACATCGCCTACCGGCTCGAGCCGCCGTCGGCCGACTTCTGGCTGGGCACCGACAGCTATGGCCGCGACGTGCTGTCGCGCCTGATCTACGGCGCCCGCGTGTCGCTGCTGGTGGGCTTTGTCGCCATCCTGATCGCCATGTGCATCGGTTCGGCGCTGGGCATCCTGGCCGGCTATGTCGGCGGGCTGGTGGACCAGCTGATCATGGGCCTGGTCGACGTGCTGCTGTCGTTTCCCACGCTGTTGCTGGGCCTGATGGTGGCCGCCATGCTGGGCGCCAGCCTGGAAAACCTGATCATCGCCATCGCCATCACCGAGATCGCGCCCTTCGTGCGCGTGGCGCGGGCGCCCACCATCGCGCTCAAGCAGCGCGACTTCGTCGAGGCGGGCAGGGCGCTGGGCTACGGTCCGCTGCGGCTGATGGGCGTGCACATCCTGCCCAACATGGTGTCCGACGTGGTGGTGCTGGGCTCGCTGTGGATGGCGTCGGCCATCCGCACCGAGGCCTCGCTCAGCTTCATCGGCCTGGGCGTGCCGCCGCCAGCGGCCACTTGGGGCAGCATGATCCGCGAGGGCTTCGAGAACATCCTGGACGCCTGGTGGCTGACGGTGTTTCCCAGTATCGCCATCCTGTTGACCGTGCTGGCGCTCAATCTCCTGGGCGACGCGCTGCGCGACGCCATCGACCCCAAGCTGCGTTCGGAGCGCTCATGACTGCAGAAGCCCCCGTATTGGAACTGCGCGCGTTGCGCACGGAATTCCGCGCCGGCGGCGCCTGGCACGCGGCCGTGCGCGACGTGTCGTTGCAAGTGGGCCGCAACGAAACGCTGGCCGTGGTCGGCGAATCCGGCAGCGGCAAGAGCGTGACCGCGCTATCGGTGCTGCGCCTGCTGCCCGGGTCCGGCGCCCGCCACGGCGGCGGCCAGGTGCTGCTGGACGGGCAGGACCTGACGGCGCTGTCGGAAAAGCAGATGAGCCGGCTGCGCGGCGAGGCCATCGCCATGATCTTCCAGGAGCCCATGACTTCGCTGAACCCCACCATGACGGTGGGCGACCAGATTGCCGAGGCCATTCGGCTGCATCGCAAGCTGTCCTGGAAAGAGGCCCGCCGGCTGGCGCTGGCGGTGCTGGAAGAGGTCAAGATCCCGGCCGCCGCGCGGCGCTTTGACGACTATCCGCATCAGTTCTCCGGCGGCATGCGCCAGCGCGTCATGATCGCGATGGCCCTGGCCTGCAAGCCGCGGGTGCTGCTGGCCGACGAGCCCACCACCGCGCTGGACGTCACCATCCAGGCGCAGATCCTGAACCTGCTGTCCGAGCTGAAGGCCGCGCACGGCATGGCGGTGCTGTTCATCACCCACAACCTGGGCGTGGTGGCGCAGATCGCCGACCGCGTGGTGGTCATGTATGCCGGTGAAGTGGTCGAGACCGCCGACGTGCAGACGCTGTTCGCGCGGCCGACCCATCCCTATACCGAGGCGCTGCTGCGCGCCATGCCGCGCGTGGACGCTGACAGCCAGGTGCTGGAATCCATCCCCGGCGGCGTGCCGGCGATCACGGCGATGCCGTCCGGCTGCGCCTTCGCGCCGCGTTGCCGGCTGAAGGAGGCGCGCTGCGAAGCGCGCCGGCCGGACCTGGCCCGCATCGGCCCGGGCCACCAGGTGCGTTGCGTGGTGCGCGCCGAACCGTACGAGGACAAGGCATGAGCGAACTGTTGCAGGTGCGCAATCTGGTCAAGCGTTTTGAAAGCGGCGGCGGCTGGCTGGGCGGCCCGCGCCAGACGGTCAGCGCGGTCAACGACGTGTCGTTCAGCGTCGCGCGCGGCCAGTCCCTGGGACTGGTGGGCGAGTCCGGTTGCGGCAAGTCCACCGTGGCGCGCACGCTGTTGCGCCTGATCGAACCCGACGAAGGCGGCATCGTGTTCGACGGCCATGACTTGCGGCAGGCCGGCGCGGCCGAGCTGCGGGCCCTGCGCCAACGCATCCAGATCGTGTTCCAGGACCCCTATGCCTCGCTCAACCCGCGCCGCACCGTGCGCCAGGCGCTGGCCGAGCCCTTGCACGTGCATCGCCGCGGCAACGCCGAGCAGATCCGCGCCAAGGTCGAACAGACCATCCAGGAAGTCGGGCTACCGCTGTCCGCGCTGGAGCGTTATCCGCACGAGTTCTCCGGCGGCCAGCGCCAGCGCATCGGCATCGCCCGCGCCCTGGTGCTGGACCCGGAACTGATCGTGGCCGACGAGCCCGTGTCGGCGCTGGACGTGTCGGTGCAGGCGCAGATCCTGCAGCTGCTTGAACGCCTCAAGCGCGATCGCGGCTTGTCTTTCGTGTTCGTTTCGCACGACCTGGGCGTGGTGCGGCACTTCTGCGATACGGTTTGCGTGATGTACCTGGGCCGCATCATCGAGCGCGGTCCCACCGCGCAGGTGCTGGACCGGCCGCTGCATCCCTACAGCCGGGTGCTGCGCGATTCCTCGCCCGTGCCCGATCCGCAGGCGCGCATCCGGCTGGCCAGGATCGAGGGCGAGATCCCCGCGCCCACGCACCTGCCGCCGGGCTGCGCGTTTCATCCGCGCTGCGCGCGGGCGCAGGAAGACTGCACGCAGCGGGTGCCGGCGCTGGACGGGGCCGGCGTGCGCGCGGCCGCCTGTTTCCATCCGTTGGAGCAGGGCGTAGCAGCGGGGTAGGGCGTCAGCCCATGGGACGCGCGGGCCGCGCGGAGAGTCAGGCCGCGGCGGGCGCCAGGCGCGCTTCGAGCGCCGCCTGATCATCCAGCAGCCAGAACACCCGACCGCGGTTGGTCTCGTAGGCAAAATCGCGCAGCGACTTGCTGGCAGCCAGGTGCGCCGCGATGTCGCCCACCACCGCGCATTGCAGGCGGTAGTTGACGAACTTCTGGATCAGTTCGCCGGCGATGCGCGTTTCCAGGCGGAAGAAATCCGGATGCACGCGCGCGGCGGGCAGCACCAGCCAGTCGGCCTCGTGTTCCCACGCGGCGCTGATCAGGTCGTTGGTGTCCTGGCCTGTGGCCAGAGCGGGGCCGGTGTCGCTGAAGACCAGGGTGCGCAGGCCGCCGATGTGGCGCACGGTGGGCGATGACGTAGGGGCGTTCATGTCCGCTAGAATACCGCCCATCCACCGGAGTATGCCAACATGATCCTCGCCGCCTGAACACACCGCTCGCTGCCGCGTTAGCCGCGGCTCGCATCACGTTCATGGAGGCCTCATGCCTGCTCCTACTTCGTTCGACCTCATCGCCCACAACCAGGCCGCCTGGGACCAGCTCGCCGCGCAAGACTGCGAATGGTCGCGCCCCGTCACCCCCGACATCATCGCCGCCGCCCGCCGCGGCGATTGGGCCGTGCATTTGACGCCCGGCCCGTTGCCCGCGGGCTGGCTTGACCGCGTCGAGGGCCTGTCCATCCTGTGCCTGGCGTCCGCCGGCGGCCAGCAGGCGCCGGTGCTGGCCGCGGCCGGCGCCCGGGTCACGGTCTTCGACCTGTCCGAACGCCAACTGGAACAGGACCGCGCCGTGGCCCGCCGCGACGGACTGGCGCTGACCGCCGTGCAAGGCGACATGCGCGACCTGTCCGCCTTTGCGGACCAGTCCTTTGACGTGGTGTTCCACCCGATTTCCAACCTGTACGTGCCGGATGTGCGGCCGGTGTGGCGCGAGTGCTGGCGCGTGCTGCGGCCGGGCGGCAGCCTCTTGTCCAGCTTCTACAACCCGGTCGTGTTCGTGGGCGACCGTGATCCGGCGCTGGCCGGGCAGGGCCTGATCCGGCCGTTGCATGCGCTGCCTTATGCGGATGTCGATGCCCTGGATCCGGCGGCGCTGGACGCCAAGCGTGCTCGCGGCGAAGCGCTGGTGTTCGGCCACAGCCTGCAGGATCAGATCGGCGGCCAGCTGGACGCCGGCTTCGTACTGGCGGGTTTTCATGAAGACCGCCAGCCGCGGCCGCGTTTCCTGATCGACCGCTATCTGCCGACATTCCTGGCGACGCGGGCGCTGCGGCCGGCGGGGGCCATCACGGGCTGAGCGGGCGCGCCGTCAACCCGGTATCGGCCGGTCGCTGCTGCCGCGCACCACCAGCGCAGGCGCCAGCCGCACGCTGTCGGGCCGGCCGCCGGCAATCTTCTGCACCAGCAGTTCCAGGCCCAGCCGTCCCATCTGGTGCATGGGCGAGTGAATGGTGGTCAGGCCGATGGGCAGGGCGCCCGCCAGCGGCGTGTCGTTGTAGCCCACGATGGCCACGTCGCGGCCGGCTTCCAGGCCCTGTTCACGCGCCGCGCCCATCACGCCCACCGCCAGGAAGTCGTTGACCGCGAAGATGGCGGTGGGGCGGTCGGGGCCCGCCAGCAGGCGCGCGCCGACATGGCGGCCCGCGTCGGTGTCGAACGGGCTTTCGATACGCCAGTGCGCCGGCACCGCCACGCCGTGGCGTGCACAGGCCGCGAAAAATCCCGCCGAGCGGTCGCGCCCGGTGCTGGCGAACGGTTCGCCGACCATCACCGCGATGCGGCGGTGGCCCATCGCCAGCAGATGTTCGGCGGCCAGCCGGCCGCCTTCGATGTCGTCGCACGTCACCGCGCAATGGTCGTCGGCGTGGCGGCTGACCAGCACGAACGGCACATCGCGTTGCGCCAGCTCGGCCAGCAGGGGATTGACCCCGGCGCCATCGTGGCTGTGCGCGTCGCCCAGGATCAGGCCGTCCACGCGCCGCGCCAGCGCCATCTCGATCAGCTTGCGCTGCTTGTCGGGCACGTCCTGGGTGTTGGACACGAAGGTCAGGTAGCCATGTTCGGCCGCGGCCTCGTCCACGCCTTCGTAGATGGTGGCCAGCACCATGTCCGACAGGCGCGGGACCAGCACGCCGATGGTGCGGCTGCGGCGCGTCTTCAGGCTGGCCGCATGAGGATTGGTTTGATAGTGCAGTTCGGCGGCCAGCGCCCGGATGCGTTTGACGGTGTCGGGCGCGGCGGCGGCGCGCGCGTCGTCCTCGGAACCATTGAGGACGCGGGACACGGTCGAAACGTTCAGACCGAGCTGCCGCGCCAGGCTTTGCAGCGTGACAGGGCGCGATTTATTCATGGGGCTGGAGGATACACGCTCAAATACCTCTGTTGGGTATTCCACGGCAACCTAGGGTTTACACGGTGTCGATTTTTGGTTTCCGACCCCTTAGTATTCCGCAACCCAAACGTTTGGGTAAAACGACTGGATCGAAACGCAATGACAACTGAAACCCAGAATTCCCGGTTCCGCTACCGGATCTTCACCATGGTCGTGCTGCTGGCGCTGATCAATTACATCGACCGCGGCGCCATGTCCTACGCCGCCGCCCACATCACCGGCGAGTACGGCCTGGACCGCGGCGACTGGGGCTCGGTGCTTGGCTATTTCGGCTACGGCTACATGGTCGGCGCGCTGTTCGGCGGCATGCTGGCCGATCACTTCGGCCCGCGCAAAGTCTGGATCGTGGCCGGCGTGACCTGGTCCATCTTCGAGATCGCCACCGCCTGGGCGGGGGATTTCGGCCTGGCCTTCCTGGGCGGCTCGGCGCTGGCCGGCTTTGCCACCATCCGCATCCTGTTCGGCGCGGCCGAAGGCCCGGCGTATTCCATCATCAACAAGACCATCGCCAACTGGGCCACCACCCGCGAGCGCGGCTTCGTGGTGGGCTTCGGCCTGCTCAGCACGCCGCTGGGCGCCTTGCTGACGGCCCCGGTGGCTGTGGGCCTGCTCAGCCTGACCGGCAGCTGGCGCGCCATGTTCTACATCCTGGGCGCGGCCGGCCTGATCGTGCTGGTGTTCTTCATGCGCATCTTCACCGACCGCCCGGAGACCAACCCGCGCGTGTCGCCGGCGGAACTGCAGGAGATCCAGGCCTCGCGCGCCCAGGCCGCGGCCGGTCAGGGCGAGGACGCCCCGGCACTGCCGTGGTGGAGCTTCTTTCGCAGCAAGACCCTGGTGCTGAACACCCTGGGCTACTTCTCGTTCATGTACGTGAACTTCCTGCTGCTGACCTGGACGCCCAAGTACCTGCAGGACAACTTCGGCTATAGCCTGTCGTCGCTCTGGTACATGGGCATGATTCCCTGGACCGGCGCCTGCGTCACCGTGCTGCTGGGCGGCCGCATTTCCGACCTGCTGTTCAAGCGCACCGGCAGCCTGAAGATCGCCCGCAGCTGGTTCGCCGCCGGATGCCTGCTGGCCACCACGCTGTGCTTCCTGCTGGTGTCGCAGGCGCAGTCCGTGTTCGCCGTGATCGCGCTGATGACGCTGGCCAACGCGCTGAACGCGCTGCCCAATTCGGTCTACTGGGCGGTCGTGATCGACACGGCGCCCGCCAACCGCGTCGGCACCTTCAGCGGCCTGATGCACTTTTTCGCCAACATCGCATCGATCCTGGCTCCGACCCTGACGGGCTACCTGGCCGCGCGCCACGGCTATTCGGTCATGTTCGTGGCCGCCTCGGTCGCCACGGCCGTCGGCATGTGTGCGATGCTGCAGGTCCGTCCGGGCGTCGGTCCCCGCCTGCCGTCCGCCTCGCGCCAAGGAGCCACACGATGAATCCGCAACACCCTCTGCCGACCTTGGCCGTCGAACCGGGTTTTTTCGCCGGCCGCACGCTGGCCGAGCTGCAGGACGCCATGCACCGGGGCACCCTTAGCGCCGAAGCGCTGGTGCGCCACAGCGCCGCCGCCATCGAGCGCCTGAACCCGCTGCTCAACGCCTTTGTGCACGTGGACATCGACGCCGCCCTGGCCGCGGCGCGGGCCCTGGACGCCCAGCGCGCGCAGGGCCGGGTGCGCGGTCCGTTGCACGGCATTCCCGTCGCCATCAAGGACAACGTCGATACCGCCGACATGCCCACCACCATGGGTGCCGCGCACTTCCTGGGCCACCGGCCCGCCGCCGACGCCGAATGCGTGGCGCTGTTGCGCGCCGCGGGCGCCATCGTCATCGGCAAGACCCTGACCCACGAATTCGCCTACGGTCCCACCGGCGACCGCAGCGTGCAGGGCGCGGCGCGCAATCCGTGGCGCACCACGCAGATCACGGGCGGCTCCAGCGCCGGCAGCGCGGCCGCCGTCGCGTCCGGCATGGTGCCCGTGGCGCTGGGCACCGACACCGGCGGCTCGGTGCGCGTGCCGTCGGCCTTGTGCGGCCTGGTGGGTTTCAAGCCGACGCACGGCCGCGTGTCGGCGCAGGGCCTGTTTCCGCTGTCGCCCAGCATCGAAGACGCCGGCGTGCTGGCGCAAAACGTCGCCGACGCCCAGGTCTTCATGCAGGCGCTGTCCGGCGGCGGCATCGGTGCATCGGCCGGCGCGGGCTCGGCGGCGCCGCGCATGATGTGGGTGCCGAACGCGCCGTTCGCCATCGACGACCCGGCGGTCACGGCCTGCGTGCGCGCGGCGGCGGTACGTTTCCTGGGGGGGGCGGACGATGCCGGCCTGCTCGATGGCGCCGAGGTCACCCGGCATGCCCGCGCGCTGCAAGGCGCGTTGGGCGCCATCCAGCGCTCCGAAGCCTACGCGGTGCACGCCGAACGCGTCGAGGACGAACCCGAAAAGTTCGACCCCGAAGTCCTGGAACGCCTGCGCGCCTCGCGTCCCGTGCAAGGCTGGGAGTACGTGCGCGCCATCGATACGCGTGCTCGCTTGCGCGCCGTGTTCGCGCAGCTCTTCGAGCGGGTCGACGTGCTGGCCCTGCCGACGGTGGCGATCACCGCACCGGCGTTGCAGCAGCGCAGCGTGGCGGGCCCCGGCAGCGCCGGCGTGCGCGAAACCCTGCTGGGCCTGACCAATCCGTGGAACCTGCTGGGGCTGCCGGCTATCGCCTTGCCGGCCGGCTTCGTGGACGGCATGCCCGTGAGCCTGCAACTGGTGGCGGCCGAAGGATCGGACGCGCGCCTGCTGGCCTTGGCGGCGCAGCACTGGCAACGACCGGCTTGATGCGCGGCGGGGCGACCGGCCTTAGCCGTTGTCGCCCGCCACCGGGCCAATCGACATGTCGGTCTTGATCACGTTGCGCGTGCCGGTCAGGTTGAACGTCTCTTCCTTGCCGTCCGGGCCCGGATCACGGATCCAGAGTTGCGCGGCCAGTCCGTCCTTGCCGTAGCTGCCGAACCAGTCCACCACCCGGCCGATGTAGCAGCGCTGCCCGACATACACGGCCATGTCGCCCACGATTTCATAGCTGTAGTGGCCAGCGCCGAAACTGTAGTAGCTATCGCGGTCGTCCCTGGACACGCCGTCCGGTATCGGGCATAACGGTTCTTCGCCGCTGTAGGCCTCGCGCACCTGGCTGGTATCGATGCCCGTCAATGCGCGGGTCAACGCCGCGTGCAAGGTGTCGTCCAGCGTGCGGGTCGTGCCGTTCTCGTGCTTTTGCTGCTTGGGCACCGACATCCCGTAGCGGTAACGCACCGTCAGCGTCGGCACGTCTCCGATGCGGTGCAGCGGCCGCATCAGGTACACGCGGTCCTGCCCGTAGGCACCCACGCGGTAGGCGACGTAGACACGGTCGCGCAGGCGGATCCAGGTCCCTTCCTGGTTGGCGCCGCGACCGTTGATCGTGTACAGCGACGAACCCGCGTCGCCGTTGGCATCGCCGACATCGCTTGGCACGAAGCGCGCCCCGTCGCGGCGCCAGGCGCTGACATCCGAAAACAGGCCCGTGCCGCCCACGTAGGCATCGATGACCAGGTCGCGCCGTCCGTCGCCGTCCAGGTCCATCAGCGTATAGCCGACGTTGCCGCCCTCGGCCTCGATCTCCAGGCCGGATGCCAGCAGCGCGCGCCATTCGTCGTCCGTCACGCCGTCCGGCCGCGCGGCGGGAAAATGCGCCACGTCATCGCTGTCTTTGTCCCGCACGTTGGAAAACGCCGTCGTGCCGGCCTTGACCGACAGAGTCTCCAGCGCTTTCTCCAGCGCGAACGCCGGATCGTTTGGCCGCGCCGCGTCTACGGCCTGACGCAGGTCGGCCAGCGCCAAGCGATCGGTTTCATCGGGCTGATAACCCTGCGCGCGGGCCAGTTGTCCTTGCAAGGCGCCCACGCGCGCCTCATAGCGCGCACGCAGGCAGGCGGCGTCGGCGCGGCACAGGTCGCGCTGCTTGAGCCAGCCGCGTTGCGTCTGCCGCAGCGCGTCCGCTTGTTGCGGCTGGGCTGCGCGCAGCTTGCCGTACGCCGTGCCGAGTTCGGCGTCCAGCGCGTACAGGCCCGGGTCGGCGCAGATGGTTTTTTCAGTGGGCGTACGGGCCTGCCCGCAATCCATGCCGGCTGCCGCGGCCGCGCCGGGAAACGCAAACGCCAGGGGCAGGGCGGCCGTCAGCCAGTGCGAGCGGAAAGACATCAAGGTGGACACTCCTGTTTGCAAGGGCAAGGATGAACGCGCGCGAGGCAGGCGAACAAGGGGCCAGCCGGGTTTCTAGGCCAGGAAATAAGCCCCGGCGGCAGGGTAATGGAACAAGATATAGGGTAAATACCAGTTTTTGCCTATGCTTGCCATTACAATACGCGCTTAGCGCAATCGAAGTGGGCGGATCATTGCGCGTCTGTCCAGGTCCGCCATTTTTCCCCGCCGCCGCAATGATTGATGATCTGCTTCAACTGGGCAAACTGGTCAGCCTGGGCCTGGCGTTGATGCTGCCGCTGGCCAATCCGCTGACCTCGATGACCCTGCTGCTGTCCCTGGGCCAGCACATTCCCTACAAAGAGCGCGAACGCCAGATCCGGCAGGCCGCCTGTTATGTGGTGGGCATCATGCTGGTCACGTACTACGCTGGTGCCTGGATCATGGCCACGTTCGGCATCTCCATTCCGGGCCTGCGCATCGCCGGCGGCCTGATCGTGGCCAGCATCGGCTTCAGCATGCTGTTCCCGTCTTCCACGGCCACCGATGAACGCGAGGCCGATGTGGCGGCCGACGTGGCGGTGCACCGCCAGGTGCCCAACATTGCCTTCGTGCCGCTGGCGCTGCCCGGCACCGCAGGGCCGGGCACCATCGCCATGATCATCAGCGCGGCCTCCACGGTGGGCGGCGAAACCGCCGGGCATTATCCGGCCTGGACCATCGCGGTCACGCCCATTATCGTGTTCGTCCTGCTGGGCCTGCTGTTCTGGGTTTGCCTACGCTCGGCCGGGCGCATCGTCGCCCTGATCGGCAATACCGGCGTGGAAGCCATTTCCCGCGTCATGGGCTTTTTGCTGGTGTGCATGGCGGTGCAGTTCGTCATTAACGGCGTCCTGGAAATCGTGAGTCAACATGG
This sequence comes from Achromobacter sp. UMC71, assembly GCF_014170305.1. Lineage (GTDB taxonomy): Bacteria > Pseudomonadota > Gammaproteobacteria > Burkholderiales > Burkholderiaceae_B > Achromobacter. The sequence goes on from NZ_LZZT01000010.1 coordinate 86,416, forward strand.
CGCCGGTTCCTGACGCTGCGCGGCCGGGCCTGGCCAAACGCTGCCTGCGGGTGCTGGGCCGGATCGCGCTGAGCCTGCTGATGGTGTTTGCCCTGGCCTGGGCCTGCCTGGCGCTGTGGTATCAGGGGCCAGCGGCTCTGTGGGCCAGGATCCTCTTGATGCTGTTGTGGGCCGCGCTGGGCCTGTATGCGCTGCTGCGTCTGTGGCACGGCGTTGGCCGGCTGCGGCGCCGGCCCGCGCTGTGGGCGTATCTGGCGGCGCTGGTGCTGCTGGCGGCCTGGTGGCAAGGCATCGCGCCGTCCAACGACCGGGTCTGGGCCGACGATGTCTCCAAGACGCTGCGCGGCAGCGTCGCCGGCAATATCGTCACGCTGGACAACGTGCGCGATTTCAAATGGCGTTCCGACGCTGACTACATCCAACGCTGGGAAACCCGCGTCTACGACCTCGATGCCTTGCAGTCGGTGGACATGGTGCTGTCCTATTGGGACGGCCCGGCCATCGCCCACACGCTGGTGTCGTTCGGCTTTGCCGACGGCCGTCACGTGGTGTTTTCGGTCGAAATCCGCAAAGAGCGGAGCGAGCAATTCTCCGAGCTGGGCGGATTCTTCAAGAAATTCGAACTCAGCGTGGTGGCCGCCGATGAGCGCGACGTGCTCTACGTGCGCGCCGGCCCACGCGCGGAAAACGTCTATATCTACCCGGTCAAGATGCCGCTGCCGGAAATGCGTGAGCTGTTCCTGTCGTACGTGCGCACCGCCAACGAACTGGCCGACACGCCGCGGTTCTATCACACCGTCACCGCCAACTGCACGACGCTCGTCTACCGCATGGTGCGGGCCATCGTGCCGGGCTTGCCGCTGGACTACCGCATCCTGCTGTCGGGCTATCTGCCCGAATACCTGTACGACCAGGGCGGGCTGGACACCAGCCTGCCGCTGCAGACCCTGCGCGAGCGCGGCTTCGTCGGCATCCCGCCGATCCTGGGCGAAGACTCGATCGGGTTCTCGCGCTCGATCCGCCGTCACTTGCGCGCCGGGCAGGCCGAGGGGAATCCATGATCTCGGGCCGCGCCATCTTGCTGACCCTGCTGCTCGGGCTGCTGGTATGCCTGGCGGTGCGCGCACCGGGCGTGTGGCTCTATGACGCCATCGCCCGCCGTCTGCGGCGCCGCCAGTCAGCCGCTTCCCGGCCCGATGCGAATCGCCCACCGGGCAAGCCCGGAGCCGCTTCCCGGGGCACGGAGCAGGTCCGTCAGCTGGGCTAGGGCCTGTCAACCCTAAAGAGGCGCTTTCTAGTGTGAACAGGCCCTAGGGCAGTCTGCCCGGGCAGGTCCGCTTGCGGATGAGGTCAGCCAGGGTAATGCCGGGCCAATCCCTGGCCGGCCAGCGAAATCACCGGCGGCAACACAAAGGCCCACAGTCCGATGCCGGCATGCAGCAGCGCGGCTGCGCCACAACCCATCGCAAACGCCAGCACCGCGCGGCTCATGCGTGCCATGCGCTGCCTGCCGGCATCGCTGCGCTCGCCGCGCGCGGCGTCCGCGAGGTCCAGCATGATCTGCGTGGTGGTGCCGGTCATCAGCGTCGACGGCGGCGCGGCGCCCAGGTGCACGCGATGCACCGCGTTCTGGATCGACATCGCCAGCACCAGCGTCATGCCGGTGGCGAACAGCCCCCAGGTGTCACCGACCGGAAACGGCCCCCACTTCAGAGCGATCGCGGCCGCCACGCACAACAGCAGCGTCTTGGCCATCAGGAGCCGCATGAACACCGGCCGGCCCGCGTCGCGCCGCGACTGGCCGTACAGTCGCGCCAGGAACACGCCCAGGCAGAACACCGGCAACGCCGCCAGCTTGGTCCACGCGCCCGTCGCGCCGTTGCCCAGCGCATAGCCGATGGTCACGAAGTTGCCGGTCACGTGCGCGGAAAACAGCCCATGCAGCGCAATGAATCCCAAAGTGTCGACATAGCCGCCGTTCAGGCTCAGCAGCAGGGGCAGGCGTTCATCGGTGGGCGCGGCGGGGGTGGGCATGGGCTGGTGGATCCGGTGGCAAGGCGTGAAACGATGCGTGGATGATGGGGTTGTAGCGCAGTTCGGAGGGACCGGCCAGGCCGCGTGATGCCTGGGATAAGATAAGCGCCCGGACGCAAAGCCAGTCATCCAACATGCCTATTTTCCCGGCCACCGCCGACCATTGCCTGAATACCCCTGCGGCGTATGCGCGCCGTCGCCCGTTCTTGCGCGCCATGGCGGCCGCCGCGGCCCTGTCGCTATCCGCCTTGGCTGCCCCGGCCCGCGCCGAAGCCCTCCTGGTGGTCGACCTGCTCGACATGGCACGCAATGGCGACCAGGCCGCGGCCCTGCTGGGCGTCATCGCCATCGACCGCAACGAAGAGCAGTCCGCCGAAAGCCCCGTCCAGTCCGGCGCCTGCAGCGGCCCCGTGCCGCAGGACATCAACACCGAGGGGCCTTGCTACGCCGTCGAGCTGCGCGACAGCCACCAGCAGATATCCAATCTGCGTTCCGACGTGGTGGCCCACTTGGGCAACACCGACTACCTGTTGCTGCGCTGGCGCACGTCGCCGGTGGGCAATGCTTCCGCCGCCGATGCCGGCGGCCGCTTCTTCCAGGCCAAGGTCGGTTACAACGGTTTCTACAACGGCAACCAGGACGAATTCTTCGATCTCAGCCGCCTGCCCGGCGAACTGGACCCGAATCGTCCTTACGCCTTTCTGCAGCAGTACTACGACGATCGCCTGAATCAGATCTACCGCCACACCCTGGCGGCCCCAGCGATGCGCGTCGAGGACGCCGACGCGCTGCGCCAAGCGCAACGCGAATGGCTCAAGAAGACCAAAAGCGTGTGCGGCGCCGAGGAAATGGCCGAACCCGAAACCCACGCCCGCTGTGTGGCCGAACGTAGCGCCCAGCGCGTCTGGGAAATCAAGGCGTTGCGGCTGGAGTGGGGCGTGGCGCAGGACTTGAGATAGCGCTTGCAGGCGCGCGCCGCGCGGTATTGCCGCGACCGGGCCCGGAAAAATATGTGAATGCTGTTACTCCGCGTTTCTGGCGGCTGCCGGACGCGGCCACGGATCGGCGGCCATTGATAGACTGCGTGCATGGGTGTGGCGTCGATGCTGCGCGACCACGTCCTTGCACGGAGAGCAATCATGAGCACTTGGGAATTGGCCAGTACCGTTGCCGTCTTGGCCGCGGCGGCTGGTGGCGTGCTGATGCATTATCCGGGCGCGGTTTTCTACGACATCGTCGCAACAAGGCTCAGGCGTCAGCCGTCTGCCCGGCCTGGCGCGGCGTCGCCGCAACCGTCCTCCCGCCCGGGCATCGCGCCGCCCATGCCGGCCGCCAGGCTGCATGACTTGTTGCGGTAAAGCGGGCCCCGGCGCGTTTGCGCCCACTGCCGCGGGTTTTTCACGCCGATTGCGCCAAAAACAAAAAAGCCCTGGACGTACGTCCAAGGCTTTTCTGTCTGGAATTTGGTGGAGCGGAGGAGGATCGAACTCCCGACCTTCGCATTGCGAACGCGACGCTCTCCCAGCTGAGCTACCGCCCCAATCAAGCAAGACCAAAACTATACAGGAATATTTACGGGCCGTGCAAGCGTGCGGCCCGCGATATTTTCTTCAGTCAAAGGCCAGCGTCGCCACGACCGGCGCGTGGTCGGACGGCTGCTCGTTGCGGCGCGGTTCCTTGTCGATGACGCAGGCCGTGCAGCGCTTGACCAGCGGGGCCGACAGCAGGATGTGGTCGATCCGCAGGCCGGCGTTGCGGCGGAAGGCGAACTGGCGGTAGTCCCACCACGAAAACGACTTCTCGGGTTGCTCGAACAGGCGGAAGGAGTCGGCCAGCCCCAGGCCGATCAGCTGGTTCAGCGCCTGGCGTTCGGGTTCGGACACCAGCACCTGGCCTTCCCATTTCTCGGGGTTGTGCACGTCTTCGTCGGCCGGGGCGACGTTGTAGTCGCCCAGCACGGCCAGGCGGGGGTATTGCTTGATCTCTTCGGCCAGCCAGGCGTGCATGGCCGCGAACCATTCCAGCTTGTAGGCGTATTTGTCCGAACCCACGGCCTGGCCGTTGGGGCAGTACGCGCAGACCACGCGCACATCGCCCTCGGGACTGGGGAAGGTCAGCGCCAGCACGCGTTGTTGGGGGTCTTCGTAGCCCGGAATGTTGCGGACCATGGACGTGCCCGGCACGCGCGACACGATGGCCACGCCGTTGTACGTCTTCTGGCCCGCCCAGACGGCGTGGTAGCCGGCTTCCTGGAAGGCGGCTTGCGGAAACTTGTCGTCGGTCAGTTTCAGTTCCTGGATGCACAGCACGTCGACGGGATTGGCAGCCAGCCAGTCCAGCACCTGGGGCAGGCGCACATTCAGGGAGTTGACATTCCAGGTGGCTAATTTCATGTTTCGCGTAAACCTTGTATTGATGCGGCCCGATGATACCGCGCCCGTGCCGGCTTATCCCTTCACCAGTCCGCCGTCCACGATCAGGTTCTGCCCCGTCACCGCGCGCGACCACGGGCTGGCGAAGAACAGCACTGCGTCGGCGAACTGGTCCGGGGTGGTCACTTCGCGCAGCGGCGTGCCGGCGGCGATCATGTCGAACACGGCGTCCGGCGTGGCGGCCGACGCGTCGGTGGTGCGCAATAGGCCGCCGGACACCATGTTGACGGTGATGCCGTCCGCGCCCAGCTCGTGCGACAGGGTGCGGGTGAAGGCAAGCAGGGCGGCCTTGGCGGCGGTGTAGTCGTGGTACGGCACCACCGGGTTCTGGACCAGGTTGGTGCCCACGTTGATGATGCGGCCGCCGCCGGCGGCACGCATCAGCGGCAGCACGGCCTGGGTGGTGTTCAGGGCGGCGCGCACGCTGCCCTCGAGCTGCGCATTCATCTGCGCCCAGTTCAGGGTGTCGGCGTGCGCACGGGCATCGCCATTGAACTGGAAAGCGGGCAGGGCATTGTTGACCACCGTGCTGACGGGCCGGCCATAGTGCTGGCTGGCGCGAGCCACCATGGCGGCCACCGCATCGGCGTCGCGCACGTCGGCCTGTACGGCCAGCGCGCGCTCGGGGGCGCTGGCGGCCAGTTCGCGGGCCTGGGCCTCGCTGTGCAGATAGTTGATGACGACGCAGGCGCCTTCGCGCAGGAAGGCGCGGGCGATGGCCGCGCCCAGGCCGCGGCTGGCGCCGGTGACGATGACGAGTTGCTGGTTCAGGTTCAAAACGGGACGTTGCATGGGGGCAGTGTGGCGCGCCAGGACGCGCGGATTGGATTCAAGATAAGCGTTGCCGGCTGGTCGCGCGGCGGGGGGGCGTGACCGGCCGGCGGTGGCTCGGGTTCAGTGTTCCGAGCCGCTGTTGAGCATGCGGCTACGGGCTTTTTCGATGTGGGCGAGCATGATGTGGCGGGCGCCGTCGGCGTCCTGCTGCTGGATCAGGCGGTAGATCTGGCGATGCTCGTCGATGGCAGCGCGGGTGCGCTTCCAGGGTTCGCTGTGGACCAGGTGGCGCATCACGTTGACCGCGTGGCTGACGTCGTATTCCAGCGACTTGAGCACCTGCACGAAGCGCTGGTTGCCGGTGGCCGTGGCGATGGCGCGGTGAAAGCCGTAGTCGTAGTGGTGGGCGATGGCGCCGGCGGCGTCGGCGGCTTCGTAGCCGGTCAGCATGCGGTCCATTTCGTGCAGGTCTTCGTCGGTGCGGCGCAGGGCGGCCAGGTAGGCGCATTCGGGTTCGATGATCCGGCGCAGTTCCAGCCCTTCCAGGATGTGGCCGACCCGCCGGGCCGGGTCCACGGCGGGCATGCCGCCCATCAGGTCGGGCTTGGCGCGCACGTAGCTGCCAGACCCGCGGATCGACTCGACCAGCTGGTCTTCGCGCAGCCGGTCGAGCGCCTGGCGCACGACGGGGCGCGACACCTCGAACAGCGCGGCCAGTTCCAGCTCGGTCGGCAGCTTGGCGCCGGGTGCGATCTTGCCGGTGGCGATGGCGTAGAACAGGCTTTCGTAGACGCGTTCGGCGAAGCGCTCGGCGCGCACATAGCCCAGGCCGGACGCCACTTCCGCCAGGACATCCAGTTCAGGGCGCGGCCGGCTGGCCGCGAGCAGCAGCTTGTCCAGCTGCGGGTCACGCACATTGCTCATCGCTAGGCTCCACCGGTCTGGCCGGCAGGTTTGTAATTCATCATGACAAATCGGGCGGGCGGCAGGGGTATCGGATGATGGCCAAACATCTAGGGATTTCCCCAGGGAGGCTGGAATTATCCTGAAGCTTGGGACGGAAGGTGTCAATTCAATTGACAAATTGGGGAGGGCTCCCGTACCTTGCTTTGAACCTCACACTTTACCGTGCACATCGTGACTCAGAAGAACTTTATCGCCAACCAATGGGTGGCCGCCGCCACCGGTGAAACCATTGCCGTCCTGAACCCGTCCGATGGCAAGCCCTTCGACGCCATCGCGCGTTCGGGCGAAGCGGATGTGGACCGTGCGGTGCAGGCCGCGCGCCAGGCCTTCGAGGGCGAATGGGGCCAGATGGCGCCCGCCGCGCGCAGCCGCCTGCTGATGCGCATTGCCTTCGCGCTGCTGGAACGCCAGGAAGAACTGGCGCAACTGGAGTCGGCCGATGCCGGCAAGCCGATCAAGCAGGCGCGCGCCGATGCGGCCGCCGTGGCCCGCTATTTCGAGTTCTATGCCGGCGCGGTGGACAAGCTGCACGGCGAGACCATTCCCTACACCCCGGGCTTTACCGTGCTGACCGTGCGCGAGGCGCATGGCGTGACGGGCCATATCGTGCCGTGGAACTATCCGCTACAGATCTTCGGCCGCAGCGTGGGCGCCGCGTTGGCCGCGGGCAACGCCTGCGTCGTCAAGCCGGCCGAAGACGCCTGCCTGTCGCTGCTCAAGGTTGCCGAGATTGCCGCCGAAGTCGGGCTGCCGCCGGGCGCGCTGAACATCTGCACGGGCTATGGCCACGAGGCCGGCGCGGCACTGTCGGCGCACCCCGGCATCGACCACATTTCGTTCACCGGTTCGCCGCAGACGGGCAAGCTGGTGGCGCACGCCGCCGCCGACAACCACGTGCCGGTCACGCTGGAACTGGGCGGCAAGTCGCCGCAGATCGTGTTCGACGATGCCGACCTGGACGCCGCGATGCCGGTGCTGCTGGCCGCCATCATCCAGAACGCCGGCCAGACCTGCTCGGCCGGCAGCCGCGTGCTGATCCAGCGCGGCGTCTACGAAACAGTGCTGTCCCGCCTGTCCGACGCCTTCTCGGCCACAGTGACCGGCCCGGCCGCGCAGGACCTGGACGTCGGTCCGCTGATCAGCGCCCGCCAGCACGACCGCGTGCGCGGCTTCCTGGCCGAAGCCGAAGCCGAAGGCCTGAAGGTTGCCGCGCGCGGCAAGCTCAAGGACGGCGCGCCCGATGCCGGTTTCTACCAGACGCCGGTGCTGTTCCGCGACGTGCCGCCCAACAGTCGCCTGGCGCAGGAAGAGGTCTTTGGCCCCGTCTTGGCCGCGATGGTGTTCGACACCGAGGAAGAAGCCCTGGAAATCGCCAATGGCACGCTCTACGGTTTGGTGGCGGGCGTCTGGACCCGCGACGGCGGCCGCCAGTTGCGCCTGGCGCGCAAGCTGCGCGCCGGCCAGGTGTTCGTCAACAACTACGGCGCCGGCGGCGGCGTGGAATTGCCTTTCGGCGGTTCGCGCCAATCGGGCTACGGCCGCGAAAAGGGCTTCGAGGCGCTGTACGGCTTCACCACCCTGAAGACCATCGCCATCCGCCACTGATCCGGCGGCGGCGGGGCGCCACGCCCCGCCCGCAGGCGGGCGCCCGGTGGCAAAATATCGGTTAACTTTGATGTTTTGCCAGGGGCGCCATGCCCCGTATCCAGGATCAGCATGTTCACCGGTATTGTTCAAGGCACCGCGAAGATCGCGAAAATCGCGGACCGCGAAGGCCTGCGCACGTTCACACTGGCGTTTCCCGACGGCTTTTGCAAGGACCTGGCCATCGGCGCCAGCGTCTCGACGGACGGCGTCTGCCTGACCGTCACTGAAATCCTCGACGCCAACCAGGCCACCTTCGATGTCATGTTGCAGAGCCTGGCCATCACCACGCTGGGCAGCTACCAGGAAGGCGACCGCGCCAACGTCGAACGCGCCGCCAAGGACGGCGCCGAGATCGGCGGCCATCCGCTGTCGGGCCATGTGGATTTCACGTCCGACGTCGTGATGGTGAAGTCCTCGGACACCAACCGTCTGATGCGCTTTTCCATTCCCGAGGCGTTTCGCAAGTACGTGTTCGCCAAGGGCTACATCGCCATCAACGGCGCCAGCCTGACCGTGTCGGAAGTGAACCGCGCCGAAGGCTGGTTCGAAGTCTGGCTGATCCCCGAAACCCGTCGCATGACGGTATTTGAAGACAAGCAGGTGGGCGATTCGGTCAACATCGAAATCGAACGCAGCACCCAGGTGGTGGTGGACACCGTGCGCGAAACCGTCCAGGAAAGCCTGGGCCGCCTGCAGCCCCTGCTGGAAGCCATCCTGAAAGAAAAAGGGCTGACGCTGGAAGACTTCGTCAGCCCGCAGGGCAAGCTCAAGTAACTCAGGCAATGCGCGGCGCGGCGGCAGCCATGCCGCTTGCCGCGCCTGCTCGCTTACCTGGTAAACGCGCGTCCCAGCGGCTTGACGCGGATGCCCGGCTGCAGCCGGGTCCAGGGCAGGTCGGCAGGGTCGGCCTGCATCGGCCCCGGCGCCTTGGCTACCAGCACCTCATGCGCAATCGGCTGGAAGTCGGCGCGAAAGTGCACCGAGCTCTTCACCACCAGGATGGCCATTTCCTCGGGCTGCACGCCGCCCACGCGGAACAGGTTGCGGTCCAGCATCTGTGTCTTGGTGGCGCTGACCACCACGCGCACGCCGCCCAGCCGCAGGCCGGCCACCGCTGCCAGATCCACATCCATGCCATGCATCATCGGGCCGTCAAAGCGCAGCTTGCCGGGCGATAGCGTTTCGACCACGAACTCGCCTTCGAAGGGCGCATCGCCCGCTACGCCGGACTGGCCGCCCAGGCGCAGCCGGACGGTATTGCCCACGCCGGCGGCAGTGGCCTGGCGCACGGCGTCGGGGTCGTAGAACAGCCCCAGCGCGGCGTTCTGCGCATCCGCCTCGACCAGCGCGCGCAGCATGCCGGTGGTGTTGGCGTCGCCGCCGGCGCCCGGGTTGTCCTGGGTGTCGGCGATGACCACGGGCCGGGACGCGCCGGCCGCCAGCGCCTGCGCCCGCTTGACGGCGTCGGCGGGGGCCAGAAAGTCCGGCGACCACTGCGGTTCCAGTTCCAGCACGCGCTGGTACAGCGCTTCGGTCACGCGTTCGACCGCGGCGGCGTCGGTGCCGTAGGCCCAGACCACGGGCCCGCATTCCGGAAAGTCCGCCGCCGGAAAGCCCGGCGCGAACGAAATCGATGCCACGCCCGGCGTCTGCTCCAGGCGCGCTAGTTCCTCGTACACGCCCTGCGACGGCTGCAGCAGCGTGCACATGCCGTTGATGGGGATCAGGAAGGGCAGGCGGCGCTCGGCCCGCACCCACTTGCCGCCGGCCGCGATGCGCGCGGCCAGCAGGCGCGCGGCATGTTCGCCGGTGTCGGCCATGTCCACGTGCGGATAGGTGCGGAACGCGGCCAGGCCATCGGCCTCTTGCAGCATCTGCGCGGTGACGTTGGCGTGCAGGTCCAGGCTGGCCACCACCGGCAGGTCCGGGCCCGCCACGGCGCGCACTCGCGCCAGCAGCTCGCCTTCGCCGTCGTCCAGGTGCTCGGCCACCATGGCGCCGTGCAGGTCCAGGTAGATGGCGTCGTAGCCGCCGGCGCGCGCGGCGTCGACGATCTCGCCGGCGATGCGCTCATAGGCGTCACGGGTGACGTGGGCCGAGGGGCTGGCGCCGGCCCAGATCACGGTGCTGACGCTGTGGCCGTCGGCCAGCGCGGCGTTGATGAAGCCGCCCGCGGGGATGTTGACTTCGCGCAGCGCCAGCACGTCTTGTCCGCGCACCATGGCCGGAAAGCCTTCGCCACGCACGAAGTTCTCGTAGGCGGCCTTGGAAGGCGCGAAAGTATTGGTTTCATGCTGGAAGCCAGCCACCAGGATGTGCATGATCGATTCCTAGGTTCGTCAGGCGCGCGCGGGCGCGGATTGTGGAGGACGGTTCACGAGCAGCAGCAGGGCGCCGGCCACCAGCAACGCGGAGATCACGTACAGGCCGCCGGCCAGGCTGCCGGTGGCCTGTTTGGACCAGCCGATGATGGATGGGCTGAGAAAGCCGCCCAGCAGGCCGATGCTGTTGATCAACGCGATGCCGCCGGCCGCGGCCTCGCCTTGCAGGTACTGCGACGGGATGGCCCAGAATACCGTGTATGCCGCCCACATGAACCCCGTGGCCAGCGTGATGGCCGTCAGGGATAGCGCGAATTGCGTCGGCGCGGCAGTGGCCACGCACAGGGCGATGCCCGCCAGCAGCGCGGGCGCCAGCGTATGCCAGCGGCGCTCGCGGCGGCGGTCCGAACTGCGCGCGAATGCCAGCATGAAGATGGCCGCGGCCACGTACGGAATCGCCGAATACAGGCCGATCTCCATGGTGTCCTGCACACCCGCCAGCTTGAGCAGGGTGGGCAGCCAGAAGCTCACGGCGTAAATGCCGCAGATCAGGCAGAAGTAGGTCAGCGCCATGCCGTAGATGGCCGGGTCGCGCAGCACCTGGGCAAAGGCATGCTTCTTCTTCGCGCCGCGGCTTTCCAGGTCGGCCGCGAGCAGGGCCTTTTCGTCGGCGCTGAGCCAGCGGGCGTCGGCCGGCTTGTCGTCCAGGAAGCGAAAGGCGATGACGCCCAGCAGCACGCAGGGCAGGCCTTCGAGCAGGAACATCCATTGCCAGCCATCCAGTCCGTGCGCGCCGGAAAACGCCGTCATGATCCAGGCCGATACCGGGCCGCCGACGATGCCGCCGATGGGGCCGGCCAGCATCACCACGGCCATCACGCCGGCCATGCGCGACTGCGAATACCAGTAGGTCAGGTAGAAGATCATGCCGGGCGCGAAGCCGGCTTCGAACACACCCAGCATGAAGCGCAGGACATAGAAGCTCCATTCGCCCTGCACGAACAGCATCGAGGCCGACGTCAGGCCCCACAGCACCATGATGCGGCTGATGGTGCGGCGCGCGCCGATGCGGGTCAGCAACAGGTTGCTGGGCACCTCGAACATGACGTAGCCCAGGAAGAAAATCCCGGCGCCCAGGCCGTAGACGGCATCCGAGATGCCGATGTCCTGCTGCATCTGCAGCTTGGCAAAGCCGATGTTGATGCGGTCCAGGTAGGCGAACACATAACAGAGCAGCAGGAACGGCAGCAGGCGCCACGTGATCTTGCGGTAAAGCGGGGCCAGGCGCGGATCGGCGGCTGGCGTGGCCTGATGGGGCATGGTCGGGTCTCCTCGCGCGGATCTGCGCCCGCGGCGGCTGAAATAAGGTGTGGCGGGCCCGGGCGGGTCCGCGCGGCGTCCATATTGCGAGAGCCGGATGTTCTAAACAATGACCAGGGTGATAAATTATCGTTGCCTTCAGGGCAACACAATGGTCGATTCGGCTGGCCGCGCGTCCGGCAACACGATCGGCCGCTCGACAGGGCCACACATAGAACAGGACGCAGCGAAGGACGGTTGCGCGGCCGGGGGCGGCGGGGGCGCCGTCCCCGGCCGCCTCGCCTGCGACGCGTCAAACGGGGAAGCACCATGCAGGAAATCAGCCAGACGCGCCTGAAGTACTTCAACGAGGTCGTCGCCTGCGGTTCGATCCGCGGGGCGGCGGACAAGCTGGGCACCGCGCCGTCGGTCATCAGCCGCCAGATCCAGCTGCTGGAAAAGGAGCTGGGCGTGGCGCTGTTCGAGCGGCGCTCGCGCGGGCTCACGCCCACCGAGGCCGCCGATATGCTGCTGGAATACCATCGCGGTTGCCGCGCACAGCAGGAACACCTGAACGCGCGGCTGCAGGAATTGCGCGGCATGCGTCGCGGCAATGTGCATTTGATGATCAGCGAGGGCTTCATCGACAGCCTGATGGAGCACGTGGTCGGGCCGTTCTGCATCGAGCATCCGCAGATCAATATCAGCGTCAATGTGGGCTCGGTGAACGAAGTGGTCGAGGCCGTGGCCACCGATGCCGCGCACATCGGCCTGGCCTACAACCCGCCGGTGGATCCGCGCTTGCGTTGCCGCCTCAGCCGCAAGCATCCCGTCTGCCTGCTGGCGGCGCGGGGGCACGCGCTGGCCCGGCATCGCGCGCCGCTGACCATCGCCGACATCCTGCCGTATCCGTTCGCGTTGATGTCCGCGCCCTATGGGCTGCGCCAGGCGGTGGACCTGCTGGAATTCACCGAACGCATCCACCTGACGCCCAGCCTGACCACCAATTCGCTGCGCGTGCTCAAGCAGTACGCCATGAGCGGGGCGGGCGTGACGCTGATGCCCAGCCTGGGGGGGCATCATGAATTGGCCAGTGGCGAATTGGTCGCGCTGCCAATCGCGCATCCGATCCTGAGCGCACCGGAATGCCAGATGCTGCTGCGTCTGGGGCGGCCGTTGTCGTCAGCGGCCAATGATGTGGCGCGGCGGATCGAGCAGCGGTTGCCGGCCTTTGCCGCGCATTGACGAATCGGGTCGGCTCGCTTCCGTCGGCGCGAACGAGCCGCGCGGGCGGATGGGGATCCGGTCGGCGAGGCGTCCGTGGCGGCCGCCAGGCGGCCCGCTATCGAGGGTCGTGGGCGGCCTTTTCGCATGAAAAATGGGAACCTTCCGATCGGGCGCGGATCCCGGGTATTTAGTTACCATCGGAGAGTACGGAAATTCATAGACCCAGCATTCATGCGGTTTTTCATTGATTTTCCTGCTGAGAATCAATAAATAAGCCATTTTTATTTTAGAAAAGCCGCTATTTGGGCATTTCAGGGCAGATTCGACTACAATAGACGCACTTTCGGAGGTTTCTATGTCGGTAATATCCGATATCAAAATACGCCCCCTGGAGCGCGGCGACCTGCACTTCGTGCACAAGATCAACAACAACGACGTCATCATGCGTTATTGGTTCGAAGAGCCCTACGAGGCCTACGACGAACTGGTTGCCCTCTATGACCGCCACTTGCACGACCAGAACGAGCGGCGTTTCATCATCGAGCACGACACTGGCCAGCCCGCGGGCCTGGTCGAGCTGGTGGAAATCGACTATATCCACCGCCGCGCCGAATTCCAGATCATCATCGCGCCCAGCTATCAAGGCCGGGGCTACGCCAAGGCGGCCACCCGCATTGCGGTGGGCTATGCGTTCCGCGTGCTGAACCTGCACAAGGTCTACCTGGTGGTCGACAAGGACAACACCGCCGCCGTGCACGTGTACGAACGCTGCGGCTTTCAGATCGAAGGGCTGCTGAAGGAAGAGTTCTTTTCCAATGGCCTGTATCGCGATGCCTATCGCATGGCGCTGCTGCAGCACGAGCATCTGCGCGACGTGGGGCCGGGCGCGCCTGACGCGCCGGTGCTGCGCGACTGGCCGCAGGAAGAGCAGACGGGCTGACCGGTTCGCCGGGCCGCTGTCCGGCGAACCGGTCAGCGGGTCTGTTCATCGCCCGGCATCTACTACGGATGCGGCCACTTTCCCGGCGGCCAATCCGTGGGTCCCCAAGCAAACGCCCTGGCGGTTTCCCGCCAGGGCGTTTTGCATCGAGACGGCCGTGCCGGATCAGGCCGATTGCGGCGCGGCGCGCAGCAGGCGCAGGCCATTGGCCACCACCAGCAGGCTGGCGCCCACGTCGGCGAACACCGCCATCCACAGGGTCGCGTTGCCGGTCATCGCCAGGGCCAGGAACACTGCCTTGATGCCCAGGGCCAGCACGATGTTCTGGATCAGCACGCGGTGGGTGGCGCGCGACAGCCGCAGGAAGGTGCCGATCTTGCGCAGGTCGTCATCCATCAGGGCCACGTCGGCCGTTTCGATGGCGGTGCCGGTGCCGGCCGCGCCCATCGCGAAGCCGATGTCGGCGCGGGCCAGCGCGGGCGCGTCATTGATGCCGTCACCCACCATGCCGACCTTGCCGCTGGGCGAGAGCTTGCCTTCGATAGCGGCCAGCTTGTCTTCGGGCAGCTGATCGCCGCGCGCCTCGTCGATGCCCACCTGCTGGGCGATCGCTTGCGCGGTGGGGGTGTTGTCGCCCGTCAGCATCAGCGTGCGTACGCCCAGGGCATGCAGGTCGGCGATGGCGGCGGCGCTGGTGGGCTTGACCGTGTCGGCCACGGCCGCCACCGCCAGCACGCGGCTGCCGTCGCTCAGGGCGATGGCGCTCTTGCCTTGGCGTTCCAGTTCGTCCAGGCGCGCTTCCAGCTTGGGGCTGGACACGCCCAGTTCGCGCATCAGGCGGCGGTTGCCCAGCTGGAACAGCACGCCGTCCACTTGGCCGCTGACGCCGCGGCCGGGCAGGGCGGTGAAGTCCCGCACCTCCAGCAGCGTCTTGCCGGCTTCGCGCGCCGCATTGGCCACGGCCAGCGACACGGGGTGGTCCGAGCGCGCGGCCAGGCTGGCGGCGACCAGGGCGGCGGGCTGGCGAGTCTGGTCGGACACGTCCCAATCCTGCAGGTCCGTCTGCACCGGCTTGCCGTGGGTCAGCGTGCCGGTCTTGTCCAGCGCCAGCCACTTCAGGTTGCGGCCTTCTTCAAGATAGACGCCGCCCTTGACCAGGATGCCGCGGCGCGACGCCGCGGTCAGGCCGCTGACGATGCTGACCGGCGTGGAAATCACCAGGGCGCAGGGGCAGGCGATGATCAGCAGCGCCAGCGCGCGGTAGATCGCGTCGAACCAGGGCTGGCCCCAGAACAGCGGCGGCAGCACGGCTACCAGCAGCGCCACCCCCACCACGACGGGCGTGTAAATGCGCGAGAAGCGGTCGATGAAGCGCTGGGTCGGGGCGCGCGCGCCCTGGGCCTGTTCCACCGCGTGGATGATGCGCGCCAGCGTGGTGTTGCCCGCCGCCGCGGTGACGCGGTATTCGAACGAACCGGCTGCGTTGACGGTGGCCGCGTATACAGGATCGTTCTCGGCCTTTTCCACGGGCAGGCTTTCGCCGGTGATGGGCGACTGGTCCACCGCCGAGCGGCCGCTGACGATGATGCCGTCGGCGGCGATGCGCTCGCCGGGCCGCACGCGCACGACGTCGTCCACCTGCAATTGGGTCGCCGGCACCTCGCGCCAGTTGCCGTCGGCCTGGCGCACGGTGGCGGTTTCCGGGGCCAGGTCGAGCAGCCCGCGGATGGCGTTGCGGGCGCGGTCCAGCGAGCGCGCCTCGATCAGTTCGGCGACGTTGAACAGGAACATCACCATGGCGGCTTCGGGCCACTGGCCGATCAGCACGGCGCCGGTGACGGCGATGCTCATGAGCGCGTTGATGTTCAGGTTGCCGTTGCGCACGGCGATCCAGCCCTTGCGATAGGTGCTGATGCCGCAGGCCAGGATGGCGGCTACGGCCAGGGCCGCGGTAACGCCCCAATGCATGCCGGCGAAGTGCGAGGCTTCGGACAGCGCGGCCAGCGCGCCGGCCCCGCCGATCGCCCACCAGTTCACGGGGGCGGCGGCGGGGGCGGGCGTGCGCGCGGCGTCATCGTCGGCCAGCGGTTCGGGCGTCATGCCCAGCGAGTGGATGGCGGCCACGACGCGGTCCAGCGCGCCTTCGGCATGCACCACCGTCAGGATGCGCTGCATCAGGTTGAAGTCCAGCGCGTGGACCTCGTCCATGCCGTCCAGCTTCTTGCGGATCAGCGTTTCCTCGGTCGGGCAGTCCATCTGGCCGATGCGCAGGCGAGCCAGCATCTGGCCGGGGCCGGCTTGCAGGATGGCTGCGCCGCTGCCGGACAGGCGGATGTCGGTCGCGCCGTGATCGTGGCCGCAGCAGGCCGCGGCGGGGGCGTGGGCGTGGGCGTGCCGGTGATCGTGCTTGTGATCATGGCCGTGACCGTGGCCATGATCGTGGTCGTGGCTGTGGGAATGATCGTGATCTTGCGCCTTCGCCGGCGCATCGCCGTGCCCGCCGCAGCAGGCGTCGGCCCGCGCCGGGGCGGTGTTGTCGGGGTGTTTGATCGGTGCCAAGGACATGCTCGTTGCCTTTTCTTAAGCCAGTGAGCGCATTTCACACCTTGGAGTTACTATAGGGTCAACCCCCTGATTGCAGGGACGTGTTCCGGGAGGCGCTATGCGCATCGGCGAATTGGCCACGGCGGCCGGCACGACGGTCGAAACCGTCAGGTATTACGAGAAAGAAGGGCTGCTGCCCGCGCCGGAGCGCGGCCTGAACAATTACCGCAGCTACGGCCAGACCCACCTGGAGCGCCTGCGCCTGATCCGCAATTGCCGCGCGCTGGACATGACGCAGGACGAGATCCGCGCCATCCTGTCGCTGGCGGACAACCATCAAACGGGCTGCGGCCCCATCAACGAGCTGTTCGACGAGCACATCTCGCACGTGGACGAGCGCATCGCCGAACTGACCCAGCTGAAGTCGCAACTGACCGAACTGCGCCAGCGCTGCCTGTCGGCGCGGCCCGACACCGACGACTGCGGCATCCTGCACGGCCTGTCGGAAATGCAGGTCGAAGAGCGCCAGGAACGCCATACCCACTTGGGCTGATGTTGCCGGGGGCAGCCGGGTATGTTCCGCGCCAGCGCCCCGAGTCGCCATGCGCCGGGCAGGGGGATAGCCCACCTCGCCGCGGTCGTGGCGTAATATGAGAACCTTTCCTATTTACGCTGTTGCTGCTTTCCCCGCTTCAGCCCTATTGCGCCTGATCCATGACCCTGACCACCACCGCCACTCCGCTGCACGCCATCACCTCGCGCCGTTCCGTCAAGTTCCTGCGGGCGCCGGCGCCCAAACCCGACGAACTGGAACAGATTCTGCAGGCCGCCATGTCGGCCCCTGACCACGGCGCCTTGCGCCCGTGGCGTTTCGTGGTGATCCAGGGCGAAGCCATCGGCAAACTGGCCGACGTGGCGCTGGAAGCCGTCAAGCGCAGCGGCGATCCGCGCATGACCCCCGAAAAGGAAAAGTCGGTGCGCGAATGGATGGCCGCGGTACCGCTGTTCGTCGCCGTGGCGCAGAAGATCGCGCACGACAACACCAAGATCCCCGAGGCCGAGCAATTGCTGGCCACCGGCTGCGCCACCATGAACATCCTGAACGCCGCCCACATGCTGGGCTACGGCGCGTTCTGGAGCACCGGCATCGGCACCTACGTCGAAGACGTCCAGCACGCGCTGGGCCTGGATTCGCTGGACTACCGCTTCCTGGGCTTCCTGGCCATCGGCACGCCGGCCTGCGCCGTGCCGCCGGCGCACCGTCCGGATTTCCGCGAGTTCGTGTCGGAATGGAACGGCCCGGTCTGACGCGCCGCGCGCGTTGCCCATGATGCGAAAAACCCGGCCGCGAGCCGGGTTTTTCATTCTCTCGCGGGCCCATCGCAAGCCCTCGTGCCCTGTGCTAATCTGGCCCCCGGCCGTGCATGTTCATCCCTTTGCACGCGCCGACGATGGCAATGTTCGAGGTCACCCCCTTGGACAGTGTCTTTGGCAAGAAGAAGACGCATGACACGATCAAGCGTGGAGACAATACATGAGCCAATATGGGCCGCTGAAGTTGCACGTCCCCGAGCCTACCGGGCGTCCGGGTTGCAAGACCGACTTTTCCTACCTGCGCCTGTCGCCGCCCGGCGAGGTGCCCAAACCCCCCATCGATGTGGCCGCGATCGACACCGGTCCCCTGGCGTACAGCCTGATCCGTGTCATCGACGACGACGGCCGCGCCGTGGGTCCGTGGGCGCCGGAGATCACGAATGAGCAATTGCGCGCGGGCATGCGCGCCATGCTCAAGACGCGCATCTTCGACGGCCGGATGCTGACTGCGCAGCGCAAGAAGAAGATCTCGTTCTACATGCAGAGCCTGGGCGAGGAGGCGATCGGCTCGGCCCATGCGCTGGCGCTGGAGCAGGGCGACATGTGTTTCCCGACCTACCGCCAGCAGAGCATCCTGCTGTCGCGCGACGTGTCGCTGGTCACCATGATGTGCCAGCTGATGTCCAACGAGCGCGACCCGCTCAAGGGCCGCCAGTTGCCGGTGATGTATTCCGATAAGCCCAATGGCTTTTTCACCATTTCCGGCAACCTGGCCACGCAGTTCATCCAGGCGGTGGGCTGGGCCATGGCCTCGGCCATCAAGGGCGACACGCGCATCGCGTCCGGCTGGATCGGCGACGGCGCCACCGCCGAAGCCGACTTCCATACCGCGCTGACCTTCGCGCACGTGTACCGCGCCCCGGTGATCCTGAACGTGGTCAACAACCAGTGGGCCATCTCGACCTTCCAGGCCATCGCCGGGGGCGAGGGCGCCACCTTCGCCGGCCGCGGCGTAGGCTGCGGCATCGCTTCGCTGCGGGTGGACGGCAATGATTTCCTGGCGGTGTATTCCGCCTCGCGCTGGGCCGCCGAACGCGCCCGCCGCAACCTGGGCCCGACCCTGATCGAATGGGTGACCTACCGCGCGGGCCCGCACTCCACTTCCGATGACCCCTCCAAGTACCGTCCGGGCGACGACTGGAGCCACTTCCCGCTGGGCGATCCGATCGAACGCTTCAAGAAGCATCTGATCCTGCTGGGCATCTGGTCCGACGCCGAACACGACGCCGTGCGCGCCGAGCTCGACGCCGAGATCCAGGCGGCCCAGAAAGAAGCGGAAAGCTACGGCACCCTGGTGGACGGCCACGTCCCCAGCGCCGCCAGCATTTTTGAAGACGTCTACAAGGACATGCCGGAGCATCTGCGCCGGCAGCGTCAGCAGCTCGGAGTGTGAGTGATGGCTATCGATAACAACGCTGGTCCGGCCTCCGCGCCGATGACCATGATCCAGGCTTTGCGCTCGGCCATGGATGTCATGCTGGAGCGCGACAACAACGTCGTGGTGTTCGGCCAGGACGTCGGCTATTTCGGCGGCGTGTTCCGCTGCACCGAGGGCCTGCAGGCCAAGTTCGGCAGCTCGCGCGTGTTCGACACCCCCATTTCCGAAGGCGGCATCGTGGGCGTGGCGGTAGGCATGGGCGCCTACGGCCTGCGGCCCGTCTGCGAAATCCAGTTCGCCGACTACTTCTATCCGGCGTCGGACCAGATCGTGTCCGAGGCGGCGCGCCTGCGCTACCGCTCGGTGGGCGAGTTCATCGCGCCCATGACGATCCGCATGCCTTGCGGCGGCGGCATCTACGGCGGCCAGACGCACAGCCAGAGCCCCGAGGCCATGTTTACCCAGGTCTGCGGCCTGCGCACGGTGATGCCGTCCAATCCGTACGACGCCAAGGGCCTTCTGATCGCGTCCATCGAGAACGACGATCCGGTCATCTTCCTGGAACCCAAGCGGCTGTACAACGGCCCGTTCGACGGCCATCACGACCGTCCCGTCACGCCCTGGACCGGCCGTCCGGGCAGCGTGGTGCCCACGGGCTACTACACCGTGCCGCTGGACACGGCCGCCATCGTGCGGCCCGGCAACGCGCTGACGGTGCTGACCTACGGCACCACCGTGCACGTGTCGCTGACGGCTGCCGAAGAAACCGGCATCGACGCCGAAGTCATCGACCTGCGCAGCCTGTGGCCGCTGGATCTGGAAACCATCGTGAACTCGGTGAAAAAGACCGGCCGCTGCGTCGTGGTGCACGAAGCCACGCGCACCTGCGGCTATGGCGCGGAACTCATCGCGCTGGTGCAGGAGCACTGCTTCCATCACCTGGAGGCGCCCGTGGAGCGGGTGACCGGCTGGGATACTCCCTACCCGCACGCGCAGGAATGGGCGTACTTCCCCGGCCCGCGCCGGGTCGGCGAAGCGTTCAAACGCGCGATGGAGGTGTGAGATGGGGATTCATGTCATCAAGATGCCTGACATCGGCGAAGGCATTGCCGAGGTCGAACTCGTAGGCTGGCACGTCAAGGTCGGCGACACGGTCGCCGAAGACCAGCCGCTGGCCGACGTCATGACCGACAAGGCCACGGTCGAAATTCCGTCGCCCGTGGTGGGCCGCGTGGTCGCGCTGGGCGGCGACGTGGGCCAGGTGATGGCCGTGGGCGGCGAACTGATCCGCCTGGAAGTCGAAGGCGAGGGCAACCTCAAGGCCGATGCGGCCGCGCCGCACAAGCCGCCAGCGGCGACGCCCGCTGCACCAGCGCCGGCTGCCGCCGCCGCGCCTGCCGTCGCCAAGACGGACAAGGCGCCGGCCGCCGGCGGCATGGCGGGGCAGATCGCCGCGTCGCTGCAACCGGGCGCCCCGGCTCCGGCCGCCGGTTCCGCGCCGCAAGGCCGGGCCGCCGCAACCCGCCAGGCGCCCGCCGCCGCGCGCCAGCCAGGCGAAAAACCGCTGGCCTCGCCCGCCGTGCGCAAGCGCGCCTGGGACCTGGGCGTCGAGCTGCGTTTCGTGCCGGGCAGCGGCCCTGCCGGCCGTGTCATGCACGAAGACCTGGACGCCTATCTGCAAGGGCAGGGGGCAGCCAGCGCGCGCAGCGGCCCGGCGTACGCCGAACGCAACGACGAGGAACTCGTGCCGGTCATCGGCCTGCGCAGGAAGATCGCGCAGAAGATGGCCGAGTCCAAGCGCCGCATTCCGCACTTCAGCTACGTGGAAGAGATCGACGTCACCGAGCTGGAAGACCTGCGCGCGCAGCTGAACCAGAAGTTCGGCGAGGCGCGCGGCAAGCTGACGCTGCTGCCGCTGTTGGCGCGGGCCATGGTGATCGCGCTGCGCGATTTTCCGCAGATCAACGCGCGCTATGACGACGAAGCCGGCCAGGTGACGCGCTATGGCGCCGTGCACATCGGCATCGCCACGCAGAGCGACGGCGGGCTGATGGTGCCGGTGATGCGCCACGCCGAGGCCCGCGACGTCTGGGTCATGGCGGCCGAGATCACGCGGTTGGCGCAGGCGGTGCGCACCGGCAGCGCCGGGCGCGACGAGCTGTCGGGCTCGACCATCACCATCACCAGCCTGGGGCCGCTGGGCGGCATCGTCACCACGCCGGTCATCAACCATCCCGAGGTCGGCATCGTGGGCGTGAACCGCATCGTCGAGCGGCCCGCCTTCCGCCAAGGCGCCGTGGTGGCGCGCAAGCTGATGAACCTGTCGTCTTCGTTCGACCACCGCGTGGTCGACGGCATGGACGCCGCCCGGTTCATCCAGGCCGTGCGCGCGCTGCTGGAACAACCCGCGCTGCTTTTCGTGGAGTAAGCATGAGCCAGACAACCAAGACGACAACCTTGCTGGTGATCGGCGGCGGGCCCGGCGGCTACGTGGCCGCGATCCGGGCCGGTCAGTTGGGCGTGCCCACCATCCTGGTCGAAGGCGACCGCCTGGGCGGCACCTGCCTGAACATCGGCTGCATTCCGTCCAAGGCGCTGATCCACGCGGCCGAGGAATTCGACAAGGCCCGGCATTACGCCGGCCAGTCGGCGCTGGGCATTTCGGTGTCGGCGCCGGCCATCGACATCGGCCGCACGGTGGCCTGGAAAGACGGCATCGTCGGTAAACTGACCGGCGGCGTCGGCGCGCTGCTCAAGAAGAACGGCGTGCAGGTGGTGCACGGCTGGGCCAGCCTGCTGGACGGCAAGACGGTCGAGGTCGAGACCGCCGACCAGGGGCGCCTGCGGATCCAGTGCGAACACCTGCTGCTGGCGGCCGGCTCCGAGCCGACGCCGCTGCCGTCGGTGCCGTTCGGCGGCATCGTGGTGTCATCCACCGAGGCGCTGTCGCCCGCCGACATCCCCAAGAAGCTGGTGGTGGTGGGCGGCGGCTACATCGGCCTGGAGCTGGGCACGGTGTACCGCAAGCTGGGCGCCGAGGTGGCCGTGGTCGAGGCGCAGGACCGCATCCTGCCCACCTACGACGCCGAACTCACCAAGCCCGTGGGCGCGGCGCTGGCCAAGCTGGGCGTCGAACTGCATCTGGGCCGCAAGGTGCTGGGGCTGAACGGCGCCGGCAACGCGGTGCGGGTGCAGGACGCCAGCGGCGCCGAAACCCAGCTGCCCGCCGACCGCGTGCTGATCGCCGTGGGCCGGCGGCCGCGCACGCAGGGCTGGGGCCTGGAAAACCTGCAACTCGATCGCAAGGGCAATGCGCTGCGTATCGACGACCAATGCCGCACCTCCATGCGCGACGTCTGGGCCATCGGCGATATCGCCGGTGAACCCATGCTGGCGCATCGCGCCATGGCGCAGGGCGAAATGGTGGCCGAGCTGGTGGCGGGCAAGCGCCGACATTTCCAGCCGGCCGCGATCCCGGCGGTGTGCTTCACCGACCCCGAGGTCGTGGTGGCGGGTTTGTCGCCCGCCGACGCCGAAGCCGCGGGGTTGGACTGCCTGGCCGCCTCGTTCCCGTTCGCCGCCAACGGCCGCGCCATGACGCTGGAATCCACCGACGGCTTCGTGCGGGTGGTGGCGCGCCGCGATAACCATCTGATCGTCGGCTGGCAGGCGGTGGGGCGCGGGGTGTCGGAACTGTCGACGGCCTTCGGCCAGTCGCTGGAGATGGGCGCCACGCTGGAAGACGTGGCGGGCACCATCCATGCGCATCCGACGCTGGGTGAAGCCGTGCAGGAAGCGGCACTCAAGGCGCTGGGGCACGCGCTGCATATCTAGCGGGCTTGACGCAGACCGGCCGCGGCGCGAGGCCATCGCGCCGCGGCCGGTTTTTTTATTTCACCATGACTCCAGCGCCGAACTCTGCTGGACTACGCTGATGCTCGCTATGGCTGGTTTATCAATGGCTTAGCTGAGTTCACCATGTGCCGGTGCTTTCTGAAACTTGACCCGGCTCTCTCTCTGCTGGCCCCTATGAGGCTCCCAGGAACCGGGTCTTTCCGAGGAGTCATCATGGCAAAGCACACAGGATGGCTACCAGGCCGTCATTGACCGCAATATCATCCCGCTGCTCGGCCGCAAGAAGGTACAGGACGTCAAGCGCCCCGACATCGTCGGGCTGATGGAAAAAATGGCCTGCAAACCGGTCGACGCCAACCATGCATTCGCGGTACTGCGCAAGATGTTCAATCCGGCCGAGGTGTGGGGCTATCGCCCGGATGGCACGAACACTTGCCGGCACGTGCCGATGTTGCCGCCAGGAACAGAGACCCGACTCATCGTGAATGATGAATTGGTCCGGATCTTCCAACGTCTGCAACGGCTGGAGGGCGAAGGACTGGAGAACTACGTCATTCCGCTGGCGATCCGGCTGCAGTTTGAGTTCGCGGCCCGGCGCTCTGAAATCTGCCCGTTGCGCTGGGACTGGCGGGACTTCGAGAACCGGCGCGTGGTGTGGCCGGACAGCAAGACCGGAGTGACCTTCCCCCGCAAATTGGACAGTTAAAAACTGGAGAGTGGCTGCCTCTTTGGGTTGCACTGACCACTTTTGAACGTACTCACGCGGGGTCAGATGACCGAGTGAGCCGTGGGGACGATGATGGTTGTAGTCGTCCTGCCAAGCTCGCAGTTTTTGCTGCAGGTCGTGCAGCGTGATGAATTCATGCAGGTTAAGGAATTCATCACGCAGTCGACCGTTGAATGATTCGATCAGCCCATTATCCGTCGGCTTGCCTGGGCGCGTGTAATCGAGCTTGATGCCGCGTCGATAGGCCCAGTCGTCCAACGCCCGAAACGTGAATTCCGTTCCGTTATCCACGGTGATTGCCTTGGGCCAGCCGCGCGGAACCGCAGACCGGTCCAGCGCCTGGCCAACGGACCGGCCAGTCTGCCGAAAGTTGGCCTCTAGGCAGACGCTCTCGCGACTCCATTGATCAATGACGGTCAAGATGCGAACGCTGCGTCCGTCTAGCATCTGATCATGAACAAAACCCATGCTCCAGTGCTGGTTCGGCCCGGTCGGCACCGACGGCTTGCCCCGAAGTAGCGCACTGCGTTTACGGCGCTTGACCTTCATCCGCAATTGCAGGCCTTCCGGGCTATAGAGACGATAGACGCGTTTCTTGCCTACGTCCCAGCCTTCGCGTTGCAACATCACTGACACACGCCGGTAGCCGAACCTCGGACGACTCAGGGCGATGTCGCGAATGCACTGGCGTGGCGCACTTTGGTCTCGCGCATGACTCTTGGCGTACCAGGTCGACCGTTGCAGCAATGCCAATGCGCAAGCGCGCTGCACGCTGATCTGGAAGCGCTCGTGCATCCAAGCCGCCAGCTCGCGCCGTGGGGCGGCCTTCAGACTTTTTTTTGCACCACCTCCTGCTGGATCTGCTTGTCCCGCGTCAGATCAGCGACGATGCGCCGCTATCTGCCAGTCGCAGTCCGTAGGCGATTTGCTCTTCGGTAAATCTCGACCGCTTCATGGCTCCTCCTCGCCCCGGGCGGGGCGTTGAGAAGTAGCCTTACCTCTAGTTTTGACCTGTACGGATATTCCGGGGGAGCGTCAACAGCAGATGCTGACATTTGTTTGAAGATTCAACATGCAGAGACGTGATACAGATGTGTTCTATAGAAAATGACAAAACCCGAAATGCTGAGGGCAGGGTATGCAAAGTCTTGAAGAGTGGGGAACTTTGCGAATTGATATGTGTAAAGCATAAAATTTGAGAGAAAATTGCCTGCTTCCACGCATTCTTTGTCATTGCCGGTCGTGTCCCGCCCGCTAAGGGTCGCCCTGCTGGGCGCGAACCGGAGCATCCATACCGCGCGACGGGCCAATGGCCTGAGCGAGCGCGGACACGATGTCCACCTGCTCTCGCTCAACCCGCCGTCAGCCGACATCTCACCCGCGGTGCGGCAATACCAGCTGCCTTACGGCGCCCCTTTCGGTTATCTGTTGGCTGATCGGCGTGCGCGCCGGCTGCTCTCGCGGATTAAACCTGATCTGCTCAACACCCACTATGCGACCGGCTATGGCCTGCTGGCGCGCCGCTCCGGGATCGGTCTCGTCACCCTGAGCTTGTCGACCAACCAGGGGTGGAGCTGCGACTTCATGGCCGATGCACTATGGTCGGGACGGCGCTTCAGGACCTTCGCGTAGGATGAAGACGCCTCGAACACGGAGATTCAGACACCCCCGCCTTGGGCGATGTACTGCATGCGGTGATGTGCGGCGCAGGGCACAACATCCGCCTGATCCTGGCCGCGCTGTGGCTTTGTTGCGCTCGACTCGGGCTGTCGATACAGGCGCTCATCACGGAATTGATCGCTGCTCCAGTCGAGAACCGGCCTGCGTGCATCTGAGATCTGAGTTATTCAGGACGGACTATGTAGTTTACGGAGAAGTGGATGAAAGCTTACGTTGTGGCTGGAATGCTAGCAGTGGCGGCACTCACTGGATGCCAATCATTTGATCAGGTGGTAGCTTCGAACCTAGGGCAAGCCTGTGACGACCTTGGCCGATCGGCGACTGCTGGAATTTCCCCTGCTGTTGCCATGGATCGTCGATCCAATGCTGACCCGAACAAGGTCAAATTCAGTGCCCAGGACATTCTGGGTAGCAGCGGTGTTGGCGTGGGAGGGCAATTCGCGTTCCTGCCTGAAACGACGATCGCTAAAGTAAATGGCTCGTCGCCCCGGCTACTCAGGACCGGTGGCGCCTACGTCACGTCCGCCCGCAGAGTGGAAGTGGGTTCGGTACCGGCCTGTGACATCGTCGGCGTGATCCTTCCCGAGATCAGCACGGACCCGGCGGTTGCAGATAGAGAAAACAAGGTGTCCAACATCAGCTTCCAGTTGCTCGTTCCGCTGAACTGGAACAGTTCATCGAAGGGAAAACTGATCCAGTTCGGGGGCGGGGCGTTCAACGGTGAGTTGTTTGATCTGGGGAAGGTCCTGCAGAACTTGAATTTCTGGTCGGGAGGAAAGGCACCCCTGGCCAATGGTTATGCGTTGGTGACCAGCGATTCAGGGCATCGGGGTAAGCGTACGTCGCTGGCCTTTGTCAAGCCGCCTGCGCCCGGATATACCGTGGACCAGCAGATCGAAGTAAGGAATTTTGCCGGGGAGCATATCAAGCGAGTGCGTGACGTGGCCATAGCCATCGTCGAGCAGCTGTCCCTTGCGCGGCCAACGCGTACCTACTTCGTGGGTGTCTCCACTGGAGGTCGAGAGGCGCTCAAGGCGATATCGCTGTTTGGAGTCGACTACAACGGTGCTATTGCGGTGGCGCCCGCCTGGGATGTTACTGCAGGTGCCGCGACTGGCGAAGGATGCACAGGTCTGGCTACCGATTCAGAACAGTTTAAGAAGCTTGTCGAGGCGACGGTACCTGGAGGAACCCAGGATGAAAAGCTGGACAACTTGTGCCGCGTGGTCGAGCTCACCTGGCAACCTCCGGCGAACTTGACAGCGTTTGGTGCCGCGGGTGGGAAGCTGTTGATCGTGCAGGGCACGAGCGACAAGATTGTACCCGCGAGCAAGACCGACCTGTACTGGCAACGGTTCGTGGCGCAAACACCTGAGTGGGATGAATTCGCCCGTTATTACCACATCCCCGGATTCGATCACGGCTTCGGATATGTGCCTGACTTCGATCTTATCGGCGCTCTGAACCGTTGGGTGGATGACCACTCGCAGACACCGGAGGTGCAGGGCCTTACGTACAAGTACGCACTCGCTACCTCGCTTCCCGTGCTGCTTTGGGAGGGGCTCTTCCACGGCTTCAGTTTTCCTCTGAACGTCCATGTTCAAAAGGAAAAGCAGGTCTGCCCGTACCCCTCAGTTTCGACCCTTACAGGCAACGCCTTTAACTGGCGCCGTGCCGGGGAATGCACATTGAATCACACCGGGTTCCATGTGACCCACCCCCAATAGCAGGGCCATCAGCCGATAGAGATTTCGTCCTCCTTTGGCGCCAGGGAATTCGCTTGGGACCCGTGTTCTCGGGCGAATTCCGCAGGGGTTTTCCATGCCAGTGCACTGTGGGGCGCTCCTCGTTATAGAAACGCCGTCACGCTTCGATTTTGCTCCTTGCATCGGCCAGCGCTTCCTTGGAATCTGCGCGAGGGGGGGGGGGATTGGTCAGGCCGGATGGCACCGTCTATTCTTGTCGTCATGGCCGTTCCCTAGTCGGCCTTCACGCCCAACGCGCGCACCAGTTTTCCGTAGCGATCGGCCTCAGCGCGATTGAGCTCGACGAACTGCTGGCGCGACAGCGAGGGAATCTCTCCACCCATGCTCCGCAGGCGCTCGCGGGTCGCTGGATCACCAAGGGCTTTTTGCAGTTCGCGGTACAGGCTGTCGAGAATGGGTTTGGGCGTGCCCGTTGGCGCGTACAGACCGTACCAGGTGGTGATGTCGACCTCGGGATAGCCTGCTTCCCGCATGGTGGGGACATCCGGAAATTGCTGTGAGCGCGTCGGCGTGGTGATAGCCAGGGCTCTCAGTTTTCCCGTCCGAATATGAGCGATAGCCGAAGAGGACGTGTCGATCATGAGCTGAACCTGGCCGCTGATCAGGTCCGGGTATGCCGCACTGCTGCCCTTGTAAGGCACGTGGCTCATCTTCAGGTCCGCGGCAATTGCCAAGACGGCGCCCGCCAGATGCTGTGTGCTACCCACGCCGGAGGACGCGTAGTTAAAGGCTTGCGGCCGTGCTTTTATCTCAGAGATCAGCTCCGCCATGCCGCGCGCCTTTTCCTTCGGGCCGACGATCAAGAGCTGCGGGACCTCGATCACCATCCCGATGGGCTGGAGGTCCTTGTTCGGATCGAATGGCAGCTTGATCATGGCCGGCGCGATGGACTGCCCTGTATTGGTGGCAAGCAGCAACGTGTACCCATCGGCGGGCGCCTTTGCCACCGCGGCGCCCGCCAGCGTATTGGCGGCCCCCGGACGGTTCTCCACAATGACGGGCTGTCCGACCGACTGCGACCAGCGTTCGGCCAGAATGCGCGCCAGGAGATCGCTGCCGCCTCCGGCGGATGCGCCCACCAACAGGCGTATCGGCTTGGACGGGTAGGCATCCTGCGCCAACACGTTGCCGGGAAACAGACATGCCATGCATAGCGACAGGACCGATGCCCATCCCGATATCGTGTTGTATTGCCGCGCTCGGGCCGGTACGGCCATCTCATGGGTCGGTCCTGTTGTCATTGTCTGTCTCCTTTTCCTGTCTCTGGGTCTTGGCCCGGCTGTCGCCCCAACGCGGCACTAGGGTGGGGGTGTGCCTTGCCGGATCAACGCCAAGGCCATGCGACAGGCAAGCTGGAACGCCCGGATGGTCGCGTCTGGATTGGCCCGGCCTTGGCCCGCGATATCGAAAGCGGTGCCGTGGGCTGGCGTGACGATGGGAATGGGCAGGCCGCCCTGCACGGTAACCCCGCGCGAAAAGCCCATCAGCTTCATTGCAATCTGCCCCTGGTCGTGGTACATGGTCACCACCCCGTCGTACTCGGGCGCATCCGGTTGGACTTTGAGGAAAATGGTATCTGCCGGAAAGGGGCCGGACACCGGCAGGCCGCTGGCGCGCGCGACCGCGACGGCCGGCCCGATCACATCGAGCTCTTCGCGGCCGAAGGAGCCGTTGTCGCCATTGTGTGGATTCAATCCGCAGACAGCGATACGCGGTTGTTCAATGCCTGAATCGACCATTGCCCGATGAATCAGCTCGATGGCGCGAATGACTCCCTCGACGGTGACCTGCCGCGCGACATCGCGCAGCGGAATATGAGAGGTGACGCGGGAAGTCCAGAGCTTGTCCAAGACGTTGAACTCACATACGGGCCCTTCATGCCGGATCTGCTGCGCAAACCAATGCAGTTCATCGCTGGTTTCCATTCCGCCCAGATGCAATGAATGCTTATTGAGCGGAGCGAACAGGATGGCATCCGCATGTCCCTGGCTTACGGCGTCCAGGGCCAGACCCAGTGTCCGCAGGCTATAGCGTCCACCTGCCGCTGTGCTGACCCCGCGGACAAAGCCAGCCGGATTGGTTCCGAGAAAGGGCAATATGACGGGGCGGCCTGTCGCGCCCTGCTCGCGGAGGTCGAGATGGGCGAGCGATTCGATTTCGCGGCAAGGCGTATGTTGTCCAGCGGCATCCATGCCGCGCCGCAGTTCGTCCGGATCGGCGATCACAAGTAGATCGGCGCGTGTGGTGGTTTCGGGCTGGGCCAGCAGCCGCGCGACCAGTTCGGGGCCAATGCCCGCCGGGTCTCCCAGGACGACTGCAATGCGCGGCTTGCGCGAAGCGTTGGGTATCATGAGGGGCCTTCCAAAAAGGCGGCATCGGAGACCGCGGATATCGGGTGTCAGCCGGGGGGGCCAGGCCAGGGGTCACGCCCAAACGGCGCCGTTCGGAAACTCGTGCGCCGCCAGCGTTTCCGGGTACAGCTCGATGCTGTAGCCGGGCCGCTTGGGGGGCATATATCGACCACCGTGAATGACGACCGGATCGAGGAAGTGTTCGTGCAAGTGGTCCACATACTCCAATACGCGGCGGTCGAGAGAGGCGGAGACACCGATATAGTCGAACAGCGCGATATGCTGTACGTACTCGCACAGGCCCACGCCGCCCGCGTGCGGACATACCGGAACGCCAAACTTGGCCGCCATCAATAGCACTACCAGCACTTCGTTCAGCCCGCCCAGGCGCGCAGCATCGACCTGGCAGAAGTCGATTGCGCCGGCCTGCAGCAATTGCTTGAACATCACGCGATTGTGGCAGTGCTCGCCCGTGGCGACGCCGATGGGCGCTACGCGCCGGCGGATAGCGGCATGCCCAAGTATGTCGTCAGGGCTGGTGGGTTCCTCGATCCACCAGGGTTCGAAGGCCGCCAGGCGTCGCATGTTGTGAATGGCCTCATCCACCTCCCACACCTGGTTCGCATCCATCATGAGCGTGCGTTCCCAGCCGATTTCTTCGCGCAGGATCGTTGCGCGGCGGATGTCCTCTTCGATATTTCCACCGACTTTCTGCTTGAAATGCGTCCAGCCTTCGGCTATTCCCTCTCTCGCCAGGCGCCGCACTTTCTCTTCCGGATAGCCCAGCCAACCCGCCGAGGTGGTGTAAGCCGGATAGCCGCGCTCCAGCATTTCGCGTTCGCGCGCGCCGCGTGTTGGCAGTCGGCGGCGCAATAGCGCTATCGCCTCCTCAGGCGTCAGGGCGTCCATTACGAAGCGAAAGTCCAGGCAGCGTACCAAGTCTTCCGGACTCATGTCCGCCAGAAGCTTCCACACCGGCTTGCCGACGGATTTTCCCCAAAGGTCCCACACCGCGTTGACGATGGCGGCCGTTGCCAGATGGATCACACCCTTGTCAGGGCCGACCCAGCGTAGCTGGCTGTCCTCTGTCGTGATCTGGCGCCAGAACGCGCCCATGTCGGCGGTGATCTCTTCGAGCTTGCGGCCCTCGACGAAAGCCTGGAGCGATTTCACCGCGGCTACGCACAACTCGTTGCCGCGTCCGATGGTGAATGTCAGGCCATGACCCTCCAGGTCCGAACGGTCAGTATGCAGCACCACATAGGTCGCGGAGTAGTCGGGCGCAGCGTTCATCGCATCGGAGCCGTCGAGCGAGCGAGACGTGGGGAAGCGGATGTCCCGCACGGAAAGGCGTTTAATGAGAGTGGACATGGCAAGCAGGGAAAAGAGTCAATGGATAGACGCATCGTAGATTTTCCACGGGTATAGTAAAAATAGATATTCCTGATCCATCGATAACGAACCTTGATCGCCTTCTCATGGCCCACAGTCTGCTCGAATCCCAGGACGTGTTCAGGCGCCTGCGCTTGAAGAGCCAGCAAGTGATGTTGCTGGATGCCCTGGAAAAGCACGGCAACTTGCATCGGGCCGCCAAGGCCATCCACGTCACGCAGCCTGCCGCCACCAATTTGCTGCGTCAGCTGGAGGATGGTCTCGGCGTGCTGCTCTTCGTTCGCCACGCGCGCGGCCTGTCGCCCACGGCGTTCGGGGAAACGATGATCCGTTACGCGCGCGGCATCCTCCATAACTTCGACCATGCGCGCGAGGAGATGGCGGCCTTCGCTGAAGGCGCGACCGGCCTGGTTCGCATGGGGAGCGTCAGCGGCGCGGTTCCGTCGTTGCTGGTGCCGGCCGTGGCTCGCTGCAAGCTTGCGTTCCCCCGATTGCGAATATCCTTGCTGGTGGATACCAGCGACCTGCTGCTTCCCATGTTGCTGCGAGATGATCTGGACGTGGTCCTTGGTCGCCTTCCCGACCATTTCGTCGACGAGGACCTGGACGTGCAATTGCTGGGCGGCGAGCCCATGAGCATCGTCGCGCGCCCCGGCCATCCGTTGGCGACCAAGCGCCGCCTGGCCTTGAGCCACCTCCGGGATTGCGCCTGGGTACTGCACCCCACTGGTAGCCCGATGCGCAGGCGCGTGGATCAGGCGCTGATGGATGCTGGTCTGGTCCATGCGCCCGACGTTGTCGAATCCGCGTCGATTCTCGTGGTCACAGCTCTCCTGGAGAAAAGCGATATGGTTTCGGTGCTGCCATCGGCGGTGGCGCAACACTACGCGCGCTTTCGTATGCTGAAGATACTTCCCGTCGCGTTGCCGTTGTCGATGCCGCCTCTGGGAATCATTACTCGCAAGCGCAACAGCCATTCGCCTGCATTGAAGAATGTGCTGGAGTTGCTGTGCAGGGAGACCGTGCTCGCGCCTGCCTAGTGCTGGACAGGTGCGAAGTCAGGCGTTGAGGGTCTCAACCTCTTCCATCTCCTTGCTGGATTCACCGGCGAACTCAGCGCTGACTTTCAACGATGGCTCGCGGCTCTGGCACTTGCGGCGCCAGGGTGAAACTCTAGGCATCTCACACGATCAGTAATCGTTATCGAACAATCAAGAATAGTTATTTCTCGAGTGATTTCGGGCACATTATGATGAATCATCCGTGGAATTCTTTGCTGCCTTTTCCACGCTGCACTGTCATCATGCGCGGGACGCATTCCACATTACCTATGCCAAGGACTAGCGATGCCTGCTTCCAATACCCGATCCCGTCCTGAATGGACACCCGACGACGGCTTCAAGGGGGCGCTGGTGGGACGAGTCTGGAGTCCCTCTGCCGGACCTGGCGGCGGACCCTGCGTGGTGGCGCTACGCAAGGATGGCGTATTCGATTTGAGCGGGACGGTCGCCACAATGAGCGGTTTGCTCGAGATGGAGGATCCCGTCGGACTGGTACGTTCGACAGCTGGTCGGCGTCTGTGCGGTGTCAGCGATCTGAGCGCCGAAGATGCTCCTGATAGCATCCATTTACTGGCTCCCTGCGATCTACAGGTCATCAAGGCTGCTGGCGTAACCTTCGCCGCCAGTATGCTGGAGCGCGTAATTGAAGAACAAACCCGGGGCGATCCGGCTCGCGCCGAAACAGTACGTCGATGGGTGATGAAACAGCTCGGCGGTTCGCTCGCCAGCATCAAGCCGGGCACGGCCAAGGCTCGGGAACTCAAGGAGTTGCTTATCAGCCAGGGGGTGTGGTCGCAATACCTGGAAGTGGGTATCGGCCCCGACGCCGAAATCTTCACCAAGGCACCAGTGCTGTCGGCCGTCGGGTTTGGGGCGGAGGTTGGTATTCATCCCAGTTCTAAATGGAACAATCCAGAACCGGAAGTCGTGCTGGCAGTAAACAGCCGAGGTTGTGTGCTCGGCGCGGCGCTGGGCAACGACATTAATCTTCGGGATTTCGAGGGTCGCAGCGCATTGTTGCTGGGCAAGGCCAAGGACAACAACGCTTCCTGCGCGATTGGCCCCTTCATCCGCCTATTCGATCAGAGTTTTACGCTGGACGACTTGTACAGACTGACTGTTTTGCTGGAGGTCCGTGGCGTAGACGGATTTGTATTGCGCGATCAAAGCTCTCTCGCACATATCAGTCGCGACCCGCTCGATCTGGTCCGCCAGACCAGCGGGGAATATCACCAGTACCCAGACGGTTTCATGCTGTTTCTGGGTACCTTGTTCGCGCCTACAAAGGATCGTGACGAACCTGGCGGCGGCTTCACTCATCATCAGGGCGACGAAGTCTGCATCGCCAATGATCGGCTTGGCAAGCTGATCAATACCGTTAACCGTTGCGACCACATCCGCCCTTGGACGTTCGGGCTGAGCCAATTGATGGCGAACCTTGCGGCTCGCGGCCTGCTGGGAGTGGCCAAGGAAGAATAGGTCGCCGGGAGCCCTCTTGCTACGGCCTTGGTATGCAGAGCGTGGCCATCCGTCATTGCCAGTTGGCTACCAGTATCGGGTTCAGCGCTGCCGTGTAGTTCTGCGACTGTGCGGTAACACTGCTTGGCGTCGGCGTGCTAATGGCCATTGCATTTACCATGTTGTCGACCTTGCCGTCCAAGAGGCTGCGCCCCGCCAGCCGTCCACCGTCACCCGGTTCTACGTGCCAAGGACGCTGACCTCCTGGTCATCGCCTCACGCAGGAACGAAAGCTGATTGAAGCTGACACTCGAGAAGATGGTTGTGTCAACATGCGAGGGTTCGATTCTGTCTCGATGATGCGGTCCTGCCCAGAGGTAATCCCTCCACAAAGCCGCCATGCCGACTCAAACCAAACCTTGCGTACCACGTGGGACTCCTCTAAAACAACATACCCGTATCTCCTATCAGGGAAGCGATCTTGCGAGCTGTAACCTTGCCTTTTTTTCGCCTGTGCCTGCCTTTGATAGTTTTTGTGTTGAGCCTGGGTTTAGCCCCTGCCGCGTCAGCCGCGCTTCCCGGCCTGATCGGATCGAGCGCCAGCAAGCCGGTTGACGACGTGCGACTCAACCAGTCCCTGGACCAAGTTATCCAGACGCTGGAAAACGAAAAGCAACGCACGGATCTTCTGATTCAGCTGAAGCAGCTGCGCGATGCGACCCAAAGGAATCCGGAAAACGAGAAAGGCGGAATCCTCGCCCTCATCCGGGACACCGCCGAAAACCTGGAAAAGCGCCTGGACGGCCCTGAGGGCCCACTGACCCGCTGGGCCATGTTGTACCGACGGGCGCGTGCCGAGTTCGACACCGGCATGCCCGCATGGCACGAGTGGCCCACGCTGGTTGCCGATTTTTTGCTCGTCATGGCGATCTGGGCCGGCTTGGCGGCGGTCCTGCGCTGGCTGGGCCGACACTTCAAGCAGCTACAGCCCCCGGCGGACGCTTCGCCCAGCCACTCGCGACCTCGTCAACTACTGTGGCTGGCCGCGCGGAGGTTGGCGCCCTGGGTCATCGCCTTCGTGATCACGCTCTATCTTTCCGTTATGGCGCCAGATTCTCTGGGCCAACTCGGGGCTCTCGTGCTCGCCTACGTCTTGCTGGCTGGTGCGCTGTTCTCGTCGCTCTGCCTGATCGCGTTGACCCTGCTTGACGGCCCGCACCGCAGGCAGGCGCTGGACATCCTGCTCCGGCGGGCTGCTGTCCCGCTTTGGCTGGTCGGCAGCCTGGCCGCTCTAGGTGACGCCCTGCACGATCCGGAAGTGACGAGCGTGTTCGGGCAGGACGTGGCACAGTTCGCCGGGCTGTTTGCCAACGTGGCCGCAGCCACGTTGAGCGCGTTGTTCATCCTGCGGTTTCGTCGGCCAGTTTCCCACTTGATCCGCAACCAACCTAGGGAGCGCCGCGCCAATGGTCAAGGGCTGCATAAACTGCTGCGACTAGTGGGATCGCTATGGTTCATCCCATTTCTGATCCTGGTAGGCATATCGCTGCTCACCACTCTCGCCACTGCCGACGACAGCGACCAAGTCATACGCCGGGCCTTATTGTGCGCTTTGGTGGCGATCGCCGGGATGGCTGTCAGCGGCGTCATCCGTCGCGCTTATTTGCACTCCAGCCGCGGCAGGAATCGGCGTACCGCTTACCTGGGGCAGCTCAGGTACTTCGGCTACACCCTGCTTTGGTTTGGCAACCTGTTGGTGTTCCTGGAAATCGGCGCGCGCGTGCTGGGCCTTTCGCTGCTCGGTTTCATGGAAAGCAGCGAATCGCAAATTGGCCCAAAAATGGTGAGCATCGTGGGCATCCTGCTGACAGCCTGGCTGGTCTGGATTCTGACGGATACCGCGCTGCAGCACAGCTTCGGCACAGGTGGAAAGAACCGTGTCAACGTTCGCGCGCTGACCATGTTGCCGCTGATTCGGAACGTGTTGTTCATCACTATCTTTGTGATTGCTTCAATCGTCGCACTAGCCAATATGGGCATGAATGTCACGCCGCTGTTGGCCGGGGCCGGCGTCATCGGCTTGGCCATTGGCTTTGGCGCACAATCGTTGGTGGCCGACCTGATTACGGGCCTATTCATCATCATCGAAAATTCCCTGACGATCGACGATTACGTAGACGTGGGAAATCACCTTGGCACGGTCGAAGGCCTGACCATACGTACGGTACGCCTGCGAGACCTGGATGGCGTCGTACACACTATTCCGTTCAGTGCGATCAAGACCATCAAGAATTACTCTCGCGAGTTCGGCTACGCCATGTTCCGCTGGCCGGTACCGGCCGCCATGCCGATCGACGATGCTGTTGTATTGGTGCGTGACGTTGCGATGGAGTTGCGAACAGACTCGACGATCTATCCCTTCCTATGGTCCCCCATAGAACTGCAAGGAGTGGAAAGTTTCGACAGCGGCCAGGCCATACTTCGCTTCCGCTTCAAGACGGCGCCGCTGCGGCAATGGGAAGTCCAGCGCGCCTTCAACCTATGCTTGCGACGCCGGTTGGACAAGGCAGGGCTGGAACCATCCATGCCGCGCATGAATGTGCAACTATCGAGAGCGTGTTCGCCCAAGGCCGCGAAGCCGGGGGCATGACTGTGGGAGCCAATGCAATCTTGACCACCAAGGGATGAGGACAAAAATTTGGATTGCCAGGAGCTAGTTCATGTTCGTACGAAGACCGAATCCGACCCGTTGAGCTTTACATCAGGCTGGGCAAGCGAGTCAGGCCCACCATCAGACAGCTGGGTTACCGAGACGTTCGGGATTTGACGGTAAACCTGACGGGACGTGCCCCCGCACCTTTGGCAAGCCGCAAGACGATGCCAAAAAGCAGGAAGAAGGATTTATCGCCGCGCTGGCGGATGTGGTGTCAGGCACAGTGCGATGCGGCTTTCTCTCCCAACGCGCTTATGTGGCTCCTAGTCCACGCGGCCAAGCTCCTGCAACGTGGCCTGAAAATGAGCTAACCTACTGCCCCATATACGGTTTCAGACCTTGCGCGTTGGGCACGAAAGACTTGACGCCGGCACTTTTTTATCGGCGTCCGTCTACGTATGGCCGGGATTGCAGGATAACGAGCTGGTCGCCCACCACGGCCCATTCGATGTCCTGGTCCACGCCGCCCAGCCGCTGCTTGATCTGCCGTCCCACGGCGGCCAGCCGGGCCACCAGCGCGTCGTTCAGCACCTGGCGCGTGTCGGTCAGTGCCACTTCGCGCACGCCGCCGGCGGCGTCGGCCACCAGTTGCGTGTCTTCGGCGGATTTGCTGAGCACCTGCACTGCCTTGGACCAGCTGGAATACATCACCTGTTCGGCCTGGCGCTTGCCTTCGACCACCTTGATGCCCAGGCCGCGCTTGGCCGAGATATAGGTCACGTAGCGCCGGCTGGCGTCAAACGGATCGCGCGTGATCATCACGCCCGAGCTGTCGGACGGCGCGGCCCGCTGCACCAGCACGGCCATCACCACCGCGTCCTGGCCGATACCGGCGGCGCGGCGCGCCTCGTAGGCCTCGAAGTTGTAGACCGACGCCCATACGGTCAGCACGGCCTGCGTCAATGCGTCGGCCTGCACCACGTTGGGCACGGTGGTATACAGCCCGGCGCCGCTGAAGCCTGGCAAGTCTTCGGAATTGGACGAGCTGCGCACGAACACGCCGCGGCCCTGCAATTGCTTCTGCCAGCGCGCCTGCCAGGACGCGACCAGCGCCGGGTCGGGATGGGCCTGCTGGATGTCCTGGCGCAGCGCGGCCAGTTCCTGGCGGCGCACGGCGGCGTCGGTCTTGAAGTCGGCGCGCTGTTCCAGCGCCGCCACGCGCTGGGCGACGCCCAGCTGCTGCATGAACGCGGCGTACTGTGCGAACGGAATGCAGAAGCCGTCCGGCACGCTGGCGGCCGGGGGCAGGGCGGATTTCAGGGCGCCAAGGTTGGCGGCCTTGACGCCGCAATGGCGGCTGTCACGCACGGCCAGGGCGTCCAGCGGCTTGAGCGCCTGCACGGTTAGATCGGGCTTGGGCAGCAGCGCCTGCGCCTTGGGCGGCGGGGTGCCGGACGACGGGGTGGCGGGGCGCTCGGCCGGCTGCACCTGGTAATCGTTGCCGGTAACGGTCAGCGTCACCCACTGGCCGTCGTACTGGCGCAGCGTCTTGGCCGCGTCGCGCACGTAGGCGTTGGGCACGCCCCAGCCCTTGGCCAGCAGGTTGACGTGCGACAGCAGCGTGGACGGCCGCTGCGTGATCAGCCCGGCCACGGGCGGCAGCCAGATCGGCACCTCGTCCAGCACCACGATGTCGTCGCGCGCCAGGTCGGGGGTGTTGTCCACCGAGGTCACGATACGCAGGCGGCCCCGGGCCTGGCCGGGATTCAGCGGCAGGAAGGGCTGCTCGCGCAGCAAGGCCTCCTGCGTCACCGATTTCACGCCGGCGTTCTTGGCGGTCTGTTCATGCAGCGTGGAATTGGTCTTGAACTGGATCGGCGCGTAGAAGCTCTGGGTGACCGTGCCGTCCGCCAGTTTCAGCAGCTCGGGCGTCAGGCGGTCGCCTTCCCAGAATTCGTAGGTGTAGCCGGGCAGGTCGCGTTGCCAGCTGAGCGTGCCGAACAGCAGGCGCCGGTTCGGGTCCTTGTACTGCGCGATCAGCGCGGCCTTGTCCTTGCCGGGCAAGAGCTTGCGTTCGCGCGCAAAGGTCTCGTGCAGGCCGTAGCGCGGCGTGTCCAGGTAATAGATGCGGTTGCCGCGCTGGCGATCGATGACGAACAGCACGTGCGGCATTTCCAGCGGCGTGCCGGCGTTGTAGACGCGGGCCAGTTGCTGGAATTCGGCCTGGGTCTGGATCTTGGCCAGGAAGGCCGGCCCGCCCCGGCGCGCGTCCTCGGCCTTGCGCGCCTCGATTTCTTCGGGCGTCGGCGGACGCAGATTCTCGTAGGGCGACGGCTTGCGCGCGGTCTGCGCATGGGCCTGCTGGCCGGCGGCCAAGGCCAGCAGGCAGGCGCCAGCCAGCAGGGACAGGCGCAAGCGGGAGGGTGCGAACGGCGTGGCAGCAGGCGAGCGCGAGGCGGGCATGGGGCGAAATAAGGGCCGGAAAGCGACCATGATAACGAACCTGGAAGGGGGCCGCCGATGCTTGGGATGCGAGCGCCACGCCGATATGCGTTAACCGGTCTTCAATGAGAAACGGCTCCGGAATGCCGGAGCCGTTTTGCCATGCAGGCGCAGCAGGGGGCTTATTCTGCCGCGGTTTCCTGCAGAACGCGGCGGGCTTCTTCGGCCACGCGCTCGGGGGCGGTGCCGCCCACGTGCTTGCGGGCCGCGACGGAGCCTTCCAGGGTCAGGACCTGGTGGACGTCGTCGCCGATCTGGGCGTGATAGGCCTTGAGTTCGGCCAGCGACAGGTCGGCCAGGTCGCAGCCGCGCTGTTCGCAGTCGCGCACGGCGTGGGCGACCACTTCGTGGGCGTCGCGGAAGGGCACGCCGCGCTTGACCAGGTAGTCGGCCAGGTCGGTGGCGGTGGCGAAGCCTTGCAGGGCGGCGGCGCGCATGTTGTCGGCCTTGACCTTGATGCCGGCGGCCATGTCCGCGAAGATGGTCAGCGTGTCGCGCACGGTATCGACCGTGTCGAACAGGCCTTCCTTGTCTTCCTGGTTGTCCTTGTTGTAGGCCAGGGGCTGGCCTTTCATCAGGGTGAGCAGGGCGACCAGGTTGCCGTTGACGCGGCCGGTTTTGCCGCGGGCCAGTTCGGGCACGTCGGGGTTCTTCTTTTGCGGCATGATCGAGCTGCCGGTGCAGAAGCGGTCGGCCAGGTCGATGAAGCCCACGCGCGGGCTCATCCAGAGCACCAGCTCTTCGGACAGGCGCGAGACGTGCGTCATGATCAGCGCGCCGGCGGCGCAGAATTCGATGGCGAAGTCGCGGTCGGACACGGCGTCGAGCGAGTTGCGGCACACGCCGTCAAAGCCCAGCGTCTTGGCGACGCGTTCGCGGTCGATCGGGAACGACGTGCCGGCCAGCGCGGCGGCGCCCAGCGGCAGGCGGTTGACGCGGCGGCGGCAGTCGGCCAGGCGCTCGGCGTCGCGGCCGAAC
Source organism: Achromobacter sp. UMC71 (assembly GCF_014170305.1). Classification (GTDB taxonomy): domain Bacteria; phylum Pseudomonadota; class Gammaproteobacteria; order Burkholderiales; family Burkholderiaceae_B; genus Achromobacter. The sequence continues at coordinate 125,775 of NZ_LZZT01000010.1, forward strand.
ATTTCGGCGTAGGCCAACAGGTGGTGGCCGAACGTGACGGGTTGGGCCACTTGCAGGTGGGTGAAGCCCGGCATGATGGTGCTGGCGTTGTCCAGCGCGACCGTGGCCAGCGCGTGGCGCAATTGGCGCAGCAGATCGAGCAGGGTGTCGATTTCGCCGCGCAGCCACAGGCGGATGTCGGTGGCGACCTGATCGTTGCGCGAACGGCCGGTGTGCAGGCGCTTGCCCGCGTCGCCGACCAGCTCGACCAGGCGTTTTTCGATGTTCAGGTGGACGTCTTCCAGGTCAAGCAGCCACTGGAAGCTGCCGGCCTCGATTTCAGACAGGATCTGGGTCATGCCGCGCTGGATGTCGGCCAGGTCCTGGGCGCCGATGATGCCCTGGGCGGCCAGCATGTCCGCATGCGCGAGCGAGCCTTGAATGTCGACGCGCGCCAGGCGTTTGTCGAAATCCACGGACGCCGTATAGCGTTTGACGAGTTCGGAAACCGGTTCCGAGAACCGGGCGGACCAGGCCTGCGCCTTGTTGGCGAACTGGTTTTGATCGGGGGAGGGAGTGTTTGCCATGATGGCCCGGATTATAGGGCCTGCCATGGGGGCCTGACGAATCCGGACTTGCCGGGGCCGGGTTGGCCGCAGCGGCCGGGCGGGCCGTTGTCTCGGCGGTGAACGGGCCACGGTAGCGCCTGGAAACTTTGCCGCCGCGCCACTTGTCGGATAATTCAGGGTCGCATCCGCGCGCCGCCGGGGCGTATCCTGGCGGCAGCGGCATGGCCGGTTCGCCCCGCGCCGCCGTCAACCTTAAACAAAGAGAGCACACGATCTATGCCCATGGAATGGGAACAGCTGGCCACCGAGCTTGACACCTATATGCCGCATCAGGCCTGGGCCCAGACGCTGGTCGGCATCGGCGTCCTGATCCTGACGGCGCTTTTCGTCCAGTGGGTGGTCGCGCGGGTCGTGCTGCTGCTGGCCCACCGGCTGCTGGTGGTGAGCGGCCACGAAGACTGGGACAAGGCGCTGCAACGCCGCCGCGCGTACCAGAACCTCTGGTATGCGGTGCCGTTCGCGGTGGTGTCGATCGGCATCGACCTGGTGCCGCACGTGGAAAAAGCGGCCACGCTGGTGGGCCGCCTGGCGCACGCTGGCGCCTGGATCTGCGTGTTCGTGGCGTTTTCCGGCGTCCTGAGCGCCTGGCAGGACACCTATTCGGCGACCACGCGGGCACAGACCCGGTCCATCAAGGGCTACATCCAGATCAGCAAGCTGATCCTGATGGCGGTTTGCACCGTTTTGGTGCTTTCCATCCTGATCGACCGGTCGCCGCTATGGATGATCTCGGGCCTGGGCGCGCTGTCGGCAGTGCTGCTGTTGGTGTTCAAGGACACCTTGCTGTCGCTGGTGGCCAGCACGCAGCTCACCAGCAACGACATGCTGCGCATCGGCGACTGGATCGAGATGCCGCAGTCCAACGCCGATGGCTTCGTCAAGGATATCGCTCTGCATACGGTCAAAGTGCAGAACTGGGACAACACCGTCACCACGGTGCCGACCTACAAGCTGTTCTCGGAAAGCTACCGCAACTACCGCCACATGTTCGAGTCGGGCGGCCGGCGTATCAAGCGCACGCTGCGCATCGATGCCAGCAGCGTGCGCTTCCTGACCGACGAAGAAGCCCAGCGGCTGATGCGTTTTCGCCTGCTGCACGACTACCTGCGGGTCAAGACCCACGACATCGCCCAGGCCAACCAGACCATGGGCGAACTGGCCAGCGTGCCGGCCAACCGCCGCCGCCTGACCAATATCGGCACGTTCCGGGCCTATGGCCTGGCCTTCCTGAAGCAGAACGCCGAGGTCCGCCAGGACATGGCGATGATGGTGCGCATGATGGAGCCCACCGCCGACGGGATCCCGGTCGAGGTCTATTGCTTCACCGCGGTCACCGCCTGGGTCGAATACGAACGCATCCAGGGCGACATCTTCGACCATCTGCTGGCGATCCTGCCGGAACTGGGCCTGCGCCTGTACCAGCAGCCGTCCGGCGCCGACATCGGCGCCATGGGCAGCTATCTGCGCGACGGCGCGGTCCAGGCCGCGCTGGCGGCGGAAGGGGGCCGCCAGGGACCGGACCGGCTGGCGCCGCCGGCCGGTTGATCCTTGCAACGGATGGCCAAGCCCGGGATACGCCTTGCTTGTGCAGCGCAACCCCGCGGATGCGCCTTGCGTCCGTAGGGGAATCGCCCCGCTGGCCCGGGGACGCCGTGAGATAATCGCCACTTGGATTCCTAGGCGATAGAAACCCGATGTCGAACCCGTTCTTCAACCTGTATTCCCACGGTTTCGCCCGCGTGGCGGTGGGCGTGCCCGAATGCCGGGTCGCGGACCCGGCCTTCAATGCCGCGCAGACCATCGCGCTGGCGCAGCAGGCCGCCCAGGGCGGCGCCGTGCTGGTGGCATTCCCTGAACTGGGCCTATCGGCCTATACCTGCGACGACCTGTTCCACCAGAAGGCCCTGCTGGACGCCTGCGAGGCGGCGCTGGGCCAGGTGGCCGCGGCCACGGCCGAACTCGATATCGCCCTGATCGTCGGGGCGCCGCTGCGGGTGGCGCACCAGCTGTACAACTGCGCGGTGGTGCTGGCCGGCGGCCGCATCCTGGGCGTGGTGCCCAAGAGCTACCTGCCGAATTACGGCGAATTCTACGAAGCGCGCCAGTTCAGCGCGGCCGATTGCGCCGCCGTGACCGACATCCCGCTGCTGGGCCAGACCGTGCCGTTCGGCGCCGAGCTCCTGTTCCAGATGGAAAAGCTGCCGCTGTTCCAGTTCCATGTCGAGATCTGCGAAGACGTCTGGGTGCCGATTCCGCCGTCCTCGTTCGCGGCGCTGGCGGGCGCGACGGTGCTGGTGAACCTGTCGGCCTCCAACATCGTGGTGGGCAAGTCCGAATACCGCCACCAGCTGGTGGCGCAGCAGTCGGCGCGCTGCCTGTCGGCGTACATGTACACGTCGGCCGGGCGCGGCGAATCGTCGACCGACCTGGCCTGGGACGGCCAGGCGCTGATCTACGAAAACGGCGAACTGCTCGGCGAATCCGAGCGTTTCCTGGCGGAATCGCACCTGTTGTTTTCCGACGTGGACCTGGATCGCCTGTCGCGCGAACGCATGCGGCAGACGACCTTCGGCCAGTCGGTGCGGCGTCACCAGGACGAGGTGCGTAAGTTCCGCAGCGTGCCGGTGCCGGTCGATCCCCCGCTGGAAGACACCGAGCTGCCGCTGGAACGGCGCGTGGCGCGCTTTCCGTATGTGCCGGCCGACGCGCAGCGCCGCGACGCCCGCTGCAAGGAGGTCTACAACATCCAGGTGCAGGCGCTGGCGCAGCGGCTGTCCGCCAGCGGCATGTCCAAGGTGGTGATCGGCATTTCGGGCGGGCTGGATTCGACGCACGCGCTGCTGGTCTGCGCCCAGGCGATGGATGCGCTGGGCCTGCCGCGGTCCAACATCCTGGCGATCACCATGCCGGGCTTCGCCACCAGTACCCGCACGTTGCAGCAGGCGCGCCAGCTGATGGCGGTGGTGGGTTGCACCGCCTCCGAGATCGATATCCGTCCCAGCTGCCTGCAGATGCTGAAGGATCTGGGGCACCCGTACGCCGACGGCAAGCCGGTCTACGACATCACGTTCGAGAACGTGCAGGCGGGCGAGCGCACCAATCATCTGTTCCGCATCGCCAATTTCAATAACGCGATCGTGATCGGCACGGGCGACCTGAGCGAGCTGGCGCTGGGCTGGTGCACGTACGGGGTGGGCGACCACATGTCGCACTACAGCGTCAACGCCAGCGTGCCCAAGACGCTGATCACGCACCTGGTGCGCTGGGTGGCCGAATCCGGCCGCCTGGGGCCGGACGGGGCCGCGGTGCTGCTGGACGTGCTGGGCACGGACGTGAGCCCCGAACTGGTACCGGGCGGCGCCGATGGCAAGCCGGGCCAGAGAAGCGAAGACACGATCGGTCCGTACGAGCTGCAGGATTTCAATCTGTACTACACGCTGCGCTACGGTTTTGCGCCGACGAAGGTGGCATTCCTGGCGCTGACAGCATGGCGCGACCGCGATGCGGGGGCCTGGCCGGAAGGCGGCCACGTGGCACGCAACCAGTACGACCTGGCGGCGATCAAGCGCAACCTGAAGATATTCCTGGACCGCTTTTTCCGGCTCAGCCAGTTCAAGCGCACCTGCGTGCCGAACGCGCCGAAGGTGGGCTCGGGCGGGTCGCTGTCGCCGCGTGGCGACTGGCGCGCGCCGAGCGATTCAGAGTCTGTCGTGTGGATGCGGGACGCGGACCGGATTCCGGACGAGGCGCCGGGGAGCTAGGGCGGGCAGCCGACATACGGGCTTGTCCGGGTTCCGGGCCTTGTGGCCGGTGGTATTCTCTTAATCATTGCGCCTTGCCGGCATGCTGCCGGGGCAGGGCGTGGCAACAGATCAAAAACCAGGACGACGAACGTGAAACAAGTCACCGCCATTATCAAACCCTTCAAGCTCGACGAAGTCCGCGAGGCCCTGGCCGAAGTCGGCGTCAGCGGGCTGACCGTGACCGAAGTCAAGGGGTTCGGGCGCCAGAAGGGGCACACCGAGCTTTACCGGGGGGCGGAATACGTGGTGGATTTCCTGCCGAAGATCCGCGTGGAAGTGGTGCTGCCGGATGACCAGGTCGAGGCGGCGATCGAGGCTGTCGTGAAGGCGGCTCGCACGGGCAAGATCGGCGACGGCAAGATTTTCGTTACGCCAGTTGAGCAAGCCATCCGGATTAGAACGGGCGAGAGCGACGAAGAGGCGTTGTGATTTTTTTGTAGGTTGTTGTCTTCGTAGGTCGCCCGGCACGGGCCGCGCACCGCTTGTGCGCGCCAACGATTCAGACTGCTCGTTTCCTTGCGGCACGGTGCGTGCAATGCGCGCACCGGCCGGCCCCTCGCTAGAACAGCCGCCCGCCCGCCGGGCCGCCCCAAGGGCTTGCAGCCCCCTCGGGGGGGGCTGCAAGCGCGCGGAGCGCGCGCGGCGTGGGGGCTTCCTCTTCGGCGTGGGGGCAGCATTCAGCGGATCAGCTGATTCATCTCCAGGATCGGCATCATCACCGCCAGCACGATCAACAGCACGAATCCCCCCATCAGCAGGATCAGCGCGGGCTCCAGCAGCGCGGTCATGGCCATGGCGCGGCGTTCCAGGTCGCGGGAGAGGTTCTGGGCGCCGCGGTCGAGCAGTTCGGGGAGCTGGCCGGTTTTTTCACCGCTGGCGATAAGGTGGACCAGGAGCGAGGGGAAGACTTTCTGGGCGGCCAATGAAGAGGACAGGGCGGCGCCTTCGCGCACGCGGGCGGAGGCTGCGTCGACGGCGGCGCGCAGGACGTCGTTGCCCAGGGTGCGGCGGGCGGCTTCCAGGGCGGTGAGCAGGGCGACGCCGCTGCCGCACAGGATAGCCAGGGTGGATGCGTAGCGGGCGGCGTTGACGCCCAGGACGAAGCGGCCGGCCAGGGGCAGGCGCAGGACGCGGGCGTGCCAGGCGTGGCGGGCGGCGGGCACGCGCAGGGAGTAGCGCCACAGCACGATGACCAGGGCGATGGCGGCGCCGGTGGCCAGGCCCCAGTCGCGCACGTAGTCGGACAGGGACAGCATGATGCGGGTCAACAGCGGCAATTGCTGTTTGGCGTGGCTGAAGGCGGAGACGACCTGGGGCACGACGTAGCCGAGCAGGAAGATGACAATGATGACCGAGACGCAGCCGACGACCGCGGGGTAGATGAACGCGGTCATGACCTTGCTGCGCAAGGTGTTGCGTTCTTCGATGTAGTCGGCGAGCTTTTCCATCACTTGCGCGAGGTCGCCGGATTCTTCGCCGGCGCCGATCAGGGCTCGGTAGATTTCAGGAAAGTCGCGCGGCCTGGCCGCCAGCGCGGCGGACAGGCGGTGGCCGGCGCGCACATCGTCGCGCACGCTTTCGAGCGTGGCGGCGATGTGCTTTTTTTCGGCCTGTTCAAGCGTGGCGCTGAGCGCGGCATCCAGCGGCAGGCGGGCCGCGAGCAGGCTGGCGAGCTGGCGCGTGAGCCAGGCCAGGTCGGCGTCGGACAGGCGCGTGCGCAAGGCCGCGCCCAAGCCCTGGGCGCGGGCGGCGGGGGAGGTGGACAGGGGCAAGAGGCCGCGGCCGCGCAACTGGTTGCGGGCGCCGCGCTCGCTGTCGGCGTCGATCGTGCCCTGCACGATTTTTCCGAGCGCGTCAGTCGCTTCGTAACGAAAGGATGGCATGGTGGGAGGTGGGTCCAGGTGCGCGCCCATAGGCGCGAGAGGCCCGTAAATAAAGGCTTTCCAGCCCGTCACCTTGCCTTTGGATTATGACCGTAGTGTTGCAGTGTCACCCCGTATACTCCGACGCGCTTTCACCTTTTTTTACACGACTTCACGTCTCAGGCACATCCGTCATGCGTCATATCGCGCAATTCAGCCTTGCGGTCTTGCTCGCGGCAAGCCAACTCGGACCCGTGGCCAGCCAGGCCCATGCTCAACAGGCAGACAATCGCGTCAGCCTGAACTTCGTGGACACGGATATTCCCGCCGTGCTGCGTGCGCTGTCGCTGTTCACCAAGCGCAATTTCCTGGTGGACCCTCGCGTGAAGGGCAAGCTCACGCTGGTGTCGGACCGGCCCGTCGACAGCGGCCAGGCCCTGTCGATGCTGACCGGGGCGTTGCGCCTGCAAGGCTTTGCGATCGTTGAAGTGGATGGCGTGACGCGCGTGGTGCCGGAGGCCGACGCCAAGCTGCAGGGCAGCGCGGTGGTGGGCGATCCGCGTCCTGCGGCTCCGGCGGCGTCGGGCGGCGCCGGCAAGGGTTCCGTGCCGGTGTCGGCATTCGCGCGGGGCGGATCGGGCAATAGCGGCGAGATGCTGACGCGGGTGTTTCCGCTGAAGTACGAGAACGCGGCGAACCTGGTGCCGGTGCTGCGGCCGATGGTGCCGCCGAACAATCCGATCAATGCGTACCCGGGCAACAACACGCTGGTGGTGACGGACTACGCGGACAACCTGGACCGCATCGCGGCGGTGATCGCGCGCATCGATGTGCCCAGTTCGATCGACACGGATGTGGTGCCGGTGCGCTCGGGCATCGCATCGGATATCGCGGTGCTGGCCTCGCAGCTGCTGGACACGCAAAGCAGCGACCCCACGCAGCGTATCGCGGTGGTGGCGGACCCGCGCAGCAACAGCGTGCTGGTGCGCGCCGGCAGCCCGGCGCGCACGCGCTTGGCACGCGACCTGATCCTGAAGCTGGACGCGCAGCAGAACCGCGCGGGCAATCTGCACGTGGTGTACATGCGCAACGCGCAGGCCACGCGCATCGCGGAAGTGCTGGGCGGCCTCCTGGCCGGCCAGGCCAACGCCGCGCCGGGCGCGAACCCGGCGGGCGGCAATACGGGCGGTCCGCAAACGGGCGGCAATCGGCCGCAGCAACAAGCGGGTGGCAGCAATGGCAATACCGGCCTGGGGCTGTCCGGATCGACCGGATCGTCCAATTCCTCCAAGGCCGGCATGTCGGGCGACCAGGAACGCATCGCGCGCGACGAAACCGGCAACCAGGCCGTGTCGTACTCGGCGGGCGGCGCCACCATCCAGGCCGATCCGGCCACCAACTCGCTGATCATTTCGGCGCCGGAACCGCTGTACCGCAGCCTGCGCGAAGTGATCGACCAACTTGACCAGCGCCGCGCGCAGGTGCTGGTGGAAAGCCTGATCGTCGAGGTCAGCGAAGACGCGGCGGCCGAGTTCGGCATCCAGTGGATGACCGGCGCGGGCAACATCAACAGCGGCGGCACCAGCTTCATCGGCGGCACCAACCTGGGCGGCAGCGGCCTGTCCGGCAAGGGCCCGACGTCGATCGACGCGCTGGGCGGCGGGTTGAGCCTGGGTGTGGTCAAGGGTACCGTGGACGTGCTGGGCAACAAGGTGATCAACCTGGGCGTGCTGGCGCGCGCCATGCAGAACACCGGCCAGGCCAACATCCTGTCCACGCCGAACCTGCTGACGCTGGACAACCAGTCGGCCAGCATCCTGGTAGGCAAGACGGTGCCGTTCGTGACGGGCCAGTACGTCACCAACGGCGGCAACAACAACAACCCGTTCCAGACCATCGAACGCGAGGACGTGGGCCTGAAGCTGAATATCCGGCCGCAGGTATCCGAAGGCGGTTCGGTCAAGCTGGACATCTACCAGGAAGTCAGCAGCATCGACGAAAGCCGTTCCACGCCCACCACCGGCATCGTGACCAACAAGCGCGCTATCGACACCAGCGTGCTGGTCGATGACGGCGAGATCATCGTGCTGGGCGGGCTGCTGGAAGAGAACGTGACGGTCACGTCCAACAACGTGCCGGGCCTGAGCTCGATTCCGGTGCTGGGCGAGCTGTTCAAGTACGAAAGCCGCAAGCGCACCAAGACCAACCTGATGGTGTTCCTGCGGCCTTACGTGGTGCGCGACGCGAACCGCAGCGCCAGCGTCACGCTGGATCGCTACGACTACATGCGCCGGGCCCAGGCCGCCACGCAGCCGAGCAATCACTGGCTGCTGCCGGACGCGCAGGCACCGATGCTGCCGCCGGCCGGCGCGGGTGCGGGCTCGGTATCCAACAACGTCTACGACGTCCGCGGCGGGCAAACGGCCCAGGCCGCCGGCCGTCCGGCCGCCGCCACCGTGCAGTCGTTCGCGGTGCGGCAGTATCCGGACCTGGTGCAGACCAGCGATCCGTCCGTGCCGATCCGCGTCAGCCGGCCGGTGGCGGCGAGCGTGGCGCGCGACCTGTCGTCGCTGCAATGAGCGCGCATCCCTTGCCCTACGCCTGGGCCCGCGCCCAGCGCGCGGTGCTGTCGCTGCGCACGGGCCACGCGCAGCTGACGGTCAGCCCGCGCACGCCCGAGTGGGCGGTGCGCGAGATCCAGCGCTGCCACGGCGACATCGCGGTGACGCAGGTGGACGACGATGCATTGGAAACGCTGCTGGCGGCGGCCTACAGCCACGCCGAGGACGCGGCATCGGTGATGGGCGTGGCCGAAAACGAAATCGACCTGGACCGCCTGTTGCAGGACATGCCCGAAGTGGCGGACCTGCTGGACGCGCAGGACGATGCGCCCGTGATCCGGATGATCAACGCGCTGTTCGCGCAGGCGGCCCGCGACGGCGCCAGCGATATCCACATCGAGCCGTTCGAGACCCATTCGGTGGTGCGCTACCGGGTCGACGGCACGCTGCGCGACGTGGTGTCGCCGCGCAAGGCGCTGCATGCGGCGCTGATTTCACGCATCAAGATCATGGCGCACCTGGACATCGCCGAAAAGCGCCTGCCGCAAGACGGCCGCATCGCGCTGCGGGTGGGCGGACGGCCGATCGACGTGCGGGTGTCGACCTTGCCGACTGGCCACGGCGAGCGCGCGGTGCTGCGTCTGCTGGACAAGGAAGCCGGCCGGCTGCGCCTGGAAAAGCTGGGTATGGCGCCCGGCGTGCTGGGCCAGCTGGACCGGCTGATCCGCCAGCCGCACGGTATCGTGCTGGTGACCGGCCCCACCGGCAGCGGCAAGACCACCACGCTGTACGCGGCGCTGAGCCGGCTGGACGCAGCCACCAGCAATATCCTGACCGTGGAAGACCCGATCGAATACGACCTGCCGGGCATCAGCCAGACGCAGGTCAACGCCAAAATCGACATGAGCTTCGCGCTGGCGCTGCGGGCCATCCTGCGGCAAGACCCGGACGTGATCATGATCGGTGAAATCCGCGACCTGGAGACGGCGCAGATCGCGGTGCAGGCCTCGCTGACCGGTCACCTGGTGCTGGCGACACTGCACACCAACGACGCGGTGTCCGCCGTGACGCGCCTGACGGACATGGGGGTGGAACCCTTCCTGCTGTCATCATCGCTGCTGGGCGTGCTGGCCCAGCGGCTGGTGCGCAAGCTGTGCCCGGCCTGCAAGAAGCCGGTCATGCAGGACGGCGTGCGGGTGTTCCAGCCGGTGGGCTGCGACGCGTGCAGCCATACCGGCTACAGCGGCCGCTCGGGCATCCACGAGCTGTTCACGGTGGACGACGAGGCCCGCAGGCTGATCCACGAAGGCAGCGACGAACGCGAGCTGCGCCGCGCCGCCAGCGCCGCCGGCATGTTCAGCATGCGCGAGGACGGCGCGCGTTGGGTCGAAAGCGGCGATACGTCGCCCGAAGAGATCTTGCGTGTGACGCGGGACGCATAGGTCCCGCGACTGAAAAGGCGGGGCGCGCGATGCCGCGCCCCGCGTGTCTATTTACCCGTGCCGAACACCACGACATCGTCGCTGCGCCGCCCCAGCGTCGACATCAGGCCGTCGAGCGCGTTGCGGTCGGCCTCGCTGGCCGACGGCGCAAAGGTGGCCTGGCCCTGGAAGCGCACGCCGCGCGGACTGGCCGTGCCTTGGCCCGTGACGGCCAGCGGCCCGCTCTCGGTGGTCAGCGCCAGGGTGGCACCCGATTTGCCGTTGCCGCGGATTTTCAGCAGATAGGTGCCCACCGGCGCTACCCGCGTCAATGCCGTGCCAGCGTCGCGCCAGCGCAGTTCGGCCAGCGGCGCATCGGGCAGCGCGCCACCCAGGCGCAGGGCCTGCCAGGCCACTTCTATCGTGCCTTCGGGCGCCAGCGTGTTCCAGGGCGCGCCCAGCGCGGGCAGCGCCGTGGCCGGCAGGCGCAGCGATTGCGCCGACAGCGTGACGCCGGTCCAGGCCAGGCCGGCGCGCACCGGCCCTTGCAGCCAGGGATGCGATACCTCCAGCGTCAACGACGACCAGCGCCACTGCCAGTGCAGGGCCTGCGGCAGCATGCGGCGCGCGCCGGGCGGACCCAGGGCGATCCAGGCGCTGCCGTTCCACAGGGTGCCGGCGGCGTCGGCCAGCGTCACGGGCGCGTCGTCCGGCAGCAGCGCCAGCAGCCAGCGGGCGGGCAGCACCACGGCCGCGGCGACCACGGCGCAGGCGCCGCAGGCCAGCGCCAGGCCGGTGCGCTTGGGCAGGCGGGGCAGACGCATCAGGAACGCGCCTGACGGGCCGGCAGGCCCAGCGTCACGCTGCCGTTGACCAGTCCCGGCAGCGGCCGGCCATTGGCGTTGGCGGCGCGGGTCAGTTCGACGGCCTTGACGGCCAGGCCCCAATCGCCGGCGGCATTTTCCAGCCAGCGTAGCAGCGCCGACGACGGAATCTCGTTCAGGGACAGCTTGACGCTGTCGCCCTGGCCTGGATGGTCCAGCTGCCAATGATCGGCGGGCAAACCGGCGCGTTCCAGGCTGGCGGTGATGTCCGCCGCGGCGGGCAGGGTGGCGGCGGGCGCGGCGCCCTTGCCGCGCAAGGCCACGGCCTGGGCGGCCACGTCGGCCACCAAAGCGGCCTGGGCGCGCAGCTGGGGCAATTCGTCGCGCAGCTTGCGGGTGGTGTTCAGGGCGGGCTCGATCAGGACGGTGAAGACCACGACCGCGCCCAGCAGCGCCGCCGCGCCGTTGACCAGCCGCCGTTCGCGGGGCGCCAGGGCCTGGTAGCGCTGGCGGGCGCGGTCGGCGGCGGGCGCCAGGGGTTTGCAGACTGTGCGCCAGGCGGCGTGGAGGCGTTCGATGGGCTTCATGGTTGCTTGCGCGTGATGCGCCAGGTGTTGTCGGTATCGCCGCGTTCCAGCTTCAGGCCTTGCGCCGCGGCCTGCTGAATCAGGGCGGGGGTTTCCGCGACGCGCTGGGCGTCGGGGCCGGCGTCGGCCAGTTGCAGGGTCAACGCCTGGTCGGCGTAGGTGAGCCGCGCGACCTTGTCGGCGGCAAAGGGCAGGGTCTGCGCGGCGGCGCGGGCCAGCGGCAGGAAATCGCCCGCGCTGGCGGCGCCCCGGTTGTTGCGCAGCGCGTCCAGGCCCTGCTGCGCCTGCCGGGCCGGGTCCAGCACGACGGGGATATCGGGAAACGCCGCTAGCACCTGCCGGCGCATGCCGTCGCGCAGTGACTGAGCCTCGCCGCGCAACTGGGCCGCGTGCAGGTTCAGGCCGCCGATCCAGACCACCGCGGCGACTGCGCCCCAGCGCCAGACCGGACGCCAACGCGACACGCGGGCGGGCGCCAGTTGCGGCATGGCCAGCGACCAGGACGGCGACGGGGCCTGCCAGCGCGAATCGCCGGGATCGCGCAGCGGCGCGGCGTCATGTGGGGCCAGCGTCTGCGGCGCAATCAGGGCGTGGGCGCGCAGGCCTTGCGCGTTCAGCAGGCTCCAGGCGCGGCGCACGGGTTCGCGTGGGGCCCAGGCCAGCGCCACCGAGCCGTCCGCGGCGCGCGGACCATGGCCGATCGCCAGGTCGTCCAGGTCGCTCAGCACCAGCGGTTCCAGCGCGCTGAGCACGGCCGCGCCGAAGCGGGCGCGGGCCACGGCGGGTACCTGCACCGTGGCGGCGATGACGTCGTCCGGATGCAGCACGGCTTCGCAGGCGGCCTGCGGATAGGCCTGGCCCAGGGCCTGCAGCGTCAACTCGCCCTGGCGCGCGCAGCGCCCGCGGCGGTCGAACCACGCATGGGGCACTAGCGAGCCGGGGCCCAGCTCGGCCAACGGGGGCAGCGCGATGCGCAAGGAATTCTTCACGGGTTTTCTCTCGTCCAGATAGTGTCGGGCGCGGCGGGCGGGGCGCTGCGTATCAGCGCCTGCATCGCCACCCGGGCCCGTTCATAAACGACCACGCCGCCGGCCATGAACCAGCCGCTGGCGGTGGTGACGGCCGGCGCGGGGCTCTTGACGCCGGTGGCGGCCAGCCGGTTGGCGAAGTCGCCGCTGTTGTTGAACCAGTTGCCGCGGTCGCGTTCGCCGGTCAGCGAGCGCGCCTGGCTGAGCGACAGCCCCGGCACCAACGCGGCGATGACCTCCGGCGGCGCGGTGTTGACGTTGACGCTGGTGGCCAGCGGCAGCACCGTCATCGTGCGGCGCAGCTCGTGGCGCGCGGGCGGTTCCAGGCCCAGCAGCGCGGCCACGTCGTCGATCCCGCGCGGCAGCGGCGCCCGCGCATCCGGTGTCTGGCCGCCCTGCGCCGGCGTGGGCGCGTCGGCCGGCTGCGCCGGCGGCTGGCTGGCGGCGATGATCTCGACCATGCGCGCGGCCAGCGTGTCGGGCAGGCGCAGGCCGGCCAGCAGGCGCCGCAGCACCTGTTCCTGCTCGGGCTGGGGCACGCCGTGGCTGGCCAGGTTGCTCAGGTTGTATTTGCCCTGTTCGTCCTGGATCTGGCCGGAGAACACCGCGACCCGGTCATCGCCAGGACGCTCGATGCGGGTGTCCAGCACCGGCGTGGCCCAGATCTGGTCGCCGCGCGTGGTGGATTCGCGCTTGCCGTGGTCGCGGATCACCAGGCGGGCCCAGTCGATGCCGCCAGCCAGCATCATGCGGGCCTGCACCCGCGCCATTTCGTTTTCGACGCGGCGCACGCTGGCGGTCTGGCGCTGGAACAGGCTGGTGGTCAGCGCCGCGACGATGGCGACGATGATCAGCGCGCTGATGACCGCGGCGCCGCGTTCCCGTGAGCGGGCCGGTTTCATTGCAGCTCCAGGATGCGGCTGTAGCGCCGCGCGTCGCCGGCGGCGCCGCGTTCCAGCGTGATCTCGATGCCGGTGGGCGTGGCGGAAAACGGCGAGCGCGTGTCCATCCAGCCCGCGCCGGGCACCCAGCCGCGCAGCGCCAGCGCGCGCACGCCGGGCAGGAGCAGCACGCCGTCGCCGGCGGCTGGCAGCGGGCTTTGCTCGGTTGACGGGCCGCTGGTGCGCCACAGGCCGTCCTTGCGCACCGTCCATTGCACGCGCTGCCAGCGGCCGCTGCCGTCCGGGTCGGGTCGCAGGATTTCCAGCGTCTGCGCGCCGGCGGCGCCGGGCAAGAGGCGGATGCCGCTGATGAAGACGCGGGCATCGATGCCGGGTGCCGAGAACGACGGGCCGTTGTAGGCCAGCTCGGCGTCGCGGCCGATCTGCCCCAGGGTGCGCACGATGGCGTCGGTGTCTTCGGCCTGCTGGTCGATCCAGTCCCGCGCGCTGGACACGCTTTCCAGGCCCCGCCAGGCCATCAGGCTGACCAGCGCCATCAGCGCCAGGGCCACCAGCACTTCGATGAGGGTGAAGCCCGCCTCGGCGCGAGCGGGAGCAGGGCGCAGCGTCATCGCAGGCTCGACAGCAGGCCGTCCAGCTGCAGCAGGGTCGATCCGTCGGCGTTGTCGCGGACCTTGACCGACACCTGGCGGAAGCTGCGGTTGAGCGAATTGGTGAACTCCAGGTCGCAGCGCAGCGCCAGGCCGCCCTGCGGGCAGGGCACGGTCTGCGAGCCGGCGCGCGGCAGCGTCTGCTCCAGCCGCAGCTGGGTCAGCGCATTCTGCGCGGCCAGCAGCGCCAGGGTCTTGTCCTGCAGCGCGCGGTTGTTGGCGGCCATGACACCGGTGGCGCGCAGGGCGGCGCCCATCGCCACGGCGATGATGGCCAGCGCCACCAGCACTTCGATCAAGGTGAAGCCGCGCTGGCGCTGACGTAAAGGCGGAAATTCAGCGGATGTCATAGTGTCCGGCGGCGTCGCGCGACAGCGTCACGAACGATTCGCCCGCGCGCAATTGCACGCTGAACGGATCGGCCACCCATTCGGTGTTGAAAACCAGCGGGCGGTTGGGGTCCAGCCGCAGTTGCACCGGACCGGCCAGCCAGGCCCTTGGGCGCAAGGCGTCGTCGCGTTCCAGCTTGTCCACCGGCAAGGACGTCTCGTCCTGCGTGGTGGGCGACTGCGAGCGGCCCTGGCGCTCGAACGACCAGCCGCCGCCGGCGGGCAGCCAGCGTATCGGCCGGCCGTCGCTGCGGGCTTCGCTTTGCGCCACGGTAAAGGCGTCGGCCAGGCGCCGCGCATCTTCGCGCAGCGGGTCCGGTCCCTTGCCGACGGACAGGCTGACCATGCCGGCGGCGATGGCGACGATCACCAGCACCACCAGGACTTCGACTAGCGTGAAGCCGCGTTCAGAGTTCCCACGAACCGATGTCGGCATCGCCGCCTTCTCCCCCGGGCTTGTTGTCGGCGCCGAACGAGAACACATCGATATCGCCTTTGACGCCAGGGCTCAGGTATTGATAGGGGTGACCCCAGGGATCGTTGGGCAACTTGTCCAGGTAGCCGCGCCAGTTGGAGGCGCCTTCGGGCTTTTCCACAAGCGCCCGCAAGCCTTGCGCGGTGGTGGGGTAGCGGCCGTTGTCCAGCCGGTACAGCTTGAGCGCCTGCATGATGCCGCCGATGTCCTGCCGCGCCGCCACCTGGCGGGCCTGGTCCGGACGGTCGAGCACGCGTGGAACGATCAGGGCCGCCAGGATCCCCATGATCACGATGACCACCATGATCTCGATCAGGGTGAAACCTTGCTGGCGGGCAGGCCCACGCAATGACTGACGCACTTTACAACTCCGCTCTTTCAGTAGAAGCGAAGGATTGTGGACATGAAATATGACAGCAATGTGAGGCGCGCCGGATCATTGCGCCGCGCTGGCGATGCCGCCCGCGGGGGCCGGGAATGCGGGCGCGGCCAGGCGGCTGGCGCGGCCACCTTGTTCGACCGTGACAGCGTCCACGCCGATGTCCTTGAGCAGGATGCCGGGCGCCACTTCGTCGCCGACGCGCCAGGCGATGGGCGGACCGCCGTCCACGCTGAACACGGCCGCGCCGTCCGCGCCGGCCGCGATCACGCCCAGCACGCTGATCTGCGTGCGCAGCACTTCATCGCGTCCGAACCACAACGCGACCGGCGTGTTGTCGGCGGCGCGCGGCGCGGGCGCGGACAGGGCGGCGGGCAGGGGGCCGGGACCCGGGGCGAGCAGCACGGCGCCCCATACGCCCAAGCCGGCGGCCACCGCCAGCACGGCCAGGAGGCGAAGCGCGGTGGGCGCCGCGGGCGGGGACAAGCGTAGAGACAAAGGCATGGAGGGCAAGACGAAAGGCGCGCGTGGCCGATAACCGGCCTGGACACGCAAACAGGACTGCGCCCGACTATAGCGGCCGTTCATGACAGGTCGGCGACGGTGGCCGGTAAATACTTTCAAATTGCAAACACCGTGCTGTCATCAACCTTACATGGCGTCTGTCTAGCATGCGTGCACGCTGCGGCGAAGCACCGCGGCATTGACCCTTCCCACAGGAAACAACGATGCAAGACACGACACACGCCAATCGCCGTCGCCTTCTCAAGATGCTCGGAGGCGCGCCGATGTTGCCGCTGGGCGGCGTAAGCATGGCCGCGCTGCTGGCGGGCTGTAATTCGAGCGACGACGACGATGACACGCCGGGCAACCCCAACAATCCGACCGTCACGTTCAAGTCCGCCTCGTTCACGTCGATGGCCGCGCCCTCGCTGGCCAATCCGGAACTGATGGCGCGCACGACGGTGGGCTCGTCCATGGTGCTGACGTTCAGCGATGGTTCCACCCGCAAGATCGACCTGGGCTACGAGCCTTTCTTCATGACGGGTGATGCGGTGCCGGACGGCAAGGGCGGCACCATCATCGCCGGCGGATATTTCGACAACACCGGCGCGCCCATCATGGACAACTCGGTGCCCGCCAAGGCCCGCGCGTTCTTCTCGAACTGCCCGGATGGCATGTCGCTCCTGAAGCTGGCCGCGCCCAAGGTGCCCGGCGTCAACGGCAACACCGTGTTCGCCGTGGTGCAGTTCGAATACCAGTCGATGGACCAGGCCGGCGCCGACATGTATGGCCGCCTGCCGTCGCCCATCGCCGTGCTGACCCTGGCGCAGGACCCGGCCACCGGCAAGCTCAGCCTGGTCAAGTACAGCAACGTCGATACCTCGCCGGTGAACGGCCTGTGGATCACCTGCGGCGCCAGCCTGTCGCCCTGGAACACCCACCTGTCCAGCGAAGAGTACGAACCCGACGCCACCGTCGCCAGGACGCAGGCGCAGTTCCAGGCCTACAGCCAGAACCTGTTCAACGACCCGAACAAGGCCAACCCGTACCACTACGGCCACATGCCCGAAGTGACGGTGAACCCGGACGGCACCGGCAGCATCAAGAAGCACTATTGCATGGGCCGCATCTCGCACGAGCTGGTCCAGATCATGCCCGACCAGCGCACCGCGCTGATGGGCGACGACGCCACCAACGGCGGCCTGTTCATGTTCGTGGCCGACCGCAAGGCCGACCTGTCGTCCGGCACGCTGTACGTGGCCAAGTGGGCCCAGACCTCGGGCACCGGCCCGGGCGCCGGCACGCTGACCTGGATCAACCTGGGCCATGCCACCAGCGCCGAAGTCAAGGAGTTGGCCGACCAGCTGACCGCGCCGGACATCATGGACGTGCGCACGGCCGATCCGGCCGACAACACGTTCACCAAGATTCGCTTCAGCGGCCGCGACAACTGGGTCAAGCTGATGCCCGGCCGCCGCCAGGCCGCCGCGTTCCTGGAAACCCACCGCTACGCCGCGCTGGTCGGCGGCACGCTGGGCTTTACCAAGATGGAAGGCACCACGGTCAACGCCAAGGACAAGATTGCCTACAGCGCCATGTCGCGCATCGAAAGCTCGATGATCGACGGCACCGTGCCTGGCATGAAGGTGCAGGCCAATTCGGCCGGCGCGGTCTACCAGCTGCACATGAAGGCCGGCCAGGTCGACACCAACGGCCAGGCGATCGACAGCGAATGGGTGCCGGTGGACATGGCCGCCGTGCCCGAGCTGGTCGGCGCGCCGATCACGCCGGCCGATGCGCTGGGCAACACCCACAACGCCGACAAGATCTCCAACCCCGACAACCTCAAGTTCTCGGAAAAGCTGCGCACACTGTTCGTGGGCGAGGACAGCGGCGGTCACGTCAATAATTTCCTGTGGGCGTACAACGTCGATACCAAGGTGCTGTCGCGCCTGCTGTCGTGCCCGGTGGCGGCCGAGTCCACCGGCCTGCAGGCGGTGGACGAGATCAACGGCTGGACCTACATCACCAGCAACTTCCAGCACGCGGCCGATTGGGGCGGCGTGCATGCGGTGGTGCGGCCCACACTGGAGCCGCTGGTCAAAGCCAACTACAAGGACGGCTTCGGCGCGTCGGTGGGGTACCTGACCGGCGTGAAGATCGGCGCCTGATCGGAGCGCCAAGGGCGGCTGGCGCGCGACGCCAGCCGCCGGTTTTTTGCAAAGGGGCCGGCACGCCGGTCCCTTTGCTTTGTTGCCGTCTGTGTCGCAACAGAAAAAATCCTGATCCGTCGATCAGCGATTCCTTTCTTTGCTTCATCCGTCGTTCACCTTGCAAAGCCACTATGTGGGCCACCACAAAGCGGGTTTCGAAAGGGAAAGAACATGCAGGTATGGAAGTGGAAGCGCTGGTGCGCGGCGCTGGCGGCCCTGGGCGCGCTGGCCGGTTGCGGCGGCGATGACAAGAACGATGACGACGCGGCCCCGCCGGCCGTGCAACCCGGCGGCGCTTCGGCCGCCAAGGTGCTGTTCATCGGCGTGGACGGCCTGACCTACGACGCCTATCGCCAGAGCGTGGCCGACAAGTCCCTGCCCAACCTGGCGCAACTGACCTCCACGCGCGCCTGGACCGGCGGTGTGACCGGTGGCGTCACGCAGCAACCGACCTTGCTGGTGCCCGGCTGGGCCACGCTCCTGACCGGCCAATGGGCCGACCAGCACGGCGTGCGCAGCAACGCAGCCAGCCAGGCGCCCAAGACCCCCACGCTGTTCCAGCGCATCAAGGCGGCCAAGCCCGCCGCGCGCACGGCGGCGGCCTTCAATTCGCCGTTGCTGGCCAGCCTGGCGGGCTACGACCGCGCTGCCGGCTATCTGCAAAGCCTGACCGACTGTGCCGGCGTGGACGATTGCGTCGCCAGCCAGGCGCGCGATCGCATCACCGAAGGCTATGACGTGGTGGTGGCGCAGTTCGGCGCATCGGAAAACGCGGCGCTGACCGCCGGCTTTGGCGCGGGCTACCAGGCCACCATCCGCCAGACCGACGCTGCCATCGGTGTGCTGCTGGCCCAGGTGGCCAGCCGCCGCGCCAGCAACCCCGACGAGAACTGGCTGGTGGTGGTGGCGTCCAGTCATGGCCTGGACCGCACCGGCGGCAGCGATGGCCTGCAGCAGTCGCTGAACAAGACCACGCTCCTGGCGCTGAACCGGCCGCAGCTGCTGGGCGGCAGCGCCGACGACGCCGCGGTCGACGGCATCTGGAACAGCGCCTGGTACGGCTTGCCCAGCGCGGCCGACGCCACGCCGACGGTGTTGGCGCACCTGGGCGCATTGCCGGCCGCCGGCCAGTACGACATGGCGGGCGCCGCCCTGACCGAGTCGGTGGCGCTGCGCCGCGCCGCCAGCCGCACGTCGATGGACAACAAGAGCGTGTCGCTGAACTGGACCCGCGTCGGCATCCCCACCGGCGAGGTCGTGATCGCGCGCGACGGCAAGGAGATCGCGCGCCTGCCGGGCACCGCCACCGATTATGTGGACACTGGCTTCTCGTTCACCACGGAAGGCGTGCATGAGCTGAACTACACCATCGCGGTGGGCAATGCGGTGACCGCGGTGCGCGCCACGGTGGTGTACACGGCTCCCGTGCCGTTGCTGCCGTCGCTGCGCACCGGCCTGACGATGCTGTTCCCGTTCGAGGGCAACCTGACGGACATCGCCGCCGGCGGCGGGGCGATCACCCCCTATGACGGCACGCAGGCGCCAGCGTTCGCCAACCAGGGCGTGTTCGGCAAGATGTTCCAGAACCAGCGCACCGGCGACCCCATCGGCGCCTTCAAGCTGGACTATCCGGCGGGCCTGCTCGATACCGTCACGGCCTTCACCATCGGCTTCTGGTACCAGTCCGACGGCACCGCCAATGACCGTTCGATCCTGGGCAACAAGGACTACAACTCCGGCGGCAACCCCGGCATCACCATCGCCCAGTGGGCCGGTCCCGAGCTGCGCTTCAACCTGGCCGGCGGCACCCGGGTCGACATCAACGGCGTGAAGTTCACGCCCAACAAGCCGGTCTACGTGGCGATGTCGGTCAACAAGACCACCAAGACCATGTCGGCCTATGTGTACGACCCGGAGCTGGGCTTCATCAGCCGCTCGACCCCCACCGCCGCGGTCGACCTGACCAAGATCGCCGGCCTGTTCGGCCCGCACCTCGGCTTGAACGAAGACGGCAAGGGCACCTATGGCGTGTGCTGCGCCGGCACCAAGGGCCCCTACACCATGTATTTCGACGACCTGGCGTTCTGGTCGCGCGCGCTGACCGAAGCCGAGGTCCGTTCGCTGGCCCTGTCCGGCAAGTCCGTTTCCGAACTGTTCCCCTGATGTTCCAAGGATAAACACACATGAATACTTCCCCGATCTTGCGCGCCTTCCTGCGCCTGGGCGCGGTGCTGATGGTCGCCGCCACCCTGACCGCCTGCGGCGGCGACAAGGACGACGACAGCGACAGCGGCAACCCCGGCAATCCGGGCAATCCGACCCAGCCCGTCAAGCCCCAATTGCGTTGCGCGCCCTGATAGCGGCGCCCCATTTCAGAATCCAAGGAATAGCATCCGTGACGTCCGATAAAGACCCGATCCACGCCGGCAAGCGCCGCTTCCTGCGCAACGCCGCCGCCTCGACCGCCGGCCTGACCGCCTTGTCGATGTTCCCGCCGGCCATCCGCCGCGCGCTGGCGATTCCCGCCAACAACCGCACCGGCACCATCAACGACGTCGAGCACGTGGTCATCCTGATGCAGGAAAACCGCTCGTTCGACATGTACTTCGGCACGTTCAAGGGCGTGCGCGGCTTCGGCGACCGTATCACCGTGCCGCTGCCGCAGAACCGCTCGGTCTGGGAACAGACCAACGGCACCCGCGTGGTGTTGCCCTATCACCTGGATAGCACCAAGGGCAATGCCCAGCGCGTGTCCGGCACGCCGCACGACTACCTGGACGCGCAGAACGCCTGGGACGGCGGCCGCCTGTACCAATGGCCCCGCTACAAGCAGAACCAGTCGATGGGCTACTACACCCGGCAGGAGCTGGGGTTCCAGTTCGCGCTGGCCGAAGCTTTCACGCTGTGCGATGCCTACCACTGCGCCACGCATGGCGGCACCAACACCAACCGTTTGTTCCACTGGACCGGCACCAACGATCCGCTGGCGCAGGGCAACGGCCCGTCGACCCGCAACCAGTGGGACGACTTGGGCGCCTCGACCATCGGCTGGAGCTGGAAGACGTATCCCGAGCGCTTGCAGGAGGCCGGCGTGACCTGGAAGGTCTACCAGAGCCTGCCCGATAACTTCACGGATAATCCGCTGGCGGGTTTCCGCCAGTTCCGCAAGGCCAATGAATTGGCCGGCAATGCCACAGACGGCTCGCCTTATCCGGCCTGGGCGCCGTCCATGGACGCGGCCAATCCGCTGTACAAGGGGACCGCCAACACCATGCCTGACGGCGGTTTCCTGCAGGCGTTACGCGATGATGTGGCCAACGGCTCCTTGCCGCAGGTGTCATGGATCGTGGCGCCTGCCGCCTATTCCGAGCATCCCGGCCCGTCGAGCCCCGTACAGGGGGCCTGGTACATCCAGGAGACGCTGAATGCGCTGACGGCCAATCCGGACGTCTGGAGCAAGACAGTGCTGCTGGTCAACTTCGACGAGAACGACGGCTTCTTCGACCACGTGCCGTCGCCTGCCGCGCCGTCGATCAACCCGGACGGCTCGATGGCGGGCGGCTCCACCGTCAGCACCGACATGGAGCGCCACACCCGTCCCTCTGCCCAGGACGCCGCCGACAACCGCGTCTACGGCCCCGGCCCGCGCGTGCCCATGTACATCGTGTCGCCCTGGAGCCGCGGCGGCTGGGTCAACTCGCAGGCGTTCGACCACACCTCGGTGCTGCGCTTCCTGGAAGCGCGCTTCGGGGTGCCGGAAAAGAACATCAGCCCCTGGCGCCGCGCGGTGCTGGGCGACCTGACGTCGGCCTTCAACTTCGCCACGCCCAACAACGAACAGCTGCCCAACCTGAGCCTGTTGACCCGCGCCCAGGCCGACCAGACCCGTAACGACCAGCAGGCGCTGCCGCAGGTGGCGTTGCCCGACACCGCCACCCAGGCCAAGCCCGCGCAGGAGACCGGCGTGCGCTTTTCGCGTCCCTTGCCGTATGAAATGCACACCAGCGGCCGGGCCCAGCCGGGCACCAGCGCCATGTGGCTGGTGTTCGCCAATACCGGCGCAGCCGCCGGCGTGTTCCACGTCTATGACCGCCTGCACCTGGACCGCCTGCCGCGCCGCTACACGGTCGAGCCCAACAAGCAGCTGGAAGGCAGCTGGGACACGGCCGCCGACGGCGGCAAGTACGACCTGTGGGTGATGGGCCCGAACGGCTACCTGCGCCATTTCGCCGGCGATCTGGCGCTGGCCCGCAGCGAGCAGCTCGATGCCGAGATCCGCGTTTGCTACGACGTGGCCAACGGCGATGTCTACGCCAGCTTCATCAACAGCGGCAAGAAGGCCGTCACCTTCGTCGTCACCCCGAACGCCTACTACACCAATAATGAGAAGTGGTCGTTCACCGTGCCGGCGGGCAGCCAGGTCGAGCAGTCGTGGGCACTGAAGTCCAGCGGCGCCTGGTACGACTTCTCGGTGCACCTGAATGAAGACCCCGCCTACCTGCGCCGCTTCGCCGGCCGGGTGGAAACGGGCAAGCCGTCGGTTACCGACCCGGCGATGGGCCTGTAGGGATCTGCCCCAGGCTTGACGGCCTGGGGCCTGCCGCCGTTGGCAGGCCCTAGCCGGCCACCTGCGGCCCGCGCGCCTTGAAGGCGGCGGCGCAGGCCTCGCAGATGGCCGCCGTGATGCCCTGGCGGGCATGTTCCCGCCGTTCCAGCATGCCGATGGCCCGCGCCATCGGGCCCAGGTCTTCGGGCAGCGTCAGGATCCGCAGCTCGGGGCTGGCGTGCCAGTTCGAGCCGTTGATCAGCGGCAGGAGCGTCACCCCGACTTCCTGGCGCACCAGTTCGACCAGGGTCTCGATCGCGTTCAGCTCCAGGAATTCGTTCAGCGGCACCGCCAGGCGCCGCAGCAGCCGGTCGATCTGCAGCCCGGTGCGCTGGGTGCGGTCGAACCGCAGGAACGGGTTGCCGGCCAGTACCTGGCGCGCATCGCGCCCGGGGGCCGACGGCGGGGCGATCACCACCAGGGGTTCTTCATAGAGCGGCACCCAGCGGGTGCTGGCCATCTTGCGGCCGGCTTCCACCAGGAACGCCGCATCCAGCTCGCCGTCCTCGACCTTGCCGGCCAGTTCGCTGGCCTTGCCCGACAGGATGCGCACGTCCAGCTTGGGATGGGCTTTTTTCATGCCCGACACCACCTTGGACAGGGTGCCCATGCAAGACACGATGCTGCCTACCGAAACCGACCCGGCCACCTCGCCCGGCGCGGTGCGCGGCAGCCTCATGCGGTCGTATAAATCCAGCAAGTGCTTGATTTCCGGTAGCAATTCCCGGCCGGCTGCGTTAAGAATGGCAAGACGCCCGCTGCGGTCGAATAGTTCCCGCCCCAGCTCGGTCTCGAGCGAGCGCATCTGGAAGCTGACGGCCGCCTGCGTCAGGGCCACTTGTTCGGCCGCTTCGGAAAACGATCCGTGGTGGGCCACGGCCAGGAACGTGCGCAGGAATCGGATGGTGCTCATCAGGGTGAATCCGGGGTTGAAGGCGAGGGCGATCCGTGCAGAAAAAGCGCTTGTTGATTCACAAAAATTTCTTTTATGAGCTAACAAAAAATCAAATTGATTTAATTAGATCACGAGAGTACCTTCGCGAGCTTACCTATCTGAGACAAGCGCCATGAAATCCTTCGACTGGGTCAACCCTTACCCCTCCGTCCGCATTCCGCTGTTCGCCCGCAACGTGGTCTCCACGTCGCACCCCCTGGCGGCCCAGGCTGGCCTGCGCATGCTGCTCAAGGGCGGCAACGCCGTGGACGCCGCCATCGCCGCCGCCGCCACGATCGTCCTGACCGAACCGGTGTCGTGTGGCCTGGGCGGCGATTGCTTCGCCATCGTCTGGGACGGCAAGGAACTGCATGGCCTGAATTCCTCGGGCGTGGCCCCGGCCGCCTGGAACGTCGAATACTTCAAGCGCAAGCACGGCGTGGGCGCCAACGGCCTGGCGATCCAGCCCAAGCGCGGCTGGGACTCGGTAACGGTGCCAGGCGTGGTCGCCGGCTGGTCGGCGCTGCACGAAAAGCTGGGCAAGCTGCCGTTCGAACAGCTGTTTGAACCCGCCATCGAGATCGCCGAGCGCGGTTACGCCGTGCCGCCCGTGGTGGCGCACAAGTGGGCCGCCGCCGCCAGCGAACTGAGCAGCCAGCCCGGTTACGCCCAGGCCTTCATGCCCGAGGGCCGTGCGCCCAAGGTCGGCGAACACTTCCGCTTCCCCGACGCCGCCAACACGCTGCGCCGCATCGCCGCCTCGCATGGCCGTGATTTCTACGAAGGCGAGCTGGCCGAACGCATCGCCGCTTTCGCCAAGGAATGCGGCGGCGCCATGACTCTGGAAGACCTGCGCGGCTACCGCCCGGAATGGGTCAAGCCGATCTCCCGGTCCTACCGCGGTTACGAACTGCACGAAATCCCGCCGAACGGGCAGGGTATCGCCGCGCTGATCGCGCTGGGCATCGTCGAACGCTTCGACATGGCCAGCATGCCGGTCGATTCGGTACAGTCGCAGCACGTGCAGATCGAAGCCATGAAGCTGGCGTTCGCCGACCTGTACAAGTACGTGGCCGACCCGCGCTCGATGGAAGTCACCCCCGAGCAGATGCTGTCCGACGACTACCTGGATAGCCGCGCCAAGCTGATCCGCCTGGATGGCGCCACCCATTTCGAGGCCGGCCGCCCGCACGCCGGCGGCACCGTCTACCTGACCGCCGCCGACGAAAACGGCATGATGATCTCGTTCATCCAGTCCAACTACATGGGCTTCGGCTCGGGCGTGGTCGTGCCGGGCACCGGCATCAGCATGCAGAACCGCGGCGTGGGTTTCTCGATGGATCCCAAGTCGGCCAACGTGATCGAAGGCGGCAAGCGCCCGTTCCACACCATCATCCCGGGTTTCCTGACCCGTGGCGGCAAGCCGGTGATGAGCTTTGGCGTGATGGGCGGCGATATGCAGCCCCAGGGCCACCTGCAGACGGTCGTGCGCATGATCGACTACCACCAGAATCCGCAGGCCGCCTGCTGCGCGCCGCGCTGGAAGGTCAACCGCGATTTCACGCTCGATATCGAGACCAATATGAAGGCTTCCACTATTGCGGGCCTGAAAGACCTGGGGCATCCTTTGAAATCGGTGGACGATCCGTACATGGATTTCGGCGCCGGCCAATTCATCTGGCGCATGTCCGAAAGCGACAACGAGCTGGGTTACGTCGCGGCCAGTGACAGCCGGCGCGACGGCCAGGCGGTCGGCTTCTAAAACGTGGCAGTGCAGCCTCAAGGGGAAAAAACACAATGAAACGCTTGACCATGACCTTCGGCGCCAGCCTCCTGGCGCTGGCCGCCGGCGCCGCGTGCGCCCAGAACATCCGTATCGGCCTGCAGGAAGATCCGGACGTCCTGGACCCGCACCGCGCCCGCACCTATGTCGGCCGCATCGTCTTCACCTCGCTGTGCGACAAGCTGGTGGACATCGATCCCAAGCTGCATTTCGTGCCGCAACTGGCCACCTCGTGGTCGTTCAGCCCCGACAACAAGGTGCTGACCTTCAAGTTGCGTGAAGACGCGCTGTTCCACGACGGCAGCAAGTTCGACGCCGCGGCCGCCAAGGCCAATCTGGACCGTGCCATGACGCTGCCCGACAGCTTGCGCAAGGGCGAGCTGGCTTCGGTCGAGAAAGTCGACGCGCCCGACGCCACCACGCTGGTGCTGACGCTCAAGCAGCCCGACGCCACGCTGCTCGCGCAACTGTCCGACCGCGCCGGCATGATGCTGTCGCCCAAGACCTTCGCCGACCCCGACGTGGCCTCGGTGGGCCGCAAGCCGGTCTGCTCGGGCCCGTACAAGTTCGTCGAGCGCATCCAGAACGACCGCGTCGTGCTCGAGAAATTCGACCAGTACTACGACGCCAAGGACTACGCCTTCAAGCGCATCACGTTCCTGCCCATTCCGGACACCACCGTGCGCCTGTCGAACCTGCGCGCCGGCGACCTGGACATGCTCGAACGCCTGAACCCGTCCGACGCGCCGCAGGTCAAGACCGACGCCAGCCTGACCTTCGCGCCGGTGGCCGGCCTGGGCTTCCAGCAGTTCATGTTCAACGTGGGCAACGGCAAGCGCGCCGAAGACAACCCGTTCAAGAACAAGCTGGTGCGCCAGGCGTTCCAGCTGGCCATCGACCGCAACGCCATCAACGACGTGGCCGGCGGCGGCATCTTCGAGCCGGCACAGCAGCCGTTCCCGCCCGCCAGCCCGTATCACAGCGACAAATTCCCCGTGACCAAGCGCGACGTGGCCCGCGCCCGCGCGCTGCTCAAACAGGCAGGCTTTGACCGCGTCAAGGCCGAGGTCATGTTCGGCAACAACACCACCACCTCGTCGGTGGCCGAAATGGTGCAGGCCATGGCGTCCGAGGCGGGCTTCGACCTGTCGCTGCGCCCCACGGAATACGCGGCCCTGCAGAAGGAATCGGCCGGCGGCAACTTCCAGGTCGTGATGCTGGGCTGGTCGGGCCGGGTCGACCCGGACGGCAACATCCACACGTTCGTCACCTGCAAGGGCGCCCTGAACGACGGCCATTACTGCAATCCGGAAGTCGACAAGCTGCTGAACGAGGCGCGCACCGTGCCGGATGAAACCAAACGCCGCGCCATCTACGACCAGGCGCAGGCCATCATCCAGGACGAGCTGCCCGGCGTGTACAACTACTACCAGCCGTGGCCGTTCGCGCTGGCCAAGAAGGTCAAGGGCTTCGTGCCTTACCCGGATGGCATGATCCGCCTGAAGGGCGTGACGTTCGCGCAGAAGTAATCGGGGCGCGGCGGTTCGCCGCCGCGCCTGCCGGCCGCGCTTGCTCGGCCGGTTGTTCCCCGCGGTGGCCGCGCGCCTGGCCCGATGGGCCTGGCTCCGTCCGCCGCTTTTGTTCTACGGTTTTCCCACATGCTTAAACTTATCTTGCGCCGCGTGATCGTCGCGATACCGACACTGATACTGGTGTCGATGATCGTCTTCATGCTGCAGAAAATCCTGCCCGGCGACGCGGTGCTGACCATGGCCGGCGAAGAGCGCGATCCCGCCGTGCTGGACTACCTGCGCGAAAAATACCGCCTGAACGACCCGCTGCCGGTGCAGTACGTGGCCTGGGCGACCCAGGTGGTGCAGGGCGACCTGGGCAAATCGCTGCGCACCGACGTGCCGGTGACCACGCTCATCGCCCAGAAGCTGCCGGTGACCCTGCAACTGGCGGCGATGGCCATGTTCTTCGCCCTGCTGGTGGGCATTCCCATGGGCATCGTGGCGGCCGTGCGCAAGGGCAAGCCGATCGAGATGGGCGCCAATATCGCCGCGCTGTCCGGCATGTCCATCCCCAATTTCTGGCTCGGCATCATCCTGATCATGGTGGTGTCGGTGCAATGGAAGCTGTTGCCGGCGTCCGGCTACGTCTCGCCATTCGAGGACTTCTGGCTGTCCATCAAGACCATGCTGATGCCGGCGCTGGTGCTGTCCACCGCCATCGCTGCCTACCTGATGCGCCATACCCGTTCGGCCATGCTCGAAGCGCTGTCGGCCGATTATGTGCGCACCGCGCGCGCCAAGGGCGTGTCGCCGCGCCGGGTGGTGCTGCGGCACGCGCTGCGCAATGCCCTGATGCCCATCGTCACCCTGGTGACGCTGCTGTTCGGCGAGTTGTTGGCGGGCGCCGTGCTGACCGAACAGGTCTTCACGATCCCGGGGTTCGGCAAGCTGGTGGTCGACGCGGTGTTCACGCGCGACTACGCGGTGGTGCAGGGCGTGGTGCTCTGCGTCGCGGTCGGGTTCATCCTGATGAACCTGCTGGCCGACATCCTGTACATCCTGGTCAATCCCCGCCTGAGGCACTCATGAGCGCACTTCCTGCAACGGCCGCTGCCGTCACGCCGCCCCGCAGCCGCAATCGCGCCTGGGGCAAATTCAAACGCAACCACGTGGCCATGCTGGGCCTGGGCATCGTCGCGTTCTTCGTGCTGCTGGCGCTGCTGGCGCCGCTGATCGCCAACCACGATCCGTTCCAGACCAGCTTCACGACCATCCGCCGCGCGCCGTCGGCGTCGTACTGGCTGGGCACCGATGAACTGGGCCGCGACATCTTCAGCCGCATGGTCTATGGCGCGCGCGCCTCGCTGATGGCCGGCCTGGTGTCGGTGCTGATCGCGCTGGCCGTGGGCGTGCCGTTCGGCCTGGCTGCCGGCTATTTCGGCGGCTGGACCGACAGCTGCATCTCGCGCGCCACCGAAGCGCTGCTGGCGATTCCTTTCCTGATCCTGGCCATCGCGCTGGCGGCCTTCCTGGGGCCCAGCCTGATCAACGCCATGATTGCCATCGGCGTGTCCGCGGCGCCCAAGTTCGTGCGGCTGACGCGCGGCCAGGTGCTGGCCGTGAAAAACGAAGACTACGTCCAGAGCGCCCGCGCGCTGGGCGCCTCGGACTTGCGCATCATCGCCCGGCACGTGTTCCCCAACGTCATGCCGCCGCTGATCGTGCAGGCCACCATCACCATCGCCACGGCCATCATCGCCGAGGCCAGCCTGTCGTTCCTGGGCCTGGGCCTGCAGCCGCCGAACCCTTCGTGGGGCTCGATGCTGAACACCGCCAAGAACTTCATGACCCAGGCGCCCTGGATGTCGATCTTCCCCGGATCGGCCATTTTCCTGGTGGTGCTGGGCTTCAATCTGCTGGGCGACGGGCTGCGCGATGCGCTGGATCCCCGTCAGGAAAAATGATCACCATGGCAACAATGGATTCCAAACGCGTCGTCCAGGTCAATGACCTGACCGTGCGCTTTACGACCCCCGAACGCACCGTGGAAGCGGTGCGCAACGTGTCGTTTCACGTCGACCGCGGAGAAACGCTGGCCATCGTG
Source organism: Achromobacter sp. UMC71 (assembly GCF_014170305.1). Taxonomy (GTDB): domain Bacteria; phylum Pseudomonadota; class Gammaproteobacteria; order Burkholderiales; family Burkholderiaceae_B; genus Achromobacter. The sequence goes on from NZ_LZZT01000010.1 coordinate 154,922, forward strand.
GGCGAGTCCGGCTCGGGCAAGTCCGTGACCTCGCTGGCGCTGATGCGCCTGGTGGAATACGGCGGCGGCAAGATCGTCAACGGCGGTATGCTGCTGCGCCGGCGCAGCGGCGACGTGCTGGATCTGGTCAACGCCCCCGATAGCACGCTGCAACGCGTGCGCGGCGCCGACGTGGCCATGATCTTCCAGGAGCCCATGACCTCGCTCAACCCCAGCTTCACGGCCGGCAACCAGATCGCCGAAGCCTTGCAGCTGCACCAGGGGCTGGACGCCGCGGCTGCGCGCGCCGAAACGCTGCGCATGCTCGAACGCGTGCGTATCCCCGAGGCCCGCGCCATCCTGGACCGCTATCCGCACCAGTTGTCCGGCGGCATGCGCCAGCGTGTCATGATCGCGATGGCGCTGTCCTGCAAGCCGCAGCTGCTGATCGCCGACGAACCCACCACGGCGCTGGACGTCACCATCCAGGCGCAGATCCTGCAGCTGATCCGTCAGCTCCAGGAAGAAATGGACATGGGCGTCATCTTCATCACCCACGACATGGGCGTGGTGGCGGAAGTGGCCGACCGGGTGCTGGTCATGTACCGCGGCGACAAGGTCGAAGAGGGCGGTTCCGACGAGGTCTTCGCGCGGCCGCAGCACGCCTATACCCGCGCCTTGCTGTCGGCCGTGCCGCGCCTGGGCGCCATGCACGGCACCGACGAGCCGGCGCCATTCCCGCTGCTCAAGGTCGAGGAAGCGGCGCATCAGGCCCTGCCGGACGCCACGCCCGTGGCGGCGCCGTCCACTGTGCGCCGCGAGAACGGCCCGGTGTTGAAGGTACGCGACCTGACCACCAGTTTCGATATCACCGGCGGCATCCTGGGCCGGGTGCAAAAACGCGTGCACGCCGTCGAAAAGGTCAGCTTCGACCTCTATCCCGGCGAAACCCTGTCGCTGGTGGGCGAGTCCGGCTGCGGCAAGACCACCACCGGCCGTTCGCTGCTGCAGCTGGTCAAGAGCCAGGGCGGCTCCATCGAATTCGACGGCCAGAATATCGGCGCGCTGCGCGGCAGCGCCATGCAGACGCTGCGCCGGCACATCCAGTTCATCTTCCAGGATCCCTTCGCCTCGCTCGATCCGCGCATGACGGTGGGCTATTCCATCATGGAACCGCTGCTGATCCACGGCGTGGCCCGTGGCCGCGCGGCCGAGGAGCGGGTGCGCTGGCTGATGGACAAGTGCGGCCTGGTGCCCGAAATGATCGACCGCTATCCCCACGAGTTCTCGGGCGGCCAGCGCCAGCGCATCTGCATCGCGCGCGCACTGGCACTGAACCCCAAGGTCGTCATCGCGGACGAATCGGTGTCGGCGCTGGACGTGTCGATCCAGGCGCAGATCGTGAACCTGCTGCTGGACCTGCAACGCGAACTGGGCGTGGCGTTCCTGTTCATCTCGCATGACATGGCGGTCGTCGAACGCGTCAGCCATCGTGTGGCGGTGATGTACCTGGGGCAGATCGTGGAAATCGGCCCGCGCCGCGCCATCTTCGAAAACCCGCAGCATCCCTATACCAGGAAGCTGATGGCGGCGGTGCCCATCGCCGATCCGCAGCGGCGCCACCGTGAACGCTCGCTGCTGGTCGACGAGATTCCCAGCCCGATGCGCAAGCTGGGCGACGACCCGCTGGTCGAGCCCCTGGTGCAGGTCGGCGAAGGGCATTTCGTGGCCCGTCACGCTATCGGCGTCTACTGATCCGCCTGATCCCGCCGCCGGTTCGTCCGGCGACGTCCCAACGCGGCCGGACATTCATCCGGCCGCGTTTTGCTTGGTTTTGCGGAGGTTGCGCCGCGGAGGTGGCCCGGCGCATGCCGCCGTGAACTTCGCTTCGCTATGAAACAAATATATCGGGGTAATCATTAATGGATCAAACGTTTCATTAGCCCCTACCATGGACGCCGTGGTCGAGCCTGAGGCCGGCCGGGATGATCCAGGGGGAATCCATGTTGCACCGATATGTGAAACGTTGTGCCGCGCTGCTGTCCATCGGCGGGGCATTCTTGCTGGCGCCGACCAGTCATGCGCAGGACTATCCGTCGCGGCCGATCCGGCTGGTGGTGCCGTCGGCCGCGGGCGGTTCGCCCGACACGGTGATGCGCCTGCTGGCGCAAGAGGTGGGCAAGCGGCTGGGGCAAACGCTGGTGGTCGAAAACAAACCAGGTTCGTCCGGCATCGCCGGCATCCTGGACGTCTACCGCGCCGCGCCCGACGGTTACACGCTGGGCTATGCCAACAACGTCACGCTGGCGATCAACCGCAGCACCTTCAGCCAGCTGCCCTACGATCCGCAGAAGCTCACGCCCGTGATCTTCGTGCTGAAGGTCGCCAACGTGCTGGCTGTCAACCCGGACATGCCGGTAAAGACCCTGCCCGAATTCATCGACTACGTGCGCCAGCATCCCGACAAGGTCACATTCGCTTCGCCCGGCCAGGGCACGTCCGGCCACCTGACCGGTGAAATGCTGGCGCAGGCGTCATCGCTGCGGATGGTGCACGTGCCGTACCGGGGCAGCCCGGCGGCCACGACCGACGTGATCGGCGGGCAGGTCGACGCCATCTTCGACAACACCATCAGCATCACGCCGTACATCCGCTCGGGCAAGCTGCGGGCGCTGGCCTCGACCGGCTTGCAGCGTTCGCCGCAGTTTCCGGACCTGCCCACGGTGGCCGAGGGCGCCTTGCCCGGTTTCGAAGGCGTGGCCTGGGGCGGCATCGTGGCCCCGCCGGGCACGCCGGCCGTCATCGTCGACCGCCTGAACCGCTGCTTCAACGAGGTGCTGGCCGATCCGGCCGTGCGCGACCGGCTGGTGACCCTGGGCAACGACGAAATCGTCGGTGGCGCGCCGCAAGCGCTGGCGGACTATGCCGAGAAGGAAACCGTGAAATGGGCCGACGTGGTGCGCGCGGCCAAGTTGCCGGTGCAGTGACGGGGCTGTGCTGACGCCGGTGTGGCGGCAGCGCGCGGGCAGGCCTTGCGCGTCAGCGCTTTTCCAGCGCCAGTTTCACCCCGAAGGCGATGAACACCGCGCCGGTCATGCGATCCAGCCCGCGCATGACCGCGGGCCGCGACAGCCAGCGCGCCAGCGGCCGGGTCGCGGCCACCAGCAGCGCGAACCACGCCACGCCCAGCAGGGCATGAATGCCGGCCAGCAGCAGGCTGAAGCGCAGCACATCCGCGCCGGCGGGAATGAACTGCGGCAGGAACGTAATGTAGAACACGCCCACCTTGGGATTGAGCGCATTGGTCAGGCAGCCGCGCGCGAACCAGCCGACGGCGCTGGCGCTGGCCGGCGCGGGCGCTGCGGCCGTCTCGCCGGCGCTGGTTGTCTGGCGGCGGCCGGGCAGGGTGCGCCACAGCAGCTTGGCGCCCAGGTAGAACAGGTACACGGCCGCGCACAGGCGCAAGACGTCGTAGGCCAGCGTGGACACCGCCAGCAGCGAACCCAGGCCCAGCGCCGCAATCGCGCCCCACAACAGGCAGCCGGCGCAGATTCCCAGGCCAGCCATGAAGGCGCGGCGGCCGCCCTCGACCGCGGCGGTGCGCAGCACCAGGGCGGTATCCAGCCCCGGCGTGAGGGTCAGGATGGCGGCGGCCAGGGTAAAGGCGAGCAGGGCGGCGGTGGCGGTCATGGAATGTTGCCGTTCAGGAAAGGATCGCCGGCGGCGCACCGGCCAAGGGCGTCAGTGTAGCGCCGGGGCTGCCAGGCGGTATCATGGCGGCCTTCAGCAATTCGCTTTATTTCAACGGATTTTTCGCCATGGCCCTGCGCGCCACCATCTACAAGGCCGAGCTCAATGTGGCCGACACCGACCGCCACTACTACGGCAGCCATTCGCTGACCGTCGCCCGCCACCCCTCCGAAACCGACGAGCGCCTGATGGTGCGCCTGGTTGCCTACGCGCTGCACGCGCAGGAAGAGTTGGCCTTCACCAAGGGCCTGAGCGACACCGACGAGCCGGACCTGTGGGTCAAGGACCTGACCGGCGCGGTCAAGCTGTGGATCGAAGTGGGCCAGCCCGAAGAGCGCCGCATCCTGCGCGCCTGCGGCCGCGCCGACGAGGTGATCGTGTATTGCTACGGCGGTTCGGCCAGCAAGATCTGGTGGGACGGCGTGCGCAACAAGCTCGAGCGCACCCGCAACCTCAAGGTCATCAACCTGCCGTCCGATCAGACCCGGGCGCTGGCCAAGCTGGCCGAGCGCACCATGCAGCTGAACGCCAATATCTCGGACGGCATCGTGTATTTTTCCGCCGACAAGGGCGAGGTCAGCGTCGAGCCCGAGGCCTGGCGCTGAAGCGTCAACGGGAACGGCCCCGTGGCGCGGGCACGACGCCGACCCCCGCCGGTTGTTGAAAAATAGTGCATCGCAACAAAAAACACGTGCAAAGCGCACGGACCGGATTTATATTACGACCATCATATTCAAGGAGTCCCGATCATGGCCGGCCCCGTCTCCCGCAAAGAGATCTCCCACGAGCGCATCGTGGAAGCGGCCGCGCGCGCGATCCGGCGCGAAGGGTATGCCGGCGTGGGCGTGGCTGATGTCATGAAGGAAGCCGGGCTGACGCACGGCGGTTTCTACGCGCATTTCCCGTCGCGCGACGCCATGCTGGCGGCCGCGATGGAGCGTGCCGGCCGCGATGGCGCCGCCCGCATGGCGCAAAGCATGGCGCGCCGCCGGGCCGAAGGCGCCAGCCCGCTGCGCGCCCTGGTCGACAGCTATCTATCGGAAAAGATGCTGGTCAGCTGCGAGCTCGGTTGCCCGGTATCCGCGCTGGCCTCCGAAATGCCGCGCCAGTCGGCCGAATTGCGGGAAGTCTCCGCCGTCCGGGTGCTGGGGCTGGTGCAGGCGGTGCGGCAAGTGCTGCCTGCCGGTGCCGGCGAGCACGCGGCCATGGCCATCACCAGCAACCTGGTGGGCGCCATGCAGCTGGCCCGCGCCCTGGGCGACAACGCGCAGGGCAGGCAGATGCTGGAGGCCGCCCGCAAGTCCATCCTGGATCAATACGACACTGAAGCCCGGCAAGCGTCCCATTGACGCCCGCCAACCCTGGCCGCCGTCCGCGGCCTTTTTAACCGTCTTGAATATGATGATCATCATATTTATATAACCGGACCCCGTAATGGGCCCTTGCAGCGCAGCGAAACCCGAAGGAAATCCATCATGCAACTGAAGAACGCAACCGTACTGATCACCGGCGCCAACCGCGGCATCGGCCTGGCATTTGCCCGCGAGGCGCTGGCCCGCGGCGCCCGCAAGGTCTATGCCGGCGCGCGCGATCCCGCCAGCGTCACGCTGCCAGGCGTGCAGGCCATCAAACTGGACGTCACCCGCGACGACGACGTGGCCGCGGCGTCGGCGCTGGCCAGGGACGTGACCCTGGTCATCAACAACGCCGGCATTGCGGACTTTGGCGGTTTCCTGGCCAAGGACAGCATCGCATCCGCCCGCCGCCATTTGGAAACCAACCTGATCGGTTCGTTGCGGGTGGCGCAGGCCTTCGCGCCGGCGCTGGCCGCCAACGGGGGCGGGGCGCTGCTCAATGTGCTGTCCATCGCCAGCTGGATCAACCGGCCGAGCCTGGGCGTGTACGGCATGAGCAAGTCGGCCGCCTGGGCCCTGACCAACGGCCTGCGTCACGAACTGCGCGAGCAGGGCACGCAGGTGTTGGCGCTGCATATGGGTTTTGTGGACACCGACCTGACTCGCGACCTGGACGCTCCCAAGCTCAGCCCCGATGACGTGGTCAAGCAGGCGTTCGACGCGCTCGAGGCCGGGGCGAAAGAAGTGCTGGCCGACGTGCAGACCCGCCAGGTCAAGCAAGGCCTGTCCGCCGAGCAGGCTTCCTACCTGCAAGCGTAACGGGCGCCTATTCAACCGACTATCCCAGCAGCCTCTCCGAGTCTCCCGCCATGCACTCCCATGTACCCTCCGCGGCGGCCCAGCCCGCCGCCGCGCCGCCCGCGGCCGCTTCCCCCTGGCCGATCTTCTGGATCGCCAGCGTCGCCGTCTTCCTGGTGTCGCTGGACGCGACCATGCTCTACGCCGCGTTCAGCGCCATGCGCGCCGGCTTTCCCGAGGCCTCGGCCGCCGACATGTCGTGGGTGCTCAACGCTTATACGGTGGTCTACGCGGCCATGCTGATTCCGTCGGGCGGCCTGGCCGACACGCATGGGCGCAAGCGCATGTTCATGATCGGCGTGCTGGTGTTCCTGGCGGCGTCGGCCGCTTGCGGCCTGGCCGGCAACGTGGGCTGGCTGATCGCCGCGCGCGTGGCGCAGGCGGTGGGCGCGGCGCTGCTGACGCCGGCGTCCTTGTCCATCGTGCTGGCGGCGTTCCCGGCCTCGCAGCGTTCGGTGGCGGTAAGCCTGTGGGGCGCGGTGGCCGGCCTGGCGGCGGCCGTCGGCCCCAGCCTGGGCGCGTTCGTGGTGGACGCCGCGGGCTGGCCCTGGGCGTTCTACATCAACCTGCCGCTGGGCGCGCTGTCGCTGTGGTTCGGCGCCTCGCGGCTCAAGGAATCGGTGCGGCCCGAGGCGCGCCGCCGCGTCGACGGCGTGGGCATGGCGTTGTTGATGGTGGGCGTGGGCGCGGTGGCGTTGTCCATCGTGCAGTCCGAATCGCCGTCCTGGACGCGCGGCGAATTGTGGATGGTGGCGGCCGTGGGGCTGGTGTCGCTGGCGGCCTTCGTGGGCTGGGCGCGCACCACGCCGCATCCGCTGGTGGACCTGGCGCTGTTCAAGCACCGCACCTACCGCTACGTGAACCTGGCCACGCTCAGCTTCGGCATCGCGTTCGCGATGATGTTCTTCGCGTTCTTCTTCTACATGACGGGCGTCTGGCACTACAGCCTGCCGCGCGCCGGCCTGGCCGTCACGCCGGGGCCGTTGCTGGTGATGCCGACCGCGATCATCACGGGCAAGCTGGCTGCCCGCATGGGGCACCGGCCGTTCCTGGTGGGCGGGGCGCTGGTCTACGCGGCCAGCGGCCTGTGGTTCCTGCTGGTGCCGGGCGCCGAACCCGCTTACCTGGCGCACTGGCTGCCGGGGCTGATCCTGAGCGGGCTGGGTGTGGGCATGGTGCTGCCGTCATTGGCCGGCGCGGCGGTCAACCGCCTGCCGTCGCAGCACTACGCCGTGGGCAGCGCCGTCAATCAGGCGACGCGCCAGATCGGCGCGGTGCTGGGCGTGGCGCTGACGGTGCTGCTGCTGGGCAAGGGCTCGCTGAGCCATGCCGACTTCGATCCGCTGTACATCGCGCACGTGGGGCTGGCGTTGCTGACGGCCTTGCTGTGCCTGGCCGTGGATACCCGGCCGCGGCCCGCGCATGCCTGAACGCGCGGCGGGCGCGCGCCCCGCCGCAATGTCAGCGCGGGGTGCGCTGGTGCGGCACCAGCGGCGGCGCCTGGCGGCCGGCGATCAGTTTCCAGAAGTCCGGCAGGAAGCATTCCGCCACCAGCAGCGGCTGGCCCTGGCGCCAGAACACCGAACGGCGGGCCCAGACGCGGTCCGCGTCCTGGCCGCGTCCGCCGGCCGCCAGCGCTGTGGCGGCGGTGGCGTGGAACGGCACGGGCGAGGCCAGGCGGCGGCAGGCGAACGGCGAACGGATGACGGTGCTGTCGTGATAAAGCATGTCGGCCAGCGGCCGCGTCAACAGCCGGCGCATGCCTTGCCAGGCGCCGTGCGAAGCGCGCAGCGGCGTCAGGCTGCGCGCCGGCACGCTGTCCACGCCATTGACGGACATCAGCACCTCGCGCACCCAGACGGGCGAGCCGGGCGCGATGCGCATGGCGCGGGCTTCGTCAGCCGGCGCGCCGGTGGCGTATTCGGCCAGCACCCGCAGGCGCACCTGGCCGACCTGGCGCAGGCCGGCGGTCAGTGCGCCGGGACGGAACAGCCAATGGCGCTGGGCCAGCGACAGGACGGGCGGCGCGCCGGCCAGCCAGCCGGTCGCCAGGGGAGGGTGATGTGCTGCTGCTAGGTTCATCATGGCTGCGTATTATGCCAAGGGGCGTGCGCGGATTCGCGCCCCGGACCTGTGGCCGATTGCCGCAGGGGGGCGCGACGGCGATGCGCGCGGCGGGCTCCGCATACAATACCGCCCATGGAAAAAGTACGAATCTCCAAGCTCATGTCCGAGCGTGGACTCTGTTCGCGCCGCGAGGCCGACAGCTATATCGAACGCGGCTGGGTCCGGGTCGACGGCGAAGTGGTGTCCGAGCTGGGCGCCAAGGCGTTTCCGGACCAGGTCATCACGCTGGAACGCGCGGCGCAGGCGCGCCAGACTTCCCGCGTCACCATCCTGATCAACAAGCCTGTGGGCTACGTCTCGGGCCAGGCCGAAAAAGGCTACACGCCCGCCGTCGCCCTGATCGACGCGCGTTCGCGCTTTGCCGGCTGCCGCAGCCCGCAGCGCTTCGAACGCGGTCACCTGGACGGGCTGGCGGTGGCCGGGCGCCTGGACATCGACTCGCAGGGTCTTTTGGTGCTGACGCAGGACGGCCGCATCGCCAAGCATCTGATCGGCGAGGACTCCAGCGTCGACAAGGAATACCTGGTGCGGGTGCAGGGAGAGCTGTCCGACAACGGCCTGGCGCTGCTCAACCACGGCCTGTCGCTGGACGGCAAGGCGCTCAAGCCCGCCCACGTGCGCTGGCAGAACCACGACCAGTTGCGCTTCGTGCTGCGCGAAGGCAAGAAGCGCCAGATCCGCCGCATGTGCGAACTGGTGGGGCTGAAAGTGGTGGGGCTCAAGCGCGTGCGCATCGGCCGGGTGTCGCTGGGCGACCTGCCGCTGGGGCAATGGCGCTATCTGCGCGACGACGAACGCTTCTAGGCGCGGCGCGCATATGCCGCGCGCCGTGTGCACCAGCGCGGGGCGTGGCCAAGTCTCAAAAAACTTTTCAGTCTGTTTCCGAACCGCCTTCATTTCATGAAGGGCGCGGTATCCTTCGCCTGCCCGTCGCCACCCAGGCGTTCCATCAGGAACTCGATGAAAATCCGGGTCTTGGCGGGCAGCAGTCGTGTTTCCGTGACGGCATACACCGGAAATGGGCCCAGTTGCCAATCCGGCAGCACACGCCGCAATTGGCCGGATTTCTGTTCGGCCGTCTGGCCGCCGACCAGCACGGTGATCCCCGCGCCCAGCATCGCCAGGCGCCGGGCCATCGCCACGCCATTCACGGAAAAACGGTTGCCCGGCGTGAACTGGATGTGCTGGTCGCCGCTGTTCAGCGGCCAGCGGGTCACCCGGCCGGCGCCTTCGGCGCGGAACTCGATGCACTCATGGCGGGTCAAGTCGCTGGGGTGCTGGGGTTCACCATGTTTCTCCAGGTATTCCCGCGAGGCGTACAGATGGGCCGGCAGCATGCCCAGCAGCCTTGCAATCTGCGTCGAATCGGGCAGCTCGCCGATCTCGATGGAAATATCGCAAGTCTGGAACACGCGCTGCGCGTGGTCGGGATTGGCAAGATCCAGGAAAAAGGTGACGTCCGGATAGCGGCGCGAAAACTCCATGAACGATTCAGCCAGGAAGTCCGTGCCGAAGTCCGCCGGCATGTTCACCCGCAAAGGCCCCGACGGCGTGTCGACCAGCTTTTGCAGCTCTTCATGGGCGATCTGGGCCTCGGCCACGATGCGCTGGCAGCGTTCGAAGTACAGCCGGCCGGCGTCTGTCAATTCGACCTTGCGCGTAGTGCGGCTGAGCAGGCGCAGGCCGACCGAACGTTCAAGTTCGGCCACCTGGCGAGACAACGTGGATTTGGGGACTCCCAGGGCGGCGGCGGCGCGGCTAAAACTATGCGTCTTGGCGACCTCTACGAAGAGTTCCATGCCTTGTAAGCGTTTCATGATGATGATTCTGTCACAGGAATGGGCGAATGATTGTCCCATATCTGGAATGATGTTTTCTCAATATGCCCCTTTGTTTCTCGGGCGGGATAACGCAAAATGCGATTTCTGCAATGCAGCATTGCGTCTAAGCCCCGCCTAATGTCCAAGGCAACACACCCCAGTCGATCCTCACGAGCCGAACCGGTGCCCGGTTCGGGATGTGCCGCCGATGCCGCCGCGATGCCCGCGGCGACCGGGGCCTCCCCGGGGGGCGAGCAGCCCGCGGCGGGTGGGCGTGAGGGCTACCTTTTTAGTTGGAAATCGGGAATGCAATCTATGAACAAGAAAAGCGCTATGTGGCGCAGCGCGGCGGTGGTCACGCTGACGGCATCGGCTCTCACGTTGGCCGCCTGCGGCAAGAAGCAGGATGCGCCCCAGGCGGGCAAGCCGCAGGTGACGGTGGTGACGCTGACCACCAAGCCGGTTTCCCTGACCACCGAATTGCCCGGCCGCACCTCGCCGTTCCGCGTGGCCGAAGTGCGGCCCCAGGTCAACGGCATCGTGCAAAAGCGCCTGTTCACCGAAGGCGGCGAGGTCAAGGCCGGCCAGCAGCTCTACCAGATCGACCCCGCGCTCTACCAGGCCAGCTTCGACAGCCAGAAGGCCGCCCTGGCGCGCGCCCAGGCGCAGCAAAAGACCGCCGCGCTGCTGGCCGAGCGCTACAAGCCGCTGGTCGCCACGCGCGCCGTCAGCCAACAGACCTACGACAACGCCGTCGCCTCGCGCGACCAGGCGGTCGCCGATGTCCTGTCGGCCAAGGCCGCGCTGGACACCGCGCGCATCAACCTGGTCTACACCAAGGTGCTGTCGCCGATCGACGGCATCATCGGCCGTTCGTCGGTCACCGAGGGCGCGCTGGTCACGGCCAACCAGGCCACGGCCCTGGCCGCGGTGCAACAGATCGATCCAATCTACGTTGACGTCACCCAATCCAGCGTCCAACTGCTGCGCCTGCAGAACGCGCTGGCCAGCGGCCAGCTGAAAAAGGCCGAAGGCGAGCAGGCGGCGCTGGTGACGCTGACGCTGGAAGACGGCTCGCAATACACCCAGCAGGGCAAGCTGCAGTTCTCGGAAGTGACGGTGGACCAAGGCACCGGCTCGGTCGCGCTGCGCGCCGTGTTCCCCAACCCCGATCGCCGGCTGCTGCCAGGCATGTTCGTGCGTGCCCGCCTGGTCGATGGTGTGGCGGCCGATGGCCTGCTGGTGCCGCAGCGCGGCGTGACGCGCAATCAGCGTGGCCTGCCGACCGCGCTGGTGGTGAACGCCGAGAACAAAGTCGAACTGCGTGAACTCAAGACGGACCGCGCCATCGGCGACCAGTGGCTGGTCACCGACGGCCTGAAGGCCGGCGAAAAGGTCATCGTGGAAGGCGTGCAGATGGTGCGTCCGGGCGTTGAGGTGGTCGCCACCGAAGCCGGCGCCAAGTCGTCGCAGCAGCCGCAAGCGGGCGCCGCGGCGGCCAAGCAGTAGTCAGGGAGCCTTGCATGGCAAAGTTTTTTATCGAAAGACCGGTTTTCGCATGGGTGATCGCGATCGTGCTGATGATGGCCGGCGCGTTGTCCATCCTGAAACTGCCGGTTTCGCAATATCCGAATATCGCGCCGCCGGCCATCGGCATCGCGGTGACCTACCCGGGCGCGTCCGCGCAGACCGTGCAGGACACCGTGGTGCAGGTGATCGAGCAGCAAATGAACGGCCTTGACGGCCTGGAGTACATTTCCTCGGAAAGCAACTCCGACGGCAGCATGTCCATCACGCTGACGTTCCGCCAGGGCACCAACCCCGACACCGCCCAGGTGCAGGTGCAGAACAAGCTGTCGCTGGCGCAACCGCTCTTGCCGCAGGAAGTGCAGCAGCAGGGCATTCGCGTCACCAAGGCCACCAAGAACTTCCTGATCGTGGCGGGCTTCGTGTCCACCGACGGCACGATGACCAAGGACGACCTGGCCGACTACGTCGCCTCGTACGTCCAGGATCCCATCAGCCGTACCGAGGGCGTGGGTGACTTCCAGCTGTTCGGCTCGCAGTACGCGATGCGCATCTGGCTGGATCCGTCCAAGCTGGTGAACTACGGCCTGACCACGGTCGACGTGGTCAACGCCATCAAAGAGCAGAACGTCCAGGTCTCGTCCGGCCAGCTCGGCGGCCTGCCCGCCGTGCGCGGCCAGCAGTTGAACGCCACCATCATCGGCCCCTCGCGCCTGGAAAAGCCGGAAGACTTCGGCCGCATCCTGCTCAAGGTCAATCCCGACGGCTCCCAGGTGCGCCTGGCCAACGTCGCCCGCATCGAGCTGGGCGGCCAGACCTACGCCATCGACAGCTACTTCAACGGCAAGCCCGCTTCGGGCCTGGCGATCAAGCTGGCCCCGGGCGCCAACGCGCTCGATACGGCGCAGGCGGTGCGCGACACCATCAACAACCTGAAGCCTTACTTCCCGCCGGGCATGGACGTTGTCTATCCGTACGACACGACGCCGTTCGTCAGCCTGTCGATCGAAGAAGTGTTCAAGACGCTGGTGGAAGCCATCATCCTGGTCTTCCTGGTGATGTACCTGTTCCTGCAGAACTTCCGCGCTACGCTGATTCCGACGCTGGCGGTGCCGGTGGTGCTGCTGGGTACTTTTGGCGTGCTGGCCGCGTTCGGCTATTCCATCAACACCCTGACCATGTTCGGCATGGTGCTGGCCATCGGCCTGTTGGTGGACGATGCCATCGTGGTGGTTGAAAACGTGGAACGGGTGATGGCCGAAGAAGGCCTGACGCCCAAGCAGGCCACGCGCAAGTCCATGGGCCAGATCACCGGCGCGCTGATCGGCATCGCCATGGTGCTGGCCGCCGTGTTCATCCCGATGGCGTTCTTCGGCGGTTCCACCGGCGTGATCTATCGCCAGTTCTCCATCACCATCGTGTCCTCGATGGTGCTGTCGGTGATCGTCGCCATCGTGTTCACGCCGGCGCTGTGCGCCACCCTGCTCAAGCCCATTCCCAAGGGGCATCACGGCACCAAGCGCGGCTTCTTCGGCTGGTTCAACCGCACGTTCGAGCGCAGCAGCAACGGCTACGCCAACACCGTGGCGCGCGGCCTGGGCCGCACCAAGCGCCTGATGGTGGTGTACCTGGCCATCGTCATCGCGATGGGCTGGATGTTCACCCGCATCCCGACCGCATTCCTGCCGGGCGAAGACCAGGGCATTTTGTTCGCCCAGATCCAGACCCCGGCCGGCGCCACGGCCGAACGCACCAAAGCCGTCATCGACGAAGCCACCAACTACCTCCTGACCGAGGAAAAGGACGCCGTCACCTCGGTGTTCGCCGTCAACGGCTTTAACTTCGGCGGCCGCGGCCAGAACGCGTCGATCCTGTTCATCAAGCTGCGCGACTGGGAAGAGCGCGGCGACGCCAAGCTGAAGGCGGCCGCCGTGGCGGCGCGCGCCAACGCCCACTTCCGCAAGACCCAGCGCGACGCCCAGCTGTTCGTGGTGCCGCCGCCTTCGGTGATGGAACTGGGCAACGTCGACGGTTTCGACTTCCAGCTGATGGACCGCGCTGGCGTGGGCCATGACAAGCTGCTGGCCGCGCGCAACCAACTGCTGGGCGAGGCCGCGCAAAGCAAGATCCTGCAGGGCGTGCGCCCCAACGGCATCGAAGACGCGCCGCAGTACCAGCTCGACATCGACCGCGAAAAAGCGCGTGCGCTGGGCGTGTCCGTGTCGGACATCAACAGCACGCTGTCCACGGCATGGGGGTCGTCGTACGTCAACGACTTCATCGACCGCGGCCGCGTCAAGAAGGTGTTCGCGCAGGGCGAGGCGTCCTCGCGCATGCTGCCCGACGACCTGGACAAATGGTACGTGCGCAACAACAACGGCGACATGGTGCCGTTCTCGGCGTTCGCCAAGGCCACCTGGAGCTTCGGACCGCAAAAGCTGAACCGCTACAACGGCGTGCCGTCCTTCAACATCCAGGGCCAGGCGGCGCCGGGCTACAGCTCGGGCGCGGCCATGAACGAAATGGAACGCATCGCCAGCAAGCTGCCGGTGGGCGTGGGCTTCGAGTGGACCGGCATGTCGTACGAAGAACGGCTGTCGGGCGCCCAGGCCCCCGCGCTGTACGCCATTTCGCTGATCGTGGTGTTCCTGTGCCTGGCGGCGCTGTATGAAAGCTGGAGCATTCCGACAGCGGTCATGCTGGTGGTGCCCCTGGGCATCATCGGGGCCCTGGCGGCGACCCTGTTGCGCGGCCTGTCCAACGACGTGTACTTCCAGGTGGGCTTGTTGACGACAATCGGGCTGGCGGCCAAAAACGCCATCCTGATCGTGGAATTCGCCAAAGAGCACTACGAGGCCGGCGCCAGCCTGACCGAATCGGCCATCCACGCGGCTCGCCAGCGCCTGCGCCCCATCCTGATGACGTCGCTGGCGTTCATCCTGGGCGTGGTGCCGCTCGCGATCTCGTCGGGCGCCGGTTCGGGCAGCCAGAACGCCATCGGTACCGGCGTGATCGGCGGCATGCTGACCGCGACCTTCCTGGCCATCTTCTTCGTCCCCGCGTTCTTCGTGATCATGCTGCGCCTGTTCAAGGTGGAACGCATGAGCGCGCGGCGCGACAAGCACGACCCCAGCGCCAATGATGCGCAGGACGTGTCCGTCGAAGGAAAACCGCAATGAAGCTTCAGATGAGAACCTTGCTGTCTGTTTCCCTGGCGGCGGCCCTGGCGGGCTGCTCGCTGGCCCCGACCTACGAACGGCCCGATGCGCCGGTGTCCTCGACCTATCCGACGGGGCCGTCCTACAAGGCGGACGTGGCGGGTAGCGGCGTGGCCACCGCCGACATCGGCTGGCGCGACTTCTTCACCGACCCGCTGCTGCAGCAATTGATCGAGCAGTCGCTGGCCAACAACCGCGACCTGCGCGTGGCGGCCCTGAACGTCGAAGCGGCCCGGGCGCAATACCGCATCCAGCGCGCCGACCTGCTGCCCAGCGTCGGTATCGCGGGCAAGGAAACCGCCCAACGCACGCCGGCCGACCTGTCGGCCAGCGGACAGGCCACCACCAGCCACAACTACCAGGTCGGCGCCGCGCTGTCCTCGTGGGAGCTGGATCTGTTCGGCCGCATCCGCAGCCTGAGCGACAAGGCGCTGGAATCGTACCTGGCGCTGGACGAGACCCGCACGGCAACCCAGTTGACGTTGATCGCCGAAGTGGCCAACGCCTACCTGACGCTGCGGGCCGACCAGGAACTGCTGAGCCTGACCCGCGACACGTTCAAGAGCCAGGACGATTCGTACAAGCTCACCAAGCAGAGTTTCGACCAGGGCCTGTCCACGGCGCTGGACCTGAGCCAGGCTGAAATATCGCTGCGCACCGCCCAGCGCAACCTGTCGCAATACACGCGCCAGGCCGCGCAGGACCGCAATGCGCTGGTGCTGCTGGTGGGCCAGCCGCTGTCGCCGGAAATGTCGGCGGCACTGGACAGCGCCGTCAAGTTGGACGACAGCATGCTGCCGACCGCCTTGCCGGCCGGCCTGCCGTCGGAGCTGCTGGCGCGCCGCCCGGACATCCGCGCGGCCGAGCATCAGCTAAAGGGAGCCAACGCCAATATCGGCGCGGCGCGCGCCGCGTTCTTCCCGACCATCAGCTTGACCGGCAACGCGGGCACGGCCAGCGCCAGCCTGGGCGGTCTGTTCGAAGGCGGCTCCGGCGCCTGGAGCTTCGTGCCCCAGATCACGGTGCCGATCTTCGCCGGCGGTTCGCTGCTCGCTGGCCTGGACCTGGCCAAGGTGCAGAAGAACATCCAGGTCGCGCAATACGAAAAGACCATCCAGACGGGCTTTCGTGAAGTGGCCGACGCGCTGGCCGGTCGCGGCACGCTGGACGAGCAGATCCAGGCGCAGCAACTGCTGGTGGCCGCCAACCAGCGCGCCTATGACCTGTCCGATCAGCGCTTCCGCCAGGGTATCGACGACTACCTGACGGTGCTGGATTCGCAGCGGTCGCTCTACACCGCGCAGCAGACGCTGGTGGATACGCGCCTGTCGCGTCTGTCGAACCTGGTCACCTTGTACAAGGTACTGGGTGGCGGCTGGACCGAGCGCACCGCCACGGCCGCGCAGCCGGCGGGCGGCGTGCCGGCCGCCGCGGGGCAACCCGGCTGAATATTTCGCGCCAGGACGCCGGGCGTCTTGGTGCGGCGATAAAAAAGCGGGCCGATCGTAAGATCGGCCCGCTTTGCTTGATGCGTGCGCGTAGCGCGTCAGCCGCGCTTCTTGGTAATGAGGCCGACGACGAACAACACGATGATCGCGCCAACGACCGAACCGATCCAGCCTGCCGGTTCGCCCGGGGCGTACCAGCCCAGGTGCTGGCCCAGGAATCCGGCCACGACGGCGCCGATGATGCCCAGGATGGTGGTCATGATGATCCCCATGTTCTGGTCTCCGGGCATGATTGCGCGGGCAATCAAGCCCACGATGAACCCGACGATGATCATGATGATGATGCTCATGCGCTTACTCCTTGCTTGGGTAAAGGGGCGATGCGTCCTGATATTACTCACGCGCGCGGCGCAGGGGCTGTAACAACTGGTATGTGGCGCATGCCCGCAACATGCTGCGGTGCGTCGCGCGGCATCGCCTTCACGGCGTCATCGTCAGGAGGTAAGGTCGATCAGTTGACGCAGGTCCTTGGTCAGCGTTTCGATGCTGTCGGTATCCGAGGCCAGCAGGCGGGCGCGGCCTTCCTTGTCGAAAATATACACGCCGCGGCTGTGCGTCACTTCGTACTGGTCGGCGTCGTCGCCGGGCTTGGGTTTCTCGATCTGGTAGGCCACGCGGTAGCGGCGCGCCAGGTCGGCCACCTGCTTTTCATTGCCCGTTACGCCGATGGCATTGCTGTTGAACGCATTGACGTAGGCTTGCAGGATGTCGGGCGTGTCGCGGTGCGGGTCGACGCTGACGAACAGGATGCGCACGTCGCGGGCCTTGTCGCCCAGGTTCTGCAGCACCGCCGTCAGCTGCGCCATGGTCGTGGGGCAGATGTCCGGGCAACTGGCATAGCCGAAGAACAGCAGCACCGTCTTGCCTTTCAGGTCATCGCTGCTGACCGTCTTGCCACCAGCGCCGGGCAACGAGAACTTCAGGTCGGGCAGGTGGCCACGGACGTTGTACAGCGTCCAGTCGACATTGCGGTCGCCGCAGGCGGCAAGCAGCACGCAAAAGGCTAGCAGCAGGCTGCGCCAGGCGCTGCCGGTGATCAGGTGTCGCATGAGTTCCATCGCCGGTTGGGGGATAAACCTGTCGATTCTACCCGTTGACGGCAGCCCAGCAGCCTTGCCCGGCTGGCCTGCGTTTGTCCTGGCGCAAGGCGGGACGCAAGTGACGGCGCGAGTATCCGGGCGCTGTGGCCGCCGGCAGTTGTGAAGCTTTGTCGGAATATTGTTGGATCTCAGGCAAAACGGCCCCGGCGGCGCGCGACAAGGTCTACATTCAGGGCCTTGTCAGCAATCGAACCTGCGAGGCGTCATCGTGCATACCGCAGCCGCCCATGCGCTGGGCTATCCCTATTTTCCGTATTACCCCGTGGTGCTGGACATCCTGCGCAGCCGCCGGGCCGACAGTGTGCTGGACGCGCCCTGTGGCCGAGGCTGGCTGGGAGACATGGCGCGCCCGGCCACGGGCCGGGACGTGGTGGTGGACGGCATCGGACTGGCCGGGCTGCCTGGCCAGGCCAACGGCTACCGCCGCCTGACTGTGCACGACCTGGCGTCGCCGCTGCCCGTGGCCGCGCCGTATGACGCCGTGGTCTGCAGCGAAGCCATTCATCAGGCGGCCAATCCTGGCCTGCTGGTGCAGGCGTTCCAGCAAGCGCTGCGCCCCGGCGGCACGCTGGTGTTGACCGCAGCGAATCCGGCAAGCGTGCGCGCCCGGCTGCAGGCGCTCAAGCGCGGGTTCCAGGCCAATCCCCCGACGGAATCGCGCCCGCCCGGCAGCGCCGCGAGCGCGACGCCATTGCCCTGGGGCTTCGCGCAATTGCATCTGCTGCTGGCGGACCATGGCTTTGCCGATATCACCTTGCACAACGTGGTCGAGGTCGGGCAGGGGCCCTGGTTCGACCGGTTGATTGCGTGGCCGATGCGGCGCCATTGCCAGGCCCGTCTCAAACACGCCCAGGACGAGGCCAGCCGTCATTTCTGGCGGCAGGCGGGATCCGATCCGTCGGTGCATGGACGCTGGCTGGTGATCTCGGCGCGCCGGCCGGGCGAAGGGTAGAGCGGGCCCGCAACCGGGGCGCGCTTGACCGCGCAGCATGGCAAACGGCCCGCGCAAGGCGGGCCGTCGGTGCACGGGCGCGGTTACGCGTCAGGCGGGGTTCATGCCGCTGTGACGCAGCAGCGCGTCGATGCGCGGCGCGCGGCCGCGGAAGGCGGCGAACGATTCGGCGGCGGGACGCGAACCGCCCACGGCCAGGACCTCGCGGCGGAAACGCGCGCCGGTGGCCGGGTCCAGCGTGCCCAGGGCATTGCCGGCCTGCTTGGCGGCCGCTTCCTCGAAGGCTTCGTAGGCGTCGGCCGACAGCACTTCCGCCCATTTGTAGCTGTAGTAGCCGGCGCCGTAGCCGCCCGCGAACAGGTGCGAGAAGGCGTGCGGCAGCCGGTGCCAGGCCGGCGGGAATAGCACCGCGACTTCGGCGCGCACTTGCTGCAGCAGGGCCAGCACCTCGTCGATGGAGGCGCCCTTGGCGCGGTCGTGCATCAGCATGTCGAACAGCGCGAATTCGATCTGGCGCACGGTCTGCATGCCGCTCTGGTAGTTGCGGGCGGCGACCAGGCGGTCGTAGAGCGCGCGCGGCAGCGCGGCGCCCGTATCGACGTGGGCCGACAGTTTCTGCACCACCGCCCACTCCCAGCAGAAGTTTTCCATGAATTGCGAGGGCAGCTCGATGGCGTCCCATTCGACGCTGGCGAACGCGGCGGCGCCGGGCTCATCCACTTCGGACAGCAGGGCGTGCAAGGCGTGGCCGGTTTCGTGGAACAGGGTGATGACGTCATCGTGCGTCAGCACGGCGGCGCGCTCGCCATTGGGGCGCGAGAAATTGCAGGTCAGGTAGGCGATCGGCGTCTGCACGCGGCCGGCCACCACGCGGCGGGTGCGCTCGCTGTCGACCCAGGCGCCGCTTTGCTTGCCCGAGCGCGCGTAGAGGTCCAGGTACAGGTAGCCGATCAGATCGCCCTTGGGGCTGTCGACCCGCACGCCGCGCACATCCGAATGCCAGGACGACACCGGCGTCTCGGCCAGGCGCACGTCGAACAGGGTTTCGATGACCTCGAACAAACCGGCCAGCACGCGCGGTTCGGTGAAGTACTGCTTGACCTCGTCTTCGGAATACGCGTAGCGCGATTCGCGCAGGCGCTCGGACGCATAGGCCACGTCCCAGGGTTGCAGGTCGGCCAGGCCCAGTTCGGCGGCCGCGAAGGCTTTCAGTTCAGCCAGGTCGCGCTGCGCATAGGGCTTGGCGCGCTTGGCCAGGTCGCGCAGGAAGTCGGTGACTTCGCGGGCATCGCGCGCCATGCGGGTCTGCAGCCGCAGCGCGGCAAAGGTGCCCAGGCCCAGCAGGTTCGATTCTTCGGCGCGCAGCGCCAGCAGCTCTTCGATGAGCGGGGAATTGTCGAACTGGGCCTCGCCCTGTTCGGACGCCACCGTGCCATAGCCGCAGTATAGCGCCTCGCGCAGCGAGCGGTCCTGCGCGTATTGCATCACCGGCAGGTAGCACGGCATCTTCAGCGTCAGCTTCCAGCCCGGCTTGCCGTCTTCCTCGGCGGCGGCGCGGGCGGCGCCTTGCACGTCGGCCGGAATGCCGGCCAGGCGGGCTTCGTCCTCGACCACGAGCGACCAGGCGTCGATCGCATCCAGCACGTTTTCGGAGAATTTCTGCGAGGCCTGGGCCTCGCGGTCGGAAATGGCGGCGTAGCGCTCGCGGTCGGCGCCGCGCAGCTCGACGCCGCTCAGGCGGAAGTCGCGCAGGGCCATGTCGACGATGCGGCGGCGCACCGGCGTCCAGGACGCGAAATCGGGGGCGGCGGCCAGGCGCTGGTACTGCTGGTACAGGCCTTCGTGCAGGCCGACCCAGGTGGAAAACTCGGTCACCAGGGGCAGGGCGGCGTTGTAGGCCTCGCGCAATTCAGGCGTGTTGACGACCGCATTCAGGTGCCCGGCCACGGACCAGGCGCGCCACAGGCGTTCCGACGCGGTATCCAGCGGCTCGACCACCGCTTCCCAGGTGGCCGCCAGCGCCGGGTCGGCGGCGCGGTCCACGGCCTGGCGGGCGATGCCCAGGAGTTCTTCGATGGCCGGCACCACGTGGGCGGGCTTGACCGCCTGGTAGTCGACCAGTTCGGAGACGGGGGCGAGCAGGGGATTCTGGGTCATGGCGTTACCAATTGCGTAAGAGGGGCGGACAGCGCGGGCGGACTGCACGCGGCGGCGCCGGCAGGCATAAGGGTCAGATTGGGGCGGGGCGCCCGAAAAGCAAGGGCGGGGCGCGCACGCCGGACCCAGAGACGACGATGGGTTTGCCCCCCGGCCCCCGGAAGGGCGCGGGGCAAACCCACGAGGGCCGGCCTGGTCAGGCGGGCGGCCGGTTTCAGGCAGCAGCCCGT
This sequence comes from Achromobacter sp. UMC71, assembly GCF_014170305.1. Taxonomy (GTDB): domain Bacteria; phylum Pseudomonadota; class Gammaproteobacteria; order Burkholderiales; family Burkholderiaceae_B; genus Achromobacter. The sequence continues at coordinate 175,503 of NZ_LZZT01000010.1, forward strand.
TCCGCCGCTTCGACGGTGTTGACCAGCAGCATGGCGATGGTCATGGGGCCCACGCCGCCCGGGACGGGCGTGATGGCGCCTGCCACCTGGCTGGCGGAAGCGAAGTCCACGTCGCCGCACAGCTTGCCGTCGGCGCCGCGGTTGATGCCGACGTCGATGACGACGGCGCCGGGCTTGATCATCGAGCCGTCGATCATGCCGGGTTTGCCGGTAGCGACCACCAGGACGTCGGCGCGGCGGGTCTGGGCCGCCAGGTCGCGCGTCTTGGAGTTGCAGATCGTGATGGTGGCGCCGGCGGCCAGCAGCAGCATGGCCATGGGCTTGCCGACGATGTTGCTGGCGCCCACGATCACCGCTTCGGCGCCGCGCAGGGCGACGCCTTCGGATTCCAGCATCTTCATCACGCCGTAGGGCGTGCAGGGACGGAACAGCGGCTGGCCGGTCATGAGCAGGCCGGCGTTGCTGACATGGAAACCGTCCACGTCCTTCTCGGCCGCGATCGCTTCGATGACCTTGTGGGCGTCCATGTGCTTGGGCAGCGGCAGCTGCACCAGGATGCCGTGGATGGACGGATCGCGGTTCAGCTTGTCGATGCGGGCCAGCAGGTCGGCCTCGGTCATGTCGGCGGGGTACTGTTCCTTGACGGAATGCAGCCCGGCCTTTTCGCAGGCGGCGACCTTGTTGCGCACGTATACCTGCGATGCCGGGTCTTCGCCGACCAGCACCACGGCCAAGCCCGGGCGCGTGCCCTTGGCCGCCAGGGCGGCGACGCGTTGAGCGACTTCTTCGCGAATGCGCAGCGACAGTGCTACGCCGTCGATAATCCTAGCGGTCATTTGGCAGCCTCCGCGCGTAGCGCTTCGGTATTCGCCTTGGGAACGGCCCGGCGGCTCATGCATGCGCCTCCGGCTTGGCCAGGGCGACTTTCATCAAATCGGCAACGGTGGTCACTTCAAGTTTTTCCATAATGTTGGCGCGGTGCGCCTCGACGGTCTTGATGCTGATGCCCAGGTCGTCGGCGATCTGCTTGTTCAAGCGGCCGGCGACGATGCGCTCGAGCACCTGCTGCTCGCGCGCGGTCAGGCGCGCCAGCATGGCTTCGTGGTCCTTCTGGGCCTGGTGCTTGCTCACGCGCTGCGTGGCCTGCTCCAGCATGCGCGCCACGATTTCGCGCAAATCGGATTCGTTGAACGGCTTTTCGAGGAAGTCGACGGCGCCCTTCTTCATGGTGGACACGGCCATGGGCACGTCGCCGTGGCCCGTGATGAAGACGATGGGCAGCGGGGCATTGCGGGCGATGAGCTGTTCTTGCAGTTCCAGGCCGCTCATGCCGGGCATGCGCACGTCGGCGATCAGCACCCCGATCTGGCTGGCGTCGTAGTCTTCCAGGAAGGACTCGCCGCTGGCATAGGCGCGGACGCGGTAGCCGTTGGCTTCCAAAAGCCAGCGCAGCGAATCGCGGACCGCTTCGTCGTCATCAACAATGAATACCGTGCTCGACAGGTGGGGCGTGTTCATGCGTGCAACTCCTCGGACTGATCATTCTGAGCCTGCGTCTGAGACGCAGCGCAGGGCAGGGTAAAGCGGAAAATAGTACCGCCGGCGGGATTGGGGTCCGCCCAAAGGCGGCCGTGGTGCGATTCGATAATGGTACGGCAGATATTCAGCCCCATGCCCAGGCCCTGGGTCTTGGTGCTGAAGAAGGGTTCAAACAGGCGCTCCGGCTCGGCCAGGCCATGGCCGCGGTCGACGACGGCCACCTCGATGTGCTGTTCGTGCAGGATCACGGCCACCTTGAGCTCGTCGGACTCGCTCTTTTCCATGGCTTCCAGGCCGTTTTTCAGCAGGTTCAGCAGGACCTGTTCGATCAGGATCGGGTCGGCCAGCACGTCGGGCGCGTTGGACGGCACGAAGCTGTCGATGCGGATGCGGCGCTTGCGGGCGTCAATTTCGGCAAAACCGATGGCGTTGTCGACAATGCGGCCGATGGCCACGCGCTGGCGGCGCGGCTCGCTGCGCTTCACGAATTCGCGGATGCGGCTGATGATCTTGCCGGCGCGCTCGGCCTGCGAGGCGGCCTTTTCCAGAGCGGGCAACAGCATGTTGGGGCTGGTGTGACCGGCCTTGACCAAGGCCACGGCACCCATACTGTAGTTGGCGATGGCGGTCAGCGGCTGGTTCAGTTCGTGCGCCAGCGACGAGGCCATTTCGCCCATCGTGGTCAGGCGGCTGGTGAGCTGGATCTTTTCCTGCTGCACGCGGGACGCTTCCTCGTGGCCGCGGCGCTCGGTGATGTCGCGCGCCACCTGCATGCGCACGCGGCGCCCGTCGGTCCAGGCCAGCATGCGGTGGTGGACTTCAAACCAGCGCTGCACCGACGGCGCGAAGACTTCGACGGATTCGTCGGTGAAGCGGCCGCGGCGGCCGGCCAGCAGTTCGTCGTGGCCGCCCGTCTGGGCGCCGAACACGCGGCGGTAGGTGCGGTTGGCGAACAGCAGTTCCAGTCCGTCGTGGGTGTCGGCCGTGACCGAGATGGCGTCGTCCAGGCCTTCCAGCACGGTCATGAAGCGTTCGTGGGCGGCGGTCAGGGCCTCGCGGATGCGCTTGGGCTCGGTGATGTCGGTCATGGACGTCATCCAACCGATCTGGTTGCCGTTGGGGTCCAGCAATGGCGACACGTACATGCGCGCCGTGAAGCGCGAGCCGTCGCGGCGCTGGGCCTCGACTTCCAGGCCGCTGCTGGGCGTCTTGCCGGACATCAGCACGTCCAGCGTGTGCTGGTGCTGCTCGTGGCGCCCGGGCACCCAGTAGGGGAAGGGCGGGCTGCGGCCGATCAGGTCGGCTTCGTTCCAGCCGATCATGCGGCAGAACGCCGGATTGACATAGGCGATGCGGCCTTCCATGTCGAGCACGCGCATACCGGTGGACATGGAATTTTCCATGGCGCGGCGGAAACCGGTTTCGGCGATCAGGGCGGCCTCGGCCGCCGAGCGGAACCGGGTGTAGCGCCACAGCATCAAGAGGCTGATGACGATCACGCAAGACAGCGCCAGCACCACCCAGATCAGGCGTTGCTGACGCATTTCCTGGTCGATGGTCACAAACATGACACTGTCGTCATGGATGCGCTGCAGCCAGAAGAACACCCCCATCACACAGATATAGAGGATCAGCACCATGGCAGGCGTGACCCAGTACACCCCGCGGCGGCGCGTGCGGGCGTGGTCGTGAAACGGCGTGGGTATATTGGACTTGGGCGCGCTGGACATGGAATTCGGGCGGGATAGGCCGGGCATTTTTTATCGCCGAGCCGCCTCAAGATGAACACGCCCCCGCGGGGGCAGCAAGCCGAAGGCGCGGCGTGGGGGGCATTTTAATGCGTGTTGAAACGGAATTGCCGGGAATCAAGCCCGCTATAAGAAGGATGGGCTAAAAAAGTACGCCTCATCGTTTTCAGCTTGCATTCATATTTTCGCATTATGAAATGCCGTACCGCAACATGAAATTTTCCTTGCGACCGGTTAATCTTCTTTCTTAGAATGCCGGCTGATAGAGAGATACCGCTCATCCAGTCGCCGGTCTCTAGCACAACACCCCGACCCATGCATGGCATGGTAGCCCGGATGATCCCAGCTACCATGGCGTGTCCGCGAGTAGATCAAATAAGCGGGTGTGGTCACGAACGAACCCCAACAGGAGACACACGATGTCCTCTTTCGCCCAGGCTGGCGCCGTGCAGGCTGCCAACGACGAAGACACCCTTGAAACCCAGGAGTGGCTCGAAGCCCTGGCGGCAGTCCTTGATCGCGAAGGGCCGCAGCGCGCACATTACCTGCTGGAACGCCTGATCGACGAAGCCCGTCGCTCCGGCGCCCACATCCCGTTCTCGCCGAATACCGCTTACGTCAACACGATTCCCCCGGGCCTGGAGCCCGCGCATCCGGGCAACCTGGAACTGGAATCGCGCATCCGTTCGTACGTGCGCTGGAACGCCATGGCCATGGTGGTCAAGGCCAACAAGCACAATCCGCCGGACGGCGGCGACCTGGGCGGCCACATTGCCTCCTTCGCCTCGCTGGCCACCATGATCGGCTGCGGCCAGAACCACTTCTGGCACGCCGAAGCCGAAGGCCACGGCGGCGACCTGGTCTACTTCCAGGGCCACACCTCGCCCGGCATGTACGGCCGCGCCTACCTCGAAGGCCGCCTGACCGAAGAGCAGCTGAACCACTTCCGCCAGGAAGTGGACGGCAAGGGCCTGTCGTCGTACCCGCATCCGAAACTGATGCCCGACTTCTGGCAGTTCCCCACGGTGTCGATGGGCCTGGGCCCGCTGATGGCCATTTACCAGGCTCGCTTCCTGAAGTATCTGCACGCCCGCGGCATCGCCGACACCAGCAACCGCAAGGTCTGGGTGTTCTGCGGCGACGGTGAAATGGACGAACCCGAGTCGCTGGGCGCCATCGCGTTGGCGGCCCGCGAAAAGCTCGACAACCTGATTTTCGTCGTCAACTGCAACCTGCAGCGCCTGGACGGGCCGGTGCGCGGCAACGGCAAGATCATCCAGGAACTGGAAGGCGACTTCCGTGGTTCGGGCTGGAACGTGATCAAGCTGATCTGGGGCGGCTACTGGGATCCGCTGCTGGCGCACGACAAGGAAGGCATCCTGCGCAAGATCATGGAAGAAACGGTCGATGGCGAGTACCAGGCGTACAAGGCCAACGACGGCAAGTTCGTCCGTGAGCACTTCTTCGGCAAGCACCCCAAGCTGCTGGAAGCCGTGTCGCGCATGAGCGACGAAGACATCTGGCGCCTGAACCGCGGCGGCCACGATCCGCACAAGGTCTTTGCCGCGTTCGACGCCGCCACCAGCCACACCGGCCAGCCGACCGTCATCCTGGCCAAGACCATCAAGGGCTACGGCATGGGCCACGTGGGCCAGGCCAAGAATCCGACCCATCAGCAAAAGAAGCTGGAACTGGACTCGATCCGCGAATTCCGCGATCGTTTCGGCATTCCCATCCCGGACGACCAGCTGGCCGATCTGCCGTACTTCAAGCCGGCTGACGATTCGCCCGAAATGAAGTACCTGCACGAGCGCCGCGCCGCGCTGGGCGGCTACCTGCCGCGCCGCCGCGCCAAGGCCGACGAGCAACTGAAGGCGCCCGCCCTGGAAGCCTTCAAGGCCGTGCTGGAACCCACCGCGGAAGGCCGCGAGATCTCCACCACCCAAGCCTTCGTGCGCATCCTGAACCAGGTGCTGCGCGACAAGGAACTGGGCCCGCGCGTCGTGCCGATTCTGGCCGACGAATCGCGCACCTTCGGCATGGAAGGCCTGTTCCGCCAGATCGGCATCTACGCGCCGGAAGGCCAGAAGTACACCCCGGTCGACAAGGACCAGGTCATGTACTACAAGGAAGCGGCCGACGGCCAGCTCCTGCAGGAAGGCATCAACGAAGCGGGCGCGATGAGCTCCTGGATTGCGGCGGCCACGTCGTACTCCTCGAACAACCGCATCATGATCCCGTTCTTCATCTACTACTCGATGTTCGGGTTCCAGCGCATCGGCGACCTGGCCTGGGCCGCCGGCGACATGCAGGCGCGTGGCTTCCTCTTGGGCGGCACCGCGGGCCGCACGACGCTGAACGGCGAAGGCCTGCAGCACGAAGACGGTCACAGCCATATCCTGGCCTCGACCATCCCCAACTGCGTCTCGTACGACCCGACGTTCGGCCATGAACTGGCCGTGATCATCCAGCATGGCCTGAAGCGCATGGTGGAAGACCAGGAAAACGTCTATTACTACCTGACGGTGATGAACGAAAACTACCCGCAGCCCGGTCTGACCCAGGGCGACGAGGAAGGCATCATCAAGGGCATGTACAAGCTCAAGTCGCACGGCAAGGGCAAGAATCGCGTGCAGCTGATGGGCTCGGGCACGATCCTGCGCGAAGTCATGGCGGCGCAAGAGCTGCTGGAAGCCGATTGGGGCGTGGCGTCGGACCTCTGGAGCGTCACCAGCTTCACCGAACTGCGCCGCAACGGCCTGGACGCCGAACGTCACAACATGCTGCACCCCGACGAGAAGAAGCCGCAGGTGGCCTACGTCACCGAGCAGCTGGCCAAGACGGAAGGCCCGATCATCGCGTCGACCGACTACATGAAGCTGTTCGCCGACCAGATCCGTCCGTTCGTGCCCAAGGGCCGCGAATACAAGGTGCTGGGCACCGACGGTTTCGGCCGTTCGGATTTCCGCGCCAAGCTGCGCGAGCACTTCGAAGTGGATCGCCACTTCGTCGTGGTTGCCGCGCTGCGCGCGCTGGCCGACGAGGGCAAGGTGCCGGTTGCCAAGGTGGCCGAAGCCATCAAGAAGTACGGCATCAATCCGAACAAAGCCAACCCGCAATACGCCTGAGGGTAAAGAGACATGAGCAACGTCGTGCAAATCAAGGTTCCCGACATCGGCGACTTCAAGGAAGTGGAAGTCATTGAAGTGCTGGTGGCGGTGGGCGACACGATCAAGGCCGAGCAGAGCCTGATTACCGTCGAGTCCGACAAGGCCTCGATGGAAATCCCCGCCTCGCAGGGCGGGGTGGTGAAGTCGATCACGGTCAAGGTCGGCGACAAGGTCGCCGAAGGCGCCGTGGTGCTCGAGGTGGAAGCGTCGGATGCCGCCGCCCCGGCCGCCAAGGAAGAGGCCCCCAAGGCCGCCGCCAAGGAAGCGCCCAAGCAGGCTGCCGCCGCTGCACCCGCGGCCACGGCGCAAGCCGCCGCGCCGGCCGCCGCCAGCGGCCCGGTCGAGATCGCCGTGCCCGATATCGGCGACTTCAAGGAAGTGGAAGTCATCGAAGTCATGGTCGCCGTCGGCGACACCATCAAGGCCGAGCAAAGCCTGATCACCGTCGAGTCCGACAAGGCCTCGATGGAAATCCCCGCTTCGCAAGGCGGCGTGGTCAAGGAAGTGAAGGTCAAGGTCGGCGACAAGGTTGCCAAGGGCTCGATCGTGGTCGTGGTGGAAGGCAGCGCGCCTGCCGCCGCGCCCGCCGCCAAGGCCGAGGCCCCGGCCGCCCCGGCTGCCCCGGCTGAAGCCAAGACCGAAGCGGCGCCGGCCGCCGCCTCGCGTCCGGCCCCGGCCGCCGCGCTGGAAGACCCCAACCTCAAGCCCGGCCAGTTGCCGCACGCCTCGCCGTCGGTGCGCAAGTTCGCCCGCGAACTGGGCGTGAACCTCAGCCGCGTCAAGGGTTCTGGTCCGAAAGACCGCATCACCGCCGATGACGTGCGTGCCTTCGTCAAGCAGGCGCTGTCGTCCACGGCCGCGCCGGCTGCCGCCGGCGGCTCGGCCGATGGCGCCGCGCTGGGCCTGTTGCCGTGGCCCAAGGTCGACTTCACCAAGTTCGGCCCGGTCGAAGCCCGCCCGCTGTCGCGCATCAAGAAGATTTCCGGCGCGAACCTGCACCGCAACTGGGTCATGATCCCGCACGTCACCAACAATGACGAAGCGGACATCACGGACCTGGAAGCGCTGCGTGTCACGCTGAACAAGGAAAACGAGAAGTCGGGCATCAAGGTCACGATGCTGGCTTTCCTGATCAAGGCCGTGGTCGCGGCCCTGAAGAAATTCCCCGAGTTCAACGCCTCGCTGGACGGCGACAACCTGGTGCTCAAGCAGTACTACCACATCGGTTTTGCCGCCGACACGCCCAACGGGCTGGTGGTGCCGGTGATCCGCGATGCCGACAAGAAGGGCATCCTGCAGATCGCCCAGGAAATGACCGACCTGTCCAAGAAAGCGCGCGACGGCAAGATCTCGCCCGCCGACATGCAGGGCGGCTGCTTCTCGATCTCGTCGCTGGGCGGTATCGGCGGCACCTCGTTCACGCCGATCATCAACGCACCCGAAGTGGCCATCCTCGGCGTGTCGCGTTCGGCGCACAAGCCCGTCTGGGACGGCAAGCAGTTCGTGCCGCGCCTGATCGTGCCGCTGTCGTTGTCCTACGATCACCGCGTCATCGACGGCGCGGCCGCTGCCCGCTTCAACGCCTATCTGGGCGCCTTGCTGGCCGACTTCCGCCGCATCGCGCTGTAAACGGGGAGCCCTATGAGCAATACCGTTCAAATCAAAGTGCCGGACATCGGCGACTTCAAGGAAGTGGAAGTCATCGAAGTGCTGGTCGCCGTGGGCGACACGATCAAGGCTGAACAAAGCCTTATCACCGTCGAGTCCGACAAGGCCTCGATGGAAATCCCGGCCTCGCAGGGTGGCGTAGTCAAGTCGATCGCCGTGAAGGTGGGCGACAAGGTCGCCGAGGGCGCCGTGGTGCTCGAGGTCGAAGCCTCGGACGCCGCCGCGCCGGCCGCCAAGGCCGACGCGCCCAAGGCAGAGGCCCCGAAGGCCGCCGCACCGGCTCCCGCTGCCGCCAGCTTCAAGGGTTCGGCCGATTCCGAATGCGACGTGCTGGTGCTGGGCGCCGGCCCCGGCGGTTATTCGGCCGCCTTCCGCGCCGCCGACTTGGGCTTGTCCGTGGTGCTGGTCGAGCGCTATTCGACGCTGGGTGGCGTGTGCCTGAACGTCGGCTGCATCCCGTCCAAGGCGCTGCTGCACAACGCCGCCATCATCGATGAAGCGCGCGAGCTGGCTGCCCACGGCATCAGCTTCGGCGAGCCCAAGATCGACCTGGACAAGCTGCGCGGCTACAAGGACAGCGTGGTCGCCAAGCTGACCGGCGGCCTGGCCGGCATGGCCAAGGCCCGCAAGGTCACCGTGGTGACGGGCGTGGGCGAGTTCGCCGACGCCAATCACCTGGCCGTGAAGGGCGCCGACGGCAAGTCGCAGACCATCCGCTTCAAGCAGGCCATCATCGCCGCCGGCAGCCAGTCGGTGAAGCTGCCGTTCCTGCCGCAAGACGAACGCATCGTCGATTCCACCGGCGCCTTGCTGCTGCGTGAAATCCCCAAGAAGATGCTGATCATCGGCGGCGGCATCATCGGCCTGGAAATGGGCACGGTGTATTCCACGCTGGGCGCACGCCTGGACGTGGTGGAAATGCTGGACGGCCTGATGCAGGGCGCCGACCGCGACCTGGTCAAGGTCTGGCAAAAGAAGAACACCGGCCGTTTCGACAACATCATGCTCAAGACCAAGACGGTCGGCGCAGAGGCCAAAAAAGACGGCATCTACGTCACCTTCGAAGGCGAGGGCGCGCCGAAAGAGCCGCAGCGTTACGACCTGGTGCTGCAGGCCGTGGGCCGCAGCCCCAACGGCAAGAAGATCGGCGCCGACAAGGCGGGCATCGCCGTGACCGACCGCGGTTTCATCGAGGTCGATCGCCAGATGCGCACCAACGTACCGCACATCTTCGCCATCGGCGACATCGTCGGCCAGCCCATGCTGGCGCACAAGGCCGTGCATGAAGGCCACGTGGCAGCCGAAGTCGCCGCCGGCCAGAAGTCGTTCTTCGACGCCCGCGTGATCCCGTCGGTGGCCTACACCGATCCGGAAGTGGCGTGGGTCGGCCTGACCGAAGACGAAGCCAAGAAGCAGGGCATCAAGATCGAAAAGGGCGTGTTTCCCTGGGCCGCCTCCGGCCGCGCCATCGCCAACGGCCGCGACGAAGGCTTCACCAAGCTGCTGTTCGACGCCGAATCGCACCGCATCCTGGGCGGCGGCATCGTGGGCACCCACGCCGGCGACCTGATCAGCGAAGTGGCGCTGGCCGTGGAAATGGGCGCGGATGTCATCGACATCGCCAAGACCATCCACCCGCACCCGACCCTGGGTGAATCAGTGGGCATGGCGGCCGAAGTGGCCGAAGGCGTCTGCACCGACCTGCCTCCCATGAAGAAGAAGTAAGCCGCAATGGCGTGCCGGACCTGGGTCCGGCGCCGCCGGCGCATCACAGCCCGAAGGGGGGACCACAGTCTCGCCTTCGGGCTGTTTGCATTGGGGCGTTTTTCTGGATAATCCATCCCGCCGCAACGGGCTGATCTATGCGGGGCGGCTGCCTAGAATGGAATCTCCCCCCACCGAAGCAGGAGATTTTCCATGGCAGACCATTCCATCAAGGGCAAAGTCGCGCTGATCGCCGGCGGCGCCAAGAATCTGGGCGGCCTGATCGCCCGCGACCTGGCCGAGCAAGGCGCCCGCGCCGTGGTCATCCACTACAACAGCGCCGCCTCCAAGGCGGATGCCGACGCCACCGTGGCCGCCATTCAGGCCGCCGGCGCCAAGGCCGTGGCGCTGCAAGCCGACCTGAGCACCGCCGGCGCTGTCGAAAAGCTGTTTGCCGATGCCGTGGCCGCGGTGGGCCGGCCCGACATCGCCATCAACACCGTGGGCAAAGTGCTCAAAAAGCCGCTGACCGAGATCAGCGAGGCCGAGTACGACGAGATGGCGGCGGTCAATGCCAAGTCGGCGTTCTTCTTCCTCAAGGAGGCTGGCCGGCACCTCAACGACAACGGCAAGGTCTGCACCCTGGTGACCTCGCTGCTGGGCGCGTTCACGCCGTTCTATGCGGCCTATGCCGGCAGCAAGGCGCCGGTCGAGCACTACACCCGCGCCGCGGCCAAGGAGTTCGGCGCCCGCGGCATTTCGGTGACGGCGGTGGGCCCGGGCCCGATGGACACGCCATTCTTCTATCCGGCCGAAGGCGCCGACGCTGTCGCGTATCACAAGACCGCCGCGGCGCTGTCGCCGTTCTCCAAGACCGGCCTGACCGACATTGAGGACGTGGTGCCCTTCATCCGCCATCTGGTCAGCGATGGGTGGTGGATCACCGGGCAGACTATTCTTATCAACGGCGGCTACACCACGAAATAGGCGGCCAGCGCGGCGGCCGGGCCGACCGGCGGCAGGCGACCCCGGATCGGCCGGCGAATCGGCTGCCAATGGAAGCGGCAGGCAGACCGGCTATGCTGGTTCCGGCGGCGCCGTGCTGCCGGGCCACACCGGGACGGGAATGGACAGATTCGAGCAATACCGCGTCTTCGCGCAGGTCGCGGAGATGGGCAGTTTCATCAAAGCCGCCAATGCGCTGGAACTGCCGCGCGCATCCGTATCGGCGGCTATCCAGCAACTGGAGAGTCAGGTGGGCGTGCGGCTGCTGCACCGGACCACGCGCCAGGTGCGCCTGACGGCCGACGGCGCCCAGTTGTTGGAACGCCTGCGGCCACTGCTGGCCGAGGTGGAAGAGATCGACCACTTGTTCCAGCAAAGCGCCCGCCAGGTATCCGGGCGCCTGAATGTGGACGTGCCCAGCCGCATCGCCCGGCGGCTGGTGGCGCCGGCGTTGCCGGGGCTGCTGCGCCGCCATCCGCGCCTGCAGCTGGCGCTGGGCTCAAGCGACCGTGCCATCGACCTGATCCAGGAAGGCGTGGATTGCGCGGTGCGCTTCGGTGCGCTGCATGACAGCAGCCTGGTGTCGCGGCCGTTGGGCAGTATCGCCCTGGTCAATTGCGCCAGCCCGGCCTATCTGCGCGAACAGGGTGTGCCGCTTAAACCGGAGGATCTCGCGCAAGGCCACTGGATGGTGGGCTACGCCTCGCCTACGACGGGCCGGGAATTACCCTGGGAGGTCGCGGCTGGGCAGGGTGCCGCGCAGGCGATCGCGCTGCCCAGCCGCGTGGTGGTGAACAACGCGGAAAGTTATATCGCCTGCTGCCTGGCGGGCCTGGGACTGATCCAGATTCCGCGCTTCGATGTGCAGCACTTGCTGGACGCGGGCGAACTGGTCGACGTCATGCCGGCGCACCGCGCCGCGGCCATGCCGGTGACCATGTTGTACCCGCACCGGCGGCAGCGGTCCCGCCGGCTGGCGATCTTTCTGGAATGGTTCGAGGAACTGATGCGCAAGCACCTGGACGCCTGAATGCCGGCGCGGTGATGGCGGGAGAGAGGGGGGAATGCGCCGCCCGGTTCGAACGGCGTGGTGCCGGCGCCGCCACGGGGCGGCGCGGCGGGCGTTATGCCTGCGTGTTGATGCGCGTGCCCAGCGTACCGTCAATGGCGACCACCGGGAGCGATTGCATCAGCGTGGCAACCGTGTCGGCTTGGGCATTGATCGCCTTCTTGGTCACGCGCGCCTGGATTTCCTGCATCAGCTGCGCATCGCGCATGGCCAAGCCGGTATTGACGGTGTTGTTGACGGAAAGATCCATGGCGGGGTGTCCTGGTGGCAAACATGCCGGGCCGGGCCCGGGGTGGTGGAATTATCGCGCAGTTCAAGCAAGCACGGCAATGATTTCGCGCGTATCCGGGGCCGCGGCTATTGCGGAACCGGGCATTCCTTGATGGCGCCCCAACCCTGGTTCGCCTCGCAGAATTGCTTGCGTGCTGCCCAGGCGCAGCTGGGGCGTTCGAAAAAGCCCAACGTGGCGCAGCGCGCCAGCTCGGCTTTCAGCTTGTCGACCCAGGCGTGAGGATTTTCAGCGGGAATCTCGGTGATGCGCAGCGTCGATTTCGGCACGGCGGCCGGTTCACGTGGTGTTGCGGCGGACGTGCTGGCAGCGGGCCCGCCGGCGGCGGGCGTGGCGGCACTGGGCGCAGGGGTGCCAGGTGTATCCGTCGCTGGCATACCGGCTGCGGGCACACCGGCTGCGGGCGCACCGGCGGCAGGCGTGCCGGCTGCGGCGGGCGCATTCGTGGCGGGCGCGGGCTCGGTCTTGCCAGGTTCGTCGCCCGGGTCCTCGGTTACCGGCGAGCGGGATGCCGCCGGCTCGGTCCAGGTGCCGGGATGGGCGGGGTCATCGGTGTGGGTCGGGCGGGTCGCCGGGGCAGACCCGCTGCCCGGGGCGGAAGTCGGCGATCTGGCCGGCGCGGCTTCCGTGCCGGGAGCAGGGGGCGACGCGAGCGGTACGCGCACCGGCCCGGCCGCGTTCACGCCGGAGCGCGCGGCATTGGGCGTGCTCCAGGAGACCACCAGCAACACCAGGGCGCCGTAGATCGCCAGCGTATACAGCACGGTAAGCGTGGCGTAGCCCATGCGTTTGCCGGTCATGGGCGCGGCGTCTTCACGGCCCAGCAGGCTGCGCCAGCCCACCAGGGCGGCGCCGGGCGCGCTGATCAGCCACCAGCCCAGCCGCTTGAGCCAGCTGGGGCGCGGCATCGAGGCCTGCACCTGCGCGGCCAGCAGCTCGCGTAGCGCGCGGTTCTCTTCACGCAGACGCGAGGTCTGCGCATCCTCCGGCTCCTCATTCAGGGGATCCGTGGTGCTGTCGTGCTGCGTAGCGAGTGGATCGGGAGGCGTGGCGGTCATGTTACGAAAAATATAGATACAAAAGCGTGCGGTGGCAATTATGAAGGGGCGGGCCGGGTGTCAAAAAAGCGAGAAGGTGGCAAAAAGCCACCTTCCACGGGTGCTTCGCTAGGCGCGCGCCCTCCTAGTCCTGACGGGGGCGCGCTATCCGTCTACGTTCGGGTTGGATGGATCGCTCTGTCGAGCCCTGCGTGGTTTAGGCAAATGGGATAGATTGGTGACCTGGTTGCCAATAAAAGTGATGCAGCTCAACGCTTGTTCAATCACTTTGCCGTTCTCGTCCGCGTAAGGTTTGTCGCAGACCAATAGGGCGTTGCCGAACGAAAAGTTCCGATATCCGCACAACCAGCCCATGCCTTTGGGTTGGGATGAATCGCCCCTTGTGCATTGGCGCAAGGGGGGAAAGCTGGCGGTGAGCAGGCGGTCATCGCTGCTCCAGTTATCGGGGAGACGGTAGAGCTGAGGGGTCGCGTACTTTCCTCCCTTGTCGGTGATGCTTGATGTGACCAGGGTCAAATAGCCGAGTTGCTGTTTGACGGCGGGTAACAAGATGACGGACAGCATTGGCGGGATAAGGAGCAGGGCCGCGAACACGCTCATCGACATCGGCGCGTGGTCCGTGGATGTTCCTGCCCGGTTACTCCAGGCAAATGTGATGCCTGGCAGCAACGCGCCGAGAAAGGCAAATAAGATGACCCAGATGGTCAGAGGAATGTTGCCAGACTCACTGCCGTAAGCCCACCCCACGATGAACAACGGTATCAGAAGCAGAAGAAGGGCAAGCAATGCGGCAAGGAAGGCGACGAACGCCTGCTCGAAAGCGCCGGGTTGACCGGAGCGGGCGTTGCCTCCCGCGTCCCCAGGAGTGGCCGGCGCGCTCCAGACCGCAAATCCGATTGATATCGGCAGGATTAAGCAGGCTGCAATGACTACCCATGTCGGCAGCACGTTTGCCGAATGCTGTGTCATGCCAAAACTCAGGCCGATGCCGATAAAGCAGAAAAGTAACCAGAGTGCTGGCAACCGTCTTGGAACCTGGCCTGGTTTGTAGTGTGAGGCGGTGAATGCCACCAAAATGGACGGTATAGCCAAGCTCAAGATCCACAATAGCCAAACCATTGAGCCCATCAGCAGCAACGTCCCCAGTCCTGTCGTCCCGCTAAGCGCAGGCATCAGCAGCTCGGGGTGACGCACGTCCGTCAAATGGCTTCGCAGCAGCAGGATTGGCGGGCAAAAGGCGAGCGGTAGCAGCCAAGGCGATAATTGCGATATGCCCTTCAGCGCGCGCAACATCAGGCGGGCCCGATTTGCCTCGGGTGCGGCCGTGTGGCGGGCAGGGGACATGATTGCTGGTTCGGAAGGAGGCAATACAGGCGTTGTAACTACGCCTGATGTTTCCTCGGCTATCAAGCCAGCCTCCAGTTTCTGGCTTAGTTGATGAACCAGTACCGACGGCGCCGCCCAGATAACCAGCAGCAGGAAGCAGAGGGCATAGGCTTCCCATAGCCGCCAGCTCTCCGATGGGGGCCATGTCGAGCGACCCTCCGGGCCCGTGAGGCAGAGATAGACGAGCGTACAAAGAACGGCCTGCAGGATAAGGATGAAGGCGGCATTGCCGTGTTCCCGCAGATGCCGATAGGACGTGACATATTCTGCGGCCCATTGACGCGAGGCATGCCAGCTTTGGGGGGAGCGTCTGGCAGCAATCTGTCTGGCGTACTGGGCTGCTTGGAAAGGTACCCGGGTCGCGGCCCGGATTCGACGCCACTGGAAGCAACTGAAGATGCCTGCAATGAGCACGGCGCCAACGGAGATCGCGAGGCCCCTGTCGCCGTAATGCTTGGCCAGCACCAAGCCGATCGTCAGCACGACCAATGTTGCGGTTAGCGCCGGTGGTGAAATTGACGTTGAAGAACCCGGTTGTGTCACGTCGAGCGAACGGGTTGCATGGAATACCAGGATAGGAAGCGAGGCCAGATAGGCAAACGCGAATCCCGCTCCCGCCCAGACCATGAGTTCCGGCGTCCCAAGCTTTTCGAATATATATGGCAGGGCCAAGTTTCCGGCCGCCGGCAGCATGGGCGAGAAGAACCCATCCGTCGTCAGCTGCAACCAACGCAGGAACAACATGCCAGTCAGCGTGGGCACGAGATACCGGACCGCATAGTTCTCCCACCAGCGGTTGTCGCGCGGGGATGCAGGCTTGGACATGTCTTGAGGTCTCCTTACGGCTACGAAGAATGGCGGCGCAAAAGCAAACAAGCCGGCTTGCGCCGGCTTGTTTTGTGACCAGGTCCGAGAAGGACCCGGTACGAGAGGCGGGTGGAGCAGGCCTTGCGGCCTGTCCGACCCAACCGTCGGACGTTGCGGCGTGATTAACGCAGCAGCGACAGAACGGTTTGCGGCACTTGGTTGGCTTGCGCCAGAACCGAGGTGCCAGCCTGTTGCAGGATCTGAGCCTTCGACATGTTCGACACTTCGGTGGCGTAGTCCGCGTCTTGAATACGCGAGCGAGCCGACGACAGGTTGTTCACGATGTTGTTCAGGTTGGCAACGGTCGATTCCAGGCGGTTTTGCACAGCGCCCAGTTCGCCGGTCAGCTTGTCCAGCTTGGTGAAGGCAGCGTCCAGCGTCTTCAGCGGATCGACAGTCTTGTCGCCCTTGCTGGTCGTTTCGGTCGTCAGCTTGCCGCCGCTGCTCACGTAGGCGGTCGAACCGACCTTCGCAGCGTAGTCGCCCGTGCCCGTGCCGCTCTTGACCGTAGCCTTGCCCGTGTTGGGGTCAACGGTGTAGGTCGTGGTGAACGTGCCGCCAGCGATCTTGGTGAACTTACCAGCATCGTCAACGTACGTGTCGGTCGACGCGCCGGTGGTGAACGCCAGCGTGGCGCTGGTGATGCCTTGGCCCAGGACCACGGTGCTGCCAGCAGCGCCGGCCTTGAACTCGGCCAGGACAGCGTCCTTGCTCTTGGTGTCGGTGTACGACAGGTCGCCAGCGGTGGCGGTGCTGTTGTAGGTCTTGCCACCGATCGACACGGAAGCATCGCCTGCGCCAGCCTTGGCGGCTTGAGCCAGCACGCCCTTCAGGTCGGCAGCGGTGGCGGCGCCAGCGTTGTTGGTGGTCAGTTCGCCAGCGGCGGTCAGGAAGGCGTCCTTGCCGCCGATCGTGACCTTGCCCGTCGCGTCCACTTCGAACGTGGTCGAGGCGGCGCCCTTGTTGGCGTAGGTACCGGTGACGGTGCCCGAAGCCGGGGTCAGGCTGGTGGCCAGTGCGTCGGTGCCGGCGGTGCCGACAGCCTTGTTGGTGAACGTGAAGTTGCCGCTGGTGGCGTCGTACGTGTAGCTGTTGCCGCCTTGGACGTTGACTTGGTTGCCGGTTTCCAGCTTGGCGAAGGCTTGCTCAGCGGTCGCTGCGCCGAACTTCGTCGTCACGGTCCAGTCGTTGCCAGCAGCGGTGCCGCCAGCAGCTTGCAGGTCGGACACGGTGGCGGTGCGGTTGTTCGTCACGCCGGTGCCGTTCACGTTGAAGCCGTCCAGACCCAGCGTCTTGACGCTGATTTCCGACAGGTTCAGGGTGATCGTTTCGCCGTCGTTGGCGCCGACTTGCAGCGTCAGCGGCTTGGCGTTGCCCGACAGAACCTTCACGCCGTTGAAGTCGGTTTGTTCGGAGATGCGGTTGATGTCGTCCAAGCGTTGCTTGATTTCATCTTGCATCGAGTTCAACTGCTCTTGCGAGTAGTTGCCGTTACCGGCTTGCACCGTCAGTTCGCGAACGCGCTGCAGGTGGGTGTTGATTTCGGAGGCGGCGCCTTCCGTCGTCTGGGCCAGCGAGATGCCGTCGTTAGCGTTGCGGGCGGCTTGGGTCAGACCCTTCACGTTGGCGGTGAAGCGGTTGGCAATGGCCATACCGGCGGCGTCATCCTTGGCGCTGTTGATGCGCAGGCCGGACGACAGACGCTCGATGGCGGTACCCAGGGCGGATTGGGACTTGTTCAGGTTGTTCTGAGCAACGAGCGACAAGTAGTTGGTATTGATAACTGCAGCCATGTTTAAGCTCCCAAGGAGAGAAAGGCTTCTTCAAACCGGGCAGCTGAGCCGCCCAACTGTAACGTGAAGAACTGACTTTGTTGCTTTCAAGTTCGTCCGTTGCCAGGATTACGGCATTGCCAAATCAATCTTTAGGGCTAATTCGCGAAAGTCGCATTTTTTTCCGTTTCCGCCGCCTTATATATATAGATGCACTGGATATAAGGGGCGGAAGCGGGGGCAGGGGTTACATCAGCAGGCCGCCGACGCGCAGGGCGGCCAGGATACGAACCAGCAAGGCTTGCGCCACCGGGTCGGCGTTGCGGGCGCCTTTGAGCGCCAGGCCGTCCGGATGGGGGAGATGACCGGACGTCAGGGCGTCGCGCAATTTCGTGCGCAGTTCCGCTTGGGTCAGGGAGCCGTCCAGCAGCACGGCGACATAGCGGGCTGCCGGATCCGCGCTGACGTTCACCATCTGGTGCCAGAGGTTGGAGTGACCGACTTGCAAGGATTGCTGGCTGGCGGCCTCGATCAGTTCCCGGGCTGCGGGAATCAGCTTGGGTTTGGCGGGGCTGTCGGTGTAGCCGACGGATTCGCGGCGGTAACGTAGCGCACCGCAGTTCAGCAGCGTGACCAGATGCAGAAGGGTAGCGTGTTCCAGCTCGTCGCCGGTGTGCGGCGATTTGGAGCCGGTGATGGTGCAGGCCTCATCGAAGGTGACGGGTGCGGGCCAGGCATGCTGCAGCGCTTCGATCAGGGCGACCAGGGAGGCGTCATGGGTGGCCAGACCCACACCGGACGGCGCGCGGAAGTGGCGGTGCCCGGGGTTGGCCTGGTCGCGGTCCGGTTCCGCGATCAGTTGCGCGGCAAAATGCATTGCGCCGAAATAATTGGCTTCCGGACGGTCCAGGATTTGCGGCGCGCGCTCGGCATGCACCAACAAACTCTGGCGGAATTGCCGACCAACCGCGAAATCCAGGTATTGCTCGCGCATCGTCCGGTCGGCATCGGCAGACATGGACGAGAGCATCGCCGCAGTGGCTGTGCCGTAGTTGGAGGCGAAAGAGCCCTCTGGCTGGGCGTCGCTGACATAAGCCAGACCGGCCTGCTGAATATTGGCGATGAATTCCAGGAAATAGCAGGGCGAGTTGATCGTTTCCAGGTATTCGTGGAACAGGTAGTGGTCAGGGTGCGGGCTGAGTTTGTTTGCCGCTTGCCGCAGGGCTTCGCGCATGGGATTGCTCGGCGCAAGGCCGAATTCCATCAACTGCAGCATTTCCCTGGCTTTTTTCAGTTTTTCGGCGGGAGTGGTGGCCGCGAAGCTGTTCAATTGCATCGCATCGCGCAACACGTCCGACGCCTTCCAGCCAGGGTAGGTGTTGTAACTGATGTAGGCGATGCCGTTCGGGGCGAGGTTGTCGCGGCATACACGCAGGATGGCTTCGCGCACGGCGGGCGGAACCCAGCTGAAGACGCCGTGGCAGATGATGTAGTCGAACTTGCCCAGGCTATCGTCAATGTCCGTGATGCTCAGAGCGCGCAAGTCCAGGTTGCGCAGGCCCAGTTGCTGCACAATTTTTTGTCCCGCAGCGATCTGTTCCGGCGACAAGTCGATGCCGACCACGTCCGCGTCAGGGTAGGCGGCGGCGAAGGGAATCAGGTTGCCCCCTGCCGCGCTGCCCAGCTCCAGGACGCGCGCCGTCTCCAGCGGCGCGGAGTCCAGGCCGTACAGGTGAGCTACGGCCCGCAGGTGGCCCGGGGCGGTTTGTGCGAAAGCGTTGGACGTGTAGGGGGTTTCGTCGTAGGTATCGGAAATCGCCTGATTCAGCAGATCGGGTTCAGTCATCTCGTGGTCCATGTCTAGGCAATCGCATGCCTGTTCTTTTGCCGTGCGAAAGGGGTCAAATGTAGGCAAATAGCCTACCAGCGGGCACAGGGCCTGGAAGGCTTGAAAAGGGGCGGAAAGTGCCGGGGTTTTGGTGGGTTGCCGTGATGGCGCCCGCCCGGCCGCGCCCTAGATGATCTGCGCGATCTGCCCTTCCTGGGGCAGGTCCTGCCAGGCCTGCTCGCGCAGCTTGGCGCGGATGCGGGCGGTGGCCTGCGAGCGCAGTTGGCAGACGCGGGCCTCGGTCACGTTCATGATCGCGCCGATTTCCTTCAGGTTCAGGCCTTGCTCGTAGCACAGCGACAGCAGCAGCTTTTCGCGGTCGGGCAGGGTGTCGATGGCGTGGATCAGCGCCTGGCGGAAATCCCCGGCCAGCAGGGAATCCAGCGGATTGCCGCCAGCCGAGCCGTGGTTCAGCGTGGCGGTCCAGTCGGTCTGGCCCGAGGCGGCGTCGGGCTCGGTGGCGAAGTCTTCGTAGTGCACGATCTGCACGCCCTGGGCGTCGTGCAGCAGGGTCTGATAGTCGCCGAGCGGCATGTCCAGCTGCTGCGCGATCTCGGCCTCGGTGGGCGCGCGCATCAGGCGTTGCTCCAGCTGCTGGATGGCCTGTTCGATCTTGCGGGCCTTGGCGCGCACGCTGCGCGGCAACCAATCCTGGCCGCGCAGTTCGTCCAGCATCGCGCCGCGGATGCGGGTCGTGGCATAGGTTTCGAACTGGGCGTCAGCCGTTTCCTGGTAACGCCGTACGGCGTCCAGCAGGCCGATCATGCCGGCCTGGATCAAGTCGTCGAGTTCGACGCTGGCCGGCAGCCGGGCGAGCAATTGCAGGGCCAGCTTCCGCACTAGCGGGGCATATTCGACCAAGCTGTCATCTGCGTGGGGCATTGCGGGAATGTCAGGCGGTGTCCATCGTGACGCATCGTCGGTTGTTGTCAATTTGCGACATTGTCGACAAACGCGCGGCTACGCTAAAGCTAGCAAGATTCTGTGATCGGCAAGGTGTCATTGTCGGCAAAAGCTACTATTTCATTCCTTAAAGTACGCAACGTTTTGAATGCTTATTTGGCAAATTGACGTAGATTTGTCAGGAATTTCTATGTCAAGGTGTATCTAAACGCCCAAGTTGCGCAATATCAACAAACATTTGTCATATAAGTCATAGAAAATGACATGACCTGTGGTAAATTTTACTTAAATTGCGAACAAATGATACATTTCGCATTAAAACAGGATGCAGCGGACGGGGCGCAACAGTGTTGCGAAATGTCCTTGGTTATCAAGCCCCTTCGGTGGGATAGGGAATAGGGAGTCGGGCGTGCAACAAGTCGAAAATTCTTTGCTGGCAGATATTCGCGAAGTGAATCTGTCTTATCTCTTGCTCGCACAGCGCATGCTGCGCGATGACTATGCTGCATCAATGTTCCGCTTGGGTTTCAGCAACGAAGTTGCCGATATCCTGATGCGTCTTTCTCCGGCTCAGCTGGTGAAGCTGGCCAGCTCCAGTTCGCTCCTGTGCCGTTTCCGTTTCGACGACTACAGCCTGCTGTCCGCACTGACGCACGATGTGCTGGGTGGCGCGCTGCAGCAAGCGCACGCGACGATTCTGCTGGCCAAGCAACCTGTTGAAGAACTGGCCTGACGGCCTGTCGAATTCCACTCGGACACGTGTAATGGCCACCAAGAGCGTTTCGCAGGAAGCGGATGACATTCTGCTCGCCAGCTCCATGATTACTTTGGGGGCGCGGCTGCAGGTGTTGGAGGCTGAAACCAGCCTGAGCCACGACCGCCTGGCACGCCTGTACCGCGAAATACGCGGCTGCTCGCCACCGAAGGGCATGCTGCCGTTTTCGGTCGACTGGTTCATGACCTGGCTGCCGAATATCCATTCCTCGCTCTTCTATAACGTGTATTCGTTCCTGAATGCGCGTACCAGCAGCAAAGGCATACGCGCCATCATCGATGCGTACCGGCTGTATCTGGAAAACGCCGGCGTGGACAACGCCGAATCCGCCGAGCCCGTGTTGAGCTTCACCCGGGCGTGGATGCTGGTGCGTTTCTTCGATAGCGGCATGCTGCAACTGTCCGCCTGCCGCCAGTGCGGCGGTCATTTCATAGCGCATGCGCACGACCCGCAGTCGGATTTCGTGTGCGCGATCTGCCGTCCGCCACCCCGCGCGGGCAAGACCCGCGCCGCGGCCAAAGCGCGCGCCGGCAGCCGTCCCGCACCCGCCGTAGACGCTGCTCGTTCCTGAGCGGTGCGTCCAAATACGCCAAAAGCCCTGGAAAACTCCCCGTAACCCGCCTTTTTGGGCCGGGGGGAACAGGGGATCATTGACGCCGGTTTTAGACTTCGTTGGCAGGGGCCTGATGTGTTGATTGTTATCGGTTTTCTCGTGGTGCTCGTGTCGGTCGTCGGCAGCTTCATAGCGCTGGGCGGTCACCTGGGCGCGCTATACCAGCCGTTCGAACTCACGCTGATCTTTGGCGCCGCCTTCGGCGCCTTCCTGGCCAGCAACAGCAAGAAGTCCTTGATGCTGGTCAAGAGCGCGCTGCCCGACATGCTGAAAAGCTCGCGGTATGGCAAGGACGTCTACATGGAGCTCATGGCGCTCCTGTACGTGCTGCTGAACAAGGCGCGGCGCGAGGGCCTGATGGCCATCGAATCGCATATCGAGGATCCGGCCTCCAGCCCGATCTTCAGCGAATATCCCCGTATCGCCAAAGACGCCAAGCTCATGGAGTTCATCACGGACTACCTGCGCATCATGATCAGCGGCAACATGAGCTCGTTCGAAATCGAAACGCTGATGGACGAGGAAATCGAGACCTACCGCCACGAGCGCGAAGTCCCCGCGAACGCGCTCAAGCAGATGGCCGACGGCTTGCCGGCATTCGGCATCGTGGCCGCGGTGCTGGGCGTGATCAAGGCGCTGGCCGCCGTGGACCAGCCGCCCGCCATCCTGGGCGACCTGATCTCCAAGGCCATGGTCGGCACCTTCCTGGGCATCTTGCTGGCCTACGGCTTTGTCGGCCCGATGGCTTCGCGCGTCGAGCGCCGCTCGGACGAGGCCATGAAAGTGCTGGAATGCATCAAGACCACGCTGCTGGCCAGCATGAACGGCTATCCGCCGCAGCTGGCGGTGGAATTCGGCCGCAAGGTGCTGTTCTCGTCGGTGCGTCCGACCTTCGGTGAGCTGGAAGAGCACGTCCGGCAGACCAAGTCGACCGCCAAGGCCTGACGGAGCGGGTTATGAGCACGGTAAACAACCACCGTGTGGTGATCCGCCGCAAGAAGGTCCACGGCGGCGGACACCACGGCGGCAGCTGGAAGATCGCCTACGCCGACTTCATCACGGCGATGATGGCGTTCTTCCTGGTGATGTGGCTGATCAGCATCGTGCCGCGCGAGGAATTGAAGGGCATCGCGGAATACTTCCGCATGCCGTTGCGCGTGGCGCTGACCGGCGGCCCCAGCAGTTCGGCGGAAACCAGCGCCGTGCCCGGCGGCGGCCGCGACCCCTTGCGCAACGACGGCGATGTGCGCCGCGCGCAGGGCAACCGCGTCGAGGCCCAGCCCATGGGCGATGCCGAGCGCCGCGACCAGCACCGCCTGGAAAACCTGAAGAAACGGCTGGAAAACGTCATCGAGAACAGCCCGATCCTGAAAAGCTTCCGGCCCCAATTGCTGATCGACCTGACCACCGAAGGCCTGCGCATCCAGATCATCGACAACCAGAACCGTCCCATGTTCGCGACCGGCCGCGCCGAAGTGCAGCCGTACATGCGCGACATCCTGCGGGAATTGGGGCCGGTGCTGAACGAGCTGCCCAACAAGGTCAGCATCTCGGGCCATACCGACGCGTCGCAGTACGCCCGCGGCGAGCGCGCTTACAGCAATTGGGAGCTGTCGGCCGACCGCGCCAACGCCTCGCGCCAGGAATTGGTGGCCGGCGGCATGAACGAAAGCAAGGTCATGCGCATCCAGGGCCTGTCGTCCAGCATGAGCCTCGTTAAAGATGATCCGTATGCGGCCGTTAATAGACGTATCAGCCTAGTGGTGCTCAATCAGGGCACCCAGCGGCGCATCGAAAACGAGAACGCCGCGGCAGCGGACGTCAGCGCGAAAGATGCCCGCGAGGTTGGAACGGCCGTGGAGGCGGCGCAAGCCGCCGCCCAGGCCACGACGGCAACCAAGCAAGGCGAAACGGCGGCGACGCCGCCAGCCGAAGGGGCTCGATAGCAATGGCGGCAACGATTCTGGTGGCGGACGACTCGGCAACGATGCGGATGATCGTCCAGGCGACGCTGACGGGTGCGGGATGGAAGGTGCTGACCGCCGGCAACGGCCAGGAAGCGCTGGAGATGGCCAAGAGCCACCCGGTGGACCTGGTGGTCAGCGACTGGAACATGCCCGTCATGGGTGGCCTGGAACTGATTCAGGGGTTGCGCGAACAGGACCAGTACCTGGACGTGCCGGTCCTGGTGCTGACCACCGAAGACGATGTGGATAGCAAGATGGCCGCTCGGGATCTGGGCGTTTGTGGCTGGCTTTCCAAGCCGGTCGACCCCGATGTGCTGGTGGAATTGGCGTCCGAATTGCTCGATGAGCAATCCGGCGCGTAAGCAAGTTCATTTATGAAGGCGTACGGGTCATGAGTTCTGGTTTGGATCTCAGTCAGTTTTACGAGACCTTTTTCGACGAGGCAGACGAGCTGCTCGCGCAAATGGAGCAGCTTCTGCTCGAGCTCGACGTGGGCGCGCCCGACATCGAGCAGCTCAATGCCATTTTCCGCGCGGCCCACTCGATCAAGGGCGGCGCGGCCACGTTTGGCTGCTTCACGCAGCTGGCGGGCACGACCCATCTGCTGGAAAACCTTCTGGACGCGATCCGCCGCGGCGAAATGGCGCTGCGCACGGACATGATTGATATCTTCTTGGAAACGAAAGACGTGCTCAAAAGCCAACTGGATGCCTATCGGGCCTCCGAAGAGCCCGATGAAGCCGTGTTTGAGCGTATCTGCGCGGTCTTGAGGCAGCTCGCCCTGGAGCACAAGGATCCCGCCGCCGAGTCGGCCCCGGCCCCCGCGCCCGCTCCGGCACAGGCGCCCGCGCCGGCCCCCGCACCGGTGCAGGCCGCCCCTGAACCCGCGGTATCGGCGGCGCCCGCCGCCGATACCGCCGGCCTGCCGCTGCGCGTGCGCATCACGAAGGTGTCCGACAAGGACGCCGAGTCGTTGCTGGAAGAAATGGGCAACCTGGGCCAGGTCAAGGCCAGCGAGCGCGCCAACGGCGTGCTGACCGTGTGGGTGGACAGCACCTGCACACCGGACGACATCGAAGCGGTGTGCTGCTTCATCGTCGACGCCGACCAGTTGAACATCGCCCGCGAAGCGGCCCCCGCCGCAGCGGCGCCGGCCGTGGCCGAGCCGGTTGCGGCCGCGCCCGTGGCCGCCCCGGAAGCGGCGCCTGCCGCCGCGCCGGCGGTGGCCGAATCCGCCGCCGCGGCCGAAGCCATCTCGCAGGCGGCGCGCACCAGCCGCGCCGCGGCGCCGGCCCATGCCGACAAGGAATCCACCTCGATCCGCGTGGGCGTGGAAAAAGTCGACCAGGTGATCAACCTGGTCGGCGAACTGGTCATCACCCAGGCCATGCTCGCGCAGACCGCGTCCACGCTGGATCCGGTGCTGCACGACCGCCTGCTCAACGGCATGGAACAGCTCGAGCGCAACGCGCGCGACTTGCAGGAAGCCGTCATGTCCATCCGCATGATGCCGATGGATTACGTGTTCAGCCGCTTCCCCCGCCTGGTGCGCGATATCGCCGGCAAGATGGGCAAGCAGATCGAACTGCAGACCTACGGCCGCGCCACCGAACTGGACAAGAGCCTGATCGAACGCATCATCGATCCGCTGACCCACCTGGTGCGCAACAGTCTGGACCACGGCATCGAAACGCCCGAAAAGCGCGTGGCCGCGGGCAAGGACCCGGTTGGCCAGCTGGTGCTGTCCGCCCAGCACAACGGCGGCAACATCGTGATCGAAGTGAGCGACGACGGCGCTGGCCTGAACCGCGACAAGATCCTGAAGAAGGCCATGGCCCAGGGGCTGCCGGTCAACGAGAATTCCCCTGACGACGAAATCTGGCAGTTGATTTTCGCGCCAGGCTTCTCCACCGCCGAAAAGGTCACCGACATTTCCGGCCGTGGCGTGGGCATGGACGTGGTGCGCCGCAATATCCAGGACATGGGCGGCCATGTGCAGCTGTCGTGCGAGCCGGGCAACGGCACCACGACGCGCATCGTGCTGCCGCTGACCCTGGCGATCCTGGACGGCATGTCGGTGCGGGTGGGCGAAGAAACCTTCATCCTGCCGCTGAACCATGTGACCGAATCGCTGCAGCCGACCAATGACCAGATCTATTCGGTGGCCGGCAACGAACGCGTGATGCACGTGCGCGGCGAATACCTGCCGCTGGTGGAAATGCACCGCGTGTTCTCGGTGGGCGAGGCGCAGACCGATCCGACCCAGGCCATCGCGGTCATCATGCAGGCCGAAGACCGCCGTTTCGCGTTGCTGGTGGATCACCTGATCGGCCAGCACCAGGTGGTGGTCAAGAACTTGGAATCCAATTACCGCAAGGTCCCCGGCATCTCCGCCGCCACCATCCTGGGCGATGGCAGCGTGGCGTTGATCGTCGACGTATTTGCGCTTGCGCGCGCCAACCGTGAACGTTGGTCGCAGCCCGAAGCCATTCTGAATTGATGGAGAAATAGCCCCATGGCAGCCAAACCGCAAGCGCAAGCCGCGCGCAATGAAGATGTCGGCAACGAGTTCCTGGTGTTTACGCTGGGCGACGAAGAGTACGGCATCGACATCCTGAAGGTGCAGGAAATCCGCGGCTACGACGCCGACACGGTGACCCGCATCGCCAACGTACCGCCGTTCATCAAGGGCGTGACCAACCTGCGCGGCATCATCGTGCCGATCGTGGACCTGCGCATCAAGTTCAACCTGGGCAGCGTCGAATACAACGAGCAGACCGTCGTCATCATCCTGAACCTGGATCGCCGCGTGGTCGGCATCGTGGTCGACGGCGTGTCGGACGTGCTGATGCTCAACGCCGGCCAGATCCGTCCGGCGCCCGAGTTCGGCGCCACCCTGTCCACCGAGTACCTGACGGGTCTGGGCACGGTCGATGAACGCATGCTGATCCTGGTCGACATCGAAAAGATGATGACCAGCGACGAAATGGCATTGGTGGAGAAGGCCGCCTCCTGATCGGAGCGGTCTGAACCTGGAAGGACGAGCGCGCCATATTGAACCCGATATGGCGCTTTCCTTAACGATTGCAGTCAGGAGTGGTTCTTGTGATGCGCAAGTTTTTCGCGAACATGACGATACGCAGCAGCCTGTTGTGGGTGCTGGCGTTCTTCTCATTCATGTTGGTGATTGGAGCGGCGCTCGGCGTGCTGTCGCTGCGCATCAGCAACGGGACCCTGGCGGAAATCAAGCAATCGCAGGAACTGGACGACGCGGTAGGCCGCGTCGTGTCCAGCTATAAGGATTCGTTGAATGGCCTGGGCCGCGCCGCGGCCGTCAACTATGCCGACATCGTGGGCAGTGTTGGCCAGCCTACGCTGCTGACGCAAGGCCTGTCGAGCGAAGCGGCCGGCTTGCTGGAGCGCGCCAAGGCGTCCATGAACAAGGGCCAGGCCGAATTCGATTTCTTCAAGACGCTGCCCAAGCCGCCCGAGGCGGCCGAGTCGCTCAAGGAAGTCGAGGATTCATACGCCGCGCTGGTCCAGCAGGGCCTGGCGCCGCTGGTCGCGTCGCTGGAAAAGGCCGACATGCCGGCCTACCAGGCCCAGGTTCAGAAGGTGCAGGACGCGCTGGAAGGGCGCTTCGCCCGTGCCGTCGAAGGGTTCGATTTCTGGCGCGCCAGCAAGATGCTGGACGCTTTCGAGGTGGCGCAGGTGCGCTACCAGTTCGTACTGATGGCCGTGGGCGCGGGCGGTGTGATCGCCGCATTGCTGGTGTTCGCCACCTATGTGTTCCTGCGCCGTCGCGTGCTGCAGCCGCTGAAGGAAGCCGGTCACCATTTCGACCGCATCGCCGGCGGCGATCTGACCGCCCGCATCGATGCCCGCAACACCAACGAGATCGGTCAGCTGTTCGCTGCGCTCAAGCGCATGCAGGAAAGCCTGACCCGCACAGTGGCGTCGGTGCGCCGCGGCGTCGATGAAA
Organism: Achromobacter sp. UMC71; assembly: GCF_014170305.1. Lineage (GTDB taxonomy): Bacteria > Pseudomonadota > Gammaproteobacteria > Burkholderiales > Burkholderiaceae_B > Achromobacter. Next base: position 202,906 of record NZ_LZZT01000010.1, read on the forward strand.
TCAATGTAGGCTCGCACGAGATCGCGGCCGGCAATACGGATCTGTCCAGCCGCACCGAGCAGCAGGCGGCCTCGCTGGAAGAGACCGCGGCCTCGATGGAAGAGCTGGCTTCGACCGTGAAGCAGAACGCCGACAACGCGCGCCAAGCCAATCAGCTGGCCGCCAGCGCGTCGGACGTGGCCGAGCGCGGCGGTTCGGCGGTGGCCGAGGTGGTCAACACGATGCAGGGCATTTCTGCCAGCTCGCGCAAGATCTCGGAAATCGTGTCGGTGATCGACGGCATCGCGTTCCAGACCAACATCCTGGCGCTGAACGCGGCGGTGGAAGCCGCGCGCGCCGGCGAGCAAGGCAAGGGCTTTGCGGTGGTGGCGGGCGAAGTGCGCTCGCTGGCCCAGCGCAGCGCGCAGGCGGCCAAGGAAATCAAGGGCTTGATCGAGGATTCGGTGACCAAGGTCGGCGCCGGTTCGCAGCAGGTGGAACGCGCTGGCTCGACGATGCAGGAGATCGTGGCGTCCGTGAAGCGCGTGACGGACATCATGGGCGAGATCTCGGCGGCCTCGGAAGAGCAGTCCAGCGGGATCGACCAGGTCAACCGCGCGGTCTCGCAGATGGACGAAGTGACGCAGCAGAATGCGGCGCTGGTGGAAGAGGCGGCCGCCGCGGCAGGCTCCTTGCAGGAACAGGCGCAACGCCTGGCCGAAGCGGTGGCGGTGTTCAAGATCAACGCAGGTGAAGTCATTGAAGTGCCGGCGCACCGGCTGTCCTCGGGCCGTCCGGCCGCCGAGGACGACTCGCGGTTGCAAGCGCCTGACGCGCTTGCGCTTGGACACTGAGGGTAGCGGTGGCAACAGCGGCAAACACGGCGCCGTCCATTTCGGTGGACCGCCAATTCGATTTCCGGGACGCGGACTTTACCCGCGTGCGCAAGATGATTCACGCGCGCGCCGGTATTTCGCTGGGCACGCACAAGCGCGAAATGGTCTACAGCCGGCTGGCGCGGCGTCTGCGGGCCCTGGGCCGGCAAGACTTCGGCAGCTATCTGGACCAGCTTGAAAACGAGCCCGACGCGGCCGAATGGGAAGATTTCGTCAATGCCTTGACGACCAACCTGACGGCGTTCTTCCGCGAATCGCACCATTTCCCGATCCTGTCGGAATTCGCGCAAAAGCGCGGCGGTCCGGTATCGGTATGGTGCTGTGCGGCGTCGACGGGCGAAGAACCGTATTCCATCGCCATCACCCTGGCCGAAGCGCTGGGCCCGCGGGCCAGCGGCTGCACCGTGCTGGCCACCGATATCGACACCAATGTGTTGAACCGGGCGCGCACGGCGGTCTATCCGGCCGAACGGGTGGCCAAGATGGAAGACAGCCGGCTCAAGCGCTTTTTCCTGAAGGGCCGCGGCGCCAATGCCGGGCAGGTCCGGGTGCGCCCCGAGATCGCCGACATGGTGCGGTACGAAACGTTGAACCTGCTGGCGCCTTCCTGGCCGATCAGCGAGAAGTTCGACGTGATTTTCTGCCGCAACGTGATGATCTACTTCGACAAACCGACCCAGGCGAAGATTCTTGAGCGGTTCGTCCCGTTGCTCAAGCCGGGCGGCCTGCTGTTTGCGGGCCATTCCGAGAACTTCACCTATATCAGCCGGGATTTCCGTCTGCGCGGGCAGACAGTCTACGAATGCGCGGGTCGTGCGTAGGGCCTACGTAAGACCGAGGCGGCAAAACAATGCAGAAAATAAGAGTTTTATGTGTGGACGACTCCGCGCTGGTGCGCGGGCTGATGACGGAGATCATCAATAGCCAGCCGGACATGGAGGTGGTTGCGACCGCGCCTGATCCGCTGGTGGCGCGCGAGCTCATCAAGAAGCACAACCCCGACGTCCTGACGCTGGATGTGGAAATGCCCCGCATGGACGGGCTGGATTTCCTGGAAAAGCTGATGCGCCTGCGGCCGATGCCGGTGGTGATGGTGTCGTCGCTGACCGAGCGCGGCGGCGAAATCACGCTGCGCGCGCTGGAACTGGGCGCCATCGACTTTGTCACCAAGCCCAAGCTGGGCATCCGCGACGGGTTGCTGGAATACACCGAGCTCATCGCCGACAAGATCCGCGCCGCGTCGCGCGCCAAGTTGCGTGCGCCCAGCCCGCACGCCGCGCCCGCCGCGCCGTCGCCGATGCTGCGCCGGCCGCTGTCCAGCTCGGAAAAGCTGGTCATCGTGGGCGCGTCGACGGGTGGCACGGAAGCCATCCGCGAGGTGCTGCAACCCTTGCCGCCGGACAGCCCGGCTATCCTGATCACCCAGCATATGCCCGCCGGCTTCACCCGGTCGTTCGCGCAGCGCCTGGATGCGCTGTGCGCGGTGACGGTGCGCGAGGCCGTGCACGGCGAACGCGTGCTGCCGGGCCACGTGTACCTGGCGCCGGGCGGCGAAACGCACATGCGCCTGGGCCGCAGCGGCGCCAATTACGTGATCGAGCTGGAAGCCAGCGAACCCGTCAATCGCCACCGCCCGTCGGTGGATGTACTGTTTAATTCCGCCGCCGTGGCAGCGGGCAAGAACGCCATCGGCGTCATCCTGACCGGGATGGGCAAGGACGGGGCGGCCGGCATGCTAGCCATGCACCGCGCCGGCGCCCATACCATCGCCCAGGATGAAGCCAGTTGCGTGGTCTTCGGCATGCCCCGGGAGGCTATCGCGATAGGCGCGGCTGACGAAGTGGTGCCGCTGTCGGCGATGAGTGAGCGCATTCTGACTCGCCTGGGCGACCGGGGGCACCGCGTTTGACGCGGACGTCTCCCCGATCGGTCTCAAGCACATTTCTTTTGGAGTAGAAGATGGTAGACAAGGGCATCAAGATTCTGGTGGTGGATGATTTCCCCACCATGCGGCGGATCATCCGCAACCTGCTTAAAGAGCTGGGTTTCGAGAACGTGGATGAGGCCGAAGACGGCGCCATCGGCCTGGAAAAGCTGCGCAACGGCGGCTTCCAGTTCGTCGTGTCCGACTGGAATATGCCCAACCTGGACGGCCTGGAAATGCTCAAGCAGATCCGCGCCGATGCCGCCCTGGCTTCGCTGCCGGTGCTGATGGTGACGGCCGAGGCCAAGAAGGAAAACATCGTGGCGGCGGCCCAGGCCGGCGCCAACGGTTACGTGGTCAAGCCTTTCACCGCGGCGACGCTGGAAGAGAAGCTGGTCAAGATCTTCGAGAAAATTGCCGGCTGAGGTGCGTGAATGAGCACGACGCAGAATGTTGACCCAGCGGAATCCCCGGATCTGATCCACCGCATCGCCTCGCTGACCCGCATGCTGCGCGACAGCATGCGCGAGCTGGGCCTGGACCAGGCGATCAAGGATGCGGCCAACGCCATCCCCGACGCCCGCGACCGCCTGCGCTACGTGGCGCAGATGACCGAGCAGGCCGCCAACCGCGTGCTGAACGCGACCGAGGCGGCCGGCCCGATCCAGGACGGCATGTCGCGTACGGCGCAGGCGCTGGATGCCCGCTGGCAGCAGTGGTACGACCAGCCGCAGGAACTGCCCGAGGCCCGCGAACTGGTCAAGGACACCCGCGCCTTCCTGCAGGACGTGCCCAAGCAGACCCAGCAGACGCAGTCCAAGCTGATGGAAATCATCATGGCGCAGGACTTCCAGGACCTGACCGGCCAGGTGATTATGCGCATGATGGACGTGGTCGGCGCGATCGAACGCGAGCTGCTGCAGGTGCTGCTGGACAACGTGCCGCAGGAGCGCCGCGACGAGGCCAACAGCCTGCTCAACGGCCCGCAGGTCAGCCCGCAAGGCAAGACCGACGTGGTCACCAGCCAGGACCAGGTCGACGACCTGCTGGCCAGCCTGGGCTTCTGACCCGGCTCGGGCGGCGGCCGGGGCATCTCCCGGCCGCCGCCTTGCTTTACCGGGCATGGTCGTATTCCCTAAGGGTAGGAAGCGGCATGCGCGGGTAGACTGCACAACCATAAGAATCGGGGCCAGCAGTAGGAGACAGGGTGCGTCCCCCGCGCCCAGGCAACGGATGCCCATAGAAGGCGATCCGGGCCGCACAAGGAGGTGCATCTTGGCCAGATCCGTATTCGCATTCGGAGGCATCTGGGGTTTATTGCGCCGGCTCAATCGCGGCCGCGCTACGCTATCGGATCGTCCGCTATCCCTCAGTCCGGCCGCCTGGCCGCTGTACCGCTTCCTGGCGGGCATTCGCGGTCGCGTCGTGACCGTGCGGCAGTCCAGCATCGAAATCGCCCTGAACACCGCCCGCACCCAGTTCCAGGCGGGACGCTGCGCCGTGCTGGCCCAGGAACAGGCCCGCGCGGCCGAGGCCCTGGCTGCCAGCGGCGCGCAGATCGCGGCCCTGTCCGCGTCCACCTCGACCCATGCGCGCGAGATCGCGCAGGTGTCCGGGCAGAACTTGCAGGCGGCCGAGCAGGCGCTGGCGGAGCTGTCCGAGGTCAAGGAGCGGGTCGATCGCATGACCCGCGAGATGGCCGCCTTTACCGAGGTGGTGGCGCAGCTGACCGGCCGTGCGCGCTCGGTGGGCGACATCAGCAAGCTCATCAAGGACATCGCGCTGCAGACCCAACTGCTGGCGCTGAACGCCGGGGTCGAGGCGGCCCGCGCCGGCGACGCCGGGCGCGGTTTCGCGGTGGTCGCCAGCGAAGTCGGTCGGCTGGCCGAGCGGGTCAACGCGGCCACCAGCGACATCGGCCGTCACACGGGCGAAATGCTGGAGCTGGTCGATTCGACCCAGCGCCAGACCGGCACGCTGCGCGAAGACGTGGACGCCTCGGGCGCGGTGCTGGACAAGACCCGCCAGGATTTCCAGAATTTCGTGCGCGATTTTGGCGCCATGAACCGCCAGGTGGGCGAGGTGGTGCAGGCCATCGGCGAAGTCGACGCCACCAACCACGGCATGAGCCAGGACGTCAGCCGGATCGCCGCGCTGAGCGCCGACGTGCGCGAGCGCGTGGCCAGCATGTCGGGCGAGATCGACCGCATCCGGCGCCAGACCGAGAGCGTGCAGGAGGTGCTGTCCGACATGCGGACCGGCAACACGGCGTTCGACCGGCTGTCCGAGACGCTGGATGCGTTCCGGCTGGCGGCGATCCGGTTGCTGGCGCATGCCGGCGAGCGTGGCCTGGACGTATTCGACCGCCACTACCAGCGCATCGCCGGCAGCGAGCCGCCGCGCTATCACACGGCCTACGACCGCGGCATCGACGAGGCATTGACGCGCTTGCTGGACCGGGTGCTGGAGGCGGTGCCGGGTGGCAGCTATACGTTGCTGGTGGACAAGCGCGGTTACGCGCCGGCCCACAACAGCCGCTATTCGCACCCGCCCAGCGGCGACCCGGCCCAGGACATCGCCAGGGTGCGCCACAAGCGGATCTTCGACGATCCGGTCGGCGCCCGGCTGGCCGCCAACACGGAAACCCTGCTGTTTCAGACGTATTCGCGGGACACGGGGGAGATCGTCAATGACATTTCGGTACCCCTGTACCTGGACGGCGAGCACTGGGGCGCGGTGCGGATCGGGCTGGATTACGCGCGCTTCCAGGCCGCCCTGGAGGCCGCCGACCCTCATCGGCGGCCGCTGGCCGCGGCGGGCTGAAGCCAGTAGGGCAGCGGCGGGCGGCGGGCAGCGGCCGTGCCGCCAGGGCCGCGGCCGCCCGACCATCGCGGGTCCGGCCGGCCGCATCCGGGAATAGCGCCGCTTTCCCCCCGTTTCTTGGCTTATCGCCCAAGGCCCAGGCCTCCTAGAATCTCGGCGGGCAGCTCGTAATCCGTCAATCCGCGAGCCGCAACGACACCGCAGAGCATGGCCGAAGAAAGCGACCTCGAGAAATCCGAAGCCGCCTCTCCCAGGCGCCTGGAAAAGGCGCGCGAGGAGGGGCAGATTGCGCGTTCCCGGGAGTTGGGCACGTTCATGATGCTGGCCGCCGGTGTCGGGGCGATCTGGATGGGCGGCGGCTCGATTTATCAGGGACTGAGCGGGGTGCTGCGCAACGGGCTGGGGTTCGACCAGCGCGTGGTGACCGACCCCGGCGTGATGGTCGAGCTGGCGGTCAATGGCTTTGGCCACGCCCTGATGGTCGTCCTGCCGATTTTTGGGTTACTGGCGGTGATCGCCGTGCTGTCCAGCGTGCTGCTGGGCGGCATCGTCATCTCGGGCAAGCCGCTGTCGCCCAATTTCTCCAAGCTGAGCCTGTTCGCCGGGCTCAAGCGGATGTTCTCGGCGCAGACAGTGGTGGAGCTGGTCAAGGCGCTGGCCAAGGCCCTGCTGGTGGGCGGTGTGGCGGTGTGGATCATCTGGCGCTACCACGATGACATGCTGGGGCTGATGCACGTCGCGCCGACGGCGGCTTTGACCAAGGCCCTGACGCTGGTGGCGATGTGCTGTGCCTTCATCGTGGCGTCGCTGATGGTGATCGTGATGCTGGACGTGCCGTGGCAGGTCTGGAGCCACTTGAAAAAGCTGCGCATGTCCAAGGAAGACGTGCGCCAGGAACACAAGGAAAGCGAAGGCGACCCCCACACCAAGGCGCGCATCCGCCAGCAGCAGCGCCAGGCCGCGCGCCGCCGGATGATGTCCGAAGTGCCCGGCGCGGACGTGGTCGTGACGAACCCGACCCACTACGCCGTGGCGCTGAAGTACGAAGAAGACAAGAACGGCGCGCCGCGCGTGCTGGCCAAGGGCACGGGGCTGATCGCGCTGAAGATCCGCGAGCTGGCCGCCGAGCACCGCATTCCCACTTTGGAAGCGCCGCCGCTGGCGCGCGCCCTGTATCAACACGTCGAGCTGGGCAAAGAAATCCCGGCCGAGCTATATACCGCGGTCGCGGAAGTGCTGGCGTGGGTATTCCAGTTGCGCTCATGGCGATCGGGATGGGGGGTCGAACCGACGGCGCCCAAGTCCCTGGCTGTGCCCGAGGCGCTGGACCCGCAGGCAAAAACCGCAGCACAAGGAGTTTAAGGAATGAGCGCTTTGCTCACCATGTTGAAAAGCAGCGGAGGCACGCACGCGCGCCTTCTGGCCGGTCCCGTCCTGATCGTGATGGTGCTGGGCATGATGGTGCTGCCGCTGCCCACGTTTCTGCTGGACCTGCTGTTCACCTTCAACATCGCGCTGTCGGTGATGATCCTGCTGGTGGCCATGTTCACGCGCAAGCCGCTGGATTTCGCCGCCTTTCCGGCCGTGCTGCTGTTCGCCACGCTGCTGCGCCTGTCGCTGAACGTCGCCTCCACCCGGGTGGTGCTGCTGCACGGCCATACCGGCCCGGACGCCGCCGGCAAGGTGATCGAGGCCTTCGGCCACTTCCTGGTGGGCGGCAACTTCGCCGTCGGCATCATCGTCTTCATCATCCTGACGATCATCAACTTCATCGTCATCACCAAGGGCGCGGGCCGGATTGCCGAAGTCGGCGCGCGCTTCACCCTGGACGCCATGCCCGGCAAGCAGATGGCCATCGACGCCGACCTGAACGCCGGCCTGATCGGCGAGGATGAGGCTCGCCGGCGCCGCGCCGAGGTCTCGCAGGAATCGGACTTCTTCGGCTCGATGGACGGCGCCAGCAAGTTCGTGCGCGGCGACGCCATCGCCGGCCTGCTGATCATGGCGATCAACATCATCGGCGGTCTGATCGTGGGCGTGGCCCAGCACGATATGTCGATGAGCGACTCGGCCCGCGTCTACACGCTGCTGACCATCGGTGACGGCCTGGTGGCCCAGATCCCGGCGCTGGTGATCTCCACCGCCGCGGGCGTGGTCGTGTCGCGCGTGTCGACCGACCAGGACATCGGCCAGCAGATCATCAGCCAGCTGTTCTCGAATCCCGCCGTGCTGTTCCTGACGGCCGGCATCATCGGCATCATGGGCCTGATCCCCAACATGCCCCACGTCGCCTTCCTGACCCTGGCCGGCGGCCTGGCCTGGGGCGGTTGGGCGCTGCACAAACGGCGCAAGGCGGCCGAGCTGGCCGCCCGCGACGTGCCGCAGCAGGCGGTGACGCAGGCCCAGGCGGCCGCGGCCGAAGCCAGCTGGGACGACGTGTCGATGGTGGACCAGCTCGGGCTGGAGGTCGGGTACCGCCTGATTCCGCTGGTGGACCATGCCCAGAACGGCGAGCTGCTGCACCGTATCCGCAGCCTGCGCAAGAAATTCGCCCAGGACGTGGGCTTTCTGCCGCCGGTCGTGCACATCCGCGACAACCTCGAACTCAAGCCCAACGACTACCGCATCCTGTTGTCTGGCGTCGAGATCGGCCATGGCGTGGCCATGCCCGGCCAGTGGCTGGCGATCGACCCGGGCGGCGTGACCATGCAGATCAAGGGCACGCCGACCACCGATCCGGCTTTCGGCCTGCCGGCGCTGTGGATCGACGGCAGCCTGCGCGACCAGGCCCAGGTGGTGGGCTATACGGTGGTGGATGCGGGCACCGTGGTGGCCACGCACTTGAACCACTTGATGCACCGCCACGGCTCGAACCTGCTGGGCCGCCAGGAAGTCCAGCAACTGCTGGACCGCATCGGTCGCGACGCGCCCAAGCTGGTCGAGGACCTGGTGCCCAAGACCTTGTCGCTGACCGCGTTGCAGAAGGTGCTGCAGGGCCTGTTGGCCGAGGAAGTGCCGATCCGCGACATGCGCACCATCATCGACACCCTGTCCGAACACGGTCCGCGCCTGGCGGCGCTGGCGGCCGGTTCGGGCGGACAGCCGGACATCAACGAACTGATCGCGCTGACCCGCCGCTCGCTGGGCCGCGCTATCACCCAGCAATGGTTCCCGGGTGAAGGCGAACTGCGTGTGATCGGCCTGGACGTCAAGCTCGAACGCGTGCTGTCGCAGGCCCTGACCACCAGCGGCGGGCTCGAACCGGGCCTGGCTGACACGCTGCTGCGCGAGACGCAGGCCGCGGTCGAGCGCCAGGAATCGCAGGGCAACGCGCCGGTGCTGCTGGTGTCGCCGGTGCTGCGCGCGCCGCTGTCGCGCTTCCTGCGCCACCACTTGCCGCAGTTGGGTGTGTTGTCGAATACGGAAATTCCGGATGAGCGCATGGTCCGCGTGACCGCGCTGATCGGCGGAGGTAATGGTCAATGAAGATAAGCCGCTTTTTCGGGGCGAATAGCCGCGACGTCATGCGCCAGGTGCGCCAGGTGCTGGGGCCCGACGCCTTGATCGTGTCGAACCGCAGCGTTGACGGCGGCATCGAGGTGCTGGCTACGCTGGAGGGCGCGTTCGACGACGTGCCGCAGGAGACGCCGCGTCAGGCCGCGGAGCCCGCGCCGCAGCCGCCCGTGCGGCAAGCGCCGCCCGCTGCCGCGCCGCAGCCGTCCTATGTGGCGCCGCAGCCCGCTTACGCCGCGGCGCAACCCGCCTACGCGGCGCCGGCGCGGTCCATCGCTGCGTATCAATCGGCCTATGCATCGTCGACGATGCCGGAGCAGGACGAACCGCCGGCGCCGGTCGCCCGTCAGGCGCCGCCGCCGGCCGTGGCCGAGCCGCCCGTCGCGGCGCCCGCCGCCCCGGTGCGGCTGGAAATGCCCGCGTTGCCGTCGATGCCGCGTCCGGCGCCGGCCGTGCCGCAGCCGCCGATGGCGCGCCAGCCTGCCGCGCCGCAATCGCCGCCGCAACCTGCGCAGCAACCGCCCATGTCCCGCATGCCCGATGCGCCGCTGCGCAACGGTCCGGTGGTGCCGCCCGCGGTCCTGCCCGGCGACGCCGCGGCGGGTTTGCAGGATGCGATCAGCGCCTTGCGCGGCGCGCTCGAAAGCCGCATGGATGGCCTGCTGTGGGGCGGCCGCCAGGGGCCTGGCCGGGAGCCGGCCGGCGCTGCCTTGTTCCGCAGTCTGCTGGACGCGGGCTTCAGCACCAAGCTGGTCCGCGCCCTGGTCGAACGCATGCCCCAAGGCATGACGACCGAGGCCGCCTTGGCCTGGGCCCGCAATGAACTGGTGACGCACCTGCCGGTGCTGGGGTCGGAAGACGAATTCCTGGGCGGCGGCGTGTACGCGCTGGTCGGCCCGACCGGTGTCGGCAAGACCACCACGCTGGCCAAGCTGGCCGCGCGCTGCGTGGCGCGCGAGGGCCGCGAACAGGTGGCGATGCTGACCACCGACAATTTCCGGATCGGCGCGCTGGAGCAGCTGCAGATCTATGGCCGCCTGATGGGCGTGCCGGCGCACTCGGTGCGCGATGCGGGTGAACTGCGCCGCATCCTGGCCGAGCTGGGCAACCGCAAGATCGTGCTGATCGACACCACGGGCATCAGCCAGCGCGACCGCCATGTGGCCGAGCAGGCCGCGATGCTGTGCAACGCCGGCAAGCCGGTGCGCCGGCTGTTGGTGCTGAACGCCGCCAGCCAGGGCGACACCCTGGACGAAGTGGCGCACGCCTACCGCAATGGCGTGGGCGAGGACGTAGCGGGCTGCATCATCACCAAGCTGGACGAGGCCTCGCGCCTGGGCGCGGCGCTGGACACGGCGATCCGCCACCGGCTGCCGATCCACTATTCGTCGATCGGCCAGAAGGTGCCGGAGCACCTGGAACTGGCGCGCGCCGACGCGCTGATCGACCGCGCATTCGCCATGGTCGAACGCGCTCGCGCGCTATATACGCCCAGCGAGGCCGACCTGGCATCGCTGTGGGCGGCGCCGCGCGAAAGCGAGGCCGCCGATCCGGCGCGCCGCCGCCAGTTGCTGGCCTCCGCGATCCTGCGTCCGCAGGGCGGCGCGGCCGCGATCGACGCCGCGCAGAATCTGGACGACGCGATCAACTGGCTCGACAGCGACCCGGCCTGCGTCCAGGCCCGCGCATCGTGGCGCGAATACGTCAGCGACGGCGCCGGCTCCAGCCTGAGCGCGTTGGGCGAGGCGCCGCTGGCGATGGTGCGGCGCGAATTCTCCACCGTCTGCGGCCGCCACCTGCTGGCGATGCATGGCAAGACCACCATGAAGGGCGACGGCCTGCCCGGCGGCACGCTGCTCAGTTCCGTGCTGATGAGCGACCGCGGCGCGGCCATGGCGGCGCCGGCCCAGCAGCTGGTGCTGCCGCATGGCATGTTGTCGTCGTTCGACCCGGCCGCCGCCGCCCAGCCCGATACGGCGCTGGCGCTGGAGGCCCGGGTCCGCTGGCTGGGCACGCAACTGGACCGCTTGCCGGTGGTGCACATGCTGGAGGCCGGCACGTCGGCCCTGTGGCAAAGCCTGACCGGGCAGGGCGTGTCGTGGGTGGCGCGCAGCCCGGGCGGCTTGCGCGTGATCCAGGACGAATGCCCGACCAATCTGAATGCGGTGGGCAAGAGCGTCGGTTATCTGCCGGTGGGTCAGCCGGGCGACATGCCCGGCCTGCGCACCGTGGCCGGTGCGGCGCCGCTGGCGCTGTGGGCGTCGGGTACCGAGATCGGCTTACCCGGCCGGGGCGACGATACCCGCCTGCGGCTAGTGTGCGCCCGTCTGATCGACACGGCCAGCGGCGAGATCGCGGCCCAGCTGTTCGGCTTGACCAACCTGACGGCCACCCAAGCGGATGCGGCCACCGTGGCCCGCTGGCTGGTGCTGCAGGAAGAGGCGCGCGCCGGGTTCCGGTACATGGCCAACGCCTGGCAGGCGCTGCCCGCGGTGGACGGCGCGCACACCCTGGCGCGGCAGTCGCTGATGGCCGGCCAGCTGGGCGCCGCTTGCTGGCAACTGGCGCACGCGCCGGCCGCCGATTCGGCCCGCTCGACGCTGTCAGGCGTGGTCAGCGCGGACCGCAAGCTGCCGGGCCGCTTGCTGCCGGTGGCCTTGTTGAAGATGTTCGCCTTGCTGGAAATGGCTGAAGCGTAGGCCCCCGCGCCCCGCCTTGGGGCGGCGGGGCGGCTTCTTGCAGGGATTCCCAATGAAAACAGCCCGCACGAGCGGGCTGTTTTCATTGGGGCGGACTGCCGTCAGCCGGCGACGATGGGCTTGCGGCCCGGCGTGGCGCGGGCGCCGCGGCCCTGGGCGTCGTAGGTGGACGTGACGCCGACGCCGGCGATGCTGCGCAGCGCGTCCAGCGATTGCTGGTTGTAGCGCAGGTGCACGTCGATCAGCGCGCCGTTGCGCATATTGATTTCGTTGGCCGATGCCGACTTGCTCAGCAGAGCCTGCCAGACGCCGGACAGCTGCGGATGCAACACGGCGGCCTGTTCGGTGCCGGCGTGGCCGGCGGGCAGACCCAGTTCGGCCAGCAGGCCGTCACGGGCGTGGCTCAGGTCAACCAGTTGCTGGGCCACGTTGCCCTTGCGCTCGGTGACATCATGCAGCGCGTCGACGTTCCCCGGCCCGACCAGCACCTTGGTTTCTTCTTCCAGGATGGCGGAGAACTCGGTGATCAGGGCGTCTTCCTGCTTTAGGCAGGCTTGCAGGGACTCGACAGGGCTCATGGTCAGGCTTCTAGGCTGCTGGTCAAAAGGTAAAGCGGGCGGCTTACTTCAACAGGTCGCGGGCGCTGGCGATCAGGCCGTCAGCGATGCGGCTGGTATCGATCTTGAGCTGGCCCGAGGCGATGGCCGCGCGGATGGCGGCAACGCGTTCGACATTGATGTCGTTCGAGCCGTCCTGCAGGGCGAGCATTTTGCGCGAGGCCGAACTCAGCGCGACTTGCGAGCTGCTCGAACCGCTGCCGCCGCCGGCGCCGTAGGCCTGGGCGACCGAGGATTCGGCGCGGGGGCTGACGGCGTCGGCCGAGATGGGCCGGTTGGTGGTCGAATTGATTTTCAAGGTGTTCTCCGCAGGGCGTCCTGGGTCGGTTTGCGACGGATCCGCCTACTTATGTCTCTGTAACGACAGGGCTGGAAGGAACTTTAGGGTAGACGGAGCCTTGCCGCCGCGCGATATGTAACATAGCCTAAAGTTGTATTTCGACCAGACCAGCGTTGCGTACCACGCCGGTGACGACCTGTCCGCTGGCGGTGCGGACCTGGACGGTGGCGCCCGGCGCCGCGTTGTCCAGGGCCTGGCCCTCGCTGCTGACCACGAAGCCGTTGCCCCGGGCATTGATGCGCACATTCGAGCCGCGCGTCACCGATTGGGCGTTGCGCAGCGCGGCGCCCTTGACCGGCTGGCCGGCGTTGATCCGGTAGGCGGCCGTCATGCCCACCACCGTGTCGGGGTTGGTAATGACGCCCGGGGGCAGGGCGACCAGGTCGCCGTCGCGCGGCGACAGATCGGCGGGCGTCAGGGCCTGGCCCGCCGCGATCATGCGCGAGGCCACGTAGTAGTAGCCGGGCACGCTGACCGTTGCCTGTACGTAGGTGGTCCAGGGCTTGGGCGCATTGCAGCGCACGCCGACCGTCATGCGGGACCGCGGCTTCATGCCGGACGGCATAAACGGGGACATGGCATCGCAAGGCGCCAGCCGTTCGACCCGCGGCGGGTCGATGGCGACCGACGGCTGGCCGGGCAAGCCCGCCAGCTGTTCCAGCAGATAGGCCTGCGCGGCAATGACGATCGCCTCGGGCGCCTGGACGGCGCCCTCTTGCGCCTGGGCCGCCGCGGCGGGGGCCAGGAGCAGGGCGGCCAGGAAGGCGGCGCGCGCGCGGAGACTTGCGGGGAATTTCATGATGACTGAATTGTAGAAGCCCGCGTCACTTGGCAATACGTGAATTGGATGAGAAATGACGGGTTATTTGGCTGATTGTGTTGCGCCACCGGCCCCTATGATGCCGTCATCCAATGGGATAACGGTGTGTCCGCTGTCCCGGGTTTCATCCGTATTGAAGGCGATCCGATGCTAGACCGGCTTAACGAAGATTTCCGCTTCTACCAGCAGTCCCTGGGACTGCGCGCGCAGCGCCAGGAAGTGCTGTCCTCGAACATCGCCAATGCCGACACGCCGAACTACAAGGCGCGCGATTTCGATTTCAAGGCGGCGATGCAGAACGCCATGGAAGGTTCCAAGCGCCTGCCGGACACCTCGCTGACGCTGACCTCCGCGCGCCACATTCCGGCCAAGGCCGTGTCGCAAGGTCCGACGGACCTGCTGTACCGCCTGCCGTACCAGCCCAGCCTGGACGGCAACACGGTGGACATGGACATCGAGCGCGTCCAGTTCGCCGACAACACTTTGCACTATCAAAGCACCATGCAGCTGCTGTCGGGCCGTATCCGGACCATGATGGCCGCCATCCAGGATTGATTTTTTCAGGGAGCCGCAGGCAATGTCCTTGTTGAGCATTTTCGATATCGCCGGTTCGGCGCTTAGCGCGCAATCGCAGCGCATGAACGTGGCGGCCAGCAACATGGCCAACGCCGACAGCGTGGTCGGGCCCGACGGCCAGCCGTACCGCGCGCGCCAGGTGGTGTTCCAGGTCAATCCTTCGGCCGGGCAGGCGCTGGGCCAGGAGATCGGCGGCGTGCGCGTGGCCGGCGTGATCCAGGACCAATCGCCCATGAAGCAGGTCTACGACCCCAAGCATCCGCTGGCGGACGCCCAGGGTTACATCAGCATGCCCAACGTCGATCCGGTGGCCGAAACGGTCAACATGATCGCCGCGTCGCGGTCGTACCAGGCCAACGTCGAGGTGCTGAACACCGCCAAGAGCCTGATGCAGAAAACGCTGACCATCGGTCAGTCCTGATCCCCAGATTCCGCGCGCCGCGCCGCCCGCGCGGAATAATCCAGACAAAGTGAATTCATGACCACCGTCGACCAATCCACGAGCAAGACCGGCCTGGGCCTGGCGCAATCGGGCGCCAACGGATCGTCCACCGCGCAAGGGCTGCAGGACCAGTTCCTGAAGCTCCTGGTGACGCAGCTGAAGAACCAGGATCCCCTGAACCCCATGCAGAACGCCGAGCTGACGTCGCAGCTGGCGCAGATCTCCACGGTGGAAGGCATTAACAACCTGAAGAACACGATGCTGGCCATCAGCGGCCAGATCGACGTGTCGCAGTCCATGAACGCGGTCGCGATGATCGGCAAGGGCGTGCTGATTCCGGGTTCGACGGTCAAGGTGGGCGTGGACGCCGAGCATCCGTCCGAACGCGTGGTGACGCCTTACGGTATCGACCTGCAGGGCGACGCCACCAAGGTGCAGGTGCGTATTTCGGACGCCAACGGCGCGGTCATCCGCACGATGGACCTGGGCCAGAAAGAAGCCGGTGTCTACACGCTGGACTGGGACGGCAAGAACGACGGCGGCCTGGCGATGGAGCCGGGCGCCTACACCGTGTCCATTTCGGCGTCGGACGCCGATGGCAAGAAGGTTTCCGCTGAAGTGCTGAAGTATGGCCAGGTCAAGAGCGTGGCGTACTCCACCAATGGCCTGCGTCTGGACATGGGCCTGGACGGCCAGACCAGCATGCTGGATGTGCGCAAGGTGATCGGCGCCTGACCTGGGCCGGTTTGATTATCAGCCGGCGCCACGGCGGCGGTTTCCACATTAGAGATTAGCGAGAGAAAACATGGGCTTCGGACAAGGATTGAGCGGCTTGAATGCCGCGGCGCAGAACCTGGACGTCATCGGCAACAACATCGCCAACTCGGGCACCGTCGGCTTCAAGTCGTCGACCGCGTCGTTCGCCGACGTGTACGCCAGTTCGCGCGTGGGCCTGGGCACCAAGGTGTCGGCGATCACCCAGCGCTTCACCGTGGGCACGGTCAACGGCGGCGGCGGCGAATACGACATCGCCATCGACGGCGCCAAGGGCATGTTCCGCGTGACCGACCAGAGCGGCGCGGTGATGTACACCCGCAACGGCGAATTCCTGGTCGACAAGAACAATTTCATCGTCAACGCCCAAGGCTACCGCCTGACGGGCTACCCGGCCGGCGCCATCGGCGCCAATCCGGTCGAACTGCAACTGCCGACCGCCAACGTGGCCCCCAAGGCAACCACCACCGCCACCACCGTGGCCAACCTGGACGCCAACGCCAAGGTCATCTACGAAACCAATACCGTGACCTCGCCGGCCGTGAACGGCTCGGTGACGCTGACTGGCACCACGCCGCCGTCGCCCGCCACGCAATACGACTTCACGCGTGATCCGGTCGGCAACATCGTGTGGGTGAACCAGCCGCCGGCCGGCACCTACGGCGCCGCGCCCAACCTGATCACCGTCGACGCCGCCGGCGCCGTCACCACGGGCGACCTGGCCCAGGTGCCCGGCTACAAGAACTACACGGCCGCCGTCACTGAAGTCGGCAAGCCGTTCGACCCCAAGGTCACCAGCAGCTACACCAACGCTTCGCCCATGACGGTCTATGACTCGCTGGGCAACTCGCACCAGGTGATGCAGTACTTCGTCAAGCGCGCGGCCGACGCCGCGGGCAACAGCACCTACGACGTGTACTACACGATGGACGGCCAGGCCATGGCCCCCACCACCGAGGCGGCCGGCACGTGGGGCAACCCGACCAAGTTCACTTTCAACAAGGCCGGCGTGATGACCAGCGCCACCACCGTGAACCTGTCGTTCGCCACCCCGGGCGGCGGCACCACGCCCGCCGATCCCCTGGCCATCGCCGTGAACTACACCGGCACCACCCAGTACGGCAGCGCCTACGCGCTCAAGTCCGTGCCGGACGGCTACACCTCGGGTGAGTTCCGCGGCATCAACATCGGCGCCGACGGCAGCCTGGTGGCTGACTACACCAACGGCGAAACCTCCATCGTGGGCACGATCGTACTGGCCGACTTCGCCAACCTGCAGGGCCTGCAGCCGGTGGGCAACAACGCCTGGAAGGAGACCTCGACCTCGGGCCAGCCGATCCTGGGCCAGCCGGGCAGCAACGGTCTGTCGAAGGTAGTGGGCCAGGCGACCGAAGCCTCGAACGTGGACATGAGCAAGGAGCTGGTCAACATGATCATCGCCCAGCGCACCTACCAGGCCAACTCGCAGACCATCAAGACCCAGGACGAAATCATGCAAGTCCTGATGAACCTGAAGTAATGCCTGACGGGCACGCGACGACACCGACGGAATAGGCAATGGATCGAATCATCTACACCGCCATGAATGGCGCAGCGCGGATCACGGAGCATCAGGCCGCGCTCTCCAACAACATGGCCAACGTGAACACGCCGGGCTTTCGCGAGCAGATCGCGCTGTACCGGTCGGTTCCGGTGAACGACGGCGTGAGCCTGCCGACGCGTGTTTCGACGGTGGCGTCGACGCCCCGCAACAACTTCGAGATGGGCAATATGCAGACCACGGGCCGCGACCTGGACGTGGCGCTGGCGAGCTCGAACGGCTGGATCGCCGTACAGACCCCGCAGGGCGAGGCCTACACTCGCGCCGGCAGCTTGCAGGTGGGCGTGAACGGCCTGTTGCAGACGTCGCTGGGCCAGCCGGTGATGTCCGACCAGAACGGCATCATCGACGTGCCGGACCAGGCCGCGCTGACCATCACCTCCGACGGCACGATCACCGCCATCGGCGCGGGCGACGCGCCCAACAACATCCTGAACCTGGGGCGCATCAAGCTGGCCAATCCGCCGGAAGCGCAACTGGTGCATGGCGACGACGGCGTGTTCCGTTTGGCGCCGGTCAATGGCCAGCCCGCGCCGCCGGCGCCGGCCGACCCCAGCCTGCGCGTATTGTCGGGCGTGCTGGAAGGCAGCAACACCAATCCCATGGCGGCGATGGTGGGCATGATTGAAAACGCCCGCCGCTTCGAGCAGCAGATGCAGGTGGTGCAGCAGGCGGATCGCAACGCCGAACGCGCCAACGGCATCTTGTCGGTCAGCTGATTCCCGAATAAAAATTTTCGCGCGCGGCCGGGCCGCCGCGGCAGGAGTACTTCATCATGATGCGTTCACTGTGGATTGCCAAGACGGGCCTGGAAGGTCAACAGACCTCGATGGACGTGATTTCCAACAACTTGGCCAACGTCTCGACCAACGGGTTCAAACGCGGCCGCGCCGTGTTCCAGGACCTGATGTACCAGACCCTGCGCCAGCCGGGCGCCCAGGTGGGCGATGCCACCCAGCTGCCGTCGGGCCTGCAACTGGGTACCGGCGCGCGCGTGGCTGCGACCGAGCGCATCCACACCACGGGCGGCCTGAACAATACGGGCGGCGAACTGGACGTGGCGATCAACGGCCGCGGCTTCCTGCAGGTGGAACTGCCTGACGGCACCCAGGCCTACACGCGCGACGGCGCGCTGCAACGCGACCAGAACGGCCAGCTGACCACGGTCAGCGGCTATGTGATCCAGCCGCCGATGAACGTGCCGGACAACGCCTTGTCCATCTCTATCGGCAAGGACGGCATCGTGTCGGTGACCCAGCCTGGCGCCGCCGGTGTGAACGTGCAGATCGGCCAGTTGCAGATCGCCACGTTCATCAACCCGACCGGCCTGCAAAGCGTGGGCGAGAATCTGTACCTGGAAACCGACGCGTCGGGTCCGGCCAACCTGCTGCAGCCCGGCGTGGACGGCGCGGGCACGTTCCTGCAGAACTACGTCGAAACCTCCAACGTGAACGTCGCTGAGGAACTGGTCAACATGATCACTACGCAGCGCGCCTACGAAATGAACAGCAAGGCCGTCAAGACCTCGGACGAAATGCTGGCCCGCCTGACCCAACTGTGATGCCCATGTCTGTCCTGCGCCTGGTTTCGAGTGCGGCCCTGGCTTTGCTGGTGGCCGGTTGCGCCATGATTCCGCCCGAGCCCATCGTGACCGGGCCGACGACGGCGGCACCGCCGCCGCCGCCGATGCCCATGGCGCAGCCCACGGGCTCGATCTACCAGCCCACGACGTACGGCAACTATCCGCTGTTCGAGGACCGCCGGCCGCGCAATGTCGGCGACATCGTCACCATCGTGCTCAACGAGAAGACGAACGCTTCCAAGAACGTCGCCACCAACACCAACCGCAGCGGCAACGCCAGCCTGGGCATCGCCGCCGCGCCGTCCTTCATGGACAGCTGGGCCAATGCCAACCTGAACCTGGACGCCAAGGGCGGCAACGTGGCGCAGGGCAAGGGCGACAGCACCGCCAACAACGCCTTCACCGGCACCATCACCACCACGGTGGTGGGGGTGATGTCCAACGGCAACCTGCAAGTGGCCGGCGAAAAGCAGATCGCCATCAACCGGGGCAGCGAGTACGTGCGCTTTGCCGGCGTGGTGGATCCGCGCTCGATCACCGGAACGAACACTGTGTCGTCCACCCAGGTGGCTGACGCCCGCATCGAATACCGCAGCAAGGGCGTCATGGACGAAGTCCAGACCATGGGCTGGCTGCAACGCTTCTTCCTGATCGCCTCGCCGTTCTGACCATGAAACAACCGACTCCGATTTCCGCCTTGCTGTCCTTGTTGGCGCGTGTCTGCGTCGCCGCCGGGTTGCTGGCCGGCGCCTCGGCGGCCCATGCCGAGCGGCTCAAGGACCTGGCGTCCATCCAGGGCGTGCGCGGCAACCAGCTGATCGGCTATGGCCTGGTGGTGGGGTTGGACGGCAGCGGCGACCAGGTGCGCCAGACGCCGTTCACGCAGCAAAGCCTGACCAACATGTTGTCGCAGCTGGGCATCACCGTGCCTGCCGGCAGCAACATGCAATTGAAGAACGTCGCCGCGGTCATGGTGACGACCACGCTACCGGCGTTTGCCCGGCCCGGCCAGACGCTGGACGTCGTGGTGTCTTCCATGGGTAACGCCAAGAGCCTGCGCGGCGGCACCCTGTTGATGACCCCGCTCAAGGGCGCGGACAGCCAGGTCTACGCGATCGCCCAGGGCAACATCCTGGTGGGCGGCGCGGGCGCCTCGGCCGGCGGTTCCAGCGTGCAGATCAACCAGCTCAACGGCGGGCGCATCAGCGCCGGCGCGATCGTCGAGCGCGGCGTGCCGACTACGTTCGCCCGCGATGGCTATATCTATCTGGAAATGAACAACACCGACTTCGGCACTGCCCAGAACGTGGTGGCGGCGCTGAACCGCAAGTTCGGCCAGGGCACCGCCACGGCGCTGGACGGCCGGGTGGTGCAGGTGCGCAGCCCGATGGAACAGGCCTCGCAGGCGCGGTTCCTGTCGCAGATCGAGGATTTGCAGGTGACGCGCGCGCCCACGGTGGCCAAGGTCATCATCAACGCCCGCACCGGCTCGGTGGTCATGAACCGCACGGTCATGATCGAAGAAGCCGCCGTGGCGCACGGCAACCTGTCGGTCATCATCAACCGCCAGAACCAGGTATCGCAGCCGGACACGCCTTTCACGGAAGGTCAGACGGTGGTGGTGCCGAATACCCAGATCGAAGTGCGCCAGGACAACGGCTCGCTGCAGCGCGTCACCACCAGCGCCAATCTGGCTGACGTGGTCAAGGGCCTGAACGCCCTGGGCGCCACGCCGCAGGACTTGCTGGCGATCCTGCAGGCCATGAAGAGCGCCGGCGCCTTGCGCGCCGAGCTGGAAATCATCTGACCGCCATGGCCTACACCAATGACGCCGCGCGCGTGGGCGGCCGCCAGGACTCCGTGTTCGACATGGGGCGCCTGTCGGACCTGAAGCGCGATGTGACCAAGGACCCCGCCGGCCCCGGCACCGAGCAGCAAAAGCAGGTGGCCAAGCAGTTCGAGGCGCTGTTTCTGCAGATGATGCTCAAGCGTATGCGCGAGGCGACGCCCAAAGAGGGCCTGTTCGACTCGCAGCAGACCCAGATGCTGCAATCCATGGCCGACGAGCAGCTGGCGCTGCACCTGGCCACGCCGGGCATCGGCCTGTCGCAATCGATCCTGGCGCAGATGCAGCAGGGCAAGCCGGGTGACCTGTCAGCGGACGCCGTCAAGAACCTGGGGCAGGGCGCCGATCTCGATTTCCGCACCGGCGGCTCGCGCGAAGTGGCGGCGCTGATGGACGTGATGCGCAACAACCGCGCCAGCGACCGGGCCCTGGCCGCGGCCGAGGGTGCGCCCGAGCACGTCATCAATTTCGTGTCGAAGATGTCGCGCGCGGCCAATCTGGCGTCGCAGCAAAGCGGCGTGCCGGCTCGCCTGATCATGGGCCAGGCGGCCCTGGAATCCGGCTGGGGCCAACGCGAAATCAAGCACCCCGACGGCTCCACCAGCTACAACCTGTTCGGCATCAAGGCGGGCGCCAGCTGGAAGGGCAAGGTCGTCAACGTGCTGACCACCGAGTACGAAGACGGCGTCGCGAAAAAGGTGACGCAACCCTTCCGTGCCTATTCGTCCTATGAAGAATCGTTCGCGGACTACGCCCGCCTGATCGGCAACAGCCCGCGCTACGAAAGCGTGACCCAAGCGCGCAACGAGATCGAGGCCGCCCGCCGCATCCAGGATGCCGGCTACGCCACCGATCCCCAATATGCGCAGAAATTGATCGGCGTCATGAGCCAACTACGTGGCGCCGCGGCCAAGGTGGATATTTCGCGCCAGATGTTGGAAGGACTCTAAATTTGGACTACCTGCTGCCGTTAAACAGGTATCCAGACATATCAGTTGCGGTTACATACGGGGCATTGTCAGCATGAATCTGTATAAATTGGCGTTGGGCGGGCTGAACGCGTCCCAGGCAGGCCTGGCCACCACCAGCCACAATATCAACAATGCCACCACGGTCGGTTACAACCGTCAGCGCGTC
This sequence comes from Achromobacter sp. UMC71, assembly GCF_014170305.1. GTDB lineage: Bacteria > Pseudomonadota > Gammaproteobacteria > Burkholderiales > Burkholderiaceae_B > Achromobacter. The sequence goes on from NZ_LZZT01000010.1 coordinate 224,474, forward strand.
ATGATCTCGACCGCTGGCGCCCAGGCCACCAGCAACGGCTACATCGGCCGTGGCGTCCAGGTCGACACCGTCGTGCGCAGCTACGACAGCTTCTTGTACAAGCAGCTGGTCGGCGCGCAGGGCAGCGGCGCCCAATTGCAGGCCCAGTTCGACCAGGTGTCGCAGGTGAACAACCTGTTTGCCGACCGCACTGTGGGCATCGCCCCAGGCCTGTCCAATTTCTTCACCAGCATGAACACCGTGGCCAGCAAGCCGGCGGATCCCGCCGCGCGCCAGGACTTGCTGGGCAAGGCCAACAGCATGGCCACGCAGATCCGTTCGGCCTACCAGGAAATGCAGAACCAGCGCCTGGGCCTGAACACGCAGATTTCCACGACCGTGGACCAGGTCAACAGCTACCTGACCCGCATCGACGACTTGAACACGCAGATTTCGACCGCCCGCGCCAAGGCCGGCGGCAATCCGCCGAACGATCTGATGGACCAGCGTGACCAGGCCGTGTCGGAGCTGAACCAGCTGATCGGCGTGACCACCTACGAGCAGGGCGACAAGATCAATATCTCGCTGGCCTCGGGCGGCCAGGCGCTGCTGTCGGGCCAGACCATCTATCCGTTGCAGGCCGTGTCGTCCGCCAAGGACGTGAGCCGTACCGTCATCGCCTACACGCTGCCGGCCGGTTCGGGCGGCAAGACCGTTTCGGTGGAACTGAACGATTCCGAGGTCACCGGCGGCAAGTTGGGCGGCCTGTTGCAGTTCCGCGCCACCTCGCTGGACGTGATGCAGGCGCAACTGGGTCAGATGGCCGTGGGCCTGGCGCTGTCGTTCAACGACCAGCACAAGCAGGGCCTGGACACCGCCGGCAACCCTGGCACCGATTTCTTCAGCGTCGGCAAGCCCCAGGGCGTGCCGAATGCCAACAACAAGAGCGGTGCGCAGATCAGCGGCACGTTCACCAACGTGAACAATATCAACGCCAAAGACTACGACATCACGTTTGACGGCACCAATTACATGGTGACGCGCCTGCCGGAAGGCACCCAGGTGTACAACGGCCCGGCCAACGGCACCCCGCCGACCGCGACCCTGAACCTGGACGCCGAAATGGGCGTCACCCTGACGATCGACGCACCGCCCCAGGCCGGCGACAAGTGGTCGCTGTCGCCTACCCGCGACGCCGCCCGCGACATCAACGTGCTGATCACCGATCCGAACAAAATCGCCGCGGCCGACGCCACCGGCGGCGACGCCAACGGCAAGAACGCCTTGAAGCTGGCGCAACTGCAGACGGCCAAGGTGCTGGGCCACGGCACGATGAGCATCAACGAGATGTTCTCGCAGGTGGTCAACACCGTCGGCGTGCAGACGCAGCAGATCAAATCGGCCGCCACCGCCCAGGCCAACCTCATCACGCAGAAGCTGGAAGCGCAGCAAGCCGTGTCGGGCGTGAACCTGAATGAAGAATATGTAAGCCTGTCGCTTTACCAGGAGCAATACCAGGCAAGCGCTCGCATCATCGACGTAGCAAGCACGTTGTTCGACACGCTGCTGGGTTTGCGCGGCTGATCGGACCGTTGACTCGTGACCAATAAAGATAAATTCGGAGCTTCCCCATGCGCCTGAGCACCTCCATGATGTATTCGAACGGCCTGAAGGGCGTTCTTTCTCAGGAATCCGACATGAACCGCCTGGTCGAACAGGTGGGCAGCGGCAAGAAGTTCCTGACGCCCGCCGACGACCCGCTGTCGGCATCGCTGGCGATCAACGTCGCGCAGACGCAGAGCATGAACTCGACGTACTCGCTGAACCGCGGCACGGCCAAAACCAACCTGGGGCAGGAAAACAACATCCTGGATTCGATCACGACGGCGCTGGCCGACGTGCGCACCCGGGTGGTGCAGGCCGGTAACGGCACCTTCGCCGACAGCGACCGCCAGGCCTTGTCCACGGCCCTGAAGAGCGCCCGCGACGCGTTGCTGGGCCTGGCCAACAGCACCGATGGCAATGGCCAATACCTGTTCTCCGGCTACCAGGGCGGCGTGGTTCCCTACGCCCAGGACGCCAACGGCAAGATCGTCTACAGCGGCGCCACCGGCGAGCGCACCGTGCAGGTTGACCAGTCGCGCCAGATGTCCACCAGCGACATCGGCAGCGATATCTTCAACCGCGCCAATCCGGGCTCGCAGGCCTATGTCAGCACTGCTGCGTCGACCAACCAGGGCACCGCGCAGTTCAGCACGGTCTCGGTAACGCCGGGCAGCCCCAACATCGGCAAGAATTTCAGCCTGCAATTCGAATCGGATCCCGCCACCGGCAACATGGGCTATCGCGTCATCACGACCTCGCCCAATGCCAATCCGCCGGTCCCGCCGGTCATCACCCCGGCGCCGCCGGCCGTGCCGACCCCCTACAAACCGGATTCGTCGATCGATTTCGGCGGCGTGGCGGTGGTGGTCAAGGGCACGCCGCAGAACGGCGACGTGATCGACGTCGAGAGCATGCAGTCCGCCAACGTCGACATGTTCAACACGCTGGACAGCCTGATCAAGACGCTGGATTCGCCGATCGCCGGCGACGAAGTGGCTCTGGCCAAGCTGACCAATGAACTGGCCACGGCCAACAAGAAGCTGTCCAACACCTACGACAACGTGCAGACGGTGGCCGCCTCGGTCGGCGCGCGTATGAACGAACTGGAAGCGCTGGACGGCACCGGTGTCCAGAAGGGCCTGTCCTATTCCAAGTCCTTGTCGGACCTGGAAGACCTGGACTACTACTCGGGCGCCAGCCAGCTGGCCTTGCGCCAGGTGGCGTTGCAGGCCGCTTCGGCGGCGTTCATGACGATCCAGGGATCGAGTCTGTTCAGCCGCAAGTAATGCGGTGAGTCCATAGGCCGTGTCCTCGGGGACGCGGCAAGTTGCGCCCTTGCGGACGCTTCCGGTACTAAGCCGGAGCGTCCGTGTGTGCGTGCAGGGTAGGGAATTTGTCGTTTCACGCTGCATAACGCTCGGATATTTCATGCTTGTCAATTTGAAAGTTCGCACCTGCATAATTTTGGTGTTGCTGCTCTTTACGGGCGCCATGTTCATATCCAACGGCGTGGCGTGGATGGGATTGAATTCCAGCAACGACAAGCTGAACCAGATCAACGGCGCGTATTCGGATCAGGCGGTGCCGCTGAACCGCGCGTACACCGTTTTCCTGCGCGCGCGCCTGTTGCTGTCGAGCTCGTTGATGGACATGCAGCAAGGCAAGACTGAGCAGGCTACCGCGCAGGCCAAGCGTTCCGATCTGCTGATGCAGGACGCCTTCAAGATGATTGATGCCTTGCGCAAAGCGCCGCGGTTGCCGGGCACGGAGTCCCTGTGGCAGACCGTAGAAGCCGCCTTGAAGGAATACGAAGGCGTGCTCAAGCGCCAGTCGGCCGCCCTGGCCGGCATGGCCATCCAGGACTACCTGGACCTGAACGACTCGGCCAGCAACGTCAACACGAAATTCCGCGAGGCGGTGGACGGCTATCTGGGCTTTATCGATAAGCGCACCGACGAACTGGCGGCGCAGGCCGAGGTCGACCATGGTATTTCGCGCATGGTCACTATCGCCTTGCTCGCGATCGCGCTGTTGCTGGCGCTGGGTTGCTGGATTTTCATCAACCGCACGGTACTGCGTCCCCTGCACCAAGCCAGCGACCACTTTGAAAAGATCTCGGGCGGTGACTTCACCGGCCGCGTCGAGGTACGCAGCACCAATGAAATCGGTCAGCTGTTCGCAGCCATCAAGCGCATGCAGGAGAGCCTGACCCGCACGGTGGCGTCGGTGCGCCGCGGCGTCGATGAAATCAATGTAGGCTCGCGCGAGATCTCCGCCGGCAACACGGACCTGTCCAGCCGCACCGAGCAGCAGGCGGCCTCGCTGGAAGAGACTGCGGCGTCGATGGAGCAGCTGGCTTCGACCGTGAAGCAGAACGCCGACAACGCGCGCCAGGCCAATCAGCTGGCCGCCAGCGCGTCGGACGTGGCCGAGCGCGGCGGTTCGGCGGTGGCCGAGGTGGTCAACACGATGCAGGGGATTTCTGCCAGCTCGCGCAAGATCTCGGAAATCGTGTCGGTGATCGACGGCATCGCGTTCCAGACCAACATCCTGGCGCTGAACGCGGCGGTGGAAGCCGCGCGCGCCGGCGAGCAGGGCAAGGGCTTTGCGGTGGTGGCGGGCGAAGTGCGCTCGCTGGCCCAGCGCAGCGCGCAGGCGGCCAAGGAAATCAAGGGCCTGATCGAGGACTCGGTGACCAAGGTCGGCGCCGGTTCGCAGCAGGTGGAACGCGCCGGCTCGACGATGCAGGAGATCGTGGCGTCCGTGAAGCGCGTGACGGACATTATGGGCGAGATCTCGGCGGCCTCGGAAGAGCAGTCCAGCGGGATCGACCAGGTCAATCGCGCGGTCTCGCAGATGGACGAAGTGACGCAGCAGAATGCGGCGCTGGTGGAAGAGGCGGCCGCCGCGGCCGGCTCGCTGCAGGAACAGGCGCAACGCCTGGCCGAAGCGGTGGCGGTGTTCAAGATCAACGCAGGCGATGTGATCGAAGTGCCGGCCCGCCAGTTGGCCCAGCAACGCAGCGCGCCGCGCGTGGCCGCGGCGCCTGCTCCGCAGGCAGCACCCGGCGAGCAGGCGCCCAAGGCTGCCGACGAACCCGCGCAGGCACCGGCAAAGCCGGCAGCCGCGCCGGCGCCGCGCCTGGCGCAGCCGGCCCGGGCCAAGCCCACGGCCAACAGCGGCGCCACGGCGGCGCGTCCGCTGCGCCGCCCGGTCGTCAAGACCAGCGACGCCACCGATGCCAAGCCGATCAAGTCCGCGCCCGCGGCGGCCCGGCGCGCACCGCCGTCGGATGACGATTGGGAGTCCTTCTGACAACGGCGTCGTCCGTGCGTGCAATGAACAGGAAGTAGAGAACACACCCCTTTTACGTCAGGGCGGCGCAGGTGCGCCGTCTTGGCGATTACCGGAACTATCGGAACATGTTTAGCAATCTGAAAGTGCGCACGGGCTTGATGCTTGCCCAATTGGCAGTCGCCGTGGCCGCGCTGGTTGCCATCGCGCTCGGTTGGAACAGCATGCAATCCAATTCCGAAGCGATCAACGCTTTGGATAGCCTGAGTGTCCAGCAGAGCAATCTGATCAAGGACGCCTATGTGCAGATGCTGCGCGCGACCATCCGCGCGGATCTGGCCGCGGCGCAGCGCGCCGCAGGCGACAAGGCCGGCGCGGCGGAAAATACGCGTACCGTGCAGCAACTGATGGCGGACGCGCGCAAGAAGCTCGACAGTTTCAAGGCCATCCCGAAGGCTACGGAGATCGGCCGCAGCGCCGAGAGCCAGTTGCTGGCGTCGTTCAACGGATTTGCCGATGGCCTGCAGGCCATGCTGGCCGCGCTGGACCGGGGCGACAACGCCGAATACCTGAACCTGAAGAACAACAAGACGGCCGCAGCCAGCGGCGCGTTTTCCAAGCAGCTGACCGAATTCGCCGCTTCCATCAACACCTATAGCGAAGAGCAGGTCGCGACGTCGCGCTCGCAGGCCGCGGTGATGACCTATGTGTACATCGCCTTGGCGGTCGTGATCCTGCTGGTGTCGCTGGGCGCGTTTCTGTTCATGAACCGCGTCGTGCTGCGGCCGCTGCGCGCGGTCAGCGAGAGCTTTGACCGCATCGCGGGCGGCGACCTGACCACGCGCGTGGAAGTGAATTCCACCAACGAGATCGGCGCGCTCATGGCGGCGGTCAAGCGCATGCAGGAAAGCCTGACCCGCACCGTGTCGGCCGTGCGCCGTGGCGTGGATGAAATCAATGTAGGCTCGCGCGAGATCTCGGCGGGTAACACCGACCTGTCCAGCCGCACGGAAGAGCAGGCGGCCTCGCTGGAAGAGACTGCGGCCTCGATGGAGCAGCTGGCTTCGACCGTGAAGCAGAACGCCGACAACGCGCGCCAAGCTAATCAGCTGGCCGCCAGCGCATCGGACGTGGCCGAGCGCGGCGGTTCGGCGGTGGCCGAGGTGGTCAACACGATGCAGGGCATTTCTGCCAGCTCGCGCAAGATCTCGGAAATCGTGTCGGTGATCGACGGCATTGCGTTCCAGACCAACATCCTGGCGCTGAACGCGGCGGTGGAAGCTGCGCGTGCCGGCGAACAAGGCAAGGGCTTTGCGGTGGTGGCGGGCGAAGTGCGCTCGCTGGCCCAGCGCAGCGCGCAGGCGGCCAAGGAAATCAAGGGCCTGATCGAGGACTCGGTGACCAAGGTCGGCGCCGGTTCGCAGCAGGTGGAACGCGCCGGCTCGACGATGCAGGAGATCGTGGCGTCCGTGAAGCGCGTGACGGACATCATGGGCGAGATCTCGGCGGCCTCGGAAGAGCAGTCCGGCGGCATCGATCAGGTCAACCGCGCGGTCTCGCAGATGGACGAAGTGACGCAGCAGAACGCGGCCCTGGTGGAAGAAGCCGCCGCGGCCGCGGGCTCCTTGCAGGAACAGGCGCAGCGCCTGGTAGAAGCGGTGGCGGTGTTCAAGATCAACGCAGGCGATGTGATCGAAGTGCCGGCCCGCCAGTTGGCCCAGCAACGCAGCGCGCCGCGCGTGGCCGCACCGGCGGCGGATACCGCGGCGCCCGCGCAGAGCATTGCCGCGCCGGCCAAGTCGGCCGCGACGCCGCGCAAGGCCGCGCCCGCCGCGCCTGCCGTGCGTCTGACGCACAGCAGCAGTACCGCGCGCGCCAAGCCGGCGCCGGCCGAGGCGGCCTCGGCTGCCCGTCCGCTGCGCCGTCCGGCGCCGCGTCCGGCCGCCGCGAACGAAGCCAAACCGGCACCGGCGGCTCCCCGCCGCCAGGCGCCGTCGGACGACGATTGGGAATCCTTTTGACGCCGGTTGCGACCGGTAAACGGGCAGGTATGCGAGGCTATCTACATCTTCTGGCAGCCGCGGCGATTGCAACGCTGATTGCAGGCTGCGCGGCGACGGGCCATAACTTCGACCCCGGCAAGCTGTCTACCCTGACCCCGGGACAGACGACGCTGGAAGAGGCCTCGCGGGCGCTGACGGCGCCGCCTGACAAGTTCTACAAACAGACCGACGGCACTTTCCTGGCCCTTTGGTCCTTCAAGATCACGTTTGTCGCGGACGGCCTGTACAGCCGTAAGGAAGCGCTGCTGCAGTTCGGCCCCGACGGCCGGCTGATGCGCCTTGTCGACAGCACCAATATTCTGCTGGAACCCTGGGAACGCCAGAAATTGCTGGGCCCCGCCCCCGTGCCTGACGCCAGTCAGGAATGGGCGCAGCAGCCCGCGCCGGCGCCCCAGGTGGAGACGATCGTCATACCGGTGCCGGCGGCGCCGCCCGAGTCGACGCGCCAGGGGCTGTAACCCCCCGGTTTCCCGCGGAAAAGCGCCCTGGCCGCCACAGGCCAGGACGTACGTCGCCCTGATGCGTGCCCGTCCGGCCAGGATGGCGCGCCGGGGTGGTTTTTCATTTGGTCAGAGCAGTTCCTGAGGGATGGGGAAAGAATATGGAAGCGAGTCTCGAATCCGGTGCGAAGTCCGGCAAGGTCGGCAAGAAAAAGGCCGCGCGCGCGCCCAAAGTGAAACGCAAACTGCGGCTGCGCGATGCCCGCGTCGGCACGATGCTGCTGTGGGTCATGGCGTTCTTCGCCGTGCTGATCGCAGCAGTGGGCGGCCTGGCCGCCTTCTTCCTGCAGCACAATTACGAATCCATCCGCGAGGTCAACGCGCTGACCGAACGCGCCAAGCAAGTGGAAGTGATCAACAGCGACATGCTGCGCGCCCGCGTCAGCCTGATGGTCGCGGCACGCCACCTGCAAGAATCCGGCTGGGGCAGCGGTGAGAACTCGGCCCGCGACGCGGCGGCGGCGCTGAAGGGCGCCACCGATCTGCTGACCGGCGTGCGTAGCCGCTTTGCCGATTTCCAGAAAAACATGCTGCAGGACGACACCGGCCGCCAGCTGTCGATGAACCTGGTGCGCCGCTACCGTTCGTACATCGACGACGGCGTGGACACCATGGTCGAGGCGCTGCGCAGCGAGGACTATTCCACCTTCTACATGGTCAACAATGAATACGGCACGCCCCGCAGCGCCGCGTTCATCGAGGCCATCAACGAATTCGGCAAGTACATTTCCGACCAGCAGCAAGCCACGATCGACCAGGCCGAGACCAACTTCAACCGCGCCATGATCGCGGTGGGCGTCGCCGTGGGCCTGGCTTTGGTGCTGATGGTGTTCTGCCGGGTGCTGTTCGGCCGCCTGGTGGTACGCCCGCTGGTCGAAGCCGGCCAGCATTTCGACAAGATCGCCGCGGGCGATCTGACCAGCCGCGTCGAAGTGCGTTCGCACAACGAAATCGGCCAGCTGTTCGCCGCGCTCAAGCGTATGCAGGAAAGCCTGACTCGCACGGTGGCGACCGTGCGCCGTGGTGTGGACGAGATCACGGTGGGTTCGCGCGAGATCTCGGCGGGTAACACCGACCTGTCCAGTCGTACCGAAGAGCAGGCGGCCTCGCTGGAAGAGACCGCGGCCTCGATGGAAGAGCTGGCTTCGACCGTGAAGCAGAACGCCGACAACGCGCGCCAAGCCAATCAGCTGGCCGCCAGCGCGTCGGACGTGGCCGAGCGCGGCGGTTCGGCGGTGGCCGAGGTGGTCAACACGATGCAGGGCATTTCTGCCAGCTCGCGCAAGATCTCGGAAATCGTGTCGGTGATCGACGGCATCGCGTTCCAGACCAACATCCTGGCGCTGAACGCGGCGGTGGAAGCCGCGCGCGCCGGCGAGCAAGGCAAGGGCTTTGCGGTGGTGGCGGGCGAAGTGCGCTCGCTGGCCCAGCGCAGCGCGCAGGCGGCCAAGGAAATCAAGGGCTTGATCGAGGATTCGGTGACCAAGGTCGGCGCCGGTTCGCAGCAGGTGGAACGCGCTGGCTCGACGATGCAGGAGATCGTGGCGTCCGTGAAGCGCGTGACGGACATCATGGGCGAGATCTCGGCGGCCTCGGAAGAGCAGTCCAGCGGGATCGACCAGGTCAACCGCGCGGTCTCGCAGATGGACGAAGTGACGCAGCAGAATGCGGCGCTGGTGGAAGAGGCGGCCGCCGCGGCAGGCTCCTTGCAGGAACAGGCGCAACGCCTGGCCGAAGCGGTGGCGGTGTTCAAGATCAACGCGGGCGAAGTGATCGAAGTGCCCGCGCACCAACTGGGCGGCTACCAGGCCCCCACGCTGACGCAGGACTGATGCTCCGGCGGGGCTTGGCGCCCCGGCGGAAAATGGCGCGGCCCCACGGGCCGCGCACCTGCCGACCCGGCGCCCGCACGCGGCCGCCGGGTCAAATGCTATTGGGCGTTAAGTTTTCGAAAATATTGTCGTTAATGACAATAACGCATGGAACCTGGCCGGTGAACAGGTCGCTGCGCTATACGATGTAACCGGAGACAAGCTGTGCGCGTAAACCTTCCAATCAACGATGTGGAAACCAAGCTGCGCGAGGATCAATACCTGATCTCGCGCACGGACACCAAGGGCCGCATCCTCTACGCGAATCCGGCGTTCGTCGAAGTCAGCGGATTCTCGCGCGAGGAGCTGATCGGCAAGGCCCACAACATTGTCCGCCATCCCGACATGCCGCCCGAGGCCTACGAAGACCTCTGGCAGACGCTGGAGGCTGGCGAATCGTGGCTGGGCCTGGTCAAGAACCGCCGCAAGGACGGGGGCTACTACTGGGTGCTGGCCAATGCCACGCCTATCGTCGAGAACGGCGAAGTGGTGGCGTATTCGTCGGTGCGCGTGCGTCCCAGCGAAGACCAGATCGAGATGGCCGAGGAACTGTACGCGCGCATTCGCGAAGGCCGCGCCCGCGGCGTCCGGATCGTGCGCGGCCGCCCGGTGCGGGCCGGCTGGCGCCGCAGCCTGGGCCTGCTGGCCTTTCCGTTCCAGCGCAACGTGCGCAGCCGGATGTTCCGCCATGCGCTGCTGTCTTCGGGCATTGTCGTGGCGGCGGGCGCCTACGGCCTGCGCGCCAATTGGGACACGCTGGACGCCACGGGAGCCGGCCTGGCCTGCGGCCTGATCGCGCTGGGCGTGGCCGGCATCTTCGGCCTGGGCTGGAGCCTGTGCCGTTCGCTGCTGGACCCGATGGTCGACGCCGCCAATATGGCGCGCCAGGTCGCGGCCGGCAACCTCACCACGCAGATCGTGGCGGACTCGGACGACGAAGTCGGCAGCCTGAAATTTTCGCTGGAAGTCATGCGCAAGAGCCTGGTCGGCATTGCCCAGGACGTGTACCGCGGCATCGACGGCACGACGCAGGCCGCCGTGCACATCGCCCGCGGCAATCAGGAGCTGGCGGGCCGCACCGAAGGCCAGGCGGCCTCGCTGCAGCAGACCGCCGCCAGCATGGAGCAGTTGACGTCCACCGTGCGCCAGAACGCCGACAACGCGCGCCAGGCCAACCAACTGGCCGCCAGCAGCATGGATGTGGCGCGGCGCGGCGGCGTGGCGGTGGGTCAGGTCGTGAGCACCATGCACGGCATCTCGGACAGCTCGCGCAAGATCGTCGACATCGTCAGCATCATCGAGGGCATCGCGTTCCAGACCAACATCCTGGCGCTGAACGCAGCCGTGGAGGCGGCGCGCGCGGGCGAGTCCGGCAAGGGCTTCGCGGTGGTGGCGGGCGAGGTCCGCAGCCTGGCGCAGAAGAGCGCCCAGGCGGCCAAGGAGATCAAGGGCCTGATCGAGGATTCGGTCGAGCGTGTCACCGAAGGCTCGGCCCAGGCCGAGCAGGCCGGCGCTACGATGGAAGAGATTGTGGCAGCGGTGCACCGCGTGACGGACATCATCGGCGAGATTTCGCAGGCCTCGCAGGAGCAGTCCAGCGGCATCGAGCAGGTGGATACGGCGGTCTCGCAGATGGATGTGATGACCGTGCAGAACACCGCATTGGTACAGGAACTGGGCGGCGCGGTGCTGCAGTTGGGCAACCAGTCGGGGGCCTTGCGCGAGACGATCCGGGTGTTCCGACTGACCGGGCAGCAGTAACGCGCGGCGGAGCACGCCATGAAAAAACCGGCCCTATGGCCTTTTTTTTCATGGCGTGCCGGATCGGCCTGGCCGTCCAGGGCCTGTCAACAGGCCCTAGCGTCCGGCCAGCGCATCGGCCACTCGGCTCATCGCGGACAGGCCGGATTCGAACAGCGCTTCCAGGAACGGGCCGGAATTGGGCAGCACCACGGTCAGCAGCACCACGCCCACGATCAGGCTGACGGGAAAGCCCACTGAGAACACCGACAACTGCGGCGAGGCGCGGTTCAGGATGCCCATGGCCAGGTTGATCGTCAGCAGCGCGCAGATCAGCGGCAGCGCCAGCAGCAGGCCGGAGACGAACACGGTCTTGCCCCATTCCACCACCACGCCCCAGCCGTTCTGGTGCAACTGGACGGCCGCCACCGGCAGCGTGTCGAACGAACGCACCAGCGCGGCCAGCACCAGCAGATGTCCGTCCAGCGCCAGAAAGGTCAGCATGGCCACGATGTTGAACAGGCGCGACAGCACGGCGGTGTTGGCGCCGGTGCTGGGGTCGAAGAAAGACGCGAACGACAGACCCATCTGCAGGCCGACGAATTCACCGGCCGTCTGCGCCGCGGCGAACACCAGGCGCATGGTAAAGCCCATCGCGATGCCGATCAGCACCTGCTGCATCACCATCCACAAGCCGGCGAACGAGCCCGGGGCAATGGGCGGCACGGGATCCAGGGCGGGACTGATGGCCACGGCCAGGACGAACGCCAGGCCGACCTTGACCTTGACCGGCACGGTAGATTCGGAGAAGAGGGGGGCGGTGCCGATCAGCGCCAGGATGCGCACGAACGGCCAGAGGAACTGGCCGATCCAGCCGTTGAGCTGTTCGAGCGTGAAGGCGAACATGAAGGCGCGTTCCTGAAGCCGGCGGCGCGGGCCGCTACGACACCAGGCCGGGAATCTGGCCGATGAGCTGGCGAATGTAGTCGACCATGATGCCGATGAGCCAGGGGCCCAGCAGCACCAGCACGCCGCACATGGCCAGCAGCTTCGGAATGAACGACAGCGTCATTTCGTTGATCTGGGTGGCCGCCTGGAAGATGCTGATGACCAGGCCCACGATCAGCGTGATGATCAGGAGCGGGCCGGCCATCGCCAGGGCGATCTTCATCGCCTGGTAGGTCATGGTCATGACGGTTTCAGCGGTCATGGCGATTTCCCCGGGGCTATTGGTAGAAGCTCTGGGCCAGCGAGCCCATGAGCAGGTTCCAGCCGTCGGCCAGCACGAACAGCATCAGCTTGAACGGCAGCGCCACCGTGACGGGCGGCACCATCATCATGCCCAGCGCCATCAGCACGCTGGCGACCACCAGGTCGATGATGAGGAACGGAATGAAAATGGTGAAGCCGATCTGGAACGCGGTCTTGAGTTCGCTGGTGATGAACGCCGGCACCAGGATGCGCAGCGGCACTTGCGACGGATCGTCCAGCGCCGGCTGCTTGGCCAGGTTGGCGAACAGCGACAGGTCGTTCTCGCGGGTCTGGTGCAGCATGAAGGTGCGCAGCGGACCGGCCGCGCGTTCAACGGCCGTCTCGAACTGGATCGTGCCTTCGGACAGAGGTTTATAGGCCTCGGCGTAGATCTTGTCGAAGACCGGCGACATCGTATAGAAGGTCAGGAACAGCGCCAGGCCGATCAGTACGTGGTTCGGCGGCGACATGGCGGTGCCCATGGCGCTGCGCAGAAGGCCCAGCACGATGATGATGCGGGTGAAGCCGGTCATCATGAGCAACGCCGCCGGCAGGAACGACAGCGACGTCATCAACAGCAGCGTCTGCATGCTGAGCGAATAGGTCTCCGAGCCGTTCGGGCCCGGGGTCGCGGTCAGCGCCGGCAGCGTGGCCTGGGCGACGACGCCGGCCGGAAACAGGGCCAGGCCCAGCAGCGCGGCGGCGCCCACCATGGGCAACAGGCTGCGGCGGACGCGGGGGGAGGTGCTGCTCGGCAAGCTCATGGTCAGGGGAATACGCGCGCCGTCTAGCGGCGCTTGAGCGCCTGGCCCAGCTTGGCCGCGAAGGCGGCGGCGGGCAAGGGCGCGGCCTGCGGCAGTTCGCCGGCAGGCAGGGTATGCAGGGGGGTGATCTGGCCGGGGCTGACGCCCACGACCACCCAGGTGTTCTCGATCTCGACCACGACGATGCTCTGCCGTGCGCCCACCGGCATGCTGGCGACCTGCTTGAGCAGGTTGCCGCCGCCGCGCTGCGTGAGGCCGGCGCGGCGCGCCATCCAGGCCGCGGCCAGGATGGCTGCCAGCACCAGCACCAGGCCGATGATGACGCGCAGCAGGGCGGAGTCGTTCATGGCTGGCGACGCGTCAACGGCGGTTGTTCAGGCGGTTGATGCGTTCGGACGGCGTGATGATGTCGGTCAGGCGGATACCGTACTTGTCTTCCACGACCACCACTTCGCCCTGGGCGATCAGGTAGCCGTTCACGAAGATGTCCATCGGCTCGCCGGCCAGGCCGTCCAGTTCCACCACCGAGCCTTGGCCCAGCTGCAGCAGGTTCTTGATGGTCAGGCGGGTACGGCCCAGTTCCACCGTCAGCTGGACGGGAACGTCCATGATCAGGTCGATGTCGGTGCCGGCGCCGGGCGCGGCGCCCGCGAGCGGCTTGAACACCGATTGCGCGGCTGATTGGGCGGCCGGCGATCCGGCGGCCGGCGCGGCGGGGGCCGGCGCCGCCGGAGCAGGCGCGGCAGCGGCGGGCGGCGTGGCGGCAGTCTGTTCAGCCATGGCGGCGGCCCAGTCGTCCTGGGGCTTCAGGCCGTCCGCCTGGGTGGGCGGATTGGCGCGGGATTGTTCGGCGAGCGCGTCGGCCCAGTCGTCGGCCGGGGACGAGCCAGTGCCGGGCTCGTTCTTGTCAGTCATGGTCGGGGGCCTCGTTTGATTCGGTATCGTAGGTAAACATGTTTTGCACGCGCAGGGCGTACTGGCCATTGAAGACGCCGTAGCCGCATTCCATCAGCGGCACGCCATCGACGTTGGCGATGATGGTTTGCGGCACATCCACGGGCAGGATGTCGCCGACCTTCATGTGCATCAGTTCGCGGATGCTGGAAGGAATGCGCGCGAATTCGGCGACCACGTCGATGTCGGCGCTGCGCACCTGGCGCGACAGCTGCTGCGACCAGCGCTGGTCTACTTCTTCCAGCGTAGTTTCCTGCAGCGGCCGCGTCAGCAGATCGCGCACCGGCTCGATCATGGAGTAGGGCAGGCAGATGTTCAGGTCGCCGCCGGTCGCGCCGAATTCGATGTGGAACGAGGTGACGACCACCACTTCATTGTTGCCGGTGATGCTGGCGAACTTGGTGTGCATCTCCGAGCGTACGTAGTCGAACTCGATCGGATAGACGGGGTCCCAGGACTTGCCGTAGCTTTCCAGGGTCAGGTTGAGCAAGCGCCGGATGATGCGCTGTTCGGTGGTGGTGAAGTCCCGGCCTTCGACGCGCGTGTGGTAGCGGCCATCGCCGCCAAACAGGCTGTCGATCACCAGGAACACCAGGTTCGGGTCGTACGTGAACAGGGCCGTGCCGCGCAGCGGCTTCATCTGGACCATGTTCAGGTTGCTCGGCACGGGCAGGTTGCGCTCGAAGTCCGCGTACTTCTGGATCTTGATGGAGCCGACTGTGATGTCGGCGCTGCGGCGCATGAAGTTCAACAGCACGCTGCGCATCTGGCGCGCGAAACGCTCGTTGATGAGCTCCAGCGTCTGCATGCGCCGGCGCACCACGCGGTCCGGCGAGCTCAGGTCATAGGCGCGGGCGCCGTCGCTGGTGCCCGCGGATTCCTTTTTGCTGTCGCTCTCGCCCGTGACGCCGGCAAGCAGCGCGTCGACTTCGTCCTGCGAAAGAAACGCCTCGTAGGCCATGCTTATTGCACCACGAACGCCGTGAACAGTACGTCGGTGACATACTGGCCGTCCGGCAGGGGCGAGAACGGGCGGTTGACGGCTTGCTTGATGGCGTTGGCCATGTCGGTCTTGCCTTGCTGGGTCTGCACGCCGGTGGGCGACTGCGACGACAGCACCATCAGGATGCGGCTACGCACTTCAGGCATGTACTTTTCCAGGCGCACGCGGGTCTGCTCGTCGCTGACGCGCAAGGTCAGGCCGACGTGCATGATGCGTTCGGTGTCGGGGTTCTGCAGCGTCACCGTGAAGGCTTCGATCGGCACGAAGATCGGCGCGGGGACCGCCGCCGGGGTGGCGGGCGGCGCGACGAACGTGGTCGGCGTGGCTTGCGGGCCGGCACCGGGCTGGCCAGGCTGGCCGCCGGGAGTCTGGCCGACGCCCAGTTGCACCGGCGCGCCGCCTTGCGGCTGCATGCGCTGCGTGATGAACCAGGTCGCGCCCGCGCTGGCGGCGGCCACGAGCAGCAGCACCAGGATCATGAGCAACGGGCGAAGAATGCGGCCGATGCCGCCAGAACGAGTCGGAAGCGGGCCGCGCGGCGGCATGGTTGTGGGTTTGGAAGTCGCCATCTCGGTGTCGATGCGTGTTTTGCCGCTGATGAAAACGGATTCTTAGTGGATGAAAGCATTCTGCCCGAAATCACGCTCCGGCTTGGAGGCGAAAAACAGGGCGAAAGCCGCGTATCTCAAGCTATTGCTGCACCGCCCGCAACCGTTGCCGGCTGCGGGCCGCGGGATTGTTACGCGAAGGTGTCGACCAGCGCGTTGGCGTTGCGCGATGCCGTCACGGCGGGCTGCTGCCCGTCGATCGCGCCATCGGCCACCGCCGCGCCGTTGCCGCCGCCCTGGCGTTGCGAGCCGCCACCGTTCTGCTGCGCGAATTCTTGCTGCGCGGCCTGTTCGCCGACGCTGGTCTGACCCAGCGAGATGCCGGCTTGCGCCAGCGCCTGTTGCAGTTGCGGAATCGCGGTTTCGATGGCCTGGCGCACGGAGGCATGGGCCGACACGAACGAGGCGCTGGCCACGCCGTCGGCCAGGTTCAGGCTGACGCGCAGCGGGCCCAGGTCCGGCGGATCCAGGCGCAGTTCCGCGGTCTGGGTGCCTTGGCGCACGTTGTTGCTCATCACGACCATTTGCTGGCCGAGTTCGGTGCCCCAGTGCGTACCGCCCACGGGCGTCGCCACCTGCATGACGACGGGCACGTTGGGCACGGCCACGCTGGCCGGGTTGGCTATCGCGGGTTGCTGGCGCTGGACCGCGGCGGCGACCGCCTGGGCCAGGTGGTCTTGCGCGTTGGTGGCGTGTTGCGGTACCTGGAACTGTTGCGCGGTGCTAAGCACCGGTTCGTTGGCGTCTTCCTCGTTGCGGGCATGCAGCGGCGCGGCGGCTGCCGGTTCGGCGGGGACGCGCGCGGCGTTGCGCGGCGCGGCGGCTTCGGGCACGGGGCGAGGCAGCTCGACGGCCGGGGCCGTCTTGGCGGCCGTGGCGTCGGGCGCGGGCGTGGAGCCCGGCTTGACCGCGGCGGTAACCACCGGCAGCGCCACCTGGGCGTCGCGGCTGGCTTGCAAGGCGGCGGCTTCGGCCTGCTGGGCGGTGGCGGCCACCGGCGCGCGCGGCGTGGCGATGGCATCGTTGGCGGTCAATGCGGCTTGCACCACGGCAGCGCCGCTGCTGATCGTCGTTGCGGCGGCCTGGGCGGCGCCGCGCGCCAGTTGCACCTGTTCGGCGGCTTGGGCGGCGATATCCAGCGTCTGTTGCGGCAGGACCACCGGGGTGGCCGGCTGCTGCGCGGCGGCGACGGCCAGCGCGCCGGCTTCGGCCTGGGTGGCGGTCTGCACGGCGTCGTCGATGGCCGTGGCCGCGGCGTTTTCCGCGTTGCCGGCGGCGTCGCCCGAGGTCTTGCCGTTGTTCGACGGCGTCTTGGAGCCATTGGCGGGGCGCGCGTCGGCCGACGGGTTCGGACGTTGCACGGCAGGGCGCTGCTGGGCCAGCACGTCGGAGAAGGACGGACCCTTCTTGGGCGAGGCGACCGAGGATTTGGCGCCAAGCGTGTCGGCGATCGAGGTCGGCGCGACGGGCGCGACGGTGGGCAGGGGCAGGGGAGCAGTCATCTGGGGCTTCCTCTAATTAATGCATGCCGGCCTGGCGCTGGACCAGGCGGGCGGAGTATTCGTCGTTGGCGCGTTGCTCGCGGCGGGATTCCACCACGGCCTGCGCGCGCAATTCGCGTTGCGCCAGGGCGTCATACGAATTGAGCTTGCGTTTTTCCTGTTGCCAGTAGAGACGGCCCTTGGCCAGGTTCTCGTCGGCCTGGCGCAGCACGCCCTGCTGCTGGCCGATGGCGTCGTCCAGGGTGCCGATGAAGCGCTGGTAGTTATGGCAGTCGCTGGCCGACATGCCGCTCGTCATGGCTTGCTGCAGGCGTTCCAGGTAATCCTGGCGGTAATCGTGCAGCATGCTGAGCTGGCGTTCGGCGTTGGTGCGCTCGGCGCTGAGCCGGCCGAGCAGGCGGGCGGCCTCGTCCGTGCTCTCCTTGGCCAGGTTGATCAGCATGTCCAGGGGCAATTGGCTAGGCATAGGTGTCTCTCAATTCGAAGCTTGCACGCAACTGATTGACCGCATCCTCGTAGCCGACGTTTTCACCGATATCCTGCTGCAGGAAGGCTTCCAGGCGGGGATAGCGGGCGATGGCGTCGTCCAGTTGCGGGTCGTTGCCGGCGGCGTAGGCGCCCACGGCGATCAGGTCGCGATTGCGCTGGTAGCGCGACAGCGACTGCTTGAAACGGCGCACGACCGCGAATTGCTGCTGGGGAATCAGCGAGGTCATAGCGCGGGAAATGGAGGCTTCGATGTCGATGGCGGGGTAGTGGCCCGCTTCGGCCAGGTGGCGCGACAGCACCACGTGGCCGTCCAGGATGGCCCGCGCCGAGTCGGCGATCGGATCCTGCTGGTCATCGCCCTCGGCCAGCACGGTATAGAACGCGGTGATCGAGCCGGCCTTGCCGCTGGGGCCGGGCGCGCCCATGCCGGCGCGTTCCACCAGCATCGGCAGCTTGGCGAAGACCGACGGCGGATAGCCCTTGGTGGCCGGCGGCTCGCCGATGGCCAGCGCGATTTCCCGTTGCGCCATGGCGTAGCGGGTCAGCGAGTCCATGATCAGCAGCACGTCCAGGCCCTGGTCGCGAAAGTGTTCGGCCAGGCGCGTGGCGTAGGCGGCGCCTTGCAGGCGCAACAGCGCCGAGACGTCGGCCGGCGCGGCCACCACGACCGAGCGGGCCAGGCCTTCCGGGCCCAGGTTGTGCTCGATGAATTCCTTGACTTCACGACCGCGTTCGCCGATCAGCCCGACCACGATGACGTCGGCCTTGGTGTAGCGGGCCATCATGCCCAGCAGCACGCTCTTGCCCACGCCGGAGCCGGCGAACAGGCCCATGCGCTGGCCGCGGCCGACGGTCAGCAGGCCGTTGATGGCGCGCACGCCAGTGTCCAGCACGGTGTCGATCGGGGCGCGCGACAGGGGGTTGATCGGCAGGGCGGACAGGGGCGCCAGTTCAGCGCCGGTCAGCGGGCCCAGGCCGTCCAGCGGCCGGCCGGCGCCATCCAGCACGCGGCCCAGCAGGGCGTTGCCCACTGGCAGGTGGCGGCCCAGCTGGGGTTTGGCGTTGCCGTTCAGTTCGGCCTTGCGCGGCAGAGGAATCTGGCGCTGCACCGGCGGTTCGCCGGGCACCACGCGGGCGCCGGGCGGCAGGCCGGAAATGTCGGCCTGCGGCATCAGGTACAGGGTATGGCCGTCAAAACCGACGACTTCGGCGTCGGCCCAATGGTCATGGCCGCGCGCGATTTCGATGCGGGCGGCGGCGCCCACCGGCAGGCGCAGGCCGGTGGCGTGCAATACCAGGCCGGTGGCGCGGGTGATCTTGCCGCTGACCAGCCAGGGGTCGGTCGAGGCGGCGCGGATGGACCCGATCTCCAGCTGGGTCTGCCAGCGGTCGATCACGGGCACGGCCGGTTGGCCGGGCTGCGCGGGGGCCGGATTGCCGCTCACGCCGGCTCCTCCCAGTTGACGTTGCGGCCCAGCGAGGCGGCCACGCGGCGCCAGCGGGTCTGCAAGGTGGCGTCGATGTCGCCGAACGGCGTCTCGGCGCGGCAGCCGCCGCGGGCGATGGATTCATCGGCCAGGACGCGCCAGTGGCCTTCCTTGAGCTCGTCGGCCAGGTGCAGGCGGATCAGTTCGATATCCGCCGGATTGGCCCACAGGCGCATCTGGCCGCCAGCGGTGGGGTTGATGTGCAGCACTTCGCGCACAGCGCTGGCCACGGTTTCGGGCTGCTCGGCCAGGGTCGTGCGCACGACCTGCTGGGCGATGTCCAGGGCCAGCGTCAGGAGGCTCTGGCCCATCTTCTCTTCAAGCGATCCGATCGACGTGGCGCAGGCTTCGACCAGCGCATGCAACTGCCCGGCTTCCAGGGCGCCTTGCTCGCGGGCTTGCGCCAGGCCTTCGGCATAGCCGGCTTCGCGGCCGGCTGCCTGGCCTGCTTCAAAGCCTTCGGCGCGGCCGGCTTCCAGGCCGGCGGCGTGGCCTTGTGCAAAACCCTCCTGGCGGCCCTCGGCGACGGCCTGGGCGCGCAGCTGGGCCATCACCACTTCCGGGTCGGGGCCCGGATCGGGTTCCGGCTCGGGTTCGACTGGCGCGGGCGGCGGCTCGTCGAACGACAGCATCTGCCAGCGCCGCCAGGCGGCGCTACGCGAGATGAGTGTCGACTGGCCGGTATCCGCTTCAGACATACGCGTCGTCTCCGGAGTTGCCCAGCACGATCTGGCCGCTTTCGGCCAGGCGGCGGGCGATCTGCAGGATCTTCTTCTGCTCGGTCTCGACCTTCGACATGCGGATCGGGCCTTGCGCTTCCAGGTCCTCGCGCAGCATTTCGGCGGCGCGGCTGGACATGTTGCGCAGGAACTTGGCGCGCAGCTCTTCCTGGGCGCCCTTGAGCGCGACCATGAGCGTGTCGTTGTCGATTTCCTTGAGGATGAGCTGGATGGCGCGGTCTTCGACGTCGAGCAGGTTGTCGAACACGAACATCTCGTCGATGATCTTCTGCGCCAGGTCGTTGTCGCGTTCGCGCAGGCTGGCGACCACGGTTTCCTCTTCGGCCGAATTCATCATGTTCAGGATCTCGGCCGCGGTGCGCACGCCGCCCATCTTGCTGCGCTTGGCGCCTTGGCCGGCCAGCACGGAATTGAGCACTTCGGTCAGTTCCGACAGGGCCGCGGGCTGCACGCCGCCGAACGTGGCGATGCGCAGCATGACGTCGTTGCGCAGGCGGTCGGTCAACAGGGCCAGCACGCCGGCGGCGCGGTCGCGCTCCAAGTGCACAAGGATGGTCGCGATGATCTGCGGGTGTTCGTCGCCGATCAGTTCGGCCACGGTGTGCGGATCCAGCCAGTTCAGCGCGTCGATGCCGCTGCCGCCTTCGCCGGCTTCCAGGATGTCCTCGATCAGGCCGGCGGCGCGGTCGCTGCCCAGCGCCTTGGTCAGCACGGTGCGGATGTAGTCGTCCGAACCCAGCGTGACGGCCATGAACTGGTCGGCTTCCTGGCGGAATTCCTCCAGCACCACGGCCACGTCGTTGCGGGTGACCTGCTTCAGGCTCGCCATGGCGGCGCCGACCTGCTGGACTTCGCGGGCGCTGAGGTACTTGAAGACCTCGGCCGCCGCGTCTTCTCCCAGCGACATCATCAGGACGGCGCTGCGCGTCATGCCGTCCATGGGTTTGGAATCATTTTTCATCTTTGGTCATCCAGGTACGCAGGACCATCGCGACGGCGCGCGGATCCTTGGTCGCCATCGTGCGGGCGCGGTCCAGGTTGTCTTGGTAGCGGTCCGTTTCCTTGGCGCGGGCCAGGTCCTGGGCCTCGCGCTGGGCTTCGATGCGCTCGGCCTCGGCCACTTCCGGATCGACCGGCGGGTACAGGTACTCGCCCACCGTGCGGCGTACCTTGCGGTACAGCCACAGGGCCAGCACGCCACCCACCAGCCAGGCCAGGATGGTCTTGAACAGGGCGATCATTTCCGGATCGCGCCACATCGGCAGGGCCGGCGGGCCGTCGTTGAACTGGCTGTTGACCAGGTTCAGCGAATCGCCGCGGCTTTCCGAATAACCCATCGCTTCGCGCACCAGATTGGTGAGCTTGTTCAGTTCTTCAGGCGGCAGGGCCTGGGGCTCGCCGTCCTTGTCGCGGATGTAGTTCACCACCACGGCGACCGACAGACGCTTCAGGTTGCCCACGGGCTGCTTGATGTGGCTGATCGTGCGATCTACTTCGTAGTTGGTGGTCGCGTCGCGGCGTTCGTTCAGGCTGCCGCCGGCGGCCTGCGTGCCGGTTTGCTGCTGCTGTTGCTGCTGGGCGTTGGGCTGCTGCGGCTGGCCGGGGCGGGGCGGCTGGGTCTGGGGCGGGTTGGCGATGGGCGCCTGGGCATTGCCCGGGGGCTGGTTCGACAAGGCGCCGGGCACGCCCTGGGCGGGGTTGATGCCGCGCTGGGTCGAGTCGCTGGTCTGCTGGCTGCGCACGGCCGACTGGCCCGGTTCCTGGTTGGGGCGGTAGACCTCGGAGGTTTCCTCGCGGCGCGCGAAATCCATTTCGGCGCTGGCCTGGGCGTGCACGTTGCCCGGGCCGACCAGCGGGTTCAGGATGGTCAGGATGCGTTCGACGGTGCGTTGCTCGGTCTCGCGGACCATGCGCATCTGGTCGGCGTCCATGCCGCGGCCTTCGCCCAGGGGCGAAGACAGCAGGCGGCCGTTCTGGTCGACGATCGAGACGTTCTCGGCGGTCAGTTCCGGCACGCTGGAAGCGACCAGCCAGGAAATGGCGGACACCTGGGCGTCGCTCATGCTGCGCCCAGGGTAGACGTTCAGCAGCACCGAGGCGGTCGGCGGTTGGCGTTCACGCACGAACAGCGACTGGCGCGGCATGGCCAGGTGCACGCGGGCGTGCTGCACGGTGTGCATGGATTCGATCGAACGGGCCAGTTCGCCTTCCAGGCCGCGCTGGTAGTTGATCTGCTCGGCGAACTGGCTGGCGCCGAAACGGGCATTGTCCATCAGCTCGAAGCCGACCGAACCGCCGCGCGGCAGGCCCTGCGATGCCAGTTGCAGCCGGGCGTCATAGACGCGGTCGGCCGGCACCAGCAGGGCAGTACCTGTGTCGTTGTACTTGTAAGGCACGTTCATGGTGCCCAGGGCCGTCACGATGGCGCCGCCGTCGCGGTCGTCCAGGTTCGAGAACAGCACCTTGTACTTGGGTTCGCTGCTCCACATCGCTGCGGCGACGATCAGGGCCACAAGGGCAGCCGCCGCGCCCAGCAAAATGGGCTTGGGCAGCGCGCGTATCTTTTCCAACACGGGAAACTTCGCCAGAAGCGACGCGCTCAGGGTAGCCTGCTGATTCATTGGCGGCTCCCGCTGGCTTCGCGGAGCAGGGAAAATGACTTCATGTTCGGGTAGGGCAGATTACACATGCAACGTGCTTCTGGTCTGGGGAGAGCCTGGATTATTGCTGCTGCGTTAGCAAACCCAATCGTCGAAAACAGCGGTTTTTTGGCGTTACTTATCTCCTATGTCCGAAACAGGGTGAAACCCGGATCCGGATAAGGGTGCGCCAGGCGGCGGGCGCCGCTGCGCATTCGTGGAAATATCGGGTGTTTTGGCGGTTTCTATCGGCTATGGCGCCGCCCCGCTGGCGTTACGCTTCCTGCATCGTTGGCGTAGTCCAACCCGCAAGGAATAACGTAATGGCTGTATCAGGCTTGTCCGGCATCGAAACGATGCTCCAGCAGATGCGCGCGGTCGTCAGCAAGGCGGAAACCGGCAATCTGGCCGCAGGCGAGGCCGTTGCCCAGCCCGACGGATTTGCCGCCGAGCTGCAACGCTCCATTCGCCGCGTCACCGGCGCCCAGAACGCCGCCTCGGCGCAGGCCAAGGCCTTCGAAATGGGCGCACCCGACGTATCGCTCAATGATGTGATGATCGACCTGCAGAAGGCCAGCATCGGTTTCCAGACCGCGGTCCAGGTCCGCAACAAGCTGGTGTCCGCCTACAAGGAAATTTCCTCGATGGCGGTGTGATGTTGCGGGGGTAAGAGCCCCCACGCCGCGCCCGCTGCGCGGGCTAGCTGCCCCCCAAGGGGGCTGCCCGGCCTTGGGGCGGCCCGGCGGCCGGGCGGCTATTTTTGCGGGGTGCTGGGGTGCTGTCTTGGCTCCGACGCTGCGCGGGGTTCGCGGGCTGACTGTCTTTCCGTCGGGGCTGCCCGGCGGGCATTCTGGCTTGGATGGCGGGCTCGCGCATTGCGCGCGGCAGTGTTGTGCTACCTGGCGGTTTTCTCCAAGCGCCACACCACTTGTTGCAGCCAGTTTTCCTGGCGGGCGTTCAGGTCCAGGAAGACCGCGCCCAGGTGGCTCATGGGCGGTTCGCCCGTCAGGGATACGTGGGTCGGGGCGGGCTCATCCGGGCTGCTGGCCTGGGTCATGGGCTGGCCCGAAATCGGATAGACGTTGCGCACTTCCAGGCGCGCGCTGAACTGGCCCAGGTCGCCGAAATCCAGTTGCACATCCTCCAGCACTGTGCCGCGCTCGGGCAGGGCTTGCACTGCCATGCCCACCCGCAGGCCGACGCCGTCCACCGAGATATCGCGCACCGAAAAACAGATGGGCTTTTCCGTGGGCGCGGGGCGCCAGCTGGCCTGGCCGCGGCCGACGCTGGCGGCCAGCGACGCGCGGAACATCTTGCGGCGCTGGATGCGGGCCAGGCGGTCGGGGAAGGGCGACATCAGCGCCGCGCTGCCGTCGTCGAAATGGATGACTTCGGGGCGCTGCACGCGGAAGCGGATCTGCACGCCACCGTAGGCCGTGGCGTGGAAGTGGAACGTCGTGCCGCTGAGCAGCCCCATGCTGTCCGACTGCTCGAAGTCGGCGCCGGCGTAGTCGCGCGGCCGCCAGAAGAATTGGCGGGTCTGCTTGTCGGCGCCCAGCACCAGCACTGCCATCTCGCGGTCCGCGGCGTCGCGCACCAGGATGTGGCTGTCCGGGTGCGTCAGTTCAAAGAGCGCGGCGCGCATGTCTTCCGGCCGGGTAAGCAGGAATTCCGGATCGCTGGCATCCAACACGGTGGTAGTCCTTAGAGAATGAGGGTCAGGCCGGCGGCGGCGGGGCGTCGGGCAATTCGCGCGATTCCAGGCGATACAGCCAGGCCAGCAATTCTGCCACCGCGACGTAGAGTTGGGGAGGAATATGGGAATCCAGGTCCACCTGCATCAGCAGGCCGACCAATTCGCGGGATTCGTGCACATACAGCCCGTTCTCTTCGGCGGCGCGCACAATCGTGTCCGCCAGTTGGCCGTAACCCTTGGCCACGACCCGCGGAGCGCCGTCTTTCTCGTCATACGAAATGGCGACCGCCGCATTGCGGTTGGCGTTGGGGCCGTTGTCGGGGAGCGGGGCGGGGCTCATCAGAAATCCGTCGGCATGGCGGGACGCGGGTCGACCACGTTCACCACCAGATGGCTGAGTGTCAGGCCGGACGCCAGCAGGCGCGCGCGCAACTGGTCCGACGAGTCGTTGATTTCAGCGGCGCTGTGCGGGGCCACCAGCTGCAGCACGATCTGGTCGCCGGCCAGGTTCAGCCGCGCATCGACCAACCCCAGACGCGGCAGGTCCAGCTTCAGGCGGGTGGCCCAGGTGGGCACCGCGGAATCGGGATCGCCGCCATAGGGTTCGCGCTCGACTTCCCATTCCATCGGCGTGCCGGGCCAGGCTTCGCCTTGCCAGGTCAGGGCCTGGTTAGCCAGGACATCCAGTTGCTGGCGCACCAGCACGGTCAAGTCTTGGTGGATGCCGCTGACCGGTGTGCCGGGAGCCGGAGCGCTGGACGAGCCGGACGCGCCCGGCGCGTCGGCGCTGGCGCGGCTGCCCGTGGCTGGCGCATCGGCCCGGGGGCGCGCGGCTTCGGCGTCCGTGGGCACGCCGGCCTTGGTGAGCTTGGCCTGCGGTTCCAGTTGAAGCTGGGCCGGGTTGCTGCGGCCGAAGACCATGTCGGTCAGGTGCGATTCGTAGAACAGGCCGCTGGTCTGCAGCGCGGTGCGCAAGGCCTGGCCTAGGGCGCGGGCCGACGGGCCGGCCGTGGCCAGGGCGGCGTGTGCCGTGGCGTCCGCTCCCTTGGCGCCGCCGGCCGCATCGCCTGCGCCAGCCGGACGTCCGGGCTTGGCGCCTGGCGCCTCTGCGCCGGAATCGGCCGTGGCGGCGGCAAGCGCCGCGGCGGTGCTGGCGGGCAGGGCGGCCGCGGGCGCATTGCCCGGGGTCGCCGCGGGTTGCCCGGGCTGCCCCGTTTGGGCGGCGGGCTGACCCGGGGCCTGCTGTGCAGGCGTGCCGGCGGATTGCGCGGGCGCATCGGCCGTCCATAGCGGGGCACGGCCCAGTACGGCGGGCGCGGCTTCAGGATATTGGGCCAGCAAGGCCAGGATGGCGCGGGCGGTCGTGCCCAGCGTGGTCGGGGCCGAGGCCGTGGTGTCGCTGCTGGTGACCAGGCCGCGCGCGGCCAATGCCAGGGCGGCCGCGGTCTTGGCGTCGACGATGGCGGCCTGGCCGCCCCGGGCGCCGCCCGTCTGTACGCCTTGCCGCGGATCGCGGTTCGAACCGTCGGCCGAACCAGGCTTGTCCAGGCCGGCAGGCTGGCTGACCGCGTCCGGACGCGCGCCGGACACCTGGTTCGCGTTGGCGGCGGACATAGTCGTGCCGAGCACGGCGTCCAACCGCTGCACCAGGACGTTGCCGAGTGCTGCGGGACCTACGCTCATTCTTCAGACGCCTGGTAGCCGTAGGCCGAAAGCAGGGTCTGCTGGCGCTTCATGCGGCCGAGCAGTTCGCCCAGCCGGGCCAGTTGCGGAAGCGCCAGGTCACGCGTCAGTGCATCGTTTTCCAGGATGCGAACCAGCAGGTCGTACTTCATGGCGCGGCCGGCTTCGTCCAGCGGCGCCTTGGGTTCGGCGGCGCGCAGGCGCTCGACCAGCTCGCAGTATTGCTGTCCATGGGCCATCGCCGCATCCCAGTCGCCAGCCTGGGCGGCTGTCAGCATTTCGCCCGTGATGAGAGCGATCTCCTGGTAGTGTTCCAGGATGGGAGAGGAGTACTGGGTAAGGGACGTCATGGAAATCTCGGGCGTTCGATGGCTGGCTGAAATCGTGGAATGGGCCATCAGGGCTGCGCAACACCAGCCGGTCGGTCGATGGAAGTCTGCCAAGCCTCGGCCAGGTCCGCCAGCAGGCGGTCGGCGATATCGAGCTGCTCGGGATCTGCTTTCAGATTCGCCATCAGCAGTGTGCGGACGATGTAATCGTAGAGCCGGGCGAGGTTGGCGGCGATGTCGCCGCCGGCCTCCATGTTCAGCCCGGTCTTCAAGCCTTCATCGACGATCTTGATCGCTTTCGAGATGGCCGCGCCGCGCTCGGCGATGCGGCCTTCCTGCATGTGGATGCGCGCTTGCCCGATAGCCGCCCGGGCGCCCAGATACAGCAGGGTGATCAACCGCTCTGGGGTCGCGCCCAGTACCTGGGTTTCCAGGCCGATATCGGCGTAGGAGCGGACAGAGTGGGACCCTGTGGGACGGCGGGCGGCGTAAGTCATTAATGCATCTTTTACAGGTTATTTGCTCGATTTGTTCATCGCCGCAAATTGTTGGGTCAGGTAGTTGGCCGTGACGCTGGTCTGGGCAACAAATTTGTCCAGCGCGACGAAGCGAGTGCGCATCTGGTCCATTTCGGCATCGCTCGAGGCTTTGGCGCGCTTTTGCTGGGCGTCCAGGTCGCTCATGGTCTTGTTCAGGCCATCGGTGCGGGTCTTGAGCGAGCCGTTGGTGCCGAGCACGTCCTTGAACGCGGCCTCGAAATTCTTGGCCATGCCGTTAGTGCCCGTCATCAGCTTGGTGACGTCGGCGGGATTCTCGGCCAGGGCTTTGTCCAGCTTGGTCTGATCCAGCTTCAACTGGCGCGTCTGCGGGTCGGTGGTGATGCCCAGGTCGGCCAGCGAACGCACCGTGCCGTCGCCCAGCACGGCCTGCAGTGCGCTGGTCATCGACGCCTGGATCGAGCGCGTGGTGCCGTCGCCGGTCAGCGGCTGGTTGGTGGCCGCCTTGGCATCGAAGGCCGTCAGGTTCTTGATGGTCGACTGCAGCGCGTTGTAGTTCTTGACGAAGTCCTGGACGGCCTTGCTGGCGACGGACGGGTCCGATTCCAGCTTCAAGGTGATCGGCTTGTCGGGCAGGGTCGTTTCGGTCAGGTTCAGCGTGACGCCGTCGATTGCCGTCGAAATGCTGTTCGAGCCGCTCTTGACGGTAAGACCGTTGATGACCACTTCGGCGTCGGTGGCCTTGGTGTTGGTCATGCCGGTGGTGGTGCCGTCGGCGGCGGTGCTGAAGCTCAGAATGTCCTTGAGCGACTGGTCGCCCGTCACGGTGATGTTCTTCACCGAGGCTTGCACGCCGGTATCCTTGGCGGTCAGCATTAGGTAATTGTTGCCGTTGCCGTCGTTGATGACGGTGGCGCGCAGGCCGGACTTGTCGTCGGCGTTGATGGCCTTGACGATGCCGTTCAGCGACGTATCGCCCTTCAGGTCGACGGTATGCTTGGTGCCATTGGCCAGCTCGACTTCAAACGAGCCCGTGTCGCCGTTCTTGGCGGTACGGTCGGCCACGGCGCCCGATTGCAGGCTTTGGGCGCGTGCCAGTGTGTTCACGGCGATCGTGTATTGGCCGGCCACGGCGCCCGGCTTGCCCTCGAGTGCGCCCTCGGCCGTAATGACGGCCGTCAAGGCGGTGCCGCCAGTGACGCTGCCCTTGATGGCGGCCATGGTTTCGGGTTTGCCGAGTACGCCAGCGGACTTTTGCACGGCTTCCAGCGCGCTTTGCAACTGCGCATAGGCATCGATGCGCGTCTTGTAGCTGGCCGCGCGATCCGTGTAGATCGAGAGCTTTTTATCCTCGGCGGCCTGCAAGTCCGACAGGATCTTTTCCAGGGGCAAGCCGGAAACCGAACCGAGGTTAGTGATAGAGGCCATGTGAAATTCCTTCCTAGCGATGCGATTCTGTCAAAAATAGGGTGCCGGCGATTGGCCGGGTAAGGGCATAAGGCGGGCCTAATTCGATGGTTCTGTCATCGAATGGCGCCAAAACGGGCACAGCAGAAAATATCCGGGGCCATGTCAGGCCGTGGTTTTGATGCCATTTCCCTGCATGTTCACGATCATTTTGGCGATCTTGAGCAGGGCTTCGCTGGGAATGGTGCGAATGACATCCCCCGTATTGGCGTCCACCACCGACACCACGACCTGGTGCACGTTCGGGTCGATCTCGAACTGCAGTTGGGTCGACCAGGCCTTCATCTGGTCGTTGATCTCGTCCAGCGCCTTTTCCAGCGGCAGCTTCTGCGAGGTGGACTGCTCCGACGTGGCGGTGTCGCTGCCGCCGCTGTTGCTGCTCGCCACGGGCGGGGCAACGGTGACGGATGGGTCTGCTACGACCGGTGTAGCGGCTATCGGCGCCGGAGCGAACGTAGCGGGGGCTAAGGGGGTTACGGCCATGATCACTCCAGCGGCGAGGTGGGCGTCTCGGAGGAACGCGCTGTTTTCAGGGAATTCTCAGCTACGATAACGGCACCCTGGCGGGGAACTTTAGCCCCCTGCCGGGCGGGATGTTTCACGTGCTAAACAGTTCGGATCGGGCAATGAGTGTCAAGACGGCGCTGCGAGTCATAGAAATCATCGAAACCTACGCCCGCGAGAAGCGCGCGCTGCCGCTGTCCGAGCTGGCCCGGCTGCTCGACGTGCCCGTTTCCAGCTGCCTGGCCCTGATCCGCACCCTGACCGGCCTGGGCTATCTGTACGAAACCGGACGCCGCCAGGGCTATTACCCGACCGGGCGCCTGCTGGCGATGGCGCAGCGCATCGCTCGCGCCGACCCCGTGCTGGACCGGGTCTACCCCAGCCTCGTTGAATTAAGGGATGCAACCCGGGAAACCATCGTATTCGCCAAACTGACCCAGGATGGCAGGGTGGTCTATCTGGATGTGCTGGATTCGCCACATACGATCCGATACGCGCCTGTTGCCGGCGAGTTCAAGGACGTACACGCCAATTCGCTGGGCAAGGCCTTGATCTCGCTGCTGGACGCCGATGCGCAGCAAGCGCTGTTGGGCGCCACGCCGCTGACGCGCTACAACGAGCGCACGCTGGTCACGCGCGAGGCGGTGCTGCAGGACATCGACCAATCGCGCCAGCGCGGTTGGTTCATGAACAGCGGCGAATCCATCGCAGACGTCGGCGCCATCGCCTGGCCGGTCACGCTGTCCGGCGAGCACTACGCGATTTCGGTCGGCGGCCCGATCTACCGGATCGAGCCGCGCCAGGAAGAATACGCCCGCATCCTGCGGGCGGCCTGCACGGGGCTGGAACAGCAGTCGTAGGCGGGCCGTTCCCGGCCCCGGCGATGGCCGCCGGCCGGCCAAGCGGCGCGACGGCGGCCATCGGCCTGAACCACCCGCGGCTTTGGTAAGGCGCGGGGCCTCAGTAAGACTTGGGCAGGCCCAGCACCTTTTCCGCGATGAAGCACATGATCAGCTGCGGGCTGACCGGGGCGATGCGCGGAATGAAGCTTTCGCGCAGCAGCCGTTCCACGTGGTATTCCTTGGCATAGCCCATGCCGCCCAGCGTCATCACCGCCGTCTGGCAGGCGTTGTAGCCGGCTTCGGCCGCCAGGTACTTGGCGGCATTGGCGGCCGGCCCGCAGGGCTTGCCCGCGTCATACAGGCTGGCGGCCTTGAACACCATCAGATCGGCGGCCTCCAGCTGCATCCAGGCCTGTGCCAGCGGGTGCTGGATGCCCTGGTTCTGGCCGATGGGCCGGCCGAACACCGTGCGCTCGCCGGCGTACTTCACTGCCCGGTCCAGGGCGGCGCGGCCGATGCCCACCGCCTCGGCGGCGATCAGGATGCGTTCCGGATTCAGCCCGTGCAGGATGTACTCGAAGCCGCGGCCCTCTTCGCCGATGCGGTCGGCTACCGGGATGCGCAGGCCGTCGATGAACAGCATGTTCGAGTCCACCGCCTTGCGGCCCATTTTCTCGATCTCGCGTACTTCGATCCTTTCCCGGTCCAGGTCCGTATAGAACAGCGACAGGCCCTGGGTAGGCTTGTCCACCTCGGCCAGCGGCGTGGTGCGGGCCAGCAGCAGCATCTTGTTGGCGACCTGGGCGGTCGAGATCCATATCTTGCGTCCGTGCACCACGTATTCGTCGCCCTGGCGCACCGCGCGGGTGCTGAGCTTGGTGGTGTCCAGGCCGGCGTCTGGCTCGGTCACGGCGAAACAGGCTTTTTCGCGGCCGGCGATCAGCGGCTCCAGCCAGCGGGCGCGCTGCTCGTCGCTGCCGAACACGACCACCGGGTTCAGCCCGAAGATGTTCATGTGCACCGCGGACGCGCCGGTGAAGCCGGCGCCCGACGCGGCGATGGTCTGCATCATCAGGGCCGCCTCGGTCATGCCCAGGCCGGCGCCGCCATATTCTTGCGGCATGGCGATGCCCAGCCAGCCGTCGCGGGCCAGGTCCGCATGCAGCGGTTCCGGAAAGCCGCCGGCGCGGTCGCGCTCCAGCCAGTAGTCGTCGGGGTAGCGGTCGCAGATGCGGGACACGGCGGCGCGCAGCGCCAATTGGTCGGGGGTGAATTCAAAGTCCATCAGTCGGTTCCGTCTCGGGTAATGCGGTTGGCGAACAGCGCGTCGATGCCGGCGGCGTCGTAGCCGGCTTCGGCCAGCACCTCGCGGCTGTGCTGGCCCAGCGTTGGCGCGTGGCGGCGGATCGCCGTCGGCGTGCCGTCGTAGCGGCCCAGCGGGGCGGGGGTGCGCAGGCGGCCCTCGGTGGGGTGGTCCATGGTCTGCACGAAGCCCGTGGCGGCCAGGTGTTCGTCCTGCACCAGATCGTCCACGGTGTACAGCTGCGAGGCCGGAATGTCGGCGCGCGCCAGATCGGGTAGCCAGTTGGCGGTGGGCCGGGTGCGGATCACGTCGGCGACAAAGGCGTACACCTCGCCGATATGCGCCGCCCGGGCGCCATGGGTGCAAAAGCGCGGGTCCTGGGCCAGCTCGGGCCGGCCGATCAGGTCGAAGAAGTGGCGCCAGTGCTTGTCGTTGTAGATCAGCAGGCACAGGTAGCCGTCGGCGGTGGCATAGGGGCGGCGGTGCGGGGCCAGCAGCCGGGCATAGCCGGTGGGCCCCAGCGGCGGCTCGAACGTCGCGCCGCCCAGGTGGTCGCCCAGCACCAGATGGGCCATGCCCTCGAACATGGGAATTTCCACCTGCTGGCCCTGACCGCTGCCGCGCGCATGCAGCACGGCGGACACCAGCGCGATGCCCACGTGCAGCCCCACCGCGCGGTCGGCCAGCGTCAGCGGCGCATAGCGTGGTACGTCGCCGCTTTGTTGCGCGGACAGCGCGGCGATGCCGGTCTGGCCCTGGATCAGGTCGTCGTAGGCGGGGCGTCCGGCGTAGGGGCCCGCTTCGCCAAAGCCATACGCGCCCAGGTAGACGATGCGCGGGTTGCGCGCGGCCACCGCCTCATACGACAGGCCCAGCCGGGCCATCGCCTGGGGGCGGATGTTGTAGAGCAGGGCGTCGCAGCTTTCGGCCAGGCGCAGGCAGGCCTCGCGGCCCTCGGGCGTCTTCAGGTCCAGCACCACCGACCGCTTGTTGCGGTTCAGGTGCAGGTACAGGTGTCCCATGCCCGGGTTGCGCATGGGGCCGACGGCCCGCATGTTGTCGCCCGCGGGCGACTCCACCTTGATCACGTCGGCGCCCAGGTCGGCCAGCACCTGCGTGGCGTAGGGGCCCATCACCACCGAGCTCAGGTCCAGAATGCGCACGCCGGCCAGGGGGCCGGCGGCCGGCGCGCGATCAGCGGTCGTGTCCGTCATTGCTGCTCGATCCCCGCGTCGCGGATCAGCTTGCCCCACAGGTCACGCTGCTCGGAAACGAACTGGGCAAAGGCCTCGGGCGAGCTGGAAAAGGCGTCAAAGCCCAGCCCCGCCAGGCGCTTGCGCACCTCGGGCTTGGCTACCACCTGCTTGATGGCGTCATTCAGCTTGGCCACCACCTCGGGCGGCATGCCCGCCGGACCGAAGTAGCCGTTCCAGGAGTTCAGGTCGAAATCCGGCACGCCCGATTCCGCCATGGACGGCAGGTCCGGCACGATCGCGCTGCGTTCGGCGGTCGACACCGCCAGCGCCCGTAACTGGCCGGACTGCACGAACGGCAGGCCGGAGGCCAGGTCGGTGAACATGAAATCCACCTGGCCGCCGACCACGTCGGTCAGGCCCTGCGGCGTGCCCTTGTAGGGCACGTGCAGGATGTCGATCTTGGCGCGGTTGGCCAGCGTGGCGCCGGCCACGATGCCGGTGCTGTTGCCGCTGGCGTAGGTGATGCGGCCGGGATGCTGGCGCGCGTCCGCCACAAGATCGGCCACCGTCTTCCATGGCCGCTTGGGATTGGCCACCAGGATGAACGGCAGGTTGCCGCCGCGGGCGATGGGGGTGAAATCCTTGACCGGGTCGTAGGGCACGTTCTTCATCAGCCAGGGGGCGGCCGAGTGCGACGTATTGGTGGTGACGAACAGCGTATAGCCGTCGGGCCGCGCCCGCGCCACGTAGCTGGCGGCGATGGTGGCATTTGCGCCGGGTTTGTTTTCCACCACCACCTGCTGGCCCAGGATGGCCGATAGCTCGACGCCGAAGATCCGCCCGACGGCGTCGGTGCCCGAGCCGGCCGGGAAGGGCACGATCAGGGTGATGGGTTTGTTTGGGTAGTCCGTGGCGGCGTGGGCGGCGGGCTGGGCCAAGAGGGCCGCGCCGCCGGCGAGCAGGGCGCCGAGGAATCGTACAGCTTGCATAGGTTTGTCTCCTGATGGAAAGGCGGGCGCGGCTCTGCGGCCGCTGCCCGTCTGGGGGCCGGTATCCGTGGCGCGCGTCAGGCGCCGCTGGCCGGCGCCGGGAAATTCCGGATCACGCGGTCGGGGGATTCTTCGTACGGGGGCGTGTAGATCACCAGCAGGCGGGCGGGCTCGTCGCTGGTCACGGTGAACACGTGCGGGATGTCCGGCGGGAAATAACAGCAATCTCCCGGCTCCATGTCCGCCCATTCGTCCTGCACCTGCGCGCGGGCGGTGCCCGACAGCAGGTAGCAGACCTGTTCGATGCCGGGATGGGCGTGCGGCAGGGCGCCTTTGCCCTTGTCGATGACCCCCAGCAGCACTTCCACGCCGCGCGCGCCCACCGTGTCCGGGCTGATCAGGCGCCGGTTCAGGGTGCCGGTGTGGTTGGCCGGGTGGTAGCCGGGAACGTCCGCTTCCCGCACCAGCCAGGCCGGGGTCTTTTGCTGCGTCATGTCTCTTCCTTGTTAATTTTCATATGTGAATTTATTTTCACGTATGAAAAAAACATCGGCAAGCGATTTTTCCCGGCGGATACCGCGGCGCTCCCTAGGGGATTAGGGAAAACACCGGGCGCGCACTGCTAAAATCGCGTGCTGACCTCTTTTGCGATCCCGACATGCCTTCTGCCCGTACGCCTGACGCTTGCGCCACCCTGTCCGATTGGCTGCAGTACCTGGAATCCATCCACGCCACGACGATCGACATGGGCCTGGAGCGCGTGCGCGAAGTGGCCGCGCGCATGGACCTGGAACTGTCCGGCGTCAAGTTCGTGGTCGGCGGCACCAACGGCAAGGGGTCCACCTGCGCCATGCTCGAAGCCATCCTGCTGGCGGCCGGCTACAAGGTCGGCCTGTACACGTCGCCGCACCTCATCGACTTCAACGAACGCGCCCGGGTCAACGGCCAGATCGCCTCGGACGAGGCCCTGATCGAGCAATTCATCGCCGTCGAAGCCGCGCGTGGCGAGACCTCGCTGACGTACTTCGAATTCACCACGCTGGCCATCCTGCGCCTGTTCGCGCAATCGCGGCTTGACGCCGTGGTGCTCGAAGTCGGGCTGGGCGGCCGCCTGGACGCCGTCAACATCATCGACGCCGACTGTTCCATCGTTACCAGCGTCGACCTGGATCACACCGACTGGCTGGGCGACACCCGCGAAAAGATCGGCTTCGAAAAAGCCCACATCTACCGCCCCGGCCGCCCCGCCATCTGCAGCGACCCCGTCCCGCCGCAATCGCTCCTGGATTACGTCGAGAAAATCGGCGCCGACCTCTGGCTGTTCGGCCGCGACTACAACTATTCCGGCGACCGCCAGCAATGGGCCTATGGCGGACGCGAGCAGCGCCGCGGCGCGCTGGCGTACCCGGCGCTGCGCGGCGCCAACCAGTTGCTGAACGCCTCGGCGGCGCTGGCCGCGCTGGAATCCGTGCGCGATCGCCTGCCGGTGCAGGCGCAGGCCGTGCGCCAGGGCCTGTTGCAGGCCTCGTTGCCGGGCCGCTTCCAGATCCTGCCGGGGCAGCCCACGATCATCCTGGACGTCGCGCACAACCCGCACGCCGCCGCCGTGCTGGCCCAGAACCTGGACAACATGGGTTTCCATCCGTACACCTACGCGGTGTTCGGCATGCTTAACGACAAGGACCTGGCCGGCGTCGTCGCCAAAATGGGGGCGCGCGTCGACCACTGGTATTGCGCCGGTCTGCCGGGCCCGCGCGGCGCCACCGGCCAAGCCCTGGCCGACCAGGTGTCCGCCGCCTTGCCGGCCGCGCCCGCGGGGGCGCAGGCGCCCGGCGTGTCCGCCTGCGCGGATCCCGTCCAGGCCTTTGCCGCGGCGCGCGAGCGGGCGACCGAGAATGATAGAATCGTGGTGTTCGGATCGTTTCTCACCGTGGCCGCGGTTTTGCAGTCACTAGGCCGCAAGGCGTAGGCAAAAACACGTAGGCAAGGAATTCTCTCCCATGGGTTTTTTCAAACGCAAAGATCCTGCCGACCAGGCGCAGCCCTCCAAGCGGGCGGCGGTGCCTAGCGAGGTTCAGGCTGCGGAGCTGCGCGGGCGCGCGCGGCGCAGGTTGGCAGGCGCCATCGCACTGGTGCTGGCGGCCGTCATCATCCTGCCCATGGTGCTGGATTCCCAGCCGGTACCCGTCGCCGACAACATTCCCATCAAGGTGCCGGAACGCAATACGCCGTTCCAGCCGCAAGTCAGCGAGCCTCAGGCCGCCACGCCCGCGGCGCAAGGCGCCGCGCCCAACGAGCCGCCCAACATCCCGACGCCGCCGCCGGTAAGCTCAGCCACGCCGCAGACCGCCGCGCCGGCCGCCACCACGCCGCCTGCCACGACGACGCCGCCAGCGACCACGCCGCCGCCCGTCACGCCGCCGCGCACGGCCCAGGCCACGCCGCCGCCCAAGCCGGAAACCAAGCCCGAGCCCAAGCCTGCCACGCCCAAGCCCGAGTCCCGTTCCGACGACGGCGCCCGCGCGCTGGCGCTGCTGGAAGGGCGCTCCGCGCCCGCCGCCGCGCCGACGCCCAAGCCGGCGGCCGCCAAGGGTAATTTCGTGCTGCAGATCGCCGCCTACACCACGTCCGAAGACGCCCAGTCGCGGCGCACCAAGCTGCACCAGGCCGGCGTGACCAACGCATTCGTCGAGCAGGCTTCCATCGGAGGCAAGCAGCAGTACCGTCTGCGCGTGGGGCCGTTCCCCTCGCGCGAGGCGGCGCAGGCGGCCCAGGCGCGGTTGCGCACCCTGGGCTACGACAACGGTTTCATTGCCGCCGCCCAGTAGTGACCGGCTTCGACTTCGTCGTGCTGGCCATCCTGGCGGTGTCGGGTGTGCTGGGTCTGGTGCGCGGCCTGCTCAAAGAGGTGCTGTCGCTGGTTGCCTATCTGCTGGCCTTCGTGGCCGCGATATGGTGGGGGCCCACGGTCTATACCTGGCTGGAGCCCTACATTGAAACAACGCTGCTGCGCATGGGAGTCTCGTACGCCGTGGTTTTCATTATCGTGCTGCTCGGCGTGGGGTTGGTCAACATGACGCTTGCCGCCTTGATCCGCACCACCGGACTTGGCCCGGCCGACCACGGCCTGGGCGGCATGTTCGGTCTGGCCCGGGGTCTCTTGATCGTGCTGGCGCTGGTCGCCGCCGCCGGCTACACGCCGTTGCCGCAAGAGCCCTGGTGGCAGGACGCCATGTTTTCGCATTCGGCCATCGAGGCCATCAAACATATCAAGACGTGGCTGCCGCCGTCCCTGGCGACTTGGCTGCCGTATTGATTAGCTTTACATCAACCAGGAAATGTCACCATGTGTGGAATCGTAGGGGTCATCGGGCGCGGGCCGGTCAACCAGCTGCTCTATGACAGCTTGCTGCTGTTGCAGCATCGCGGGCAGGACGCCGCGGGCATTGCGACGTCGCAAGGCAACCAGTTCAATATGTACAAGGCGCATGGCCTGGTGCGCGACGTATTCCGCACGCGCAACATGCGCGCCTTGCCGGGCACGTCCGGCGTGGGCCAGGTGCGTTATCCCACCGCCGGCTCCAGCGCCAGCGAAGAAGAAGCGCAGCCGTTCTACGTCAACGCCCCGTTCGGCATCATGTTCGCCACCAACGGCAACCTGACCAACTGGCGTGAACTGCGCGAATCGCTCTACCGCGTCGACCGTCGCCACATCAATACCAACTCTGATTCCGAAGTGCTGCTGAACGTGCTGGCGCACGAGCTGCAGTCTTCCGCCAATGGCGTGTCGCTGGACGACGACGCGATCTTCCGCGCCGTGTCGGCGCTGCACAAGCGCGTGCGCGGCGCTTACGCCGTGGTCGCGCAGATTTCCGGCTACGGCCTGCTGGCATTCCGCGATCCCAACGGCATCCGCCCGCTGTGCATCGGCCGCCAGGAAACCGACGAAGGCGTCGAATGGATGGTGGCCTCGGAATCCGTGGCCCTCGAAGGTAGCGGGTTTGCCTTCGTGCGCGACGTCGAGCCGGGCGAAGCCGTGTTCATCGACCTGGACGGCCGCTTCGTCAGCCGCCAGTGCGCCGACAACCCTCAGCTGGTGCCGTGCATTTTCGAATACGTCTACTTCGCCCGTCCCGATTCGTTGATCGACGGCGTGTCGGTCTACGACGCCCGTCTGCGCATGGGTGAATACCTGGCCGACAAGGTCGCGCGCAACATGCGCCTGGGCGATATCGACGTGGTCATGCCGATCCCCGATTCCTCGCGCCCGGCCGCCATGCAGCTGGCTGCCCGCCTGAACCTGGATTACCGCGAAGGCCTGATCAAAAACCGCTACGTCGGCCGCACCTTCATCATGCCGGGCCAGGCCGTGCGCCGCAAATCGGTGCGCCAGAAGCTCAATGCCATCGGCATGGAATTCAAGGGCAAGAACGTGTTGCTGGTGGACGACTCCATCGTGCGCGGCACCACCAGCCGCGAAATCGTCGACATGGCGCGCGCCGCCGGCGCCAACAAGGTGTACTTCGCCTCGGCCGCGCCTCCGGTGCGTTTCCCCAATGTCTACGGCATCGACATGCCCACGCAGAGCGAGCTCATCGCCACCGGCCGTAGCGACGAGGAGATCGCCCGCGCGATCGGCGCCGACAGCCTGGTCTACCAGGACCTGCACGATATGCAGCAGGCCGTGCGTGACATCAACCCGAAGCTGTCGCGCTTCGAAGCCTCGTGCTTCGACGGCGAATACGTCACCGGCGACATCACCGCGGAATACCTGGCGCGCCTGGGCCAGTCGCGTGCCGAACCCGGCCAGGACGAGGCCGCCAGCGGCCTGCAGTTCAACATGGGCTACGCCGCCAACGACGTCTGATTGCTGCCGGTACGCCGCAATGCAAATCGCCGCCCCAAAAGGGCGGCGATTTTTTTTCAGGCCTGCTGCGCCGGGGTGTCCCAGAGCGGCTGGCGCGTGGCCTCCAGATGTGTCAGGTATAACCGGAGGTCGAATTCGTACTGGTGGTACTGCGGTTCCATCAATTGGCACAGGTTGTAGAAGGCCTTGTTGTGATCCTTTTCCTTCAGGTGCGCCAGTTCGTGCACGGTGATCATCTTCAGGAATTCCGCGGGCACCGTCTTGAACAGCGTGGCCACGCGGATCTCGTGCTTGGCCTTGAGCTTGCCGCCCTGTACGCGTGAAATGAAGGTGTGCTGGCCCAGCGCGTGCTGGATCACGTGGATCTTGCTGTCGAAGGCGATCTTGCTGAGCGGCGCGCCGTTGCGGATGTACGTGTTCTTCAGGTCGACCACGTAGTCGTACAGCGCCCGGTCGGTGCGCACGTCGTGCACGCCGCCAGGATAGCGCGCCAGCAGCGCCGGCCCCAGCTTGCCTTGGTCCAGCAGGGCGCGGGCCTGGGCCAGCAGGGATTCCGGATAGCCGGTCAGGTATTTCAGGGATTGCACGGTCAGGAATCTGTCGCGGCCGCCACGCACAGGCGGGGCCATTTTTCGGTGTAGCGCTTGTCCAGCAGGCGCTGATTGTAATGCTGCGGGTCGCGCAGGGCGGGGCTGGGGCGCAGCACCAGATCGAACAGATCGTCCAGGCCATGCGGCGCAATGATGCGCAGGCTGTCGTCGGCGTTCAGCGACACCCCCACGCACGTGGCGGTTTCCGGCCATGCGGCAATGCCTGCTTGCAGCGACCGGGCCGGGGGCGGGGCATCGGCGCCATCACGGCGCCAGAGATGCACCCGTGCCTGGTTCACGACTTCCCAGGCCGCGTCCGGCGCGGTCTCGCGCAGGCGACGGGTGATATCGGCTTCCTGGGTGGCCGACAGGTCGGCGGGATCGAAATAGACGAAATCGACGTCGGCCGGGGTGTGGCAGCCGGGCGTGAAACCATGCAGGTGGTTCCAGACCAGCGTCCGTACCACGCCCGCGCCGATGCACCAGTCCGCCACGCCGCTATCGCGGCCGGCGCGCAGCCAGCGCATCAGTGAGGCATGGGTGGCTACCAGGGCGCGCAGACGATCGGCATGGCGCGCCGGCTGGCAGATCTGCGTCACTCAGGCCGCGCGGCCGCGGCCGAATACGACCGGCAGCGCCATGAAGAACAGGATCACGAACAACCCCAGGCTCCAGAGGGCGTACTCGATGCCCAGCACCGGCACCACGGCATCCATGCAGGTGGCGTAGATGCCGAACAGCCACGGCACGCTGCCGTCCAGGCCCAGGCCGGTCATGAAGCGGTCGGCGAAGGTCTGGTCGCACGACAGCATCTTGGCCGCCACGGTGTACTGGTACCAGGCCGCGGCGACGCCGGTGGCAGCCAGCAGCGCGGCCAGGCCGCCGCAGACGCGCGTCAGCGCGCGGCCGCCGCCAAAACCGCCCACCAGGGCGATGACGCCGATCACCAGGTAGATCAGACGCTGCATCACGCACCATGCGCAAGGCGGCATGTCGAAGGCGTACTGGGATACCAGGGCGATGCCCACGGCGCCGAAGCAGAAAAGGGCGATCAGGCGAAGCAGGCGTTCTGAGCGGGAAGTCATGGTCATCGTGGGTAAGGGTTCAAAAGGGTCAGCCCCGAATGGTAAAGCCCCGGCCGGTCGTGCCGATTTCCGGGGTGGGGCAAGCTTGGCAGGGCTTAGGCCTTGGGAATCGGAATTGGTTGCATCACTTGCTGTAGCACGCCCACCATGAGTTCCCGGGCGCCTTCCCAGAAGATCTGCACCCCCAGGCATAGCATGATGAAGGCCGACATGCGCATGAACACGGCGGTGCCGTTGTCGCCCAGCCGGTGCAGCATCTGGGCCGCGAAGCGCAGGCAGATATACAGCGTGAGCGACACGACAATGATGCCGGGGATCGAACCGCCTAGCCGAAGCAGGCTCAGCACGTGGTTCTGGTCGCGCAGCGACACGCCCACGGTGATGGCGGCGGCGATCGAGCCCGGGCCGCAGCTGATGGGGAAGGTCAGCGGATAGAACGCCCGCGCCTTGGCCATTTCAGGCGTGAAGGATTCGGCCATGCGGGCCACGCGCTCGGTGTCGGCGTCGGGTGAATTGACCAGGCGCCACGCGCTGGCCATGACCAACATGCCGCCGCCCACCCGCACGATCGACAGCGAGATGCCGAAAAAGCTCAGCAGCACGTTGCCGGCCACCATGGCGATGATCAGCATCAGGCCGACGTTGATCGCGACGCGCTTGGCCAGCACCGTCCGGGTGGCCGACGATGCGCCTTCGGTGAGCGACAGGAAGATGGGGGCGATCGCCGGTGGATTCAGGAATGGCAACAGTGTGGCCAGCGCGAAAAAGAAGCTGCCACCCAGGACACGCAAGTATTCGTTGAGCTCCATCGCAGGGCATCGCCAAGCCGAAAACCGGATTGTATGCGGTCGGCGGCCGTCTGGCGATGCGTGCGCGAGCCGGCGCGAAGACCGGCCCGAAAGCCGGCTTCAGGCTGCCTGCTGGCGCGCGTCGTCGCCACCCAGCGCGTCCAGGATATCGCGCTCGAACTGCATCTGGCTGCGCGGCCGGGTCAGCGCCGAGCCGTCGACGATGAAGACGTCTTCCACCCGGTCGCCCAGCGTCATGATCTTGGCCATCAGCAGGTTCACCTCGTGCTGCGCGAACACGCGCGCCAGGGCGTGCAGCAGGCCGGGGCGGTCGGTGGCGGTGACCGACAGCCGCCACGAGGTGCTGCGTTCGTCGGGCTGCAGTTCCGCCTGGGGCATGATCGGAAACACGCGGGACATGCGCGACTGGCGTCCGCGGCCGTAGTAACCGCCGCGGCTGGGTTGCGCCTGGCCGGCGCGGGTATCCTTCAGGCGCTCGGCCAGCTCGTGCTCGACCAGCGTGGCCTGCGCCCGCAGGTCGCTGGCGCCTTCGGGCAGCAGCACGATGAAGCTGTCCAGCGCCCAGCCGTGGCGGGTGGTATGGATGCGGGCATCCTGCACCGACAGCGATTTGGCGTCGAAATAGCCGCAGATGGCCACGAACAGGTCGGGCGCGTCGCGGGTGTACACCATGATCTGCAGGCCTTCGCCTTGCTCGGTGGGGCGGGCGCGGACCACCGCCTGCGCTGGCGCCACCTGGTGGTACAGGTGGCGGGTGTGCCAGGCGATGTCCGAGGCATCGTGGCGCAGGAAGTACGCCACGTCCAGTTGGTTCCAGAAGGCCTCGCGGGCGTCGTCGCGCAGGCCGGCCAGGCGCGTCAGGCGGGCGGCTTCTTCCTTGCGCTCGGTCAGCACAGTGTGGGCGTCGGCATGGGCGCCGCCCAGCGCGGCCAGCGTCAGCTTGTACAGGTCTTCGAGCAGCTTGCCCTTCCAGGCGTTCCAGACCTTGGGGCTGGTGCCGCGGATGTCGGCCACCGTCAGCAGGTACAGCGCAGTCAGGTGGCGCTCGTCCTTGACCGTGGCGGCAAAGTCCTGGATGACGGCGGGATCGGACAGGTCGCGCTTTTGCGCCACGGCCGACATCAGCAGGTGCTGGCGCACCAGGAATTCGGCCAGGCGGGCGTCTTCGGGCTCCATGCCGTGGTCTTGCGCGAACTTGCGCACTTCGCGCGCGCCCAATTCGGAGTGGTCGCCGCCGCGGCCCTTGGCGATATCGTGGAACAGCGCCGCCACGTACAGCACCCAATGCCGGTCCAGCCCGGCGATCAACTGGCTGGCCAGCGGATATTCCTGGGCGTGCTCGGGCATGGTGAAGCGGCGCAGGTTGCGCACCACAGCCAGCGTGTGCTGGTCCACCGTGTAGGCATGGAACAGGTCGTGCTGCATCTGGCCGACGATGCGCCGGAACACCGGCAGATAGCGCGGCAGGATGTTCAGCATGGTCATGCGGCGCAGTTCGTGCACGATGCCGCGGGGCTGCTGCAGGATTTGCAGGAACAGCTTGCGGTTGACCGGGTTGCGGCGGAACTGGGCGTCGATGCGGTGGCGCGAATGCCAGATGGCGCGCAGCGTGCGCGCCGACATGCCGGTCAGCTCGGGGTGCTGCTGCATCACCAGGAAGGCGCGCAGCAGCAGCGTCGGATTGCGCTCGAAGCCGTCGTCGCGAATGATGTCCAGGCGGTCGCGCAGGTTGCGGAAGTCGTCGTCGATGTCGCGCGCGTCGCTGTCAGGGCGCGGGAACAGCCGCTCTTCGATGTTCTGCACCAGGATGCCGTTCAGCTGCGTCACCAGGCGCGCGGCCCAGTAATAGCGCTGCATCAGCAGCTCGCTGCCGCGCCGCGTGGCGGTGGCATGGATGCCGTAGACCTCGGCCAGCGCCGGTTGCAGGTCGAACAGCACGCGGTCTTCGCGCCGGTTCGACAGCAGGTGCAATTCAATGCGCAGGCGCTTGAATGCCTGTTCCGCCTTGCGCAGATCGCGCGCTTCGGACGAGGTCAGCAGGCCTGCCTGGGCCACCGAACGCCAGCTGTCGCCAAAGCCGGCCGCGCGCGCCATCCACAGAATGACCTGCAAATCGCGCAGGCCGCCGGGAGATTCCTTGCAGTTCGGCTCGAGCGCGTAGGGCGTGTCCTGGTAGCGGGCGTGACGTTGCTGCATTTCGACGCGCTTGGCGCGGAAGAACGCACGCGGGTCCAGCCGCGACCTGGTCGCGGCGTCGAATTTCTTCATCAGCGCGCGGCTGCCCGCCAGCCAGCGCGATTCCAGCAGCGCGGTTTCCACCGTGATGTCGGCGTCGGCCTCGCGTTCGCAGTCTTCGATGGTGCGCACGCTATGGCCGGGCTCCAGGCCCAGGTCCCAAAGGGCAGCGACCAGGCGCTCAATGGCCGATTCGTCATCGGCGGTGGGAACGTGGGGCAGCAGGATCAGCAGATCCACGTCGGAGTGCGGATAGAGTTCGCCCCGGCCGTAGCCGCCCACCGCGGCCAGCGTGGCGCCGGCTGGCAGGGGGCAGTGCTTGACCAGGTCGCGCAGCGCCGCGTCGACGATGCGCCGCAGGTCGCCCAACAGCGTGTCGGGGCGTTCGTGCTCGCGGAACTGCGCCACCGCGGCCCGCCGGGATTCCTGGATGCGTTCGCGCAGGGAGGTAAGGATTTCGGCGGTCATGGTGACGGGCAGGGGGCGGATCAGACGGCAGGAATGACGATCGGCTCGGTAATGAAGGCGGGCGGCTTGGGCATGCCGGGCGACAGGGTCAGGACTTCGTAGCCCGTGTCGGTGACGCACACAGCATGCTCCCATTGGGCGGACAGGCTGTGGTCGCGGGTGACGACCGTCCAGCCGTCGGACAGCTGGCGGATCTCGCGGCGGCCGGCGTTGATCATGGGTTCGATGGTGAACAGCATACCCGTCACCAATTTCACGCCCGTGCCCGGTTTGCCGTAATGCAGCACCTGGGGGTCTTCGTGGAAGCGCTGGCCGATGCCGTGGCCGCAGAATTCGCGCACCACCGAAAAGCCGTTGGCTTCGGCGTGCTTCTGGATGGCGTTGCCGACGTCGCCCAATGTGGCCCCGTTTTTGACCTGCTGGATGCCTTTCCACATGCACTCGAACGTGATGTCGGTCAGGCGGCGCGACAGGATCGACTGCTCGCCCACCGCGTACATACGGCTGGTGTCGCCAAACCAGCCGTCCTTGATGATGGTGACGTCGATATTGAGCGAGTCCCCGTTTTTCAGGGCCTTGTCGCCGGGAATGCCGTGGCAGACCTGGTGGTTCACCGAGGTACAGATGGCGCCGGGGAAGGGCGGGTACCCGGGCGGAGCGTAGCCCACCGTGGCCGACGTGACTTTCAGCTCGTCGGTCAGGTATTCCAGGCAGAGGCGGTCCAGTTCGCCGGTGGTGACGCCGGGCTTCACGAAGGGGGTGATGAAGTCGAGG
Source organism: Achromobacter sp. UMC71 (assembly GCF_014170305.1). Classification (GTDB taxonomy): domain Bacteria; phylum Pseudomonadota; class Gammaproteobacteria; order Burkholderiales; family Burkholderiaceae_B; genus Achromobacter. The sequence goes on from NZ_LZZT01000010.1 coordinate 268,297, forward strand.
ACTTTGGCGGCATCCTGGCAGGCGGCGCGCATCTTGGCCAGGTCGGCCGGGTTGGTAATGGTGCCCATTAGGTAACTCGCGGATCTCGCTTGAATGTCTGCTTGAAAGAATAGTAGAATTATAGGCTTCCCTAAAATTTTGGGGAGCAATCTGGGTAGCGGCAAGGCCCTTTTCGGCAAGAGCCAGGCGTTGAGTAGTCTGGGCAAACTTGGCCTTTCTTTGATTTTCGCGTGATTGTTGCGCCACTTTGGTGATGTCGGCGGCGAGCATGGGTTTTACCGCAAGCGAAGGTTGCGGTGCGAATCCGGGCAAGCCGCCAGATTCCTTGAGCGGGGCGGGATCGGCGAAAATTGGAGCGGGGCGGGAATGCCAGGGACGCGAAAGCCGGCAGGCGCTGGGCGCGGCGTGTTCGCAAACCCGGTCGTGTTTTCGAGCGGCGATGCAGGTTCGGTGTGGGTGCCGGCTTAAGGTCTTGGAAACGTTGGCTTTTGCCCGCGGTTCTTGAAGACATGCCCCGGTAGCTGATGCGCGGCCTGGCTGAAAGGCCAGGGCGCGAAGAGCTGGATTTCGCTGCCAACAAAACAAGGTCGGGCGCGCCTTGAAGAAACTGCCAGGAATTTCCTGGCGGGTCGGAAAGCGCAATGCGGGCAGGTGGTGCAAGGTGCTTCGTCGTGGCGGCCGTCTGGGTTTATCGCGGCAGCGTAGTAGAAGGCGTGAAAGGGTGTAATGCCCCCAGCGCCGTAGTATTGCGGCAGTGATCGGCCGGCCCGGTTAAAATTTATGTTCATCCCGCAGGTGCGGGAAATCGCGCGCAACACCACCCAGGGTGTCAGCCACAGGCTGATGCAGGTGCGGCGCAAGAAATCAACCCTTGGAGAAAGTTATGTCTTTGATGCGCGAAATGCTGGAAGCGGGTGTCCACTTTGGTCACCAGACCCGCTACTGGAACCCCAAGATGGCCCCTTACATCTTCGGCCATCGCAACAAGATTCACATCATCAACCTCGAAAAGACGGTTGATAAGTACCAGGAAGCCACCAAGTTCGTGAAGCAGCTGGCTGCTCGCGGCGGCAACATCCTGTTCGTCGGCACCAAGCGCGCTGCCCGCGAGCTGGTCGCTTCCGAAGCCTCCCGTTGCGGCATGCCCTTCGTCGACGCCCGCTGGCTCGGCGGCATGCTGACCAACTTCAAGACGGTCAAAACCTCGGTCAAGCGCCTGAAGGACATGGAAGCCGTGGTCGCCGAAGGCGGCGCCGAGCGCATGATCAAGAAGGAAGGCCTGCTGTTCCAACGCGAACTGGAAAAGCTGAACAAGTCGATCGGCGGCATCAAGGACATGAACGGTCTGCCCGATGCCATGTTCGTCATCGACGTCGGCTACCACAAGATCGCCATCGCCGAAGCCAAGACGCTGGGCATCCCCGTCGTCGCCGTGGTTGATACCAACCACTCGCCCGACGGCATCGACTACGTCATCCCCGGCAACGACGACTCGGCCAAGGCCATCGCGCTGTACGCCAAGGGCATCGCCGACGCCGTGCTGGAAGGCCGCGAACAGAACCTGAACGGTCTGGTCGAGGAAATCGGCGAAGGCCAGGAAGAGTTCGTCGAAGTGCAGGACAACCAGGCCTAAGCCTGCTGTCATGTCCGGCGGTTAGTGTCTGGGGGGCGGCCCGTCAAACCGGTACACCCCCGCCTCGCCGGCAGTGCGAAGGTGGGTTCCCGTCTTCCCGATCCGCTTGACTGGCGGACGTCCCATCGAATCACACCATTGCCCCGGCCCGCCGGGGCATGTCTTAGCAAAATTTGGAGCTAACATGGCTGAAATTACCGCCGCCCTGGTCAAGGAACTGCGCGAAAAGACCGATGCGCCCATGATGGAGTGCAAGAAGGCCTTGACGGAAGCCGAAGGCGATCTGGCTCGCGCCGAGGAAATCCTGCGCGTCAAGCTGGGTAACAAGGCCAGCAAGGCCGCTGCCCGCGTCACCGCCGAGGGCCTGATCGGCCTGTTCATTTCCGCCGACGCCAAGAAGGGCGCCGTCATCGAAGTGAACTGCGAAACCGACTTCGTCGCCAAGAACGACGACTTCGTCGGCTTTGTGAACAAGCTGGCTGAACTGGTTGCCACGCAGAACCCGGCCGACGTGGCCGCGCTGTCGGCGCTGCCCTACGGCGAAGGCACCATCGAATCGACCCGTACCACCCTGATCGGCAAGATCGGTGAAAACATCTCGATCCGCCGCTTCGAGCGCATCGAGACCCCGAACGCGCTGGCCAGCTACGTGCACGGCGGCAAGATCGGCGTGCTGGTGGAATACGCCGGCGCCGAAGAAGTGGGCAAGGACCTGGCGATGCACATCGCCGCGACCAAGCCGAAGGCCCTGAACGCCGACGGCGTGAACCCGGCCGACATCGCCGCCGAGCGCTCGGTTGCCGAGCAGAAGGCTGCCGAATCGGGCAAGCCGGCCGACATCGTCGCCAAGATGGTCGACGGTTCGGTGGCGAAGTTCCTGAAGGAAGTGACCCTGCTGTCGCAGCCGTTCGTCAAGGACGACAAGCACACGGTCGAGCAGATGCTCAAGGCCAAGGGCGCTTCGATCAGCAAGTTCGTGCTGTTCGTCGTCGGCGAAGGTATCGAGAAGAAGACCAGCGACTTCGCCGCTGAGGTTGCCGCCGCCGCCGCCGGCCGCGCCTGACCCCAGGGTAGTGCTGGGGCCTGTTAACCCTAAAAGGGGCCTCGCATGAGCACCCAAATGCGTGACTATCAAGGCGCGAAGCGCAGTCGTGGCAGGTCCCCGGCGAGCATTCGCAACGCTGAGAGGCGCGCATTTGGGTGCTCACCCTTCGGGCAGGCCGGTAATCGGCCGCCGGGCGTCGTTGTGCTCACCTTGCGTGGCATAGCCACGCGGCGGCGATCACGCCTAGCCTGGCGGCCGATTACCGGCCTGTGCGAGGCCCCTTTTAGGGTTAACAGGCCCCTTGAGGCCGGGGCTAGATTATTCTAGACCGGCCTTTTTTCAGCGCCGCGCAGCTCCACGGTTCATTTGGCCCTGGGGCCGCTTGCCCGCCTGACGGGCGCGGCGTGGGGGATTTCCCCTTCTTGTCTTAAACTTTCGTCGGATTGTTCTTCGGGATATCACCTATGAGCAGCAGATCATACAAACGGGTTCTTCTCAAACTTTCCGGCGAGGCGCTGATGGGCGATGATGCATTTGGCATCAATCGCGCCACCATCGTCCGCATGACCGATGAGATTGCCGAAGTCGCCGCCACCGGCGTCGAGCTCGCCATCGTCATCGGCGGGGGCAACATCTTCCGTGGCGTCGCCCCGGGTGCGCAGGGCATGGACCGCGCAACCGCCGACTACATGGGCATGATGGCCACCATCATGAACGCGCTTGCCCTGCAGGACGCGCTCAAGCACAAGGGTATCGACACCCGCGTGCAGTCGGCCTTGAACATCGACCAGGTCGTCGAACCCTACATCCGCCCCAAGGCCCTGCGTTACCTCGAAGAAGGCAAAGTCGTCATCTTCGCCGCGGGCACGGGCAACCCGTTCTTCACGACCGATACCGCGGCCGCCCTGCGCGGCGCCGAGATCGGCGCGGAGATCGTGCTGAAGGCCACCAAGGTCGACGGCATCTACAGCGCGGATCCCAACAAGGATCCCACCGCCACGCGCTACACGCGCATCAGCTTCGACGAAGCGATTGTCCGTCGTCTGGAAATCATGGACGCCACCGCGTTTGCGCTGTGCCGCGACCAGAAGCTGCCGATCAAGGTGTTTTCGATCAATAAGTCGGGCGCGCTCAAGCGCGTCGTCAGCGGCGAAGACGAAGGCACGTTGGTACACGTTTAAAGAAAAGGAAAATCCATGAGCGCCGCAGAAATCCGCAAATCCGCCGAAGCCAGGATGGCCAAGTCGCTTGATACGCTCAAGATCAATCTGGGCAAGATCCGCACGGGCCGCGCCCACACCGGCATCCTGGATCACGTGCAGGTCGAGTACTACGGCTCGCCCGTGCCGGTTGGCCAGGTCGCCAACGTGAACCTCGTGGACGCCCGCACCATCAGCGTGCAGCCCTACGAGAAGCACATGGCCGGCCCGATCGAAAAGGCCATCCGTGAGTCGGACCTGGGCTTGAACCCCATCTCGATGGGCGACACCATCCGCGTGCCGATGCCGGCCCTGACCGAAGAGCGCCGCCGTGACCTGACCAAGGTCGTGCGCAGCGAAGGCGAAGATGCCAAGATCGCCGTGCGCAACCTGCGCCGCGAAGCCAACGACGCTTTGAAGAAGCTGGTCAAGGACAAGGAAATCTCCGAGGACGACGAGCGCCGCTCCCAGGACGACATCCAGAAGCTGACGGACCGCAACGTGGTCGAGATCGACAAAATGGTCGTCCAGAAAGAAGCGGAAATCATGACCGTATAATCCTTGCAGCTTCCGGAGTGGCCGTTGGCCGCTCCGCAGCCAGGATTCTTGCCTTCGCGCCGTCCTATTCGTCGCCTCGCAGCGCGCCTACGCAGCGGTGAATGGACGGCGCAGGTTTTTCCCCGTATTACCCACCCCCAAACCCATGGCAACCAGTTCTACCCAGGCGGTTCCCGATATCCGCGACATCCCGGAGCACGTGGCCATCATCATGGACGGCAACGGCAGATGGGCGACGCGTCGGTTGCTGCCGCGTACCGCAGGGCACGCCAAGGGGGTGCAGGCGGTGCGCCGCGTGGTCGAGGCCTGCGGCCGGGCCGGCGTGCGCTACCTGACCCTGTTCGCTTTCAGTTCCGAGAACTGGCGCCGTCCCGCCGAAGAAGTGTCCTTGCTCATGCGCCTGTTCGTGCAGGCACTGGAGCGCGAAGTCGGTAAGCTGGAAGAGCAGGGCGTTCGCCTGCACGTCATCGGCGACCTGTCCGCTTTCGAGCCCCGTCTGCAGGAGCTCATCTTCGCCGCCCAGGCCCGTACTGCCCATAACGACCGCTTGCACCTGACGGTGGCGGCCAACTATGGCGGCCGCTGGGACATCCTGCAAGCCACTCGCGCCATGCTGGCCGCCGAGCCCGGCCTGGCCGCGCAGCCCCAACTGGTCGACGAAGAGCGCCTGGCGCGCCATCTTTCCATGGCCTGGGCGCCCGAGCCCGACCTGTTCATCCGCACTGGCGGCGAACAGCGCATCTCGAATTTTCTGATCTGGCAGATGGCGTACGCGGAGTTTTACTTCACGGACCGGTTCTGGCCGGACTTCGGCGCCGACGAATTGCGTGAAGCGTTCGACTGGTACAAGACGCGCGAACGCCGCTTCGGCCGCACCAGCGCCCAGCTCGCCGAGAACGGCGAAAAATAGGCTGTCCGGTCGCCGCGCCCCGCGCGCGGCAGCCCTGAGTCGACCCCGAGGAGACCGTCATATGTTGGGCCAGCGTATCGTTACCGCCGTCATCCTGCTCGCCGTCCTGGCCGCCGCGATGATCAGCGCAAACCCCTGGTGGTTCGTGGCGCTGCTCGCGCTGGCCGCGGCCTGCGCCAATTGGGAGTGGCTGCGCCTGACGCTGCCGCAACCGCCTTCCTCCCTGGTCGCCGTGGGCATCCCCGTGCTGCTGTTTGCCGTCATGCTGGCCCTGACGTCGGCGTGGCTGGCGGGTAACCGTAGCGGCGTGGCCGATCCCGGCTGGATACTGCGCTACGTGACGCCGGCCGTCACCGCGGTCTGGCTCTTCGGCGCCACCGCGGCGGTGGTCCGCGGGCGCGCCGACGCGCCGCCGGCCAGCCTGGGCTGGTCCGTGTTTTCCGTGCCGGCCGCGTTTGCTGCCTGGGCGGTATTGGCGCAGATGTTCATGGCGCATGGCGCCGGCTACGTGGTGTCGCTGCTGGCGCTGGTGTGGGTGGCCGATATCGCCGCATATTTCGCCGGCCGTGCGTTCGGCAAGCGTAAACTGGCCCCGCGGGTCAGTCCGGGCAAGACGATTGCGGGCGCCGTGGCCGGCGTGCTGGGCGCAGTCATCTGGATCGGCCTGTCCAGCCTGTGGGAAGGCACCTTCGGCCATGCGCTGGTGGCTCGCTGGACCTTCTGGTTGGCGTTGCCCATCGCGGCGTTGCTGGGCGTGTTGTCCATTGTCGGAGATCTGTTCGAGTCGCTGCTCAAGCGCCGCGCGGGCCGCAAGGATTCCAGCACGCTTTTGCCTGGCCATGGCGGCGTCTATGATCGCATCGACGCGATCCTGCCCGTGGCCCCGTTCGCGCTACTTTTGTCTGGAGTCTTGTTTTGACGGCTTTTCAACGCGTCGTTGTGCTCGGTTCGACCGGCTCGGTCGGCGAAAGCACGCTGGATGTGATCGCCCGCCACCCCGAGCGCCTGGCAGTGTATGCCTTGTCCGCCTACAGCCGCATGCAGCGGCTGGCCGAACAGGCGCTGGCCAGCCACGCCGCCGTGGTGGTGGTGCCGGACGATCAGGCTCGCAAGCAATTCATCGCCGCCTGGCCTGCCGGTCAGGCAATGCCGGAAATCCGCGTCGGCGCCCAGGCGCTGGCCGACACGGCGGCGGATCCCCTGTGTGATTCCGTCATGGCCGCCATCGTGGGCGCCGCGGGCCTGCCGGCCGCCCTGGCGGCGGCCCGCAAGGGCAAGCGCGTGCTGCTGGCCAACAAAGAGGCGCTGGTCGCCGCGGGTTCGCTGTTCATGCGGGCTATTCGCGATAACGGCGCCGAATTGCTGCCTATCGATAGCGAACACAACGCCATTTTCCAGTGCATGCCACACGGGGGCCGGGCGGGCGCGCCCGACGCGCCGGCGCCGGGCGTGCGCCGCCTGCTGCTCACGGCTTCGGGCGGCCCGTTCCGCAGTCGCGACCTCGAAGATCTGCACGACGTCACGCCCGCGCAAGCCTGCGCCCATCCCAACTGGAGCATGGGCCGCAAGATCTCGGTCGATTCGGCCACCATGCTGAACAAGGGCCTGGAAGTGATCGAGGCGCACTGGCTGTTTGCCATGCCGGCCGATCGTATCGAGGTGGTGGTGCATCCGCAAAGCGTGGTGCACTCCATGGTTGAATACGACGACGGGTCGGTCCTGGCTCAGCTGGGCCAACCCGACATGCGCACCCCGATTGCCTACGGCCTGGGCTTTCCCGAGCGGCTGGACAGCGGCGTGGGCGCCCTGGACCTGACCCGCCTGGGCCGGCTGGACTTCGAAAAGCCGGATCTGGCGCGTTTCCCTTGCCTGGCGCTGTCATTTGACGCGCTGCGAGCAGGGCAGGCGGCCTGCATCGCCTTGAATGCGGCCAATGAGGTCGCCGTCGATGCTTTCCTGTCCGGCCGCCTGGCCTACACCTGGATTCCCCGGGTAATCGAGGCCACCCTCGAGTGGCAGGGGGGGCAATCATCTGTTACGCTCAACAGTCTTGACGATGTGCTGGCGCTGGATGCCGCCGCGCGCGCATACGCCGGCGATCTCGGCCTGGCGTAGCACGGGGCTGGCGCGTAGCAATCCCTGATTCCTGGATTTCCTGACCTCGATGCTTTTCACCCTGCTGGCCTTTGCCGTCGCGCTTGGCTCCCTGATCATTTTTCATGAGTTGGGGCACTACTGGGTGGCCCGGCTGTGCGGCGTCAAAGTGCTGCGGTTTTCGGTCGGCTTCGGCAAGGTCATCTTGCGCCGCACCGACAAGCACGGCACCGAATGGGCCGTGTCGGCCTTGCCCCTGGGTGGCTACGTCAAGATGCAGGATGAAGTCCCGGCCGGCGCCAGCCCGTCGGAAGCCGCCGGCGCATTCAACAACAAGTCCGTCGGCAAGCGCATCGCCATCGTGGCCGCCGGCCCCATTTTCAATCTCATTCTTGCGGTCTTCCTATATGCCGGCCTGAACATGGCGGGCACCGAGGAACCGGTTGCCGTCATCGCCCAGCCCGCAGCCGATACGCCTGCCGCGCGCGCGGGCCTGGCCGCAGGCGACCGCATCCTGGCCATCGACGGCCAGGAAGTGGCCTCGTGGTCCGACGCCCGCTGGCGCCTGATGGACGTCATGGCCACGGGCGGCCGCACGCAGATCGAGGTCGGTACGGCCAATGGCGGCTCGCAGCAGCGCGAGCTGACCCTGCCGGCCAACAGCATGGATCCGGCTGGCGGCGATCCGCTGCTGGCCGCCGGCATCCGCCTGGCCCAACCCAAGCCTGCCGTGCGCGTCGTCAATGATGGCGGCGAAGGGCAGGCAGCCGGCCTGCGCCAGGGCGACCTGATTCTGGCCGTCGACGGCCAGCCCACCCCCGACACGGGCGCCCTGGTCAAGCAGATCCAGGACAGCGCCGGCAAGACGCTGGCCCTGACCCTGGCGCGCAACGGGGCCAATATCACCCTGCACGTCACCCCGCGCGCCGAGACGGTCAACGGCCAGGTCATCGGCCGCCTGGGCGTCCAGCTGGGCGGCGACGTGCCCATGGTGACGGTGCGCTACGGCGTCTTCGACAGCCTGTGGCGCGGCGCGGTCCGCACCTGGGACACGGCGCTGTTTTCGCTGCGCATGATGGGCCGCATGGTCACGGGCGACGTTTCCTGGCGCAATGTCAGCGGCCCGGTCACGATCGCTGATTACGCCGGCCAGACCGCCCGGATCGGCATTGTTGCGTACATCGCTTATATCGCGTTGATCAGTATCAGCCTGGGCGTACTAAATTTGCTGCCCATTCCTATGCTGGATGGTGGTCATCTGCTGTACTATCTCGTCGAAATTGTGCGGGGCAGTCCTCCGCCCGCACGATGGATCGATATCGGACAGCGCGCAGGCATTGGTTTATTGGCAAGCCTGATGGGGCTTGCGCTGTTTAATGATTTCACGCGTTTATTTACTTAAACGCCAATTAGCATAAAATCCCCCGCCATTTGCACGACCGAGGATACTCAAGGATGTCTTTTCGCCGGATGTTTCATCACAAAAAGGGTGTACTGCCGGGCTTAGTGCCGAGTCTGATCGCCGCATTGCTGCTGCCAGGCATGGCCCACGCCTTCGACCCTTTTGTCGTGCGGGATATCCGCGTAGAGGGTATTCAACGAACCGACGCCGGCACCGTCTTCGGTTATCTCCCCGTGAAGGTGGGCGAGAAATTCACTGAAGAAGAAGCCACCGAGGCCATCCGCCGCCTGTATGGCACGGGTTTCTTCACCGACGTGCAGATCCAGACCGACAATAACGTCGTGGTCGTCGTGGTCCAGGAACGTCCGACCATCGCCTCCGTGAATTTCAACGGCATGCGCGAGTTCGATTCCAAGGCCATCACCAAGTCGCTGGGGCAGGTGGGTTTCGCCGAAGGCCGTATTTTCGACCGCTCGATGCTCGAACGCGCCGAATACGAACTCAAGCAGCAGTACCTGTCCAAGGGCAAATACGGTGTTGAGGTGACCTCGACCGTGACGCCGCTGCCGCGTAACCGCGTCGGCGTGAGCTTCGACGTGTTCGAAGGCTCGGTCGCCCGCATCCAGGAAATCCGCTTCGTCGGCAACAAGGCCTTTTCCGAAAGCGACCTGCTCGACGAATTCAAGCTGACCACGCCGGGCTGGCTGACCTGGTACACCGACACCGACAAGTACTCGCGCGAAAAGCTCGAGGGCGACCTCGAACGCCTGCGCTCGTTCTACCTGGATCGCGGCTACCTGGAATTCACCGTCGAGCCGCCGCAGGTCACGATTTCGCCGGACCGCAAGGACATCCGCATCACGATCACCGTGCACGAAGGCGAGCCCTACAAGGTTCGCAGCGTCAAGCTGGCGGGCAATCTGATCGGGCTGGACAAGGAAATCAACGCGCTGGTCAAGGTCAAGCCCGACGAGACGTTCTCGGCTGCCAAGGCCAACGACTCGGCCAAGGCCATCACCGACTACCTGGGTGAACTGGGCTACGCGTTCGCCAACGTGAACCCGAACCCGCAGCTGGACCGCGCCAAGCACGAAGCCGACCTGACGTTCTACGTCGATCCGAGCCGCCGTGTTTATGTGCGCCGCATTCAGATCGGCGGCAATACCCGCACGCGCGACGAAGTCGTGCGCCGCGAAATGCGCCAGCAGGAAGCCGCCTGGTACGACGCCAAGGACATCAAGACATCCCGCGACCGCGTCGACCGCCTGGGCTATTTCAGCGATGTCAACGTCAAGACCGATCCCGTTCCCGGCTCGCCCGACCAGGTCGACGTCAACGTCGACGTGAAGGAAAAGCCCACCGGCATGATCAACCTGGGCGTGGGCTACGGCTCGTCCGAAAAGGCGATTCTGTCGGCCGGTATCAGCGAAGACAACGTCTTCGGCAGCGGCACCAACCTGACGCTGCAATTGAATACCAGCAAGACCAACCGCGCGGTGGTGCTGTCGCATACCGACCCGTACTGGACCAAGGACGGCATCAGCCGCACGACGTCCGCGTACTACCGCGTGACCGAGCCCTGGAACAACAACGACGGTGACTACCGCGTGAAGTCCATGGGTCTGGGCATGAACTTCGGCGTGCCGATCTCCGAATACGACCGGATCTTCCTGGGCGCCAACCTCGAGCGTAACCAGATCGAACTGGGCTCGAATCCGCCGTTCGCGTACCAGAAGTTCGTCGATCAATACGGCAGCGCGACCAATTCGGTCATCTTCACCGCCGGCTGGTCCAACGACACCCGCGACAGCGCATTGGCGCCGACCAAGGGTTCGTATACCCGCCTGAAGAGCGATTTCTCGACGGTGGACCTGAAGTACTACATGCTCACCGGGCAACAGCAGTACTTCATCCCGCTGGGCGGCTCGTACACCCTGGCGCTGAACGGCATGGTCGACTGGGGCCAGAGCTACGGCGGCAAGGACTACCCGATCATCAAGGACGTGTACGCCGGCGGTATCGGCACCGTGCGCGGTTACGAAGGTTCGTCGCTGGGTCCGCGTGACCCGGCTACGGGCGACTACCTGGGCGGCTCGCGCCGCATCGTGGCGAACGCGCAGCTGTACCTGCCGTTCCCGGGCGCGTCCAAGGACCGCACGCTGCGCTGGTTCATCTTCAGTGACGCGGGTCAGGTCGGTGCCGGCAGCGGCTTGACTTGCTCGAACGGCAAGCCGGGCAGCGAGGTCGACGATCCTTGCGGCTGGCGTTTCTCGGCCGGTATCGGTCTGTCGTGGCAGTCGCCGATGGGTCCGTTGCAACTGTCGTATGCTCGTCCGCTCAATGCGAAGCAGGGCGACGACAAGCAAAGCTTCCAGTTCCAGATCGGGACCGGATTCTAAGCATCCGTTACGCTTGAAAACATGGGAGCGGGCCCCCGGCCCGGCTCCCGTGCCGTTTAGTGGCACAATACACACTTTGGCTTTGCCTTACTGGAAGGTGAGATTTTCATGATGTCTGATTTCGCACTTAAATCATCGAATTCGCCGCGCGTTAATCGCCGTGGCAAGCTGGGCGGCTCCATTGCCCTGGTGGGTGCGCTCATTCTCGGTTCCGCTGCTGCGGTGCCCGCTCAGGCTCAAACCACCAAGATCGGGTTCGTCAACACCGAGCGGATCCTGCGTGAGTCCGGCCCGGCCAAGACGGCGCAAAGCAAGATCGAAGCCGAATTCAAGAAGCGCGACGACGAGCTCCAGCGCCTGAACACCAGCCTGCGTACGCAAGCCGAGAAGTTCGACAAGGACGCCCCCGTCCTGTCCGAGTCCGATCGCGTCAAGCGCCAGCGTGAACTGTCCAACCTGGATACCGACCTGCAGCGTAAGCGCCGCGAGTTCCAGGAAGACTTCAACCGCCGTCGCAACGAAGAGTTTTCCGGTATCGTCACGAAGGCCAACGAGGCCATCAAGCGCATCGCCGAACAAGAAAACTACGACCTGATCATTCAGGACGCCGTGACGGTCAACCCGCGCATCGACATCACCGACAAGGTGATCCAGAGCCTGGGCAAGTAAGTCTTAGCCGTATGCCGGTTTTACTGGATCTTGCCCGCGCGCCGACGCTAGAAGCGCTGTTGAGCGCAGCCAATACCCAGGGCATGGACTGGCGCGTCAGCGCGCCTGTCGGCGCAGACCCCTTGCGGGTCTGCGGCATTGGCACCCTGGCTTCGGCAGGCAACCAGGAAATCAGCTTCCTGGCCAATCCCAAGTACCAGAGCCAGTTGGCTGCCACGCGGGCTGGGGCGGTCATCGTCTCGCCGGACGTGGCCGAGGCCCTGGAGGCCGCGGGCGATGCCCGTCCGCCGTTCGCGCTGGTCGTCTGCAAGCATCCCTATCTGCTGTATGCCCGCGTGGCCCAATGGTTCGATGCCGCCCGGCGTCCCGCCTTGCCGGCCGCCACGCATCCTTCCGCCGTGGTCGCGCCAGACGCCACCATCGAGGAAGGCGTGCGCATCGGCCCGAATTGCGTCGTCGAATCGGGCGCCCGCATCGGGCGCGGTTCGGTGCTGGGCGCCGGCTGTGTGATCGGGGTGGGGTCTTCCATTGGTCCCGATAGCCGTTTGCACGCCCACGTCACGCTGTACGAAGGCGTGAAGGTCGGGGCGCGCGCCATCATACACAGCGGCGCGGTGCTGGGCGCCGACGGTTTCGGTTTTGCGCCGGATCCGTCGCTCGGCAAGGGCGCCTGGGGCAAGATTCCTCAGCTGGGCGGGGTGTCGGTGGGCGACGATGTTGAAATCGGCGCCAACACCACCATCGACCGCGGTGCGCTCGAAGACACCGTGGTGGCCGACGGCGTCAAACTGGACAACCAGATCATGGTGGCCCACAACGTGCGTATCGGCGCCTATACGGCGATCGCGGCATGCGTGGGCGTGGCCGGGTCCACGACCATTGGCGAGCGTTGCACCATCGGCGGCGCTTCCATGCTGTCCGGGCACCTGACGCTGGGCGACGACGTGCATATTTCGGGCGGCACCGCGGTGACGTCCAATATTTCCAAGCCAGGCCGTTATACCGGGGTGTACCCGTATGCGGAGCATGGCGAATGGCAGCGCAACGCCGCCGTGATACAACAGTTGGCGCAATTGCGCCGCCGCGTCCGGACGCTGGAAAAAGACTAGGGCGCACTCATGCCGCCCTGGCGTGTCCGGCGCCGCAAGATTTATCTCACTCGCAGGAATTCACAGAAAAATGGAACTCGACATCAAGGGGATCATGGAGAGGCTGCCGCATCGTTATCCGATGCTGCTGATTGATCGCGTCGTTGAAATGGTGCCCGGCAAGTCCATCGTCGCCATCAAGAACGTCTCGATCAATGAACCGTTTTTCAATGGCCACTTTCCCCACCATCCGGTGATGCCGGGCGTGCTCATCGTCGAAGCGATGGCCCAAGCCTCGGCCCTGTTCTCGTTCACGGACGAAAACGGCGGCCTGAAGTGCGATGGCGCCAAGACGGCGTATTACCTGGTCGGCATCGATGGCGCGCGTTTCCGCCGCCCGGTCGTGCCGGGTGACCAGCTGCGCATCGAAGTCGAAGCCGAGCGCCTGAGCCGCAGCATCTGTAAATACCAAGCACGCGCGACGGTCGACGGGCAGGAAGTGGCCTCGGCCAAGCTCATGTGCGCGATCCGCAGCCTGGAAGAGTAAATGGCAGGAAACATCCATCCTACCGCCGTCGTTGATCCGGCGGCGAAAATCGACCCCAGCGTGGTCATCGGCGCGTTTTGCGTCGTGGGCCCCGACGTGACGATCGGCGCCGGCACCGAGCTCGGCCCGTATTGCATGGTCGACGGCGTGACCACCATCGGGCGCGACAACCGGTTCTACCGCTATTGCTCGATTGGCGGCATGCCGCAGGACAAGAAGTACAACGGCGAGCCGACCCGGCTGGTCATCGGCAATGGCAACACGGTGCGTGAGTTCGTCACGCTGAACACCGGCACGGTCCAGGACGGCGGCGCCACTACGCTGGGCGACGACAACTGGATCATGGCCTATGTGCACATCGCGCATGATTGCCATATCGGCAGCCACACCATCCTGGCCAATTCCGTGCAACTGGGCGGCCACGTCCATGTGGGCGACTGGGCCATCGTGGGCGGGCTGACGGGCGTGCACCAGTTTTCGCGTATCGGCGCGCACAGCATGACGGGCGGCAACAGCTCGTTGATGCAGGACACGCCGCCGTTCGTGCTGGCCGCCGGCAACCCATGCCGTCCGGTGGGCATCAACGTCGAAGGCCTGAAGCGCCGCGGCTTTACGCCCGCGCAAGTGTCCGCGCTGCGCGACGCTTACAAGATCATCTATCGCCGCGGCCTGCCGCTGGACGATGCGCGCGCCGAACTGCGCGCTCGCCAACAGGCCGAGCCCGAGGTCGCCGAGCACCTGCAGACCCTGCTGGACTTCCTCGACGTCGCCTCCCGCGGCATCATCCGTCCATGAACATGCGGATCGGCATGGTGGCCGGCGAGCCCTCGGGCGACTTGCTGGCCGGCCGCATCATTGCCGGTCTGCAGGAACGCGATCCCGGCGTCCGGTGCCAAGGTATCGGCGGGCCGCAGATGCAGGCCCGCGCGTTCGACGCCTGGCATCCGATGCATGCGCTGACGGTGTTTGGCTATGTGGACGCGCTCAAGCGCCTGCCCAGCCTGCTGCGCACCTATCGCGACGTCCGTGAACGCTGGCTGGCCGAGCCGCCGTCGGTGTTCGTCGGTATCGACGCTCCGGATTTCAACCTGCGCCTGGAGCACAAGCTGCGCCAGGCCGGCACGCCCACGGTGCATTTCGTCGGGCCGTCCATCTGGGCCTGGCGCTACGACCGCATCCACAAGATCCGCGAATCTGTCTCCCATATGCTGGTGCTGTTCCCGTTCGAGGAAGAGATCTACCGCAAGGAAGGCATTCCGGTGACCTACGTCGGCCATCCGCTGGCCGGTGCGGTGCCCATGAAACCCGACCGCGCCGCGGCGCGCGCGCGCCTGGGCATCGACCCGGACGCCCGCGTGCTGGCGATCTTGCCAGGTAGCCGTTCGTCCGAGATCCGCCTGTTGGCGCCGCGCTTCCTGCAAGCGGCCCAGCGGCTGCAAAAGCGCGATCCGGCGCTGCAATGCGTGGTGCCCATGGTCAACGACCAGCGCCGCGCCGAGTTCCAGGCCATCCTGGCCCAGTACCCGGTGCCGGGACTGCGCTGCGTGACCGCCCAGGACCTGCACGGCGCCGATGGCGACCGCCAGGCCCCCGTGGCCTGGTCCGTGATGGAAGCCAGCACCGCGGTGCTGGTGGCCAGCGGCACCGCCACGCTGGAAACCGCGCTGTACAAGCGCCCCATGGTGATTTCCTACGTGCTGTCGCCCTGGATGCGGCGCATCATGGCCTGGAAGTCGGGGCAAGAGCGGCCGTATCTGCCGTGGGTGGGGCTGCCCAATGTGCTGTTGCGCGACTTCGCGGTGCCTGAACTGCTGCAAGACGACGCCACGCCCGAAAAGCTGGCCGAGGCCACCTGGATCGCGCTGACCGACGACGCGCTGGCCGCGCGCATCGAGGCGCGTTTCACGGCCTTGCATCAAGAGCTGCTGCGCGATACGCCGGCGCTCGCCGCCCAGGCGATCCTGGAGGTGGCCGGTGGAGCAGCCTGACCTGTTTGCCATGCCGGTCCAGCCGGCGCTGGTGACGGCTGGCGTGGACGAAGCCGGCCGCGGTCCGCTGGCAGGCGCCGTGTACGCGGCCGCCGTCATTCTGAATCCCGCACGTCCCATCGATGGCCTGGCGGATTCGAAAGTCCTGAAGGCCGCCACCCGCGAAGCCCTGGCGCTTGAGATCCAGGCGCACGCGCTGGCCTGGTGCGTCGCCAGCGCCAGCGTCGCCGAAATCGACAGCCTGAACATCCTGCGCGCCACTTTGCTGGCGATGCAACGGGCCGTGCAAGGCTTGGCGACCGCGCCGCAACTGGCGCTGGTGGACGGCAACCAGGCCCCCAAACTGGGCTGCACGGTGCAGACGGTCATCAAGGGCGATGCGCTGGTGCCGGCGATTTCGGCGGCGTCCATCCTGGCCAAGACCGCGCGCGATGCCGACCTGCTGCGCCTGCATGCGCTGTATCCGCAATATGCGTTCGACCAGCACAAGGGTTACGGCACCGCGCTGCACCTGCAGATGCTGCGCGAGCACGGCCCCTGCGCCGAGCACCGCCGCAGCTTCGCGCCCATCAAGGCCTTCGGCGCCGCATCATGAAGCACATCAGTTCCCGGGATAATCCGGCGGTCAAGGCGCTCGCCAAGCTGGCCGGCACCGCCGGCAAGCGCGGCGCGCCCGTGCTGCTGGACGGCGTGCACCTGTGCCAGGCATGGCTGCAGCATCATGGCGTGCCGGACCAGGCCATTTTCGACATCGAACGGCTGTCGCAACCCGATATCGCCGCGCTCGCCGCGGCGGTGCCCGACGTGCGCTGCCTCGCTTTGGACGCACGCCTGATGCAGGCGCTGGCCAGCGTGGAAAGCGGGCAGGGCGTGGCGTTCCTGGTCACACCGCCCAGCCCGTCCTTGCCGGATGCGGTGGCCGAAAACTGCGTGCTGTTCGACCGCATCCAGGACCCAGGCAATGTCGGCACCTTGCTGCGCACCTGCGCGGCGGCCGGCGTCAAGCGCGTGTTCCTGGCCACCGGCACGGCGGCCGCCTGGTCGCCCAAGGTGCTGCGCAGCGGGCAGGGCGCGCATTTCGCGTTGGCGATCCATGAGCATGTGGACCTGCAGGCGCTCGTACCCAAGTTGGGCGTGCCGCTCGTGGCCACTGCGCTGGACGACGCCCAGGACCTCTATGCGGGCCGCTTGCCCGAACGCTGTGCCTGGGTCTTTGGCCACGAAGGCCAGGGCGTGGCGCCGTCGCTGTTGGCGGCCGCAAGGCTCAAGGTGCGTATCCCGCACGACGTGGCCGCGGTCGAATCGCTGAACGTCGGCGCCGCCGCCGCCATTTGCCTGTTCGAGCAGCGCCGCCAGGCGCTTGCCGCCACGGCACGCTGAGGCCGTCCTTTCTTCGCTTTCAATTTGCTTTACGCGGGACTGACCCCGCTTATACTCTCGCGTTTGCCGGGGCGTGGGGCC
This sequence comes from Achromobacter sp. UMC71, assembly GCF_014170305.1. Taxonomy (GTDB): domain Bacteria; phylum Pseudomonadota; class Gammaproteobacteria; order Burkholderiales; family Burkholderiaceae_B; genus Achromobacter. The sequence continues at coordinate 285,290 of NZ_LZZT01000010.1, forward strand.
GTTGCCGACTGCGCCCGCCCGGACACCCAGGAGGATGCGCATGAAGGGCTGGACCCGATTGACCCTGGCCGCGTCAGCGGCCGCGATGCTGCTGGCAGGTTGCGCGGGCCCCCGCTATGGGGATATTGCCGCACAGATCCCCGCGATCGAGGCCGGCACCGGCCGCATCTACGTCTACCAGCTTGCTGACGGCGCCATCGCCGCCGAACCTGCAATCGTGATCGACGGCCGCAAGGTCGGCCGTTCCAAGCCTGGCCGTTTCTTCTTCGTCGATCGCCCCGCCGGCACGCACACCGTTGCGACCGCCACGGACAAGAAAGCGGGCAAGGCCGCCCTGGAGGTGCGCGTGGACGCGGGCCAGACCCGCTACGTCCGCACGGAGGTCGTAGGCGGCAGCCAGGTTCTGCGCCTGGAAGACGACGCCGACAAGGCGCAGCAGGACATGGCCGGTTTGCGCTATTGGGGCGCCGGCTGGCGCGACCGCGAGAAGCTGCGTTATTGATCCGCAAAGATCGGCAGATGGCTAGGCGCCCGCACTGAGCGGCGGTCGCTTGCGCCATCTTTTGTAAAACGCTGTCGCACTTATATACTTCAGCCTTTTGCCATTCCGAGGTGCCCATGGCGTCATCGCAGGTCGTAAACAAGCGCGAAAGCCGCGCCGCCCGAGCCGGCAGCGCGTTGCTGGCGGCTACCCTGTGCGCGATTGCGCTGGGCGGTTGCATGTCCGTGAAGTCCGAGCGGGTCAACCTGGTGCCGGTCGCCGCGTCGGAGCCCGTCAGTTCGATCCAGTTGTCGCGCGCGGTGGTCGCGACGCTGCCCAACGAAGGGGCAGTGACGCTGCCGTCGGGATCGCAATGGCAGCGTGTCGGCGCCATATTGCAGGGTGATGTATACCGCGCGCAGGGGCGCCTGTTCACGATCCAGACGCGCCGGCAGAACGAGGCCTACCCGGTGGCTTCTTCGGGCAAGCTGGTGGGCTTCTACCTGCCTGGCGAGGGGTCCTATATCGCGCTGTCGCGGCCCGTCACCCTGCCAGTGGAGATGCGTCAATGAGTCTGGTGAAGATTGCCGCGGCGATGTTGGCGGCGATGGCTCTGGCCGGCTGCGCTGGACCCAAATACGAGAAGGCCGCCTCGCGTATCCCGCCGGTCCCGCAGGACAAGGGCCGCATTTTTTTCTATCAGCCGCAGCCGGAAATGATGTCGTCGGTGCAGCAGAAGCTGCGCGTCAACGAGGTGGTGGTGGGCCGTAACAAGCCGGGCGCCTTCTTCTACGTCGACCGGCCGGCGGGCAGCTACACGGTGACCAACCTGTATTGGACCGGCGACGGCGTGAGCTTCATGTTGGATGCCGGACAGACGCGTTACGTGCGCATCGTGGCCGAGTCGCTCGGCAGTACCGGCGCGTCGGGCAAGCTGATGATGGAACTGGTCGATCCGCCCGAGGTGGCCGAACGCGAAATGAACCGGCTGCGCTATTGGGGCGCGGCTTCGCCCGAGCAGGTGCCGGGACTCTAGCCTCCAACTCGAGGGATGACGATGAATCGCAGGACCGTATTGTCCGCCGCCGTGGCGGTGGTGGCTGTGGCGTTGGCGGGATGTGCCGGTACGCGGTACGAGACTGCTGGCGCGCGAATTCCTCCCATTCCAGAGGGCGAGGGGCGCATCTATTTCTATCAGCTCAACCCGAATCTGGTGACATCGCGACAGCAGAAGCTGCGCGTCAACGGCGTCGTCGTGGGCCGCAACAAGCAGGGGGGATTCTTTTTCGTCGATCGGCCCGCCGGCAGCTATGTGGTGACGAGCCAGTATTGGACCGACAGTGGCGTGAGCTTCATGTTGGACGCGGGGCAGACCCGCTATGTGCGCGTCGACGTGGCATCCAATGATGGCAGGACGGCGACGGGCGGGCCGAGGTTGACATTGATCGATCCACCGGAGACGGCCGAGTTCGAAATGCGCCGGTTGCGTTATTGGGGTGCTGCTTCGCCGGAGCAGGTGCCGGGCCTGTAATCACACAACAAGGAAAACGATGTATCGCGGAATCAAGATGTTGGCCGCCGCAGCAGTCGCGGCAGGGGTGTTGGCAGGTTGCGGCGGCGCCCGCTACCGGGACGTGGCGGCGAATATTCCGGTGATGGTGCCGGATACCGCCCGTATCTATTTCTACCAGCCTTCCGCGCCGGGCGGCGCGCTGTCCAGCCAGCCCTATCTGCGGCTCAACGGCCAGAAGGTCGGGCGCTCCAAGCCGGGCAGCTTCTTCTTCATCAACCGGCCGGCCGGCACCTACCGCGTGGATACCATGCGCGAGAATGAGTTCCTGACCTTCGACCTGGCGCCGGGCCAGACCCGCTATGTGCGCCTGAGCATCGAGGGCGTGGGCGGCAATTCGTCCAGCGCAGGCACCCAGGTCATGCGCATGGAAGACTCGGAGACGGTGGCGCAGCAGGAAATGGCGCCGCTGAAGTATTGGGGGGCGGGTTCGCGCGAACGGGTGAAACTGCGGCCTTGAGCCAGGCGCAAGGGGCGGGGCGAAGCTGACCCGGGGGCGTCTGCCCGGCGCGGCTTCGGGCACCCGGCCTCGCAGATAGGACCCGATCAGGGCGCGCCATCGGCGCGCCCTGATCGTTTTCAGCCCCGGTCCAGGCCGACTTCCTGCAGCACCGTGGTCGAGATTTCTTCGATCGACTTGGTGGTGGTGGACAGCCACGAGATGCCTTCGCGGCGCATCATGCGTTCGGCTTCGGCGACTTCGTAGCGGCATTGCTCGAGCTGCGCATAGCGGCTGTTGGGCCGGCGCTCGTTGCGCACTTCGGACAGGCGTTCGGGCTGGATCGACAGGCCGAACAACTTGGCGCGGTGCGGCGCGATGGTCGAGGGCAGGGTGCCGCGCTCGAAGTCATCGGGCGTGAGCGGGAAGTTGGCCGCCTTGATGGCGTACTGCATGGCCAGATACAGGCTGGTCGGGGTCTTGCCGCAGCGGGAGACGCCCACCAGGATGACGTCGGCCTGGTCCAGCTGGTTGACGAACTGGCCGTCGTCGTGCGCCAGGCTGAAATTGATGGCGTCGATCCGGTTGCGGTACTTTTCCGAGTTGGCCTGCATGTGCGAGCGGCCGATGGAATGGCTGGATTTCAGCCCCAGCGCCTGTTCGATGTGGCTGACGAAGGTGCCGAACAGGTCCAGGAAAATTCCGTTCGCCTGTCGAACACGCGACAGGATGTCGGGGTTGACCAGGGTGCTGAAAACGATAGGGGGTACCCCGGCTTCCAGGGCGCTGCGGTCGATGCGCGCAGCCACTTCGGCGGCCTTTTCCAGCGTGTCGACAAACGGCAGCCGGACGGGCTTGAAATCGACTTCCTCGAACTGGGAAAGCACTGACTGGCTGAAGGTTTCCGCAGTGATGCCGGTACTGTCGGAAACGATGTATACCGTGCGTACGATCGGGGTAGATGTCATGTGTAAAAAATTCCAACCAGGCAGATGGCCGGATGTGCTCGTACGAGTACAATCAGGCCCCTATAAGTCACCCCAAGGGCGGTCCAAGGCCAGTTTGGTCAGCGCAGTCGGATCGGCAATTTCCGGGCAGTTGCCGGGCGCCGAATCTGCATTGACCAAACTCGCTTTCATTCCATTGTAAAAGGTGACTTCAATGTCGTATGTTGTTTTGTTCGAGCAGCTCCGCATGACGGACGTGGACTCGGTAGGAGGCAAGAACGCATCACTAGGCGAAATGATCAGCCAGCTGTCTGGCGCGGGTGTCCGCGTACCGGGCGGCTTTGCCACGACCGCTGATGCTTTCCGCGACTTTCTCAAGGCCTCGGGCCTGGATAAGCGCATCGCCGAACGCCTGACCACGCTGAACCCCGAAGACGTCCGCGAACTGGCCAACGCCGGCTCGCAGATCCGCCAATGGATCATCGACGCGCCGTTCTCGCCTGAATTCGAATCGCAGATCCGCGACGCCTTCGCCAAGCTCGACGCTGACGGCAAGGGCTCGTTCGCCGTGCGCTCGTCCGCCACCGCCGAAGACCTGCCCGACGCCTCGTTCGCCGGCCAGCAGGAGACCTTCCTGAACGTGGTGGGCATCGACGATGTGCTGGACAAGATCCGCCACGTGTTCGCTTCGCTCTACAACGACCGCGCCATTTCCTACCGCGTGCACAAGGGCTATGCCCACGCTGATGTGGCCCTGTCGGCCGGCATCCAGCGCATGGTGCGCTCGGACAAGGGCAGCGCCGGCGTGATGTTCACCATCGACACCGAATCGGGCTTCCAGGACGTGGTGTTCATCACCTCGTCGTACGGCCTGGGCGAAACGGTGGTGCAGGGCGCCGTCAACCCCGACGAGTTCTACGTCTTCAAGCCCACGCTGGCCCAGGGCCACTTCCCCATCGTCGGCCGCCGCATCGGCTCCAAGCTGATCAAGATGGAATTCGACCCCGAGCGTCCGGAGGGCCGCGCCGTGCGCACGGTCGACGTGCCGGTGTCGGAACGCAACCGCTATTCCCTGACCGACGACGAGGTCAATGAGCTGGCCCGCTACGCCGTCATCATCGAAAAGCACTACGGCCGTCCGATGGACATCGAGTGGGGCCGCGACGGCGTCGACGGCAAGATCTACATCCTGCAGGCGCGTCCGGAAACGGTGAAGTCGCAGCAGGGCGTCAACGACGTGCAGCAGCGCTACCGCCTGAAGGCCACCGGCCAGGTCCTGATCACCGGCCGCGCCATTGGCCAGAAGATCGGTGCGGGTCCGGTGCGCGTGGTCGGCGACATCTCCGACATGGACAAGGTGCAGCCCGGCGACGTGCTGGTCACCGACATGACCGACCCCAACTGGGAACCCGTCATGAAGCGCGCTGCGGCGATCGTCACCAACCGTGGCGGCCGTACCTGCCACGCGGCGATCATCGCGCGTGAACTCGGCATTCCGGCCGTGGTGGGTTGCGGCAACGCCACCGACCTGCTCAAGGAAGGCCAGGCTGTGACCGTGTCGTGCGCCGAAGGCGACGAAGGCCGCATCTATGACGGCCTGATCGAAACCGAAGTCGAGGAAGTGCGCCGCGGCGACATGCCCGCCATCGATCTGAAGATCATGATGAACGTGGGCAACCCCCAGCTGGCGTTCGACTTTGCCCAGATCCCCAACGGTGGCGTGGGCCTGGCGCGTCTGGAATTCATCATCAACAACAACATCGGCATCCACCCGAAGGCGGTGCTGGACTACCCGAACGTCGATGGCGAGCTGAAGAAGGCCGTGGAATCGGCCGCCCGCGGCCATGCCAGCCCGCGCGCGTTCTTCGTCGAGAAGATGGCCGAAGGCGTGGCCACCATCGCGGCGGCGTTCTATCCCAAGCCGGTTATCGTGCGCATGTCGGACTTCAAGTCCAACGAGTACCGCAAGCTGGTGGGCGGTTCGCGCTACGAGCCCGAGGAAGAGAACCCCATGCTGGGCTTCCGCGGCGCGTCGCGCTACATCGCCGAGGACTTCGCCGAGTGCTTCCGCATGGAATGCGAAGCCCTCAAGAAGGTGCGCGATGACATGGGCCTGACCAACGTCGAGATCATGGTGCCGTTCGTGCGCACGCTGGGTCAGGCCGAGAAGGTCGTGAACCTGCTCGCCAAGCACGGCCTGGCGCGCGGCGAAAACGGCCTGAAGCTGATCATGATGTGCGAAGTGCCGTCCAACGCGATCCTGGCCGACGAGTTCCTGCAGTTCTTCGACGGTTTCTCGATCGGCTCGAACGACATGACGCAGCTGACGCTGGGTCTGGACCGCGACTCGGGCATGGAGCTTCTGGCCGCCGACTTCGACGAACGCGACGAAGCCGTGAAGTTCATGCTGCGCCGCGCGATCAAGGCTTGCCTGGCGGCCAACAAGTACGTGGGTATCTGCGGCCAAGGCCCCAGCGATCACCCGGACTTCGCGCAATGGCTCAAGGACGAGGGCATCCTGTCGATGTCGCTCAACCCGGACACCGTTGTCGATACGTGGCAACGCCTGGCCAAGCAATAATGGCCAAGCGTTAGCAAAAAAACCGCGCCGGAAACGGCGCGGTTTTTTTTGCCTGGGCGCTATCCCGTCTTTTCCACGACGACCTTCGACAGCGCTTTCGGCTCGAGATACTAGCGGGTGGCCAGCGGCGAAGTGGCGGTTTTCGGTGGAGGCGGTGCTGGCGGAATTCGGCAACTGAACGTCGCGGCCCGGACGGGCCGCGATTCGCGCACGCCGCTATGCCGCCAGGGCTTCCCGCGCAATCAGCTCGCGCTTGCGGTCGATGCCCCAGCGATAGCCGGCCAGGGACCCATCCGTGCGCACCACCCGGTGGCAGGGAATGGCCAGGGCGATGTTGTTGGTGGCGCAGGCGCGGGCCACGGCGCGCACGGCTTGCGGCGAGCCGATGCGTTCGGCGATGTCGGTATAGGTGGCGGTGACGCCCACCGGAATCTCACGCAGGGCTTCCCATACACGGCGCTGGAAGGCGGTGCCGCGCACGTCCAGCGGCAGGTGCAGGCCGACGGACGGGTTTTCGACGAAGCCGACGACGGCGGCCATCCATTGCTCGAATTCGTGGTCGGCGCCGATCAGGCGGGCGGCCTTGAAGCGGTCCTGCAGGTCGCGCACCAGTTGTTCGGGGTCTTCGTGCAGCGCGATTTCGCAGATGCCGGTGTCGCTGGCGGCGACCAGCAGCGCGCCCAGCGAGCATTGGCCCACTGCGAAGCGGATCTCGACCCCCGCGCCGTCCTTGCGAAACGCCGTGGGCGTCATGCCCAGGATGGCGGGCGCGGCTTCGTAGAAGCGGCCGCTGGAATTGAAGCCGGCGCCGTACATGGCGTCGGTGACGCTGGCGCCTTGCCGCAACTGCTGGCGGGTACGGTCGGCGCGCAGCGCGCTGGCGTAGGCCTTGGGCGTGATGCCGGTCGCCGCCTTGAACAGGCGATGGAAGTGGAACCGGCTCATGCCGGCCTGTTCGGCCAGCGTGTTCAGGTCGGGCGGTTGCTCGGCTTCGAGGGCGCGGCAGGCGCGTTCGATGGCGGCTGCGTGCTGTTTGCTCAAGGGGGCGGCTTGGGTCATGAGGGGGCTCCTGGGCGCGGGGATTGATGCGCTTTTGGGTATGTTCTCAAAGGCCGCCCGCCGCCGCACTCCGGATGTTGCGGGCGGCGCTGTCGCCTTGCCGCGCCGCCGGGCGCGCGGGCTTCAGGCCGGCGCGTAGGCATCCAGGAAGCGGCGCACCAGCTCGCCGGACACGGGCGTGGCCCGTACGTTGGCGGACAGGCCCGGGACGTCGAGGTTCTCGGCGGCATAGCGCCGGCCGAAGCGTTCGAGGTGGGCGCGCACGAAATCCGGACCGAATTCGGGGTGGAACTGGGTCGAAAAAATATTGCGGCCGATGCGGATCATCTGGTGCTCGTCCAGGTCGGAGCGCGCCAGCACGGCCGAGCCGGGCGGCGGCTGCAGCACGGTCTGGGCGTGCAGCATCTGGGCAGGGAAGGTGGGCGGCAGGCCAGCCAGCAGTTTGTCGCCGGCGGCTGCGGGCAGCAGCTCGACGGTCTGGGTGCCGACTTCGCGGCCGGCCGGGTTGTAGCCGACCTTGCCGCCCAGGGCGTGCGTCAGCAACTGGTGCCCGTAGCAGATGCCGAACATAGGCAGGCCGGCGGCAGCCGCCTCGCGCAGCCAGGCGGCGGTGGCTTCGCTCCAGGGTTCCAGATCGGTGACCATGGCGGGCGAGCCGGTGATCAGGGCGGCGCGGTATTGATCGGGCGCGCGGGGATGTTCGCCGGCGTGGACGGCGACGACTTCGAGCGCGTCGGGGGCCAGGCCCGAGGCTCGGGCGAGCTGTTCGGCATAGCCGCCAAACTGGCTTTTGAGGGTGTCGTCCGGGTCGCCCGTGTGCAGAATCAGGACGGGGCGGACTGAGGGTATTGCAGCGGTCATGGAGGCTTATGCGTTGAAGATGCCGGGCGCCGGGTCGGGCCGGATGGCGAACGCCAACGCACATCATAATCCAGGCGATTATCCGTGGCGGGGCCGGATGCCCCCGTTGTGTCCCGGAAATACGTACAATCCGCTGGACAACTCATCCTTTCAGGCGAATTCGACTATGTGGATATGGCTGGGACTGGCCGCGCTGGCCCTTATCGGGGAACTGGCGACGGGAACGTTCTACTTGCTGCTCGTGGCACTGGGACTGGCCGCGGGCGGTGTCGCTGCGTGGCTGCTGGCCGGCCTGGAATGGCAGCTGGTGGCTTGCGGCGTGGTGCTGCTGCTGGGCCTGTTGCTCCTGCGCAAGACACGCGTGCTGAAAAAGCGCGAGGTCAACTCCGCCCGCAACGCCGACGTCAACCTGGATATCGGCCAGACCGTCAAGGTGGAAGCCTGGGCCGAGAACGGCACGGCGCGCGTCTGGTACCGCGGCGCGCACTGGCAGGCGGAATTGGCCGCGGGCCAGCCCGCCCACGCCGGCGAACACATCATTACCGAAATGCGCGGCACGAGCCTGGTCCTGACGCCCAAGGGCGACACGGCCGGCGCCGCCCGCTAGCAGGGCCGGCCGCGCGGCAAGCGGGTTTTCTTTCCGCGCCGGCAGGCCCCACGTACGACCCGAGCCCGCCCCAGGCGGAGCCGGCAGCAGCAGGCGCCCTGGCTACCGCGGGCAGGAGCGCCACCGCATTCACCCCAGAAGAGGCTCTACATCATGATCGATACCTCCACTATCGTCCTGCTCGTCATCGTCGCGCTGGCGATTCTTATTGTCATCAGGGCGATTGCCATTGTTCCCCAGCAGCATGCCTGGGTGGTGGAACGGCTGGGCAAGTTCGACCGCGTGCTGTCGCCGGGCGCCGGCTTCGTGATCCCGTTCATCGAACGGGTGTCGTACAAGCACTCGCTCAAGGAAATCCCGCTGGACGTGCCCAGCCAGGTCTGCATTACGCGCGACAACACGCAGCTGCAGGTGGACGGGGTGCTGTACTTCCAGGTGACCGATCCGATGCGCGCATCGTACGGTTCGTCCAATTACATCTCGGCGATCACGCAGCTGGCGCAGACTACGCTGCGCTCGGTGATCGGCAAGATGGAGCTGGACCGCACCTTCGAAGAACGCGATTCCATCAACAGCAACATCGTGTCCTCGCTGGACGAGGCGGCGCTGAACTGGGGCGTGAAGGTGCTGCGTTATGAAATCAAGGACTTGACGCCGCCCAACGAGATCCTGCGTTCGATGCAGGCGCAGATCACCGCCGAACGCGAAAAGCGCGCGCTGATCGCGGCTTCGGAAGGCCGCCGCCAGGAACAGATCAACATCGCCACCGGCGAACGCGAAGCCGCCATCGCCCGCTCGGAAGGCGAGAAGCAGGCGCAGATCAACCAGGCGCAGGGTGAAGCCGCTGCCGTGCTGGCCATCGCGGAAGCCACCGCCAAGGCCATTACGCAAGTGGCCGACGCCGTGCGTCAGCCGGGCGGCATGGAAGCGGTCAACCTGAAGGTGGCCGAGCGTTACGTCGAAGCCTTCGGCAACGTGGCCAAGGAAGGCAATACGCTGATCCTGCCGGCCAACCTGGCGGATGTGGGCGGCATGATCGCGTCCGCCATGACCATTGTGAAATCCACCCGCAACACCTGAACCGCGCGCCGTCAGGCGCACCGCCCATGATCGCTCCCGTTCATTTGCTGTTGATAGCAGTGCTGGCGGGGGTGCTGTCGCTTTGCGTGCTGGGGTCCCTGGCGCGCAGCGGCATGGCCGGGATCAGCGAAACCATACGCGCCAACCTGCTTACGCTGTTGGCGTTTTTTTTATTCGGCTTGCAGGTCACCGAGGCGCCGCGCTGGTTGTCGATCCTGCTGCCCAATGTGCTGATCGGCCTGGCGCTGTGCGCCTATTACACGGGCATCCGGCGGCTGATGGGCCAGCGGGTGCCGCGGCATCTGATGATGGTGGCCTGCGTCGCGGCCTGGCTGGTGGTGGCGGGGTACACGTATATCGACAGCCAGGTGGCGCCGCGTATCGTGGCCATGTCGACGCTGCAGATGGGCTTCATGTTCGCCGTCGCCATGGGGGTGCGGCGCGGCATGCCGCAGAACCGGTCGCGCTACAGCTACTACTTCGTCTGGTCGGTGGCGATGATCTCGGGCGTGACTTGCGGGTTGCGGGCGGTGGTGTTCGCGTCTGGGGTGGCCTTGGCCGAAACGCTGCTGGAGCCCACCGCCTGGAACATCCTGTTCATGACGCTGGGCGTGCTGGCCATGCCGTGCCTGACCCTGGGCGCCATCATGATCATCCACGACCGCATGCTGGCCGATCGCGAGCAGGAGGCCAGCACCGACTTCCTGACCGGGCTGATGTCGCGCAAGGCCTGGTGGCTGCAGGCCGAGCGTTACTGCGCCCAGGCGCTGCGCACGCGCCGTCCGCTGGCGCTGATGGTGCTGGACATCGACCATTTCAAGCGCATCAACGACACTCATGGCCATGCCGCCGGCGACGCGGTGCTGCGTCATTTCGGGCTGCTGGCCACGGCCACGCTGCGCACGGGCGATCACGTGGGCCGGGTAGGGGGCGAGGAATTCAGCGTGCTGTTCGCGGACATGCGCAGCGATGCCGTGATGGAGGCGGCGGACCGGCTGCTGGATTCCGTGCGGCGCACGCCCTGCGCGCATGGCGGCAGCACGATTTCGTATACGTTCAGCGCGGGGGTGGTGGATTGGTTGCCTGGCGAGAACCTGCAGGCCTGTTTCGAACGCGCCGACCGGATGCTGTATGCGGCCAAGCAGGCCGGGCGCAACCGGGTCGTGGGGCCGGGCGTGACATTGGTCGAGGGGCGGGCCGAGCCGGCGCCCTTGCCGGCGGCCGCCTAGATTGGCACCGCGTCAGTCGTCTTTGCGCGGCGCGCGGGTGTCGTGCTTCATGATGCGTTCTTTCTCGCGCTGCCAGTCTTTTTCGCGCGCGGTGTCGCGCTTATCGAACAGCTTCTTGCCCCGGCCCAGCGCGAAATCGAGCTTGATGCGGCCATTCTTGTAGTGCAGGTTCAGCGGCACCAGGGTGTAGCCGCGCTGTTCGACCTTGCCGATCAGCTTGCTGATTTCCTCGGCCTTGAGCAGCAGCTTGCGCGTGCGCATGGCGTCGGGATGGATATGGGTGGACGCCGTGGGCAGGGGGCTGACGTGCATGCCGAGCAGGTACAGCTCGCCGTCGCGCACGATGACGTAGCTTTCCTTCAGTTGCACGCGGCCGTCGCGGATCGACTTGACTTCCCAGCCTTGCAGCACCAGGCCCGCCTCGTAGCGGTCTTCGATGAAATAATCGTGCGTGGCCTTGCGGTTATCGATAATGCTCATCTTGTTTTGCCCATCTTATCTTGCACACATCTTATTTTGCACACATCTTATTTTGCACTCATCTTGTGGCCCATCTTGTTTTGGCGATCTTGCAGCCACTCTCTGCCGCCGTTTTGGCCTGGATGGCGTGGTACCGGTAAAATCCTCTCATTCTAGCCATTTGCGATAGTCGATGCACAAAGTACAGCGATCCGTCCTGGTGCCTTACAGCGCCGCCCAGATGTTCGACCTGGTGGCCGACGTGGAAAAGTACCCCGAGTTCATGCCGTGGTGTGGCGGCGCCGAGGTGCAGACCCGCGACGAGCACGGCATGCAGGCCTCCATCCTGATCAGCTTCGCGGGGATGAAGCAGCGCTTCACCACGCGCAACAAGCACGTCTATCCGGACCGCATCGATCTGGAGCTGGTCGACGGCCCGTTCTCCAGCCTGGTGGGGCACTGGGAATTCCAGCCGCTGGCCGACGACGCGTGCAAGGTGCTGTTCACCATGGAATACGCCTTTTCCAACCGCGCGCTTGAAATGGTGGTGGGGCCAGTGTTCAACCGTATCGCTACCAGCTTCATCGATTCCTTCACCAAGCGGGCGCAGGCCAAATATGGCGAATGAGCCGTCCGCGGACGGCCTGATCGGCGTCTGCGTCTGTTACGCGTTGCCGGCCCAGGTGTGGCTGCGCGACGTGCGCCTGCCGGCCGGGGCGACCGTGGCCGATGCGCTGGAGGCCAGCGGTTTCGCGCAGGCATTTCCGGTCGTGCCGGCCTGGGAGCGGGGCGTGGGCGTGTTCGGCCGCGCGGCCGAACCGCAGACGCCGCTGGCCGATGGCGACCGCGTCGAGATCTACCGCGGCCTGTCCTTCGACCCCAAGGAATCGCGCCGCCGCCGCGCCGAGCACCGCCGCGCCAAGACCGCCCGCAATGGGCGGGTGCGGCCGGCCGGGCTGCTGTAGGGACGCATGCGTCTCCGCGGGCGGGCCGCCCCCCGCGCGCCACATTGTCATCAATAGGACAAATTCCGCTGGCGCTTCCGGCGTAACATTAACGTCACCGCACTTACGTTTACGTCAACGTCATGTCAAAATCGGCAGGCTGGCGTTCACGAGACGGCAGCAACGCCAACAGACAATACCCATAACATCAGGAGACAGGCTGTGGACTTGGAACTGACCGACGAGCAGCGCGCGTTCGCGCAGGCCGCGCGCGACTTTGCGCAAGGCGAACTGGCGCCCCATGCGGCGCACTGGGACGCCGAGGGCATTTTCCCCAAAGAGGCGTTTGCCCGGGCCGGCGAGATGGGCTTTTGCGCCATCTACGCCAGCGAGGACATCGGCGGCCTGGGGCTGCCGCGCCTGGACGCTACGCTGGTGTTCGAGGAAATGGCGGCGGTGGACCCGTCGACCACGGCGTTCCTGACGATCCACAACATGGCGACCTGGATGGTGGGCAAGTGGGGCCAGCCGGCCCTGCGCGAGGCCTGGGGCCCGTTGCTGGCCAGCGGCCAGAAGCTGGCGTCGTACTGCCTGACCGAGCCGGGCGCGGGTTCCGACGCCGCGTCGCTGTCCACCCGAGCGCAGCGCGACGGCGACCACTACGTGGTCAATGGCGCCAAGGCCTTCATTTCGGGCGGCGGCGACACCGATCTGCTGGTGGTGATGGCCCGCACCGGCGGCGAGGGCGCCGGCGGCATCAGCGCCTTTGCCATCCCTGGCGACAGCGCCGGCATCAGCTACGGCCGCAAGGAAGAAAAAATGGGCTGGAACAGCCAGTCCACCCGGCCCATCGTGTTCGAGAACGTGCGCGTACCGGCGGGCAACCTGCTGGGTGCAGAGGGCGAAGGCTTCAAGATTGCCATGAAGGGCCTGGACGGGGGCCGCATCAACATCGGCACCTGCTCGGTGGGCGCGGCCCAGGGCGCGCTGGACGCTGCGCGCCGCTACATGGACGAGCGGCGCCAGTTCAACCGCCGCCTGGCCGAGTTCCAGGCGCTGCAGTTCAAGCTGGCGGACATGGCCACCCACCTGGTGGCATCGCGCCAGATGGTGCGCCTGGCGGCCTGCAAGCTGGACGCGGGAGCGCCCGACGCGGCGACCTACTGCGCGATGGCCAAGCGCTTCGCGACCGACATGGGGTTCCAGATCTGCCTGGATGCGCAACAGATCCACGGCGGCTACGGATACCTGCGGGACTATCCCTTGGAGCGTCTGGTGCGCGATACTCGCGTACATCAGATTCTGGAAGGGACCAACGAGATCATGCGTGTGATCATCGCCCGCCAATTGTTGGAAAAAGGAGCCGACATAAGATGACTGCACCGGTGCTGTTCGAAGAAAGAACCGCTGCCAATGGGATGCGCTTCGGGATTGCGACGCTGAATTCGCCGCAAACCCTGAACGGCCTGTCGCTGGAGATGGTGGACCTGCTGGCCGAGCGCCTGGATGCCTGGGCGCGCGATCCGGGCGTGGCGCTGGTGGTGCTGCAGGGGGCGGGCGAAAAGGCCTTCTGCGCCGGCGGCGATCTGCACGGCCTGTACCGCAGCATGACCGAAAACGCGGGCAAGGGCCCCTGGGGCAACGCCTATGCGCGCCGCTTCTTCGAGCACGAGTACCGGCTCGACTACCGCATCCACAGCTACCCCAAGCCGGTGCTGTGCTGGGGCCACGGCATTGTCATGGGCGGCGGCATTGGCCTGATGATGGGCGCCAGCCACCGCGTGGTCAGCGAGACCTCGCGGCTGGCGATGCCGGAAGTCTCCATCGGCCTGTTCCCCGATGTGGGCGGTAGCTGGCTGCTCAACCGCATGCCGGGCCGCACGGGCGTGTTCCTGGCCCTGACCGGCGCACAGCTCAATACCGCCGACGCGATCTTCGCTGGACTGGCGGATTTCCGTCTGAACCACGAAGACTGGCCCAAGTTGCTGGCGTCGCTGGAAGAACAACCTTGGGGCGGCCAGGCCACGGGCGGCGCCGAAGACGCGATTCCGCCGCGCTCGATCAACGAAGGCCTGCTGCGCCGCGCCCTGACGGCGCTGGAGCCGCAGGCGCCGCTGGAAGGCGGCAACCTGCGCCACCATTCGTTTCTGATCAACAGCCTGTGCAGCGGCAACCGGCTGGACGAGATCTACGAAGAAGTGGCCACCCTGAAAGACCACGCCGACCCCTGGCTGGCGCGCGCGGCGGCCACCATGTTGGCAGGCTCGCCGGGTTCGATCCGGCTGTCGTTCGCGTTGCAGCAGCGCATGCGGCTGCGCTCGCTGGACGATGTCTTCCGCGCCGAATACGTGGCGGCGCTGCACTGCACGGCGCACGGCGATTTCGCCGAAGGCATCCGGGCGTTGCTGATCGACAAAGACAAGAAACCGCGCTGGAATCCGGCGTCGCTGGACATGGCCAGCGAGGCCTGGGTGCAGAAGTTCTTCGATGAGCCCTGGCCCGAAGGCCAGCCGCATCCGCTGGACGACCTGGGCAAGGAAGGCCGCTGACATCCTCCCGCCCCGCCGGCCCCGAGCTGGCGGGGCGGGTTCGCATTACGCAGCACACGATGATTTCATACCTACAGCAATAGCAACAGGAGACAGGACATCATGAGCAGTATCGCGTTTATCGGTTTGGGCAACATGGGCTCGCCCATGGCGTTGAACCTGGTCAAGGCCGGACACAGCCTGACCGTGTTCGATCTGGTGCCGGCGGCGGTCAAGGTCTTGACCGATGCGGGCGCCAAGTCGGCCGCGTCGGCGGCGCAAGCCGTCCAGGGCGCCGAGGTGGTGATTTCGATGCTGCCGGCCAGCAAGCACGTCGAAGGCCTGTACCTGGGTGAAGACCTGCTGGGCAAGATCCCGTCGGCGGCGGTGGTCATCGAATGCAGCACGATCGCGCCGGATTCGGCTCGCAAGGTGGCCCAGGCGGCCGAGGTGCGCGGCATCGCCATGATCGATGCACCGGTGTCCGGCGGCACCGGCGGCGCGGCGGCGGGCACGTTGACCTTCATCGTGGGCGGCCAGGTCGCCGCGCTGGAGCGCGCCCGCCCGGTGCTGGAAAAAATGGGCAAGAACATCTTCCACGCGGGTCCGGCGGGCGCCGGCCAGGTGGCCAAGATCTGCAACAACATGCTGTTGGGCATCCTGATGGCCGGCACGTCCGAGGCGCTGGCGCTGGGCGTGGCCAACGGGCTGGACCCGAAGGTGCTGTCGGACATCATCGCCAAGAGCTCGGGCCGCAACTGGGCCACCGAACTGTACAACCCCTGGCCCGGCGTGATGGAGCACGCCCCGGCGTCCAAGGGCTATGCCGGCGGCTTCGGCGTGGACCTGATGCTCAAGGACCTGGGCTTGGCCGCCGAAGCGGCGCTGGCCGCGCGCGCCTCGATTCCGCTGGGCGAGCTGGCGCGCAATCTGTATTCGCTGCACAGCGCGGGCGGCTCGGGCAAGCTGGACTTCTCCAGCATCGTCAACCTGGTCAAGCGCGAACAGGACTGACATGACGGCCCGCCCGCCGTCCACCCATCAGGCTTCCCACGATCCCGCCGGGCGCGTCAAGGCCAGCTTCGATCAGCAAAGCATCATGCGGCTGATCGGGGCCAGCCTGGACGTGGTCGAGCCGGGCAGGGTGGACATCGTCTTGCCCTACCGCCAGGATCTGTGCCAGCAGAACGGCTTTCTGCACGCCGGCATCTCCACCACCATCGCCGATTCGGCCGGCGGTTATGCCGCCTTCAGCCTGTTCCAGCCGGGCGAGGACGTGCTGACCTCGGAGTTCAAGATGAACTTCCTGGCGCCGGCCAAGGGTGACCGCTACGTGGCCAGCGGCCGCGTGGTCAAGCCAGGCAAAAGGCTGTCCATCTGCCAGGTCGAGGTGCATGCCTACGACGGCGAACAGGCCACGCTTTGCGTGATAGGCTTGCTCACCGCGGTGCGCGTGACGCCGCGCTGATCCGCTTGCGGCGGCTTGCCGCCGCAAGCCTTGTCACGCGCTGAACAGGTCTTCGGCCATGCCCTCGAAAGAACACCACCGGATATTCCGCAGCAACTGGCTGCGCGCTGCTGTGCTGGGCGCCAATGACGGCATCGTGTCCACCGCCAGCCTCATTACCGGCGTGGCGGCGGCGCAGGCCACCCACGGCGCGGTGCTGACCTCGGGGCTGGCCGGCCTGGTGGCCGGCGCGCTGTCGATGGCGGCCGGCGAATAC
Organism: Achromobacter sp. UMC71; assembly: GCF_014170305.1. Taxonomy (GTDB): domain Bacteria; phylum Pseudomonadota; class Gammaproteobacteria; order Burkholderiales; family Burkholderiaceae_B; genus Achromobacter. The sequence goes on from NZ_LZZT01000010.1 coordinate 301,799, forward strand.
GTGTCCGTGCGCTCGCAGGCCGACACCGAGGCGGCGGACCTGCGCATGGAGCAGCGTTCACTCAAGCGCAATTCGGAGCAAGAGCTGGACGAGCTCATCGGGATTTATGTCGACCGCGGTTTGTCGCGAGACCTGGCCGAACAAGTGGCGCGGCAACTGACCCGCCACGACGCGCTGGATGCCCATGCGCGTGACGAACTCGGCATCTCGGTGCACAACCGCGCGCGGCCGGTGCAGGCCGCCGTGGCATCGGCCGCGTCCTTCGCGGGCGGCGCGGCGTTGCCGCTGGCGGTGGCCGCGGTGGCGCCGATGCCGCAATTGATCCTCTGGGTGATCGGCGCGTCCGTCGCCTGTCTGGCCGCCCTGGGGGCCTTGGCCGCGGGCGCCGGGGGCGCGCCCAAGGGGCCGGCGGCGCTGCGCGTGACCATCCTGGGAGCGCTGGCGATGGCGGCCACCGCGGGCGTGGGCGCCTTGTTCGGGACGGTGGTGTAAGGCGTGGCCTGGTCTTGGCTGGCCTGACTTGGCCGCGGCCGGGTTACGGCGTGATGGAGTAGGGCAGCGGCGCGGCCGCGATGCGCGGACCGTCGGCCGCACCCAAGCGCAGATCGCCTTCGGGCAGCGCGGTCAGGGTGGTCTCGAACAGCACGGACAGCCCGTCTTGCGTCGCGGCGGCGTCCACGACGCGGCCGGTGGGTTCGCCGGGTTGGCTGGCGTCGAACACGTCAATACCCGCCAGGGGGCTGTCCGGCAGGCCGGCGCCGGCGATGGTGCCATAGGCCATGCGGCGCTTGACCGTGCCGCGGTAGTGGCTGCGCGCCACGACTTCCTGTCCGGGATAACAGCCCTTGGTGAAGCTCACGCCCTGGATCAGGTCCAGGTTGACCGTCTGCGGAATGAAGACGTCTTGCGTGGCCGTGGTGATCCAGGGGATGCCGGCGGCCAGGTCGGCGGCGTGCCATTGCGCGGCCGGGGCCAGCCCCAGCACGGCGGCCAGCGGCGCGGCCGCGGCCAGCTGTTCGTCGGACGCGATCCACCACCAGCGCAGCGTGGCGCCGGCCGACGGCGCGGCGATCCAGGTGCCGGACGGCAGGTCGGCGCGCTGCCAGGCGCCGCGCGGCAGGGCGCCGGTGGCGGCTTCCAGGGCGGCCAGTTGCGCGGGATCGGCTTGCACGCCGGCGACATGCAGGGGTGCGGGGGCCAGCTTGACCTTGGCGCGCAGCACGAACATGGACAGGCGCTTGAGCAGGGCCTGGGACAGGTCCTGGCGCACCAGGCCATAGAGTTGCGGGGCGTCGTCGCCGGCGGGGGCGCCGCGCCACATCACCAGCGTGGCCAGCAGGCGGCCCTTGGCGGTGCAGTAGCCGGCCAGGCGGGCGGCGTCAACGGGCAGGCCGGTGACGTCTTGTGTCAATTGACCGTGCAGAAAGGTCAGCGCGTCGGCGCCGGCGGCGGTGAAGACGGCAAAATCGTCCAAAGGCGCGCATTGGGCGCAACCTTCCGCGCGCGCCGGAATCGAAGAATAGAAAGCATGCATGGCGGCAAAGGCCCGTGACTCGTCATCAAAGGCTTGATGATAGCCGTGTTCCTTTCCTGGCAGGTCCATGTCCTGGACGGGCAAAGGGGCGCAATACGCGCTCCGGCCCTGGTTTTGTCACGACAGGTTCGCACGATCCATTAAACTTCCCAGACTTATGAAGAAGCGACTCCGTTTTTACGTCCTGTGGTCTTTCCTGCTCATCGTGCTGGCCGCGGCCGCCGCCGTCGGCGCCGCCTGGAGCTGGATGCATAGACCCCTGCACCTGCCAGCCGACAGGATCGATTTCGTGGTGGACCCGGGCAGCAGCCCGCGCACGGTCGCGCGCGCGCTGAACGCCGTGGGCGTGCCGGTCTGGGAGCCTGGTTTTGTGTGGATGGCGCGCCTGTCCGAGCAAGACAAGCTGATCAAGGCCGGCGGCTACCAGGCCATCAATGGGGACACGCCCTGGCTGCTGCTCGAACGCATGGCGCGCGGCGACATGACCCAGCGCCAGATCACCTTCCTGGAAGGCTGGACCTACCGCCAGATCCGCCAGGCGCTGCGCGAGAATCCCGACGTCAAGCAGACGCTGGGCGATATCAGCGACGAGGCGCTGATGGAAAAGCTGGGCTCGGATATCAAGCATCCCGAAGGCCTGTTCTTCCCCGATACCTATATCTTCACGCCGGGCAGCACCGATTTCGACCTGCTGCGCCGCGCCTACCAGGAAGGCCAGCGCATCCTGGACGACACCTGGTCCAAGCGCCAGGCCGACCTGCCGGTGGCTACGCCCTACGAGGCGCTGGTGCTGGCGTCCATTATCGAAAAGGAAACCGGTCATGGTCCGGAGCGCCGCCGTGTCTCGGGCGTGTTCACCAACCGCCTGAAGATCGGCATGCTGCTGCAGACCGACCCCACCGTCATCTACGGCATGGGAGACGCCTACCAAGGCCGCATCCGCAAGCGCGACCTGCAGACCGATACGCCCTGGAATACCTATACGCGTCCGGGCTTGCCGCCCACGCCCATCGCGGCCGCTGGCCGGGCGGCGCTGCTGGCCGCGGTGCAGCCCGAACAGCACAAATTCCTGTTTTTCGTATCGCGGGGCAATGGCACCAGCGAGTTCTCGGTGAATCTGTCCGAGCACAACCGCAACGTGTCGCGCTACATCCTGGGCCAGACCCCGGCCGCCAGGCCTGCGCCGGCGCCCGCGCCCGCCGCTGCGCCGGCCCAGGCTCCCACTTCGACCCCGGACGCCGATCCGGCACCAGCACAAGGACAAGACCAATGACCTCACGCGGACGCTTCATCACGCTGGAGGGAGTAGACGGCGCGGGCAAGAGCACGCACACGGGCTGGATCGCCGACTTCCTGCGCGGCCAGGGCCTGGACGTGGTGTCGACCCGCGAACCCGGCGGCACGCCGCTGGGTGAAAAGCTGCGCGCCCTGGTGCTGACCGACCCGATGGGGCTGGATACCGAAACGCTGCTGATGTTTGCCGCCCGCTGCGAACATGCGCGCCAGGTCATCGAGCCCGCGCTGGCGCGCGGCGCCTGGGTGGTCTGCGACCGTTATACCGATGCCACCTATGCCTACCAGGGCGGGGGCCGCGGCCTGGGCGCCGAGCGCGTGGCCACGCTGGAAACCTGGATGCAGGCCGGTCAACCCGACCGCACCTGGCTGTTCGACGTGCCCCTGGAAGTGGCGCGGTTGCGGCTGGCCGATGCGCGCGAACCCGACCGTTTCGAGCGCGAGGGCGCGGCGTTCTTCGAGCGCACCCGCGCGGCCTATCAGGCGCGCGCCGCGGCCGATCCTGGCCGCATCCGCGTGATCGATTCGACCCGCACGATTGCCGAAATCCGCGCCGACCTGGAAACCGGGCTGCGTGAGCTGGTGGCGGCCTGCTCATGAGCGCGCCCCAGTTCCTGCCCTGGCAGATGGAAACGGCGCGGGCCTGGCTGGGCAACCGCGACCGCTTCGCGCATGCCTGGCTGGTGCACGGCCTGGCCGGCATCGGCAAGCTCGACTTCGCCATCGCCGCCGCCGCCAGCCTGCTTTGCGAAACGCCGCAAGACGGCCTGGCCTGCGGCCATTGCGCCGCCTGTGCCTGGTTCGCCAGCGGCAACCATCCCGACCTGCGCCGCATCCGCCCCGAGGCCGTGGCGGTCGAAGAGGGCGCGGATGCCGCGGAAGCCGCCGAGGACGCCGAGCCGGCTGCAGGCGCCGCCAAGAAGACGCCGTCCAAGGAAATCCGCATCGACCAGATCCGCTCGCTGGAATCCTGGTTCAACACCGCCACGCACCGGGGCGGCTGGCGGGTGGCGCTGCTGTATCCGGCCCACGCGCTGAACGTGGTGTCGTCCAACGCCTTGCTCAAGGTGCTGGAAGAGCCGCCGCCGCACACCGTGTTCCTGCTGGTGGCCGATGCGCCCGACCGGCTGCTGCCGACGCTGGTGTCGCGTTGCCGCCGCCTGCCGCTGCCCGCGCCCGACGCCGACACCGCGCTGCAATGGTTGCGCGACCAGAACGTGGAGCCGGCGCGGGAATGGCTGGCCGCAGCGGGGGGCGCCCCGCTGGCTGCGCTGCGCCTGGCGCAGCACGCCGAGACCGCCTGCCCGCCGTGGCTGACCCAGTTGATCGGCCCGCTCTCCAAGGGCCAGGCGCCCGACGTGGGTACGCTGGCCGAGACGCTGGAAAAAGCCGCGCCCGCCGAGTGGATCGATGCGCTGCAACGGCTGTACACCGACCTGATGCTGGCTGCCGCGGGGGCGCCGGTGCGCTACTTCCCGGCGCTGGCCGGCGGCGTGGAGCAGGTGGCCGCGCGCATGAACACCGCGCGCGTGGCCGAAGCCGCCCGCTGGCTGACGCGGCAACGCGCGCTGGCCACGCACCCCTTGAATGCCAAGCTTTTCGCCCACGCGACCCTGCAGCGCGTGGTGCTATCCTGCCAGGCGTAACCCGCCTGCCGCCCCGGGCCCGCCCAGGCGGCGGCACCGCAACCCGAACCGAATTCCATGTACGTCGATTCCCACTGCCATTTGAATTTTCCCGAGCTGGCCGCCGACCTGCCGGCCATTCTCGACCGGATGGCCGCCAACCAGGTAACCCACGCGCTGGTGGTCAGCGTCAACATGCCCGAATGGCCGGGCCTGATGTCGCTGGTCGAGCCGCAGGCCAATCTGTGGGCCTCGGTGGGCGTGCACCCGGACTATGAAGACACGCCGGACCCCGAGCCCGACGAACTGGTGCGCCTGGCCGCCCATCCCAAGGTGGTGGCCATTGGCGAGACCGGGCTGGACTACTACCGCCTGTCCGAGCCGCTGGACTGGCAGCGCGAGCGCTTTCGCCACCACATCCGCGCCGCGCGCGACGTCGGCCTGCCGCTGATCGTGCACACCCGCTCGTCCGCCGAAGACACCGTGCGCATGCTGCGCGAAGAGGGCGCGGCCGAAGTGGGCGGGGTGATGCACTGTTTCACCGAGACCTGGGAAGTGGCCCAGGCCGCGCTGGACCAGAACTTCCATATTTCGCTGTCGGGTATCGTCACGTTCAAGAACGCGCACGTGGTGCACGAGGTGGCCGCCAAGGTACCGCTGGACCGCCTGCTGATCGAAACCGATTCGCCCTATCTGGCGCCGGTGCCGTACCGCGGCAAGATCAACGATCCGTCCAAGGTCATTCACGTGGCCGAGAAGATCGCCGATCTGAAGGGTATCAGTGTGGCGGAAGTGGCGCGCGCTTCGACTGAGAATTTCTTTAATCTTTTCAATAAGATAAAGAGATAATTTAATTTTAATTATTTAAAGTAATTTCTTAGGATTGCCATGGCCGCCCATTCCGTGTTGTCCCGTCGCCGCCTCGTCTCGCACTGCCGCGGCGCCTTGCTGGCGTTGTGCGTCGCGCTGTCGGCGCCGGTGGCGCAGGCGGCCAATCCGGGTGATTGGTGGATCTACGTCGCCAATGATTATCCGGACGACATCAAGGACCTGCTGGCGCAGGGCGCCGATCCCAACGTGCGCTACAAGAACGGCCAGCCGGCCGTGATGCGGGCGGTGGTGGACGGCGCCTGGAAGGTGTTCGACGTGCTGGCGGCGGATCCGCGCACCGACGTGAACGCCGAGAACCCGGCGGGCGAGACGCCGTTGATGTACCTGGCCATCGCCGGCCAGACCGACCGCGCGCGCAGCTTGATGGCACGCGGCGCCCAGGTCAACCGCCTGGGCTGGACGCCACTGCATTACGCCGCCTCCAAGGGCCAGATGGCCATGGCCCGGCTGCTGCTCGAGAACAAGGCCATGGTGAACGCGCCCGCGCCCAATGGCGAAACGCCCCTGATGATGGCGGCGCTGTCGGGTAACAAGCCGATGGTGGACCTGCTGCTGAAGGCGGGTGCCGACATCACTACCCGCGACACCAAGGACCAGAACGCGGCGGATTGGGCCCGCACCGGCAAGTCGACCGCGCTGGCGGCCGAGCTGCAGAAAATGATTGCGCAGCAGGACGCGGCCAAGCAGGCTCGCCGCGCCAGCGCGCCGGCCGAGCCAGAGCCGGATCCGGCCGATCCCACGGCCACGCAGGACGCCGCGCCGGCGGTCACGCCGCCCGCAGTGGCGCAACCCGCGCCGGGCAGCGCCAGCCAGGCCGCACCGGGTGTGCCCAACGTGGGCGGTGTGTCGGGCGTGCGCCTGAATAATTACGACACCCCCGCGTCGCCTTGATCCGCCGCCCGGGCCCGCCGCGGCCTTGCGCGTGGATCTCCTGAAAACCCGCCGTCTGGCGGGTTTTTTCTTGACCCGCGCCAGCGTCGCCGGAGGGCGCGAGGGCAGCCTGCGCGACGGCGGCAGGCGCCGTCCAAAGCGGGTCGGCGGGCCTTTCCGCCGTTTATTCAGCGGCCCGGTTCGGGGTTTTCCCTGTAAATTCCCATCTGGTGGGAATAATTTGAAGTTTGAACACCGTAAATTGATAATCTGCGCTTCATCAATGCTGGGAGTGCGTTTTTCATGTCGGATCAGTCGGTTGGGGCGGGCGCGGATCGCGTCTTGTATGTGTTGGCCACCTTGGCCCGGCACGACGGCCCCTTGAGCATCGCCGCGCTGGCGGAAAAGACCGGTCTGGCCCAAAGCACGCTGTATCGCCAAGTGGGGCTGCTCAAGCGCTGGGGCTTCGTTGCCGAGCACGAGGGCGAATACGGCCCCGGCCCGCTGTGCGTGCAACTGGCGTGGGGTTTTGATCAGTCGTCGTTCCTGATCCACGAAGCGCAGCCGGACATGGCGGCGCTGGCTGCGGCCTCCGGCGAGACCATCGGCCTGTTGGTGGCCGTCAAGGACCAGGCGGTGTGCCTGGACATGGTCGAAAGCCAGCATCCGCTGCGCTGCTCCTTCACCAAGGGCCGTGGCCTGCCGCTGGCGCGCGGCGCCTCGGCCAAGTCGCTGCTGGCCTTCATGCCGGCCGCGCGCCTGCAGACCGCGCTGACCTTGCTGGCCAAGGACGCCGGCGTGGACCCCGCCCGGCTGGCGGGCGAGCTGGACGCCATCCGCGCCCAGGGCTACGCCGTCACCGACAGCGAAGTGGACGCCGGCGTGTGGGGCGTCAGCGTGCCGATCTTCCAGCGCCCGAACCAGGCGGTGGCCTCGATTACGTTGATGGCCCCGTCCACCCGCGCCGGCCAGCGGCCCCAGGCCTTCATCGACCTGACCGTCGCCGCGGCCCGCCGCATCTCCGCCAAGCTGCAGGCGCATTGACGCCACTTATTTCCGGATTCCTCGCTGTCCCCGCCATTCCCGCCTCATCTCTAGACGCCGCTGGCTTTACGTCGTACCGATCGCCGTATCCCGTACCCACTTATTCCTTTTAGGACCCGCCATGATCAATCGCCGCACATTGCTGACCGCCGCCCTGACGCTGGGCCTGGCCTGGAGCGCAGGCTCCGCGCATGCCCAGGAAACCATCCGCGCCGTCACCGACGCCACCTTCCCGCCCATGGAGTTCGTCAAGGACGGCAAGCGCACGGGGTTCGACATTGAACTGGTCGAAGCCCTGGCCGCCGCCATGGGCAAGAAGGTCGAATGGATCGACATCGACTTCAAGGGCCTGATTCCCGCCCTGCAGGCCGGCCGCGCCGACATCGCCGTGTCCGCCATCTACATCACGCCCGAGCGCAGCAAGGTGGTGGACTTCACCGACCCGTACTACGCCGGCGGCCTGGTCGTGCTGACCAAGAAAGACGGCGGCATCAAGGGCCTGAAGGACCTGGACGGCCGCAAGGTATCGGTGCAGGTCGGCACCAAGTCGGTCAACTACCTGAAGGAACACTACCCGGCGGTGCAACGCGTGGAAGTCGAGAAGAACCAGGAGATGTTCAACCTGGTGCAGATCGGCCGCGCCGACGCCGCGGTGACGGGCAAGCCCGCCGCCAAGCTGTTCGCCCAGAGCACCACCGACCTGGCCGTGCTGGACGAGCAGGTCACCACCGAGGACTACGGCATTGCCGTGCCTAAGAACAAGCCCGAGCTGACCCGCGGCCTGAATGAGGCGCTCAAGAAGATCAAGGCCGACGGCAGCTACCAGGCCATCGTCAACAAGTGGTTCGAGGCGCCCGCGAAATGAACCTGGACTTCGCCCCTGTTTTCGCCGACTACGACTCGCTGCTGCGCGGCGCGCTGGTCACCATCGAGGTGACCGCCGGCGCGCTGCTGCTGGGCTGCGTGATCGGCCTGCTGGTCGGCGTGGGCCGGCTCAACCCGCAACGCCGCATCATCTACAACCTGTGCAGCACCTACCTGCTGTTCTTTCGCGGCACGCCCTTGCTGGTGCAGTTGTTCATCTGGTTCTTCGGCCTGCCGCAGTTCGGCGTGACGCTGCCCGCGTTCGCTTGCGGCGTGCTGGGGCTGGGCATGTATTCCGGCGCCTACGTATCGGAAATCGTGCGCGGCGCGATCCAGTCGGTGGACCGCGGCCAGACCGAGGCGGCCCGTTCGCTGGGCATGTCGTCGGGCCAGGCCATGCGCATCATCATCCTGCCGCAGGCGGTGGTGCGCATGATTCCGCCGCTGGGCAACGAGTTCATCGCGCTGATCAAGAATTCCGCGCTGGTGTCGCTGTTGACCATCCACGACCTGATGCATGAAGGGCAGAAGATCATCAGCGTGTCGTACCGCTCGCTGGAAACCTACCTGGTGGTGGCGCTGATCTATCTGGTCCTGACCACGGTCGCCATGGTGATTCTGCGCCATGTCGAACAACGCTTGCGCGCCGGAGGGATGGTGCAATGAACTTCGGAACCCCGAAAGAAATGATCCGCATCCGCGGCCTGGAAAAATCCTATGGCGACCACGCCGTGCTGCGCGGCATCGACTTCGATGTGCTGCAGTCGCAGGTGGTGGTGGTGATCGGGCCCAGCGGGTCGGGCAAGAGCACCTTGCTGCGCTGCTGCAACGGGTTGGAAGTGGCCCAGGGCGGCAGCGTTGAGATCTGCGGCCAGACGCTGCAGGACCAGGGCGAAATGCTGCCCGAGGCCCAGCTGAACCAGCTGCGCATGCAGGTGGGCATGGTGTTCCAGGGCTTCAATCTGTTCCCGCACCTGTCGGTGCTGGACAACGTCACGGTCGGGCCGCGCAAGCTGCGCGGCATGGGCCGGGACGAAGCCAACGCGCTGGCCGCCGACCTGCTCAACAAGGTCGGCCTGTCGCAGAAGATGTCGGCCATGCCGGCCAGCCTGTCGGGTGGCCAGAAGCAGCGCGTGGCGATTGCCCGCGCGCTGGCGATGCAGCCCAAGGTCATGCTGTTCGACGAGCCGACCTCGGCGCTGGACCCTGAACTGGTGGGCGAGGTGTTGCAGGTCATGAAGCTGCTGGCCCGCGAGGGCATGACCATGATGGTCGTGACGCACGAAATGGGCTTTGCCCGTGACGTGGCCGACGTGGTGGCGGTGATGGACGGCGGCGTGATCCTGGAATCGGGTTCGCCCGAGGTCATCTTCAGCCAGCCGCGCGAAGCCCGCACCCGCGAATTCCTGCAGGCGGTGCTGAGCGCGGGGCAGGGGGCGGCATGACGGCGGCGCAACTGGACAAGCGCCTGTGGACCGCGCGCGACGACAGCGCCGAGCGCGGCGACACGCGCCGCCTGGCGCACATCGTCGAGCCAGCGGCGGAGCAGGTTGCCGCCAAGGGCGAAGCCGTGATCCTGGGCTTTGCCTGCGATGCGGGCGTGGCCCGCAACCAGGGCCGCATCGGCGCGGCGGCCGGCCCGGCCGGCATCCGCAAGTTCATGGCCGGCTTGCCGGCGCATGGCTTGACCCGCCTGCTGGACGCGGGCGACGTGGCCTGCGAAGGCGACCAGCTGGAAGACGCGCAGGAGCGCCTGGGCTTGGCGGTGGCCGATCTGCTGCAGCAGGGCGCCCGTCCGGTGGTGCTGGGCGGCGGCCATGAAATCGCCTGGGGCAGTTTCCAGGGCCTGGCGCGCTGGCTCGCGGGCCGCGAGGACGCCGGCCCCGTGCTGGTGCTGAACCTGGATGCGCACTTCGACCTGCGCACCGGCCGTCCGGGCAGCTCGGGCACGCCATTCGACCAGGTCGCGCACTACTGCGAGGCGCAAGGCCTGGCGTTTCAATACGCCTGCCTGGGCGTGTCGCGGCTGGCCAATACGCCGGCGCTGTACGCGCGGGCGGCCGAGGTCGGCGCCATCTGGGTGGAAGACCGCGACATGCAGGAGCGCCACCTCGAGGCGCGCCTGGCCAACGTCGACGCCTTGCTGGCGCGCGCGCGCCACGTGTACCTGACCATCGACCTGGACGTGCTGCCCGCGGCTGTCATGCCGGGGGTCTCGGCGCCCGCGCCCTATGGCGTGCCGATGGCGGTGATCGAAGAGATCGTGCTGCGGGTCAAGGCCAGCGGCAAGCTGCGCCTGGCCGACCTGGCCGAGTTCAATCCGCGTTTCGACGTGGATGGCCATGGCGCCCGCGCGGCGGCGCGGCTGGCCTGGCAGCTCGTATCGCCCTGATGCGCGGCGCCCCGGCCGGGATGGCCAGGGCAGTCAACCCCAAAAAACCGGCCCGCGACTTGCGGGCCGGTTGGTCTTGCGAGGCCGGCTAGGCGTGCGGTGGCGCCAGCGGGATCGACATCTCGTGGTGGAACAGGTTGTCAGGGTCCACGCGCTGCTTGGTCGCGATCAGCGCGGCGGTCTTGTCGCCGTAGTACAGGTGCAGCCAGTTCGGGTCGATGCGGCTGCGGCTGGCGTCGGTGTACTTCATGTCCGTATCCGGATAGTTGATGTAGCAACCCTGGAAAGGAGACCCCGGCTGGTAGCTGGGCTTGCCGCCGTACTGCGCGAAGTATTCGTCGTACAGGTCGGCGATCCACTTCAGGTGGAAGGCGTCGTCGGCGGGGTTCGTCCAATACACTTGGAACTGCGACTTCAGCAGCGAGGCGCGCTGGCTGACGCTGGTGGGGTTGGCCGTTTCGTCGTTGCGGTTGATGCGCCCGCCGTAGGAATCGATCTGCACCAGCGCCTGGTTCAGCCGCGGGTCGTCCGAGCCATTCAGGTATTCCCACAGCGCCGTGATCTCGACGTCGCTGAAATTCGCCTTGTGGTACGAGGACTTGTACTTGCCACGCTGGTTGTTGCCCGAGCCGTTGATGGTCTGGGTCAGCCACAGCCAATCCATTTTCTGGGCATCGGCCACGGGGTGGGCCAGCAGGCGCATGGCCGGCTCGGCCACGCGCCGCGACGGGCCGTGCCAGTTCGAGGCCAGGTTGATGCCCGGCGCCGCGCCCGCGGCCGCGTTCATGGTGGCCACGAAATCCAGGAAGGGTTGATCGCGCGCGCCGCCGACCTTGCCGTCCAGGCCGGTGTACTGGATGTTGAGCACGACATCGCCGGTGGAGCGGTGCTGCACCTTCAGCAGCGTGAACAGCCCGCCGTTGGCCTTGGCCGGGTCGGGGCTGTTCCAGTCGGCGTCGTGGTCGGCGAACCATTGCCAGTAGGCCCGCATGAAGCGGGCGAAGGCGGCGCGGCCGGCCGTGCCGGTGCCGAAGCTGTCCCATGGGTACGACAGCGACAGCCAGTAGGCCTCTTGCGGCGCTTTGGGCAGCTCGGCGTAGTAGTACGTCAGGATGATGCCGAAATTGCCCCCGCCGCCGCCGCGGCATGCGATGAACAGGTCGCGGTCGGCGCCGGTGCTTTGCAGGTTGACGTGCTTGGCCACGAGCTGGCGCGAGCCTGGACCTTGCGGCACCAGGATGTCCACGCCGGACAGCCAGTCCACCGTCAGGCCGTGCAGCCGCGACAACAGGCCGTAGCCGCCGCCCACGATGTGGCCGCCCGTGCCGACCGAATAGCACGAGCCGCCGGGCAGGGTGCGGTTGGCGCGCTTGTACAGGTCCAGGTAGCCGTCCCAGTTCTGGTTGCCCGAAGCCGCGGCGAAGCGATAGCGCGCGGCCGGGTTCCACGGCGAGGCGATGTCGCAGGCTTCGCGGTAGCGCAGGCCGGTCATCAGGCTCAGGTCGATGATGGCCAGGGGCTGGCCGTGGTCCTGGGGCAGTTTGTTGGCCACGAAGCCTTCGTAGCAGTGGCCGCCGCTGCGCACCGTGATGCGGTGGCCGTGGGCCAGCGCGGCGTTGGCCGCGTCCAGGACGTCTTGCGGGGTCTTGCACACGTAAATGGCGTTTGCGCCTTGGCCTGTGCTGGGAAAGCGCAGGTTGAACCCTTTTTGCAGGGTCGCGTAACGCGGGTCTTGGCTGTCAATCAAGGAAAAATCCGACATGCGCACCTCTATGGTTGGTTTTCATAAGGGCAAGATTGCAGGCGGGGGTTGCCCGCCGGCGAACGCGGAAATGACAAGCTTTATTCGCCGCCGGTGCCGGGAAAAAACCGGGGCCGGCTGATTCTGGGTGAAGTCGGGGTGGGTTTCAAGCGGGGCGGGTCGCACTCGATCGGCGCCTTCCTCAGGCCTTGGCGGGGCCGGCTGGCGGGCGGCCGGACGGCGCTGGCGGCCCGGCCAAGGCTGGACGCTGGCGCCCTGCGGGGCTAGGATAGGCGCAGCGTTTCGGCAGGCTCGGCGACGCTCGCGATATCCTTCTTCTTTAATGCGTCCCTAATTAAAATATTTATATAAAATATGGGGACGCATTAAGGTTATGGATAAAATGGCGCAACTTTGTCAGGAGAGCATGTTCATGTCTCAAGTTCCTACCCATGCCTTGCCGTCTTATCTGAATGCCGACGATCTCGGCCCCTGGGGTAATTACCTGCAACAAGTCGATCGGGTCACCCCGTACCTCGGCTCGCTGGCTCGCTGGGTCGAGACCCTGAAGCGCCCGAAGCGTTCGCTGATCGTCGATGTGCCGATCGAGCTGGACAACGGTAGCGTGGCCCACTTCGAGGGCTACCGCGTGCAGCACAACACCTCGCGCGGCCCGGGCAAGGGCGGCGTGCGTTTCCACCAGGACGTGACCCTGTCGGAAGTGATGGCACTGGCCGCATGGATGTCGGTCAAGAACGCCGCGGTGAACCTGCCCTACGGCGGCGCCAAGGGCGGCATCCGTGTCGATCCGCGCAAGCTGTCGCAATCCGAACTCGAGCGCATGACGCGCCGCTACACCTCGGAAATCGGCGTCATCATCGGACCGTCCAAGGACATCCCCGCGCCTGACGTGAACACCAACGCCCAGACCATGGCCTGGATGATGGACACGTACTCCATGAACGAAGGCTCCACCGCCACTGGCGTGGTGACCGGCAAGCCAATCGCGCTGGGCGGCAGCCTGGGCCGCGTCGAGGCCACCGGCCGCGGCGTGTTCGTGGTCGGCTGCGAAGCCGCGCGCGACCTGAACATCGACGTGTCCAAGGCACGCGTGGTGGTGCAGGGCTTCGGCAACGTGGGCGGCACCGCCGCCCGTCTGTTCCACGAAGCCGGCGCCAAGGTCATCGCGGCGCAGGACCACACCGGCACCGTGCACAACCCGGCCGGCCTGGACGTGCACAAGCTGCTGTCGCATGTGTCGCAGCATGGCGGCGTGGGCGGCTTCTCGGGCGGCCAGCCCCTGGATAAGGACGAATTCTGGACGCTGGAAACCGAATTCCTGATCCCGGCGGCCCTGGAAAGCCAGATCACCGTCAACAACGCGGCCAAGGTGCGCGCCAAGATCGTGGTGGAAGGCGCCAACGGCCCGACCACCCCGGAAGCGGACGACATCCTGGCTGAACACGGCGTCTACGTGGTGCCGGACGTGCTGGCCAACGCCGGCGGCGTGACCGTGTCGTACTTCGAGTGGGTGCAGGACTTCTCCAGCTTCTTCTGGAGCGAAGACGAAATCAACCAGCGCCTGGAACGCATCATGCGCGAAGCCTACGCCTCGGTGGCGCAGGTGGCCAAGGAACACAAGGTGACGCTGCGCACCGCCGCGTTCATCGTGGCTTGCACGCGGATCCTGCAAGCCCGCCAGGTGCGCGGCCTGTACCCGTAAGGTCTTCTTGCGCCGGGTTCAGGTCCGGCGCTGGAGGAGCAGTGAGGAAGACAAGCACGCCGCCCCGCAAGGGGCGGTTTGCATTTGGGGCGGGAACCTTGGACGAGGCCACCCGGGGCAAGCCGTCATCGGAGGGGGCGATCCGTTGACGGCCGCGCCGGCGGCCGGCCGCATCATGACTTGGGCAACAGCTCCGGCTTGAGGATGCCGCGCAGGTCGGCGTAGGGCAGGGTCAGCTCGGGCTCGCCGTAGGAGTAGGGCGCGATGGAGTAGGCGTCGAACTTGACCACGATGCCGTCGCGCGTGAGCGCGAAATTGTCGCTTTCCTGGAACGGCCACATTTTGCTGTAGGCCGCCGGGTCCCGCTTGGCGTCGGCGTTGCCGGCCAGCCATTTGGCGTGGGCGCGCTGCAGCGCGGCGACGTATTCGGCATGGCGGCCGGGGATCAGCGCTTCGTCCAGCGCCATGACGCGGCCGCGGCTGCGTTGCCAGTTCAGGTACTGGGTGGCGGGGATGCCGTGCGCGGCGCCGGTCAGGAACTGCTCGGTGTGCAGTTCGATGGACACGATGTCGCCCACCGTGTCCTTGACGCTGGCCTTGAAGTAGGTGGCGTCGCGGGGGCGGGCCGTGGACCAGAAGTACTGGGTGTATTCCGACAGCGTTTCGTAGGGGCCGCGGCGGTTGGCGTCGGTGCCGGTCATGTAGGCCAGCACGTGATCGACCAGCGCGGTCAGCTTCGGGATGCCCGGAAACGACACGGTGTCGATTTCGATGCGGGGGCAGTCGCCCTTGCAGCCGGGTTTGTCGGACGACCACTTGATGCGTTCGGTGGACAGGTCGCCTACTTTTTCGGGCGTGGCGGACTGCGAGGCCGAGGCCGGCGAGTCCAGCGTGATGTTGGCGGGCGGCGAACTGCCGCAGCCGGCCAGCGCCAGCAAGGCGGCGCCCAGCAGCAGGGCGTGGATCCCGCCGCGAGGCGTAAAGGGGCGACGCATTGAACTACCTCCAGAAAAACCCGGCCGCGCCGCGAGGGCGCAGCCGTCGAACGTAAACCCGGGGGCCGTCAGGGGACGACCGCGGTCCATTCGGGCGTGGAGAACTTGTCGGCGGCCTGGGCCTGGGCATTGGCCAGCGTGGCGGCGCCCAGTTGGCCGGGCGTCAGGCGGTGCAGCCCGGCGAAGGTGTCGACCATCCGCTGGATGATGACCTCGCGCGCCAGTCCGGTCTGGGTGCGCAGCGGATCGACGCGTTTCTTGGCGCTGGTGGTGCCCTTGTCCGACAGTTTCTCGCGCCCGATGCGCAAGACTTCCACCATTTTATCGGCGTCGATGTCGTAGGACATGGTGACGTGGTGCAGCACCGCGCCGGCGCGGCGCGCCTGGGCGGCGCCGCCGATCTTGCCGATGTCCGACGCGATGTCGTTCAGCGGCTGATACCAGGCCTTGATGCCCAGGTCGTGCAGCGCCTGCAGCACCCAGGCGTCCAGGAAAGCATAGGATTCCTGGAAGCTCATGCCATGCACCAGCGCCTGCGGCGCGCTGAGCGAGTAGGTGATGCTGTTGCCCGGTTCGATGAACATGGCGCCGCCGCCGCTGACGCGGCGCACGACTTCGATGCCATGACGCGCGGCGCCGTCGGGGTCGACTTCATTCTTGAGCGATTGGAAGCGGCCGATCACGACCGCGGGCGCCGACCATTCCCAGATGCGCAAGGTGGGCGGGCGCGTGCCAGCCCCGACCTCGTCGGTGATGACGGCGTCCAGCGCCATGTGCAGCGCCGGCGCCTGCGGCGCTTCGTGGATCAGTTGCCAGTCGTAGTCGTTCCAGTCGGTACGCGTCATGCCAGGGCCCTCCGCAGCACCACGGCCACGGCTTCGGCCGAAAAGCCGAACATTTCGGTGTTGGCGGGCAGCGCCGACTGCACCGCCACGGCCAGTTCCAGTTCGGCGGAATCGGCCGGCAGGCCATTCAGGCCCTCGTTGATGGCTTCCAGGGCTTCGGGCGGTTCCAGGAAAAAGTCGCCGCTGATACGGACATTGGCCAGGCGGCCGTCCTGTACGTCCAGGTCCGCAACCACCAGCTTGCCGCCGGGGACTTTGTATTCGCCGTGCATGGAGCACTCCTTAATGTCGGGCCTGGACCCGGGCGGGCTACAGGCTCAGTTTCATGCCGTCGTGGCTGGCCACGAAACCCAGGCTTTCGTAGAAGCGGCGGGCGTCGGGCCGGGCGCGGTCGGTGGTCAGCTGCACCAGATCGCAACCTTGCGACCGGCACTGCGCGATGGCCCACTCGAACATGGTGCGCCCCAGGCCCTGGCCGCGCGAGGACGAGGCGATGCGCACGCTCTCGATCTGTCCGCGCCATTGGCCCAGCCGCGACAGGCCGGGTATGAACGATAACTGCAAACAGCCGACCAGGGCCGCATCGCGTTCGACCACCGCGAAGAACTGGTTCGGATCCTGCTCGATGGCGGTAAAGGCGGAAGTGTAGCGGGGGTTGAGCGGAATGGAAGGATCTTCGCGCTTGGCGCCCAGTTCGTCGTCGGCCAGCATGGCGACGATCTGGGGCAGGTCGGCCAGGCGGGCCCGGCGAAAACGCAGCGGCGAGCCGGTGTCGGCGGTCTTGTCGGTCATGGCGGCTCCGGGTTCAGCGCACGTTCTGGGCGGTCTGGCCGAACAGGACGCGGCGCGATTCCTCGTCGCTGATCGACGGCGCGGTGTTGATGCGGTCGGCCAGCGCGTAGGCGCGCTGGGTGGCCGGGCGCGCAGCGATCGCGTCGAACCAGCGCTTCAGGTGCGGGAAGTCGTTCAGGTCCTGGCCCTGTTTGGCGTGCGGCACGATCCAGGGGTAGGCCGCCATGTCGGCGATGGAGTAGTCGCCGGCGACGAATTCGCGGTCGGCCAGGCGCTTGTTCAGCACGCCGTAGAGGCGGTTGGTTTCCTTCACGTAGCGCTCGATGGCGTAGGGGATGCGTTCGGGGGCGTAGCCGGAAAAGTGGTGGTTCTGGCCGGCCATGGGGCCCAGGCCGCCCATCTGCCAGAAGAGCCATTGCGACACTTCGGCGCGGCCGCGCACGTCGGCGGGCAGGAAGCGGCCGGTCTTTTCGGCCAGGTACTGCAGGATGGCGCCGGACTCGAACAGCGAGATCGGCGCGCCGCCGCCGGCCGGCGCCTGGTCGACGATGGCGGGAATGCGGTTGTTGGGGGCGATGGCCAGGAACGCCGGCTTGAACTGGTCGCCTTTGCTGATGTTGACGGGATGGATCTGGTACGGCAGCCCGGTTTCTTCCAGGAAGATCGTGATCTTGTGGCCGTTGGGGGTGGTCCAGTAATAGAGATCGATCATGCGGATTCCTTAGCGTCTTGGCGCCGCCGGCCTGGGCCGGCGGATCGGAAAACCATGATAGCGGGGGGCAAGGGGAGGCAGGACGAATAACCGGGGACCGGGTGCGGGTTTGTCCGGGGCCGGCCCGCACCGGGGACAGGCCGGCCCGTGACCGGGCCTGGCGGTGTCCGGGCGCCGGCGCTCAGGCCGCGCCCGGCTTGGCGCCGCCGCGCAGGCGCCATTGCCAGTTCAGACTGACCCCGGCCGCCGCCAGGAAGATCAGCGCCACGCCCGCGACCTGGGTGGCGTCCATGCGGTGTCCGTACACGACCAGGTCCAGCAGGATGGCCACGGCCGGGTAGATGAAGCTGAGCGCGGCGGTGGAGGTGGTCGGCAGCTTCTGGATGGCCGAGTACATCAGGATGTACATCAGGCAGGTGTGGATCACCCCCAGCGCCACCAGGTAGCCCCATTGCAGCGGCGCGGCGGGCAGGGCGTTGAAGTCGGCCATGGGCAGCAGCATCACCGCGCCCAGCGTCACCTGCACCAGCGCCAGCACCTGCGGCGGGATGCCCTTCAGGCGCTTGACGATCACGGCGGTGACGCCGTAGAGCGCCGCCGCGCCCAGACCCAGCAGCAGGCCCGACAGATAGGCGCTGCCGCCGGCGCCCGCAGTATCGGTCAGGCGCAGCACCAGCAGCAGCCCGGCGAAGGCGACCACCGACCAGGCCAGCTTGCCGCGGCTGGGGCGTTCGCCCAGGAACAGGGCGCCCAGGCCGATCAGGAAAAACGGCTGTACGTTATAGACGGCGGTGGCCAGCGAGATCGAGGCCAGCCGGTAGGCCGAAAACAGCAGCACCCAGTTCAGCACCAGCGCGGCGCCCGCCGCCAGCGCCAGGGCCAGCGTCCTGGCGGTGAACAGGCCGGGCTTGAGCAGGCCGCGGGCCCAGCAATACAGGAACAGCGACAGGGCGCCGAAAACGCAGCGGAAGAACACGACGTTCCAGGCGCTTTGGCCGGACTCCAGGACGAACACGCCCAGGGTGCCCGACAGGGTCATGGCGGCGGCCATTTGCGCCAGGCCGAGGCGATCGGAAGAGGGGGACATGAGGGGCTCCAGGCGGCCGTGCGGCCAGGGATTCGATGGAGAAATTATCCCAGGCTGATCGCGCTGGCTATATGATGTTGCTACGGCAGTTTTGTTTTAGAACCTTCATTTAGGTGGAATTTATGCAAAACGACCTAAAGAATGAAACCCCGGTGCTGGATGGTATCGACCGTCGCCTGGTCGAGACCCTGACGGCCAACGCGCGCACCACCACGGCCGACCTGGCGCGGCAGGTCGGCATGTCCGCGCCCAGCGTGGCCGACCGCCTGCGGCGGCTGGAAGAATCCGGGGTGATCCGCGCCTACACGCTGGATGTGGATCCGGTGGCGCTGGGCTACACGCTGGAAGCGATCGTGCGGATCCGGCCGCTGCCCGGGCAACTGCGGCGGGTCGAGGGCCTGATCCAGGAGATTCCGGATTTCGTGGAATGCGACAAGGTCACGGGCGACGACTGCTTCATCGCGCGGCTGGTGCTGCGGTCGATCACGCACCTGGACGGCATCCTGGAACGCGTGACCGAATTCGCCGAAACCAACACCGCCATCGTCAAGGCGCACACGGTGCGCCGGCGCTTGCCGCCGCTGCGTTGAGCGCGGGCGGCGCCAGGCAGGCGCCGCCCTTGCGGGCCGGCGCGCCAGCCCGGTTTTGCCTCAGGCGGCGGGCGCCGCCAGCGCGCGGACGATGTCGTCCTTCAATCCCGCAGGCGTATCGGTGGGGGCGTAGCGCTTGATCACCTGGCCGTCGCGGCCCACCAGGAACTTGGTGAAGTTCCACTTGATGCCCTCGGTGCCGAACACGCCGGGCTTCTCGCCTTTCAGCCAGCGGTACAGCGGATGGGCGTCGGCGCCGTTGACGTCGATCTTGGCGAACAGCGGAAAAGTAATGTCGTATTGGGTCGAGCAGAAGTTCAGGATCTCGGCTTCGTCGCCCGGTTCCTGGCGGCCAAACTGGTCGCACGGAAAGCCCAGCACCGTCAGGCCGTCGTCGCGCAGGCTGCGGTACAGCTCTTCCAGGCCCGAATACTGCGGCGTGAAGCCGCACTTGGACGCGACGTTGACCACCAGCAGTACGCGGCCGCGGTAGGCGTCCAGCGGCTGGTCGGCGCCATGGATGTCGCGGGCCGAGAAATCGAAGATCGTGCTCATGGAGGCTCCTGTCAGGCGTCGAATCGGGACGAGGCCAGCTCGCTGGCTTGCCGCGGCTGCGCCATCCCGGCATGGCGCCCATAGTAGCGCGTGCCCCACAAGGTCAGCAGTAGCACGGCGATGGCGATGGCGGCCGACATCCAGGGCAGGTCGGTCAGCGGCAGACCGTGGCCCAGCGCCACGCTGCCCAGCCAGGCGCCGCCGGCATTGCCCAGGTTGAACGCGCCCTGGTTCAGCGTCGATGCCAGATTGGGGGCGTCGGCCGCCTGGTCCACGATCAGGGTCTGCAACAGCGGCACCACGGCAAAGCCCAGCATGCCCCAGATGAAGGTCATGACCAGCATCGGCGCGAGCGCGTGGATGGCCTGGCTGAGCGCCAGGAACACCAGCACCAGGCCCAGGAAGATGCGGCGCAGCGAGACTTCCAGGCTGCGGTCGCCCAGCTTGCCGCCCAGGGTGCTGCCCACCGTCAGGGCCACGCCAAACAGCAGCAGCACGCCGGTCACGCCGCGTTCGGACACGCCGGTGACGTCGCGCAGGATCGGCGCGATGTAGGTCAACACGCAGAACAGCGAGGCCGACGCCAGCACGCTGGCCAGCAGCGGCCAGAGCACGCGGATATCGCGCAGCACCTTGAATTCACGCAGGATGTTGCCCGGCTTCATCGGGATGCGCCCCGGCAGCCACGCCGCCAGCGCCGCGACGGCGGCCATGCCGATGCCGCTGACCACCCAGAAGGTCGAGCGCCAGCCAGCCACCTGGCCCAGCGCCGTGCCCAGCGGCACGCCCAGCACGTTGGCCAGCGTCAGGCCGGTGAACATCAGCGCGATCGCGCTGGAGCGCTGGTTGCGCGGCACCAGGTCCGCCGCCACCACCGCGCCGATGCCGAAGAAGGCGCCGTGGCAGAAGGCCGTGAAGACCCGCGCCGCCATCAGCAGCCCATAGTTGGGCGCCAGCGCACAGAGCAGGTTGCCCAGCACGAAGGTGCTGGCCAGGCCGATCAGCGTGGCCTTGCGCGGCAGCTTGGCGGTGATGATGGCCATGATGGGCGCGCCGATCACCACGCCCATGGCGTAGCCGGTGATCAGGAGACCGGCGATGTCGATGGTGACATCGAGGTCGGCGGCGACGTTGGGCAACAGGCCCATGATGACGAATTCGCTGGTGCCGATGCCAAAAGCGGCGGCGGCCAGCGCGATGAGATGCAGGGGCATGGGAAACCGGAAGGGGATGGACCGGCGGCTGGATTGGCGCGCCGGCAAAGACGAGTGGGCAATTTTAGGGCCGCCGGACACGGACGCCACGGCAAGGCCCTGCCAATGGTACGGGTAATCCCTGACGGAAAGATGTCAGGCCCGACGTTCTGGCCCCTACACCAGCTTCAGGTCCAGCGGCGCGATGCCGGGGAAGACCTGCGCCAGGCGGGTCTTGTCCAGGCCATACAGGCGCGCGAACAGGCCGGCGAACAGGGCGCGGTATTCGTTCAGCACGGGGTAGTCGCGATCCTGGAACAGGGTGTCGCGGGCGACCTTGGCCTGGCGCCCGGCGATGCGGCCGCCGTGCACCTGGCCGCCCAGCACCCAATAGACCGTGCCGTGGCCGTGGTCGGTGCCCTTGTTGCCGTTTTCACGGAAGGTGCGGCCGAATTCGCTGATGACCACCACGGTGGTCTGCTTCCAGGCCGCGCCCATGCTTTCGGCGTAGGCGGCCAGCGCCCGGCCCAGCTGGCCCAGCCGATTGGCCAGTACGCCGTTGGCCGCGCCCTGGCCCACGTGGGTGTCCCAGCCGCCCACGTCCACGAAGCCCAGGTTGTAGCGGTCGCTCATGAAGCGGCCGATGCGGCGCGCTTCCTGTTCCAGCTTGCCGGCCGATACCGCGTTGCCGTTGGCGGCCTGCATCTCGGCTTCCAGTTCTTCGCGCGCCGCGCCCATGATGCGCTGGCCTTCCGTGACCGAGGCGTTCAAGTCGGTGTGCTGGTACATCGAGGCGATGACGCGGTTGTCGTTGTCGCTCAGGCGCGACTTGCGGCTGGCGCCGCCCAGGTCGATGTTGGGCACGCGCGCGTTGCCGCGGAAAATCTGCGGCACTTCCGAGGTAAAGGCCGCCGACTGCGCGCCGGCCGAGCCCAGCGCGGCGGCCAGGCGGTTCAGGAAGCCCGAGCGGAAGTCGCCGTCCTTGGCCCGGGCCGCGCCCTGGCCGAGTTCGATGCTGTTCTGGGTTTCGAAGTGGCTGCGGCTGATGTCGTCGGTGCCGGCGAAGGGCACGAAGGCCAGCTGGCGCTTCTGGTAGAACGGCATCAGGCTGTCGGCCAGCGCCGGGTGCAGCGCCCAGCCGTCGGCCAGGGGCAAGGCGGCGCCCGCGCCGCTGCCGGGCCGGGCGATGGCGATGGTGGGGCGCGATTCGTAATAGAAGTCGCTGCCGGCCGGCACCAGCAGGCTGGCGGCGTCGTAGGCGCCGCGCATGAACACGACCAGCAGTTTGTTGCCCGCGGCGGCGGGGGCGGCGTACAGGCGGCTGGCGCCGAAGGCCAGCGGCGCCGAGGCCATGAGCTGCAGAATGCGGCGGCGATGCATGTCGGGACTCCTGACGGGCCGCGGGTCAGCGGCGCATGAATTCGGGCGAGGCCAACAGATAGGTGTTGGCGTCCTTGGGCGTCCTGGCCTGGGCGATGGCCTGGCGGGTGGCCGGCGACAGGCGCGCGAACAGGCCGTCGTCGGCGTTTTCGCGCAGCAGGTCGGGCATGCGCGGCAGTTCCACCGGGCCCTTGTCGTCGCCCTCGCGATAGAAGGCCTGCGGCCCGGCGGCGATGGCGCGCGCCACTTCAAAGCGCGCGGTCATCTGGCCCGAGCCCGCCCAGTCCGACTGCGCTTGGGGATAGCCGTCGGGCGTCAGGCGCTGGTTCAGCGGCTGGCCCAGCTGGCGCAGCATGGCCATGCCCGGGCGCGTGCTGACGATGGGCGGCAGGTCCGCATAGGCCAGGCGGAGGGCGGAATACACGTAGTGCACCGGATCCTTGAACACACCCGTCTTGAGCGACTGCGCGAATTCCGGCGAGGTGAACAGCGTCTGCAGGATGGCGGCGATGTCGCCGTCCCGCGCGAGGAAGGTCTTGCTCATCTTGTCGATCACCGAGGCCGGCGGCGCGTCGCCCATGAAATAGGCTGCGAGCTTGGTGCTGACGAAACGCGCGGTGGCCGGATGGCGCGCCAGCAGGTCGACGGCCTGGTCCACTTCGGCCAAGCCCGCGCCGCGGATCGTGTGGCCCAAAAAGACCTTGTCGCCGTAGTCGTGGCGCGCGGGATTGAAGAGGAAGAGACCATCCTGCACGAGTTGGCCGCGCAGCTCGGGCCGCAGCTTGGGCGGGCCGTCCGGGTTGCGGATGCCCAGGCCGGTCAGGATGCGCGCCAGTTCCTGCACATCGTTTTGCGTGTAGCCGCCCTTGACGCCCAGCGTATGCAGTTCCATCAGTTCGCGGGCGTAGTTTTCGTTGATGCGGCCGACGGCATTCTGGGTGTTGTCCAGGTACACCAGCATCGCGGGCGAGCGCAGCGTGGCCGCCAGCAGGTCGCGGAATTTGCCCAGCGCGCGCGGCCGGATGGCGCGCTCTTCGTACTGGTCGATGTAGGTGCCGATATCATTCTTGGCCGCATAGACGCTGAAGTGGTTCATCCAGAACCAGGTCATCTGCTCTTGCAGCTGGTTGGGCGAATACAGCGCGCGGTAGAACGCGCGGCTGGCCGTGTCGTCGGCGCGCTGGCGCGAGATGATGCGCGCATCGCGCTGCGCCTGCTGCCTGGATTCGGGGTCGGCTTCCTTGGCGTCCTTGCGCATCGCGCGTTGTTCGGCCTGCGCGTCGTCGGCGCTTTGACGCGAGATCGACAGCGCGTCGATGCGCTGTTGCACCGCGGCCGGGAGGCGGGCGCGCGGATCGGGATGCAGTTGCGCCTGCAGATAACGCGCCGTGCCCAGTTCATGCAGGCGCGCCAATTCGGCGGGCGTGGCGCCCCAGGTGATGCGGTTGACCAGGGCCGCGTCCAGCGCGCGGGCGTCGGCGTCGCGAGCGTTGCGTGGTGCCGGGGTGTTGTCCGGCTCGGCTGCGCAAGCCGCGGGCGTGATGCAAGGCGCGGGCGTGACGTTGGCTGCCTGAGCTGCCAGCGGCAACAGCAGCAGGGGTGTCAGGCGGCGCAGGAAGCGGCGCAAATCCAGCATACAGCGGGCACCTTTGGCGGAACGGGGCAGGCCCGCGGTCAGCAGGCGGTCAGGTCTGGCGCGTGGCGCACAGACCTTGAGTGTGTGACAGGATAGTCGCTCGATCATTCCCGTCGGTGCACGGCTTGAAACGCAGGGAAACCGATCATTTTCCGGATGGCCGCCGCTATCCCTGCGCGGCGCGGGGCCATTGCCGTCCCGACACGCGGGGCGGCCTATGATGTGCCATCGCAGTCAGCGCATGCGGCGCAAAGGAGGCCGGCGATGCAGGAAATGATCGACCGTTTGGAAGCCATGTTGGCCAAGGGCACCGACAACATGTTGTTGCGATTTTCGTTGGGCAAGGCCTATGCCGAACAGGATTGCTTTCGCGAAGCCGAAACCCATCTGCGCGCCTCGCTCGTGTTCGACCCCGCTTATTCGGTGGCGTGGAAATGGCTGGGCAAGGCTTGCCTGGGCTTGGGTGACAAGGCGGGCGCGCGCGCGGCCTGGGAGTCGGGCCTGAAGGCCGCGCAGGCGCGCGGCGACAAGCAGGTGGAAAAAGAACTGCTGGTGTTCATCAAGCGACTGGACAAGGATGCGGCCGCGGCGCAATGACGCGGCGGGTTGCATCGGCGTGTTGACGCCGCGCATTGAGGCGGCGAGTGTCAGCGATTGACGGCGCCGCATGCCGGCAGCGCCGGGCGCGTCATGGTTCGCCCGCTTCCTGCGCGGCTTGGGCCAGCCACAGTTTCAGTGCCGCCAGCGCGGGCGCCGCGCCGGCCGGTGTCGAACGCGGTTCGATCAGGCCATAGGCCGAGCCATCCGGCGTAAATCCCAGCGGCGCCACCAGGCGGCCCGTGCGTAGATCATCCAGCGCCAGGATGCGCGGACTGAGCGCCACGCCCAGCCCCGCCGCCGCCGATTCCACCATCAGGAAGTGATGATCCAGCCACCGCGTGCTGCGCGGCGCGGGATGCGCGGGCGCTTGCGCCAGCCAGTCGTCCCAGCCCTGTGGCCGGGTGCGCGAGGCCAGCGCCACGTAATCGCCCGATAGAAAGACCGGGAGCAGCGCGGGGGCCATGACAGGCCCCATGCTTTCCGGCATCAGCGGTGTGACCGTCCAATCGGGATGCACCGGAAAATCCAGCCGCCGTAGCGCTAGCGTGACCTGGTCGCGCGAAAAATCCAGCGGACCGCCGCCCACCGACAGATGCAGTTCGATGTCCGGATGCCGATCCTGAAAGGCTGACAGCCGCGGAATCAGCCAGCGCATCGCTACCGAACGTTCACACGACAGCACCACCGGCCGCTTGGCGCCGCGGTCTTGCAGCGTGTCGATGGCGCCGTTGACGAGCGCCAGCGCCCGGTTCATGGATGACGCCAGCAACTGCCCGGCAGCCGTGATGCGCAGGCCGCGGCCGGCGGGTTCGACCAGCACCAGCCCCAGGTCGTCGGACAGTTTGGCCACGCGCCGGCTGACCGCGCCGTGCGTCAGCGACAGTTCATCGGCGGCGGCGCGCATCGAGCCCAGGCGCGCCACCGCCTCGAAGGCGCGCAGGTCGTTCAGGGAGGGCCGGCGGGCTGCGGTCATTGGTGAGATTTCATCACGTATAAACGTCAGGAATTATGGATATTCCTCGTTGGTGATATGCATTTTAATCACCAATATGAACACACCCGCAGCCTTTTTCCGCAGCATCGGCATCATCGCCGACGACCTGACCAGTGCCGCCGACGGCGCCGGCCCCTTCCTGCCCTGGGCCGGTCCGGCACAGGTGTGCCGTGGCGTCAGCGGTGACGACGGGCCGCGCATCCTGTCGCTGGATACCGGTAGCCGTGTCTTGGCTGAAATGGACGCCGCACAAGCCGCGGCGGCTGCGGCGGCGGCATTGGCCGGCCGTGACGTGCTTTACAAGACCATGGATTCCACGCTGCGCGGGCATATCCGCGCCGAATTGGCGGCGGCGTTCCGCGCCAGCGGCCGGCACTTGCTGGTGGTGGCCCCCGCGTTTGCCGACGCGGGCCGCGTGACGCTGGGCGGCAACCAGTACGTGCATGGCCAATTGGTGGCTGCCAGCGTGTATGGCGCCGATCCCGTGCATCCGGCGCGCACGTCCCGCATCCTGGATCTGGTCGATCCGGCCATCGGCCCGGCCCGCGTCATCACCGAAGACGCCAGCGCCGCGCAGGTGCGCGCCGCCGCCGGCGCGTCGCGGGTGCTGGTGCTGGACGCGAGCACGCAACAGGCGTTGGACGACCGGGTGGCGCAGTTGATGGCGCAGGGCGGATCGGTGCTGTGGGCGGGCTCGCCGGGCATGGCGCGCGCGCTGGCCGCACAATGCGGCGGCGCGGCGGTCGCGGCGCCCGAGCCGGTCCGGGCGCTGCGCGTGCTGATCGTCGTGGGCAGCGCCAATCCCGTCAGCCATGCGCAATGCGACGCGCTGCGGGCCGCCGGCGCCCAAGTGACGCGGCACGCAGACGAGATCCATCCCGACGCCCAGGTGGTCTGCCTGCAAGCGCCCAGCACGTCGCAGGCTGATTCCGCTGTGGTGCTGGCGGCCCTGACGCGCCAGGCCATGCAGGCGCTGGCGCGCCACCGCTTCGACGGCCTGATCGCCACCGGCGGCGACACGCTGGCCGCGTTGCTGGACGCGTTGACGATCCGCGGCTTCACCTTGACCTGCGAACTGGCGCCGGGCTTTCCGGCGGGCGTGGCGGCCGTTGCCGGCCGCGGCCATCGCCTGGCGCTCGCCATGAAGGCCGGCGGCTTCGGCCTCCCGGACGCGCTGCTCGCGGCAGCCATGAAGCTGCTGTGCCGATGACTTTCCCGACCCTGGAGACCCCCAATGCCCTTGCTACCCATGGCCATCACGATGGGCGACCCCGCCGGCATCGGGCCGGAGATCGTCGCCAAGACCTTGCTGCTGCCGCATTACGCCGAACGTTGCCTCGTGGTGGGCGACCCCGGCGCCATGTCGCGGGCGCTGACGGCGCTGGGCGCCGCCGATCGTCTGCAGGTGGTGCAGGACGCGGCCGCCTCACCCTTGCGGGCGGACCGGATCTGCCTGCTGCCGTCGTCCTCGCTGGCGCCGCTGCCGCCGCCGGGCCGCGTGGATCCGGCTTGCGGCCGGGCGGCGTATCAGGCGATCTGCCTGGCCATCGACCTGGCGCGCCAGGGGCGGGTGGCCGGCATGGTCACCGCGCCCATCCATAAAGAGGCGCTGGCCGTGGCCGGCGTGCCGTATCCCGGCCATACCGAAATCCTGGCCGAGCGCGGCGGCGCGTCGCGCGTGGCGATGATGCTGGCCAACGACGCCATCGTCACGGTGCTGGTGACCATCCACTGTTCGCTGCGCCAGGCCATCGAACGCGCCGACTTCGATGCGCAGTTGTCCGCCCTCCGGCTGGCGCACCAGGGCGGCCGCGCCTTGGGCGTGGCGGCGCCCCGGGTGGCCGTGGCCGGGCTGAATCCGCATGCGGGCGAGGGCGGGCTGTTCGGCGACGAAGAGGCGCGCATCATCCGGCCCGCCATCGAGGCTGCCCGGCGCGAAGGCATCGACGCCAGCGGCCCCTGGCCCGGTGACACGGTCTTCATGCAGGCGCGGCAAGGGCGCTTCGACGTGGTGGTGGCGCAATACCACGACCAGGGGCTGATTCCGGTCAAGTACCTGGGCCTGGAGCAGGGCGTGAACATCACGCTGGGGCTGCCGTTCGTGCGCACCAGCCCCGATCACGGCACCGCATTCGACATCGCGGGGCAGGGCATCGCCGATCCGGCCAGCCTGCGCGCCGCCATCGACCGTGCCTTTCAACTGGCCGGGCATGCGCAAGACTTGCCCAAGGCCGCTTTCCCTATCGACAATGCCTGACCAGGACACCCCAACCATCATGCGATCCGACTTCATCTTCATGCTGACGCGCAACGACCGTACGGTCGATAACGCCGAGGCCTACCTGGACATCGCGCTGGACAGCGGCGTGCGACATATCGGCTTCAAGGATATCGGCCAGCCGCTGGCGACCTTGCAACGTTTGAATCGCGGTATCCGCGAGGCCGGCGGCCACAGCTATCTGGAAGTGGTGTCGCAGGATCGCGAGAGCGAGCTGGCGTCCGTGCGCGCCGCGCTGGAACTGGACGTGGATTTCCTGCTGGGCGGCACGCATGTGGCGGACGCGCTGCCGCTGCTGGCGGGGTCGCGCATCCGCTATTACCCGTTTCCCGGCCGGGTGCATGGCCATCCCAGCATCCTGGGCGGGTCGCGCGCGGCGATCGCCCAGAGTGCGCGCCAACTGGCGGATCTGCCCGGCGTGCATGGGCTGGATCTGCTGGCCTACCGCGCCGATGTCGACGTGCCGGCCCTGATCGCCGACGTGTGCCGCGTGGACGTGCCGGTGATCGTGGCGGGGTCGCTGGATTCGGCCGAACGCATCCAGGTGGCCTGCCGCGCGGGCGCGGCGGGTTTCACGGTGGGCACCGCGGCGCTGGATGGCAAGTTCCCCGCCGCCCGGGAAGGCCTGGCGGGGCAGTTGCAGGCGATCCTGGCGGCCGCGCAAGCCGCCTGAACGCTCGCATTCAAACCGGGCTCGACCGCGCGGCAGCCCGGCCCGACGTCTCAGGAAATCCGTTGCTCGAGCAGCGGCTGCGCCACGCGCGGCGGCGATGCGATCAACCCCGCGGGCACCGGCGCGGCGGCGCGCTTGGGCAGCACGGTCTGAGCCCCCGCGATGCGGAACACTTCGATGGCGTGGCGCAGCTGCGCGCCGCGGGTGCGCAGGTTGTCCACGGCCAGGCTGGCCTGCTCCACCCGCGCCGCGTTGCGCTGCGCGGCGTTGTCGGTTTCCGAGATCGTGCGGCTGACGTTGTCGATGCCGGTGTGCTGCTCGGTCGACGTGGCCGCGATCTCGTTGACGATCTGGGTCACCTGCTGCACCGAATCGACAATGTCCAGCATGGCCTCGCCGGCGCGTTCCACGTGCCGTACGCCGTCTTCGACCTTGTGGTTCGACGCCTCGATCAATTCCTTGATCTCGCGCGCCGCTGTGGCGCTTTTCTGCGCCAGGCTGCGCACTTCGGACGCGACCACCGCGAAGCCCTTGCCGGCCTCGCCCGCGCGGGCGGCTTCCACTGCGGCATTGAGCGCCAGGATGTTGGTTTGGAACGCGATGCCGTCGATGATGCCGACGATCTCGGTGATACGCGCCGTGCTCTGCACGATGCCCTGCATGGCGGCCACCGCGTCGTTGACCACTTGCCCCCCGCGCTTGGCCACATCGGACGCCTGGTTGGCCATCTGGTCGGCGCCATGCGCGTTGGTGGCGGTCTGCTTCACGGTGGACGCCAGCTGTTCCATGCTGGCCGCCGCTTCTTCCAGCGAGGCTGCCTGGCGCTGCGTGTGGGCCGACAGGTCGGCGTTGCCGTCGGCAATCTCGGCGGCCGAGGTCAGCGCGCTTTCGATGCCGTTGTGCACGTCGCGCGTGATGCTGACCAGGCTCTTGCGCATCACCTCCAGCGAAAACTTCAAGGCGCCGATCTCGTCGCGGATGCCGGCCGGCGGCAGCGGCGTGCTGAGGTTGCCGGCGGCGATCTGGCGCGTGAAGTCGGTGGCGGTGACCAGCAGGCCGGTGATCGACCGCGCAAAGCCCCAGCCCGACGCGAAGATCAACACCACGCCGCCCGCCAGCATGGCGCCGGCCAGCGCGATTTCCTCGGTGCTCATGCGGTCCAGCATGCCGTACAGCGCCACGCCGGCCGCGCCCAGAAACAGGGCGGATGCCAGTACGGCCCAGGCCAGCATGCGCGAGCGCACGCCGGTCAGGCGCCAGATTTTCAGGCGCGCCAAGAGACCCAGCACGCCGGTGGGCTTGACCTGGCCGCCGCTCAGCTTGAAGCCGCGCGCCGTGCCGTTGCGCAAGCGCGCGTAGGCCGCGTCGGCGGCGTCGACCTGGGCGCGCGTCGGCTTGACGCGCACCGAGGCATAACAGACCGTTTCGCCGCGCTCGATGATGGGGGTGACGTTGGCCAGCACCCAGTAGTAGCCGCCGTCCTTGCGGCGGTTCTTGACGACCCCCGTCCAGGACTCGCCGCGCTGGATGGTGCGCCATAGGTCCTCGAACGCTTCTTCGGGCATGTCAGGGTGGCGCACGATATTGTGGGCGGCGCCCACCAGTTCTTCGCGTGAAAAACCGCTGACCTCGACGAACGCGGGATTGGCATAGATGATGCGGCCGCGGGCGTCAGTGCGCGAGATCAGGTACTGCTCATCGTGCAGCGTGTATTCCTTGTCGTAAACCGGCTGGTTATTGCGCATGCGTCTGTCGTCCTGTGATGGGCGTGGCGTGTTGCAGCCGGATCATCCGGGACGGACGGTAGGGCGGGGTTGATCTACATCAAGATATTTATAAGTTATGCGAAAGGTAAATGCGGGAGGCAAGCCGGGGCCATGATGTGATGGACGGCTTTGGTCCAGGGCTCAGGCCTTGGGCAGGTTGCCGAAGGCTTCCAGCGCGCGCAGACGGCTTTGCGCCAGGTCGACAATGGGCAGGGGGTAGCCCGCGGCGGCGCGCTCCATGGGGCTGGGATCGTGGATGGCGGCGTCGTCCAGATGCGCCAGCTCGGGCAACCATTCGCGCAGGAACGCGCCGCGCGGGTCGAATTTGCGCGATTGCGACAGCGGATTGAAGACGCGGAAGTAGGGCACCGAATCGGCGCCGGTGGAGGCGCTCCATTGCCAGCCGCCGTTGTTGGCCGCCAGGTCGCCGTCCACCAGGTGCGCCATGAACCAGGCCTCGCCCAGGCGCCAGTCGATCAGCAGGTTCTTGGACAGGAACATCGCCGTGACCATGCGCAGGCGATTGTGCATCCAACCCAGCGTCAACAGCTGGCGCATGGCGGCGTCCACGATGGGCAGGCCGGTGCGGCCTTGCTGCCAGGCCGCCAGGTCATCGGGCGCGTCGCGCCAGGGCACGGCAGCGGTCTCCGGCTTCATGGGCTGGTGCATTGACAGCGCGGGACAGGCGGCCAGCAGGTGCTGATAGAACTCGCGCCAGAGCAGTTCGTTGATCCAGGTGGCGGCACCCGGGTTGCCGCTGTCCAGCTCGCCCTGGTTGGCGGCCTGCGCAGCGCGCAGCGCCTGGCCCGGCGACAGCACGCCGGCCGCCAGGTAGGGCGACAGGCAGCTGGTGCCCGGCAGGCTGGGGAAGTCGCGTTCGTCGCGATAGGCGTCAATGACGCCGTCGGCAAAGGCAGCCAGCCGGTCGGCCGCCGCGGTTTCGCCGGCCGGCCACAGCGCGCGGATGGCCTCGCTGGCCGGCCCGTAGCCGTTGAACGCATCGGGCAGGGGATCCGGGCCCCAGGCGGGCGCTGTTTGCGGCTGAGGGGCCGGCACGGCGCGCAGCGGCGCGGTGCGCAGGCGTTCGCGGCAGGCGCGCGCATAGGGTGTGTAGACGCGGTAGTAGTCGCCCTTGCCGGTCAGCACCGTGCCGGGCCGCAGCAGCGAGGCGCCGTGGTGCAGCGCCCAGTCCACTCCCGCCTCGGCCAGGCGCCACGCCACGATGTCGTCGCGCCGGCGTTCGTTCACGGCCCATTCCGTGTTGGCGTGGACCTGGGCAATGCCATGGTCGCGGCAGAAGCCGGCCAACGCGTCGGGCGCCTGGTCCCAGGTATCCACCGTCAGCAGCTTCAGGGGGATGCCCAGGCGCGCCAGGTCCTGCGACAGTGCGCGCAGGTTGCGCAGCCAGAAATCGACCTTGGCCGGCGCCTCGCCATGCAGGCGCCATTGACCTGGCGCCGCGATGAACAGGGCCGTGGCCGTGCCGGCGGCCGCTGCGGCGGCCAGGGCGGGATTGTCGTGCAGGCGCAGGTCGGTGCGCAGCCAGATCAGGGTATTCATGACAGGGCGGTCGAGTCTGGGAAACGCGGGCGCCGAAGGGCGCGCGGCAAGGCTGGCATTCTATCTTGCGGGGTCGCGCGCCGCGGTCCGCGGTGCCGCTCGGCCACACCATGTAAAAACTAAGAGTAGATGTGACCAATGTGTGCGTTGCGGCGCCGCCCGCTGGACGTGCCGCGCCGGGGCCGCCGCCCGGTGAACGGCGGGTTGCCGCGGTCAAACCCCGAAACACGCTGGCGCTTTCCCTGTATTGACGCACCTGCCGGGGCCGCCATGTAATTCACTTAACGCCAAAAGCAAGATGAATAAATATGGGACATCTGATGGATCTCCGCCCGTCCTTCCTGAAAGGACGCACACCCGCCAGCAAGACATCCCGCGAGGTCTTGCAACAACTTTGGCGCTCGGTCGATCTGCCCGACGAGTCGCTCGAGCATGTGGTGCTGACCGGCGCAGAGCCGGTGCTGCCATCTTCTTTCGCGGTGGGCACCGCGGCGCAGGCCAGCATTGCCGCGGCGGCGCTGGCGGCGGCCGAACTCTGGCACTTGCGCGGCGGCGCGCGGCAGCAGGTCGGCGTCGACATGCTGCATGCGGCGCAGGAATGCCGCAGCCATTTCATGATCAACGGCGCCACGCCCGACCCGCGTGACCCCATCACCGGCGTCTATCGCTGCGGCGATGGCGGCTGGGTCCGCATCCATGCCAATTTCGCGCATCACCGCGACGGCGCCCTGGCGCTGCTGGGCTGTCCCACCGGCGACGGCGCCACGCGCGCGGCCGTCGAGGAAGCGCTGGCCCGCTGGCGCGCGCAAGATTTCGAACAAGTGGCCGCCGACGCCGGCATGGTGGTGACCGCCATGCGCAGCTTCGACGAATGGGATCGTCATCCGCAAGGCCAGGCCATCGCGGCGCAGCCCCTGCTGACCCTCGAACGCATCGGCGACGCCGACCCGCGGCCCTTGCCCAAGTACGGCGCCGATGCTCGTCCGTTGCAGGACATCCGCGTGCTCGACCTGACCCGCATCATCGCCGGCCCCGTGTGCGGCCGCGCGCTCGCGGCCTATGGCGCCGACGTGATGCTGCTCAATTCGCCGAACCTGCCCAACATCGACAACCTCATCGATACCAGCCGCGGCAAGCTGTCCGTGCTGGCCGATCTGGATACGGCCGACGGCCGCATCGCGCTGGGCAACCTGCTGCGCAGCGCACATATCTTCGTGCAGGGCTACCGGCCCGGCGGCATGGCCGCGCTGGGCTTCGGTCCGCAGGACGCGGCCCGCCTGCGTCCCGGCATCGTCTATGTATCGTTGTCCGCCTATGGCGCGGTGGGCCCGTGGGCCAACCGCCGCGGCTTCGATTCGCTGGTGCAGACGGCCACGGGCTTCAATCACGCCGAAGCGCAGGCGGCCGGCCAGGACGCGCCCAAGGCGCTGCCGATGCAGATCCTGGACCACGCGTCCGGCTACCTGATGGCGTTCGGCGCCCAGGTGGCGCTGGCGCGCCAAGCCACCGAAGGCGGCAGCTGGCACGTGCGCGTGTCGCTGGCCCAGACCGCGCATTGGCTGCGCACGCTGGGCCGCGTCGACGGCGGACTGACCTGTCCGATGCCGGGCTTCAACGGCTTGCTGGAAACCCAGCCGTCGGGTTTCGGCGAGCTGGTGGCGGTGCGCCATGCGGCGCAGTTTTCGGCCACGCCCGCGCGCTGGACGCGGCCGTCCAGTCCGCCGGGCACGCACCCGACGGTATGGCCGTTCCAGTGACGGGGATGGCGCCAGCCGGGTACCCAAGCGGATGGCGCAGACAGGCACAAGAAGGGGGGCGTCAGAGCCCCCCTTTCGTTTGCCTGGGATAGTCAGTCCGGCATGCCGGACCCGCGCGTTACTTCCTGGCCGCCTTCCATTCACGCAGCGCGCGCATGGTATTGGCCACGTGGGCTTCGGGATTCATGTTGGTGTATTCGTACAGGATCTTGCCTTCGGGCGAGATCACGTACGAGGTGCGCTGCGCCCGTTCGGGACGCGCGTCCAGCACCGCGTCGTAGGCCTTCATGATCTTGCCGTCGCCATCGGCCGCCACCGCGAACTTGCTGCGGCATTCGCTGACCGAAAACTTGTTCAGGGTATCGATGTCGTCGGCCGACACGCCGATGACGGTCGCGCCCAGCGATTTGTATTCGTCGGTCGCTTCGGCAAAATCGTGGGCTTCGATGGTGCAGCCCTTGCTGAAGGCGGCGGGGTAAAAATACAGCACCACCGGCCCTTGCTTGAGGGCTTCGGCAAGCTTGAACGTGAACACGTTGCCGCCGAGCGAGGCCTGGGTGCTGAAGTCGGGCGCGGGCGCGCCGACGTTGAGGGCCGCCTGGGCGGCGGTGCCGGCCAACAGGCCGCAGGCAAGAAACAAGGGGGCGAGGCGCTTCATGGGGGTCTCCGGAAATCGGTGCGTGGCGGTGCTGCGTCGATCCTTGCACTGTAGCTGCCGGGGCCGCGGGAATCCAGTGCGGATTGAGTCAGCCTAGGTTTCACTCGCGGCCGCGTTCGTGAGGCGCCGGCCGTTCACCGCCGCGTTGCGATTCATGACCACCGCCTTGCGGCGGCCGGCTGCCGCTCGCGTGCTGCGGATTGCCTTCGGGGCGCGCCTGCGGCCGGTTGGCGGGCGGCGCGGCGTGACGTTCGCGCGCGGCTGCCTGCGCCAGGTTGTCGGGCGCGGGCGCGGGCCGCTGGGCCTGTTGCGGGCGGGCTTGCGGCTGGGCCTGGGCAGGCTGCGCTTGGGCCGGACCGCGGGGCTGCTCCTGCGCTTGCGGTCCGCGCGGTATGCCGGGCTGCTGCGCCTGCGGCCCAGGACGCGCCTGGCCTGGCGCCTGCCCCGCCGGCATGCCACCGGGGTTGCCGCGATTCATCTCGGGCCGGGCCCCGGGCGCCGCGGCATTCGGTGCATTGCCGGGGCGCGGGCCATTGCCCGGACCCGCGGCCGCACTATTGCCGGGACCCGAGCCGGGCCGCGGCCCTTGCCCAGGCCCGCCGCGTTCCGGCGCATGCTCGACGAACGCTTGCGCCGGACGGCCTTGGTTATGGTCGAAGAATTGTGCACGGTTGCCCGCGGCCTGGCGCGCAAAGCCGCGCTGCACGTCGGTGGGCGGACGGTGTTGTTCGTTGCGCGCGGCGATCTCGCGCGGGTCGGCCTGGCGCCGGATGCCAGCCGGACCGCCGTTGTAGCTGATGCGGCGGTTGTCGATGTTGTTGACGACCACCGTGTGGTTGTAGACGTTGGTGACGCGGGTCACGTTCACATTGGTCACGGCGCGGTTGTAGAAGAACCGGTCGTGGTCCCAATAGCCGCCCACGAAGCCGATGCCGATATAGCCGAAGCCGTAATTGACGCCGCCATAAAAGCCGATGTGCGGGCCCCAGTAGCCGGCGTGCCAGAGGTAGATGCCGTCGACGAAACCCCAGTATCCCGGCGTCCAGAGCGCGCCGGTGTAGGGCGCCAGCACCCAGGCGCCGGGCACCCAGAAGTAGCCCATGCGGTTCAGGCTCCAGTAGCCGGGCACCCACATGTAGCCGTCGCCGGGGGCGGGCGGCTGGTCGTAGACCGGCAGGGGCGGCGGTGGTTGCGGGCTGCGGTCCACCGGTGCCAGATTGGCGTTGGCGGGATCGCCGCTGTCGTAGGCCGGCGCGGCCGGCGCGGGCGGGGGCGGCGGCGCATACGTCTGCGCCACCGCGCCGGCGCACGCCGCCATCAGGACGGCGGTGGCCAGTGGGCGCAACAGGAAGGTCCTGGCGTGGGCGTTCATGGCGTTTCCTTTACGCGGCGGGCGCGTGGATCAATAGCCGTGATAGTAGTAGTGCGGGGCGGGGTAATAGTAATAAGCGGGCGCCGGACGGTAATAAGCCGGACGCGCCGGAACCACCACACAGCCCGTCAGGGCGCTGGCCATCGCCAGCATCAACAACACGGTCTTCTTCATTTGGAATCTCCTGCCGAGCGCCGGGCGTGCACCACGCGTTCAATGGGCTCGTAGGGATTAGGCCACGTCCCGGGAGGCGAGTTCGAGCCTGTAATCGTTCCGAAACAGCTTTCAGGTGACGGATGTTTGCGCCGGCGTGACCGTTGATGTCGTTCGTAGCAATTGTGGCGGCGGCGCAAGAAAAAAGGCCGCCTTCACACGAAGGCGGCCTTTCAGGTTGGCGCAAGCGCCGCGGCGTCAGTTCCAGCGGCCGCCGTTGCCGGCCAGGCTGAAGCGGCCTGCGCCCATGAAGGCGATGGCCAGGGCCGTGAACAGGAACATGCCTTGCAGTTCCAGCGCCCAGCCGCCGTTGTTGGTCAGGCTGGAAATCTGGCCGGTGTGCGCCAGCAGGATGGCCACGACCATGTTGATCGCGATGATCAGGCCGCCCAGGCGGGTGTAGATGCCGACGATGATCAGCACCGGGGCGAGGATTTCGCCGATGTAGGCGCCATAGGCCAGGAAGCCGGGCAGCCCGTGCTGGCCCAGCATCCCGGCAATGCCGCTGACGCCGCCGCCGGTGAGCTTGAACAGGCCGTGGAGCAGAATCAGAATGCCGAGGGTCAGGCGCAAGATCAGCTTGCCGGTGTCGTCGGATTTGATCATGGTGAGTTTCTCTTTTGATGGTTAAGGGGGACGATGCGCGGTTTGGAGCGCACGGCGAGCCTTTGGTTCCGCGCCCCGCACCGTCCGGCGCAGGGCGGGGCCATTATGGCAAATCCCGAGCAAAGCCATCAAGTTTTTGACCCCCGTGGCGCGGGACTGTGCTGACGAATGCTTACAGATACCAGGGTCAGAACTCTTCCAGGTAGCGCATGCGGAAGCGCCGGCCCTTGATATTGCTGTTGGACAGGCGCGAGAACGCCTGCTTGGCGATCTTGCGGTCCAGCGCCACGTAGGAATTGAACTCGGTGATGTTGATCTTGCCGACCTGTTCGAAGGTCAGGCCGCCGTCGCCGGTCAGGGCGCCCAACAGGTCGCCCGGGCGCAGCTTGTCCTTCTTGCCGCCCTGGATGCACAGCGTGACCATGGGCGCGCGCAGGGGCCGGTCAGCCTTGGGGCGCAATGCCTTGATGTCGCCCCAGGTCAGCGGCGAGCCCTGGTATTGCTCGACCAGGTTGGCCCAGCGCATTTCATCCGGCGAGCACAGGCTCAGCGCCAGGCCCTTCTGTTCGCCGCGGCCGCTGCGGCCGATGCGGTGCACGTGCACCTCGGTGTCCTTGGTGACGTCGACGTTGATGACGGCGCCCAGGTTCTGGATGTCCAGGCCGCGGGCGGCCACGTCGGTGGCCACCAGCACGGCGCAGCTCTGGTTGGCGAACTGGATCAGGATTTCGTCGCGTTCGCGCTGTTCCAGGTCGCCGTTCAGGGCCAGGGCGCTGATGCCGTCGGCCTGCAGGCGTTCGACCAGATCATGGCTGCGCACCTTGGTATTGCAGAAGGCCAGCGTGGACACCGGGCGGAAATGCGCCAGCAGCGTCGCCACCGCGTCCAGGCGGTTGGCAGGGTCGATTTCGTAGAAGATCTGTTCGATGCGGCTGGAATCGTGCTGGGCCTCGACCTTGACCTCGGCCGGGTTGCGCAGGAAGCGCGCGCTCAGCTTGCGGATGTTGTCGGGGTAGGTCGCCGAGAACAGCAGCGTCTGGCGCTTGGCCGGGCAATGCGAGGCGATCGCGACGATGTCGTCGTAGAAGCCCATGTCGACCATGCGGTCGGCTTCGTCCAGCACCAGCGTCGTCAGGCCGGACAGGTCCAGGCTGCCGCGTTCCAGGTGGTCCTGGATACGGCCGGGCGTGCCGACTACCAGGTGGGCGCCGCGCGCCAACGATTCGGCCTGCGGGCGCGCGGCGGCGCCGCCGCACAGGGTCAGGATCTTGACGTTGGCGATCTGCCGCGCCAGCCGGCGCAGCTCTTGCGCCACCTGGTCCGCCAGTTCGCGGGTCGGGCACACCAGCAGCGCTTGCGGCGTCAGGCGGGTGGTGTCCAGCTTTTGCAGCACGCCCAGGCCGAACGCCGCGGTCTTGCCGCTGCCGGTCTTGGCCTGCGCGATGATGTCGCGGCCTTCCAGGATGAGCGGCAGGCTTTGCGCCTGGATCGGCGTCATGTTCTCGAACCCCAGGCTTTGCAGGTTTTCGAGCAGGGCGGGCAACAGGGGCAGGGAGGTAAAGGGCGTGTGGGTCACAGTAGGGATCGCAGAAACTGCGAAAAAAGCGGATTCGGCCGACAGTGTAAGCCCTGGCCGCCTTGAAAGCCCTCGCTGCGCCTGCCGGCGGGCGGTGCCGGCGCCTGCCGCCTGGGGGCGGTTCCGCGCGCTTTGCCTAGCCCGGCGCCTCGTAGGTGCCCGCCAGGGCGCGGGCGGCTTCCTGCATGCGGGGCAGCCAGGCGCGCGCGCCGTCGATCGACAGCCGGGCCACGGGCGCATGCAGGGCCACCGCGGCGATGGCGCGCCGGCCCTGCATGATGGGTACCGCCATGCAGACGATGCCCAAAAGGAATTCCTCGCGGTCGAAGCTGGCGCCGTCCTTGCGGATCGATTGCAGCTCCTGTTCCAGCGCAGCCACCTCGCACAGCGTGTTGGGCGTGTAGCGCGGCAGCGGGGCCGCCGCCAGCAGGCGCTCGCGCGTTTCGCGCCGCATATGCGCCAGGAACAGCTTGCCGCTGGCGCTGCAGTGCAGCGGCACGCGCGAGCCCGGTTGCAGGTTCACCCGCAGCGGCCAGGCGGTTTCGACCCGGTCCAGGTAGATGACCTCGTCGCCGTCCAGCATGGTGCAGTTGCAGGTTTCGCCGATTTCATCGACCAGGCTGTCCAGGATGCGATGCCGCTCGGCCCGTAGCGGCGAATTGAGCAGGGTGTCGCGCGCCAGCGCCGACAGGCGCGGGCCGCTGATATAGCTTTTGCCCGCCGGTTCGCGCAGCAGCATGCCGGCATCGACCAGCCGCGACAGGATGCGCAGCACCGACGGCTTGGGCAGGCCGGTAGCCTCGGTCAGCGCCGCCAGCGACACGGGGGTCTCGGACCGGGCAACCTGTTCCAGCAGGGTCAGCGCGCGCAGCGCCGCGGAGGATTCGTCTTTCATCTTTCAATATTTGAAGATTTGGCGAAAGGCCGCCAGTTCTGTGCAAATTCTGCAGAAAACGGAACGCTGCAGGGTGGGAAATGCCGTGCTTGTGCTGCAGTATCGGTTCACACCGGCCAATATGCAATCCAAGCCGCGCCGGCCCGCCAGGAGAGAGACCATGAGCAGCAAGCAACACATGACCCCCAGCGAGGCGTTCGTCGAAACGCTGGTGGCGCAGGGCGTCAAGGACGTTTTCGGCATCGTCGGTTCGGCCTTCATGGACGCGCTGGATCTGTTTCCCGCCGCCGGCATCCGCTTCGTGCCCACCGTGCACGAGCAGGGCGCGGCGCACATGGCCGACGGCTATTCGCGCGTGACCGGCCGCCACGGCGTCTGCATTGCGCAAAACGGCCCCGGCATCACCAACTTCGTCACCGGCGTGGCCGCGGCCTACTGGGCCCACAGCCCGGTCGTGGCGATCACGCCCGAAACCGGCACGTCGGGCATGGGCCTGGGCGGCTTCCAGGAAACCGAGCAGCTGCCGATCTTCTCGCGCATCACCAAGTACCAGGCGCACGTCAACCGCCCCGACCGCATGGCGGAATTCACCGCCAAGGCTTTCGACAACGCCATGGCCGAACGCGGCCCCACCCAGCTGAACATCCCGCGCGATTACTTCTATGGCGAAATCGACGTGGCCATCCCCGAGCCGCGCCGCATCCGCCGCGGCCCGGGCTCGGAAGAAGATCTGGAAGCCGCGGCCCGCCTGCTGGCCGGCGCCAAGTTCCCGGTCATCGTCGCCGGCGGCGGCGTGCTGTTCTCGGACGGCCAGGCCGAATGCGTGGCGCTGGCCGAGTTGTTGGGCGCGCCGGTCGTCACCAGCTACCTGCACAACGACGCCTTCCCGGCCAGCCATCCGCTCTGGTGCGGTCCGCTGGGCTATCAGGGGTCCAAGGCCGGCATGAAGCTCCTGTCGCAAGCCGACGTGGTGCTGGCCCTGGGCACGCGCCTGGGGCCGTTCGGCACCTTGCCGCAGCACGGGCTGGACTACTGGCCGCAAGGCGCGCGCATCATCCAGGTCGATGCCGACCACCGCATGCTGGGCCTGGTGCGGCCGGTGTCGGTGGGCATTTGCGGCGACGCCAAGCCGGCCGCGGCCGCGCTGACCGCCAAGCTGCAGGCGCGCGACGTGGCCTGCAAGGCCACTCGCGAGGCCCGCCGCGACCAGATAACCAGCCAGAAGAGCGCCTGGGAAAAGGAACTGGACGACTGGTCGCACGAGCGCGACGACTGGAGCCTGGACATCATCGAGCACGGCGGCGGCCGCATGCATCCGCGCCGCATGCTGCGCGAGCTGGAACGCGCCATGCCCAAGCACGCCATGGTGTCCACCGACATCGGCAACATCTGCTCGGTGTCCAACAGCTACCTGCGTTTCGATGAACCCAACTCCATGCTGGCCGCCATGAGCTTCGGCAATTGCGGCTACGCCTTGCCGGCGCTGATCGGCGCCAAGCTTGGCCGTCCCGACCGCCCGGCGGTGGCCTACGTGGGCGATGGCGCCTGGTGCATGAGCTTCCAGGAGCTCCTGACCTGCGTGCGCGAGCGCATCCCCGTCACGGCGGTGGTGTTCCACAATGGCCAGTGGGGCGCCGAAAAGAAGAACCAGGTGGACTTCTACGGCCGCCGCTTCGTCGGCAGCAACCTCTTGAACCCGAACTTCGCCGAACTGGCCCGCGCCATGGGCGCCGAGGGCATCCGCGTCGAACATTCGGACCAGGTGGGCGCGGCCCTGCAGGCGGCCTGCAAGGCGCAGTCCGAGGGCAAGACCACCGTGCTCGAAATGATGGTCAGCCAGGAACTGGGCGACCCGTTCCGCCGCGACGCGCTCAAGCAGCCGCTGCGTTTGCTGGACAAGTACAAGCGCTACGTCAATCAGCCGTTCCAGCCGGGCGAGGTGCCGCTGTCGATCGATCCGGTGCGTTAGGCCATGGCCGCCGACCGCTTGTTCGAGCCGCTGCGGGCGGCGGCGCTGTCCGCCGGGCGGGTACGCACGGCGGTGGCCTATCCGCTGTGCGCGGCCAGCCTGGGCGCGGCGGTGCAGGCGCAGGAGGCCGGCTATATCGAGCCGTTGCTGGTCGGGCCGGCGGCCCGGCTGGCCGCGCTGATGGCCGAGCTGGGGCTGCGCGCCGGCTCATTGGAAATCATCGACACGCCCGACGATGAGCGGCAAGCCGCCGCGGTCGCGGCGGCTCTGGCGCGCGACGGCAAGGCCGGCATGCTGATGAAAGGCAGCCTGCACACCGACCATTTCATGGGGGCGGTGGTGGCGCGCGAGGCCGGCCTGCGTACCGGACGGCGCATCAGCCATGCGTTCGTGATGTCGGTGGCGGCGTACTCCAAGCTGTTCATCCTGACCGACGCCGCCGTCAACATCGCGCCCACGCTGCCGGAAAAGGCCGACATCGCCCAGAACGCCATCGATCTGGCGCGCGCGCTGGGCGTGGCGCGGCCCAAGGTGGCGGTGCTGTGCGCCACCGAATCCGTCAACCCCGCCATGCCCGCCACGCTGGACGCGGCAGCGCTGTCCAAGATGGCCGACCGCCAGCAGATCCGTGGCGGCGTTGTCGATGGCCCGCTGGCCTTCGACAACGCCATCTCGCGGCTGGCGGCCGAGCAGAAGGGCATCGTGTCGCAGGTGGCGGGCGATGCCGACATCTTGCTGGTGCCCGACATCGAGGCCGGCAACATGCTCTACAAGGAACTGACCTGGCTGGCCGGCGCCGGCACGGCCGGGCTGGTGCTGGGCACGCGCGTGCCGGTGCTGCTGACCAGCCGCTCGGATTCGGTCGAGGCCCGTGTCAACAGCTGTGCGGTGGCGGTGCTGTATGCCCGCGCGCTGGCAGTGCAACGCTAGGGCCTGTTAGCCCTAAAGGGAGCCTCGCACTGGCAGGCTCCAGGTCCCTGTCTGGTGCAAGCGATTTGCCGCGTCTGGTTCTAGACCCTGCCGGACCCCCCGCGTACCTTGGACTTACCGCGCAGGCGCATGTCGCGCCCGCCGATCGAGGAGGGTAGGCAATGCACCAGACCGTCACCGTGGACATGCTGGCCGAGTTCGCAGCCGCGTGGAATCGCCACGATATCGATGCCTTGATGTCTTTCATGAGCGACGACTGCGTCTTTGAAACCGTGGGCGGCCCCGAACGCTGGGGCGCCCGCCACGCCGGCCGCGAGGCGGTGCGCACGGCGTTCGAAGCGGCCTGGAAGAACTTCCCGGATGCGCAATGGAACAACAGCCGCCATTGGGTGGCGGGAGACCGGGGCGTGTCCGAATCCACCTTCACCGGCACCGCCGCCGACGGCTCGCGCATCGAGGCCGACATGGTCGACGTCTTCACCTTTCAAGGCGGCAAGATCCGCGTCAAGAACGCGTTCCGCAAGCAGCGCCCGGCCTTGCCGGCGCGCGGCTGACCCGCCGATTTCCCCGGCCGCCATCGCGCCCCGACCCCGCTCACCGCTACCGGACCCCGCCGCATGGATACCGCTATGCCTATCGATTCCCCGGACGCCGCCAGCCCCGCCGCCAGCGCCTACAACCCCACCTACGATCCGCTAGTATCGCCGCCGGGCCGCGGGCAGGACTACGCGCCGACCTACTGGGTCGGCACGGCCGGGCCGCCGCCGGCCGACGACGGCCCGATCCGGGGCGACATCGACGCCGACGTGGTCATTGTCGGCTCGGGCTTTACCGGGCTGTCGGCCGCGCTCGCGCTGGCGCGCGACTATGGCGTGCGGGCAGTGGTGCTGGAAGCCAATCGCGCGGTCTGGGGCTGCACCAGCCGCAATGGCGGACAGGGGCAGAATGCCTCCGGGCGGCTGTACCGGTCGCAATGGATCGAACGCTGGGGACTGGACACCGCGCGCCGGCTCGATGCCGAAATCCGCGAGGGCTTCGAGTACTGGAAAAGCCTGGTGGCGCAGGTCGATTGCGATGCCCAGCCCGGCGGCCACCTGTACACCGCGCACCGCGAAAAGAAAATGGCGTTCCTGCGCAACGAGGCCCGCGTGATGCGCGACCAGTTCGGCTACGACACGCGCATGCTGGACAAGGCAGAACTGCGCGAACGCTATGTCGACGATCACGAGGCCGTGGGCGCCATGCACGAGCCGGACGGCGTGGGCGTGCATCCGCTGAAGCTGGCATACGGCTACATGCGCCAGGCGCGCGCGCTGGGCGTGCGCATCCATCCGGGCAGCCCCGTGCTGGGCTGGACCGAAGAGGCCGGCGGCTACCGCCTGCAGACGCCTGGCGGCACGGTGCGCGCCAAGCGGGTGGCCTTTGCCACGGGCGGCTACACCGCGCAGGGGGTCAACGGCCTGCTGGACAACCGCATCATGCCGGTGCTGTCCAATTCCATGGTGACGCGGGTGCTGACGCCGGCCGAGCGCGAGCGCGCCGGCCTGAAAAGCACGGTGTTCATCACCGACACGCGCACGCTGCGCTTTTATTACCGGCTGCTGCCCGACGGCCGCATGCAGATCGGCAGCCGCAGCGCGCTGCGCGGCGCCGACGCGCAGCACCCGCGCCACCTGGCGCTGCTGCGCAACGGCCTGGCGCGCAAGTTCCCGTCGCTGCGCGGGGTCGAGGTGGACTATTCGTGGTGGGGCTGGGTGGATGTCAGCCACGACATGATGCCGCGCATCACGCAGCCCGATCCGGCGCAGCGGGTGTTCTATGCCTTCGGCTACGGCGGCAACGGCGTGGCGTTCTCGGCCCACGCCGGGCGCCGCCTGGCGCAGCGCATGATGGGGCAGGACGGCGTGGCCTGGGACTTGCCCATCTACGATTCGCCGCTGCCCGGGCACCTGTTCGCGCCGTTCCGCCGGCTGGGGCAGGCGCTGTTGTACCGCTGGTACTACCTGCGCGACGAAATCCTCTGATGCCAGGCGCCATGGCGCCGTTTGCGCGACGGCGCCGGGCGTCCGCCTGCGGGCGCCGTCAAGCCGCCGCCCGCAGGCGGTAGCGGTGCACCACCTGCGCCAGCTTTTCAATCCCGGGCCCGATGTGTTCGGCGCGGATCGACGTGAATCCCACCCGCAGGAAATTGCGCGGCGCGCTGGCGCCGTCCATGAAAAATACATTTCCCGGCTCCACCACCACGCCCTCGGCCAGCGCGGCTTGCGACAGTGCGGTGGCGTCGAGCCAGGCCGGCCCCTGCAGCCAGCACGACGACGAACCGGTGATGGGCACCGCCGTGAAGTCGGGCAGCCAGCGCGCCAGCGCCGCGGTCAGCTCGGCGCCGCGCTGCTGGTACGACTGCGACTGCCGGCGCAGCAGCGAATGATGGTGTCCCAGCGAAATGAACAGCGAGAACGCGCGCTGGATGTAGGCCGACGGGTGGCGCAGCATCAGGCGGCGCAACGCCCGCAGTTCGGCGGCAAGCTCGCGCGGCGCGACGATATAGCCGATGCGCAGGCCGGGCGCGAACGACTTGGCCAGGCTGCCCACGTAGATCACGCGGCCGTCGCGGTCCTGGCTTTTCAGCGCCGGGATGGCGCCTTCGCCCCAGCGGCTTTCGCTTTCGAAGTCGTCTTCGATGATCAGGCTGTCAGCCTGGCGCGCCAGCGTCAAAAGCGTCTCGCGGCGCGTCTCGGACAGGGTGACGGTGGTGGGGCACTGGTGGCCCGGCGTCACGAATAGGTAGTCGCAGCCCAGCAGGTGGGTGCCGGTGCACAGGCCCTGGCCGTCCACCGGCAGGGGCAGCAGGTGGCGGGTGTGGCTGGCAAAGATGTTGCGTGCGTCCGGGTAGCCGGGGTCTTCCATGCCGACCACGGCGTCTTCGTGGACCAGCAGGTCGGCCAGCAGATACAAGGCATGCTGCGCGCCCACGGTGATGACGATTTCCTCGGCGTCGGCCCACACCCCGCGGCGCGGCAGCACCTGCGTGCGGATCTGTTCGATCAGCGCCGGGTCGTCGTGGGTGATCAGGTCCGGCGCCCAGCTG
Source organism: Achromobacter sp. UMC71 (assembly GCF_014170305.1). GTDB lineage: Bacteria > Pseudomonadota > Gammaproteobacteria > Burkholderiales > Burkholderiaceae_B > Achromobacter. Next base: position 346,496 of record NZ_LZZT01000010.1, read on the forward strand.
CGGATGTCCAGCACCGACAAGGCCTTGATACAGCACTCGCGCCATTCGGCGGTGGGAAACAGGTCCTGGTCGAACTGGCCGTAGACGAAGGGGTAGGGCTGCTTCTGCCAGTCTTGCGGCTTGGTGATGTTGCGCTGTCTGCTGGGTCGAAAGCGCAGCCGTTCGTCCCAGCACACGGCGTCGGCCGCCGCGTTGGCGGCGCAAGGATCCGGATGCTGCGCCGCGCGGCCCTGCAGCACGTCGGCGCTGACGAAGTGGCCGCTGCGCTCGCGCGATTCCAGGTAACCCTCGCTGACCAGTTGCTGGTAGGCGAACACCACGGTGTTGCGGGCGATGCGCAACTGATCGGCCAGGTAGCGGCTGGAGGGCACCGGCGCGCCGGGCGGCAGATGGCCGCTGAGGATGGCGGACACCAGCATCTGCCGCACGCGGCCCTGCAGGCTGAGGTTGGGCGCGCTTTCCCGTTCGAACAGGCGTTCCCACAACACAGGCTTGAGCATCGAGGCCTGGCTGGACATGGCGGCTCCTTGTAGTGGCATCGCACCCGGGCCGTGCCGGCACGGGGGGGCGGCCTGGGCGTGGGGCGAAATCCCAGAATAGAGGAGCGCAAGGGGGGACGGAATGCGGGATTGCCCTGCCGGCGCGCCGGGTTGCGCGCGCCGGTGGAAAAATGGAACGGGAGATCAGTCCGGCTGACGTGTTGAGCCCCAGCAGCCCGGCGCGTGCCGGGCCCCAGCGTCAGAGGCGTCCCTTCCAGGGAATCGCGAATTTTTCCAGATACCGCACCAGCAGGTCGAAGGCGAAGGCGAACACGCCGATGACGATGATGCCCATGATGACGGTGTCGCTGGCCAGGAACTGCGCGGCATTGAGCACCATGAAGCCCAGCCCGCGGTCGGCGGCCACCATTTCGGCGGCCACCAGTGTGGTCCAGCCCACCCCGATGCCGATGCGCATGCCGGTGAAGATCTCGGGCATGGCGGCTTTCAGGATGACGTGCCAGACGATCTGCATGCGCGTGCCGCCCATGGCATAGGCCGCGTGGATCTGCTCGATGGAGACCGAGCGCACGCCCGCCCGGGCCGCGATCGCCATGGGGGCGAAGATGGCCAGGTAGATCAGCAGGATCTTGGGAAACTCGCCGATGCCGAACCAGATGATGATGAGCGGCAGATAGGCCAGCGGCGGCAGGGGGCGGTAGAACTCGATGGGCGGATCGAAGATGCCGCGCGCGTAGCGGTTCACGCCCATCAGGATGCCCACCGGAATGGCGGTGGCGCAAGCCAGGAAGAACGCCGAGAACACCCGCGACAGGCTGGCCAGCGCGTGCTCGGCCAGGGTGGAATTGGCCACGCCGTCGGTCATGGCCGAGACGAACTTGCCGTACACCGCCTGCGGCGAGGGCAGGAACAGCGGCTTGACCCAGCCCGCGTTGGTGGCCAGGAACCACAGCGCCAGCAGCGCAATGCTGGTCAACAGGCTGATGTGGCCGCTGTAGCCGGCTCCTGGCGCCCCATAGACCTTGCCCGGCGTGGCCGGCTGATGTCCTGAAAAACGGCTAGGCATGGACGGCCTGCGGGGAGGAGGCGGCGAGTTCGTCGCCGTAGATGATGCCAAGGACTTGTTCGCGCATGGCGATGAAGTCGGGACTTGATTTGATGCCGCGTCCATCGCGCGTCTCCAGGTAGCGCCGGTTGAAGTCCGGCTTGAAGGTGTGGGTGATGCGTCCCGGGCGGGGCGACATGACGATCAGCCGCGACCCCAGGAACAGCGCCTCTTCCACGCTATGGGTAATGAAAAAGAACATCTTGCCGGTCTGGCGCCAGATATCCAGCAACAGTTCCTGGATGGTCTCGCGGGTCAGCGCGTCCAGCGCCGCCATGGGCTCGTCCATCAGCAGCATGGCGGGGTCGCAGGTCAGCGCCCGGGCGATGCCCACGCGCTGCTGCATGCCGCCGGACAACTGGTAGATCATGTGGCGGTGGAAATCCTTCAGACCCACCAACTCCAGGTTGCGGCGCGCGCGGGCGCGGCGGGTCTCGCGGTCCACGCCTTGCAGCTTCAGGCCGAACTCGGTGTTTTCCAGCACGTTCAACCACGGCAGCAGCGCGTGCTTCTGGAACACCACGCCGCGGTCGGCGCCTGGCCCGGTGATGGGCCGTCCGCCCAGCGTGATCTCGCCGTCGGTCGGCGACAGAAAGCCGGCCAGCAGGCTGAGCAAGGTGGTCTTGCCGCAACCCGACGCGCCCAGCGCCACGACGAATTCGCCGGGCTCGATAGTCAGGTTGACGTCCTGCAAGGCAATGACCGGGCCGCTGTCGTGCAGCCCGGGGTAGGTGACGCTGACGTGATCCGCGCGCAGAGCCTGCGCGGCGGGCGTGGCGGAGTGGGACATGCGGGCTCCCCTGTTGTTACGGCGCCCGTAGCCAGGCGGACACCGGGGCGGGGCGCGGTTGGCGGCGCGCCCCGCGGGCTGCTGCGGCTATTTGACGGCCGCTTTGGCGTACTGGTCCGTGACGTGGGCGCTGTAGTCGTCCAGGGCGCGGTCGATCTGCTTCTGGTCCTTCAGGAACTTGGCGCTGGCCGCGAAGGCCCGCGCCGCGCCGGCGTCCTTGCCGCCGCCCAGCCATTCCTTGGACGCCTGTTCCTGGGCGGTGGGAAAGGTCAGCAGCTTCAAGGCCGTGGCGACGTCGTCCGGCTTGCCGCCGATCAGCTTGACGATGCTCTTGACCGGGGCCGAATCGGCGGTCCAGGACGCGCTGTTGGCACGGTAGTCAGCATACGACTTGGCCAGCACGGCGGTGAAGGCCGCCATGAATTTCGGGTTCTTGGCGGCCCAGGCGCGGTCCACCACCAGGCCGTCGAAGGTCGGCACGCTGGCGTGGCCGATGGCTTCGGAATCGGCGATGACCTTGCCGGTCTTTTCGATTTCCGTCAGGGCGGGCGGCCAGACGTAGGCGGCGTCGATGTCGCCGCGCTGCCAGGCGGCCACGATCTGCGGCGGCTGCATGTTCAGGATGCGCACGTCGCGCGGGTTGATCTTCCAGACCTGTTCCAGGCCGACCAGCAGGTGGAAGTGCGAGGTCGAGACGAACGGCGTGGCGACGCGCTTGCCCTTCAGGTCGGCGGTGCTGTTGATGCCCGAGCCGTTGCGCGCCACCAGCGCTTCCGATTTGCCGATGTTGTCCAGCACCCAGAACAGCTGCAGGTCGACACCACGAGTGGCGGCGGACGTGATGCCGGTGGACCCCAGGACGCCGACCGGCACGTTGCCGGACGCCAGCGCCGTGGAAATGTCGCCGCCCGAGGTGAACTGGCGCCAGTCGACCTGGTAGCCGGCGTCTTTCAGGGCCTTGTCGAAGCTGCCGTCGGCAATGGCGGTCAGGAAGGGGCCGACGATGAGCTGGTAGCCCACCACCAGGCGGGTCTGGGCATAGGCGGGCGCGGCCAGCAGCGCGGCGGCCACGCCGGCCAGGAGACAGCGGCGGATGAGGCGGTATATCGCGTTCATGGTGATCTCCGGTAGAGAGGACGGCCGCGCCCCGACGCGACCGGCTTGTGCCGGTGCGGCCTGTGATGCCAGTTTGCCCGGATGGGATCGGAACGCTAGGGCCAGTTGCCCTATTCGATAGGTGCCAATGGGGGCTCGGGAAGGCCCCCAACGCCGCGCGCTTCGCGCTTGCTGCCCCCCGAGGGGGGGGCCGGCCTTCGGGCGGCCGGGCGGCCGGACGGTGTAATGCAAACGGGCGGCGGGACCTGATGGTCCGGCCGCCCGTTCAGGGGAAAGCGTCTGATTTAGCGGATGAGGCTGAGGAATTCGGCCCGGGTCGACGGGTTGTCGTGGAATTCGCCGAGCATGACCGAGGTGACCATCGACGAATTCTGCTTTTCGACGCCGCGCATCATCATGCACATGTGCTGGGCTTCGATCACGACCGCGACGCCGGCGGCGCCGGTGACCGACTGCACGGCCTCGGCCACCTGGCGGCTGAGGTTTTCCTGGATCTGCAGGCGGCGGGCGTACATTTCGACGATGCGCGCCACCTTGGACAGGCCCAGCACGCGGCCGTTGGGCAGGTAGGCCACGTGCGCCTTGCCGATGAACGGCAGCATGTGGTGTTCACAGAGCGAATACAGCTCGATGTTCTTGACCAGCACGATTTCGCGGGTGTCCGACGTGAACAGCGCGCCGTTGACGATTTCGTCCAGGTTCTGGTGGTAGCCGCGGCACAGGTGGCGCATGGCCTTGGCGGCGCGCGCGGGCGTGTCGGCCAGGCCTTCGCGGGACGGATCTTCCCCCAGTGCTTCGAGAATGGCGGTGTAGTGTGTTTCCAATGACATTGGGGACTCCTGGGCTGCGCGCCAAGTATGGCGTGACACGGCGAATAACACGCAAGTCTACCGCAGCGCGGGCCGGGGCCGCACGCCTGAAAGGGGCCTGAAACTACACGCCGCGGTTCTCCACCGCGTACTTGACCAGTTCGGCCTGGCCGTCGATGCCCAGCTTGCGCTTGATATTCAGTCGGTGCGTTTCCACGGTGCGCACCGACAGGCCCAGCGCCTGGGCGATCTGCTTGTTGGCATGGCCGCTGGCGATGTGGCGCAGCACGTCGCGTTCGCGCTGCGTCAGCAGGGTGGCCGGCGCGCTGGCCTGCGACAGGCGCAGCGAGACGGCCGCGCTGAAATAGTTGCGGCCGGTCATCACGGTGTCGATGGCGGCGATGATCTCGTGGGCCGGCTCGTCTTTCAGCAGATAGCCCCGGGCGCCGGCCCGCACGGCCTGCACCATGTATTCGGCATTGTCGTGCATGGACAGCACCAGCACCGCGATCTGCGGGTAGCGTTCGTGCAGCTGGGCGGTCAATTCCAGTCCGCCCACGCCGGGCATGTTCAGGTCCATCAGCGCCAGTTGCGGCAGGGTGCCACCCTGGGGATCCTCGGCCAGGCAGGCCTGCAGGAAGGCCAGCACCGCGGCGGCGTTGCCGGCTTCGCCCACCACCCGCAGGTGCGGCACGGTTTCCAGGCGCAGGCGCAGGCCGTCGCGCACCAGCGGATGGTCGTCGATCAACAGGAGTCGGACGGAGTCGGGGTGGTGGGTCATGCGGGCTGGGCGGTGTCGGGAGTGTGGGCGGGCAAGGGCAGCCAGGCTTGCAGCGTGGTGCCGTGGTCCGAGGTGTGAAAGCTGAGGCTGCCGGACAGCGCCGTCATGCGTTCGCGCATATTGCGAAGGCCGATGCCGCGGCGCGGGTCGCGCTGCACGTCGGCGTAATCGAAGCCGCGGCCGTCGTCGCTGACCGTCAGGCGCAAGTCGCGGGCGGAATAGGTCAGGGTCAGGTCGGCGCGCGACGCCCCAGCGTGGCGGATGACGTTGGTCAACGCCTCCTGGGTGACGCGGAACAGGGCGGTGGCATAGGCGTCGGGCAGCTTTACCGGCCGGCCCTGGGTGGACAGGCGCACGGCCAGGGGCGCGGCGCCCGGCTGGCTGGCGCCGGCGAATTCCCGGCCCAGGTGTTCCAGCGCGGCGGGCAGGCCCAGGTCGTCCAGCAGCGTGGGGCGCAGGTTGTGCGAGATGCGGCGCACCTCGCCCACGGCCATGTTCAGGCGGTCCAGCGCGCCGCCCAGCGGCGTGTCGATATGCGCCAGCGCGCGCGGCTCGGCCGCCAGCGCCTGGCGCAGGCGTTCGCGCGCGGCCTCCAGCGACAGCTTGATGGACACCAGCACCTGGCTGATGCCGTCGTGCAGCTCGCGCGACAGGCGGGCGCGCTCGTCTTCCTGCGAGCGCACCAGTTGCTGGGCCATCAGCCGCAGCTTGGCGTCGGACTGGCGGTGGTCGCTGATATTGAGGGCCAGGCCGCAGGCGGCCACCAGCAGGATGGACACCGCCGCGATGCCCGCGACCCAGGCGAACATGTTGCGGATATTGGCCTGCGCGGCCGCGTCGATATGGGCCAGGGTCTGCTCCACGTCGTCCAGGTAGATGCCGGTGCCCAGCATCCAGCCCCAGCGTTCCAGCTCGACCACGTAGCCCAGTTTTTCCACGGTCTGGTGGGTGGAGGGCTTTTCCCACAGGTAGTGCACCGCCTGGCCGTCGCTGCCGCCGCGGCGGGCGGCGGCCAGCAGGTTCTGGATCACCGCCTGGCCGCGCGTGTCGCGCAGGTCCCAGAGGTCTTGCCCCACCAGTTCGGGCTGGCGCGGATGCATCAGGTTCTTGCCGCGCAGGTCATAGACGAAGAAATAGCCGTCGTGGCCGAATTCCATCTGGCCCAGCAGCGCCAGCGCGCGTTCCCGGGCGGCCTCGCCATCGCTGGCGTCCTGCAACGGCGCGATGGCGCTGTAGGCCAGGCTGACGTAGTGGCGCAGCTCGCTTTCCTTGCTGCCCAGCCAGGCGCTTTCCACGACTTCCTTTTCGCGCTGAGCCAATTGCAGCGCCTGCACGTAGACGGCCGCGGCAATGGCGGCCAGCGCCACGAGCAGGGGCACGGCAGCCAGCAGCAGGATTTTCAGTCGCAGCTTCATGAGGGGATTTGTATCAGCGCCAAGCGGACGTGTTGCGATGCATCAATGGAAGACGGCCCAGCCCTGAAGGGACAGGTGCCGCCGATTTTACGATTGCGGCGCGAATTTGCTGCGGCGCATTCGGTAGTACCACGTAGGGCGTTTGCGTAGTTTCGCGCTTGTTGCGGGTGGGGCAAACCGAAATACTAACGCCCGCGTCGACCAGACGCCGAGCGGACCACCGTGTCCGCCACCCCACAACAATGAGTCTGCCTTCCGCGAGACGAAAAAAACGTTTCACGCCAAGAGCATGGCGGCAGGCACGAGGAGATCTTATGCATACCAGCAGTAAGGGACTGGGTCAGCACCTGGTCTGGCTGGCGGTTGCGGTATTGGGCGCGTTCGCGCTTGGCACCGTGGCGCTGGCCAGAGGGGAGACCATCAACGCGCTATGGGTGGTGATCGCCGCCGTCTGCGTCTATCTGATCGCATACCGCTACTACAGCCGCTTCATCGCGAACAAGGTCTTCATGCTGGACCCCACCCGCATGACGCCCGCCTGGAAGCACAACGACGGCCTGGACTACGTCCCGACCAACAAGCACGTGCTGTTCGGGCACCACTTCGCCGCCATCGCCGGCGCCGGTCCCCTGGTCGGCCCCGTGCTGGCCGCGCAGATGGGCTACCTGCCGGGCATGCTGTGGATCCTGGCCGGCGTGGTCTTCGCCGGCGCCGTGCAGGACTTCACCATCCTGTTCATCTCCACCCGCCGCGACGGCCGTTCGCTGGGCGACCTGGTCAAGTCCGAGCTGGGCAAGATCCCGGGCGTGATTGCGTTGTTCGGCGCCTTCATGATCATGGTGATCATCCTGGCCGTGCTGGCGCTGATCGTGGTCAAGGCGCTGACGCATTCGCCGTGGGGCACCTTCACGGTGGCCGCCACCATTCCCATCGCGCTCTTCATGGGTGTGTACCTGCGCTACATCCGTCCCGGCAAGATCGGCGAGGTCTCCATCATCGGCTTCGTCGGCCTGATGGCGGCCATCACGTTCGGCCAGGACGTGGCGGCGCATCCGGTCATCGGCCCCATGTTCGACTTTGACGGCAAGGGCCTGACCTGGATTCTTATCATCTACGGTTTCATCGCCTCGGTGCTGCCGGTGTGGCTGCTGCTGGCGCCGCGCGACTACCTGTCGACCTTCCTGAAGATCGGCACCATCGTCGGCCTGGCCATCGGCATCGTGGTGGTGGCGCCCGAGCTGAAAATGCCGGCGCTGACGCAGTTCGTGGACGGCTCGGGCCCGGTGTGGTCGGGCAACCTGTTCCCGTTCCTGTTCATCACCATCGCCTGCGGCGCGGTGTCGGGCTTCCATGCCCTGATCTCGTCGGGCACCACGCCCAAGTTGATCGAAAACGAAACCCAGGCCCGCTACATCGGTTACGGCGGCATGCTGATGGAATCGTTCGTGGCCATCATGGCCTTGGTGGCCGCTTGCGTGATCGAGCCGGGCATCTACTACGCCATGAACAGCCCGGCGGCCGTCATCGGCACCACGCCCGACCAGGTGGCCCAGGTGGTCTCCAGCTGGGGCTTCGTGGTGACGCCGGCCGACCTGATCCAGACGGCCAAGGACGTCGGCGAAAGCACCATCATCTCGCGCGCCGGCGGCGCGCCGACGCTGGCCGTGGGTATGGCCCACATCCTGCATCAGGTCATCGGCGGCCCGGGCATGATGGCGTTCTGGTATCACTTCGCCATTCTGTTCGAAGCGCTCTTCATCCTGACCGCCGTGGACGCCGGTACCCGCGCGGGCCGCTTCATGCTGCAAGACCTGCTGGGCACCTTCGCCCCGTCGCTCAAGCGCACCGAGTCCTTGCCCGCCAACCTGATCGCCACCGGCCTGTGCGTGGCGGCCTGGGGCTACTTCCTGTACCAGGGCGTGGTCGATCCGCTGGGCGGCATCAACACGCTGTGGCCGCTGTTCGGCATCGCCAACCAGATGCTGGCCGCCATCGCGCTGACGCTGGGCACCGTGGTGCTGTTCAAGATGAAGCGCGACCGCTACGCCTGGGTCACCGTGCTGCCCACGCTGTGGCTGCTGGCGTGCACCCTGACCGCCGGCTGGCAGAAGCTGTTCCACGCCGACCCCAAGGTCAGCTTCCTGGCGCACGCGGCCAAGTACAACGCCGCCATCGCCGAAGGCAAGGTCCTGGCCCCGGCCAAATCGCTGGCGGAAATGTCGCGCGTGGTCTTCAACGACTACATCAATGCCGGCCTGTGCGGCATCTTCATCTTCGTAGTGGTCAGCATCGTGGTATTCGGCATCCGTTCGGTGCTGCGCGCCCGCGAGGAAAACAAGCCGACCGCCCGCGAAACACCGTACGAAACCCTGCCGGCCGCCGCCGGCGCGGACTGATCCCGGGAGCCGCCGCATGCTGTTTTCCAACATGACAACGGCGGCCGGCGCCGCCGGCCGCTACCTGGGCCAGACCCTGAGGCTGATGGTCGGCGTGCCCGACTACGAAACCTACGTGGAACACATGCGGCGCACCCATCCGGACCAGGAGCCGATGACCTACGAGGCGTTCTTCCGCGAGCGGCAGGACGCCCGCTATGGCGGCAAGAAGCGGATCGGGTGCTGCTAAGGGGGTTGCCGGCTCAGCGCGCGTATTTCTTCGCGCCGGCCACGCACACCACCGCCGCCAGCGTCACCAGCAGCATCGCCCAGCTGACGTTTTCGTGCAGCAGCAGCGCCGCCAGCCCCAGCCCCATGAAGGGCTGGAACAGCTGCAGCTGGCCCACGGCGGCAATGCCGCCTTGCGCCAGCCCGCGGTACCAGAACACAAAGCCGATCAACATGCTGAACAGCGACACGTAGGCCAGCCCGATCCAGCCGGCCATGGTCACGTGCGCGAACGAGGGCGGCACGGTGAATAGCGCCAGCGGCAGCATCACCGGCAATGACAGCACCAGCGCCCAGCTGATCACCTGCCAGCCGCCCAGCGTGCGCGACAGCTTGGCGCCTTCCGCGTAGCCCATGCCGCAGACCACGATGGCCGCCAGCATCAGCAGGTCGCCCTTGAGCGACACCTCCAGCCCGCCCATCACCGCGTAGCCCGCCACGAAGGCCGCGCCGGCCACCGAGAACATCCAGAACGCCGGCCGGGGGCGCTCGCCGCCGCGCAGCACCGCGAACACCGCGGTGGACAGCGGCAACAGGCCCAGGAACACGATTGAATGCGCCGAGGTGACGTGCTGCAGCGCCAGCGCCGTCAGCAGCGGAAAGCCCAGCACCACGCCCACCGCCGTCAAGGCCAGCGCCGGCAGATCCGCGCGCCGCGGCCGCGGCTGGCGCAGCAACAGCAACAGGGCCCAGCCCAGCACGGCCGCGATGGTGGCGCGGGCGCAGGTCAGGAAGGTCGGGTCCAGTTCCGCCACCGCCACCCGCGTCGCGGGCAGCGATCCGGCGAAGATCGCCACGCCGATGAAACCATTGATCCAACCGCTTGTTGCCTTGTCCATGAAACGACTCCGGTGAATCCGTTACTTCAGCACCGCCGCCGCGATTTCCCCAGAGACAGTCCAGTACAATTCAAAATAACTGTTATGCAATACAGTCCAGTACAAATGGAGGCCCCATGGCACGAGGCGGAACGCGGATCGACACGGTGATGGCGCAGGTGCAGGCAAAGATCGCCTCGCGCGCCTGGCTGCCCGGCGCACGCCTGCCGTCGGTGCGGGCGCAGGCTGGCGCCATGGGGCTGTCGGTGTCGACGGTGGTGGAGGCCTACGAGCGCCTGGCCGCCGAAGGCGCCATTACCTCGCGGCCAGGCTCGGGCTTCTATGTCGCCGGCCCGGTGGCGCCGCTGGCGCTGGCGGAAATCGGCCCCAAGTTCGACCGCGAGGTCGACCCCTTGTGGGTGTCGCGCCAGTCGCTGGACACCGCGCCCGCCGCCCTTAAGCCCGGCTGCGGCTGGCTGCCCAGTTCCTGGATGTACGAGTCCGGCATCCGCCGCGCCTTGCGTACCCTGGCCAGGGCCGACAGCGTAGCGCTCACTGAATACGCCACGCCCTTGGGACACCCCGGCTTGCGCCAGGTCCTGTCGCGGCGCATGGCGGTCAGCGGCATCGAGGTCGCGCCCGAGCAGATCATGCTGACCGAATCCGGCACCCAGTCCATCGACCTGGTCTGCCGCTTCCTGCTCGAACCCGGCGACACCGTGCTGGTCGACGACCCGTGCTATTTCAATTTTCATGCCTTGCTCAAGGCGCACCAGGCCCGCGTCGTCGCCGTGCCCTACACCCCGCACGGTCCGGACGTGGCCCTGTTCGAAGCCGCGGTGCGCGAACACGCGCCGCGCCTGTACATCACCAATTCGGGTATCCACAACCCGACCGGCGCGGCGCTGTCGCCGCTGGTGGCCCATCGTGTGCTGAAGGTCGCGGACGGCGCGGGCCTGGTGATCGTCGAAGACGACATCTTTGCCGACTTCGAGAACAGCCCGGCGCCGCGCCTGGCGGCGTTTGACGGGCTGTCCCGCGTGATCCAGATCGGCAGTTTCTCCAAGACCGTGTCCGCCTCGCTGCGCTGCGGCTACATCGCCACCACGCCCGACTGGATCGAAGGACTGGCCGACCTGAAGATCGCCACCACCTTCGGCGGCGGCCGCCTGGCGGCGGACGTCGTGCACCGCACGCTGACCGACAGTGGCTACCGCAAACACATGGAATGGGTCCGGCAGCGCCTGGCCGAGGAAATGGAGATCGTGGCGCGGCGCCTGCACACGCTGGGCATCGAACCGTGGAACTATCCGAAGGCCGGCATGTTCCTGTGGAGCCGCCTGCCGCCAGGCATCGACGCGCCTGCGGTCGCGCGGGCCTGCCTGCGTGACGGCGTCGTGCTGGCGCCGGGCAATTCCTTCAGCCGTTCGCCGGACGCCGGCGGCTTCGTGCGCTTCAATGTCGCGCAGTCCAACGACGACCACGTATTTGGCAGCCTGGCGCGCGCATTGGATGCCAGCCGAGGGTAGGGAGCGCGGCGCCGTGGCGGGCGCTGCAACCGCTTGCCGGTCGCGCTGGCGCTACGCGGCCCGCGTGCGCTTTTCCGACAGCAGCACCAACGGAATCGCGCAGGCCGCGCACAGCGCCATCACCAGGAAGCCCCCCGGCGCATAGCTGCGGTACAGCGCGCCGCCCAGCTGGATGCTGCCGAACATGAACACCCCGCCCGACAGCAGCGCATACAGCGCGATGGCCGACGTCTTGCAGGCCGCCGGCACCCGTCTGGCGATGTACCACATGATGGCCGCGTTGTTGCCTGCCAGCGTGAAGCACTGCAACAGCTGCAGCGCGCCGATCCACGCCGGATCCGTCGTTGCCGACAGCCCCGCCCAGCGGATCGCCGTCATGGCCGCCGACGCCAGGATCAGCCACTGCGCGCCGACCCGAGCCAGCACCTTGGGCGCCAGGAAGAAGAACAGCACCTCGCTGGTCACGCCCACCGCCCACAGCATCGAGATCAGCGCCGTCGACAGTCCACGATCGGTCCAGTAGAGCGTCGAATATGAATACAGAAAGCCGTTGCTGGCCTGCACCAGCGATGCCGCGCCGATGCACAGCAGCAGCGGCCGGTCGCGCAGGATCTCGCGCATCGGCAGACGCACGCGCTCGACCGGCGCGTCATCCGCGCTGGGGCGGGCCGCCTGCGGCAACAGCCGCACGCAGGCAATGCAGGCGATGATCAGCAGGATCGACAGCCACATTACCCAATCCGCGTTGAACGTCTTGATCAGATAGCCGCCGGCCACCGTCACGATGGCAAAGCCCAGCGACCCGCAGGCGCGGATGATGGTGTACGAATTGCCCTGGCCGCGGCCGCTGGCGATCGCCATGCGGTCCAGCAGCGGCAGCACCGCCGGAAACACGGCGTTCAGCAGCAGGGTGATGGCAAAGAGCCACGCGGGCGCCTGGCTGAACGGATAGCAGATGAACAGCAGTAGCGAGGCGCCCAGCGCGGCGGCGATCAGGCCATGGGCGCGGCCGGATTGGTCGGCCACGTGCGCCACCACCGGCGTGGACAGGATCTTCGGCAGGAACGACGTCGCCACGATCAGCCCGATCAGCGCCGGGTCCAGCCCGCGGTTGGCGAACCACAAGGGAAGAAAGGGAATGCTGACGCCCTGCAAGCCGTAGTACAGGAAGTAGAACCCATGCAGGGCGATAGCGCCTTGCCGGGCGTCGGGGTTGCCGCGCATAGCGATGTGGGGGGTGAGGCCGGAATGAAGCGCCGTAGCATACTCCTTCCGGCGCGGGCGCTACCAGGGCAGGGGGATGGCCTCGCCGTTGGCGTGCTCGCCGAAATAGATCGACGGCAGGAACCGCGACAGGAACGTGAACTCCGTATAGCAGTGCCGCAGCAGGTTCAGCCCCAGCGCGTCCGGCACGTCCTGTTCGGGTTGCGCGCTGGACAGGCCCAGGTAGAAGCGGCTGCGCAGCACGCAGCCGAACGGCGTATCGCGGGCCAGGTGGATCATCTGGCCGTCCAGCGGATCGCCGTTGGCGTCCAGCTTGATGTGGCCGCCAAAACCGATGCGTGCATAGACCGCCGCCGACATATCGCCGTTTGCCGTGGCCGCCTGCAGGCGCGCGGCGTCCAGGCAGTCTTCAGGCGCATGGAACTTCAGCTTGGCCGCCACCGGCGGCAGGTCCGCCAGCGATTCCACCGCATGGATCGACGCGCCGATGTAGTTTTCGCCGCGGCGCCATTGCTCGTCCCAGCCGAGGTGTTCGACGTGGTCCTGCGGATGCCACCATTTGATGTGCTGCGTCGTCTGGAAGAACTTGAACCACCAGTCCAGCATGCGGCCCTTGCAGCCGTGCAGGTCGGTGCGCGCCGCCACGATCAGGCCGCCGCCGGGCAGCCGGGTGATGCCGGTTTCCAGGCGCAGCGGGGCGGGGTCGAGCAGGGTGTCCAGGTCGGCGGCGATGTGGGCCGCGTCGGGGTGTGGGGTGGTCATGGCAGGGTTTCCAGGAGTTGGGAACCTGATTCTATAATAAAGAAACGTTTTGCGTTTCCAAAATAACGGAGCGTGTAAGATCACGCTTCATCAACGGCACTCGCGGCAGCGCCGTTCATCGCCGGGACATCCGGCTTTGCTGCTCATCAGGACGATCTACCGCCCATGGCGACCCTGGCTTTACCCCCTGCGCCGCGCTCGCGCGGCCGTCCCGCCCGGCCCGATGCCGAGCTGCACGCGGCCGCCTTGCAGGCCGCTACCTGGCTGCTGCTGAACGAAGGCTACGCCGCCGCCACGCTGGAAGCGGTGGCCAAGCGTGCCGGCATGGCCAAGAAAACCGTCTACCGTTTCGCCGCCAACCGCGAAGACCTGGTCGCGCAGGTGGTGCGCGGCTGGACGGACACCTTCGAGCCCGTCATGGCGCAAGACGTCGCCACGGCTGCCGACGTGCTGCCTGCCTTGGCGCGCGTGCTGCAGACCATCGCCGACCGCGCGCTGTCCGCTGACGCTGTCGGCATGTTCCGACTGCTGACCGCCGATTTTCCGGCGCGCGAAGCGTTGTTGGGCGTCTATCAGCGCAACGGCATCGAGCGCGGCACGGCCATGTTGGGCGCCTGGTTCGAGAAGCTTGCCGCGCGCGGCCTGATCCGCATCCAGCAGCCGCGCGACACCGCCGGCTTGCTGCTGGCCATGGTCATCGCCGAGCCGTTGCGGCAGATGGCGCTGGGTCTGACGCCGCCACTGCCAGAAGGCTCGGTCGCGCAGCGCATCCAGGCTTGCGTGACATTGTTCGCGGGCGAGGGCAGGGTGTTCGAGGTGAAGAAGCGTTAGGCTCGCCGGTGTCGTCGCCCGCCGCAAGGGGGCCGCGGCGGTCCGGAAAAACTAGTACGGCCGTCATGTTGAAACCGACTTGCATTCAGCTTGGCGCCAGCATGGCGCGCCGATTTGGCAAAGCGGGCATACGGAACTACCCTGGGATGGCGCGGTGCCATCGATCGGCGCCGCGTGCGAGGTTTCCGAATCATTTCCAGGAGCTGCGATTCATGGCCAAGAAACTGAATGAGAAGACCACCAAGGCGGCGAAAACGCTGCGCAAGCGCCCGCTGGCGACCCCTACCGATCTGGCTGCCGCCGCCACCCGCGATATCTCCGCGGTGCTGAACCAGGTGCTGGCCGACGTATTCGCGCTGTACCTGAAGACCAAGAACTTCCATTGGCACGTCAGCGGACCACACTTCCGCGACTACCACCTATTGCTGGACGAGCAGGGCGACCAGCTCTTCGCCATGACCGACCCCATCGCCGAACGCATCCGCAAGATCGGCGGCACCACGCTGCGGTCTATCGGCCACATCTCGCGCACGCAGCGCATTGCCGACAACGACGCCGATTACGTCCAGCCGCTGGACATGCTGGCCGAATTGCGCGAAGACAACAAAACCCTGGCCGCGTCGCTGCGCGAAGCGCACAACGTCACCGACGAACACCGCGATATCGCGAGTTCCAGCCTGATCGAGAACTGGATCGACGAGACCGAGCGCCGCACCTGGTTCCTGTTTGAAGCCAGCCGCGAAGGCGACACGACGGGCCATTGATCCGCGCGGGTTCCGGGCTCTGATCCTGGCGCCCGGATGTGCCGATTGCCAGGCGGAAAATGCCCGGTAATGACGGGGCGCGGCGGCGTCCGGCGCATCATGACAGGCGGGGGGAATAGGCATATAGTCTTTCCCGTTTTCGGCCTCGATGAATGCGGCATGGGCACGCCCCTTGCCGGTCCCCCCATGAAAATCCCTCTGTTGATTCTCTGCCCCGTCGTGCGCGCCAATCTGGACGCGCTGATGCAGCGTTACGACGTCACGTATGCCCCCACCGCGCAGGAGCGCAAGGCCGCCATCGCCACGCAGGGCGCGCGGTTTCAGGCGGTGCTGACCATCGGCACCATCGGCCTGAGCGCCGATGAAATCGCGGCCATGCCGGCGCTTGCCCTGATTTCGTGCATGGGCGTCGGCCACGAGAGCGTGGACGTCGATGCGGCCAAGGCGCGCGGCATCATCGTCACCAATGGCCGCGGCGCCAACGATGAATGCGTGGCCGACCACGCGATGGGGCTGGTCATCGCCAGCATCCGCAATTTCCGCAAGCTGGACCAGTTGTGCCGGGACGGCGTGTGGCGCACCGCCATTACGCCGCCGCGCAACGTCTCGGGCAAGCGGTTGGGCATCCTGGGCATGGGCGCCATCGGGGAAAAGATCGCCACGCGCGCCGCCGGCTTTCACATGCCGGTGGCCTACCACAACCGCAACGCCAAGCCGGGTTCGCCGTATCAGTACTTCGACAGCGTGCTGGGGTTGGCGGCGTGGTGCGACGTTCTCGTCTGTGCCGCGCCGGGCGGCGCGTCCACGCACCACATGATCAACACGGAAGTGTTGCAGGCCTTGGGCGCCGACGGCTATCTGGTCAATGTTGGCCGCGGCAGCATCGTCGACACCCAGGCGCTGGCCGTCGCATTGGCCGCGGGCACCATCGCCGGCGCGGGCATCGACGTCTACGAAAGCGAGCCCCAGCCGCCGGCCGAACTGATCGGGCTGGACAACGTGATCCTGACGCCGCACCTGGCCGGCTGGTCGCCGGAATCCATCCACGCGCAGTTCACCAATTTCGTCGAGAACATCGACGGGCATTTTTCCGGACGCGGCGTGGTCACGCCGGTATGACCCTGCACGAACGTTTCCTGGGTTACCTTGCCGCGCGCGGGTGGACGGTACTGCACAGCGCGGCGGGTACCGGCCCGGCGATTGTGCCGGCAAACACCGACAATCATTCGGGGTTCCTGCCCTTGTACGCTCAACTGAGCAGTGCAGACGATACGTGCTGGTTTCTCAGCGCGGCCGACTACGCTGGCACCGCCGAAAACGCCTTCGCCTGGGATGCGTTTCGCACCATCAGCCTTGATGCCTTGTTCGAGCAGGTGCTGGCAGGCGGCAAGGCCACCGCGCTGTTTGGCTAGCGCCGCGCCGTCAGTTTTCCAAATTGACATATCGGTAAATCCCGATATCATGGCGGCATGGACTTGCTCGACATCTTCAAAGCCCTCTCGAACCGCACGCGTCTGGACATCCTGAAAGGGTTGAAGGACCCCGCCAGGAGCTTCCCGCCGCAGGACGAGGGCGACGTCAATACGGTCGGCGTCTGCGTCAGCAGCATCCAGGAGGGCGTCGGCCTGTCGCAGTCCACCGTGTCCGATTACCTTGCCACCCTGCAACGCGCCGGCCTGGTCGAAGTCAGGCGCATCGGGCAGTGGACTTACTACAAGCGCAATGAAGCCACCATCCGCGCGCTGGCCCAGCTCATCGGGAAAGAGTTGTAATTTTTTATCCCAAAATATCGGTAATTCCCGATATCCCTATTTATCGAAACGAGGAGTGATAATGAAAGCAGTCGTACTTAACGCATTTGGCGGGCCCGAGGCGTTCGAGCTGCGTGACGTGCCCAAGCCCGTGCCGCAGGCAGGGCAAGTGCTGGTCCGGGTTCATGCCACGTCCATCAACCCCCTGGACTACCAGGTCCGGCGTGGCGACTATCCCGACCTGGTGCCGCTGCCGGCCATCACCGGTCACGACGTCTCCGGCGTCGTCGAAGCCGTGGGGCCGGGCGTCACGGCCTTCGTTCCCGGAGACGAGGTCTGGTATACCCCGCAGATCTTCGACGGCCCGGGCAGCTATGCCGAATACCACGTCGCCGCCGAGCACATCGTCGGCAAGAAACCCGCCGCGCTGAGCCATCTGGAGGCCGCCAGCCTCACCCTGGTGGGCGGGACGGCGTGGGAAGCCCTGGTCGGACGCGCGGCGCTGAGAGTGGGCGAGCGCATTCTGGTGCACGGCGGCGCGGGCGGCGTCGGCCATGTCGCGATCCAGCTCGCCAAAGCCATCGGCGCGAAAGTCTTCACGACCGTGCGCGCAGCCAACGCCGAGTTCGTTCGCGACCTGGGCGCCGACGAGGTCATCGACTACGAGAACGAGGATTACGTCGACGCCATCGCGCGGCTGACGGGCGGCCAAGGCGTTGACGTGGTGTTCGACACCATCGGCGGCGATACCTTGTCACGCAGCCCCGATGTGCTGGCGCAGCTGGGCCGCGTCGTCTCGATCGTGGATATCGCCCAGCCGCAGAACCTGATCCAGGCCTGGGGCAAGAACGCGAGCTACCACTTCATTTTCACCCGACAGAACCGCGGCAAGCTCGACGAGTTAAGCGCATTGGTCACGCGCGGTCAGTTGCGGCCGCATGTCGGCGCGGTGTATTCACTTGCCGATATGGCGGCCGCCCATGCCCGGCTGGAAAGCCCCAACAACGGCTTGCGGGGAAAAATCGCGATTGCGGTCGGACCGCAGCCGAAGTGAGGGAGATTGCCAGGCCCGGCGTCGCATCACTGAACCCCGCGCCTGGCACGATGCTTCACGCCAGCGGCAGCCCGCTGTGGGCACGGGTGAGGTCGTCGTGCAGGGTCTGCACCGCCGCCGCGTGCGGATGCACGTTCAGCTTGCTGCCCACCGTTTCCAGGTACTGGCAGGCGGCATGGCCCGCAGCCGCCTTCTCGTAGCGCGCTACCCAGGCGTTGCGCGCGGGTTGCTTGTCGAACGGCACCGGCCAGACGTTCGGACGCGGCAGGTGCTCGTCGATGTCCACCCGCCAGGGCTTGGCGCTGACGCGCGCCCGAAAGCAGTTCTGGTTGCGGCACATGCGCGCGTATATCTTGTCCGCGTCCAGCGTCTCGAATGCCTCGGTCACGGCGGCATCCGACGGCGTGTAGACATCGTGCATGGCCAGGACGCGCATACCCGCGGGCGTGCGGTACAGGCGCAGGTGCCAGTCGGGGTGCAGTTGGATGAGGCGGTCCACACGCTCGCGCACGCTAGCCAGCGGATCGCGCTTGTCCTCGGTAACACGTAGCCCCTCGGCGCGCGCGCGCCAGAAACCAAAGGCCGTCACCAGCATGAACGTGGCGACGCACGCCATCGCCGAGCCCGTCCCGTAGCCCACGGCCAGGGCGCCGATGAACGCCGCGCCGATCACCGTCAGTCCGCGCGCGCTGCCGCGTGTTTCTTCAAAATCGACATCGACAAACATCACGTCGGGCGTATTCAGGCAACGCGCGCCGTAGCCGTTGCGGGTGATGATGCTGTCACCGTCGCGGTCGAGGATTTCCTCGCGGATCGGCATGCCTTCGGCGCCGTTGTATGCCAGCTTGCGCTCGCGGCGGTTCAGCGTTTCGCCGCTGACAATGCGGTCAAAGGCCGCGCGGGTGCGCGCGTCGGCATGCGCCTGCGCCGCCGCCTGGCTGTCGTCGGACCAGCCATAGCGGCGCACGGTGTACTGCTTGCCCGCCACGCGCTCCTGGATGCGGCCTTCGGCCCAGTACTGGGGAACGATCACGGTTTCATGCCCCCTTGCCAAGAAATACCCACGCCAGCACCGCAAGCAGCAGGATGATGAAGAAAGGCAGCCATTTGAAGCCGCCGCTCGACACGCGGCCGGGTTCGAGCATGGGATTGGCCGACGCGTTGGACGGCTGATGCTCGATATCCGCCGCGGCGGGATTGAGCTGCGCATCCACCAGCCTTTTGGCTTCGGCCAGCCCCAGGCCCGTGGCGTCACGTGTGATCTTCACGGCCTCGACCTTCTTGCCGCGGGCAAGGGCGGCCAGCGCGGCCGGCGGCACCACGGCGGGCCGGCTGCCTTGCGCGTCGCCAGCCTCGGCCTGGCCGTAGGTCCAGCCGGCGTCCTGCGCCTGCGCGCCCGCTACGCTATTGGCGTAGCGCTCGACGGCTTCCTTGGACGACTTGAGGTCCATGCCGCTGCGGTCGCGCGTGATCTTGATGGCTTCGATGAAGTTGCCGCGCGCCAACGCAGCGATGGCTTCGGGGGGAAGCTGGGTCATGAAGTCTCCTGGGGTGCCGTCATTTGTCGACCGACGGCATATCGCAGGTCGTCTCGGAAGACGAGCAGATGCCGCGGAACCACGCTCGTCCCTGTGTGCGGTCCTTGGGCGCGAGCGGCTCGAACTTGTCGCTGTTGCGCATTTCGTAATCCAGCAGCAGCCAGTCGCCATCGCAGGCCACGATGCCTCGCAAGGCGGCTCTTTCGGTCAGCCAGTCGCTGCCCAGGTCCAGTATCCGCTCGCTGCCGGCATCCGGCCGGGCGTAGCCCCGCGCCGACTGAATACCGATCCGTGCATCCGAAGCTTCGACCCAGCCCGCGCCTTGATACACGGGCCGCGGCCGGGGCTGGTCGTTGCCCGTCTTGTCGTCGCTGGCGTTCTTGATCTTGAGCCACCCATCGCGCGCCTCGGTCACGTCGAAGGTGACGCTGTAGTAGTCGATGGTGGGATCAGGGGCGTCGCCGCGGGTGGTCGGCAGGGTGCCTAGCACTTTGGATTCCGCAGAGGCCGCGGCGCGCACTTGAATCACGGGTTTTTGATCGTTGGTCCAAGCCGAGAAGTTGCAGGTCGTGGGGTCGGGCGGGGTCCAGGGCGCAGTCTTGGGGGCGGACTGCGCGCCTAGAGCGGGGCAAAGGGTGAGGGCGGCAAGTGCCAGGGCAATCTGTCGAATAGTCATGGGGGTGAGCATATCGTCGATCGGGGCCGGAGAATAATGGTGCCAGATTACAGCTTTCGGCACCGAAGTTGTAGTTTGATTATGTTTTTTCTGCCGCAGGCATGAGCGCGAGTCACGGTGGCGCGAATATCCGGCGCAAGCCTGTCTTCGGCTGCGGGTATATGGCTCGCCCCTGTGCAAGCGCGGCCTTTGGGCCACGCAAGGCCCAACTTCGCCGCAACCGCACTGTCAAGAATTGTCAAAGAAAATACAGCAATCATTTCAGGCGATATGCTGTTGCTGACTCGCAGTCGCCGTGTTCTCGCCAGAAACCAGAGCGCCACGAGTATTGAATAGCGTAGCTTCTTTACCCTATTGACTATCAGCGCGGAGGTGAGGTTTTGCACGAGCAAAGCAGGCATGGACCGCAGATTCGGCGATTCGCGCGTCGAGCAATGCTGGGATTGGCCATCGCCTGGTTGCTGCTGGTGGCCGGCCTGGGCGGGTGGATATCGCAAAGAATGGTGACTGCGCAGCTGGAGAGGTTGGCGGCCAACCTGGAATACGAGGCCAAAACCACCGCACGCATCATGGGCCGTCTGTTTACCGAGATGGTCAGCGTGGCCAATATGGTGGCGCGCCAGGCCTTGGTTATCGAGCTTGCCCGCCGGTATCGTGTCGATCCGCCCGGCACTGCCGAATTGACGCGTCAGGAGCGCGCCGCACAATTTACCCGCGACCCGTTGGTGCGCAAAGTCGGTGAATTCATGAACGCGCTGGCGGGTGATCTGCACTACGCCCGCATTTATATGAATAACCTGTCGGACGACACCGTCACGGCCAGCAACTGGGCGGAGCCCGGCAGTATCGTGGGCATGATCTATTCCGGCCGGCCTTACCTCATCGACGCTTTGCGTACCGGCAACGGTTATTCATTTGGTATCGCCCGCTTGAATAAAACGCCATCTTATTTCGTGGCCAGTCGTATCGAGGACGCAAACGACACCCCCTTGGGCTCGGTTACGGTGAAGTTTGACGCGCCGGAGGTTGCGATGTATCTGACCGGGCGCCATATTGCGCTGATCGTCAATCGCCAGGGGCGCGTGATCACGGCGTCGGACGAGCGATTCATGCTGCGCAACGTCGCCACGCTTTTGCCGCCGGGCACGGTACTGCCGTCCGACGGAGAGGAAGCGTTGGGCGAGCCCATGGAGGTGCGCGCGGCAGGCAGCGCAGAATTCGCCGACCAGTGGTTGATTGACGGCAGCCCCTATCTGCTGCGCCGCCAGCCCTTGGCGGGCACGCAATACCAGCTGCTCACCCTGGCGACCTTGGAGCGCCTGGCGCCCACGCGCAGGCAGCACTTGTTGTTGGCGGGGTTGGTCGCGACGGTCGGTCTGGTCCTGATTCTGCTATGTGGCCACGCGGTCATGCAGATGGTGATGCGGCGGCAAGACGACCGGCATGCCGCCAACTATGACGCCCTGACCAGCCTGCCGAATCGACGAGCGGTCTTGACCGAATTGGATCGCATGTTCGCGCTGGCCAGACGGACGCGCCAATGGGTGGTGGTGGCGTTCATTGATCTGGATGGGTTCAAGCCGATCAACGATACTTTCGGGCATGAGGTGGGCGACCAATTCCTGGTCGAAGTGGGCCGGCGGATGTCGGCGGGTCTGCGCGTGGGCGAGATGCTGGGCCGTTGGGGCGGCGACGAGTTCGTCGTGATTGGCATGGCCGCGCCGCCCCGGCTGGATGCTCCGCAAGGGGTCGTCGACGCGATGCGCGGCCGGCTGGCGCCGCTATTGACAGGCCCGTATGCGTTTGCGGAATGTGGCTTTCATTATCCCGGCGCAAGCCTGGGCATTGTCAGCGTCGACCCGTCCGTCTGCTCGCTGCAGGCCGCGCTCAAGGAAGCCGACCGGCTGATGTATGCCGACAAGCAGGCGCGGCGGGCGGGGGAAATGCGCTTCGCCAACCCGTGACGAGCTTCGAGCTTGGGGCATTGTGGTGGCCGACACCGAACAACGTAAAATGTCGAACTTCCTGCCTCTACGTGCTTGCCTTATGAATCTTGAACGACTGCGTCGCGAGTTTCCCGACTACGACATAACAACCCTGCCGACCCTGCCCGAAGGTTACTCCGACACGTCGAGTTACATCGACGCAGCCCCTTCGTTCGAAAACGCGGAGCGCGGCTTGAAAGTGTATGTCGACTACGCCGACTATGCCGACCGCGAATCCGGCCGGAGCCAGCGTTTCTGTGTTTCGCGCTACGACGAGGAAGAAGGCGACTACGAGGACGTCGCCCTGTCGACGAACGACTGGGACGAAGTCGTGCGCTTCCTGACCGCCTGAACGGCCTCGCCGGGGGCGGTCGGTTTGCGCGACCGTTCCTGGCCGGGTGCGGGCTTCACAGGTCGTCCGCTTCCAGTCCCAAGCTCGCTATTTCCCGTCTGGTGCTGGCCGTCGCAGGCGTCGCATTCGCGACGCCTGCACACCGTTTGGTGTCAGCCTAGAACCGCACCGCCAACTTCAACACGCCGGACTGCTGCCGATTCCCGCCGCCAAACTGCGCGTCGTAAGCGACCCCCGCCGTCGTATTCCGCGCAATCGCGACCTCGGCGCCCAGCCCGACCACGGCCGCATTCTGCGCGATCGGCACCCCCGTCACCGAGAACGTGCTGCCGCCCTCGAAAGCCAGCTCCTGGCGGGGCTTCACATCGCCCATGGCATGGCGCCAGCCCAGCGACGCGGTCACGCGGCCCGGGGCGCCCTTGGACTCAAACTCCCACGACCCGCGCATGCCCAGCGTGGTGCTGGTCACATCGTCGGTATTGCCCGACCCGCGCAGCGCCGCGGATCCGCCCGATTCCTGGAAGCCGCGCGTGCGCAGCTGGTTCCACGCCAGGCCGGCGTAAGGTTCGATCGTGTAGGCGTCGCCCAGCGGCAGCTTGTAGCCCAGCTCCGTGAACAGCTGCGTTGACGACGCGCTGTAGGAAGACTTGAGCTGCTGGTTCAGGCTGCCGGCCGTGACATTGCGCTTCGTGTCGATGTCATGCCAGGTATAGGCCGCGCC
This sequence comes from Achromobacter sp. UMC71, assembly GCF_014170305.1. GTDB lineage: Bacteria > Pseudomonadota > Gammaproteobacteria > Burkholderiales > Burkholderiaceae_B > Achromobacter. Next base: position 369,680 of record NZ_LZZT01000010.1, read on the forward strand.
TGCCATGAAGCGGATGGCGCCGGGACCCGCGGCGAAATTGCGGCCGCCGAATACCGTTGCCGTGTAGCTGTCGGCATCGGTGCGCGACGAGGTGTCCGCAATCGAGCTGTGGCTGCCGATGTAGCCGACCGCGCCGCCCAGGCGCCAGCCGTTGCCCACGGCGGCATCGCTGCCGACGAACAGGCCTCCGGCCGATTGACTGACGCGCGCTGCGTTGCCGTCGCCGCCAAAGGAACCCCAGTTGCCGAAGGCCTGTGCCCAGACCGGATGAGCGCCGCTTTGCGGTAGGGCGTCGGGCGACGGCGTGCCCAGTTGCGCGGTCGCTTGTCCGGCGCGTACCGGCGCGTCGAGGTTGCTGCGCAGATGGTCCAGCGGCAGCGAGCGCACGGTATCGCTCTGGCTCTGCAAGACGCTGGCGTTGCTGGCGTAGGCTTCGCCGGCCAGCAGCGTCAGCGCCGATTTCGCTTCGGTCGGCGTCATGGTGAGCACCGCGGTCGTCACCTGGCTGGCGCCGGTGTTCTTGGGCGACGAGATGCCGCTGCCGATCACCGAGGATCCATTGCCGCTCGACGACGAGCCGTTGCCCGATGAGGACGAGCCGTTGCCCGACGACGAAGAGCCGTTGCCCGCCACCGGCGGATCTTCCTTGTCCAGGGCATCGCCCACGCTGCCCGCGTTGCCCGAGCCGCCGATGCTGCCAATCGGCACGTCGTTGCGCGTGAGCGTCATGAAGGCGTTCTTGGCGTCGTAGCTGAGAGAGGGGGTCAGGAACGCATAAGCGCTGGAGGTGCCGGTGAAGCGGCCCTGGATGCCGCCGTCGGCGGTCAGGATGTTGTAGGTGGTGCGCGGCGCGTAATTACCGGCCGGGCCGACGTGGGCGACGGTGCCGTCCAGGTAGGCCACGCCGGTGACGTGGATGCGGTCGCTGGCGCTGCTGGCCGGATCGGCGTGGACGCGGTAGAGGGTGTCCTGGCCGAAGGTCAGGTTGCCGTTGACGGTGAGGGTGCCGATGGGCGAGCCATCGTTGCCCGGCGAGATGACGGCGGTGGGGTAGAGGGTGGTGGTGCCGACCTGACCGACGCCGGCCAGCACGACTTCGCGGCCGATGTCCATGGGGCCATTGAGTTTGCCATTGATTTCGAGGGCGCCGTCGGCGATCAGGATGGGGCCAGTCAGGCCGCTGCTGTCGGCGTTCAGGATCAGCGAGCCGGGGCCGGTCTTGACGAAGCCCTGCGTGCCTTGCAGCGGATTGTTGATCGTGTCGACGAATTGACCCGAGGCATAGGTGCCGTCGCCGACGACGAGGGCGGGCGGGTTGCCGCCGTTTCCGACCAGCGTGATGGGCGCGCCTTGCACGGTGTAGCGGTCGGTGGCGAACTGGATGCCCGACACGCGCACCGGACCGGCGCTGCCATCAACGGTGACGGTGCCGGCCGCGCCGGTGAAGATGGCGTAGCCGCCGTCGGGCAGGGCGCCGGTGGCATTGGTAGGGCTATTCCAGTTGCCGCCGGTTGCGGTCCAGGTGCCGTTGCCGCCACCGGCGCGGGTGGCCGATGCCGCGCCGTTGCCGTTCCACAAGTTGGTGGTGCTGGGGCCCAGGATGAGGTTGATCTGCTTGTCGCCGGTCAGCGACTGGAGGGTGGCGCCGGGCAGCGAGTCGCCGGTGACGGTGCCCAGCGTCAGGCCGTTGCCGCTCAGGGTGCCGCCGTACGACATGATGCGGTAGTAGCCGCCGTTGACGCCCAGGGTGTTGACCGAGACGTTCAGGGTCGTGTTGTTCAGGGCGACGTTGCCGCCGACGGTGATGTTGTCGCCCGTGCCGGGTTGGGTAATGGGCAGGCCGGCGTAGCCCGTCTCGAAGTCGAACACGGCGTTGTTCATCGACAGGTCGCCCTTGACGACGAGGTTGCCGTTGGAGACGCCGGTCGGGGTGCCAAGGGGATAGCCGGGCGCAACGCGCGCGTTGCCCGTGACGTTGAGATTGCCGTTGATGGCGCCGAAGCCCGAAACGGTGCCATTCGATGCCGCGTTGACGTTGCCGTTGAGGGTGACGCCGGCGCCGCCGCCATTGCCGCCGATGACCAGCGTGCCGCCGTTGACGTCAACCCCGCCGGGGTAGTTGACCGAGCCGTCGAATACCTGGGTATTGCCGGGAGCAACGGTCAGGTCGGCGGCCAGGGCGCCGCTGAGATAGGTGGTGCTGAGGGCGAGCGTCGCGGTCAGCCACTTGTTCGTGCTTTTTATCAAAACTGGGGTCCTTTATATTTCGATTAATAATCTGGCGCCCAAGCCTTGTTTGTTGATGCAGACGGGCTGCTGCATATAGAAACATTTGGCTGGACGAGATGGGTGATCGAAAAAAAGGACGCAATTTATACCAGTTTTTTTGCAGAACGAAGAATTAACCGGGAGATACCATCTTGATTATCTATATATTTGAGATGGATACCAACCGTCAGGTTTTTGGAATGACGACTGGATACCATCCTTATTATCTAAATGGCGCTTATTGATACATTCGATAGCGTTTGCCGTGATGTGGATGGCGTTGGGCGGGTTTGGCGGAATTTCTATTTTTTTTATTATTGATAAATCTTCGCTGTTGTCTATATAAAGCCAAGTAATTCAACGATCTGGCTGCTGTTGGACAGATCGATGCCGACGCAGTGGCAGCATTTATCCGAAGGGTGCGATATACGGCTGTGCAATGTGGACGTCGGTGTCAACTAAAGCTCGCCGTGGGGATGAAACTTGTCGATTCAGATAATCGGATAGTCGACGCGGATACCAGTATGGTCAATCCATTTGCTCCCATCCGCATCGACCGCCTGACGCCTGATTACGGCCTGTCAGTATTGAAATGCGCCCCGCGGCTGCCGCACTGCGCGATGGCATCGTTCACGATCAGCGCGGCTACCTGGGCCAGGTTGCGCAGCTCCAGCAAGGCCATGCTGGTTCCGTCGCGATCGCAATACGCCTTGATCTGCGCCGTCAGCGCGCCGATCTGGCTTTTGGCCCGCAGCAAGCCGGCGTCGGTGCGCACGACGCCGACCTCCCGGCTCATCAGGCGCCGCAGGGCGTCGCGCAGTGCCTCGGCATGCTGGCGGGTCTGAGCATCTGGCCCGTGTGCGGGGGTAGGCGCCGCAGGTGCATGACGCACGCTTGCAGCCGGCCGCAGCAGGATGTCCCGGGCGGCGGATCGGCCCATGACCACGCATTCCAGCAATGAGTTGCTGGCCAGCCGGTTGGCGCCGTGCAGGCCGGTGCAGGCGGCTTCGCCCACGGCGTACAGGTTGGCGACTTCGGTGCGGCCTGTGGTGTCCGCGACGATTCCGCCGCAGGTGTAGTGGGCGGTGGGTGCCACGGGGATGGGGTCGACGGCCATATCGATGCCCAGCGCCAGGCAATGGGCGTGAATGGTGGGAAAGTGCGTCAGCAGGAAGTCGCGGAGGCGGTGGCTGATATCGAGATGGACGCAGTCCAGGCCGTGGCGCCGCATTTCCTGGTGGATGGCGCGGGCCACGATGTCCCGCGGCGCCAATTCGGCGCGCGGATCATGGTCAGGCATGAAGCGGCGCGCGCCGGGCAGCCGCAACAGGCCTCCTTCTCCCCGCACGGCTTCGGAGATCAGGAAGCCGCCACTCTGTGGATGATGCAGGCCGGTGGGATGAAATTGGGTGAATGCCATGTTGGCGATGCGGCAGCCGGCGCGCCAGGCCATGGCGATGCCGTCTCCGGTGGCGGATGGGGGAGCGCTGGTGGTGTCATAGACCTGTCCGGCGCCGCCGCTGGCCAGTACGACGTGAGAGGCCATCATGTCGACGTACCGGGCGTGTTCGATATCGAGCAGACGAACGCCCTGGCACGGCGTGCCCGCTGCGCCGCGCTGGATCACGTCGATGGCAAAATGCCGTGGCAGCAGCGTGATGCCCGGTTGACGCCGGACCCGATCATGCAGCGCATCCATGATGCAGCGCCCGGTCGCATCGGCGCTGTGCACGATGCGCCGGCGTCCGTGGCCGCCTTCCTGTGTCAGATGCAAGGCGTCGCCCGCGCGGGTAAAGCCCACGCCCTGGTGTTGCAGCCAGGCGATCGCATCGCGAGCCTGCGCAATGATCTGTCGGGCCGCCGTTGCATCGGACAGGCCGGCGCCCGCGGTCAGGGTGTCTCGCACATGGTCGGCCACGCTGTCCTCGAGCGCGAGCGGGGCGGCGATGCCGCCCTGGGCCCGAGGGCTTGCGCCATCCATGAGGGGGCCTTTGGCGACCAGGGCGACGCGCCGCCGGGGCGCCAGCTCCAGCGCCGCAGTCATGCCTGCGAGTCCGCTGCCGATAATGATGACGTCGAATTCCATGGCGAATTTTTATCTGAAGAGGCGGCCGGAGAGGGTTTCAGGCCGGGCCGACGCGCGCGAAGAGCTCGGTGTCCCGCGCCATGTCGCCGCTGGTGCGCACGCGGCGCTTGCGGTGGTCCGCGAAGGCAAGCATGCGTTCGATGGGGGCCTTGGCGCGTTCTCCCAGAGCAGGGTCAAGCATGATTTCGTTGCGGCCGTGCTCCAGGGTGTCGGCCAGACGCTCCAGCGTATTCATGGCCATCCAGGGGCACACGCCGCAGCTTTTGCAGGTGGCGCTGTCGCCCGCCGTGGGCGCGGCGATGAAGACCTTGCCGGGCGCCTGGGCCCGCATCTTGTGCAGGATGCCCTGATCGGTGGCCACGATCAGCTGCTGCGCTTCGAGTTCTCGAGCGGCCTGGATCAGCTGCGTGGTCGAGCCCACCACGTCGGCCTGGGCCAGGACCGATTGCGGCGACTCCGGGTGCGCGAGGACGCGGGCCTGCGGGTGTTGCGCGCGCAGCAGCTCCAGTTCGGTGCCCTTGAATTCGTCATGGACGACGCAGGCCCCTGGCCACAACAGCATGTCGGCGCCGGTTTGACGCTGGACGTAGTGTCCCAGGTGCTTGTCGGGCGCCCACAGGATTTTCCGGCCCTCGGCATGCAGGTGCGCGATCACGTCCAGGGCGATGGATGAGGTGACGACCCAATCGGCGCGCGCCTTGACCGCGGCGCTGGTGTTGGCATAGACCACCACCGTGCGGTCAGGATGGGCATCGCACCAGGCCGAAAAATCGGGTGCCGGGCAGCCCAGATCGAGGGAACAGGTCGCGTCCTGGTCGGGCATGAGGACACGTTTGGCGGGGCTGAGGATCTTGGCGGTTTCGCCCATGAAGCGTACGCCGGCGACCACCAGGGTCTCGGCGGGATGATCCCGTCCAAAACGCGCCATCTCCAGGGAATCGCCGACGCAGCCGCCGGTTGCCTCGGCCAGGTCCTGCAGCGCGGCGTCGACGTAGTAGTGGGCGACCAGCACTGCGCGGTGGCGGGTGAGCAGCGTTTGGACGTGCGTGGTCAACGCGGTGGCATTGCTTGGGCGGGAAGAGGGGGCCGGGCCGTTTGGCGCCTGGCTAGCCGCACTGGAGCAAGTCGCTCCGTCGAGCGGGCTGTCTGCACGGCGGGGGTGGGGGCTCATGGCATCGCTCCATTTCTGATGGTGGACGCTTGGGGTGAGCGTCACGCGGGTCGAACGCAATCCATATTATGCTTAAAACGAGCATAAGTCACTTGGGCTGCGCTGACGCGTCAGAAGGGCGGCGCTGGCAATGATGCTTTTGGGGACGGACCGAGGCGTCATTCAGCTTGAATGACGCCTCGGAATTGACGTTGGCGCTCGGTCTGGCGCTCGGTTCAGTGGGGCCTGCGGCGGCCCACACCGGCCATTTGGCGTGTTCAATTCACCAGAACCGGCTTGTCCCGATACATGGCCGGAAAGGTCTTGGCCAGGTTCTCCACCTTCGGCACGTCATTGACCATGATGTACATGCTGTATGGATGCCGCACCAGATAGTCCTGATGGTATCCCTCGGCGGGATAGAAGGCCTTCAGCGGCTCGACCGTGGTGGCCAGGGCCTTGGGATACACCCCGGCCTTGTCCAGCTGCGCGATGTAGGCCTCGGCCACCTTGCGCTGGCTGTCGTTGGCCGGGAATACGGTGGAACGGTATTGCGTGCCGCTGTCCGGCCCCTGGCGGTTCAACTGGGTCGGGTCGTGCGCCACCGAAAAGTAGATCTGGAGCAGTTGGCCGTAGGTGACCTGCGTGGGGTCGTAGGTGATCTCGACCGATTCGGCGTGGCCGCTGCGGCCGCCGCTGACGGTGTCGTAGTCGGCGGTGGAAGCCTGGCCGCCGGCATAGCCGGAGACGGCGGAAGTCACACCCTTGACGTGCTGGAACACGGCCTGCACGCCCCAGAAGCAACCGCCCGCGATGACGGCTTTTTCCTGGCCGGCGGCCGCGGGTTCGTCGACGGCGGGCGGCGGGATGATGACGGCGCGTTCGGCGGCGCCGGCCACGTTGGCGGCGAACAGGCCGCCAGCGGTGACCAGGGCGGCGCAGAGCGCGCGGGGCAGGGTGCGGATAGGCATGATGCGGATTCCTGTACAGAAAAGACGCGGGCCGGGGTCAGGCCTGCGGGGTGAAGCGCATGGCCACGCCGTTCATGCAGTAGCGTAGTCCGGTGGGGCGCGGGCCGTCATCGAAGACATGGCCCAGGTGGCCGCCGCAGTTGCCGCAGTTGACGGCAGTGCGGATCATGCCGAAGCTGCGGTCTTCCAGCGTGGCCACGGCGTGTTCCAGCGGTTGCCAGAAGCTGGGCCAGCCGGTGCCGCTATCGAATTTGGTGGCGGAGGAAAACAGCTTTTGGGCGCAGCCGGCGCAGGCGAAGGTGCCGGCGCGGTGTTCGTCGTTCAGGGGGCTGGTGTAGGGCCGTTCGGTACCCTCGCGGCGCAGCACGTCGTATTGCGCGGCGGTCAGCTTGGCGCGCCATTCGGCGTCGGTCAGCGTGTAGGGGTAGGTCGGCGCCTGGGCTTGCGCGGCGCGCGCCCGGTTGGCGCCCAGCAAGGGGGCCAGCCCGGCGGCCGCGGCGACCGCGCCGCCTGCGCCGAGGAAATGTCTGCGTTTCAGTCTCATGACGTGCTCCGTGTGCGTCGTTGAGGGTGGGATGGCGGCCCCGGGGTAAACAACCCCAGGGCGACCCGTTCCCGCCTCACTTGCCCATGGCGTCCTTGCCCATGGAATCCTTGCTCATGCCGCCTTTGGACATGCCGTCCTTGGACATCGAATCCTTGGACATGCCGTCCTTGCCCATCGAGTCTTTCTTCATGCCGTCATGGGACATGTTGTCCTTGCTCATGCTGCCCTTGGACATGCCGTCTTTCGACATGCCGTCCTTGGCCATGCCGTCTTTCGCCATGCCATCCTTGGACATGCTGCTGGCGGGCGCGGCGTCCTTGGACATCGAGTCGCGGCTCATGCTGTCGGCCGCATGGGCGGCGACGGCGCCGAAGGCCAGGCACAGGGCAAACGCGGTGGTGGTGAGTTGCTTCATGGTGAGTTCCTTTGGTGTGTCGTTGAATGAAAAAACAAAAGAGCAAAAAGCCACCTAGCTGCCGCCGAACCAGTTGTAGCCCTGGTCCTCCCAATAACCGCCCGGGTAGGTGTTGGTGACGAAGATCGCCTGGATGTGCTTGGGGTTTTTGTAGCCAAGCTTGGTAGGCATCCGCAGCTTCATGGGAAAGCCGTACTCGGGCGGCAGGGTCTTGCCGTCGTAGGTCAGCGCCAGGATGGTCTGCGGATGCAATGCGGTGGGCATGTCGATGCTGGTGTAGTAGTCGTCGGCGCACTTGAAGCCGACGTACTTGGCGGTCAGGTCGGCGCCGACGCGCTTCAAGAAGGTAGAGAAAGGCACGCCGCCCCATTTGCCGATGGCGCTCCAGCCTTCGACGCAGATGTGGCGGGTGACCTGGTCGATCTGGGCCATGGCGCGTAGTTCCTCCAGGCGCCAGCGGCGCTTGTCGGCGACCATGCCAGTGACTTCCAGGCGGAAGCTTTCCTCTTCCACGTGGCGCACCTCGTCGATGCCGTAATAGGCATTGAACGGAAAGGGGCGGGTAATCATGGACTCGGGGTAGGTGGGGGCGAGCTTGTCGGGGTCGAAGATCCAGCCCTGCACGCGGTCGTTGAAGCGCGAGACGGCGGTCAGCGCCTTTTCGACGTTTTCGTCGTCGGACAGGGTGCAGCCGGACAACATGGCCAGCCCGCCCAGGGTCAGGCTGCTGCGCAGGAAGGCGCGGCGCGAGGGGGCCTCGACCCGCTTGTCCAGGATCTTGACGGCTTCTTTGAGGATGGCCGGGCCGTCCAGGCCCAGCAGCGACAGGCGTCGTTTTGCGCTCACACTAGGCTCCTTATTTGCCGCGAATCATGGCGATGAGGCTGCGCGGCACCAGGGCCACCATGGCCAGGTGGACCGCGACGAAGGCCACGAGCAGCGCCATGGCGAAGAAATGGATGCGGCGTGCGAATTCGTAGCCACCCAGCAGGGTGCGCAGCAGGTCGAATTGCACGGATTTCCACAGCACCAGGCCGGACAGGACCAGCACGGTGATGTCGGCGATGACGAACAGGTAGGCCAGCCGCTGCACCTGGTTGTAATGGCGCGGGTCGGCGTGCGAGAGCTTGCCGCGCAGGGCGGCGCCCAGATCGGCCAGCACGCCGCGGGGGCCGACGGGGAAGAACTTGCGGGCCAGGCGGCCGGTCGTAAGATTCAGCCCCAGGTAGAGCAGGCCGTTGACCAACAGCAGCCACATGCCGGCAAAATGCCATTGCAGGGCGCCGCCCAGCCAGCCGCCCAGCGTGGCGCCGTTGGGAAAGGTGAAATCAAACAGCGGCGAAGCGTTGTAGATGCGCCAGCCGCTGGCCACCATGATGACGACCGCCAGGGCGTTGAGCCAGTGGGTCACGCGCAGCCAGCCGGGGTGGACAGGGCCCACGGAGGCCGGGGCGGAGCCCGTGGCCCGCCGGGCCGGGGCCGAGGGGGACGGCGGGCTGCCGGCAGGGGCGGCCTGGGCGTTCGGCCCGCGGGGCAGATTGCCCGCGAGCGGCGCGTCGGCGGCAGGGGGGCGGTCACTGATGGCGGCCATTTGGGGGCTCCTCGGGGAGGCGTTCGTTGTCGTTGGAGCCATTCTTCCCCGGGGCCGATATCCAAGTCCTCACGCAAACTTAAAATAAATGTGAAACTTGGCCGCCCTGGATTGGCGACAATAGCGGTGCCGTCGCGGGCTTTGCCGCTTGCGCCCGGCGTTTTTGCGGCAACCCCGCCGTGCAACCCACCCGAGCCTTTGCCATGGATACGCCCCGCCGCGTCCTGATCGTCGAAGATGACGCCCATATCGCCGAATTGCTGCGCCTGCACCTGCGCGACGAAGGCTATGCGGTCGAGCACGCGGCCGACGGCCACGAAGGCATGCGCCGCCTGGAAGAGGGCGACTGGGATGCCCTGGTGCTGGACTTGATGCTGCCGGGCATCGACGGCCTGGAAATCTGCAAGCGGGCCCGCGCCATGGCGCGCTATACGCCCATCATCATCACCAGCGCGCGATCCAGCGAGGTGCATCGCATCCTGGGGCTGGAACTGGGCGCCGACGATTACCTGGCCAAGCCGTTTTCGATGCTGGAACTGGTGGCGCGGGTGCGGGCGCTGCTGCGCCGCACGGATGCGCTGGAACGCAACGCCCGCATCGATGCGGGCAGCTTGCGCCAATACGGCGTGGCAATCGACCCGGTCGCGCGCACGGCGTCGGTGGACGAGCGGCGGCTGGAATTGACACCGCGAGAGTTCGACCTGCTGCATTTTTTCGCGCGTCACCCGGACAAGGTGTTTTCGCGGCTGGACCTGCTGAACCATGTTTGGGGCTACCAGCACGAAGGCTACGAGCACACGGTGAACACGCACATCAACCGGCTGCGCACCAAGATCGAGACCGACCCGTCCAATCCCCAGCGCATCCTGACAGTCTGGGGGTGCGGCTATAAATTCGCGGCGGGCCCCGCGTCGCAATCGGAATCCGCCCCATGAAGCGCCTGACCTTGACCCAACGCCTGTCCGGCGTGTTCGCGCTGCTGCTATTGGCGTGCTGCGGCGCGTCGGCCTGGTTCCAGATTTCGGCCAATGTGCGCTACGAACAAGAGGTGGTGCAGCGGCTGTCCAGCGGGCTGGCGCAGCACATCGCGGGCACCAATGAGCTGATGGACGCCAACGGCTGGAAGCCGGACGCGGTGCGCTCGCTGTTCAGCATGCTGATGGCGGTGAATCCGTCGGTGGAGGTGTACCTGCTGTCCAATGACGGCCGTATCGTGGGCGACGCGGCGCCGCCGGGGCAGGTCAAGCGCGAACGGGTGGATCTGGCGCCGGTGCGGCGTTTCCTGGCGGGCGAGGCGTTGCCGATCGCAGGCGATGACCCGCGCCACCTGGACACGGCCAAGGTGTTCTCGGCCGCGCCGGTGCGGGTGGGAGGGCAGGACAAGGGGTATGTCTACGTGGTGCTGCAAGGGCAGGCGCATGATGCGCTGGCCATGGCGGTGTCGCGCAGTTCGGTGCTGCGCACGACGTTGTGGTCGATCGCGTTGGTGGCGCTGCTGGGCCTGGTGGCCGGCCTGGCCGCGTTCGGGCTGATCACCCGGCCGTTGCGCGGGCTGACGCGGGCGGTGCGCGATTTCGACGGCGACGATGGGCGCGCGCTGGCGGCGTTGGAAAAACCGGCCGATGCCACCGAGACGAGCGGCGACGAGATTTCGCTGTTGCGCCGCAGTTTTGTGCAGATGGGCCGGCGCATCTCCGAGCAATGGCGTGAACTGACGCGCCAGGACCAGCAGCGCCGCGACCTGGTGGCCAATATTTCGCACGATCTGCGCACGCCGCTGACGTCGCTGCACGGGTATCTGGAAACGCTGCGGATGAAGGACGAGACGCTGGACGCGGCCGAACGTCGCCGCTATCTGGACATCGCGCTGGCGCAAAGCCGCAAGGTGGGCCGGCTGGCGCAGGAACTGTTCGAGCTGGCGCGGCTGGAGTCAGGGCTGGTGCGGCTGGAGCCCGAGACATTTTCGCTGCCCGAGCTGGCGCAGGACGTGATCCAGAAGTTCGAGCTGGCGGCCGAGGCGCGTCAGCAGCGGCTGACCACGGCCATCGCCCATGAACTGCCGCCGGTGCGCGCGGACCTGGGCATGATCGAGCGGGTGCTGACCAATCTGCTGGACAACGCCATCCGCCATAGCGCGCCGGGCGGGCAGATTGAACTGAGCCTGGGGCAGGCGCGAGAGGGCGTGCAGGTGCGGGTCAGCGACAGCGGCGCCGGCATTCCCGAGGCGCTGCGCGCCGGGTTGTTTACCCGCGCGTCCGTGCTGGCCAACGGCCCGCGCGACAGCGGCGGGCTGGGCCTGGTGATCGTGCATCGCATCCTGCAGTTGCACCACAGCGATATCCGCCTGGTGGAACGGCCTGAGCCGGGCGCCGTGTTTGAATTCAATCTGCCGGCGGCGCGTTAGGGGTTGAAGGGGGCAGGTCTGGACCGGCGGCGCGCAGGCGCCGCACGACGCCTTGCGTGGCGTCCACCCGCGCCAGCCGGCCGTTACGCCGCCGCCGGCATCCTGCCGTTCAGCAGGTAATCCATCAATTCCCGCACGCTGCGCATCGCGTCGCCGAACGGCAGCTTGGACGCGCCGCGGAAGAACAGGCCGCGGCTGACTTCACCGCGCATGGCGGCGGCCAGTTTCAGGTCGATGCAGAATTGGCCGAAACGCGAGATGCCGTCGCGGATGCCGCATTGGGTCAGGCAGTCCATGCGCTGGCTGCAGCGGCGCGGATCGCAGCGGGCGCCGGCCTGCAGGGTCTTTTCCTGGCGCAGGTAGCGGGTCAGCCACGGCGTAGCCACCGCGCGGGCGGGCAGACCGGCCACGCTGGTGAATTCGGCCAGGTTGGCGGGGTCGGCGTCCATCAGGACGCGCTTGAAGTTCTCGTGCGCGTCGCCTTCCTGCGTGACGGCAAAGGCGGTGCCGACCTGCACGGCATCGGCGCCGTTGGCCAGCCAGTGCCGCACCTGCTCGTGGCTGCCCACGCCGCCGGCGACGATCAGGCGCGGCGCGTCGCTGCCCAGTTGCAGGTCCTGGAATAGCTGATGGCATTCGCCCAGCACGCGCTTGAATTCAAAGCGTTCGTCGTGGATCTCGTCCAGGCGCGCGGCGCCCAGGTGGCCGCCGGCATAGCCGGGGTGTTCGATGACCACGGCGTCGGCCATGCGGCCTTTCTTCATCCATTTTTTCAGCACGGCGGCCACGCCGCGCGCTTCGGACAGGATCGGGATCAGCGCGACCTTGGGGTAGTCGGCGGTCATGTCGGGCAGGTCCAGGGGCAGGCCGGCGCCCATGACGATGGCCTGGGCGCCGCTTTCGCAGGCCTGGCGCACCAGGGCGGGATGGTCGCGCACGGCTTTCATGACGTTCACGGCCACCAGGCCGCGGCCCTTGGCCGCGTCCAGCGCGGCGCGGACTTCGCGGTCCAGCGCGACGCGGTTGGCGCCGTCGATGCGCTCGCGGTCGCGGCAGTGCTCGGTCTGCTCGACCAGGTCGGGGTGATGATGGCGCAAGTCCACACTGGCAATGGTGCCGACCGCGTTCTGGCTGGCGACGGCGCCGGCCAGGCGATGGGCGGACACGCCCACGCCCATGCCGCCCTGGACGATGGGCAGCAATTCGCGTCCAGCGAGGGTGAGTGATTGGAACCACGTCATGAAGAAGCCTTTCAGAGGAACAGTGGTTCCGAGGCTAGAGCAAGGCATGACGCGCCGCTTTGCGCGGGATCAAGCGGGCTGGGGATACAGGCGGAGCGCACCGGCTCCGCCTGAATGGACCGCGCGTTATGCCATCAGCTTGACCAGCGCCGGCACCGTCAGCACGGCGGTGTAGTAGCCCATGAACTGCACGCCGGTGTTAAAGCCGAACAGGCGCGACAGCAGGCCGCCGAATAGACCCATGGTCAGGATCACCAGCAGGCCCAGGAACTGGCCTTCCCATACGCTGATCACGATGATCAGGCCGACGAAGGTGGCGATGATCGCCTCGTGGCTGACCTTGCGCGACACGAACAGCGCGGCGCGGCGCGCGAAATTCATGGCGAAGGGGTAGGACACCACGGCGGCCAGCAGCACCGCCAGCATGCCGTAACCCAGGAATTCCCAGTGGTTCAACAGGTTGTGCAGATTGTGGGTTTCGCCGGTGGCCGCGTCCACCGTGAAGCGGGGCGGGGCGTTGAACAGCGGCGCGGCAGGGCCGGCGGCGACCGGGCTCAGCGGCAGGCCGAAGGCGATCAGCGGAATCAGGGCCTCGGCGATGTAGGTGGCCTCGGTGACGCCGTTGCGCGCGCTGAGCACGGTGGTCAGGCGGTGGTAGGCGTGCTTGATGCGCGAGCCGACCAGTTCGCCCAGCACCACCGTCATCGCTACCGGACTGAACACGAAGGTGGCGCTGGAGATGGTGGCCGTGGCCAGGGTCCAGCGGGTCTGGATGCGGTCCATGACCTTGAGCGGGTTGGGGAAGTAGCCCGACCAGCCCTTGACGTCCGGCGCCAGCGAGAACGTGCGCACCTTGTCCCGCATCATCTTGGCGCGCCCCTGCGGCGCGATCACGGTGAACAGGTCCGCGATCAGCGGCCCGATGGCGATGCCCAGGAAGTAGCTGATGCTGAGCTTGACGCCGTACTTGGCGGTCAGGCTTTGCAGGGCCACGATCACCACCACGAAGGGCACCAGCAACGCCACGGCGGCCCAGCGGCCGGCCGAGAAGTAGGCGATCAGCACGGCGGCGGCCAGGAAAATCCACGGCGCGGACTTGGTGATGGCGCCGCCGAACGGCGCCAGCAGCACGGCGAACAGCACCGCCAGCGGCACGGCCACGAAGGCCGCCACGATGGCGCCGGACACCATCTTGCGCAGCGCAATGTGCGGCACGCCCAGCTTGCGCAGCATATTGGCGTCCTGCAGCAAGGGGGTGGCCAGCGTGTCGCCGGGGATGCCCAAGAGCGCGGTGGGCACGGCGTGGGTCATGTGCTTGGCGACCGCGCCGGCCAGGAAGAAGGTGAACACGCCGGCGGGCGGCACGCCCAGCAGCACGACCAGCAGCGTCAGCGGCGCCAGCGTGGTGGTTTCGTCGGTGCCGGACACCAGGCCGATGGCGGCGAACACCACGGCGCCCAATAGGCCCATGGCCGCGGCCACCATAATCTGTTCAAGCAATGCGGGATCGCTCATGCCAGCACCTCTTTGGCTGCGCCTTGCGGCAGGCTGGGGGATGCCGTGGCGGCGGGCGCGGCGAACAGCTCGTACAGGTCCAGCGCTTTCAGCTCCTCGACCACCGCGGGCGGCAGGTCGGCCAGCGTGCCCAGGCCGCCGGGCTGCGCGGCCAGTTCGGCCAGCACCTCGGCGCGCCAGGCCGGGTCGTGCGAGGCGCTGTGCTCGACCACTTCACGCTTGGGCGGGAACAGGCGGGCGCAGATCACGCCCGCCAGCAGGCAGCCGGCCAGACCCGCCAGCATCGCGTAGGCGTGCGCCAGCTCGGGCGAGGCGACGCGGCTGCGCAGCCAGCCGCTGGCGGCATAGAAGCCCGCCACGCTGACGCCGATGCCGATGACGATCGCCCACGCCAGATGGCGCAGGTCGACCGTGTCGTTCCATACTTCGGCCAGGCGTCCGGTGGACGCCTTGGTGTCTCTATCCATGTCTGTCTCCTTGATGGACGGGCGGCGCGCAATGTCTCGGGCGCCGCCTCTGTTCTTGTTTGGTCAGGCGGATGGATCCGCCCGCCGTGGCCCTAGGCCGGTTTGCGCAGTTCCTCCAGCAGAGCCAGCGCGCGGTCGGTGCGTACGTCGTGCTCTTCGGCCATGCGCTTGGCGATCGCGTCGATTTCAGCGCCCACGGCGCCCGCCGTCAGCGCGATGTTGCGGGCGTGCAGCGCCATGTGGCCGCGCTGGATGCCTTCGGTGGCCAGGGCCCGCAGGGCGCCCAGGTTCTGCGCCAGGCCGACCGCCACGGCGATTTCGCCCAGTTCCTGGGCCGAGCGCACCGCCATGATCTTGAGCGCCACGCGCGCCAGCGGATGGGTCTTGGTGGCGCCGCCGACCAGACCCACGGGCATCGGCATTTCCAGCGTGCCGACCAGGGCGCCCGAGGCGTCTTTTTCCCAATGCGTCAGCGATGTGTAGCGGCCGTCGCGGCAGGCGTAGGCATGGGCGCCGGCTTCGACGGCGCGCCAGTCGTTGCCGGTGGCGACGATGACCGGATCGATGCCGTTCATGATGCCCTTGTTGTGCGTGGCCGCGCGGTACGGATCGATGGCCGCGAACGTGTAGGCGTCCAGCACGCCTTCGATGATCTCGGCGCCGCTGCGGTCCTTGGTGTCCAGCACTTGCGGCGTGAGGCGCACGCGGGCCCGCGACAGGCGCAGGTCGGCCAGGTTGGACAGGATGCGCAGACGCACCGAGCCGCCGGTGATTTCCTCGATCAGCGGGGCCACGGCCTCGGCCATGGTGTTGACGGTGTTGGCGCCCATCGCGTCGCGCACGTCCACGATCAGGTGCAGCACGATCATGGGGCCCCGCGGGGTGTCGGCGAACACGTGCACTTCGATGTCCTGGCAGCCGCCGCCCAGGCCGATCAGCACCTTGTCGCGGCTGTTGGCCAGCGTGACGATGCGCTCGCGTTCGCGCAGCAGCGCCAGGCGCGCGCCATGGGGGTCGCCCAGGCCCAGCACCTGCACCTGGGCGCGCATCAGCGGCCGGGTGCTGGACGTTTCAAAGCCGCCGCCGCTGCGCGCCAGCTTGGCCATGAACGAGGCCGCGGCCACCACCGACGGTTCTTCCACCGCCATGGGCACCAGCACGTCGCGGCCGTTGATCTGGAAATTGCCGGCCACGCCCAGCGGCAGCTCGAACATGCCGATGACGTTTTCGATCATGCCGTCCGCGCGGTCCAGGCCCAGCGCGCCAGGCTCGGCCAGCAGCTGGCGTTCTTCGGCCGTCAGGTCGGCGGCGTCGGCAATGGCCGACAGGCGTTGAGCGGGGGTGAGGGCGCGGAAGTTCGGCAGGCGTGAATCGGCCACCATGGCATGTCTCCATATAAGAATCAGGTGGCGAGATTCTAGGTAAACTGTACCGGCATTCAGAGGTACAGTTTGGGCGAACAGTACCATCGCACTGCACCAATTCTGGCCTTCCCCGAGCAGGAATCCCACCCCGTGGACGACGACAATCCCCTGGGCCGCACTCCGCGCGCCGCACCCATCGCCGAAAGCCTGGCCCGCCTGATCGGACGCCAGATCGCCGATGGCGTCTATCGCCCCGGCGACAAGCTGCCGTCGCTGCGCGAGCTGGCGCAACTGCACCGCTACGCCAAGAACACGGTGGTGGTGGCCTTTGAGATGCTGGTGGCGCGCGGGCTGGTCGAGCCGCGGCGCGGGTCGGGCTTCTACGTGCTGGATACCGGGCCGGCGCAACGCGCGGCCGACGAAGAGCCGGGGCAACTCAGCCGGGCGATGGACATCGTCTGGCTGATGCGCGAACAGCTCAAGACCCAGCCCGATGCCATCGCCGCCGGCGACGGCTTTCCGCCGGTGGAATGGCTGGCCGACATGCGCATGGACCGCTATCACCAGAAGGTGGTGCGCACCGGCCTGGGCACCTTGTTCCGCTACGGCAGCCGCTTTGGCTACGCGCCGCTGCGCGAAAGCCTGGTGCGCAAGCTGGGCGACGTGGGCATCAGCGCCGCGCCGTCGCAACTGGTGCTGACGCACGGCGCCAACGAGGCCATGGATCTGGTGATCCGCTACTTCCTGCCGCCGGGCGCGGCCGCGCTGGTGGACAACCCGGGCTACTACCCGCTGTTCGGCAAGCTCAAACTGGCCGGCGTGCGCATGCTGGGCGTGCCGCGCCTGTCGGACGGCCCGGATCTGGCGGCGCTGGAAGCCTTGTTGCAGCGCGAAAAGCCGCGCCTGTTTTTCACGCAGTCGCTGGCCCACAACCCCACCGGTTCCGACATTTCGCCGGCCAAGGCGTACAAGCTGCTGCAGCTGTCCGAGCGCTACAACCTGATCGTGGTGGAAAACGATCCGCTGGCCGACTTCAAGCCAACGTCCGCCGTGCGCCTGTCGGCGCTGGACCAGTTGGAACGCACCGTATACATCGGCAGTTTTTCCAAGTCGTTCTCGGCGGCGCTGCGGGTGGGCTTCATCGCCTGCGGCGCGGCGCTGGCCAGCGACCTGGCCGACCTGAAGGCCCTGGTGCATGTCAGCAGCTCGGAATACTGCGAACGCATGGTCGACGTGATGTTGCGCGATGGCCATTATGAACGGCATCTGGTGCGGCTGCGCCAGCGGCTGCAGGCCGCCACGGGCGACGCGCTGCGCGTGCTGGATTCGCTGGGTGCCGAGGTGTTCGCCCGGCCCACCAGTTCGCTGTACCTGTGGTCGGCGTTTCCGGGCGTGGACAATTCGCTGGCGCTGGCCGAGGCCTTGATGCCCGAGAAGGTCATCATGGCGCCGGGCCGCGTGTTCAGCGTGGATCCGACAGCGGCCTCGCCGTGGTCGCGCTGCAACGTGGGCGCCGTGGCCTCGCCGCGTTTCCATGCCGCGCTGGCCGCGCAATTGGGCCAGGGCGGCAAGCGCCGCGTTCAGCGGTAGGAAAAGGCGTCAAACAGGTCCTGCAAGACGGCCTGTGCGTGGGCGCCCAGCCGCAAGACGGGCGGTGCGCTGGGGCTGGCCCGCGCGCGCTGTACCGCAAAGCGCTTGACGCCGCGGCGCGCCAGTTCGCGGGCCAGGGTCAGCAGACGGGCCTCGTCCAGCCAGTCCGGGTGCCAGGTGATGCGGCATTCGAAATCCACGCCCGACGTCAGCAGCTGCGTCAGGCAGGCTTGCGCGGGGCGCTGCGAATCGCGCCGGCCGGTGATGTCGTCATAGCCTTGCGCATCGGCCTTGATGTCCAGGCCCACCCAATCCAGGTAACGCACCATGTCGGCCAGGCGCAGCGGGTAAATACCGGCCGTGTGCAGGCCGATGCGAAAACCCATGCGGCGGGCGTCGCGGATCATCGACGGCAGGCGCGGCTCGCTTAGCGGTTCGCCGCCGGAGAACACCACCGCGTCCAGCAGGCCCTGGCGGTTCTCCAGGAAGGCGCGCACGTCGCGCCAGTCGTAGCGTGCGGCGCGGGTCTGCAATTCGGGGTTGTGGCAGTAGTGGCAGCGCCAGGGGCAGCCGGCGATGAACACCACCGCGGCCAGCGTGCCGGGCCAGTCCACGGTGGAGAACGGCGTCAGCCCGCCCACCGCCGGCGCATGCCGCGGCAGCGGCTGAGCCGCCGGCCGCGGCGGCGTGGCGCGGGCCGCGCTCACCGCCTTGCCGCGGGCGGCAGGCGCGGCTCCGCAGCCGCCGGGCGCGTCAGGCATGCTGTTCGACGAAGAAGCGGCGTTCATTGAATTCGCCCTGTTTGCCGGTGTTGAAGGAAGACACGGGGCGGTGGTAGCCCATGACGCGGGTCCAGACTTCGCAGCGCACGCGCTGGCTGTCGGGGAGGCGCAGGGCCTGGGGGGCGGCGGCTTCGGGAGAGATCAAGGTTTGCATGGCGGTTCCTTGGGGTGGGGC
>NZ_LZZT01000011.1 GCF_014170305.1 Achromobacter sp. UMC71
GCACCCGCCCCCGCCGCAAGCCCATCTACGCCCCTGGGCAACACGGCCCCGCCGGCGATTGCCCCCGCACCGGCAGGCGCCAATGCCTCGCCGGCCCCTGCCGCGGTTCCCGCGTACCCCCACGCCCCCGCGGCAAACGTGCGGATCCAGGCCAAGGACGGCGATGAATCCACCGCCTTCCGGGCCCGGCTGGCTATGGACATGATCGCCGAATGGCGCACCCTGCCCGGGTGGCAATGGCTCACCGGGCTGGGCGCGGGGCAATTGAACCTGATCTGGCCCGGCAACAAGGCGCCCTGGGCCTCGCCCCACTTTTTCTGGCTGGAAATGTTCTTCCATATCGGCCTGGCCTGGTTCGCCCTGCTCGGCTGGCTGGCGCTGCGGCTGGAATGGCTGGGCAGGATCTGCCTCCTGGTTGCCGGCATCGCGGGCGTGGCGCCCAGTTCCATGGTCTATTTCCAGCCATTCTGGTTGTTCCTGGGGGTGCTGGCCGCCCAGATGCCGCTGAAACGTACCCAATTGCCCCCTGCCCAGGCGGGTGCACTCTGATTTCGGGGCATGTAATTGCCTCGAGAATCAGCGACCCGAGCCAAGGCCTGTAGAATTTCATACATATATAACAAGGCACACACCGTACCGACGCCCCCATGATCCTTCCTCTTGCCATCCGGCGTCTTTTTGTAGATTTGCCCCGGCCTGCCAAGCAGGCGCTCGCCGTCATGCTCGATGCGGCAATTCTGCTGATTTCGTTCTATCTGGCCTTGTGGTTGCGTTTCGAGCTTTTCTTTCTGAACACCTCGTACGCCGCCCTGTCGCTGGCCGCCTGTGCGGGCGGAATTCTGGCCATGGCGGGATTCCGTGTCTACAACTACATCCTGCGCTACATGAATGAGCGGGTGATCCTGGGGATCACCGCGGGCGTCGCCGTCTCGGTCATGGTCGTTACCGCCGCCAACACCTTTCTCCAACTGGTCGGGCTATCGCGCGCGGTGCTGGTCATCTACGGCTCGCTGGCCATTGCGGGCCTGGTCGGTACGCGGTGGGTCGCTCGACGCGTGCTATTTACTGACACCAAGGACGTCAGCGACCTGCGCATTCCCGTCGTCATCTATGGCGCGGGAGGCGCAGGTTCCCAACTGGCGACGGCGCTGCGCGCCGGCCCCCACTACAAGCCCATCGCCATGCTGGACGATGATCGGCGCAAACACGGCCTGATGGTTTCAGGCCTGCGTATCCACCCTCCCGGGCATCTGCCCAAGTTGGTGGAACGCTACTCGGTACGCCAGTTGCTCATCGCCATGCCCACGGCTGGCCGGGCGCGCCTGCGCGAAATCGTCGAAACCGCGGAACAATACCGGCTGCGCATTCGGCTGGTGCCCAGCCTGCGCGAACTGGTCGATTCAAACGGACTGCGGCTGCGCGACGTTCAGGTCGACGATTTGCTGGGCCGCGACCCGGTCGCCCCCGTCCCGGAACTGCTTGGCCGCTGCGTCACGGGCCGCAATGTGATGGTGACCGGTGCGGGGGGGTCTATCGGTTCCGAACTGTGCCGCCAGATCATCGCGCTGGACCCGAAGCGGCTGGTTCTGTTCGAGATGTCCGAGCCCGCCCTGTACGCGATCGAACAAGAACTGATCCAACTCATCGGGAAACGCCCCATAGAACTGCACGCGACCCTCGGATCGGTCCGTGACCATGCGCATACCCTGAGCCGTATCCGGCAGTACGGCATCCAGACCATCTACCATGCGGCGGCCTACAAGCATGTGCCCATGGTCGAACAGAATATCGCGGAAGGGGTGGCAACCAATGCGCTGGGCACATTGTCGCTGGCGCAAGCCGCCATCGCCGCGCAAGTCAGCGATTTCGTCCTGATCTCCACCGACAAGGCGGTTCGCCCCACCAATATCATGGGGGCCACCAAACGGCTGGCCGAACTGATTCTGCAATCGCTGTCGCAGCGTCAGGCGGTCACGCGCTTCTCGATGGTTCGGTTCGGCAATGTCCTGGGCAGCTCGGGTAGCGTCGTGCCTCTGTTCCACCGCCAAATCCTGGCTGGCGGACCGGTCACCTTGACGCACGCGGACATCACGCGCTACTTCATGACGATCCCGGAAGCCGCGCAGTTGGTGCTGCAGGCCGGCGCCATGGGTGAATCAGGTTCGGTCTTCGTGCTGGACATGGGCGAACCTGTCCGCATCCGGGATCTCGCCGAGCGCATGATCCGGCTATGCGGCCTGACCATCCGCGACGAATCGGACCCGGATGGTGATATTGAACTGCGTGTGGTCGGTTTGCGGCCTGGCGAAAAGCTCTACGAAGAACTGCTCATCGGCGGCGACGTCAGATCCACACTGCACCCGCGAATCATGCAAGCGCGGGAAAGCGATCTGCCGTACGAAACCCTGATGGCCGGACTAGCCCGCCTCGAGCAAACCCTGGCCTCCTTCGACCGTGACCAGATGGTCCAGGCCATCGAAGCGCTCGTCGCCGAATACAACCCGCAGGCTGCCGACAAACCCCGCTGCCAGCCTCTACCCGTAGCGCAATGACGGCACGGATCGCGCATCTCACCACCGCCCATCCGCGCTTTGACGTCAGGATATTCCACAAGGAATGCCGTAGCCTGGCGCGGCAGGGCTACCAGGTCGATCTCTATGTCGCCGACGGCGGCGGCGACACTCGCCGCGATGATGTCTCCATCATCGACGTCGGGCCCTCTACCGGTCGCGTGAGCCGCATGCTGGGAAAGACCTGGGCAGTGTGGAACCGGGTGCGTAAAACAGATGCCCGGATCATCCATATCCATGACCCCGAGCTGCTGCCCGTTGCCCTGGCGCTCAAGTGCACGGGACGCGCCGTCATCTATGACGCCCACGAGGACCTGCCCCGGCAGATATTGAGCAAGCCCTGGATCAAACCTTGGATCCGGCAGGCCATTGCCTGGCCGGTCGAGCGCGTGGAGAATTTCATCGCGCGCCGCTGCACGGTCGTTGTCTGCGCTACGCCGCACATCGCCCAGCGCTACGCTGCGCAGGGCGCCAACAGCATCGCCGTCAACAACTACCCCATCCCCGGTGAACTCGGCGACAGCGCTGAACCGGATCGCCCTGCCACGCCCGCCCGCGGCGACAGGACAATCTGCTATATCGGCGGCATCGCCCGGATACGCGGTGCGGTCGAAATGATCCAGGCCCTTGAACACACCGATGCCCGTCTCATCCTGGCTGGCCCCATGGAAAGCGAGGCGCTGCACGCGTCGCTGCGGGCAATGCCCGGATGGAGCAAGGTCGACTACCGGGGCGTGCTGGATCGCCCGGGCATTCGGCAAGTACTGGCGGAATCGCAACTCGGGCTGGTGCTGCTGCACCCCATCCCCAACTATCTCGACGCCTTGCCGGTCAAGATGTTCGAATACATGGCGGCTGGCGTTCCCGTGCTGGCGTCGGACTTTCCGCTCTGGCGACAAATCCTTGATTCATCCGGCACCGGCCGCTGCGCGGACCCTTTGGATGCCACCTCGATCGCCCGCAGTATCAACGCCATGCTGGCCACGCCCGCCGACGAGCTGGAGCGCATTCGCGCGGCGTGCCGCCTTGCGGCTCGGACCACCTACAATTGGCGCAACGAAGAGGCAAAGCTCATCGACGCCTACGCAAAGATCGCGACGCCCTAACCATTCAGGACAGAACTATCCATGTGCGGCATTCTTGGCGGGTGGTGGGCCTCTCCTCCGGATAATCTGACGACCCAGTTGGCGCAGGGCCTGGCGCAATTGCGCCATCGAGGCCCCAACGACCAGGGCAGCGAAATCTGCGCCGCCCCCGCCGGCAAAGTGGCCCTTGGGCAAACCAGGCTGTCGATCATTGATCTTTCCACAGGCGGACATCAACCGATGTCCAGCCACGACGGCGCCCTGACGGTCGTCTTCAACGGCGAGATCTACAACTACCGCGAACTGCGCACCGAGTTGAAGTCGCTGGGTCACCGCTTCTCCTCGGACAGCGACACCGAAGTTCTGCTCGCCGCCTGGTATCAATGGGGCAGCGCCGCGCTGCGGCGCTTCGTGGGGATGTTCGCATTCGCCATGCTCGACCACCGCGCCCATACCCTCACGCTGGCGCGAGACGCCTTCGGCATCAAGCCGCTTTATTACCGGCCCACTGCGGGCTCGACAGCCTTCGCCTCCGAACTACGCGCCCTCATGGCGCTGGACGGGCAAGCCGCCCAGCTGGACTCCCAGGCCGCCTATGACTATCTGGTCCACGGGCACTACGACCACACCGAACGCAGTTTCGTCAAAGGCGTGCTCAGCTTGCCGCCGGCGCATTTCCTGACCTTGTCCACGCGCACCGGGCAGGCCAGCGCGCCGGTGCGCTGGTGGGCCCCGGAAATCACGGAGCGCAAGCCTGGCCTGTCCTACGCCGATGCAGCCGCCGAACTCCGCGAGCGCTTTCTCGATAGCATCCGGCTGCATTTGCGCAGCGATGTCACGCTAGGCGCGGCCCTGTCCGGCGGGCTCGATTCGTCCGCCATTGTCTGCGCCATGCGGCACGTCGAACCGGACCTGCCCTTGCGCACGTTCAGCTTCATCTCCCAGTCGAAAACCCGCTCTGAAGAACAGTGGGTCGACATCGTCAACGCCGAATCCCGGGCCATCGAACACAAAGTACGCGTCACGGCCGCCGAACTGGCCGGCGATATCGACGACCTGATCCGCGCCCAGGGCGAGCCCTTCGGCAGCACCAGCATCTACGCGCAGTACCGGGTATTCAAGGCGGCCAGGGCTGCCGACGTCACGGTCATGCTGGAAGGGCAAGGCGCGGATGAGTTGCTGGCCGGCTACAACGGCTATCCCGGGCAACGGCTGGTCAGTCTGCTGGAACGCGGGCGCTTGCCTACGGCCGTCATGCATCTGCTGGGCCAGCGCAATTGGCCTGGCCGCAGCATCAAGTCAACCCTCCAGGAGGCAGTGGGTATCGCGGCAAACGATCGCCTCTATCAGCGCCTGCGGGCCATGTCAGGTCGGGACCCCCGGCCCGCATGGCTGAATGCCGACATGCTGGAGGGCGCTGGCGTACGGCTGGAATATCCGCGCGCGGTCTGGCCGGGAAATGCCCGGGGCCGCCGCGCGGTCGCCGAAATGGCGGTATCACTGAGCCAGCGCGGGCTCGGCTGGCTGTTGCGCCACGGCGATCGCAATTCGATGCGCTTCTCCATCGAAAGCCGGGTTCCGTTCCTCACGCCGGACATTGCCGATTTCCTGATGGGCCTGCCCGAACATTATCTCGTGTCGGTGCAAGGCGAGACCAAGCGCATCTTCCGTACCGCCATGCAGGGCATTGTGCCGCCGGCCATTCTCAATCGCAAAGACAAGATCGGCTTCGAAACCCCCGAACTCGAATGGCTGCGCGAACTGGCGCCGCAGGTACGGCAATGGCTGGCGCCAGGTCAAGGCGCGGGGCTTCTGGACAATGCCCGGATCTTGCAGCACTTCGACGACGTCATGGCAGGGAGGCGGCCGTTCAGTTGGCAGATCTGGCGCTGGATCAATTTTCAGCGCTGGGCGCAGCTCAACGGCGTCAAGGGCTGAGGCGCCGGCGCGCAAGCGCCTCTTCATAATCCGCCCGGGTCTTGCGGGCAATGGCATGCGGATCATGCCACCGCTCGACATACGCCCGGCTGCGCCGCGCCCAGGCCACAAGTTCTGGCCGTGGCATGCCAAGCACCTGTTCCAGCGCCTGCTCGACCGTCGCTTCGGTCACCTGCAGCACCGGCAGCTCGCGCGCCATTTCCACGGGCAGCAACGGCAGGTCCTCTTGCCGTATATAGGAAAGCACGGGCTTGCCCAATGCCATCAACTCCACGGCCAACCCGCCATACCATCCCGCGAACAGCTGGTCGATCAGCACGTCCGCGCGCTCGTACTGCTGACGCGCCTGCGCATGGCTCATGCCCTCGACGAGAATAAGCTCGAACTCGAAACCGCGTCTACGCAGGCGATCCAGCGCCTTGAGAATGTGGTCCGTGCCCTTTACCTGGCGATTGCTCGGCGCATGAGCGATACGCAGCGGCCGGCTTTCCTCTTGCGCATATACCGGTGTCCATTCGTCCAGGAAGATGTGCGAATACGGGACGAATTCGGCTCGGGCGGGTAATACCCGCAACAGATCCGGATTGACGGAATAGATCCGGTCGCAGTATTTGTCCAACCGCTGAATCTGGCGCCGCTTGAAAGCATCGCTGGCCGCGTTGTAGTAGTCGGCGCCGACTTGCCTGGCGATACAGATGGGGAAATGCGCCAAGGAGTAGTCCCCCTGACGCGCATCATCACCCTGGTAGGTCACGAACATGGGCACGCCACGCCGCCGCGCGCGGGTCAGCTCAAGCCCCTGCAGCAGCCACAGGTAGGCGGCCCGCACGGGGTACACCAGACGCTTGAACAAGCCCGATCCCGGACTGGCCGACCACGCATGCGGCCGCGCCAGCGTCGTCCCGAAATTGAAGTGCAGCACGTCATAGCGCGGCACATCGCGCCACAGAGCGCTCCAGCGCCGCCATTCCCTGCGCAATGGCCCCGCCGCATCCGGGTTGATCACGATGTCCACGGGATACTGCAGATAATTCTGCTCCGTGGTCAAGGTATCGCTGCTGACGCCCTCTTGACGCAGGGCGGCGCTCAACCCTTGAGGGTTGCCGCCGACCGATGTCGGCAAATGCAGAACGCGGTATGGCTCCATTTCAGGGCGCCATGTTTTCATCGTCCTTGGCCAGCTCGAGCAAGGGATGGTAGAAATTGATCAGGTCTACCGGCTTGCCCAGCCACACCCGATCCAGAATGGCCGAAAACATATCCGCGCTGGCATCAAAGGAATGCCGCTTTTCGACAAAAGCGCGTGATCGTGCCGAAATTTGCGGCCACTCGTCGCGCCGCTCGATCAAGTCCCGCAGCACATTTTCAATGGTTCGCTGCCCCGCGGACACGATCGGGCATTCATCCAGATAGGAATAGGTCCGGAACAAATCCGTGGCCGGCAGCCCATCGACGGGGCTGACCACGACGCGCCCCAACGCCAATCCTTCGAGCGCGGCCAATGCATACCCCATGACCAATTGGTCGACGTAGATATCGGCACGTCCGATACGCTCAAGCGCTTCGTGATTCGGTACCCGCTCGATCAGGTCCAGATGGATGTCCAGGCCTTCCGCGCGCAACGCCTGCACCGCGCGTACCAGGAACTCGGTGCCCTTCACGCCACGGTGATTCGCTGCGTGCGCAATACGTATGGGGCCGCTGGTGGCGGGAGGCGTGAATGGACGGATGCGAGCCGTATCGACCGGATAACACGTCAACGGCAAGATGTCCCACCGAGGCAAGCTCGTGAAATGCACCAGGCAACCGACGACGATATCGGCGTCATGCGTCATGCGGCGAATGCGCCGCTGCACGCGGGCGGCATGGTTGCCCATCGCGGGATAGCTCATCA
The DNA here is from genome assembly GCF_014170305.1 of Achromobacter sp. UMC71. GTDB lineage: Bacteria > Pseudomonadota > Gammaproteobacteria > Burkholderiales > Burkholderiaceae_B > Achromobacter. The sequence goes on from NZ_LZZT01000011.1 coordinate 7,488, forward strand.
TCAACCCGTGGCGCCACAAGGGATCACTCATCTGGTCATAGACGAACGCATCACTGCCGTAGGGCATGACGACGATCTTCTTACCCGCCATGCGCAGCAGCTTCAGCTCCCACGACGCGAGCAACGTATCGCGCAACACCCCGCCATCGAAATACATGAAGAACACGTCATAGCGCGACAGCGAATAGCCAAAAAACCGATACGCCATCCACCGCGAGCACAGGTAATCCGCGAGCTTGCCCCGCGATACCGCCGGGAACAGCAAATGATCGAAATCCTCCCGGCTGTTGATCGCATACAACTCCGTCACCGCGGTTTCGCTCACGTAGCCACGCTCGGCCATTGCACGCGCCATATAGGCCAGTGATTTGATCGGCGTGGACTGCCAGATCAGGCGCGGCCGCTCAGCGGCGCGATGCGGGGAAAGCGCATGACGCACGTAGCCAGCCACCACGAAGGGCAGCCCGGCAATCAGGACGAGAATGCCCAGCAGTATCGTGAGCAAACGTTTGAGCAAAACGGACATCCCGGGTTCTTTCCTTGTCGTCCGGTGGCCTAGGCCTGACTGAAGAAGCGAGCTCCTTCGTCAAATGATCTGAATCGGAAATCCGGCATGAGACCCGCAAGAACCGTGGTGGGCGGCACGATCGTCAATTGTCCGGCTTTGCCGGTCCGGGCGAATACCGGCTCACGGCCGATGATGCGGCCAATAGCCTCGGCCACATCCCGAATGCTCAGGGCTTCGGGCGTAGCGACGTTGACCGCGCCTTGCCAGCCCGTCAGCGCCGCGGTGCGCAACACCGCCACCACGTCGTCGATATGCGTGGGCGTGAACACCATGCCGCCCTCTTCGCCATCCAGCATTACCTGCTCGCCGGACTGCACGCGCTGGAACAAATTGGGGACCAGGCGGCCGGTCTGCTGCGGGCCATACGGAAAGAAGAATCGCAATGCGCAGACATTGAACAGCTTGGAATATGACTGAGCCAACAACTCCGCAGCCAGCTTGGTGCGCGCATAGTGACTCTCCGGCGCTTGCGCCGCGGCTTCATCCATCGGGTTGGCATAGGGCTCGTAAACGCTGCCCGTGGACGCCAAGACGAAACTCTTCACGCCGGCCTTGGCCGCGTAGTCCAGCAGCACTGCCGTGCTCGCCACGTTGACCTGGAACATGTCCATCGCCGAACCGGGAAAATCGCGGTAACCGTCAGATTGGGCGAGATGGATGATCTGATCCACGCCATCGGGCGGAAGCGCCGCCGCCAGATCGACAGGCGCGCCCAGATCGGCACGCACGCTGTGGACACCCAGACGCGAGAATTCCGGTACTTCCCGGCGGCCCAGCGCCAATACGTCGTGTTCGGCGGCGAGCTGCTGGATCAGATGGCGGCCAACAAAGCCGGTCGCGCCCGTCACAAGTATCCGCTGTCGAGAGAAAGACCCGTTGGAGTCGAGTGATTGCATGGTTGTCGTCATCACGTCTGCGCTTGGTCTCGATAGACATCGAGAAGCTTCTGCGTTATTAGTTCGTTTGAATGGTGAGCTTGATACCAGCGCTGCGATTCCTGGGAAACGTCGCGCATGTACTGCGGATCCTGGTGAAGCCGGCGCAAGGACTCGAACACGTCTTCCGGCGTGCGAACGTTCAAGACGGGCGGCAGCACGGGGAAACACCAGCGATGCTGCTCCTCGTTCAGGTAGAACATGGCCGGCTTGCCGCAACCCCAGGCCTTCGGCGCCGTGCTGCCGAACGAGCCCAGCCAGAATTGATCCGCCAGCAGATCCGTGGCGGCAATGTAGCGGCACATCAGGGCGTTCGGGACCGGCTGAATCCAGCGCACCCGATCCGCGACGCCCAACTCCTCAAGCAGTGCGCGCGACGCGGGCACGGATAGTCCCCAATCGACCATCACTGCCGAAGCGCGCGGATTGACTTCCTTGACGAAACGCGCAAAGCCGCGGATGAAGATATCGTTGCCCTTTTCCCAGTTAGGGCTGCGCACCTCCGGCTCCCAGTGCTGGCGGGACGGATGGAAAACGATGAAATCGGTATCGAGCTCCTGGCATAGCGACTGGCGCAACGCCTGCGATTCCGGTGTTTCATGCAAGCTGTCTTCGTTGACCGGATGTGGGATGAAGCTGTAGCTGGGCAGTTCCAAGCGTTGCGCCGACCCCAGCACATCCGCATTCGTGATGAACGCATGCTTGGCGCGCGTGTAGGTCAAATAGGTCAGCTGCCCCATATAGGACGGCTCGAAAGGCAAGCTGCGCAGCGTGCCGTGCTCGAACGCCAGGAACGGCGTGCCTGCGATGAGCGGCAAACGCCCGCCTGCGCCGTAGACTTGCACGATATCGTATCGGCTCATCAAGGTCTTGATGGCATCCCGGTAAGCGGGCGCGGTGGACTCGATGTCACGCAAGGCGTTAGGGCCGGCGAGATCGACGACGGCAACCGGCGGCGTATCGATACCGGCCGCAACCGGAACGGGAACCGGAGCCACGGGTTTACGCTCGGCGCGCAAGCGTCCTTGCGTGATCAGCCGAAAACCGACGCGAGCGCAAAGCTTGAACAGCCGCTGCAATTTGCGCACGGCGGCCATTCCTTTGCGCGCGAATTTGTATCCACCCACCAGGCCGCTGCGGACGGCCTTGCCCGCGCCGCCGTTGCTGCAATCGATTTCCCGGTCCAGATTGCCGATCTTCCACCAGAAACGCGCGGCCAACTGGCGTCCTTCGGTCTTGGCCAACAGATAACGCAAGCCGAACGGCTCGCGCATCTGTATCACCCAGTCGGGACGCGTGTAATTCAAGTCTGCGGTCCGCGTCCAATCAGGCTGATTGTGCGTACCGGCGAAGTGGGTGAATCCGCCTTCCTCCCATTCCGGGCAGGCCATGATGTGGTAATAACCGCCAACATACACATCGACCTCGACGCCATGGCGGCGCAGGGCCTTGGCATTCAGATAGGCGTTGTTGGCAATATTGTCGATGAACAAGACGCGCAACGGCCGCGCGTCTTCTCCGTCAATCTTGAGCTGTGCGTTTTGCACCAGAGCTTCCCCGTAACGTGAATATGGCTCGCGAGAGCCCCCGCCCCACGCGAGCCTATTGCGCCCTCAGGCGCTACGCAACGCGTCGGCCAGGGTTTTTACCACCAAGGCTTGGTCTGCATCGGTCATATTCGGGAAAATCGGCAGCGTAATGGTGGTGTCTTCGCACAAGATGGCGTTGGGGAAATCCTCGGCCCTCAGGTTGTACTTATTCACGTAGTAACCCAGACGCACCACGGCATGCGTGCCCGGGCGCGTCTGGATGGACTTTTCGTCCATCGCCCGCATCACCGCATTGCGACGCTCACGGCCACCTTCGCGCACGCGCACAACGTAGCTTTGATAGGAGTGGCCATCGACGTCCGCCGCCTCGGTAGGCAGCACCAGATCAGACTCTGAAGCGAGCAGCTTGGAATAGGCCAATGCGCGCGACCGGCGCTCGGCAAGCAAATGCTCCAGTTTCGCGAACTGCGCGATTCCGACCGCTGCCTGGATATCCGACAGGCGCAGGTTGTACCCCAGGTTGTCGAACGTCGACATGGTCCACGGGCCGTGCGGCTCGATTTCGGCGGAAGGCAACCCGGACGAGCCGTGGTTGCGGAAGCTATTGACCAGCTTGGACAACGCCTCGGAACGCATAGTGACCGCGCCGCCCTCACCCGTCGTGATCACTTTGCGGGGGTGGAACGAAAAGCAGCCCAAGTCGCCCAACGTGCCGATCGGGGTGCCCTTGTAAGTGGTGCCGATTGCGCAGGCGGCATCTTCGATCACGGCAAGGTTGTGCTTCTTGGCGATTGCCAGGATCGGATCCATTTCGGCGGCCAGGCCGAACAGGTGGACGGCCACAACCGCTTTGGTGCGCGGCGTGATCGCGGCCTCGAAAGCCGCCGGATCCAGGTTGAAGGTGTTCGGGTTGACGTCGGCGAACACGGCCTTTGCGCCCACGTATTCGGCGGCATTGGCGGACGTGATCCAGGTAAACGCCGGGATGATCACCTCATCGCCGGGACCCAGGCCCAGGGCCAGCGTGGCCAGATGCAGTGCGGCGGTGCAGGACGTCGTCGCCAGCGCGTACGGCGCGGCGTGGCGTTTGGCGAGCAACTCTTCGAACTGCCGAGTCATCGGGCCTTGCGTAACCCAGCCGCTGGCGAGACAGCGGCGCACACTTTCGATTTCGCTTTCGTCAAACGAAGGGGCAGCGAGTTGCATTGTTCAAATAGCTCCGAGGGGCAAGGCGAGCCGGAAATCCACGGGGGGGAGGCCTTGCAGGGATTAAAATGCCGAATTGACTATTTTACCGCGCAACCCAGGCGCGGAACGGAGCGGTCTGTGCCTAAGGTACTGATTTTGGGCGGCCACGGCGATGGCTTGGTCGCGGCACAAGTGCTGCGGGACATGCAGCGCAGCGGCCAGGATATCGAATTGGCGGGTTTTCTGAATGATCGCGTCCCCAAGGGGGGCGACATCTCTGGCATTCCCGTACTTGGCACCACTCGAGAATGGAACACATTTCCATCCGACATGATGTTCCACATCGCCCTGCATAAAGTGGGACACATGCGTGCGCGTGTGGAGCTCATCGAATCGCTGGGCCTGCCGGCCGACCGGCTCGCCAGCCTGGTGCACCCTTGCGCACAGATCGCCGATGACGCCAGGATCGGCGCCGGCGCCCTGATCGCCTCTTTCGTCACCTGCCAGCCGGGCGTGACCGTTGGCCGCTGTGCTACCGTGCGTGCGGGCGCCAATCTGGGACATGACGTACAGATCGCTGACTTTTCATATGTCGGGCCGAACGCCACCCTCTGCGGGCGCGCCAATACCGGCAAGGGTAGCCATGTCGCCCCTGGCGCCATTGTGGTGGACGGAATTGCCCTGTCCGACTTTGCCCTGCTGGGGGCTGGCGCAGTCGCCTTCAGGCCTCTGGGTCAAGACGAAGTCTGGATGGGAAACCCGGCGCGGAAAGTAAAATAGAAACCATCGGGACGCTCCTCCACGGGGCTCCCGCGATTTCACATTGGATCTGCATGCACAAGGACCTCGATTTATCTTTCAAGGGCAACCGGAACTATCTGCACGGCACCGACATCTTCGACACGTTGCTAGCGTGGCTGTACGAGCAGGGTTTCGAGACGGTCGAGGGCCTGGATCTGTCCTTCCATCAAATTGCGACAAGCGCCTTGCGTGCCGAACTGGACCCCCCTGAGGCCAGTGAACACAGGGACGCGGCAGTCCTCTCCTTTAAATCTCAAGGGCTGCGCCACCGCATCCACCTGCGGGAGACCGCCGCGCCTGTTCTCGGACGGCGGCCCTACCCGGAAGACCGGCTCGTAGCCGGCGCCAATATCGACCTCTCGGCCCAGACTATCATCGTCGAGAACTGCCTGCCCGGCTATAGCGCTATCGAATATTGGGTCGCGTTGACCAAGGCGCTGCATTTGCGCGCCTTGCCCGACGCGGCAGGAAAATGGCTATTCGTGCGAGCGCGCCTTCCCGAACTGGGAGGCCCCCTCGAGTGCATCCGTCCCGCCGTCCAACTGGTATCCAATTATCAGGGCAAGCTGACGCGCAGCGAAGTCAGCCTTGACGGCAGAAAATTCGGCGATATCTATTTTTCGCTGCTCCAAGAAGCTGATGAACGCCGCTAGGAGGTGAACATGATCGGCATTCGCGACATCGCCGCCTATATTCCGCCACGCCGTGTAGACAACGCCACAGCCGCTGCCCGGTTCGAGGTAGACGAAGCATTCCTTGAGCGTAAGCTCGGCGTCCTGCAACGCTCCGTTGCCGAGGTCGATGAACATAGCTCGGACATGGCGCTGAAGGCGCTTCGATCACTCTGCGAACAATCCAGTCTGGATACGTCGAAGATCGGCGTCCTGGTCGTCGTGACCCAAAATCCCGATGTGAATTTGCCGCACGTGTCGGCCATTGTCCATGGCAAGGCTGGATTGCCCGAAACGTGTGCCGCCTTTGACATCTCGCTAGGCTGCTCGGGTTATGTCTACGGCCTGTCGGTCATCCACGCTTTCATGCAAGCCAACGGAATCAGCCACGGCGTGCTGATAACGGCCGATCCTTATAGCAAGATCGTGGATGACCAAGACAAGGCAACCTCGCTGCTGTTCGGCGACGCTGCAAGCGCCACTCTCATCGGGCCTGATCCCATATTCACCTTGGGGCCGTTCTCGTTCGGAACACGGGGAGCGGCGCATGAGGCGCTGATCACTCGCAATGGTCAGTTGCACATGGACGGCCGCGAGGTGTTCAACTTCGCAGCCACCGGCATACCGGCTGATCTTGCGAAGCTCCTGACCCAGGCACATCTGCAACTCGAAGACATCGACTGCTTTATTCTTCATCAAGGCAGCCGCTACATCGTCGACACAATCACCAAACGCGCCGGCCTGCCCGCCGAAAAAGTACGCTTCGGCATGCAGGGCTACGGTAATACCGTATCTTCCTCGATCCCGCTGTTATTGCGCGATGAGCTGGATAATCAAGCTATCCGCCAGATCATTCTGAGCGGTTTCGGCGTGGGCTTGTCGTGGGCAAGCTGCGTCATAAAGAGAAATGGAGTTATACGTGGTTAATGTTGACACTGTTGCCGAGATCATCCAGTCGCAGGACTTGATTCCCGATTTTTCCACGTTCGATCCTGCCGCGACGTTCACTGAAAATGGCATCGATTCGCTTGATCAGATGACGATTCATCTGGCGGTGGAGGAGCACTTCCGCATCAAATTCACGGAAGATGAGCTGGGCCAGGCCCAAAGCGCCGCGCAGATCGTGGCGCTGCTCAACGCGCGGGGACTCTGACCCGCTGGCGGCCGGGCACTGCACTTCGCCCGGCCCCTTCCGTGCCTAGGCCGCAGGCCGATGCGCCATGATGTGCAGGTTGCGGTTATCCAGGGTCCGCGTGATCTTGGAAAATCCGGCGCGATGCAACCAGTCCTCGATCTCGTCGTAGCGATATAGATCGTTGATCGCCGGACTGATCGCATCGAAATAACCGTGCACCAGTTCGTCGGGATAAATCTCTTTCAGATACGCCACTTTTTCCGCGAAGCTCATCGCGACCGTGGCGCGGCGGTGCTGCACATAGGTATTTATTTCGGTGTATTCGCCCGGCCGCATGGGTTCGCCATAAAGCATCAGGAACATCGCGCCGTCCGGCTTCACCGCGGGCAGGATATTGTCGAATGCCCGCTTGGTGTCGCCCGTGTGATGCAGCACGCCATAAGACCACACCAGGTCGAACTGATCATCGAATGGCAGAGGCTCCAGCAAGTTCACTGCCCGGTGGCGAAAGCCCGGATAGGACTCGCATAGCCGGCGAACATTCTGCAGCCCATGGTCGGATTGGTCCACGGCGGTGACATGGGCCCCCAGCCTAGAAAAGGCGTAAGCCCAGCGGCCATTGCCGCAGCCCGCATCGAGAATGGTCTTGCCCTTGAACCATTCCGCAGGCAACTGCGTATAGGTTTCGATCAAACGGGTGGCGTTGGCCACGAACGTCTCATCTGTCGTGAGATGCGCGCCTTCGGGCAGGATATCCCATTGCGTGTCGAAGCTGCTGCGGGTCTGGTTCATCGACGTGTGAAAACGTTCGGAATCACCCAGCAGAAGCCTGAGATATTGCCGGGCCTCGCTGACTTCGTTTTGAAGATAAGTCAGCCGCTCTTCCAGCGCGCCGACTTGCCCCTTCAGGATGGCGACGTCGGCGGCCCCATTTGCCCCTTGGGGATCAGGCCCGAGCAATTTATCCCTTGCCTTGCGCAACCTGCGCCGCACGGCGCCCACTGCTCTATTTTTGAACGACTGCGCCCGACCTCCACCCATGTCCTCTTTCTCCTATCCGGTCGGGCGCGGCGCGCCGGACCATAACAGCAACGAAAATACGGAAACTACGCGGTAGACAAGAATACGAGCGCTGATGCTACCACTGATAGTTGGGAAACGGCGGCGCGGCAGTCAGGCCAGCGTGATGATATGCCCACTCCTCATCGCTGATCGCCGCCTGCAGAGGCGAACGTCGCCAATCCACCTTATGGCCCGCCGCAGTGGCATTCAGAAGCGCCTCATGGTGCGGAATCCAACGGGCGGAGCCGTGGTTCTCCAGGAACCATTTGCGCGTCAACTCGCCGACCTGCTTGCGCCGAGCGGGATTGGACTGCAGCCCGCCAAGAACCTCCGTCACGCCCTGAGCATCTTCCGCCTGCAGGATGGGCGGGGCCCCGGTTTCACACAACGCCTCGTATTGCGCCACCTCAGAACGGCCAATCACCGGCAAACCGGTGGCCATGGCTTCCAGACCCGCAGCGCCGAAGTATCCCAGCACGAACTGGTCGATGAACACATCAGCGCTGCGCAGATAATCCCGGACTTTGGCCTTGCCGGATAGCGGTAGCCATATGACCCGGTCCGCGATGCCTAGTTTGGCCACGGCTTCATCGGCCTGCTTGCGGTCATTCCCCCAGCTCGGCGCAACCAGCCGGGCGCCGGGACAGGATTGCGCAAATTTGGCAAATCCCTCGATCGCCAGGAACGACCCCTTGTTCTTCTCATCCAACCGCGAGGTCGTCAGCACAAAGAAATCGCCGCCGCTGATGGCCTCCCATTCCTTCCTGGCTTCACCATGCCCGGGACAATACTGCGTCTCATCGAGCGTCATGGGCAGATAGATCAGGTTCTTCAACCCGTAGCGGCGCGCGTGCGCGTAGCTCCATGGGTTGGATACGATAAAGACACGCGCCTTCGCGTAAGCCATACGTTGCAAATAGCCCAGCATGTCACCGCGGGCAGCTTCCAGCCAGATGTCGCCACCGGTCTGGGATGCAATGTAGGGACGGTTGGCCAAATAGGCGAGGTAGGTCGCCTGTGCACCCCAGAGCACGTCTTTGGCATGAAGCGCCGACAACGTACCGCGGTAGGGCCCTTCGACATAGGAAGCGAAATGCGTCTTGTCGTACTCGCGCAAAAACGGCAAGGGCACGGAGGTATCGGACGTATCGGGCAGCCGGGAATAGACGTTAGGCACCTCGGCCACCGCCACGCCCATGGCTTCCAGTTCGTCCAGCGTAGCCGGACCTTCCAGCACGCCGTCGAACTCCTCCCAAACCGGATGCGCCATCACATATTTGTCATCTGGATGGAGGAAAATATCGATATCGAGGCCAGCTCGACGCAATGGACGGCCCCGAAAATACAGATTATTGGCGAGGTTCCCGCAAAAGCCGATTTTCAATTGCCGGGCATCCATGCGTGCGGTTTTCTTGAGCTCCCGCTCGAAAAATGCACGGCTATAGTCGCGCATCTTGCGCAGATTGTTCGATGTCAGCCACGGATGCTTCCATGGATGCGGGTCCCAACTGTGCCATCCATCTTCCAGCGTCGGGGCAGGCTGCCGATTGAACGTCGCCAACAAATTCTTTAAAAACATTCCAAACCTATCGTCTCCAGAGTTCTCAGAACCTGAACCTGTTGAGTAAACGCGCAAGCACACCGCCGCTTTGCGATCGCGTGCGGGGTGGCGAGCCATCCATTTCAAGCGCCCAGTCCAGGCAATCACGCATGTTCCATGGCAGGAAGCCCTCGGCGATCAAGTCATGGACGGCCTGATGCAGGCCCGGCATCTCGCTGATGTTCTGGGGGTGAAGATTGAAAACCAATACGCCTGGCAAGCCGCTCTCGCGCACCGCACGTCCATAATCAACCACTTTCTGTCGGGCTTCTTCCTGAGACCAGCCGTAAATCGAACACATGCCATCGCCAAACGTCGTCAGCAGGGACCAATGGCTTGTCAGCTTGCCGTCCAGCGCCATTCGCGCAGGCAGAAGCGAGCCGTTCAGCGCAGTGCCGCAAACGCCTGGCAGATTCGAGCTGAAGACAATTCCTTCCCGCTCCCAAGATGGCAAATGGCCCCAGTACCCGTCATTGAGGAAACCGTGATTGCGCACGGACTCCGGGGATTCACCCACCAAATCCCGATACCATTGAACTTGATCGTGCAAGCATTCCGCGTACGCAAGCGGGGTCTCAAGCGCATCAGGATGAATACCCAGATCCACGCGCGGATTATTCTTTTGCATCTGCCGCAGCGTTTTTCGTGAATGCTTTGTCAACGGATGCAGAAGGTAGGTGATCGGCACCTGATGCAGCACTCTCTGCTGTTCGGCATACTTATCGAGAAATGCCTGGTCGTCATCGCCGGTGATCACTACCGCCCCCGGCGCGTTGCCCGGGAACATCGGGCGGCGTTCCTGGCCCGCCACCTTCTCCAGTGCGCTTGCGATCAGCAAGGCCCAATAATCCGCATGCCGGCAATGCTCCGGCTCTCCTTCGCGTTGCTGCGTATAAAGATAGATCGGACGCTCGCCCGCAATGCCCCACATTTCCCCGCCACGATCCCCGTTGATTTGCTGCGGATCTCCTTGGCGATACCGGATGAGATCATTGGCCAGGTCAGTGCCAATCACGATCACAGTCTTCCCGTCGCGCTCGAGCCAGATCCAGACGGGACCCCGCATCTCATCGCACAGCAAGACATTCGCAGCGGCCTCATAGGCATGAAAGGCGTGCAACGTCCGCAGTCTCGCGGCGCCGGGCAGGCCTACGCACTCCTCAAATACCCTGGGTGCCTCGTTCACGATTCTGCGGGACAAGCCCAACAACGCGCACGCCGTCTCAGCCGGCTGCACCGCGACGATGACGGCAGCATCGCTATCCAGTTCCGACAGGGCTCCCGCAAGCTGATCACGGTCCGGCGCGGACAGTATCCGAACCTTGCGATCATCGCGAATGCCAAATAGGCGCAGGTGATGCGCGATCAAATCACAAGCCATTACAGTATGGTTGGAGGGGGTCATTTCCACATCAACAATCTAGAAGTCTCGCCGCATACCTGCGCAAACGGCGCACCAAGGAAACATTGCCAGTCTTGACTACGCCGTCCTCCGACTGAGGCACGACAACGGCTTGGCCGCCTTCATCCTCGGCCGCCGACAGCAGACGCAACAGCTCCATCCCTCGATCCCGATAATGCGCCGGCTGGATGAAATGACTTCCCACCACCAACGGAATCGCACGTGCGCCGAATTTTGTCTTGAAACGCGACACCCGGACGATGGGCCAATTTTCCGGAAGCCCTGGGAATGCGGGACCCAACCGATAGCAACGCTGCCCCTCTTCTTTCAAGGTCCGTATCAGTCCCCAATGGACCATATCGTTCGCGCGCAGTTCCAGGCCCTTCGCCGTCGAAACCCCACCCAGATAGCTCGCTGCGCCCTTGTCGATCAATACCAGCAGCATGGCGACTTGAGTGCCTTCATGTTCCGCCGCCAGCAGACGGCATCTGTTGGAAGTCAGAAGTGCGTTCCAAATGTCCTGGTAATAGGCCATCGGCGCCAAGGACTCTCCGGTGCGCTGTGCCGATACCTGTGCCATCTCGTAATAGAGCGCGATGGAATCCGGCTCGTCCAGCCACCGCACGCTGACGCCAGACTTTTGCGCCTTGCGAACGTTGCGCCGGCAGGCCTCGGCTAAACGAGAAAAGAGCGCGTCCTCGTCGCCATCCAGCATGACGATCTGATCGCAAGCCGCCGTACTCATGCCCGGGGCGGGATATAACCCACCAGGTCCGAACGCGATACCGGAAAAAAAGCCCCAGTCCTGAACGAAGTAAGGCGCTTCGCGGCTCCACGCTCCATCCATCCCGGCCGGCGACAGGTTCTGAGCGCCAAGGTGGATACGATGGCAGCCGTGCAGCGCCGCCTGCTCGAGCAGGTAGTTGCGCATCTGCGACTTCAACGCGGCCAGGCTCTCTTGACCAAGATCCGGCAGACAAGCCAAGCCGGCATGTCGATGAATGCCCGAATGCAGCAGATTCTCTTGCGCCGCGCCTGTGTTCGTATCGGAGAAGTAAAGCGGCAGGACTGCCACCAACCGCCCCTTGTCTTCAAATCCGACCGAGAGATTCTCGCCAACGAGATACCGCTCTTCGATGGCGACCCAGTCCCACCGATGAAACAGCCAAGCTTCCTGGGAAGCGTCGCACACGGCATCCCAACTCTCGGAGGGAATCTCGCGGAATGCGACCAGCTTCATACTGGCTTCGTCAGAATGACGTTATAGCGATAACCGTAGAAGGGATGGCGTGCGTGTACCCCCTCGATGTTGCAAGCCGCACCCAAGTGCCGTGCAAAATTCTCAAAATCCTGCTTGGCAAAATAAAAGCACGTAATGCCGCCCTGGTCCACGGGCAATTGTTCAGCGGGCGCGGCGGCGGGTATAGCTGCGGGTTGCGTGACGGCTGCCTCCCTCATTCCCAGCATGGCGCGGCATTTGGCCCAAAAACCCGATTTGGACTCCGTCGCAACAACTGGTGCTGCCGCGGCGACGGCTGCCGGCAGCGCCGGCACGGCAAGCTCTGCCTGCATCCGCGCCACGGCCTCAAGAAACTCCTGTTCCTTGGCGACATCCGGGATCGACCCCAGCAACACTTTGCCGCCCGGGCGCACAACCCGGAACATGTCGCTGACCAGGCCAGTCACGCTGTCGAACGATGGAAAGTTGGTCAGTACATCGTAGCAATAGATGCCATCGAATTCGTCGGCCTCAAAGGGCAGTTTCCCGCCATCGCCCACTTCGAATGTCGCGTTGCTGAGCTTCAGGCTGCGAGCACATTCGATCGCGCCTTCCGCCACGTCCACGCCGACATACTGGCCCACTTTGGGCGCCACGCCGCATGCCACGAATCCTGCCGCGCACCCCACCTCGAGTACACGAGACGTATCGTTTGCACCCATGCAATGCACGACACTCTCGATCATGTCGTCATAACGCGCCTGATCCGCCCACACACGGGGGTCACGGCCGCTTACGTAACACAGGTCTTTAAGGGCTGGGCTCTCGCCTACAACCTTGGCGCGATGTGAGAAAAACTCTCGCGCGTCATCCTTCCAGTTCATTTCGCCCCCTTTTTTCTACTTCCATATGCGTGTCCAATGCCTGCACGCCGTCATCACCATAGGTGAACGTAGCATGCACCGTCGGCTCATACAGGAAGCTTTGATTCCAGAGCACCTTGCGCTTCACCGAAAACACTGCGGCCTTCTCTACGTAGTGCAGCACATCGGTCTTATTCTTGGGGATCATGTAGAAACGCAGACCTGCGCTGAGGTAATAGCGGCCCAAGCCCAGATCCAGGCTATCGATGCGGTAATACACCGTTCCCCGACCGCTCAGTGGCCGGCCTTCATTGATGAACACCTTGAAGTCTGCCGCGTCATATCCTGAAACGGCCTGAGTGGTCTCGCCATCAATACGCAAGTTGCAGTAGACCTGGGAATGCTCCGTCTCCCCTTCCCAGTCAATGGCAACCGTGAAGGGGTTACCAGCAGTGAATATCGTCGCCTCGTCGCCTTCCGCATTCAAGAGCCGCACACCGGCAATACGGATGTCATGACCCGCGAGCTCGTATTTGCCATTGGCTTGCACCGTTTCTTTCGCGCGGTCAAAAGCCACCGACGATTCACGGCGGTTGCGTTCGTCCACCACTTCCCAGACGCTCTGTGAATACGCCTTGCACACGGGCTCGGCGGGGCCATCGATACGCACACGCCCGCCATCGATCCAGATCGCGCGGTCGCACAGCTCCATGACCGTCGCTTCGGAGTGGCTGACGAACAGCACCGTGGAACCGCTGGCGCAGATCTCGCGCATGCGCCGCATGCACTTGTGCACGAAGCTGGCGTCGCCGGCCGCCAGCGCCTCGTCCACGATGAGCAGGTCAGGATCCACGCAGATCGCGGTCGAAAACGTCAGCCGCGCCTGCATGCCGCTTGAATAGGTATGGAACGGCTGGTCGATCACGTCGCCAAGCTCGCTGAAGTCGATGACCCAGTCCATCTTGTCCTGGATCTGCTGCAGCGTCATGCCCATGCACATCGCACCCATGATGACGTTCTCACGGCCCGAATATTGCGGGTTGAAGCCCGTACCCAGCTCCAGGATGGCCGACACCTTGCCGTTGATGTGCACCTCGCCGCCCGTATGCTCGAGCGTGCCGGTCAAGATCTTCAGCAGCGTGCTCTTGCCCGCGCCATTGGATCCGATAATACCCAGGACCTCGCCTCGCACGACGTCGAACGAAATGTCGCGCAACGCCCATTTCTCGGCGTGGCGCGGTTTGCCCGTGAGCATCTCGCGCACGAGATTGGCCGGGCTGCTATAGATGCGATAGCACTTGGACAGATTGCGGACGCTGATGGCGATATCGGCTGTCATAGCGCATCTCCGAAAAATCCCTTGAAGCGCGCAAACAGCCGGCTGCCCATCGCCAACGACACGATGGCGAACACGAACGTCACTCCCCAGGCAAGAGGGTGCGCGATGCGTCCGAAATACAGCACGTCCTGGTAGCACCAGATCAGGTAGCTGAAGGGATTGGCATAGATGACCGGCTTGAAGACCGCGGGCACCCAGTCCGGAAGAAACACGACCGGCACCAGGAAAATACCCACCAGGGAAAATACCTGGACGAACTCTTTCATGTCGCGCACGATCACCGAAACCGCCGACAATACGAAAGCAATGCCCAGCATCAATGCCAGGTGCATTATCAACAGGGGCGGCAACAGCAGGTAGGTCCAGAACAGGCTACCGTGCGTAGCCAACACATAAATAATCAACACTCCCAGAGAAATTGCCTGCGGAACCATGGCGGCAATAACCGACCGGGCAGGCAAGACTTCTACGGGAAATATGGTCTGTTTGACCAAATTCGCGTTCGAGATAATCGCGGAGGCTGACTTCGCCATGGCGAGTTGAATCGCCAGCCAAGGCACCATGCCGCTGAGAATATATGCAGAGTAATCCAGCGGCATCTCATGAGACTGATTGACGCGCGCCTTCATGACGACGCCAAACAGAAACATGTAGACGCCCATCATGAACAACGGATGCAAGAACGTCCAGACCCCACCCAGCACATGGCCGGCATGGGGATCCAGGATGTCCCGCTTCACCATTTCGACTAGAAGATGGCGTTGTTTGATATACAACGCCACAATCCGCCGCACCGCCTTGTAGTTGGCGACCGGATTCAGTGCGGTAAGCATTGCTATTTGCCCAGATAAGCTTGACAGAAACTCTCGACGTTCAGCAGCGACCAGATCAACAAACGTCGATTTTGCTCGCCGTTCAAATGCTGCTCTACCAGCTTCTGAACCGTGGAACGATCCAGGAAGTCATAAATGCGGGCATTGCTGGAGAACAGCTGCCGGCGAACATAATCCATGCTTTCGCCCTTGAACCAGCTGGCATCCGGCGCGGAAAAACCCTGCTTTTCGCGCTCGACGATATCCTGGGGCACATGGCGGGCCATCATCTTGCGCAACAGCAGCTTGCCGTCGCGCGTCTTCTGGAAGTAGCGAGCCGTCTTGCTGCCCGGTTCGTTCTCGTTGAGTTGCACCACGTCTTCAAGATGCCCCAGCTTCAGGCGGGTAGGCAACTTCATGGCAAAGTCGACCAGATCGTTGTCCAGGAACGGAACTCGCGACTCCAGGCCATGCGCCATGGAGAGCTTGTCCTCGACCACCAGCAGACCATGCAGGAAGGTCTTGGCCTCCATGTACAGCGAGTGGTTGACGTAGTCCTCGGGGCGGGTCAGCGTATTGGCGTGCGACGCGAACACATCGCGGAAGATGTCCCGCGTCCAGACCTGCTTGACGTCTCCCCAGACCGGCGAGAAGACTTCGCGGATCTGCGAATTCGGAATCAGGCGCTGCCAATAGGCGTAGTACTTGTCGATGTAGTGCTCGAAATCGTCGTTCACGACAGCGCGGTAATAGCGCCACGGATAGCCGCCGAAAATCTCATCGCCACCCGTACCGGCGAGCACGACCTTGTTGAACTTGCTGGCCAGCTTGGCCGCATAGTAATTGGGATAGCTCTGTCCAACGCGGGGCTCTTCAAGGTGCCAGGCCATGGCGGGCATGATCCGCTCCATGTCGCCAGCCTTGAGCACCATTTCGTAGTGCTCGGTCTTGAACAGATAGGACATGCGCTCGGCGGCTTGGCGTTCGTCGAAATTCAGTTCGACGCCGGACGCGGAGGTCATGTCAAAGCCGCACGTGAACGTGCGCATGTACGGAACCTGGCGTGCAGCCAAGGCCGTGATGGAACCCGAGTCCATACCGCCAGACAGGTAGGCGCCGACATCGACGTCCGACACCATCTGCCGCTTGACCGCGCGCTGGAAGAGGAAATCCAGCTCTTCCATGTACTCGGCATCCGACTTCGGATTCTCCGGTTCCTGGAAGCAGTAGTCCCAATAGCGTTCGATAGCGCCCACTCCCTGGGCCGCGTCGATTTCAATCGAGCAGCCGGCGGGCAAGATGGAAACGCCCTCGAACAGGGTCTGGTCGGTAAAGAAGTTCTGGAACGTGAAGTACTCCAGCAAACCCGGCAAGTTCATCTTCGCGCGCGATGCGGGGTGCGCGAGAATGGCCTTGGCCTCGGAACCGAAAAGGACCGATTGACCCGACTTGGAGTAATACAGCGGCTTGATGCCGTAGCGATCACGCGCCAGCAACAGGCGGCGTTCGCGGCCGTCCCAGAAGGCGAAAGCGAACATGCCGTTGAAGCGTCCCAGCGCAGCCTTGCCCCATGCCGCCAAGGCATAGAGCACGACTTCTGTGTCGCTGGTGGAGGTGAACCGGTACCCTTTGCCCTCGAGCTCGGCGCGCAGCTCGCGGTAGTTGTAGAGTTCACCGTTGTACGTAAGCGAGTAACGGCCATCGCCCGATCGCATGGGCTGATGCCCGCTTGGCGACAGGTCGATGATTGCCAATCGCCGGTGCCCAAGCCCGACGGCGCCTTCGGTCCAACAACCCTCGCCGTCCGGACCTCTATGCGCGATGGCATCGGTCATCCGCTTGACGAGATCCGGTGCGGCAGGGGCACCGTCAAGATTAAAAAAACCGGCGATTCCGCACACGATTAAGCTTCGCCCCCGTGCTTTTCACGCCAGTCGATCAGGGACTGGAGGCCCTCACGCAGTTCGTACTTGTACGTGAAACCCAGGTCGCGCTCGGCCTTCTTCGGGCAGCCGATGCGGTTTTGCACCATGCGGCGGGCGTCGTCCGCGCTGTACGGACGGTACTCCACCTTCAGGTCGGAGTTCTTCATGTCCAGAATCGTGTCGCAGAGTTCCTTGATGCTGGTCTGGACGCCCGTGCCGACGTTGTAGAACTCGTCGGTAGCATCCGATTCCAGCGACAGGACGTTGCAACGTGCGACGTCTTCGACGGAGATGAAGTCGTAGGCCTGGGTGCCGTCGCCGTTGATGACCGGCGCTTCGTTGGCATCGATCTTGTTGAGCATGATCGGGATGACGCCGGTGTAGGCAGCGGTCTGGTCCTGATGCGGACCGTACACGTTCATGTAGCGCAAGCCCACGTAGCTCAGGCCATAACGGTCATGGAACGCATGGCACATGGCTTCGCCGGCGATCTTGCTGGCGCCGTAGAAGTTGCGGTTGTTGAACGGGTGCTCTTCAGTCATCGGCACCTCGACGGCATCGCCGTAGACCGAAGCCGAGGACGAGTAGACGAGGCGCTTGATGTTGTTCTTCACACATGCTTCGAGCACGTTGAAGGTGCCTTCGATGTTCACGTGGAACGCGGTGCGCGGGAAGTCCTTGCAGTGCAACAGCCACATGGCGGCCAGATGGACGACGCCATCCATGCCGTACATGGCATCGTTGAGCAGGTCGATGTCGCGGATGTCACCGCCGTTGGGATACATACGGCAGCGCGGATCCTTCAGGTACTCAGCAATATTGCTGTGTTTTCCGCGAGCGAAGTTGTCGTAAATGACGACTTCGGCGACGTCGTGCTTAAGGAGTTCGGCGACGACAAAACTGCCAATGAAACCGGCACCGCCGATAACCAGAATCTTAGAACCAGCAAGCTTCATGAGAATGCCCTTTTTTCTTTCTGAGCGAAAGTGGCATTGTATCCAGTTTGGCCGCCGTTCCCTAAGGCATGTAGGGCTTTAATCGACCCTATTTCCATGGTCTATCCGCCGGCTCCTCCGGGCTGCGCCTTGTGATGGCGAAGGCTGGCGAATCCCCATTACAACCAGGCAAGGTGTGTATTCTCCGTAACCGTACTTAATTATCAATATCATTTAATGACAGTATTTTTTCTATTTACGCTGCGGTGCACCCAAATCCAGCAGTAGCCAGCAGGGGGTTTTGGAACCACAATAGGACGAGGATCCCGACACAAGGAGACAGTCATGCGCATTGCAGATGCCCAGTGGATTCCTTCAACCCAGCACCAGACTTGGGATGCGTTGACCGATCCCGCCGTGCTGCAGCGATGCATCCCCGGCTGCGTCGAAGTCGTCCAGCGCAGCCCCACCGAATACGGGGTCACGCTGCGGGCCAAGATCGCCGGCCTGGATACCGACTACGAAGGCGAGATCCTGCTCTCGGACGTCGATCCCCCCAACAGCTGCACCCTGGTCTTCGAAGGCAAAGGCCGCGCCGCCTGCCTGGCCATCGGCACCGCCCAGGTCAATTTGTCGACAAAAGACCAGGGCACGCGGGTCGCCTACACGGTGGCCGGCATGACCGGCGGCAAGCTGGCCGAATGCGGCGAAGGCCTGATCCTGAAGGCCGGCGAAAAAATCATCTCGAAGTTCTTCACGGCCTTCATCGACTACATGGCCGCTCAGCCCCGGCTGGCGCCGCCCCCGCCTCCGCCCGAGCCCGAACCCCGCGGCCTGTCCAATTCCCGCTGGTCCTGGGTGCTGGTCGTATTGGTGGTGGCCGTATTCTGGGGTTATCACCCGCCTTCGATTCCACCATCATCAGCACCACCCTGCCGCGCGTGGCCGAGGCCCTGGACGGCATGGCGCTGTACGCCTGGGTCGGCACCGGCTACCTGCTGGCGACGGCGGCATCCATCATGATCTTCGGCCGCCTGGGCGACATGTTCGGCCGCAAGCCCCTGATGCTGGTTTCCGTGCTGATCATCGCCTTGGGCTCGATCGCCTGCGGTCTGTCGCAGACCATGGGGCAACTGATCCTGTTCCGTACGCTGCAAGGCATCGGCGGCGGCATGATGATCGCCACCGCCTTCGCGGCCCCGGCCGACCTGTTTCCGGACGCCAAGCAGCGGGTCAAATGGATGGCCCTGGTGTCGGCTGCCTTTGCCATGGCCAGCGGCATCGGCCCGGTGCTGGGCGGCGCCGCCACCCAGGCGCTGGGCTGGCGTGCCGCGTTTTTCATTTCTCCCATCGCGGCCGGGGTCGCCCTGTTCCTGCTGGCCAGGTATTTCCCGCGCATCAAGCCGGTACATACGGGGGAGCGCCGCATCGACTGGATCGGCGCCATCCTGCTGGTGCTGGCCGTGGGCGCGCCGCTGGCGGCGCTGGAACTGGGCTTCGCCAAGGGCGAGCATGCCCATCCGATGATGGGCTTGGCGCTGGCGGTGATCGGCATCGCCGCCATCGTGCTGCTGATCCCCATCGAACGGCGCGTGGCATCGCCCATTTTTCCGTTGCGGGTGCTGGCAGGCCGCGAACCGCAACTGCTGAACCTGGCGGCGATGACCGTCGGGGCCGTGATGTTCGTGCTGATCTTCTACAGCCCGTTGCTGCTGCAACAGGTGCTGGGATACACGCCCAGCGAGGCCGGGCTGCTGCTGACGCCGCTGGTGGCGGCCATTTCGGTGGGCAGCATCATCAACGGACGCCTCTTTCCCCGCCAGACCGAACCGCAGCGCCTGATGGTTTTCGGCGCCGGCCTGCTGGCCGTGGGCACGCTGATGGTGCTGCTGATTTCCCCCGGTACATCGGCCTGGTGGATTCTGGCGGCATTCTTCGTGAACGGCTGTGCGCTGGGCTTTCTGCTGCCCAACCTGACACTCTTCATGCAGATGCTGAGCGAACGGCGTGACGTGGGCGTGGCGTCCGCCCTGGTGCAGACGACGCGAGCCATCGGCAGCGCCCTGGGCACCGCGGTGGTCGGCATCCTGATTTCGCACGGCACGATACTAAACGGAGTGCGCACGGGGCTGGTGTTGTGTATTGTCCTGTGCCTGACCTGTGCGGTACTCGCGCATCGGGTCAAGATGAAGAATCTGGCCACTGGCCGGAACCAAGCCTGACTCGGGATTGACCATGCGCCGTCGCGATTTGCTGGACCTTTTGCTCCTGGCTGCCGTCTGGGGCGGCTCTTTCCTGTTCATGCGCGTGGCCGTGGGCGAATTCGGCCCGGTGGCGCTGATCGAACTGCGCGTCGGTCTGGCCGCCCTGTTCCTGCTGCCCGCCGCCCTATGGCGGGGCAAGCTGCCCATCATCGCCAGGCATTGGAAGGCCATTCTGGTGGTGGGCACGTTGAACGCCGCGCTGCCCTTCCTGCTGTACGCCTATGCCGCCCAGTCGCTGGGCGCCGGGTTCCTGTCGGTCGCCAATGCCGTGACGCCGGTCTGGGGCGCGGTGGTCGGCTGGCTGTGGCTGAAAGACAGACTGCCCTGGGCGCGTTCGCTGGGCCTGGCGATCGGCCTGCTGGGCATCGTGGTGCTGGTTTGGGACAAGCTCAATTTCCAGGCCGGCGGTACGGGGCCCGCGGTGCTGGCGGCGGTATCCGCGCCCGTGTTCTATGGCATCGCGGCCAACTGGACCAAGCGCTTCCTGACGGGCGTGGATGCGCTGTCCAACGCCACGGGCAGCATGCTCGCCGCGTCGCTGCTGCTGCTGCCGCTGGCGCTGGCCACCTGGCCGCAAACCCCGGTCTCGGGCATGGCATGGGGCGCCACGATCCTGCTGGCCGTCGTCTGCACCGGCGCCGCCTACATCGTCTTCTTCCGCCTGATTGCCAATGTCGGGCCCACCGGGGCGGTCAGCGTGACTTTCCTTGTCCCCGTCTTTGGCGTGGTGTGGGGCGCCTGGTTTCTGGACGAGGCCATCACGGTATCAATCCTGACGGGCGCCGGCATCATCCTGGTGGGTACTGCACTGGCGTTGGGCCTGGTCGGCGGCAAGCGCCGCGTTGCGGCCGGCTAGCCGATCCGCACTCGGGGCGCCTGGCTCAGCGGCAAGCCGCGCTGGTCGGGCGCCGACAGGTGAGGCGCGCCGCTCAGCGGCCAGGTCACCGCCACGGCGGGATCGTTCCACAACAGGCATTGCTGGTACGCGGGCTGGTAATACGCGGTGGTCTTGTACGACACCACCGCACGCTCGGACAGCACCAGAAAGCCGTGCGCATACCCCTCTGGAATCCAGAGCTGCAGATGGTTGTCGCCCGACAAGCGCTGAGCGGCCCATTGTCCGAAGGTCGGAGAATCCTGGCGCATGTCCACGGCCACATCGTAGATCTCGCCTTCGGTCACGCGCAGCAGTTTGCCCTGGGGATCCACGGTCTGATAGTGCAGGCCGCGCAGCACGTGGCGATGGGATTCGGACTGGTTGTCCTGCACGAAGCGCAGTTCGCGCCCCACGGCGGCATCCAGCACCGATTGCCGGTAGGTTTCCAGAAAGCAGCCCCGCGCGTCCCGATGCACTTCGGGTTCGATCAGCAGGACATCGGGCAGGGACAGGGGCGTAATGATCATCAGAACGGCAAGCGCTTGAGCAAACTCATCAAATAGTCGCCGTAGCCGCTCTTTTGCAGCGGGCGGGCCAGGGCTTGCAGCTGGTCAGCGGTAATCCACTGCTTGCGGTAGGCGATCTCTTCGGGACAAGCGACCTTCAGGCCCTGGCGGCGCTCGAGCGTGGCGATGAACTGGCTGGCCTCGAGCAGGCTGTCATGGGTGCCGGTATCCAGCCAGGCGTGGCCACGGCCCATGATCTCGACGTTCAAGCGGCCCTGCTGCAGATAGGCCTGGTTCAGGTCGGTGATTTCCAGTTCATTGCGCGCGGAAGGACGAATCCCGCGCGCCAACTCAACCACCTGGTTGTCGTAGAAGTACAGGCCGGTAACCGCGTAGCTGGACTGGGGCGAGGCCGGCTTCTCTTCGATCCGCAGCGCCTGGCCGCCGGCATCGAACTCGACCACGCCATAGCGCTGCGGATCCTGCACGTGATAGGCGAACACGGTCGCGCCTTGCTGCCGGGCGTCGGCGCGCATCAGCAACTGCGGCAAGTCGTGGCCGTAGAAAAGGTTGTCGCCCAGGATCAGCGCGCACGGCGCATCGCCGAGAAAGTCCGCCCCGATCAAGAACGCCTGCGCCAATCCGTCCGGCGACGGCTGCACCGCGTATTGCAGGCTCAAGCCCCACTGCCGGCCATCGCCCAGCAGTTGGGCAAAGCGCGGCGCGTCTTCGGGCGTGCAGATCACCAGGATGTCACGGATGCCCGCCAGCATCAGTGTGCTGAGCGGGTAGTAGATCATCGGCTTGTCGTAGACCGGCATCAGCTGCTTGCTGATGGCCAGCGTGGCCGGATGCAGGCGCGTGCCGGAACCTCCGGCCAGGATGATGCCTTTGCGCTGCACGGATTCGCTCATGACGGCACGGCTCCCTGGCGGTATGCGCCTGAAACGATATCCGCGACCCACTGCGGGTTGTCCAGGTACCAGCGCAACGTTTTTTCGAGCCCTGAATGGAAGGTCTCGATCGCGCGCCAGCCGAGCTCGCGCTGCGCTTTTGCAGCGTCGATGGCGTAGCGGCGGTCGTGCCCCGGACGGTCCGGCACCATCGCGACCTGCGTCTTGTAGGACGCGCCGTCCGCGCGCGGACGCAGCTGATCCAGCAATTTGCAGACCGCCAGCACCACATCCAGATTAGTGCGCTCGCAGTCCCCGCCCAGGTTGTAGGTTTCGCCGGCGCGGCCACGCTCCAGCACGCGGCGCAAGCCGCTGCAATGGTCCGCCACGTGCAGCCAGTCGCGCACATGCAGGCCGTCGCCATAGACCGGCAGGGGCTTGCCCGCCACGGCATTGTGGATCGTCAGCGGAATCAGTTTCTCGGGAAACTGCCGCGGCCCGTAGTTGTTGGAGCAGTGCGTGGTCAACACGGGCAGGCCATGGGTCTTGCCACAGGCCCGCACCAGATGGTCGCTGGCCGCCTTGCTGGCGGAATACGGATTGTTGGGCCGATAGGCGCTGGATTCGGTGAAGGCCGGCGCATCGGGATCGAGCGATCCATAGACTTCGTCGGTCGAGACATGCAAGAAGCGGAAGGCATCGCGGGCCGGGCCGGTCAGATCCGCCCAGTAGGCGCGCGCCGCTTCCAGCAGGCCGAAGGTGCCGCAGATATTGCTTTGGATGAAGTTACCGGCTCCGGCGATGGAACGATCCACATGCGATTCGGCCGCGAAGTGCAGGATCGCCCTGGGCCGGTGCGCCTGCAGCATGGCCGTCACCAGCACGGTGTCGCCCACGTCGCCCACCACCAGCTGATGACGGGCATCTCCCTTCAGGCTGGCCAGATTGGCCGGGTTGCCGGCGTATGTCAGCTTGTCCAGATTGACCACGGGCTCATCGCTCTGCGCCAGCCAATCCAGCACAAAGTAGGAACCGATGAATCCGGCGCCGCCGGTGACGAGAATGCTCATTGCGTAGTGCCCGAAAGAAGGCCTGGCCTTCCAGTCCTGCAGTTTACCGCCGCGGCCGCCGGCTCAGTACTTGTCCGAAGTCCCCGTCAACGCCACGCCGATGCGCAGCAAGGTGTAGGACGCGGCGTCCACCCAGCGCCGTATCCAGCCGCGGCGCTGGTACTCCAGCGGCCGGATGAAGCGGCCGCCTTCCAGGATGGCCGTCTCGAGGCGTTCCTGCAGATCCCACGAGAACGGTTGGTCGTCCACCACCACATTGGCTTCGCGCGCCAGCAGCAGGCTGAAGGGGTCCAGGTTGGACGAGCCGACCGTAGCCACGTTGTCGATGACCGCCACCTTGGCGTGCAGGTAACTGGGCATGTATTCGTAGATCTCGATGCCGTCGCGCAGCAACTGGTCGTAGAGGGAGCGCGTGGCATGGTACTGCATGCGGTATTCGACCTTGCCTTGCAGCAGCAGGCGCACCCGCACGCCGCGCGCGGCGGCCTTGGCCAGGGCGCGGCGGAACTGCCGGCCGGGAAAGAAATACGCGTTGGCGATGAGGATGTCGCGCCGCGCCTGTGTGATGCCGTAAAGATAGGCGCGCTCGAAGGTCTGGCGGAACCGCAAGTTATCGCGCAGCACCAGCGCGGCGCGCAGCTCGCCGCAAGGCGCCACCGGCGCATGGCTGGGCTTGGTCAGCCGCATGCGGCTCCAGTCGCGCGGATGGCGCCGCAGGCGGGCCCAATTCAAGCGCACCCACAGCAGGTCCTGGGCGCAGGCCGCCTCGGTCACCACCGGCCCCTGCACCTGCACCGCGAAGTCGAAGCGTGGCGCCGAAATGCCGTCGGTCGGGTCCAGGTCGTCGTAGTCGTCGATGATGTTGATGCCGCCGATGAAGGCGATGCTGCCATCGACAACGGTGACCTTGCGATGCAGGCGCCGCAGGCGGCTGCGGGACGGAATGAATTTGGCGAACCAGCGCGGCTCGGGACGAAAGATGCGGCACTGCGCGCCGGCGGCCGTCAGGCGTTCGCGCACGGCATCAACCGTTTCCGCGCTGCCAAAGCCGTCCAGCACGACGCGCACCTTCACGCCGCGCCCGGCCGCGGCCATCAGGCAGTCCAGCACCTTCAGGCCGGTGCGGTCCAGCATGAAGATGTAGGTTTCCAGGTGCACGCTGACCTGCGCCTGGTCAATGGCCTGGCACAGCGCGGGGAAAAAATCGGTACCGTTCTGCAACAAGTGGATCTTGTTGCCCTCGGTCCATTCCAACTTGACCTGCTCGGCCTTCACGGAAGTTCCAGCTCGGCCAGCAAGGGGGAATGATCGGATAGCCTCGCCCATTCGCGGCCGCGCAGCACGCGCGCGCTGCGCACGGCAAAGCCGCGCTGGTAGATGCGGTCCAGGCGGAACCACGGGAACACGGCGGGAAACGTGCGCGGCGGCGGCAGCAACAGGCGCGAGCTGCCGTCCATGCCCAGCTGGTTGGTGCGTTCCATGACAGACACGCCGCTGTTGGGCAGCCCGCGCAAGGCGTTGCTCAGGCGTTTGACCGAATCGCGCAGGCGGGGCAATTCGCCGCCATGGCTGCGCGGCGCATGCGAGAAGACTTCATACAGTCCCAGCTGCTGCACGAACAGCGGCGCCAGCCGGTCGCCCCAATCGTTGAAATCGCCCGCGATCAGGATGGGTTCGCCATCCGGCACCATGCGTCGGATGCGCTCGGTCAGCGCCAGTATCTGGCGGCTGCGGCTGCCGGCGAACAGGCCCAGGTGCACCACGAAGCAGTGCACCGACCGGCCGTCGAGCTCGATGGTCGCATGCAGCAGGCCGCGTTGCTCCAGCCGGTGGTCGGAGATGTCCTGGTTTTCGTGATCAAGAATGGGAAAGCGCGACAACAGCGCATTGCCATGGTCGGTTTCATGGCGGACCGCGTTGCGGCCGTAGGCCACATCCAGCTTCAGCGCAGCGGCCAGGGACTCGTGCTGGGCGTCCAGCAACGACTTCTGTTCGTTACGGCCCTGGACCTCCTGCAGGAAGACCAGGTCAGGCCGCAGGCCATACAGGCCCAGGCGCAATTCATTCAGGGAGTCGCGCCGGCCCAGCGCCGAACGGCCCTTGTGGATGTTGTAGCTGACGACACGGATGAGCGACATAAAAGCGATGGCGCCTTTGAAAGCAGAGGAACCACAAGCCAGGCCCTGAAGCGCCCCGGCAAGCGCCGCCACAAAGCGGCGTTTGCCAGATTACCCCAATTCAGCAAACCCTAGCCGCAACAAAAAGCTGCTCACCGCAAGCTCAGTGGCTCCAAGGACACAGCACTCCGCAAACAAATGCTGCCTCACAAGCCGGGCCGCCGAGGATCCGGCTCCGCCGGTCCCTTGAGGCGCCCCCCTTGGGGGGAGGCGCCCCCGGCGCCTCAGGAGCTTACTTCAAGGCGCCTCCCTTGGGGGGGAAGCACTCCGCGCCTCGGGGGGACTTACTTTTGCTCTACGTTGCGCAGGCGGATGTGCAGCTCGCGCAGTTGCTTCTCGTCAACTTCCGAAGGCGCTTGCGTCAACAGGTCTTGCGCGCGCTGCGTCTTCGGGAAGGCGATCACGTCACGGATCGATTCGGCGCCGGTCATCATCGTGACGATGCGGTCCAGGCCGAAGGCGATGCCGCCGTGCGGAGGCGCGCCGTATTGCAGCGCGTCGAGCAGGTAGCCGAACTTCTCGCGGGCTTCCTCGGCGCCGATCTTGAGCGCGCGGAACACCTTGCTCTGCACTTCCTCGCGGTGAATACGGACCGAGCCGCCGCCGATTTCCCAGCCGTTCAGGACCATGTCGTAGGCCTTGGCGAACGCTTTGCTGGGATCCGTTTCCAGGAAGTCTTCGTGACCATCCTTGGGGCTGGTGAACGGGTGGTGGGCGGCGGTGTAGCGGCCGTCTTCCTCGTCGTACTCGAACATCGGGAAGTCGACCACCCACAGCGGCTGCCAGCCGGCCTTGAACAGGCCCGACTTCTTGCCGAATTCGCTGTGGCCGATCTTCACGCGCAGCGCGCCGATGGCGTCGTTGACAACCTTTTCGCGGTCGGCACCGAAGAAAATGATGTCGCCGTCCTGCGCGCCGGTGCGCTTGACCAGTTCGGCCAGGGCAGCGTCGTGCAGGTTCTTGACGATGGGCGATTGCAGACCGTCGCGGCCCTTGGCCACTTCGTTGACCTTGATGTAGGCCAGGCCCTTGGCGCCGTAGATGCCGACGAACTGGGTGTAGGCGTCGATTTCGCTGCGCGACATTTCGGCGCCACCGGGCACGCGCAGGGCGACCACGCGGCTGCCGGGCGCCGTGGCGGCGGCGGCAAACACCTTGAAGTCCACGTCGCGCATGACGTCGGTGATGTCGGTGAACTCGAGCTGCACGCGCAAGTCCGGTTTGTCGGAACCGTAGCGGCGCATGGCTTCGGTCCAGCTCATGATCGGGAACGGCTCGGCCAGGTCAACGCCCTGCACCACCTTGAAGACGTGGCGAATCAGGTTTTCGAAAATCTCGCGGATCTCGAATTCGTTCAGGAACGACGTTTCGCAGTCGATCTGGGTGAATTCGGGCTGGCGGTCGGCGCGCAAATCTTCGTCGCGGAAGCACTTGGTGATCTGGTAGTAGCGGTCAAAGCCCGACACCATCAGCATCTGCTTGAACAGCTGGGGCGATTGCGGCAGCGCGAAGAAGTGGCCGGCGTTCACGCGCGAGGGCACCAGGTAGTCGCGAGCGCCTTCGGGCGTGCTCTTGGCCAGCATCGGGGTTTCGATGTCGATGAAGCCCAACTGGTCCAGGAACTTGCGCGTTTCGATCGAAACGCGGTAGCGCAGCATCAGGTTGCGCTGCATCTGCGGACGGCGCAGGTCCAGCACGCGGTGCGTCAGGCGGGTGGTTTCCGACAGGTTGTCGTCGTCGAGCTGGAACGGCGGGGTGACCGACGCGTTCAGGATTTCGACTTCCTTGCAGAGCACTTCGATTTCGCCCGAGGCCAGCTCGGCGTTGGCGGTGCCCGCCGGACGCTCGCGCACCAGGCCGGTGACGCGGACGCAGAATTCGTTGCGCAGGCGCTCGGCGGTGGCGAAGGCGGCGTTATCCGGATCGAACACGATCTGCGCCAGGCCCGCGCGGTCGCGCAAGTCGATGAAGATGACCCCGCCGTGGTCACGGCGGCGGTTCACCCAGCCATACAGGGTGACGGTCTGGCCGAGATGGTCGCGGCAAACCTGGCCGGTGTAGCAGGTACGCATCGGGATAACTCCGTTGTGTGCTTGGTTGTAGCGTAAGGGTTACGAATCGGCGCCCGGCGCGTTCTGCGCGCCAGCCGCCGGAGAGAGCGGCGCCGGCCGGATCCCTGGCGCTGCGGCCGGGCCCGGGGCGACGACGCCCATGGAAACGATGTACTTCAAGGCCGCGTCCACGCTCATCTGCAGGTCCACCGTGTCGGCACGGGGCACTATCAGGAAAAAGCCGGACGTGGGATTCGGCGTGGTCGGCACGTACACGCTGATGTGGTCGCCAGGAAGATGGTCGGCCACCTCGCCGCTGGGCGTGCCGGTAACGAAAGCGATGGTCCAGCTGCCGGCGCGCGGGTATTGCAACAACACCGCGCGGCGGAAAGCCTGACCATTGGGGGCAAGCACGGTATCGCTGACCTGCTTGACCGAGTTGTAGATGGAACGCACCAGGGGAATGCGGCCCAGCAGGTTTTCCCACTGGTCCACCATGGTGCGGCCAAGCAGGTTGGCCGCGAAGATGCCCGTCAACAGCACCACCACGATGACCAGGACGAAGCGGAAACCGGGAATGTCGACGCCAAACAGCGATTCGGACGACAGAAAGCCAGGCACGAACCCTTCGAGGGTCGCGACCAGCAGTCCCAGCACCCACACCGTGATGACCAGGGGAACCCAGATCAGCAGGCCGGTGATGAAGTACTTTTTGATGACGCGCATCCGCATCGCGCGCGGTCTCAGGAAGCGGAAGCCGAGCCAGCGGCAGGCGCGGGGGCAGCAGCCGGTGCCGGCGTGCTGGCGGCGGGCGCCGGGCTGGCTGCCGGGGCGGCATTGTCGGATGACGATGCCGGCGCTGCGGCGCCGGTGGCCTGGTTGCCGCCACTGCCATTGCGGAAATCGGTGACGTACCAGCCGGACCCCTTGAGCTGGAATCCAGCCGCGGTCACCTGCTTGGAGAACGTGCTTTGGCCGCATTCGGGGCAAACCGAAAGCGGCGCGTCGGAAATCTTCTGCAAGACGTCTTTGGCATGGCCGCAGGCGCTGCACTTATAAGCGTAGATGGGCATCGAGGGCTCCCAGGCGCGGGCCCGGCGGTTCAATAACCGTCGGCCGGACGGATGCGGCGCCAGGATCGCCGGCAAGGCCCTGCGGACAGGGCAACGAGGCCGGGACTGGCTCTGCACCGGACAACGGGCGGGCAAGGCCGGAAAAATACGGGAAAGTCTTGAATTTTAGCGGTTTTTCATGAAGGGCCGGCGGCAACCTCGCGGCGGGCCTTTCGGGGCGGTCGCCAGGGCGCCGCCCCCTGCCCCGTCAGACGGGCAACAGAAACATCAGGGCGGCCACCAGCGTCGGGCCTAGGGCGGACAAAAACAGCCGCCCGGACGAGATGCTGCCATCCGGAAAATGGTTTTTCAGGATGGCAAACCCGGCCGGATTGGGCGCATTGGCGATGACCGTCAGTCCCCCCCCCGTCACCGCCCCGGCCACCAGCATGTAGCGCCAGGCCTCGCCGGTGCCTTCCACTAGCGAACCCAGGTAGGTCAGCGCGGCGTTGTCGGTCACTGCCGTCAGGGCAGTGGCGCCCCAGAACAGCACGAAGGGCTCCAACCCGCCCAGCAGGTCCTGCAGCCACCATTTCTGCAATCCCCCCAGCACGACCAGCCCGGCCAGGAAGAACCCCACCATCAGGCCTTCCTTGATCAGCAGGCGGTTCTGGTGGCGCTTGTAGGCCTCGGCAAAGCCGATGAACATCATCAGCAGGCCGAGGAAAATGGCGGGATGATGCGCGCTCAGTACGACGGCCACCAGAAACACCAGGTGGATCAACATCACCACGGCCGGCACCGGCGCACGCTTATCCTGGCCCTCGGGCGCATCCACGCCGCCCCCCGTGCCCACCGAGCGCTCCAGCAGCGCCTTGCGGCACACGAAAGTCAGCAGGCCGGCGTTCAGGCAGACGGCCACCGCCGCCCGCCAGCCAAAATGCTGCGCCATGAAGGCCGAATCCCAGCCGAACGTGGACGCCACCATCAGCACCGGCGGCGCCGCATACGAAGTCAGCACGCCGCCGATCGACACGTTGACGAACAGCACGCCCAAGGTCAGGTACTTGAAGCCGGCGCGCCCGCTGGTGCGGAAATACGCGTCGCGCAACAGGATCGCCGCCAGCGTCATCGCCGCGGGTTCGGTGATGAACGAGCCGCCCAGCGGCACCAGCGACATCACCACAAAGAAGGTCGCCAGCTCGCGCGGCAGCGGCACCACGCGCGCCGCCAGGCGCACCAGCAACCCCACCAGCTCCAGGATCGGGCGACTGGCCGCCACCACCATGATGGCGAAGACGAACAGCGGCTCGGTGAAGTTGCGCGTGTCCATGTAGTCGATGGCCGCGGACGGCCCGGACAACGCCGCCATCGCCACGATCAGGGCAAAGGCCCAGACGCCGAACACCGCCTCCACTTCCGAGAACAGATGCCAGAAGCCGGCATGCGGCCCGCCACGGTGGGCGAGGCGGGCAAACACAGGGACGGAAAAGGTATGAAGCACCGCCACGACAAACAAGACAGTGGCAAGGACTTCGATGGGCTGAGACATTGCAAGCGCTTCCGAAATAGACATTCAGGCCGCGCGAGCGCGGCCTGGCGAGGCACGGCGGACAAGGGTCGCAATATAGCGCAGCCACTTTGCCCTGCCACGCGGGGACAACCCGGACTTGCATCCGGGCCGGGCTGCGGTCCGCGATCCTCAGGCGATCGGCGCGGGCGGCTCGGCGCCGGCCTGGGCGGCCTTCATTTCCATCAGCAGGCTGTGCAACATCTCGGTCGACAGGCCATGCAGCACGAGCCGGTACCCGGCACGCAACGTCGACATGGGCACCAGCGGATGGCTGTTGTTCACCAGAATCAGGTGCTGCGGCGCCCCCAGCAGCTTGGCTGCATAGATGCCGATGGTCTCATCCAGCTGCAGCGAGTTGGCCGCGCGCCAGAAATCGTTGTCGGTCAGCATCAGCTGATACAGCGGCGTGAACAGCTCGATGGCGCTTTGCAAATCCAGAAAATTCAGCTTGCCTTGCGGCATGTCTTCCAAACGCAGGTCCGGATCGCGAATCATCGAGAAATCGACCCGCTCCGGCGCATGCATTTCCACGCCGGCGTCGCGCAACGCCTGGTTCAGCCGAATCACGAAATTGAACAGGTTCAGGTCGTGCTTGACGAACAACTCGTCCTTCAGGTCGTCGATCTCCATCGGCTCGAGCGGCGTGGTGGTGATGCGCACCGGCGAGTTCGCCGCGATGAACGACAGCGCCTGCGCGCCCAGGTGGAAATGCCGCAGGATCAGCCAGTTGGCCTCGGGCGACACGAAGCGCTTCAGGCCCCACGCCAGGATGCGGTGCAGCAGCCGGGAATGCGACCAGCGGCGCGGCAGGAAGGTCTTGATGACCTGGATGAGGATGATGAACGCGCGCGCCAGCGGCCGCAGGAACGGCAGCAGATACTGGCGCGAAGCGCAGCTCGAATCCGTCAGCCAGGCCTTCTTGACCTTGTCCGGCAGCGGAGTGCTGCGGTCCAGGTACAAGGCCAGCCACGGGCTCGGATCGGCGGGATCATGCTCCTTGGCAAGGAAATCCGGTTCCTTGTTCATGTGGCATCGTCCTCCATCACATGATGAAACTGCATCAGGTACAGCGCGGCCGTGCGGCGTGCGGTATCGACGATGCGCCGCTCGGCGCGGCCGTCTTCGTCGCAGTCCAGCGCCAGCTCCACCGCGGTCAACCAGCGAGCCAGGTGGTTTTCGTCATTGTGGCCATGGTATTCCAGGAAGCGGAACGCATCGGGCGGCAGCGTCAGGCTGGCCTTGAGCAGCGGCAGCAGCGCCGGCACGATGCGCTGGCCGGTGCCTTCGATGATGTAGATGGCGCCCAATAGGCCGATCGGGTCGCGCGTGGCGGCCAGGCTGTGCAGATAGGCGTTCAGGGCCTCGCCGCCGGGGTTGCGGCGCAGCAGATCGATGTTGTCGATCGCGCCGCCGGCCGTGCGGTAGTCCTGGAAGAGGATCTGGAAGTCGTTCTGCTCTTCGCCGGCGTGCATGTCGATCAAGGCGGCCAGCGGCTGGTATTGCTCGGTCAGCGAGGCCGCGCCTTCGCGCATCCATTTGCTGCCTTCGCGCACCTGCGGAATCCAGTTTTCCATCCAGTTCAGGTAGTCGGCGGTCTGGAACTGGCGGTTGCGCAGACGCCGCACCACCGGCGTGCGCCAGACGCGCGACCGGTAGTCGTGCCAGATCGCCGCCAATTCGGTCAGCAGCTGGCCCAGGCCCTGGGGCGCCATGTCGGGATCGTGCGGCGGCGCGATCGCCTCGGCATCCGCGCTATGGGCGTCTTCGTACCCCTTGGCCGCCGGCGCGGCGCCGGAGGACACGGCCACCGTGGCACCCTGCACCGCCTCGGCTTCCAGCAGCATGTAGGCGGCCATGAAACGGCCCGACTCGGGGATATAGCAGAAGATCTGCTCACCCGGCTTGACCTCGCGCGTCTCCAGGAATTCGGCCAGCATGATCAGGATCGATGCCGCGCCCGTATTGCCGCGCCAAGCCAGGTTGCTGAACCAGCGCTCGCGCGGGATCACCAGGCCGGCCTTCTCCATCAGGTCTTCGACCACCGGGATGAACTTCTCGGACGAGTAGTGGCACAGGAAGTGGTCCACCTGGTCCGGGTCCAGCCAGCCGTCGCGCACCAGCTTGGCATATTCATGAATACCGATGTCGAACAGGTGCGGCAGCAGCCGGATGTCCTGGCGCAGCGACAAGGCGCCATCCGCCTCGGCCTCGTTCCACGACGGATAGTCCAGGTGCCCCTTTTGCCGGTCGGCCGACAGGCCCAATTGCATGCACACGGGGTAATCGCCCGAGAAGGACCGCTGGTGCACCCATTTCAGGCGCAGCCGCACGCCGCTGGAGGCGCCCGGCAACGGCCGCCCGCCCTGGCCCAGCAGCACCGCGCCAGCGCCGTCGGACAGCATCCAGCGCAGGAAGTGCGCATCGAAGTCGGCGTCGTAGCCGCGCGCCGCGAAGCGCGAGCGCTTGAACAGCCGCGACGGCAGTTCGGCGGCCACGGCCAGCGCGCGGGCATGGCCGCCCATTTCTACGCCTTGCGCGGCCGTCTGGATGGCGGACACGCCCGCGGCGCAGATGCCATGCACCGACAGGGTTTCCATCGGATGGGCCGCCAATTCGCCCTGGATCATGTTGGCAAAGCCCGGCATCAGCGCATCGCCGCCGGACGACCCACTGGTCAGCAGCGACACGTCCGCCAGGTCGCCGTCGTTGCGCCGCAGGCAATCACGGATCGCGTTGGCGGCCAGCTGCGCATTGGTGAAGACCGTGGCGCCTTCCGGGTCAATCGCGTAGTAGCGCTGCTTGATGCCGTTTTCGGCCAGGATGCGGGTCTTGATGCGGCTGGACATACGGTTCAGCGGCGCGATGTAGCTGTCCATGGCCTCGTTGGAGACGGGCTCGCCCGGCATGAAGTAGCCGGCGCTTTCCAGATAGACACGATTAAACGCGATAGGCATGACGGGTCTCTAGTGGCAGGTATTGGTAGGCGGTGCTAGCGCACGTGCTCGGGCGCCATGCACGAGCGGCTGCGAAAGCGCGGCAGGAAGGTGCCCAGCACGAACACGCGGAACATGTAGGGGGTCAGGCCGCCCTCGTTCAGCGCGGGCGTCACGCGGGCCCGGTAGTGGACGCGATGCAGACGGGTCAGTTCGGACCAATGGGCGCGCGGGTGCTCGTGGTGCGCGGTGTGCAGGCCGATGTTGAACAGCAGCGGATTGACCAGTCCTTCGAAATTGCGGGCGTAGTTCAGGCCGGCCACCGCTCGCGGTCCGCCGTCGGCATGCGCGTGTTGCAGGTAGTTGGTGGCCAAGAGCCAATGCAGGCCGTGCAGCTGCGGCACGATGACGAACACCAGCGCCTTGACCGGATTCACGGCCAGCAGGCCGCCCCACAGCCCGAGCCAGGCGCCGTACTGGCACAGGCAATAGCGCCAGGCGCCCGGCCAATGCCGGCGCAGGCGGCCCAGCCAGGTGAAAAACAGCGGATACAGCACCCAGACGGCTTGCGCCGGGTGGATCAGGTAGCCCCACAGGTGATTGGTATCGCCGCCGAACCGGTAGGTACGCGCCGCGTCCAGCGCGCCATGTTTGTAGCGATGATGGGTGGCCACGTGCGCCGGATAGAACACGAACGTGGGATGCCCCTGCAGCAGCGTGATCCAGAAATCGGTGGCCCGGTTCGTCCAGCGCCCCCGCCACATGCGGATGTGTGTGTGATTGTGATGGATCACCCCGATGCCCAGGGTCAGGAACAGCATCAGCGCGTACAGCGGCCACCAGAAGCCATGAAACCACTGCCACGCCGCCAGAACGGGCAGCGCGGCCAGGTACGCCAGGCTCTGCCAATCGCGTCGGTTGCGCAGCGCAGGCAACCGGCGCCGCTGCTTAAGCCTGTCCGCCAAGCGATTCTCGCTTTCGGAAAGCCTCCAGCTGGGCCCCGGCCGCCTCGGCCTTCAGCCGGGTGCGGAACAGGCGGTCCATGAAGGTGAACTGGAAGCCGAAATTGCCGTTGTAGCAAGCGTGGTGCAGATGGTGCCGGCGGCTGGCGGCGAACCAATGTGAATAGGACACATTGGGGAAAAAGTCATAGTTGGCGTGGCCGATGCAATTGAAGAACAGGCTGAACAGCGGCACCGACGCCAGCGACCAGAAGCTGAAGTCGTGCAGCACCATCGGCAGCATGATCACGTTGCCCAGCATCAGCGCTTCGATGGGGTGAAAGCTGTAGGTCGAGAACGGCGTGGTCACCACCGACCGGTGATGCGGCAAATGGAAGCGGCGCAGCAGCTTGGTGTGCAACAAGCGATGGTTGACCCAGAAATGCACGTCGTTCCAGGCCACCAGCACCAGGATTTCCAGCGTGATCTTCTGCCAGCTGGCGTCCGGATCCAGGTGCGCCCAGCCCAGCTGCAACAGACCCCACGGAAAAATCATGCCGGTGCCGAATAACAGGACCGACAGGCCCGATTGGGCGAACTCGCGCCGCAGCTGGCCCGGGGCCAGAGGCCGAGGGTCCAGCGGCCGGCCGATGCCCAGCGCGGGCAGGATGTGCTGGGTCAGCAGCCAGGTGGCCGCGCCGAAAAGCAGGTAGATGCCGCCGAAGAACAGCAGGCCCGCCAGCATGACTTGCCAGGCGGACAACGCTACAAAAGCTTGAGCCATGAACGTTTTGTTTCACCCCGGAGAATGGCGGCATCATAAGCAATCCGTCAGCATCCCGCTGAGACATTTATTACCAAATGAATCTGAGCGCTAAAAAGCCGCCGTCCAGGCGGCTCCAATCCCGCTACTGGCAGGGAAACTGCCGGTTCAGGCCCGCCACGGCGGCGTCCATGCGCAGCGCCAGCGCCGCGCTGGCCGTGGGCATGGGCTGGCGCAACTCGTCGCTCAACAGGCCCTGGCGTCCCAGCTGGGCCTTCACCGGGCCGGGATTGGGCTCGGCGAACACCAGCTGGATGATGGGCGCCAACGCCTGGAACAGGCGGCGGGCCAGATCCAGCTGCTGCGCCTGCACGGCCTGGTACATGGCCACGAACAGGTCGGGGCGGATATGCGCGGCGGCCGCGATGATGCCGGCGCCGCCCAGGCACAGCAGCGACAGCGATTGCAGGTCCTCGCCCGCCAGCACGGCCATGTTGCCGTCGGCGATCAGCGCCAGCGTCTTGTCCAGCGATCCGCCGCAGTCCTTGATCGCGGCGATATTCGGATGCGCAGCCAGCGCCAGTAATGTCGCAGTCTCGAGCGATGTGCCGGTACGGTAGGGAATGTCGTACAGCACCAGGGGAAAGCGCGACGCATCGGCCAGGCAGCGGAAATAAGCGGCCGCGCCCTCCTGGCCGGGGCGCACGTAGTACGGCGCGGGTGCGAGGATGCCGGCCAGCGGACGGGTGCCGAACGCCGCCAGGCGCTGCAGCACGTGGCCCTGGTGGTTGCCGGCCAGGCCCATCACCACGGGCAGGCGGCCGGCCTCGGCCAGTACGGCATCGAGCACCGCCAGCTGCTCGGCGTCATCCAGCGCAGCGGCCTCGCCCGTGCTGCCGCAGACGACCAGGCCGTCCACCCCGGCGGCCAGGAAATGGCGCACCAGGCGGCGCAGGGCGCCGCCATCCACGGCGCCGCCGGAAAACGGCGTCACCAGGGGAACCCAGACGCCTTGGAACAGAGATTGACGAGTTTGCATGAACACTCCTTCGGTGTAAGCGGACCGTGGTTGGGCCGTACAGAAGTGCTCGGGATACTAGGGGGTGCGCACGAAGGCGCCATGGCGCCGCCGAGAGGCCGCTGTTCCGTCGCCCATCTGACGGAACAGCATGCTCCGGTCAGATGAGCGGCTGTTTTTTGGATTTCAGGCCGGCGCAAACCGTCGCCACGCCCAGGGCGCGGAACAGGTAAGCGGATTGATTGGCCTGACGAATCATGAATGGAATAAAGAGGTTGATACGGCCGCTGACGGCCGATGCGCAAATCTACCGGGCCGCCACGAGCCTGTCAACGCAGGTTGGCCAGGAACACGGCGCATAGCGCCTCCATGCCCTGGCGGTCGTCTTCGTCGAAGCGGTCCGGCACCGGGCTGTCCACGTCCCACACGCCGATGAGTTGGCCTTGGTGCAGCAGCGGCACCACGATCTCGGAGCGCGATGCGGCATCGCAGGCGATATGGCCGGGGAACGCGTGCACATCAGGCACCAGTTGCGTCTGGCGCTGGCTGGCGGCCGCCCCGCACACGCCGCGGTTCAGCGCGATGCGCACGCAGGCCGGCTTGCCCTGGAACGGCCCCAGCACCAGTTCCGTGCCGTCGAAGAAGTAGAAACCCACCCAGTTCAGGTCGGGCAAGGCCTGGTAGGCCAGCGCGCTGAGATTGGCGGCATTGGCAATGCGGTCGTGCTCGCCGTCCAGCAAGGCGCGAGCCTGCTTGGCCAGTTCGGCGTACAGCGCGGCCTTGGATTCGGCGGCGATCGGAGCGGCTTCAAACATATTGATAAATGTAACTGTACAGGCGATTATCGATACAAGTGATTTTAGGGGCTTGCCGCGATAAAGGGGCCGGCTCGCCTCGCTGTGGGACAATAGT
The DNA here is from genome assembly GCF_014170305.1 of Achromobacter sp. UMC71. Taxonomy (GTDB): domain Bacteria; phylum Pseudomonadota; class Gammaproteobacteria; order Burkholderiales; family Burkholderiaceae_B; genus Achromobacter. The sequence goes on from NZ_LZZT01000011.1 coordinate 44,523, forward strand.
TTACGCAGTAACGTCTTTTCTGCGCCGTTGTCATCACCCTTCCGCCCCCCTCTTCTTGATTAAGAAGCAAGCCATGGACAAGCCTTTCGAACCTGCGTTTTCCTTCTCGGAACGCGCCCAGCAACTCACTAGTTCCGCCATCCGCGAGATCCTCAAGGTCACCGAGCGGCCCGAAGTCATTTCGTTCGCAGGCGGTCTGCCGGCGCCCGGCGGCTTCCCGGTAGAAGTAGTGCGTGCGGCATTCGACAAGGTATTGGCCACCAACGGCCGCGCGGCCCTGCAGTACGGCCCCACCGAAGGCTACGCGCCGCTGCGCCAATGGGTCGCCGACGACCTGAACCGCGCCGGCGCCAACGTTGCCGCCGACCAGATCCTGATCGTCTCCGGCTCGCAGCAGGCCCTGGACCTGCTGGGCAAGGTGCTGATCGACAAAGACAGCAAAGTGCTGGTCGAGGACCCCAGCTACCTGGGCGCCCTGCAATCGTTCAGCCTGTACCAGCCCAAGTTCGTGCCGGTGCCCACCGACGAAGGCGGCCTGATCCCCGACGCCATCACCCCTGAACTGGCCGATGGCGCGCGCTTCCTGTACGCGCTGCCCAACTTCCAGAACCCCACCGGCCGCACGCTCAACCTCGAGCGCCGCATCGCACTGGTCAAGCGCGCCGCCGAGCTGAACCTGACCATCATCGAAGACGACCCCTACGGCGAACTGCGCTACGCAGGCGAGCCGCAGCCGGGCCTGATCGCGCTGGCCGCCGAGTACGGCGCCAACGTGGTGCGCCTGGGCACGTTCTCCAAGGTGCTGGCCCCCGGCCTGCGCCTGGGCTACATCGCCGCCGCCCGCCCGCTGATCAACAAGCTGGTGCAGGCCAAGCAAGCCACCGACCTGCACACGCCCACGCTGACCCAAATGGCCGTGTACGAAATCGTCAAGGACGGCTTCCTCGAAGAGCACCTGCCGAACGTGCGCGAAATCTATCGCGCGCAGGGCAGCTGCATGCTGGAAGCCATCCAGCGCGAATTCCCCGCCACGGTCACCTGGACCAAGCCCGAAGGCGGCATGTTCATCTGGCTGACGCTGCCCGAACACATCGACAGTACCAAGCTGCTTGAAAAGGCCATCGCCCAGAACGTGGCGTTCGTGCCCGGCGCGCCGTTCTACAGCGGCGCCGGTCGCGCCAACACGCTGCGCCTGAGCTTTGCCACCGTGCCGGAAGACAAAATCCGCACCGGCATCGCCATCCTGGGCAAGCTGCTCAAGGAATACACGGCCTGAAAATCCGGCCCTGATCTGCCTTGACGGTCCAGCGGCCGGGCGCAATGCCCGGCCGTTGTTTTATGCTGTCGGCTTTCCTCCCATTACTTTCGCCGTGACAGTGAGCGCTCCGCAACAACCTCCCGTCGACCTCAGCGACATCGTCTTCACCGACTGGGTCGAGCGCTGGCTGCCCAAATCGTGGCGGCCCTACGCCCGCCTGTGCCGCCTGGACCGCCCCATCGGCACCTGGCTGACGCTGCTGCCCTGTATCGCCGCGCTGATCCAGGCCGCGGGCGGCCTGCCCGACCTGCAGCGCCTGATCGTCTTTTCGGTGGGCGCGCTGCTGATGCGCGGCATCGGCTGCACCGTCAACGACATGTGCGACCGCAACTTCGACAAGCACGTCGAACGCACCCGTTTCCGGCCGCTGACCAGCGGCCAGCTGACGATGCGCAACGCGGTCTGGTTCCTGATCGGTCAGTTGCTGGTCTGCGGTTCGCTGCTGTTCTTCCTGAACGGCATGAGCCGCTGGCTGGCCTTGGCCGTGCTGCCCTTCGTCTTCATCTATCCGCTGTGCAAGCGCGTCACCTATTGGCCGCAAGTGGTGCTGGGCATTTGCTTCAACTGGGGCATGCTGATGGCCTGGTCGGACACGCAGAACCAGGTTCCCCTGGCCGCCGTGGCCATGTGGATCGGCGCGGTGCTGTGGCAGGTTGGCTACGACAGCATCTACGCCTACGTCGACGTGCGCGACGACCGCAGCCTGGGCCTGCATTCCACCGCCATGCGATTCGGCGACCAGGGCAAACTCTGGATCGGCGGCTTCTACCTGGCCACCGTCGTCCTGTGGGGCTGGGGCGGCTATGCCATCGGCATGTCGTGGGCCTATTACATGGGCATCGCCGCCATCGCGGTGCACCTGGCGTGGCAACTGAAGGTCTTCGACATCCAGCGACCCGACCGCAATTTCATGCTGTTCCGCGCCAACCTCTGGCTGGGCGCACTGCTGGTTGCCGCCGCGCTGGCGGGCACGCTGATCGCTTGATGCCGCGCATTGCGGGCCACGCCCGCATGCGCGATGATGGGGTCCCCGACACGCCTTACGGAGACACCGCATGCCTGCTTTGACCAAAACCCTGACGGCTCTGGCTTGCGCTTGCGCGCTGCTCGGCGCCCTGCCCGTCCAGGCCGCCACCGACTGCTCGGCGCAACGCGGCTGCGCCGCCAAGTTCTGCCAGATCGAAAACGACATCGCCGCAGCCAAGGCCGACAACAACTCCCGCAAGGTGGCCGGCCTGCAGAAAGCGTTGGCTGAAGCGAAGGCGCACTGCACCGACAGCCGCCTTCAATCCCAGCGCGAAGCCGACGTGCGCGACAAGCAAAGCAAGGTCTCCGAACGCGAGGCCGAACTCAAGGCCGCCCGGGCCAAGGGCAAACAGGACAAGATCGACAAGGCCCAACGCAAGCTGGACGAGGCCCGCGCCGAGTACGACGCCGCCCTGGCCGACCTGAACCGCTGATTGTTCCCCTGCCAGCCCCGGGACCGCCCCCGGGACTGCGCGCCGGCTTCCCCCTGTTCTGCCCCCTGTCGCCCGAGGCACATTGCCCGGGCGACTACCACCTATTGCGTCATCAAATGGAAATATCGCCACCTATGGTGCCATTTGAGAAGTTCCTCGGTGATTAGTACGTATTTTGGAAAGATGTTTTCAGGTAATAAGGGTTTATCCCAGGGTTGTTTAGGCACAGAATGCATCTCATCGGGACACAGCAAGCGAACCCCCAGCAATCAGGCCAGAGGTTCGGATCCCAAGCTCAAGACATATGGAGGTCTGCTATGAAAACCCTTGCTACCGCTTTGATGCTGTCCATGTCCGTTCTGGCTGCTGCCGGCGCCCAAGCCGCTGAAGCCGACCAAGGCCCCTCGCGCGCCCAGGTTCAAGCCGAACTGCAACAAGCCAAGGTTTCGGGCCAATACACCTTCGGCGAAGAAGGCTACCCCGCCGCCATCGCCCAGAAGTCCAGCCTGACCTCGCAACAAGTGCAAGAGCAACTGGCCCAAGCCAAGAACGCTGGTGAAGTGACCTTCGGCAACATGGACTACCCGCCCGTCGCCCACGCCGCCGCTGCCTCGTCGCTGACCCGCGCCCAAGTGCAAACCGAACTGGCTCAAGCCAAGACGGAAGGCCTGGTCACCTTCGGCAACATGGACTACCCCCCCATGGGCAGCTGATCGCGCGGCCTGATCATCAGGCCCGGCAATCACCCCTAGAGCCCTCCGGCCCCGCCGGAGGGCTTTGTTTTTGACGAATCGACATCAAATTAAGTCATAACGGCATTACTTAAAGCCGTTACGACGCTTTAGTCTCTACAAATCGACAGCGCCCGCGCATAGGATGAGGCCAACCCATCCCCCTCACGCAGGAGCGCAATATGTCCACCTCCACCAAGCCCGTCCTTCTCCTGGGCGCCGGAAAAATCGGTTTCGCCATCGCCCTGATGCTCGAGCGTAGCGGCGATTATTCGGTCTTGGTCGCCGATCAGGACCCCGCGCGCCTGCGAGCCGTTGCCGAACTCGGTTGCGACACGCGCGAGATTTCCGATGACGCATCACTGGCGCGCTGCATCGAAGGCCGCTACGCCGTGGTCAACGCCCTGCCTTTCCATCGCGCCATTACGGTGGCGGGCCTGTGCGCGCAAGCCGGCGTCCACTATTTCGACCTGACCGAAGACGTCGCCAGCACGCACGCCATCCAGGCGCTGGCCGCCGACGCCCACAGCGTGCTCATGCCGCAATGCGGCCTGGCGCCGGGCTTTATCGGCATTGTCGGCAACGCGCTGGCGCGCCGCTTCGACACCCTGCTCGACCTGCGCATGCGCGTGGGCGCGCTGCCGCGCTACCCCTCCAACAGCCTGCGCTACAACCTGACCTGGAGCACCGAAGGGCTGATCAACGAATACTGCAACCCGTGCGAAGCCATCGTCGACGGGCAATTGACCAGCGTGCCGGCACTGGAAGGCTACGAGACCTTTGCGCTGGACGGGGTCGAATACGAGGCCTTCAATACCTCGGGCGGGTTGGGCACGCTGCCCGCCACGCTGCTGGGCCGAGCCCGCAACGTGGATTACAAGTCGGTGCGCTATCCGGGCCACTGCAACCTGATGAAGCTGCTGCTGAACGATCTGCGCCTGCGTGACCGCCGCGACCTGCTCAAGAACATCTTCGAAACCGCTATTCCCACCACCGAACAGGACGTCATCGTCATCCAGGCGCAGGCGTCCGGTTATCGCCACGGCCGGCTGGAAGAAGAGTCCTACCCCATCCGTATCTTCGGCGCCGACGTCGACGGCCATCGGCTCAGCGCCATCCAGTTGTCGACCGCAGCCGGCATCTGCGCGGCGCTGGATCTGGTCGCGCAGGCCGCGCTGCCGCAAAAGGGATTCGTGGGGCAAGAGCAGATCGCGCTGGAAGCGTTGCTTGGCAACCGCTTTGGCCGGGTCTACGCGGGCAAGCCGCTGGCCCTCGCGACCGCAATGACCGAAGACCGTTAAATCCTGCGCGCTAGCCGCGCTACGTCCAGCCCTCGAGGCGCAACGTGGCGCGCACCAGGCGCTGCTCTTCCTGCTCGATCTCGGCCAGGTTCTGCCGCACGCTATCCACATGATCGGCCGCGGCGCGGCGCGCCTGCTCGGGTTGGCGCCCGATCACGGCGTTGAACAGCTTGGCGTGCTGCTTGTCGATCTGCCGCTTTTCCGGCTCGCGGTGATACAGGTTGTTGACGCACGCGAACACTGAACCCAGCATCAGGTCGTTCAGCGACTGCAACGTGTGCACCAGCACGGGGTTGTGCGATGCCTCGCAGATGGCCAGGTGAAACGCGTGGTCCAGATGCGCATGCGTGGCCGTGTCGGCGGCGCCGACCGGCGCGTTCACCATGTCTTCGTAGCGCCGCCGGATCATGATGAAATCCGCCTCGGTGCCGCGCAGGGCCGCCAGCCGGGCCGAATCCGCCTCCAGCAGCGAGCGGACCTCAAGCAAGTCATACAGCGTGCGCGGCTGCGAGTTGAACAGGTGCATCAGCGGGCCCGCATCCACCTTGGACATGCGCGCCACGAACGAGCCCTTGCCCTGCGAGGTATGGATAATCTCGCGCGCGCGCAGCAGTTTGAGCCCCTCGCGCAGCGCCGTGCGCGACACGCCCAGCTTTTCCGTCAGGCGCCGTTCGGACGGCAGCGCCTGGCCGGCCTTCAAGACGCCGTCCAAGATCAGGCGCTCGATGCGCTCGGCCACCTCGTCCGCCACCTGGCGGGGTTTCGCTTCTGTTTCGGCGTGCATGCGTTCTCCGTACCAGTGGTATGACCAAGTAGCCCGTGCAAATAGCCTGCCAAGCCATCCCTACTGTAAGTAGCTGATATAAAACCATAAAAAAACGATGTTTGCCTGGCGACAGATAAACAAACTGGTATGACCAGCTGGTTTTGATATGGACTTTGGCGCAAGCGCGAACGATGATGTCATGACAGATTCGCCCGGCGCGCGCGCCGCCCAGACCTCCATACCATCAGAGATCCGCATGACTCAACGCACCCAGCACCACGGCCTGCAAGTGGCGGCCAATCTCAGCCAGTTCATCGAAAAGGAAGCGTTGCCCGGCTCCGGCCTGGATGCCGACGCTTTCTGGAAGGGGTTCTCGGCCCTGGTGCACGACCTGGCCCCCAAGAACCGCGCCCTGCTGGCCGAACGCGACCGCCTGCAGGCCGAGCTCGATGCCTGGCACCGCGCCCACCCCGGCCCCATCAGCGATCCGGCCGCCTACCGCAAGTTCCTGGAAGGCATCGGCTACCTGCTGCCGCAACCGGCCGCCGTGCGCGCCACCACCGACCACGTCGACACCGAAATTTCGCAACAGGCCGGCCCGCAGCTGGTGGTGCCGGTGTCCAATTCGCGCTACGCCCTGAACGCCGCCAACGCGCGTTGGGGCAGCCTGTACGACGCGCTCTACGGCACGGACGCCATCCCCGCCACGCCCGGCGATACCGGCAAGGGCTATAACCCCGAGCGCGGCGCCGCCGTCATTGCCCGCGCCCGCAGCTTCCTGGACACGGCCGCGCCGCTGGCGCAGGGCTCGCACGCCGACGCCCGCGGCTACACCGTCAAGAACGGCCAGCTCAGTGTCGCGCTGGCCAACGGCGCCACCACGCTCAAGGCGCCGTCCCAGTTTGCCGGCTACCAAGGCAGCGCCGAAGCGCCCACGGCCATCCTGCTCAAGAACAACGGCCTGCACTTCGAAATCCAGGTCGACCGCAGCCACGCCATCGGCGCCACCGATGCCGCCGGCGTCAAGGACGTCCTGGTCGAAGCCGCGCTGACCACCATCATGGACTGCGAGGATTCCGTCGCGGCGGTCGACGCCGACGACAAGGTTCACATCTACCGCAACTGGCTCGGCCTGATGAAGGGCGACCTGACCGAAGCTGTCACCAAGGCCGGCAAGACCTTCACCCGCAAGCTCAACGCCGACCGCCAATACACGCGCCCCGACGGCTCCCCGCTGAACCTGCACGGCCGTTCGCTGATGTTCGTGCGCAACGTCGGCCACCTCATGACCAACCCGGCCGTGCTGGATCGCGACGAGCAAGAAATCCCCGAGGGCATCCTGGATGCCGTGGTCACCAGCCTGGCTGCCCTGCACGACCGTGAGCGCAAGCTCAATTCGCGCACCGGCTCGGTCTACATCGTGAAGCCCAAGATGCACGGCCCGGCCGAAGCCGCCTTCGCCAGCGAACTGTTCGACCGCGTCGAAGACCTGCTCGGCGTGCCGCGCAACACCCTGAAAATGGGCATCATGGACGAAGAGCGCCGCACCAGCATCAACCTGAAGGCCTGCATCCAGGCCGCGGCATCGCGAGTCGCGTTCATCAACACGGGCTTTTTGGATCGCACCGGCGACGAAATGCACTCCAGCATGGAAGCCGGCCCCATGCTGCGCAAGGGCGACATGAAATCCACCGCCTGGATCACCGCCTACGAACGCAACAACGTGCTGGTCGGCCTGGACGCCGGCCTGCGCGGACGCGCCCAGATCGGCAAGGGCATGTGGGCCATGCCGGACCTGATGGCCGCCATGCTGGAACAGAAGATCGCCCATCCCAAGGCCGGCGCCAACACCGCCTGGGTGCCGTCGCCCACCGCCGCCACCCTGCATGCGCTGCACTACCACCAGGTCGACGTGCAGGCGGTGCAACAGGAGCTCGAACGCACCAAGCTCGACAGCGTGCGCGACGACCTGCTGGCCGGCTTGCTCACCGTGCCGGTCGGCGACCGCTCCAAGTGGTCCGCCGCGGACATCCAGCAAGAGCTCGACAACAACGTGCAAGGCATCCTGGGCTACGTGGTCCGCTGGATCGATCAGGGCGTGGGATGCTCCAAGGTGCCGGACATCCATAACGTCGGCCTGATGGAAGACCGCGCCACGCTGCGCATCTCCAGCCAGCACATCGCCAACTGGCTGCGCCATGGCGTGACCAACCGCGACCAGGTCATGGAGACCTTCAAACGCATGGCCAAGGTGGTCGACGGCCAGAATGCCGGCGACGCCAACTACCTGCCCATGGCGGGCAACTTCGACAGCTCGCTGGCCTTCAAGGCCGCCTGCGCGCTGGTGTTCGAAGGGCTGACCCAGCCCAACGGCTACACCGAGCCGCTGCTGCATAAGTTCCGCCTGGAATTCAAGGCCGCCCAGGCCTGACGGCCCGGCAGGCCCTGCCCCGGAACCGGACCGCGCAAGCGGTCCTTTTTTTCGTTGCCTGGCCGCAGCGCGCGACGCAACGAAAATCCGCTTTTTCGCACGATCGTGCTAAATTGTCGCCATGACTGCCCTGACTGAAAAGAGCGAACTGACTTTCGCGGCCATTGTGGACGCGGCCTTGGACTTGGCCGCCGCCCAAGGGCTCGAGAGCCTGTCGCTGGGCCAGGTAGCCAAGCGGCTGGGCATCAGCAAGAGCGGGGTGTTTTCCCGGGTGGGCTCGCGCGAAGCCCTGCAGCACGCCGTGCTCGAAGAATACGATCGCCGCTTCGTGGCCGCCGTCTTCACGCCGGCCATGGCGTACCCTCGCGGCCTGCCGCGGCTCAATGCACTGGTGGCTCACTGGATCGACCGCGCCTGCCACGTCGAACTGCTTACCGGCTGCATCTATGTCGCCGGTGCCTTCGAGTACGACGACGTCGATTCCCCCCTGCGGCCGATAGTCGAGAACCATCTGCGGGGATGGCGGGCGGCCATGGTGCGTACCGTGCACCAAGCGCTGGAGGCAGGCCACCTGCGCCCCGACACAGACCCCGAGCAATTGGTTTTCGAGGTCTACAGCCTAATGATCGGATTGATGCATGACGCCCGCTTCCTGCGGGACCCCAAGGCCCACGAACGCGTGCGCGCCGCCTATGAACGCCTGATTTCCACGTATCGCAGTTTCAAGTACATCGAGTAGTCACATCCGACGCCGGCGCGAGCCGGCATTTCTTGCAGTCAATTTCGCACGGTCGTGCGAATTCATGAACGGAGCAGGCCATGGTCTTTTACATAGCAGCAGCGGTCGCCATCGCGGCGCTGGCGCGCATCTGGTTTCTGTGGCGTGCCCTGCTGCGCCAGTTGCCGGACTGCGCCCGGCACCTGGTCTTGTTCTAAGGCCGCCCGCCGCTCATCGCGGGCCACGCTCCAGCGCAGCCAGTGCCATGAAGTTCCCGCCAGCGGGCGTCCCGGTCTATATTTCGTATTCACTTCCCGCCCTTGCCCCCAATGTCGCGCTCTGTTCATCTACTGATCATCGATCCGCAGAATGATTTCTGCGACCTCCCCAAAGGGTATCTGCCCGCCGATCCCCTGACCGGGCAGCCGATCGCGCCCGCGTTGCCGGTACCCGGCGCGCACGCCGACATGCAACGGCTGGCGCGTTTCATCGACGCCACCGCGCCGGCGCTATCGGCCATTACTGTGACGCTGGACTCGCATCATCGGCTGGACATCGCGCACCCGACCTTCTGGCGTACCGGCGACGGCCGCCCCGTCGCACCGTTTACGCCGATCACTGCCGCGCAGGTGCGTTCGGGCGCCTTCCACCCGCGCCATGTCGACGACCTGCCGCGCACGCTGTCCTATCTGGACGAGCTGGAAGCGCGAGGCCGCTACACGCTGATGGTATGGCCGGTGCATTGCGAAATCGGCACCTGGGGCCACAACGTCCATGCGGATGTCCGCGCGGCCTACAGCCGTTGGGAAGACGAACGCCAATTCATCGTGCGCAAAGTGCCCAAAGGCACCAACCCGTGGACCGAACACTACAGCGCGCTGATGGCCGAAGTGCCCGACGCTGACGACCCGCGCAGCCAGCTCAATCGCAACCTGCTCGATTCGCTGGACCGCGCCGACCTGATCGTTGTCGCCGGCGAAGCCGGCAGCCACTGCGTCAAAGCCACGGTCGAACATATCGCCGAATACCTGCCGGGCGGCAACCTGTCGCGCGTCATACTGCTGACCGACTGCATCAGCCCGGTCACCGGCTTTGCCGATGCGCAGGCGGGTTTCCTGCAACGCACGCGCGATCTGGGCATGCAAGCCCGCAGCAGTGTGGACATGGCCCGCGCGCTGGCCTGATGAAGGCCAACCCGCAGATCCCGATGCTTGGCCATCCCACACGAATGAATAGGCGTTGCCGCCTCAGAATGCCCACCTCACATTGATCGTGCCCGCGTTCTCGCGCGTATTGCTGGCAAATTGACCCGAGTAAGCGATACCGATCGTCGCGGAGCGCGAGACCGCCACATCCATGCCCAGCTCCAACAGCGCCGCGTCGCGTGCGATCGCGGCGCCGGCAACCGTGAACGTGCTGCCTCCGTCCAAAGCCATTTTGGACACCGGCTTCACGTCGCCGAAAGCATGACGCCAGCCCAACGTGCCGCGCACGGCGCCATCCAATCGGCCCAGCGACCAAGGCGTCTGCGCCCGCAAACCCAGCGTAGTGATCGTTTGCGTGTCATGTGCGCTGCGCCCGGACAGCGCAGCTGCCCCCCCGCTTTCTGAAAAGCCGCGCGTGCGTTGATCGCTCCAGGCCACGCCTGCAAATGGCTCCATCGTGACGCTCGAAAATCGCATCGCGTAGCCCAATTCCGTAAACAGCTGGCCGGTGCTGGCGCCGTAGTCAGCGCGCAAAGTCTGGTTCAGCCCAGGCAGGGCAACACGCCGCTCGCTGGAAATGTCGTGCCAGGTATACGCCGCGCCCAGCAGCCAATTCAAGCGGTCCTTGCCCACTTCGAATGCCTTTCCTCCGTATATCACCGCGCTATAGCTATCGATGTCGGACTTGGACGACCGGTCATCCACCGTCAATTTGCCATTGGTGTAGCCCAAGGCTGCGCCAAGCCGCCAACCTGCGCCGACAGCGCGATCCGCGCCCACGAACACGCCCCCCGTCGACTGCCGTCCTGCCGGTGCATTGCCGTCGCCATCGAACCGCTGCCAGTTGCCGATGACCTCCGCCCAAGCCGGCAGGGCTGCGGAGTAAGGCAACGCCGCCTGACCGGATACGGCGTTGGTGGCGCCGGCTTGCGCCGTTGGCGCGCCCGGCATCATGCCAGCGCTCAGATTGGCGCGTAGATGATTCAACGGAACGCTGCGGATTGTTGCCGCACCGGCCTGCAACGCGGATCTCTCGCTGGTGTGCATATCGCCGGACAGGGCCGCGAATGCCGCAGGAGGCGCCCCGCTCTCCAAGTTCAGCACGGCGCGATACACCTCGTTGTTCGCGGGCATATGGTCGATGGTTGCCGCGACGGCCTTCTGATTGCTCGTCACCGCGGCATCCGCGAAGCTGATCGGCTTGCCGCCCGATGACTGTCTCTGCATGAGCAGTTCCACATCCATCAGACCCTGCACCAGCGATGGCGTCAAAAAGGCAAGGTTGGACGTCGCGCCAGTAAATCCGCCAGCCATTGTCAGACCCGCCCGGACAATGGTGTATCGCGTGTTCTCCGCCCAGGCTCCCGGCGAAGCCAGGACCCTCACCGTGCCGCCGACATTCGCCACATTCGTCACGTAGATCTGGTCAGCTTGCCCTGCGGCATTGGCGCGTACCTCGTATACCGAACCGCTGCCCATCAGCAGACTGCCATCGATCGTGACCGAAGCCGGCAGCCCGCTTGCGCTGCCCACGGCCAGCGTATTGCCGCTGCCCGAGAAGGTCACATCCCCCGTCGTAACGGCACCCTCCCATAGTTCGAGTCGGTTGCCGCTGCCTTGAAAGAGGACGGCTTGGCGAAACGTCTGTCCCTGGTACAGACCGCCCACCATCGTCCCGCGGTTGACCACCGTGACGTTGTCGCCTGCCAGCACGGCCAGGCCGCCTTCCGCCTGGGCTGCGCCCGCCATTCCTCCGTCGCCGCCGCGCAGAGTGCCGAAATTGATCAATGAGCCGGAACCGATCGATACCGCGGCGCCTCCCAATCCCGCGCTGTTACCCGAGCCTGCCGCGCCGCCCGCGCCCCCGATTATCTGTCCGCCGGCATTGACCTGGACGTTGCCTTGAGTCATCACCATCCCGACGCCACCACCGCCGGCGTTGCCAGCCGACGGACCTCCCGCGCCGCCGATCACGGCGCCACTCACAGTGATTGAACCGGCGCTCGCCGCGATGCCTGCTCCGCCGCCGCCGGCACCGCCGGCCGCCGGCAAAGAGAGGGTATTCGTGCCTGCGCCGGCCCCGCCCGTGACCGTGACCCCACTCAGGATATCGATGGCTGCCCCCCCGGTGGACAAGAGACCCGCTGCACCGCCGCCTCCGCCACCCACGCCCACAGGCGTTGGAGCCGCACTGACACCGGCCGTGCTGACTGACTGGACGTACGAACCCGACCCCGTGATCACCGAACCCGAACCTATCGTGGCGCCATTGCCGCCGAGTGAAGGGCCGGGCGTGGTGCCGTCCGTAACGCCCCCCCCACCTCCGCCACCCGAACCCTGGCTTCCGCCGCCACCGCCGCCTCCACCGTTCACAGGGATGAGCGGGCCGGGTACGCCTGCGAGACCGCCTGGGCCTCCCTGCGGGCCGCCGCTAGATC
>NZ_LZZT01000012.1 GCF_014170305.1 Achromobacter sp. UMC71
GCCGCCATTCCCGCCCTGATGTTCGCCGTCAGCGTGGTCGGGTCCAACGGCCTGGCCCTGAGCCCGATCCTGTCCGATGTGGCCCGTTCGTTCGACAGCACCCCGCTGACCGTCAGCACAGCCATTTCGGCCTATGGCGCGGCCACCGCCGCCAGCGCCTTTCTGCTGGCCGCCCGCATCGACCGCTGGGGCATCCGCCGCGCGCTGCTGGGCGCGATGGTGGCCTTGATCGCCGCGTTGCTGCTGTCGGCCTGCGCGCCCCACTGGATCGTGCTGACCCTGGCCCAGGCGCTGGCCGGCGCCGCCGCCGGGGTGATCCTGCCGGCCGCCTATGGCTCGGCCTCGCTGGTGGCCGCGCCCGGCCAGGAGACCCGCGCGCTGGGCCGCGTGATCTCGGGCTGGTCGGTGTCGCTGGTGGCCGGCGTGCCCTTGTCGGCGCTGATCTCGGATGCCGTGGGTTGGCGCGCCACCTACGCCGTGCTGGCGCTGTGCGCCGCGGTGGCGCTGCTGGGCCTGCGCACGCTGCCCGAACGCCGCAACAGCCATGCCGCGCCGCTGCGCCTGTCGCGCCTGCTGGCGCCGCTGTCGTATCGCGACGTGCCGGTGCTGCTGCTGGGCTGCCTGGCGTTTTCGTCCGCGTTCTATGGCGTCTATGCCTTCCTGGCGGACCACGTACGCACGCTGCTGGGCCTGTCCGCGGGCCAAGTGGGCTTCATCGCCTTCGCCTATGGCGCGGGTTTTCTGCTGGCGGGCCTGGCCGGCGCGCCGCTGATCGAACGCCTGGGACCGCGCCGCGCTTTGCCGCTGGCGCTGGCCGCGATCGCCATCGTCTACCTGGGGCTGCTACCGGCCGCGCACGCGCTGGCGGCGGTGCTGGCCATTGCGGTGCTGTGGGGCGCGGCCTCGCAACTGAGCCTGAATCTGCTGGTACTGCTGCTGTCGCGGGCCCGTCCCGACGAGCGCGGCGCGGTGCTGGGCCTGAACACCTGCACCACCTACCTGGGCGCCAGCGTCGGCACCGCCGTGGCCGGCACGCTGTACACGCATGCCGGCTTTGACGTCCTGGGCCTGGCCGCCGCCGGCGCCGTGGCATTGGCCGCCCTGGCGCTGCATTGGCGCCTGAACGGCCGCGGCGCCTCGGCCCGGCGGGCCACGGCCTGAGCCTATACGCGACGCGTGTTTGGCTGACACGCCTTGCTTCCCGCCAGGCCTGTCAACGCCAAGAGGCCCTAGGGCCTGTTCACACTAGAAGGCGCCTCGCACAGGCCCTAGTCCGGCAACACCACCGCGCAATCGCGCCCGGCACGCTTGGCGCGGTACAGCGCCTGGTCCGCGCGCCGCAGCACATCGGACATGCTGGCGTCGGTCTGCAAAAAGCGCGTGATGCCGCCGCTGGCCGACAGCACCACCGCATGGCCATCCACGCTGGCGGGATGCTGGCGCAGGCCCGCGCGCAGTCGGTCGCACACCGCCAGCGCCACGTCCGCGTCCGCATCGGCCAGCAACACCACGAATTCCTCGCCCCCCAGCCGGCCCACCGCATCGCCTTCGCGCAGACAGCCTTGCAACTGCTCGCAGAAGTGGCGCAACGCGGCATCGCCGCCCAGATGGCCGTAGCGGTCGTTGACCTGCTTGAAGTAGTCCAGGTCCAGCATCAACGCCGTGTGGCGCGCGCCGCGCCGGGCGGCTTCCAACAGCGTCTGCATGCGTTGCAGGATCTCGGCGCGGGTCCAGCAACCGGTCAGGTCATCCACCTTGGCCAGCCGCGCCAGCGCGGCCTCGTTGCGGCGGTTCTCGGTCATGTCCATGCCGATGTTGATCACGCTGCCGTCCGGCAGCCGCACGTTGGACCACATGACGGACAAGCGCTCGCCATCGCGCGCGAGCGGCTGCCATTCACGGAACGATTGCACGGGGGTGGGGCCCACGCTGCGCAGCACGCGGGCGCGGATCTCGGGATCGGGATAGAACAGCGCCAACGGCTCGGGATAGGCGTTGATTTCTTCGCAAGTCCAGCCGAAACGCCGCACACAGGCGTCGTTCCACAACAGGCACCGGCCGCGCTCGTCGAACGCGTTGATCAGCACCGGCGCATTCTGGAATAGCGCTTCGTAGCGCGCGACCAACTCGCGCAGGTGCCGCAGCTCGGCATCGCGGGCCGCGCCCGCATCGACAGGCTCGCCCTGCGCTGGCGGGGAAGGCTCCGCGGCGTCCGGACGGCCAGCCTCGACGCGCGGCGGCGGCGAAATCAAAGCGTCATTCGATGAAACGAGTCGCATGGGTTCGCAGTCGGGAAAGGCGGCACGCACTGGCCGCGTTGGCGGCCCGAGCCTGGCGTGGCGCGGGGCGGCAAAGCGCGGCAAGTATACGTTTCAATCTGCAACTCAACTGCCAAGAATCGTCAAGGCGCCACGCCCCTTCCTGCCCGGCCATCTGTGCTGACGAACCCCGCTGGCATCAACCGGCGGCAAGCCCTGCTGGCCCCCTCCGCCGGACAGCGCCCTACCAGGGAAACGTGATCAGATCGCCGTACAGGCTGCGCAGCTTGGCCTTGACCTCGGCCGACTGCTGGTAGATGGCGATGAACTTCAACAGGCGCGGGTCCTGCGCATTGTCCGCCCGGGTCACCCACCGGATCGCGTAACGGCGCACGTTCGCCGGGTCGATGTTGTCGAACGCCAGGCCGTCTTTCTCGTTCAGGCCGGCCTGCTTGGCGAAGGTGGTGTAGGTGACCGACGCCGTGACGTCATCGAACGTGCGGGCCGACTGCGAGCCTTCGATCTGCACGAATTTCAGCCGTTTGGGATTGGCGGTGACGTCTTGCAGCGTGGCCTGGTGCGCCACGCCGGGCTTCAACTTGATCAGGCCGATGGATTCCAGCAACAGCAAGGCGCGGCCTGTGTTGACCGGATCGTTGGGCACCGCGATGGTGGCGCCGTCGGGCAGGGGCTCGCCCTTCTTGAGCTTCTTGGAAAACAGGCCGATGGTCGTCGAATAACCGTACGCGATGGGCGTCAGGTTCGCGCCGCGGCGCGCGTTGAACAGCTGCAGAAACGGCTCGTGCTGGAAAAAATTGGCGTCCACCGAACCGTCGGCCACCGCGATATTGGGCAGCACCCAATCGCTGAATTCGACGAGCTGGACGTCCAGGCCCGCCTTGCGCGCCTCGGCAATGGCCAGTTCGGTGGCGGCGTTGGCCACGCTGGGAATCACGCCGATGCGCAGCGGCTTCTCGGCCGCCTGGGCCGGCGCGAGGGCCGCCAGGCTCAATACGCCCATTGCGGCGATACGGCGCGCCAAAGTCAGGAACAGGGATTGCTGGAACATGGATTCGTCCGGAAAAAATCGGGCATGGCCTCGGGTATGAGCGCTATTGTGCAGCAGCCCCGCCGCGCCGCAACGAAAAGCCCGGTCCCTCGCCGGGACAATGGCGCCGTCCCGCGGCGCTACACTCGACGCACCGCCGCCTACCCTGGGCGCCCCTGACCCCAGCTTGACGGAGCCAGACCTTGCATAACACCCCCACTCTGCCCACCCAAGTCACCCTGATCGGCGCGCCCACCGACATCGGCGCGGGCGCGCGCGGCGCCTCGATGGGCCCCGAAGCCCTGCGCGTGGCCGGCATCGGGCCGGTCATCGAAGCCCAGGGCTTTACCGTCACCGACCAGGGCAACCTCTACGGCCCGGCCAACCCCTGGCAGCCGCCCGTGGACGGCTACCGCCACCTGGCCGAAGTCACCGCCTGGAACCAGGCGGTGCACGACGCCGTCCACGACGCCTTGGCACAAGGTTCGCTGCCCATCCTGCTGGGCGGCGACCACTGCCTGGGCATCGGCTCGATCAGCGCGGTAGCGCGCCATTGCCGCGCCGCCGGCAAGAAGCTGCGCGTACTGTGGCTGGACGCCCACACCGACTTCAATACCAACGCCCTCACCCCCACCGGCAACATCCACGGCATGCCCGTGGCCTGCCTGTGCGGCCACGGCCCGGCCGGGATCGTCGGCATGTCCGGCCAGACGCCCGACATTGATCCGTCCTGGGTGCGCCAGATCGGCATCCGCAGCGTGGACGATGGCGAGAAGCGCCTGGTGCACCAGGCCGGCCTGGAAGTGTTCGACATGCGCTACCTGGACGAAATGGGCATGCGCGCCACCATGCAGGCCGCGCTGGCCGGGCTGGACGACGACACCCACCTGCACGTGAGCTTTGACGTCGACTTCCTGGACCCGGAAATCGCCCCCGGCGTGGGCACCACCGTCATGGGCGGCCCAACCTACCGCGAGGCCCAGTTGTGCATGGAAATGATCGCGGACACCGGCCTCATGCGTTCGCTGGACGTGGTGGAGCTGAACCCCGCCTTCGACGTGCGCAACAAGACGGCCGACCTGGCCGTGGACCTGATCGAAAGCCTGTTCGGCAAATCGACGCTGGTGCGGCGCGGCAACTGACGCAAACCCGCACGCGCGCTTTGCTTGACCGGTATTGGAACCAAATGGACTTGGCGGTTACTGATGCGGCAACAACGGGGCAAAAGGCACCGTAGACAGCCCTACTTTCAGTCCGGAATCCGCCAAGCTGATGAATCACGTCTATCGCATCATTTTCAACCGCAGCCTGGGGTTATGGCAGGTCGTCAGCGACACCGCCAGGAGCCGGACCTATGGGACAAGCCGCCCGCGTCGCCGCGCCGGGCGGGCCGCGACCGTGCTGGGCACCGTGACGCTGGCCATGGCTGCCGCCGCGCCGGGCTGGGCCGCCAATAATCTGCCCCTCAACGGTACGTGGTTGATGGGCAGCGGCAATATCCAGCAGACCCTCCCACCCGACTTGCTCATCAATGTCACGACGCCCGGCACCGCGGCCACGGCGATACAGTGGGCATTCTTTGACGTTGCCCTAGGCTACTCGGTGAATATCCGTCAGCCGACCGCCGGCTCCTTGCTGTTGAATACGGTGGGAGGTGCCCAAGCCAGCGCCCTTGCAGGAATGATCCAAGGCAGCGGCCTGCTGGCCGTGTCCAACCCCTACGGGCTGCAAGTACAGTCCACCGGCAGCATCACGGGGGCCCAGGCCGTCCTGTTGACCAGCCTTGGGCTGACGGCGCCCCCTGGCGCGATACTGCAACTGAGCGATCTATCCAGCCAGTCGGGGGTCAGCAATGCGGGCTCCATCTCGGCTTCGGGCAGCGTCGACCTGTCCGGGCCAACGGTCTCGAACGAGACGGGCGGCCAGATCACCGCGAACCGCATCACCCTGATCAGCGGCGCCAGACTGATCGCCGACTCCACCGCCTCCTCGCCGTCCGCCTTCTCGATCATCGCTCCCCTGGCCGACACCACTGGCGCGGCGGGCGCCACGCCCAAGGTCCTGAACGCCGGCACGCTGACCGCGACCGACGGCAGCGTTCTACTGCAGGCCAGCACAGCGCGCACGCAGGCCTCGCTGACCACGCCCGTGATCAGCAATACAGGCACCATCACCGCGCAGAACATTGCCCTGACCGCACAAGGCGGCAGCATCGCGTCCAGCGGCACGCTGGACGCGGCCAGTGGCACCCTGTCGCTGCAATCCGATATGGATATCCGCGTCACGGGCCAAGTGAGCGCCAGTGAGCTGACCGCCTCGTCGACGGGAGATCTTGCCTTGACGGGCAGCAACCAGATCAACCGATTGAACGCGATTCAGGTAGGAGGCAATTTTTCGCTGAGCAACCAGCAGTCCCTCGTCCAGCTCGGTGCAATGCAGGTAACCGGCACAACGGCCATCAACGCCAGCTCCGGCAACTTGTTCCTTACCAACGCCGGCAACAGCTTCGGCGGCGCGGTTTCCGTGGCGGGCCACAACGTGCTGGTGCGATCGTCGGGCTCACTGACGGTCGCTCGGCTGGACGCCGCTAACGAAGCCAGCCTGACCGCCGCGGGAGCCCTCACGATCAGCGGCAATGTGGACGCGGCTTCCCTCGCGCTGTCCGCGGACAACGATATCCTGGTCACCGCCGATGTTGCCGTGACCAATAACGTCTCCACCAGCCAGGGCATCTTGAATATCGGCGCGGGCGGCACGACCGGATCGGTCAGCGGCAACATCGTCAACAACTCCACCGTCGTTTTCAACCGTAGCGATGCCGTGACCTATGGCGGCGTCATCTCGGGCACTGGCGCGGTGACCAAGAATGGGGCGGGCGTGCTGACGCTCAACGGCGTCAACACCTACGGTGGCACCACCGACGTGCGGGCCGGCACACTGCTGGTCGGTGGCACGCTGGCCAATGCGTCGGCCAAGCTTGCCAGCGGGGTGCAAGTCCACAACGGCGCCCGGCTGGGCGGCTATGGCACGGTGGGCACCACCACCATCCAAGCCGGCGGCACGCTCGTCTCGGGAGGCGCGAACGGCGCCACCGGTCCGTTGACCATCGATGGCAACCTGGCCATGCTGGCGGGCAGTACGTTGCAAGTCGGCCTGGGCGCCCCCCAAAACGCCGCCAGCGCACTGCGAGTCACCGGCAACGCGTCCTTCTTTGGCGGCGCGACAGTGCGCATCACCGATGCGGGCGGCTATGCTTCCGGGTTGTACACACTGGTCGAATATGGCTCACAGGGAGGCTTTATCAACCCTCAGTTGTCATTGTCATGGCCCGCGGGTCAGGTAAGCCTGTTCGACAGCACCGCTGACCGGCGGATCTATCTGAGCGTCCAGGGGGTGAACCCCTTGAAATTCTGGAACGCCAACGGCCTGGCCGCCCCAGGCCAGTTCGGGGGTGGCTCGGGTATCTGGTCCACGACCTCGCCGGTCTGGGCTGACATGAACGGCACGACCACCGGCGCGATGTTCCCGCAACCCGGCATGGCCGTTTTCTCCGGCACGCGAGGCATCGTCACTATCGACAACGGGCCCGGCGCCGTGCAGGCCACCGGCCTGCAATTCACCAGCGACGGCTATCACCTGGTGGGGGACGTGCTGACATTGACTCCCGGCGCCGCGCCGGCCAGCCCGGTGGAAGTGCGCGTGGGCGACAACGGCAGCAGCAGTGCGGGCTACACCGCCACCGTGGACAACACGTTGGCGGGCGTCAACGGCGTGGCCAAGACCGGCGCCGGCACGCTGGTGCTGAACGGCGCCAACACCTATTCGGGCGGCACCTGGATCCAGGGCGGCACGCTGTCAGTCAGTAGCGACGCCAATCTGGGCGCGGCCGGCCAGGCCGTGACGCTGGATGGCGGCGCGCTGCGCATTACCGGCAGCAGCCTGCAGGTCCTGCCGCGCGCCATCGTGCTGGGCGCCTGGGGCGGCGGCCTGGACATCGCCGACGCCGCCAATACCTTCACGGTGGCCGATGCCCTGACCGGTCCGGGCAGCCTGGCCAAGCTGGGCGCCGGCACGCTGGTGCTGAACGGCGCCAACAACTATACGGGCGGCACGAGCATCGCAGCCGGCACCCTGGTGGCGGCGCGTGACGGCGCGCTGGGCTCAGGGCCGGTCAACAACGCCGCCACCTTGGTGTTTCAGAACGACGCGTCCGCCGCCGCGCTGGCGATCAGCAATAGCGGCACCGTCGACTTCTCTGGCAGCGGCGGCCCCGCGGGCGATAATCGCCTGAGCGCCGGCTCCATCGCGGGCAGCGGTCGCTACGCGCTGGGCGGCAACACGCTCACCGTGGGCGCCAATAACGCCAGCACCGAAGTCTCCGGCGTCATCGCCGATGGCGGGCTGGCCGGCGGCACAGGCGCGGCGCTGGTCAAGCAAGGCGCCGGCACCCTGGTGCTGTCGGGCGTCAACACCTATACCGGCGCCACCACGGTGGCCGGCGGCACGCTGCAGGTTACCGGGTCCATCGCGGCCTCGTCCAGCCTGCAAGTAGGCCCGGGCGCCACACTGACGGGCAGCGGCGTGGTCGGCGCGACCACCCTCCAGGCGGGTGGCGTGCTGGCCCCCGGCGCGGCCAACATCACCTTGTCGGTGGCCGGCGACCTGACGATGCAAGCTGGCTCGGTCTACCAGGTGCAGGCCGACCCCGCCTCCACCGCCAGCAGCCGCGTCGCGGTGGCCGGACGCGCCAACCTGCTGGGCGGATCGGTGCTGCACGCCGGCCCCGACGGCAACTTCGCGCCCTATGCCACCTACACCATCTTGACGGCCGCGGGCGGTGTGAATGGCCGCTTTGACGACGTGCGTTCGAACTATGCGTTCCTGACCCCATCGCTGGGGTATGGCGCCAACGACGTCACGCTGACGCTGCAACGACGCGACACCGGGTCCGGTGCGATCCGCTTCGCCGATGCGGCGCGCAGCGGCAACCAGCGCGCCGTGGCCAACGCGCTCGACAGCCTGCCGGTCAGCAATGCGCTGCACCAACGCATCCTGACGCTGCCCGACGGCGCGCCGCCCGCGGCCTTCGACAACCTGTCCGGCGAGGCCCACGCCAGCGTCGGCTCGGCCCTGTACAGCGGCGCATCCACCGTGCGCAGCACCCCCTTCAAATACCTGCGCGCCGGGCTGGCCGCGCCGCGGCTGCCCGGCGCCCCCACGGCACTAGCGGGTGCCAGCGACGCCGCGCCACCCGCCGGCGCCCTGCCCGCCTCGGGCGCGCTGCCCGCGTGGGCCGAGATCATCGGCAACTGGCAAACGCTGGGCGGCGACGGCAACGCGGCCAAGACCACCCAACGCACCGGCGGCCTGTTCGTCGGCGCCGACCGCGCCATGGGCAGCGGCTGGCGCTTGGGCGCCGCATTGGGCTACACCGACAGCAATATCGAGGTGGAAGGCCGCAGTTCCAAGAGCGACGTCAGCGCCTACAGCGCCACGCTGTACGGCGGCAAGGCCTTCGATGCGGGCGCCGCCAAAGTGAACCTGCTGCTGGGCGCCGCCTATACCTGGAACGACATCAGCACGCGGCGCATCATCAATACCGCAGGCATGGACCAGACCCTGAAGGCCAACTACGGCGCCAGCACCAGCCAGCTGTTCACCGAAATCGGCTATGCGCGCCCGGTTGGCGGCGGTGTCACGCTGGAACCGTTCGCCGGCCTGGCCTGGGCCGATACCCGCACGCGCGGCTTTTCGGAATCGGGTGGCGACGCGGCCCTGAGCGGCCGCGCCAAGCGCGAAGACCAAACCAGCACCACGCTGGGTCTGCGCGCGCAGACCGAGGTCAACCTGGGCCGCTGGCAGGGCGCGGCCCGGGCCAGCCTGGGCTGGCGCCATGCCTTTGGCGACGTCAATCCCGCCACCACCCTGGCCTTCCAGGACAGCCAGGCCTTCACCGTATCCGGCCTGCCCATCGCGCGCGACACCGCGTTGATCGAGCTGGGCGGCGACGTCGCGCTATCGCGCACTGCCTCGCTCGGCGTCAGCTACGGCGGCCAATTCGGCGGCGGCAACCGCGAGAACTCGGCGTCTGTGCGGCTCAACTGGCGCTACTAGCCGAAAACGCGGCGTCCAGTCGACGCCGCGCCGTTCCTTTTTCGAACGAACCTGCCCCCTGCCCGCCCCCCTTCCGCCCCCAGGCGGCGGGGGCTTCGGCACGTCCGCACCTGGGTAATCCACGCGTTGACTTTTCACATATGAAAATCTAACTTCTTGCACAGGAATTTTATTCCTTAATCAGGCAACCCTTTCAGCTGGAAGGAGCACCGGCGTTCCGCCCGGGCAGTCGCGTCATTCCAAAAATTCAATAACCGGTCCGCTCACGGGCCGTGGAGACAGACAGATGCGTATCACCCCCCTGTTGGCCGCCGCGGCGGCCATGCTGGCCGCCTGCGCCGCGCAAGCGCAAAGCGACGTTGCCCGGCTGGGCGTGTCCAACGACCGCTCCGGCATCTATTCCGACCTGGGCGGACTGGGCTCCGAAGTCGCCGTGCGCATGGCGGTCGAAGACTTCGGCGGCAAGGCCGCTGGCAAGACCGTCGAGGTGATCGGCGCCGACAACCAGAACAAGGCGGACATCGCCTCGGCCCTGGTGCGGCGCTGGTTCGACACCCAGGGGCTGGTGGCAGTGGTCGATGGCGGCGCCAGTTCGGCGGGTCTGGCCGCGCAAGGCGTGGCGCGCGAAAAAGGCGGCACCGCCCTGATCAGCGGCGGCTTTGCCGGCGACTTCAGCGGCAAGCAATGCAGCAACCTCAGCACCCAGTGGGCCCCCGACACCTACGCGCTGGCCAACGCGGTGGTCAAGAGCGTGGTCGAGGGCGGCGGCAAGTCCTGGTACTTCATCACCACCGACTACGTGTTCGGCAAATCGCTGGAAGCCAACGCCAGCCGCTTCGTGCAGGCTGCCGGCGGCAAGGTCGTGGGCAGTACGCGGCACCCCTTGGGTGCCATGGACTTCGCCTCATTCCTGGTGCAGGCGCAATCGTCCAAGGCCGACGTGGTGGGCCTGGCCAGCGCCGGCGGCGACCTGGTCAACCTCATCAAGCAGGCCCAGGAATTCGGCCTGACCGGCGGCAAGCAGCGCCTGTTGACCTTCCTGACCTTCATCAACGACGTGCAGGCCATGGGCTTGCCGGTGGCGCAGGGCCTGACCTTTCCCACCGGCTTTTATTGGGACGCCGACGACGACACCCGCGAATGGACCCGCCGCTGGCAGCAGAAGATGGGCGTGACGCGCCCGCCATCGATCGTGCAGGCCCTGAGCTACGTCGCCACCACCCACTACCTGCAGGCCGCGCAGGCCGCCGGTACGTTCGACGGCGCCGCCGTCAACCAGAAGATGCGCGAGTTGCCCATCACCACCAAACTGATCAAGAATGCCCGCATACGCCCCGAAGACGGACGCGTCATCATGGACCTGTATCTGGTGGAAGTGAAAAAGCCGGCTGAATCCAAGTACCCGGGCGACTTCTACCGCATCCTGTCCACGGTGCCCGGCGAAAAGGTGTTCGTCTCGCTGGCCGACAGCGAGTGCCCGTTGGTCAAAAAATAAGCCCATCCCACGAGGAGACATTCCATGAAGTGCTATTGCGTCGTCAACTTCCGCGAGCCCCTGCAGGAAATGGACCCGCCCACCCCCGCGCCGCAAGGCACGCAGGTGCTGCTCAAGGTCCGCGCCGCGGGCGTCTGCCATAGCGATATCCACTTGTGGGAAGGCGGCTACGACCTGGGCCAGGGCCGCACCCTGTCGCTGAAAGAGCGCGGCGTTTCCCTGCCTCTGACCATGGGCCACGAAACCGTCGGCAGCATCGTCTCGGCCGGGCCCGACGCCCAAGGCGTGGCCCCTGGCGGCAACTACCTGGTCTACCCCTGGATCGGCTGCGGCGCCTGCCCCACCTGCCTGGCCGGCCAGGAAAACCACTGCACCGCCCCCGCCTGCCTGGGCGTGCACCGCGCTGGCGGCTACGCCGACCACATCCTCGTGCCGCACCCGCGCTACCTTATCGACATCGGCGACCTCGACCCCGCCCAGATCGCCCCCTACGCCTGCTCCGGCCTGACCACCTATTCCGCCCTGAAGAAAATCGGCGTAGAGGTCTACCGCGACCACCCCGTCGTCATCTTCGGCGCCGGCGGCCTGGGCCTGATGAGCCTGACCCTGATCAAGGCCCTGGGCGGCAAGGGCGGCATCGTCGTCGACATCGACCCCGCCAAGCGCCAGGCCGCCCTCGACGCCGGCGCCCTGGCCGCCATCGACGGCGCCGCCCCCGACGCCGCTCAGCAGATCCTCAAGGCCGCCGGCGGCAAGTCCCTGCAAGCCGCCATCGACCTCGTCGGCGCCCCCGCCACCACCTCGCTCGCCTTCGACTTCCTCACCAAGGGCGGCAAACTCATCATCGTCGGCCTCTTCGGCGGCGCCTCGTCCTGGCCCATCGCCCTCATCCCCATGAAGGCCCTCTCCATCATCGGCAGCTACGTCGGCAACCTCGCCGAGCTACGCGAACTGATGACCCTGGTCCGCACCGGCAAAGTCCCCCCCATGCCCGTCCACCGCCATCCCCTGCAAGACGCCGACGCCGTCCTGGCCTCGCTACGCGCCGGCAAGGTGGTCGGCCGCGCCGTCCTCACCGTGGAGTAAACGACAACGGCGCGCCGCGCTCACTGCCCCGACGCCCCACGACGCGTAAGTCTCGTAAGGCCGCCCGCGCGGCCGGCACGAGACGGGCCCCGCAAACCTCGCTCGCCCCCCTCGGTCTGGTATCCCTGCGCAACGGACGGCCTACGAAGCACTCTCTCGCAAGATTCCGCATATCATAGGCACCACAGACCCACAGCCCCAAAAGGAAAAGGCATGACAGACCGCCAGCTAACCATCCTAGCGGCCCTGAACCTGCTACTCGCGGTAGCCGCCGGCGCCTTCGGCGCCCACGGCTTAAAGCGCCTGGTCACCCCCGAGCTGCTCTCGGTCTGGCAAACCGGCGTCCTGTACCATCTGATCCACGGCCTGGGCCTGTTCGTCATCGCCCTGCTAGGCGCCCGCTACGGCTCTCCGTTGCTGTCCGCCGCCGGCCTCGTCATGTTCATCGGCATCGTCCTGTTTTCAGGTAGCCTCTACGTCCTGACCTTGACGGGCACCCACTGGCTGGGCGCCATCACCCCGCTGGGCGGCGCCGCGTTCCTGGCCGCCTGGGCCATGGTCGCCCTGGCCGCCTACCGCGCCCAAGGCTGAGTTTCCACCCAAGCATTACCCGAGGCGGCCGAACGGCCGCCGCCCCTGTTGAGTCTTGATGTCTTCCGCCACCGTCTTTCCCGCCACCCGCACTCACTCCGCCGCCGCCGGCATCGCCTGCGTCATCGGCGGCATCTTCTTTTTGACGCTCAGCGACGCCAACGCCAAATGGCTCGGCACCCACTACAACCCGCTGCAGATCCTGTTCCTGCGCGCGCTGATCGCGCTGCCCTTCGTCACCGCCCTTGCCATCGGCCTGGGGGGCCGCCGCGTGCTGCGCACGGCGCACCCCGGCCTGCACCTGACGCGCGGCGCCATCAACGTCGTCTCGGCCTGTTGCTTCTACCTGGGCTTGCGCGCGCTGCCGCTGGCCGAGGCCACCGCCATCGCCTTCGCCGCGCCGCTGTTCGTCACCGCGCTGTCGGTGCTGATCCTGAAAGAACGCGTCGACGGCCGGCGCTGGCTGGCCGTGCTGGCCGGCTTTGCCGGCGTGCTCATCATCGTGCGTCCGGGCACCGACGCCTTCCAGGCCGCTACCTTGCTGCCGCTGACGACCGCCCTGCTCTACGCGGTCATGATGATCACCGCGCGCGGCATCAGCCGCGGCGAAGGCATGTTGACGACCACCTTCTACATCGTCGCGGGCCAACTGGTCTGTAGCGTCGTCGGCCTGCCATGGGTCTGGCAGACCCCGGCCCTGGCCGACCTGCCGTACTTCGCGGCGGTGGCCTTGTTCAGCACGCTGGGCCTGGCGCTGATCACACAGGGCTTTCGCATCGCGCCGGCGTCGGTGGTGGCGCCGTTCGATTACACCGGCCTGATCTGGGCCACCGTGCTCGGTTGGATGTTCTGGCGCGAAGCGCCGGATGCCTACGCCTACCTGGGCGCCTTGTTCATTGCCGGCAGCGGCGTCTACATCGCGCTGCGCGAGGCGCACGGCTCGCGCAAGCGCCGCGCCAAGGCATAGACGCGGCGCGCTGACGGCCAGGCATGACTTGCGGCTGCCCTGCGGCAACCGCATCCGCCGCTACTCCGTCAGCGGCGGAAAATTGCGTTTGAGCACGCGCGCCACGTTCGGCTCCAGCGCCGCCTGGCGCGCCACCGCCGTCAGCGCCGGACAGTTGGCCTCGAACCAGGCATGGCCCGGCCGCCAATGCGTCATCACCGTCACGTACAGGTCCAGCGCCGAAAAGCGGCGCCCCAGCATGTGCGGCGCGCCGGCTTGGCGTTCCAGCTCCAGCCACAACTCGGCCCGCCGCATGTGCACCCGTTCGCGCAGCAGGTCGGCCGCCGCGCCCGGCGTGGTCCATTGCGGGGGATCGTCACCGTACGTGAACGTGGGATAGACCGCGGCCACCAGGCGAATCAGCAGGTTCAGGAAATGCGCCCGCTCGGGTTTGTTGGCCTCGGGCGCCAGCCCGGCTTGCGGCGCCACGTCGTGCAGGTGCAGCACCATCGCCGCGCTTTCCGTCATGACCTCGCCGTCCGGCGTGATCAATGTGGGCACCTGGCCCAGCGGATTCAGGTGCAGCAGCCGTTCGCGTTCCGGACCAGGCTTCAAGTAAGGCACGTCCGTCAGGATGTGCGGCACATTGGCCAGGGCCAGCGCCATCTCGACCACCGCCGAACCGCAGCCGGACGAACCAATCAATTCATAGGTCTTCATGGCGCTCACCCTCCCGTTGGCGCCGGCGCCACCCGCAGCAGTTCGCCGGGCGATGCGTCGGTCAGCACATAGATATAACCGTCCGGTCCCTGCCGCACGTCGCGGATGCGCGCCTTGCGGTCGACCAGCAATTGTTCCTCGGCCACCACCTTGTCGCCGTCCAACGTCAGGCGGATCAGGTTCTGGTTGGCCAGCGCGCCGATGAACAGCGAATGACGCCAGGCCGGAAAGCGGTCGGCGTTGTAGAACGCCATGCCGCTGATGGCCGGCGACTTCGGCCACCAGTACAGCGGCGGTTCCATGCCGGGCAGCGTCTCGCCCTTGGCCTCGGGTATCGGCTGGCCCGAATAGTTGATGCCGTAGGTCGCCAGCGGCCAGCCGTAGTTCTTGCCCGGCTCAACCAGATTGATTTCGTCGCCGCCGCGCGGCCCGTGTTCGTTTTCCCACAGCGCGCCGGTCCAGGGATTGAGCGCCATGCCTTGCGGATTGCGATGCCCATAGGACCAGATCTCGGGACGCGCGCCCGTCTTGCCCGCGAACGGATTGTCGGCCGGCACCGAGCCGTCCACCTTCAGGCGCACCACCTTGCCCTGCAGCTTGTCCAGGTCCTGCGCGGTCGGGCGCTGGTTGTTTTCACCCAGCGAAATGAACAGATACCCCTTGCCGTCGAACACCAGGCGCGAGCCGAAATGCAGGCCCTCGGACAGCTTGGGGGCCTGGCGGAACAGCACCTTGAAATCCTCCAGCGCGCTGCCATTGGCCGCCAGCTTGCCGCGGCCGACCACGGTGCCGCTGCGCTTGCCGTCCGATTCGGCGTACGACAGATAGACATAGCGGTCCTGCGCGAAGTCGGGCGACAAGGCCACGTCCAGCAAGCCGCCCTGGCCTTGCGCGGCCACCTTGGGCACGCCGGTCAACGGCTTGGACAAGCCGCCGGGGATGCGCAACAGCCGCAAATGGCCGGGCCGCTCGGTGATCAGCACCCCGCCTTCGGGCAGGAAGGCCATCGACCAAGGGTGTTCCAACCCTCCCACGACGGCCGTGACCTGGGCGGGCGCGGCGGGCGGATTATCGGGGCTTTTAAGCGGTGCTGCCATCGCGCTTGCCGCGCACAGCGCGGCGCCTGCAAAGGCGACAAGGGACAAGGCGCGATGAGTCGCGGACAGGCGTTGCGGCATAGACGTCTCCGGCGGCTGGGTGGGCGGCGGCGGCACGCAGCGGTGGCGTACCATAGCGGCAAAGCGCGACGGCTTGCGCGCTTTCTCCAAGGAGTCAACCTTACATGAAACTGTACTACATGCCCGGCGCGTGCTCGCTCGCGTCCCACATCGTCCTCGAATGGATCGGCAAACCGTACGACACGCATAAGCTCACCCGCGATGAACTCAAGGGCCCCGAGTTCCTGAAGATCAATCCGCTGGGCGCCGTGCCCGCGCTGGTCGATGGCGACTTCGCCCTGACCCAGAACATCGCCATTCTCGAATACCTGGCCGAACAGGCCCCGCAAAGCAAGCTGCTGGGCGATGGCTCGGCGCATTCGCGCGCCGACGTGCGCCGCTGGCTGGGCTTCATCAACTCGGACGTCCACAAGACGTTCTCGATGATCTTCGGCGCGCAGCGCTACCTGAACGACGAAGGCCCGCAGCGCGAGCTGGCCGCCTCCGCGTCCAAGCAACTGACCCGCCTGTTCGCCCTGCTGAACGCCCAACTGACCGGCAAGCCCTACCTGGCCGGCGCCGAGCCGTCGGTAGCCGATGCCTACCTGTACGTAGTGCTGCGCTGGGCCCACGCCAAGCAGGTCGACCTGTCGGGCCAGGACCATCTGGCCGCATTTTTTGCGCGCATGCAGGAAAACAGCGGCGTGAAGGCCGCCCTGAAAGCCGAAGGCCTGGAGTAATCAGGCCGGCGCGGCGGTTTCCAGCACCTTCTTCACCGCCGCCAGGAAACGCCGCGCCAGCAAGGGCGGCGCGCTCAGGTTCGAGTGCGTCGCCCAGACCTCGACGCTGGCCGCCGGCGCAATCGGCCGCAGCACCATGTGTTCGGTCTGGTCCGGCGCGATGCACCAGGCATCCACCAGCGCCGGCCCCAGGCCCTGTTGCACGAACGAACAGGCCGTCACCGGCGAATGCACCTCGACCGCCGCCGCGCAGGCCGGCCCGGCGCCAAAGAACGACTGCAACGCGCGGCCCAGCGGCGTATCCCGCGGATAGCCGATCCAGGCCGCCGAGACGAAATCCTCGGGATGCACCACCTCGTGGTCCGCCAGCGGATGCCCCTTGGGCAGCGCGCAGATCACCGGCACGGTCGCCAGCTTGACCGAGGTCAGATTGGGATGATCGGGCGGCTGCATCGAAATGCCGATGTCCGCCTGCCCCGACAGAAAGTACGCCGCCAGCTCGTCGAACGTGACGCTGCGGTAGTCGACCCGCGCATCCGAATGGCGGTCGCGCAAGCGCCCCAGCGCCAGCGGCACCAGCCGCTGGCCATAGCTGGCGCTGGCCACGATCTTGAGCATACCCGCGCCCGATTGCCCCAGGCTGGCCGCCAGGTCGTTGACCCGCTGGATGCCGCCGTACACCTGCTCGACCTCGGCATACAGCCGCCGCGCCTCGGCCGTGGGCGACAGCCGGCTCTTGACCCGCTCGAACAGCCGGTAGCCCAAGCGGCTCTCGGTCAGCGCCAGCACCCGGCTCACGGCCGGCTGCGACACATGCAGCATGCGCCCCGCGCCGCTGATCGAGCCGGCCATCATGATGGCGCGGAACACCTCGATCTGGCGCAGGTTGAGCGGCCGGCCGGCGCTGGGCCCGACCTCGTCGGCATAGGCGTGCGCATCCATTTTTTTCCCCTTGTTCATGGCGACACTCGATAACGGCGGATTATAGGTTTTCGACATTTTTCGATGACGCAGTGCCGCAAACCCGGTGCTAATCTGCCCGCCTGCCCACAACAAAACAAGGGGAATCCACCATGCAACGCTCTGTTTTCCGCAATCTCGCCGCCTTGGCGCTTACCGCAACGTTCGCCGGCAACGCGCTGGCGGCCGGCTATCCCGACAAACCCATCACCTTCATCGTGCCGTCCGCCGCCGGCGGATCGCCCGACGTGCTCTCGCGCCTGATCACGACCCAGTTGTCGCGCGACACCGGCGCCACTCTGGTGGTCGAGAACCGCCCCGGCGCCGCCGGCAACATCGGCATCGCCCTGGTCAAGCGCGCCGCCGCCGACGGCTACACGGTCGGCTACGGCAACATCAACACGCTGGCGGTCAACCGCTCGTTGTTCAAGCGCCTGCCCTACGACGTCGACAAGGACCTGACCCCGGTCGCCCACATGTTCGACCTGTACAACGCGCTGATCGTGCCGGCCGACTCGCCCGTCAAGAGCGTGCAGGACCTGATCGACCGCGCCCGCAAGGAACCCGGCCGCCTGTCCTATGGCGCCTCGGGCGTGGGCACCACCGGCCACATGGGCGGCGAACTGTTCAAGAGCATGGCAAAGGTCGACGTCATGTTCATCCCGTACAACGGCGGCCCCGCCGCCATCCAGGACCTGCTGGGCGGCCGCCTGGACTACCTGTTCGTCAACACGTCCGAAGCCGCACCGCTGGTCAAGAGCGGCAAGGTCCGCGCCATCGGCGTCAGCAGCCTGAAGCGCCTGTCGCTCATGCCCGACGTGCCCACCCTGGACGAAGCCGGCCTGAAGGGCTATGAAACCGTGGCCTGGGGCGGCGTGGTCGCCCCCAAGGGCACACCGCCCGACGTCGTCGCCAAGCTCAATGCCGACATCCAGAAGGCGCTGCAAGCGCCCGACGTGCGCACCGGCCTGGAAACTCTGGGCGCCGTGCCCGCCACCGGCACGCCCGAGGAATTCAAGCAACTGATCGACCGCGAAACGGCCAAGTGGCAGCAGATCATCGAAACCGCCGGCATCGAGAAGCTGGACTGATCCGCGCCCGCCCGTACCCCACCCGCCCATGACCGATAACGCAATGACCGACCGCGCCCCCGCCGACTCCGCCCGCCAGGACCGCAACAACGCCGCCTTGCAGGCCGACTTCATCGTGGCGGGCGCCACGCTCATCGACGGCACGGGCGGCCCGGCCTGCCAGGGCGACCTGGCCGTGCGGGACGGCCGTATCGCGGCCGTGGGCGCCTTCGACCATCCGCCCGGCGCGCGGGTCATCGACGCCCGCGGCCTGGCGCTGGCGCCCGGCTTCATCGACTCGCACACTCACGACGACGGCTACCTGCTGGCACATCCCGACATGCTGCCCAAGGTCTCCCAAGGCATCACTACCGTCGTCACCGGCAACTGCGGCATCAGCTTGGCGCCGCTGTCGCGCCACGACATTCCCCAACCGCTGGATCTGCTCGGCCCCACCGACCTGTTCCGTTACCCCACCTTCCGCGCGTGGATCCAGGCCCTGGCCGCCACGCCCGCCGCCGTCAACGTTATTCCGCTGGTTGGCCACACCACCTTGCGAGTGGCCGTCATGGACGACACCTCGCGCGCCGCCAACGACGCCGAACGCCACGCCATGCGCGCCTTGCTCGAAGAAGCCCTGGACGCCGGCGCCTTCGGCGTCTCCACCGGCACCTTCTACCCGCCCGCCAGCGCCGCGCCCACCGACGAAATCATCGACGTCTGCCAGCCGCTGCGCGGCCGCCCCGGCGCGCTCTACGCTACCCACCTGCGCGACGAAGCCGACCACATCGTCCCGGCCATGGAAGAAGCGTTGCTGATCGGCCGCGAACTCGATTGCCGCGTCGTCTTCTCGCACCACAAGCTGGCCGGCGAACGCAACCACGGCCGCAGCCGCGAAACCCTGGACCTGATCAGCCAGGCCGCCGCCCGCCAGCCCGTCTGCCTGGACTGCCACCCCTACCCGGCCACCTCCACCATGCTGCGGCTGGACCGCGCCCGCCTGGCCAGCCGCACGCTGATCACCTGGTCCAAGGGCTACCCGGCCGCCACCGGCCGCGACTTCAGCGACGTCATGGCCGAACTCGGCCTGGACGACGAAGCCGCCCTGGCCCGCCTGGCCCCCGCCGGCGCCATCTACTTCCTCATGGACCCGGCCGACGTCAAGCGCATCTTCAGCCACCCGCTCACCATGGTCGGCTCCGACGGCCTGCCCTTCGACCCCCATCCGCACCCGCGCCAATGGGGCACCTTCACCAACGTGCTGCGCACCCTGGTGCGCGAACAACGCCTGCTCTCGCTCGAAACCGCCATTCACAAGATGACCGGCCTGGCCGCCGCCCAATACGGCCTGTCCGAGCGCGGGCTGCTGCGCCAGGGGTATCATGCTGACCTGGTGCTGTTCGATCCCGCCACCGTCACAGACTTGGCCACTTTTTCAGCTCCCATTCAGGCAAGCCAGGGCATCCGCCACGTGTGGGTCAACGGCAAACCGGTGTGGGACGGGGAACGAACCGGCGCCGAACGCCCGGGCCAGGTTCTCGCGCCCGGCAATGCAATACCTTGGAGTCAACAAAGTGAATAGCTATTCCCAGGGCTGTTACCTGGGTGTTTTGGGCGGCATGGGCCCCATGGCCGGCGCCGCCTTCGCGCTACGCCTGGCGGCGCTTACCCCCGCCGACGCAGACCAGCAACACATCCCCACCCTGCTGCGCAACGATCCCCGCATCCCCGACCGTTCCAGCGCCTACATGGCCGGCGGCGAGAATCCCTTGCCCTACATGGTCGAAGGCGTCCGCTTCCTCGAACGCGCCGGCGCCCAGCTCATCGCCATCCCCTGCAACACCGCCCACCTCTGGTACGACGAAATCGCCGCGTCCACCCAGCTTCCGGTCCTGCACATCATCCGCGCCGTCATCGACGACCTGCGCCGCCTCGGCCTGCCCAAAGGCCGCATCGGCCTGATGGGCACCGCCGCCACGCTCAAGCTAGGCCTGTACCAGCGCCACCTCGAAGCCGAAGGCTACGAATGCATCGTCCCTGACGACGACGAGGTCGAACGCACCTGCATGGCCTCCATCCGCGCCGTCAAGGGCAACCGCCTGGAAGCCGCCTACGCCCCCGCCGCCGACGGCATCGCCCGCCTCAAGGCCCGCGGCGCCGACGCCGTCGTCCTGGGCTGCACCGAACTCCCCCTGGCCGTCCCCCACGCGCTACGCCCCAGCCTGGGCATCACGCTGACCGATTCGATAGACGCCCTGGCCCGCGCCGCCATCGCGCACTACTTGGCCGACCAGCCCGAGCAACGCATCGCAGCCTGACCCAAAGGCCAGACAACAGGCGGCCTGCCCCAAACGCAGGCCCGCCCCCTGCGCTTTGGGGCAGGCCGCCTGTTGTCTGGCCTTTGGGTCAGGCTGCGATGCGTTGCTCGGGCTGGTCGGCCAAGTAGTGCGCGATGGCGGCGCGGGCCAGGGCGTCTATCGAATCGGTCAGCGTGATGCCCAGGCTGGGGCGTAGCGCGTGGGGGACGGCCAGGGGGAGTTCGGTGCAGCCCAGGACGACGGCGTCGGC
>NZ_LZZT01000013.1 GCF_014170305.1 Achromobacter sp. UMC71
AGCTGCTTGGCGACGTATTCCGGCGTCAGGCCGGCGAGGTTGGGGAAGATGCCGCTGGCGGGCGTGATGCCGGCCTGCCCGTGACAGGCCACGCAAGCCTGGACGCCGGCCGCGGGCTTGCCGGTGGCGGCCAGTTGCTTGCCCGCCGCCGGGTCCGCGCCCTGCAGATAGCCTTCCCGCCCCGCCTCCCCCCGTCCCCGGCCGCAGCGCGCTGGACTTCAGCGCCTCGCGGCCCGCCTGGGAAGGCTATCTGCAGGGCGCGGACCCGGCGGCGGGCAAGCAACTGGCCGCCACCGGCAAGCCCGCGGCCGGCGTCCAGGCTTGCGTGGCCTGTCACGGGCAGGCCGGCATCACGCCCGCCAGCGGCATCTTCCCCAACCTCGCCGGCCTGACGCCGGAATACGTCGCCAAGCAGCTGGCCGACTTCCGCCAGGGCACGCGCAAGCAGCCGCTGATGAACACCATCGCCCAGGCCCTGACCGAGCAGGAGATCGGGCAACTGGCGGCCTACTACGGCACCCTGGCGGGGCCGCCCCTGCACGTCGGGGAAGCCGGCGGCGAGGCGGCGCGCAAGCTGGATCAGGTGGGCGACGGCGCGCGCGCCCTGCCCGCCTGCGCCAACTGCCACGGCCTGCGCGGCATGGGCGAAGGGCCGCTGCTGCCCCGGCTGGCCGGCCAGTCCAAGGAGTATTTCGCCGACCAGATCAACGCCTTTCGCAACGGCTCGCGCCAGAACGACGACGTGGGCGTGATGCGGGCGTTCGCGCAGCGCCTGACCGACGCCGAGGTCGACGCGCTGGGCCAGTACTACGCCGGAGCGCGCTGAAGCCGCGCACTGAACAGCCGATCCCCGTGGGCTCCGTCTTGGGGTCCATTTTTTTCTTGGTGTTTTCCCTAATCCCTTCTTATAATCGCAGCACTTTCAACCACCCCGAGATCAATGTGGACAACGACGGATGTAGTCGATACACGACTGCTAGCGCCGCTTGACGCAGGATCCGCAGAGTTTTCTGCCGAGTCCTGCGTAAAGCCAGGACAAGGCCATTCGGCCTCGGACAGCCCCCGCGCGATGCGCGCACTGCCCAGGCCGCAGCCCTCCCCCTAAGACCCTCTTTACCGACGCGATTCGCGGGCTTTGTTGCGCCCGCCACGTAGCGGGCAAGCGGCGCATGCATGTGGACCTTCCACCGTACTCCCCCTGGAGACGATCATGCGCATCAAGAAATTCCTCCCTTTCCTGGACGGAGCCGCCGCCGCGCGCGGCGCGGCCCACGCTGCCGCGCCCGCTGCCCGCCCCTCGGCTCCCACCTACCAATTCACCATCGTCAGCGTCGCCGACACGCTGAACGTGCTGCGCAAGCAGCTGTACTACGAGCTGCAAGCCCTGGACCTGCGCGTGCTGAACGTGCGCATCTCGCGCCAGGATGCCGGCCAGCTGGCCAGCACCACGGTCACGCTGCAATGCCCGCCGCAGCTGCGCAGCCTGCTGAACGCCGTCGCGCTGCGCCTGGGCCAAAGCCCCGACGTGCGCCGGGTCCACTGGGAAAACGAAGCCGGCGCCAGCATCGCCGTGCTGCCGGCCTGAACGACGGAACCGAGTGACGGAAAGAAGACTGTCATGAAAGATCCGTACAAATGCCTCCTCGTCGCCCGCGTGGCGGCCCTGCTGCTCATCTGGCTGCTGGCCTTCGTGCTGACGGCGCTCTCGGTCTGGCAACTGCCCTGAGCGCCGCCAGCCTCTGGCCGGCAGTACCCCAACACATGCTGCACCCGAGAACAACAAGATGAAGAACTTCGAAAACATCCAGCTGCTGACGCTGGCCAACACCTTGATCAGCCTGGCCACGGCCTTCGTGCTCGGGTCCATCGTGGGCTTCGAGCGCCAAGTCCGCCAGCGCACTGCTGGCCTGCGCACCAACGCCCTGGTAGCGGTGGGTGCGGCCATTTTCGTGGACATGGCATTTCGCATCGGCGGCCCCGATGGCGGCGCGCGCGTCGTCTCGTACGTTGTGTCCGGCGTGGGCTTCCTGGGCGCCGGCGCCATCATGCGCGAAGGTGGCAGCATTCGCGGCCTGAACACCGCGGCGACGCTGTGGGGCTCGGCCGCCATCGGCGCTTGCGCGGGCGCCTCGCTGATCCTCGAAGCGGTGGCGGCCACCGCCTTTGTCCTGGCGGCCAACACGCTGCTGCGGCCAGTGGTCAGTTACGTCAACCGCCAGCCGGTGGACGCACAGACCACGGAAGTCACCACCGTCATCCACGTCATCGCCCATGTCGACCAGCGCCAAGCCGCCATGGCCGTCCTGGAAGACGTGCTGGAAGACGAACAGCTGCCCCTGTCGGAACTGAAGATCGACCAGTTCGGCGAGAACGAGGTCGAGATCGAAGCGGCCTTGAGCGAAGCCTCGGTGGACGAACTGGACCTGGACCGCGTCACCGCCCGCATTGCCGCCGCGCCCGGCATCCGCACGGCATTCTGGGCCGCCAGGACGGTGTAACGCCGCAAGCGCCAGCCTGGCGGCATGCGGCGATGCGTCGCATGCCCAGGCCCGCCGCAAGGGCGACGACGCCCCCAAAACCCTCTAGAATGGGCGCCGACCATGCGCCGCCCGTTCCTGTCCATCGCCCGCAACGCCGCCACCCTCTGGCTGGTGCTGGCGCTGTTCGCGCTGAAGGCGCTGGTGCCGCAGGGCTTCATGCCCGCCGCCCAGCAAGGCACGCTGATCCAGCTATGCTCGGCTGCTGGCACCATCTGGGTGGCCGGTCCCGCCAAGCACGGCGATGCCCCAGACGAACGCCATGCGGCCCAGGCTGCCGCCTGCCCGATGGGCGCCATGCTGGCGGCGCTGGCGTTACCGCCGTCCCCTGCGCCGCGGTTGGCCAGCAGCGCCGTCATGGCCCATCCGCTGGCCGCGCGCGCGCCGCCGCCCGTCGCCGAAGGCTTCCTGCGCGGCCCGCCGCTAGGCGCCCGCGCCCCTCCGTTTGTCTCGGTCCTCAGCTAGTCGCTCCGCCGCCCCCTTGCGGCTTTATTGGCTTACCGAGAGTTTCCATGTCTTTTTCTTCCGCCAGGACGCGCCGCGTCCTGAAACGGCGCGTGGCCGTCTGGACCGCGCTCGCCTTCACGCCCGCGCTGCACGCGCAGACCGTTGCCCCCGCACCCGCTGCCGCGCCCCGCGGCATCGCCACGCTGCCGGCCATCTCCGTCTCGGCCGAAGCGCCCTCCGCCACTTTGCTGGAACAAGCCAGCACCGGTACGCTGCTGGGCCTGACGCCCTTCGACACCCCGGCCAGCATCGAGGTCATCAGCAACGAGCAGCTACGTGAACGCGGCGCGGTCAACGTGACCGACGCCATCACCCAGGCGGCCGGCATCAGCGCCATGCGCCATCCCGGCAACGGCGGCTCGTCGCTGTCGTCGCGCGGCTTCACCGATTCGAATTCCGTGGCGCAGTTGTACGATGGCGTGCGGCAGTTCGGCGGCGTCGGCCAGACGTTCATCTACGACCCCTGGGCCGTGGACCGCATCGAAGTCCTGCGCGGCCCGGCGTCGGTACTGTATGGCGAAGGCGCGATCGGCGGCGTGGTCAACGTGATTCCCAAGAAGCCCACCCGCGGCCCGATCGAAAACGAGATCCAGACCACTATCGGCACCCACGACACGCAGCGGTTGGGCTTTGGCAGCGGCGGTGCGCTGGACGAC
Source organism: Achromobacter sp. UMC71 (assembly GCF_014170305.1). Lineage (GTDB taxonomy): Bacteria > Pseudomonadota > Gammaproteobacteria > Burkholderiales > Burkholderiaceae_B > Achromobacter. The sequence goes on from NZ_LZZT01000013.1 coordinate 3,701, forward strand.
AAGTGGTCGTACCGGCTGGACATCAGCGGCAACCACAGCGATTCGGGCATCAGCCTTGGCGATTCGCGCGACTTGGCCGTAACCGCCGCGCTGCGCCTGGACGTGTCGCCCGAGCTGAACTTCACCCTGACCCAGGCCTATGCCTGGCAGGAGCCGATGCGCTACTTCGGCACGCCGCTGATCAACGGCGATATCGACTACAGCCTGCGCGGCAAGAACTACAACGCCGCCGACAGCAAGATCATCTACCGCGATAGCCGCACGGAACTGAAGGCGGAATGGACGCCCAATCCCGCCACCCGGGTGCGCAGCCGCGTCTATTACATCGGCAGCGACCGCGACTACCGCGACGCCGAAAACTATACGTGGCAGCCGGCCAGCGGCCTGATCCAGCGCAGCGCCTACACCGACATCCGCCACGACCAGGAACAGGTCGGCACCGTCACCGACGCCAGCTTCGACGGCCACCTGTTCGGCCTGGCCAACAAGGTGGCGATGGGGTTTGAAGTCAACCGCGCCTCGCTCAAGCACACCAACAACTCGCCCTATTCGGGCACGTCGCTGGTGGACCCATACGACGTGGACCATGGCCGCTTCATCAACGTGGCCGGTACCACGCCGCGCTACCGCAACACGGCCGACCAGTACGCCCTGTTCGCCGAAAACCGCCTGATGCTGACCGAGCGCTGGTCGGTGCTGGGTGGCCTGCGCTACGACCACATCGACCTGAAGCGGCGCGACCTGGTCGCCGGGCAGACGGCCTTCGACACCACCTTCAACAACGTCGGCTGGCGCATCGGCACGGTCTACGACGTGTTGCCGACGCTGTCCGTCTACGGTCAATATGCCGAGGCCGCCGACCCGATCGGCAGCCTGCTGCTGCTGTCGCCGGCCAACAAGGATTTCGAGCTGTCCAAGGGGCGCCAGATCGAGGTCGGCGTCAAGCAGACGTTCTGGGACAACATGGGCCAGTGGACCCTGGCGGCCTACCATATCCGCAAGAACAACCTGGTGACGCGCGACCCGAACGACCCGTCGCTGCGCATCCAGGTGGGCGAGCAATCCTCGCGCGGGCTGGAAGCCACGCTGGGCGTCGAATTGACCCCGGCCTGGCGGGTGGACCTGAACGCCGCGGTGCTGCGGGCGCGCTACGACGACTTCAGCGAATCGGTCAACGGCACGGCCGTCTCGCGAGCCGGCAACGTGCCCACCGACGTGCCCGAACGCGTGGCCAATGCCTGGGTCAGCTGGAAGTTCGCGCCGCGATGGACCGCCAGCGCCGGCCTGCGCTACGTGGGCCGGCGTTTTGCCGATGCCGCCAACCGGCTGGAGATGGCGGGCTACACCACGACCAACCTGGCCCTGCAATGGGAGCCACGCCGCGACCTGACACTGGCGCTACGCGCGTTCAATGTGTTTGACCGCCAGTACGCCGAAACCGCCTACTACAACCAGACGCAATGGCTGCTGGGCGAAGGACGCCGGGTGGAGCTCAGCGCGAACTACCGCTTCTGATCGTTTGGCGAGAAAAGGTCGGAGATCGCGTCGCCCACGTCCTTGACCGCGCCGGCGACGCCGCCGGCCGCGCCTTCGGCGCCCACGCCGATCATGTGGCCGACACCCCGGGCGATCTGCGCCGCGAACCCGCGCGACGCCGAGAACTTGGGGTTGTCCAGGCTGCCGGACAGGCTGAACTCCATGCGCAGCGCGCCGCTGCGGTCTTGCATGGCGGCCAGCACCGCCTTGCGCGGCAACGAGAACAAGGAGCCGTCGCCGCTGAATTTCAGGTCGCGCAACGCCACCACGCCGGACGCCTTCAATTGGCGCTTGGCGATGCGGGTCTGCATGTCCAGGTCCATCGCGCCGCCGGACAGCGACCCCGCGCCGTTTTCGGCCAGATACGGCGCCGCGTAACGGATATCCATGTTGCGCACCGCCACCTTGATATCGGCGTCGGTGCCGCCGACTTCAAGCGACCCCGTGGCGGTGACCGTAGCCGCACCGTTGCGGTTGTCCTCGACCGAGCCCTTGAATTCCATGTCGCTGCGCTGGCCCCCGGCCGGCAGCACCAGTGGCGTCAGGCGGGCCGATACGCGATTGAACGGAATGCGGTGCGGCGGCTTGGCGATGGCGGCATCCAGGAAGTCCAGCCGGCCGTCGGTCAGCACGATGTCGTCGGCGCGGATGGGATGCTTGCGGCGCGTGACGCCATCGCTGCCGCCGTCGGCCTCGCGCAACGCGGCTTGCAGTGCCGGGGATATCTGCATGTCGCCATCCGGGGTACGCAGCACGGCAAAATCGAAGCCCTCGATGGTGATCTTGCGGAACACGGCCTCGTGCCGCAGGAATGACGTCCATTCAGGTTCGGCCACCACGCGCCGCGCGCTCGCCGGTGCGGCATCCGCGCTACCCGCGATTTTCACGTCGGTCAGCACCAGCTGCTTGAAACCGACCTGCACGTTGCCCACCTGCGCGCGCGGACCAAGCATATTGGCGATACGCAGTTCGACGATGCGGGTGCCGGCCAGCGCCAGCACCGCCAGCACGGCGGCCGCCAGCACGATGATGGCCAGCGCCATGCCCAGAGGCGAGCGGCGGCGCGCGGTAGCGGTATTCGTGCCCATTGAAGATCCTGTTCGATGGCCGGGCCGCGACTCGGGCCCCGCGGAGCGCCTGCGGCCCTCCCCCCCGGCACCTTACCGACGCCCCAGCCGTGGCGCAAGGCTTGCGCCATTACCGGTGCGGGGCCACCAAGGCGATGACCATCCAAACGGCGGATGCGGCGATGCCCGCGCGGATAGTCCACGCGGGCATCGCCGCTACTCACCCGGCGAACGCCATCAGGCGCTGCCACGCGGGCTCAATCGGGTATTGCTAGCGCATCAACGCTGCGTCTGCGGACGCTGGCCGGCTTGGCCAGGCTGCTGGCCCGGCTTGCCGTCCTTGTCCATTTGCTGGCCGCCCTGACCGGGCTGCTGCTGGCCCGGGGACTTGTTGCCGTCCTTCGGGCTTTCCTGGGTTTGCTGCTTTTGGGGCTGCTTTTGCTGGTCGGGCTGATTCGGGTTTGCCATTGCAAGTCTCCTAGTAGGCGGAACCATTCCGCCAACCCTGACGTAGCAACTGCCGTGCCCAACCGCGCCGCCGCCTGGGCGAACGGCGCGCGCCGCCCCGTAAGGCCGGTCCGGCCCCGGTAAATTAGGGGAATGACGAGTAGAAATGGCGGCGGCGCGAGCGTGCAGCCCTGGCCCTTATTGCGTCGTGACGTGCACCGGCAGCCCGGTTTCTGCGTCCTGCGGGTCGAAGGCGTCCAGCCAGGCCGAGGCGTAGCTGGCCGGCGCCGCCAGCGGCTCGCCACCATCGCGTTGCATGCGCAGCCGCATGATCAGGTCTTCCAGCGGCATGGGCCGCCCTAGCGCGTAGCCCTGGCCGTAACGACATCCCGCGGCCCGCAAGGCGGGAATGTCGGCCACGTTTTCGACACCCTCGGCCACCACGCGCCAACCCAGCCGGGTCGCCAATTCGGCGGCGGTGCGCAGCACCTCGAACGCCACCGCGCTACGGCGCATGCGGGTCACGAAATACTGGTCTATCTTGACCTCGGACAGCGGAATCGCCGACAGCAGCTTCAGGGACGCGTGGCCGGTGCCGAAATCGTCCAGGCTGACCTCGCAACCGGCCTCTTCCAGGCGGGCCAAGGTGGCGCGCAACGCCTCGAGTTCCTTGATGGGCTGGTCTTCGGTCAATTCAACGCGTAGCAGCGACGCCGGCAATTCCGCGGCGTGAATACGGGTCAGCAGAAAATCGACCGAACGCTCGTCGGACAAGGTGGAGGCCGGCGCGTTGATGGCCACCGGTATGGCCATCCCCGTGCGGCGCATGGTCTGCAGCATGTCGATGACCCGCTGCGCGACCCGTTCAAACAAGATGCGGTCGAGCCCGAGCCGATTGACGGTGGGAATGAATTCGGCCGGCATCACGATGCCCAGCCGGGGGTGCTGCCAGCGCGCCAGCGCTTCGGCCGATACGATACGGCCGGTCAATAAATCGACCTGGGGTTGCAGCAGCACCCTCAGGCCCTCTTTGCCGGTAATCATGGCAGCGACTTCTTCGTCGCTGACCACCGAGCTTGTGGAAGCCTCGTGATTTGGCATCATGTTCGCTCCTGAAGCGCCCCGGAGTACGGCCTGCGCTGTCCGGGCGCAGACCGAGGCACATTGGACATGAATATTCACATTCGGCTTGCAGGGATGGATATTCTTACTGCCTAGCGTTATGTACCAATCGCTATCTCATTTGATCGCCATTGTTTTTTATGCGATTTCGAACATTTATTCCAGGCAATTGTGCTCCCTTGCGGCGCCAAAGTCACACATATGTAACCATGAGTATTCAACGCCGTGTATTCATGAAAATCCCAATAATCGGACGCTCTGAAAATTCATTATTTTTTTGTCTTGTCGACATGGTAGCGTTGCGTCTTTTCCGCCGATCCGGCCCCATTGCCGTCGTATTTTCCGAGTGACTACCCTGCTCTCCCGTTGGCGCAACTCCCTGCGCAATGTTCTTTGGCTGGACGCCCTGCAAGCCGCCGCCATCAGCGCCGCGCCCGTCATCCTGGCCGTATTGGTGCACGAACCCCGCCTGGGCTGGACCGCCATCGCCGCGTTCTGGGCCTGCTTCGGCGATCCGGGCGGCCCGCTGCGCCAGCGCGCCGGGTCAATGCTGGCGCTGGGATTGATCGGCGCGCTGTTCTGCTTTCTGGCCAGCATCAGCGCCGGCCATCTGTGGCTGCTGCTGCCGCTGACCTTCCTGTGCTGCACCTTCGGCGGCCTGTTGCGGGTGCTGGGGCCGGCGGCGGCCATTGTCGGCACGCTGCTGTCGGCCGGTTTCGTAGTGGCCGCCGAGTTGCCCGCGCCCACCCTGGCGGCCAGCCTGTCATATACCCTGTTCTTCGTAGCGGGCGCGCTGTGGGCCATTTTGATGACGGCCCTGGTCTGGCGCCGCCGCCCCTGGAAGGACGCGACCCACGCGGTGGCGCATTGCTATCGCGGCCTGGCCGATTTTGCCGACGCCTTGGCGCGCCTGTATTCGGGCCTGGCGCCCGCCGGCGGTCCGCAAGCCTGGAGCGCCGTCACCCGGGCGCAGCGCGGCAGCCTGCGCGCCGCGCTGGAAGCCGCCCGCGGCCGCATCCGCGAGGTGCAGGACGCGCGCCCGTCGCGGCGGGCCCGGGCCCAGCAATTGTTCTACCTGCTCGATAACGCCGAGGACAGCTTCATTGCGCTGGTGGCCGCGGCGGACCTGCTGGAATCGAACGCGCCGCGCTGGCTCGGCCGCGGCGCCGGCGCCAACCTTTCGCATGCGTTCCACCGCTACGCCAGCGTCGCCAACGCCATCGCCAGCACCTCGGACGTCACCGATGCCAAGCAGGCCGAATGCCTGCGCGAACGCCTGGCGCACTTTGGCGCGGGGCTGCACGAGCTGCGCGGCGCGGCCATGGCCTACGCCCCGGACCTGGCGACCATGGTGCCGGTACTGGACCGCATGCAGCAAAACGCCCAGTCCGTGATGCAGGCGCTGTTCGACCGGGACGGCGCGCCCGATGCCCCCGCGCTGGCCGCGCGCGCCGAATCGCCCGCGCGCGCGGCCTGGCGCAGCCTGCGCCAGAACCTGCGCTTTGAATCCGACGCTTTCCGCCATGCGCTGCGCGTGGGCATCGGCGCAACCATCGCGGTGGCGCTGTCCAAGACCTTTGCCGTCAACCACGGCTACTGGATGTCGCTGACGCTGGTGTTCATCCTGCAGCCGTATTTCGCCACCACCTGGAAGCGCACCGTCGAGCGCGTGATCGGTAGCGTGGCCGGCGCGATCGGCGCGTCGCTGCTGGGGCTGCTGCTGAGCACGCCGCTGTCGGTGGCGCTGGCGGTGCTGCCCATCGCCCTGGGCACTTTCGCCGCCCGTACCATCCACTACGCGCTGTTCACCTTTTTCCTGACCTCGCAGTTCGTGCTCGTCAGCCATATCCAGCAACCCGACATCTACGAACCGATGCTGGCGGCGCTGCGCGCCTTCAACAGCGTACTGGGCGGCGTGCTGGCCCTGCTGGTGGGCTTTCTGGTGTGGCCCGAGAAAGAACCGCGCCAACTGGCCGGCGCGCTCAGCCGCGCGCTGGAACGCCACGCCGCCTATGCCCAGGCCTTGACGCAGGACAAGAGCGGCGCCGGCGGCGGCCAGGACATCGTCGGCTTGCGCCGCCTGGCCTGCCTGTCGGCCGACAACGCCGAGGCCTCGCTGCAACGCCTGCAGCAGAACCCCGTGCACCGCGACCGCAACGTGGACACTGCGGTAAATCTCCTGAATGCCATGCGCCGGGTCACCGCGGCCGGCACCGTGCTGGAGATCCAGCCCGCCTTGCCGCCGGACAGCCCCGCTGCCCCGGCCCTGCGCGACTATGGCCTGGTGCTGGCGCATGCCCTGCATCCGCAGGAGGCGGAGCCCCCCGCGGCCATCCGGCAACTGGCGGTGCCAGCCGCGCTGGCGGCTGCCGCGCCGGGCCTGGCCGGCCCGCTGGACCGCATTGCCCAGCAGGCGCGCCAGGTCAGGCAACTGCGCGAACGGGTGCAGCAAGCCTGAGACCCCGGCCCGCCGGACCGCAAGGGGCCCGCGTTTGCGCCAGCCCCGTCAATCTGCGTCCTGCTTGACGCGGGTCAAAGGCGCAATGGCCGGGACGCGCCACGATAAAGGCCTGTCGCGCTGAAAAGGAGGCCGCCATGTATCGCCGCATTTCCGTACACCTGGACCACGGGTTCGATTGCCAACGCCGCACCCAGGTCGCGCTGGCCCTGGCCAAGCGCCACAAGGCCGAACTGGTCGGCATCTACGCCAGCTCGGCGCCGCCGCAGTACTACTACGGCGAATCGGTGCTGATGTCCAAGACCCTGAGCGTGATGCGCGACCTGCAGGCACAGAACCGCGGCGCGGTGCAGAACGCCTTCCTGGAGGCCGCGGCCAGGGCCGACGTGCCGGCGGTGGTGCGGGCCGGCGACAGCACGCCCAGCGCCAGCGTGGCGCTGTTCGGCCGCAGCAGCGACCTGATCATCGTCAGCCAGCAGAACCGCGAGGACATCGAAGCCGCGCACGAAACCGAATTCGTCGAACAGACCTTGCTGACCGCCGGCCGTCCCGTGCTGGTGGTGCCGTCCAGCGGCGACTTCCCTGTCGTGGGCGAACGCGTGCTGTATTGCTGGGACCGCAGCCGTGAAGCGGCCCGCGCGTTGGCGGACGCGGCGCCGCTGCTGCGCTCGGCCTCGCACCTGGCGGTGCTGACCATGGACGAAGGCGCCGCCACGCGCAAGGACGAAGCCGTGCCGTTCGAAGACCTGGCCACCTATTGCATCGCCCAGGGCATGCCGGCGCCCGGCCACGTGCGTCGCGACATCAAGGGTGTAGGCGTCGGCAGCACCATCCTGAACGCGGCGGCCGACCACAGCGCCGACCTGATCGTGATGGGCGCCTACGGCCACAGCAAGTTCCGCGAATGGGCGATGGGCGGCGCCACGGCGTCGATCCTGAAAAGCATGACCGTGCCGATCATGTTCTCGCACTAGGGCCTGGGACCCGGCGGCACCCGCCGCCAGGCCGATGTTTTCGAAGCCCACACCCAGCGGACAGACCAGCTCCAGCTTGGGCAGCGCGGCCATGTCGTCGGCATGAAAGCCAGTGGCGCCAAAATTAGCTGCCAGATATTACGCCTCGGTACAATTGCGCGCCACCCGACTGTCCCGCCTTTGAACGCGTCATGAAAGCCAAGCTACGCAAGTCCCTGCGCACCGCCCTGTCCACCCTGCACCGGTGGGTGGGATTCATCCTGGGGGGGGTGCTGGTGCTGGCCGGCCTGACCGGCAGCTTGCTCGCTTTCGACCACGAACTGGACAGTTGGCTGAATTCGGCCATGCTGCGCAACAGCACCGGCGTCTGCGCCGCCCCGCTGCCGCCTTCGGCCGCCGCCCATGCCGTGCGGCAGGCCTGGCCGGGCGCCAGCATCAATGCCATCACGCTGCCCGAGGCGCCCGCCGACAGCTACCGGGTGCAATTCAAGCACGCCGCCACCGCCGACAACGAAGCCGGCGTCGACACGTGCTCGGGCCAATTGCTGGCCAGCCGCGACCGCGATGCGGTGTCGCTGGACCGCGCCCACCTGATGCCGCTGCTGCTGCGCTGGCACATGACGCTGCTGCAGGGCAAGACCGGCCGCGAGGTGCTGGGCTGGCTGGCCGTGGCCTGGATCGTGCTGTTGCTGGCAGGTGTGTACCTGGCCTGGCCGCGGCCCGGCCACTGGCGCCGGTCGGTGTCGGTCACGCGCGGGGTCGGCGCGTTTCGCACCAGCTATGAATTGCACCGCGCGGCGGGCCTGATCTCGGCGGTGTTCCTGCTGGTGGTGGCCGGCTCGGGCTTTTTCATGGGGTTGCCGCAACTGGGGCGGCAGTTGGTCGCCAGCGTGGCCAACGTGCCGGCCGACGCGCGCGCGGCGGCGCTGGCGCCGCTGGCCGCGGGCGACCCGGAACTGGGTTGGGATGGCGCGGCCGCCAAGGCGCGCGAACTGGCGCCCGCGGACGCGACACTGGTGATGCTGCGCCGTGACGCCGCGCGCGGCGTCTACCAGGCCCGCGTGCGCCGCGCTGACGATTGGCAACCGGTCGGCACCCTGCGCCTGTTCATCGACATGCGCAGCGGCGAACGCGTGTCGGCGGCCGACCCCTTGTCAGGCACGGCCGGCCAGCGTTTCCTGGCCGTGATGTTTCCCCTGCATTCCGGCAGTCTCTTCGGGCTGCCCACCCGCATCCTGACTGCTGTGCTGGGACTGCTGCCGTTGCTGTTCTTCGTGACGGGACTGGTGATCTGGATCAGCCGCCGGCGGCTCAAGCACCGCGGACGGCAAGCGGCGGCCCAGGCGCCCAGGCCGCAGGCCGGGCGCGCCTGAACCGCCGGAAAACGCTGGGGCGCCCCGGCGCTATATCCGTCCCATCAGCAAGAGCACGATCAGCACGATGACAACGATCCCCAGCAAGCCGCTGGGGTAGTAGCCCCAGCTGCGGCTGTGCGGCCAGGCCGGCACGGCGCCGACCAGCAGCAATATCAGAATGATCAGCAAAATGGTGGACATGGCTTCACCCTTTATTCTTGGTTGATTTGTCGTTGCGGCCAAGCCGCATTAATGGGTCCAACGGGTCCGCGACAGCTTTTCCTTCACCGGCGGCTCGAGCGGCGGCAGATCCACCTCCGGCTCATCGGTATCGGGATCGACCGGCAGATCGCCAGGCGGCGAGCCCGGCGGAATCGGGTCCGGCTTGGGCGGAACATGCAAGAACAGATCGGCTGACATGGCACTCTCCTGTAAAGGTGCTGCTTTGGGCGCGACCGGAAACCTCCGGCCGCGCGAATCCGGCAACGCGCCGGCACTCAACGGCGCGCCAGCGCAAATACGCGCAGTAATTCCCGGTTGAAGGCGGGGATGTCATCCGGCTTGCGGCTGCTGATCCACCGGCCGTCCACCACCACCTCTTCATCCACCCAGTCGGCGCCGGCATTGCGCAGGTCATCGGCCAGCGACGGCCAACTGGTCATCTTGCGGTCCTTGACCAAGCCCGCGGAAATCAGCAACCAGGCGCCATGGCAGATCACGGCCAGCGGTTTGCCAGCCTCGTGCATCGCATGGACGAACTCCCGCGCCTTGGGATGCAGCCGGATCTCATCGGCATTGACGACGCCGCCCGGCAACAGGACCGCGTCGAACGCATCCTCGCGCGCCTCGGCAAACATCAGGTCCGCCTCGTAGCGGTCGCCCTTGTCGTTGTGCTTCATGCCCTGCACGGGTCCGCGCTTGGCCGATACGATGACGGTACGGGCGCCCTGCTCGTGCAGCGCGTCGCGCGGGCCGGTCAGCTCGACCTGTTCAAAGCCATCCACCACCAGGATGGCCACATTGAAGTCCTGTAGTGTCTTCGCCATGCAAAGCTCCTGTATTGCCGTGAACCGCCTGTCAGCAAGCGGCGTGCCCGGGCCGGCGGCCATGCCCTGGGCACACGGCTTGCGAGGGCTGCCGCGACCTTCAGGAGGGCACGATGCCAGAGCGCAGGCAAGTCAAACCGCAGGCGCCCGCCGCCGCAAAGCTGGTCTACATGGACGACACCCGGCCCGGCTATACCCGCGTGCGCGTCGACGGAACGACCTTCCGCTACCTGGATGCGTCCGGCAAGCGCATCACCCGCAAAGACGAGCTGGACCGCATTCGCGCCCTGGCCATTCCACCGGCCTATGAATCCGTCTGGATCTGCCCGCTGCCCCACGGCCATCTGCAGGCCACCGGGCGCGACGCGCGCGGCCGCAAGCAGTACCGCTACCACGCCGCCTGGGCCCGGCTGCGCGACGCCGACAAATACCAGAGCCTGACCGAATTCGGCGCCCGCCTGCCGCGCATCCGCAACCGCGTGCGGCGCGATCTGCAGGCCCAGGGGCTGGCGCAGGAGAAGATGATCGCGGTGGTGGTGCAGCTGCTGGAAGACACGCTGATCCGCATCGGCGCCCGCGAATACGTGCGCGCGAACCGTTCCTACGGCCTGACCACCCTGACCCGGCGCCACGCCACGGTCAGCGGCGACCGGCTGCGTTTTCGCTTTCGCGGCAAGAGCGGCGTGGAGCACGATGTGACCGTGACCGACAGGCGCATCGCCCGCGTGATCAAGCGCTGCCTGGATATTCCCGGGCAGCAGCTGTTCCAGTACCTGGACGACAACGGCGAGCCCCGCGCCGTGGACTCGGAGTCCGTGAACGCCTATCTGCGCGAAGCCGGCGCGGCCGACTTCACCGCCAAGCACTACCGCACCTGGGCCGGCTCCGTGCTGGCCTACGCCGCGCTGCAACGCCGGCCCTACGTCGACGAGCGCCAGGCCCGGCAGGAAGTGGTGGAGGTAATCAAGGCGGTCGCGCAACGCCTGGCGAACACGCCGGCCGTGTGCCGTGCGTGCTACGTGCACCCGTCGATCATCGACACCTATCTGGCGGGGCAGTTGCCGCCGCGCGGCGTGGCGCCCGCCAGCCCGCGCGGCCTGAGCGCCGACGAACGCCGGCTGCTGGCTTTCTTGAAGCGCGCGTGAACTTCGCCGCCAAAGCATCGGCGGCCTGACGCGTCGCGGCGTCCAAAAATTGCAAGCGGATGTGGCGTTGATGGCAGGCGCGGCGCTTGCTGGGTAAAAAGGAAATTCCCCCCACACCCCCCCAGGAGCTAACGATGGCCAACAACCCTACCCCGCTACCCTCCGACTTTCCCGAGCACGGCCCCGACGACCGCGGCACACGCCGGCGCCGGCGGCATCCGGAAAGCTGGATCGACGATCTGGAGGCCACGCTCGGCGACGCAACCTCCACCGACCTCGAGGCGCTCAAGGCGCGCCTGGCGGACCAGTTGCATGACGCGCGCAGCAGTCTGCGCGACGCATCCGATACGGCGCACGACATGGTGCGAGAAACGCTGGACTGCACCGAGCAATACATCCACGCGCGCCCCTGGCAAGCGGTTGGCCTGGTGGCCGGCGCCGCCTTCCTGTTCGGCGTCATCGTGGGCCGGCAGCAATAGACACGAGCGCCGCGCCCGCCGGGGCGCGGCGCCTGCATGCCTGTTTTACCTGCGCGTCCCGTTTTTTTACTTTTGCGCCTTGTCCTTGGCGTCGCCGTATGCCGCCTGGGTCTTACCCGCGACCTTCTGGGCCGCGCCCTTCAGTTCGGTCGACGTGCTGCCCGTGACCTTGCCGGCCACTTCCTTCACCTTGCCTGCGGCTTCGTTGACACGGCCCTTCACCTGGTCCTTGTTCATGGCTATTCCTCATTGCGTGGATAAAGCGTCAACGCCGGACGGCGCGCGCGGCGTCCTTTCAGCAAGTGGCGTGCCTGGTCTCGTGCCAAGGGCGCCCTACTTGGTCGGCGCCACCGAGGCCGGCGCCTCGCGCGCCGCCGGTGAAATGGCCGCAGGCTCATCCTTGGCCGCGGGTGGCATCCGTTCTTGATTGGCGGCCGGATCGCGCTTGAGCGCCCGCGCCAGCGCCAGATGGTCGGCCAACGCGGGCGCGGCCCGGGCGGCGAATTCGCGCACCTGGGCATCGCCGGCCTGTTTGGCCGCATCCTGGTACAGGGCCACTGTCTTGACGTGCGCGTCCACCGCCACCTGATCGATATACAGCGCATCGAACGCCGCACCGGTCTTGCCGGCCAGGCCGTCCAGCGTGCGCTGGTCGGCTGGCTCGGGCTTGTCCGGCAAGGCTACCTGCTTGCTGCGGGCCAGGCGTTGCAGGTCCGCAGCGCCGGCCTGATGCTGCGACTGCATCTTGGCGGCAAAGGTGCGTACCTCTGTGCTGGCGGCACGGTCGTGTGCCAGCGCCGCGGCTCGCGCCTGGAAGGCATCCGCCGCCGCGGCCGCCTGCAGGAAATGACTATCCGCGTCCGGCAACCCGGCGGCGCCGGCCGCCAGCGGCGCGGCCAGCAGCCCGAAAAGGCAGGCCGCGGCCAGCCCTTGCATCAGCGTCTTCCTGGTCATGATGGTCTCCTTGCCCGCACGGCGGGCGGATATTCAGGGACAGGGCAATCACCTGTCAGCAGACCCGCTGCCCGCCCCGCCGCAAAGGCAGCAACCGCCATGCCCGCCTGCGCGCGGCACGCGGCTTGCTGAGGCGGCGTACCCGCACGCGCGAACATCATTCGGCCCGGCGGCGGCGCATTGCCGCCGCCGGCAAAGGAACAGACCATGTACGCCTATGGCGAAGACAACGAAACGCCCGCCGTCCCGGGCGAGGCCGCCGTGCCCGATGGCGGCGGCTGGCGCGGCTTGCGGCCGCTGGACTGGATCGCGTTGATTGCCCTGGTCGCCGGCGGCGTCAATTGCGGCCTGATTGCCGCCGTCAACCTGGATGTCTTTGCGCGCGTGCTGCCCTCGGCCATGGCCACGCGCGTCGCCTACGGCCTGGTTGGCCTGGCGGCGCTGCATTGCGTGGTGCTGCTGTTCCGGCTGGGCGCGGAAGACGACTGACCGCGCGACTGACGGCGGCGGTCCGCCTCCGTCGCCTGTCGCTTCAGCCCCGCGCGCCCGGCTTGCGGGTGCCGGGATACTGCCCGCCTTCCTCATATTCCGGTCCGCCCGGATGCGGCTTCTTGTCGGCCCCGCGCTTGGGCGCGGAATCCTTGTCCGACCCCGGTTTGTCCGAACCGAACTGGCCGCTACGGCTGGCGGCGTCGGTGTCGTCCCGCGGCGTGTTCGCCTTGCCGTCGCCGGTCCTGGCGGCATCCGCCTTGCCGGTGTCTGCCCGCGCGGCGTCCGTCTTGCCGGCCGCTGTCTTTTTTGCATCGATGTGGCTCATTTGCCTCTCCTTACGCCGCGCCAGCCCAATCCAGCCGACGCCCAGCCCCTGCCGGCGCAAGCGCCATGCCTGGCCAATGCGGGAACGACGCTTGCTAAAGGACTGGCGCAGGACGGCCAACCATCCGGCCGACCTCATCCAAAGGAGTCATCCATGAATCTGTCCAAGACCCGTCTGTCCACGACGCTTATTCCCGCCGCGGCCCTGTGCCTGTCCTTCCTGGCGCTGCCGGCCGCCGCGCAAACCGCGCAGGTGCGCAGCAGCGAACAGATCGACAATCAATACAAGATGGACAAGAAGCAGTGCGACGCGATGAAGGGCAACCAGAAGGACGTCTGCCAGAAGCAGGCCGAAGCCACCCGCGACAAGGCCAAGGCTGACGCCAAGGCCGGCAAGGAAAAGGCCGAAGCCAATCACGACGCCGCCAAGGTGCGCAACGATGCCGACTACAAGGTCGGCAAGGAGAAATGCGACGCCATGTCGGGCAACGCCAAGGACGCGTGCGTGGCTGACCTGAAGACGCGCTACGGCAAATAATGCCCCGCGCCGCCCGCCGCCTGGCGGGCGTCAGCGCGAGGACGGCGGCGGCTCGCCCGGCAGCGTGTAGCCGGCCGCCGCGTATTCTTCCAGGCGGTTGTAGAGCGTCTTGGGGCTGATGCCCAATATCGCCGCGGCCTGCTTCTTGACGCCCTTGCAGCGTTCCAGCGTGGCCAGGATCAACCGGCGGTCGGCATCGGCCAGGGTTTCACCCACTGGCACGCTGACCTGTCCGCCGCCCAGGTCGCCGCTGGGCGATACCTGCGGCGCCAGCAGGTCGGCATCCAGTTCGTCGCCTTCGGCCATGATGAAGGCCCGCCGCACGAAGTTCTTCAGCTCGCGCACATTGCCGGGCCATTCGTATTGCGCCAGCGCCGCCGCGGCCCGCGCCGAAAACGCCTTGGCGCTGCCCGTTTCCTGGTTCTGCGCCTGCAGGAAGCGGTCGGCCAGGAATGCGATGTCTTCGCCGCGCTCGCGCAGCGGCGGCAGTTCCAGGGGAAAAACGCTCAGCCGGTAATACAGGTCTTCACGCAGCTTGCCTTCCTGGACGGCCTGCTCGGGGTTGCGGTTGGTCGCGGCGATGATGCGGATGTCGCAACCGATCTCGCGGTTGGTGCCCACCCGCATGAATTGGCCCGTCTCAAGCACCCGCAGCAGCTTGACCTGAAGGTCCAGCGGCATTTCGGTGACTTCGTCCAGGAACAGCGTGCCGCCGTCGGCGCGCTCGAAATAGCCTTTGTGCTGGCGATCGGCGCCGGTGAAGCTGCCGCGCTCGTGGCCGAACATTTCGCTTTCGATCAGGTGCGGCGAAATCGCGCCGCAGTTGACCGCGATGAAGGGGCGTTGCCGCCGCGTGCTCAGTTCGTGGATGGCGTGCGCCGCCAGTTCCTTGCCGGTGCCGCTTTCGCCGATCAGCAGCACCGTGACGTTGGTGGGCGCCACCCGCCCGATCTGGCGATACAGTTCGCGCATGGGCGGCGACGCGCCATACATCTTGCCGAAACGCCCCGCTTCTTCGAAGGGCGTGCCGGGCAGTTCGCCGCCCGCGTTGGTCATGATGCGCGCCAGGATCTCGTTCAGGCGGTCCATGCAGATCGGCTTGACCAGGTAGTCGGTCGCGCCCAGGCGCAGCGCCTGCACGGCATTGTCGACCGTGCCATGGCCGGTCATCACCACCACTTCGGCGCTGGCCACGGCCACGTTCTTGAAGATATCCATGCCGCTGCCGCCCGGCAGGCGCACATCCGTCAGCACCAGGTCAGGCGCTTGGCGCTCGAGCTGGATCAGCGCGTCCTTCACGCTGGCCGCCAAGGCTACCGTGAAGCCGCTGTCGCGGCCGATCTCGGCCAACGTTTCGCGGATGGCGTCGTCGTCTTCGACGATCAACAAGTGAGGCATGAAGGCTCCATGGCACGGCCGCCCGGGCGGCGCCCGGGCCTTTTCCGACCAAGTTCGAGCATAGCCAGTCTGCGAAGCGCGGACGTAAATATTCGATACGATCCACTAAAGTTTTCTAATGCTTTCAACTGGTCGCATCCGCATGGCATCGCAGCCTCTACCATCGACCTAACCGTCACGCGCCCCAGCCGGGCCGAGGAAAATGCATGCCTGATCGCTCCGCCGGCGACCGCGGAGAGACCGCGGCGCCGGATTCCGCCGCCATGGATGTCTCCGGACTGTCCCCCATCATGCAAAAGCTGGCCACGCAGTTGCGGCTGGCCGCCGCGACCGATGCCAGCGTGTTCATCGTGGGAGAAAGCGGCGCCGGCAAGGAAGTCGTCGCCCGCGCCATCCACGACGCCAGCGAACGCCGCGACCGGCCATTCGTGGCGGTCAACTGTGGCGCCATCAGCGGCTCGCTCGCGCATGCCGAATTGTTCGGCCACGAAAAAGGCAGCTTCACCGGCGCGGTGGCGCAGAACGCGGGGTATTTCGAATACGCCAGCGGCGGCACGCTGTTCCTGGACGAAGTGACCGAAATGCCGCCCGACATGCAGGTACATTTTCTGCGGGTACTGGAAGTGGGCACCTATCAGCGCGTGGGCGGCGCCGACCTGCTGCGCGCCAACGTGCGCATCATCTGCGCCAGCAACCGCGATCCGGCCGCTTCGGTGGCCGACGGACGGTTACGCCAGGACTTCCTGCATCGGCTGCTGGTCATTCCGCTGCGCGTGCCGCCGCTGCGCGAACGCACTGGCGACGCGCTGATCCTGGCGCAGCGCTTCCTGGATGCGCTGAACCGTCAGCACGGCACCCGCAAGAGCTTCGCCAAACCCATGCTCGACGCGATTGCCCGGCACGACTGGCCCGGCAATGTGCGCGAGCTGCGCAACGCCGTCCAGCGTGCCTATATCCTGTGCGACGACGTCCTGGACATCGCGCTGCCCCGTCCTCGCGCCGCACAGCGCGCCGAGTTCAAGGACGGTGCCCTGAACGTGCCGGTGGGCACGGCGCTAGGCAATGCCCAGCGCGACTTCATCCTGGCCACGCTGGCTCATCATGGCGGCGACAAGCGCCTGGCGGCCGAGACCCTGGGCGTCAGCCTGAAGACCCTCTACAACCGCCTGGACGTCTACGAAAAGGAACAGGGCGGCCCGGCCGCCGCCTGATCGCCCCCCGCGCAGCGCAGTTTTTACCGTCCCCTTGTAAACCTGAACGGACACGCGCCGTCCCCGGGCGGCTCGCCGCCCGGCCGCAAAGCAGGCATGGTTCTTGCATGGATAGAAGGATGAGCCGCCTTCCGGCGGCGCCCGCTCCAGGAGACGAGATTGGGACATCCCATGCAAGAACTGCGGCTGCGCCAGCAAATGACGTTGGCCCCCAGGCTGCAGCAATCCGTCAAGCTGCTGCAGATGTCAGCGCTGGAATTCACGACCGCGGTCGAGCTCGCGTTGGCCACCAATCCCTTTCTTGAGGATGGCGATGAGCAAGTCGCGGACCCGCCTTCGACCCAGGCCGACAGCGGTGGAGGTCCGCCGGCGCAGTCCGCCGCCGAGCCGGACGTGTCCGTCTCTGCCGCTGCCGAGCCGTCCGACACCGAGGGCATGGCCGATGCGCCGGCCGCGCCGGAATACTCGGGCGACTACCCGACCGCCAGCCGCGCCGACGGCGAAGACCACGACCTGGGACAATGGGCCAGCGCACCCGTGTCGATGCGCGAAAAACTGTCGCTGGACCTGGGCAACTACCGGCTGGAGCCGCGCGGACGCCTGCTGGCCGAATTCATCATCGACGCCCTGGATGAAGACGGCTACCTGCGCACGCCGCTGGCCAATCTGTGCAGCGCGCTCAGCCCGGATTTCACACCGCCGCCGGACGAAGGCGAATGGCTCGCCGCCTTGCGCCTGGTGCAGCAGCTGGACGCGCCCGGCCTGGGCGCCCGCGATCTGCAGGAATGCCTGTCGTTGCAGTTGGACGCCATGCCCGGCGTGAGCGCGCCGCTGCGCGAACTGGCGCTGCGCGTCGTCTGCGAGCAGATCGAGCGGCTGGCCAAGAACGATGCCGCCGGCCTGCGCCGGGCCTTGAACTGTTCGGAAGACCAGCTGCGCGAGGCGTGCGCGCTGATCCGCGGCCTGGACCCCAAGCCCGGCCGGCGCTACGACGTGCAGGCGCCGGCCTATGTGGTGCCGGATGTGTTCGTCGACAAATACCATTCGCGCTGGCGCGTGGTGCCCAACCGCAGCGCCATGCCGCAGGCCCGGCTGCACCGCGTCTATGCCGACCTGTTCCGCCACGCCCGGCTGGACGACCGCAGCCCCATGGCGCAGGAATTGCAGGAAGCGCGCTGGCTGGTGCGCAATGTGGAACAGCGCTACACCACTATCCAGCGCGTGGCCGAAGCCATCGTCAAGCGCCAGCAGACCTTCTTCGAATATGGCGAGGTCGCGCTGCGCCCGCTGATGCTCAAGGAAGTGGCCGACGACCTGGACATGCATGAATCCACCGTCTCGCGCGCCACGGTCAGCAAGTACATGGTGACCCCGCGCGGCGTCTTCGAATTCCGCCATTTCTTTTCGCGCGAGCTGCACACGGATTCCGGCGGCACCTGCTCGGCCGCCGCGGTCCGCGCGCTGATCAAGGAACTGATCGACGCCGAAGACCCCGCCATGCCGCTGTCCGACGTCGCCCTGACCCAGCAACTGGCCAGCAGCGGCATCGTCCTCGCCCGCCGCACCGTCTCCAAGTACCGCGGCCAACTCCGCCTTCCGCCGGCCGAACTACGCCGGGAGCACTAGGGCCTGCGCGAGGCGCCTTTGGGTGTCAACAGGCCCTAGGCCCGGCACAAGAAAGATGCCCTCGCAATGAGGGCATCCTTTTGAGCGCAAGATAAAGCCGGTCTCACCCATACTGCGCAGCAACAACCTGCGCAAAGAAATGCCGCCCGGCCACCCAGCCGCCCGGAGGCCGGACAGCCCCCTTGGGGGTTGCAAGCGCGCAGCGTGGAGGCATCTCTATTTGCTGCCGCCGCTGTTCGGATATCCCGGAGGCGGCGCCGCGCCGGCCGCCGGCGTGCGCGGCACGTTATCGTTGGCCTCGCGATGGCGCGCAGGCATTTCGCCGCTACGCTTGTCGGACGGCGTCGCGCTGTTCTTGTCCAGGTTCGGCGGCGTGGTCATCGTATTGGGCGCGGCATTGGGCGCCGGCGCGGCCTGCCCCGGCGGCACGGGCCGGTTCGGCTGTACGGCGGTGCCGTCATTGGGTGTGGTGGACGGGGCCGTCGGGCTGGCGGATTGCGCCAAGGCGGCGCCGGAGGCGCCCAGGCTGGCAGCCATCACGATTGCATAGGTCAAGGCACGGATCTTCATAGATAGACTCCTTGTTGGATTGCCATTTCCTTACAGCAATCCCCATGCCCAGACGCATGCCGCCCTGGCGCGCCCGGCCTGGCAGGAAATTTTTACCGGTGCTTGAAGCCCGGTTACCCGTGAGGCACGGCCGGCGTGACCGGAGCATGAACCGGGCCCGAGTCCCCTGCCGCCGCGTCCAGCATGCGCTGCACGCGCGCCGCCAGTACATTCAGCGCGAACGGCTTGACGATCAGTTCCATGCCACTGTCCAGAAAGCCCGAGCCGCGCGCGGCGCTTTCCGCGTAGCCGGTCATCAGCAACACCTTCAGGCCCGGATGCGCGGCGCGCGCCGCATCGGCCAACTGACGGCCGTTGAGCCCCGGCAACCCCACATCGGTCACCAGCAGATCGATGTCCGTCATGGCGCGCACGCGTTCCAGGCCCGCGTCGCCGTCGTTCGCGGTGACCACCCGCATGCCCAGCTCGGCCAGGCATTCGCGCACCATCTCGCGCACATTGACGTCGTCTTCGACCAGCACGACCACGGCCTGGCGCGCGTGCTCGGCGGGCTGGCTGACGTCCGGGCCCGGCGCCGCCGCATCGGCCAGTTCGCCGTCATAGCGCGGCAGGAATATCCTGACCGAGGTGCCCACGTTCACCTTGCTGTCCAGCGTCACGATGCCGCCGGCCTGCTTGGCAAACCCATAGATCATCGACAGCCCCAACCCCGTGCCCTGGCCCAGCGGCTTGGTGGTGAAGAACGGATCGAAGGCATGCGCCAGCACGTCGGGCGACATGCCGCAGCCGATGTCCGTCACGCACACCTCGACGAAGGGACCGGGCTGCACGCCGGCATACGGCCGCAGAAACCCCGCGTCCAGGCGCGTGTTCAACGCGGCCACCGTCAGCACGCCGCCGTCCGGCATGGCGTCGCAGGCGTTGATCACCAGGTTCAGCAACGCGTTCTCGAACTGGTTGCGGTCGCAGCGCACCGGCCACAGGCCCGGCTCCAGATCGAACGCCAACGACACGCCCTCGCCGGTGTAACGGTGAAACAAGTCCGCCATCGACTGCAGCGTCGGCGCCACGCGGAACGGCTGCGGATCGATCGGCTGGCGCCGCGAGAACGTCAGCAGCCGCTGTGTCAGGTGGGCCGCGCGGTTGGCCGATTCCATCGCCACGTTGATGAAGCGCGGGGCCTGCTCCGGCGTGCCGGCCGCCAGCTTGCGCTGGATCAGGTAGAGCGCCCCGGTGATGCCCTGCAGCATGTTGTTGAAATCATGGGCGATGCCGCCGGTCAGCCGGCCCACCGCTTCCATCTTCTGCGCCTGGCGCAGCGCGTTCTCGGTTTCCAGCAGCGTCTCGGCCTGCTGTTTCATGTCGGTGTCGTCGCGGCCGGTCATGTACAGGCTGTCTTGCGCCCACGACATGCTCCAGGTGATCCAGGCGTAGCCGCCGTCGCGCTTGAGCACCCGGTTCTCCAGATGGCGCACGCCCTGCGGCCCATCCGTGCGGCGCGCCTGCGCCAACGCGCCGCGTGTGGCCTCGTAATCGTCCGGATGGATAAGCTGGCGCAGCCCCATGGCCAGGAATTGCGCGGGCGTCCATCCCAGAATCGGCCGCACCGCCGGATTGACACTGACGTAGCGGCCCTGGCCATCGATCACCGCCAGCAGTTCCGGCGACAGACGCCAGATGCGGTCGCGCTCGGCGATGGCGTGCTCGACCCGCTGCTCCAGCATGCGCGCATACTGCGACCGCTCCACCGCGCCGCACATGCGTTCGGCCACTTCTTCAATACAGGCGACGTCACCACGCTTGAAGCGGCTGTCGATGGCGGGCCGCACCACCAGCGCGCCGCCGTGGCGGCCCCAGCGGGCGGTCGGCACGACGATCGCGGACGGCAGGATGTCGCCATCCGCCTGCGCCAGCAGGGGCTCCAGAAACGTGGTGCGCCCCGTGCGCAGCGCTTCGTAGAACGCATCGGTATACAGGCCGGGCCCCAGGGCTGCATCGCGGTCGGCATCGCGCCGCCAGCAGGTCGACACCACGGGTTCGGCGCTCTCGTCCGGCCAATCCACCACCGCGGCCAGGCCCAGCGCCAGATGCTGGCCCAGGCTGTCGCAAGCGGTCTGTTCGATAGCCGGCTGCAGCGGCAGCTCACGCAGCCGGTCGCCCAGCGCCATCAGGAAATTCTTGCGATGCTGGCCTTCCCACAGTTCGGCCTCGGCCGTCTTGCGCGCGGTGACGTCCAGGAACAGCGCCATCATGCCGTCCGCGCCTTCCTTGCGGGCGCGCGCCTCGTACCAGGCCGGGCGCGGTCCGGGCACCGCGAATTCAAACTGCGCCGACTCACCCGATTCGACCACCTGCGCGAACGCGTCCATGATCCGTCCCGGCACGCCGGGGATCATCTCGCGCAGCGTATGGCCCAATGTGTCGCCCTCTTTCATGCCGCTTTGACGTTCGAAGGCCGGGTTGACCTCGAGGAAGCGGAAATCGACGATGCGGCCCTGGGCGTCGCGCAAGGCCTCGCTCAGGAAGAAGGCCTCCTGCATGCCCTCGAACATGGCGCGCCAGCGTTCGCCGCTGCGCCGCAGGGCCAGTTCCGTCAAGTGCCGCTCGATCGCCAGCGCCGCGCTGCGCGTTACCACCGCGATCGCATCGATGTCGTGCGCCGACGGCGACCGCGGCCTGCCGTAGTAATTGGAGAACACGCCGAGCAGCCGGCCGTCGGCCGATTTTATCGGCGTCGACCAGCAGGCCCGCAGCCCATGCGCCAGGGCCTGGTCGCGCCACCCCTCCCAGGCAGGATGGCTGGCGATGTCTTCCACATACACCGGGCTGCCAGTGTGGGCGGCCTGGCCCCAGGACGCCGATTGCAGTCCGATCGGCGCACGGTCGACGGCGGCGTTGAAGGCCTGCGGCAGACTCGGCGCGGCCCCGTGCAGCAGCACGCGGCCGGCGTCGTCGATCAAGGCGATTGACGCGCGCAACTCGACGCTGGACTGCGCCTCGATCAAGTGCAGCATATGCGCCAGCACCTCGGCCAACGGCTCGCCCGCGACAATGCGCTGCAGCATGATCCGTTCGTCTTCCAACCGCGCAAGCGTGTCGGTCCAGGGGTGCGATACGCGGTCTCGCTGGGTCAGCATGGGCTCTCCGTGAGGGTTTCCCGACTGTATTGCGGGATCGCCTCCTTGTCGGAAACCCTCGGTAACTCGACGCTACAGCGCGGGGCGGTGTGCACGTGCCGTGCGCCGGGCCGTGTGCGGCGCGGCATCCGGCAAGCCGCAAACTAACGTGTCACTTCGACGCGGTCGCGCGCCAGTTCCAGTGCCGTCAGCGCCTCGGGCTTGTCCACCAGCACGCATTGCTTACCCGTGCGGGTGCAGTGGTCTTTCACGCGCCAGTAGGCGCCATGGCTGACGCACCCCGTCTGGCAGATGACCAGGTCGGCCGCGACCAGGCTGGCCTCCAGCGTGTCGCCGTCGGTGTTTTCGCCGCCGCAGTGGCCCAGGTAGCGGCCGCCGGCCATTTCGACAACCTTGCGCGTCAGCATCAGCGCCATCGCGTCCTCGCCCACGCACAGCACGGACTTTTCGCGCAGCGCCGCCGCGGCGATCACCGCCGGCCGCGCCGCCGGTTCGGCCGCGCTATCGAGCGAACGTTGGCGCGCCTGGGCGGCGCGGTCCTGCCAGGCCAGGCGCTCGCGCATCAGGCTTTGCACCCGGTCCATCAATTGCGTCACGCGGCGCGCCAACGCCACGCGCTTGGGCAGCCCGGGAATCGCCCCTTCCAGTGCGGCGCGGTCTTCGCGGGCCCAGGCCAGCGCGGTATCGCGCTGGATCACCGCGGCCCGCAGACGCATCGCCTCGGCTTCCAGGTGCGCAATGCGCTGGGCCTGCGCGCTGAGCAGGCGGCTGCAACGCGCTTGCGCCTGTCCGTAGGCGGCCAGCAAGGCCGCGTGTTCGCGCTGCAGGGAGTTGGGCGCCTGGAAAGATAACGTCATCACGGGCCTCGGATTCGGTGAATACAACACGGCGGGCGCATGCCAGCGCCGTCCGACTTGCCGGGCATTATAAATGAGAATGAGTCGCTTTTAATTTATATCGATATGTGCCGTATGCGGCACAGGGAAATCCATTACTGACGGCGTCAGATCGCTTAAATATGATCGACAAATCATACCGGCCGCAAGCTTTTTACAGCTTGACGAGACGCCCGCCCTAGGACGCTTCGCGCCCAGCTTGTTGCTTTGCTTGTTCCTGGTCCGTGCAACCGCCGGACCGCGGATTCAACGAAGGAAGGGGCGCCCGATGCACAAATCCGCCGAACTTCTGCGCGATATCCACGAAACCAATCTGATGTATTTGCTGCTGCTGCAGCGATTGGCCCGCACCGGCAATCTTCAGGCGCTGGCGGGCCTGCAGATATCCGTCGAGGCCAGCCGATGGCTCGTGGGCCTGAGGCATGAAGACCTGACCCGCCTGGCCCGATGCAGCGTGCTGCTGGCGCAGCTGGACCTGGCGCCGCACCGCCTGCTGGCGGCGCTGAGCCAGGGCATGGATGCCACGCTGACCGCCGAAGAAGTCCCCAGCCGCGCGCCCGCCTGACGCTCTTGCCTGCCTGACCGGATCACGACGCGCCGCGCTGCGCCACGGACGCTTGCGGCGCACGCGCCGTGCGCCAGTAGAGCCCCGCGCTGATGCATAGCGCCACGCCCAGCAGGCTGCCTGCCATGGCGGCCACGCCGGGCCAGGCCCCGCTCGTCCAGAACTGGCCGCCCAGCGATCCCAGCACGCTGGAACCCACGTAGTACACCAGTAGATACAGCGACGCCGCCAAGGCCTTGTAGCCACGCGACATCTGGCCGACCCAGCCGCTGGCCACCGCGTGCGCCGCAAAAAAGCCGAAGGTAAAGACGACAATGCCAGCGATCAGCACGGGCAAGGCGTCGGACAAGGTCAGCAGCAACCCCGCCAGCGCCAGGCCGGTCGCGGCCATCAGCATGGCGCCGCGGCCATGCCGGTCGGCCAGCCGGCCAAAATAGGTGGAGGCGAAAATGCCCACCAGATACACCACGAAGATGAAACCAATGAAGGTCTGGCTGAGCGAGAACGGCGGCGCCAGCAAGCGGAAACCCACGTAGTTGTAGATCGTGACGAACGCGCCCATCAGCAGGCCGCCCATGGCGAACAGGCTGCACAGCGGACCATTCTTCAGATGCGCGCCGATCCCCGCGCGCACGTCGCCGAACACCCCCGCCCAGCCCCGCGCGCGCTGCGGCGCGAAACGGCGCGAAGGCGGCAGCAGCCACACGAACAGCACGGCCGCCACGATGCCCAGCAGCCCCAGCGTGCCCAGGGCCGCGCGCCAGCCGAAATGGTCGGACACCAGGCCCGTGATCACCCGGCCGGACAGCCCGCCGAACGCGCTGCCGCTGATGTACAGGCCCATGACGAAGCCGAGCGTATCGGGTTCGACCTCTTCGGCCAGGTAGGCCATGGCCACGGCCGGCACGCCGCCCATCGCCACGCCCTGCAAGGCGCGCAGCACCAGCAGGCTATGCCAGTCGGGCGCCACCGCGGCCACCGTGCCCAGCACGGCCGAGGCAAACAGCGACAGCGCCATGATGCGCTTGCGCGGCAAGGCCTGCGAAAACAGGCCCACCAGGAAAATCGCCACCGCCAGCAGGCCGGTGCACAGCGACAGGACCAGGCTGCTCTGCGCCGGCGACACGTCGAACGCATGGGTGAACAGCGGCATCAGCGGCTGCACGCAATACAACAGCGAAAAGGTGGAAAAGCCCGCGGCGAACAAGGCCCACTGGGCCCGGCGCAAACCGGGCGTGCCGCGCGCCAGATAGTCGGACGCGGGCGGGCTGGCGCCTGAGGTGGACGGGGTATTGCGCGAGGCGCCGGATTCGGCTGAGGGGGAAGACATCGGAATTCTCGAAAACACCGGGCAATCGCCCGTACATTCAAGGTAGACATTTCCCCTGCATATGTCCAATATATGAAACCGGCACTAGCTATATTTTAAAACGATGGAACTCCGACACCTGCGCTATTTCACCGTGGTCGCCGAGGAGCTGCACTTCACCCGCGCCGCGGCCCGCCTGGGCATTGGCCAGCCGCCGCTCAGCCAGCAGATCCAGCAGCTGGAACGCGAAATCGGCACGCCGCTGTTCCTGCGGCTGCCGCGCGGGGTCGAGCTGACCGAGGCCGGCGCGCAATTCCTGGAAGACGCGCGCGCCATCCTGCTGAACGCCGAGCGCGCCATCGACACCGCACGCCGCCTGGGCCGCGGCGAACGCGGCGCGATCACCGTAGGCTTCACCGCATCAGCCGTATTCCACCCTTACCTGCCGCAAGCCATCCGCGCCTATCGCGACCGCTACCCGGACGTGCGCATCACCCTGACCGAAAGCAACACCCAGAGCCTGCTGCGCGGCCTGCGCGAAAGCGCGGTCGACGTGGCTTTCGTGCGCCCGCCCTACGTGCTGGACGCCGAGTTCGAATCCGAACGCGTACTGGACGAGCCCATGCTCATCGCCCTGCCCCCCGACCATCCGCTCAGCCGCAAGCGCAGCGTGCCCATCGCCGCCCTGGCCGACGAGGATTTCGTCCTCTATCCACGCCCGATCGGCGCCGGTCTGTACGACGCGATCCAAAGCGCGTGCCTGCGCGCCGGCTTCGCCCCCCGGGTCATCCAGGAAGCGCCGCAGATGGCGTCCATCGTCAGCCTGGTGGCGGCCGGCGTAGGTATTTCCATCGTGCCCGCCGCCATGCGTCACATGGGCGCCCAAGGCATCGAATACCGGCAGATCAAGGGCGACGCGCCGCATGCGCTGCTGGACATGGCCTACCGCCGCCACGACCGTTCGATTGCCGCTCGCAACGCCGTCGACATGCTGCGGCAATTGGCGCATCCCGACCCGGCCGCGGATGCTTGAAAAACAGGGCAGTATCGCCCTGTCGCTTTTGTCATCTTCTGTAAACCCGACCGGCGCGGCGCCCTGTAAATTGTCGCGCTATCGCCGGGCCGGCCGATCCATCACGGGGGGCCGGACCCGGTCAACCTGCCCAAAGGTGCTCTCGTGCAACGTACTCTCCTGGCCTTGGCCATTGCCACGCTTCCTGGCCTTGCCGCCGCCGCCGGCCTGGCTTCTTCCATCGGTGCGGTCACGGTCTACCAGGACCGCGCGGTCGTCACCCGCAGCGCCAGCAGCGAGCTGCCCGCGGGCGAACACGAGCTGGTGCTGGAAAAACTGCCGGCCAGCCTGCAGGAAAACTCGCTGCAGGTCTCGGCCAAGAGCACCGGCCAGGCCACGCTGCTCGACGTAAAGGTGCGCGACGCGTTCCAGGCCGACGCCGCCAACGACCGCGTCAAGCAGTTGCAAGACCAGATCCGCAAGCTCGAGGGCCAGCAGGCCGCCCTGGATGACCAGGCCGCGGTACTGGATAACCAGCGCGAACTGGTGGCCATGATGCAGCGCGGCGCCACCGAGCCCGCCAAGGACGGCCCGCGCCCCACCCTGGACGAACTGAAAGCCATCCAGGCGCTCAGCGCCGACACGCTCAGCAGCGCCCTGGCCGGCCTGCGCCGCGTGGCCGAACAGCGCGAAGACCTCGAACGCCAACTGAGCGCCGCGCAAAGCGAGCTGGGCCAGTTGCAGGGTCAATTGAACCGCCGCACCAAGACCGTCACGCTGCGCGTGAACCTGGCGCGCGCCGGCAAGCTCGACCTGGACGTGTCGTATGCCGTGGCCGGCGCCCGCTGGACGCCCGCCTACGACGCGCGCCTGCGTCCCGCCGACCGCAGCGTCGACCTGGGCTACTTCGGCGTCATCCGCCAAAGCACCGGCGAAGACTGGAACAACGTCAAGCTGACGCTGTCCACGGCTCGCCCGTCACTGGGCGGCGGCGCACCCAAGCTCAATCCCTGGATCATCGACGTGGCGGCCCCGCCGCCGCCTATGCCCACGCCGGTGGCCGCCGCGGCGCCGGTGATGCGCAACGACGCCCGCGCCAAGCTCGCCCCCAAGGCCGCGCCGGCCGAAATGGCCTATGTCGACGCGGTACCCGAACCGGAAGCGGCCCAGGTCTCGACCGCCGAGGTCCAGTCCGCCGCCACCAGCGCGTCGTTCCAGATCCGCACCCCCGCCACGCTGCCATCCGACAACAGCGTGCAGCGCGTGGCCATCACGACCGCCAAGCTGCCCGCGACGCTGCAATACCAGTCCACGCCGTCGCTGCGCGAAGCCGTGTACCTGACCGCGCAGGCCAGCAACAACACCGAGTTCCCGTTCCTGGCGGGCACGCTGAACACCTTCCTGGACGACGCCTTCGTGGCTGCCTCGGCCATGAAGGCCGTGATGCCTGGCGAAAAGGTCGAGCTGTCGATGGGTGCCGATGACGGCATTTCGATCAAGCGCCAGTTGGTCAACCGGTTTACCGAAAGCACCGGCTTTTCGGGCAACGGCAAGCGCGTGACCTACGAGTACAAGATCACCGTCAAGAACAACAAGGCCACCAAGGAACAGGTCACCTTCAAGGACCGCCTGCCGGTGTCGCGCAACGAGAAGATCGAGGTCAAGCTGCTGTCGCCGGCCGACCGCGACATCAAGCGCGAGGACGACGGCGTGCTGGCCTGGAATTGGGAACTGGAGCCGGGCAAATCGCGCGACACCGTATTGAAGTTCTCGGTCGACTATCCGGGCAACATCGACGTCGCCGGCCTCTGAGCGGCCACGGCGCCGCCGCCAGCGCCTAGTGCTGGCGGCAGAACTCGATGAAATCGGCCGGGGCCAGCGGCATGGAAATGCCGTAGCCCTGCGCCACCGTGCAGCCCAGCTCGCGCAGCAGCTGCAGATCGCGCTCTTGCTCGACGCCTTCGGCCACCACCCGGCGGCCCAGCGCGCGGCCCATTTCGATGGCCGCCGCCACCACGGCGCGCGAGGCCGGCTCGCGGTGCATGTGCACAATGAAATCGCGGTCTATCTTCAGTTCGGTAAAAGGCATGGCGGAAAACAGCCGCATGGACGCGATGCCCGCGCCGAAATCGTCCATTGCCAATTCGAACCCGCGCACCCGCAACAGGTTCAGCGCGGACGACAGCATCAGCCAGTCGGTCACGGGTTCGTCTTCGGTCAGTTCCACCTTGACCAGCCGGGCCGGCAGGCCCGCTTGCGCCACGCGCTGCTCCAGCATCTCGGGCAGGTCGGGCGCGCACAAGGTGGACGCGGACGCGTTGATGGCGATCGGCACCGCGATGTGCTCGGCATGCATCGCGGCCAGCACTTCGACCACGCGGCCGGCCACGCGATTGAACAGCATCAGGTCCAGCCCCAGCCGGTGGGCCGCGGGCACGAAGTCGGCAGGGGAAATGGCGCCCAGGGCGGGATGACGCCAGCGCGATAGCGCCTCGGCGGCCACGGCGCGGCCCGTTGTCAGGTTGACCTGGGGTTGCAGCACCACGCTCATGCCCTCGCCCGAGGCCAGGGCCTGGCCCAGTTCGGCTTCCAACAGGTCACGCCGCACCGAGGTCTGGCGCGGCGACGCCAGGTCGTCGTCGATGCTGTGCAAGGCGTGCTTGATGGCGTGCTGCATGGCGGTGCGTGACACCGGCTTGGACAGCGCTTGCGATGCCGGGCAGCCGGCCTGCAGGGCCAGCCGCACGTGTGATTGCAGCAGTTCGTCGGACAAGCTGCTGATCCAGATGATGGGCGGCATGTGCTTGATCCGGCCGCTGTCGAACAGCCGGCGCAGTTCGTTGGGCAGGCGGGTGCCGTCGCCCTCGCCCATGACGATGTCGCTGACCACCACGTCGTAGGACTGGCGCGCCAGGGTGCCGATGGCCTCGTTGCTGCTGCCCACCCCCGCCACCCGCCGATAGCCCAGCGCCAGCAGCAGGTTCTGCAGATAAGCCCGTTCCACCGGGTGGTCTTCCA
Source organism: Achromobacter sp. UMC71 (assembly GCF_014170305.1). Taxonomy (GTDB): domain Bacteria; phylum Pseudomonadota; class Gammaproteobacteria; order Burkholderiales; family Burkholderiaceae_B; genus Achromobacter. Next base: position 32,380 of record NZ_LZZT01000013.1, read on the forward strand.
CGAGGAGAATCCGCCGGTTCGCGCCGGTGTCGGTTTTGGGCATCGCGCAAATCCTGGATCGTAGGCCTTTCCGGCGGGCTGCTGGAACGCGTTCTGCTAATGCTAAGGCATCTTCGGCGGCCGCGCCTTGACCCAGGACGGGCTAGTCACTATTAATTAGTGAAGGCTGCCCAGGCCCGCCGTCACGCACACGCACGACGCCGCCGGTACGGCCTGCCCGCCGCCGGTGCGATAATAGTGGTCTTTCCCGCATCTACGGCACGGAGCTTCCCTTGACCCGCATTGACGACCCCCTGCACGACCGCGAGGTCGGTACGGCCGACTCCACCCAGGACAATACCCGTACGGACGACACCCGCATCAGTGCGGTGCGCCCACTGATTTCGCCCGCCCTGCTGCAGGACGAGCTGCCGGTTTCGCCGGCCATCCAGACGCTGGTCGAGCAGAGCCGCGCCCGCATCGCCGATGTGCTGCATGGCCGCGACGACCGCCTGGTGCTGGTGGTGGGCCCGTGCTCCATCCACGACCACGGCCAGGCCATGGAATACGCGCGCCAGTTGCGCGCCGCCGCCGACCAATACCAGGACGACCTGCTGATCGTCATGCGTGTGTACTTCGAAAAGCCGCGCACCACTGTCGGCTGGAAGGGCTACATCAACGACCCGCGCCTGGACGGCAGCTTCCGCATCAACGAAGGCCTGCGCCGCGCGCGCGAACTGCTGCTGGACATCAGCGAACTGGGCCTGCCCATCGCCACTGAATTCCTGGACCTGCTCAGCCCGCAGTACATCGCCGACCTGATCGCCTGGGGCGCCATCGGCGCGCGCACCACCGAAAGCCCCAGCCACCGCCAACTGAGCTCGGGCCTGAGCTGCCCGCTGGGCTTCAAGAACGGCACTGACGGCGGCGTCCAGATCGCGGCCGACGCCATCGTCGCCGCCAGCGCCAAGCACGCCTTCATGGGCATGACCAAGATGGGCATGGCCGCCATCTTCGAAACCCGCGGCAACGAAGACACCCACGTGATCCTGCGCGGCGGCAAGCAAGGCCCCAACTACGACGCCGCCAGCGTCGACGCCTGTTGCGCGGTGCTGCGCGCGGCCGGCCAGCGCGAACAGGTCATGATCGACTGCTCGCACGCCAACTCCAACAAGTCGCACCTGCGCCAGATCGACGTGGCGCGCGACATCGCCGCCCAGCTCGCCCAGGGCGACAGCCGCATCACCGGCGTGATGATCGAAAGCCACCTCGAGGAAGGCCGCCAGGACCTCAAGCCCGGCCAGCCGCTGCGCCACGGCGTGTCCATCACCGACGCGTGCCTGGGCTGGAGCCAGACGCTGCCCGTGCTGGATACGCTGGCCCTGGCGGTGCGCCAGCGCCGCGAAAAGCTGGGCGCCTGATCCTGCCGCGCGCAACGCGCCGCTTGCCGGCCCCGCCGGGAAGCGGCGCCGCTTGCGCAAACCCGCGAGGCTCCTTCTAGTATTAACAGGCCCTAGCGGTTCAATGCATACGGCGCCGGGTCCATCTCCGGCTCCTGCCCCGTCACCAGGCAGGCCAGCAGCTTGCCGGTCACCGGCCCCAGCGTGAAGCCGTGGTGCGCGTGGCCGAACGCCAGCCATAGCCCGCGGTGGCGCGGCGCGGCGCCGATCACCGGCCGCATGTCCGGCATGCAGGGCCGGCAACCCATCCAAGGTTTTTTCTCCACCGCCTCGCCCAGCGGCAGCAATTGCGCCGCCAGCGCGCGCGTGCGCTCGATCTGGATCGGCGACGGCGGCGCATCGCGCGCCGCGAATTCAGCCCCCGTGGTCAAGCGCAAGCCCAGCGTCATGGGCGACACCACGAAACCGCTGTCGATATCGGCCACCGGATGCGACAAGGCCGCGCCGTCCTCCAGCGCGAAATGCTGGTGATAGCCGCGCTTGACCGCCATCGGAATGCGGTAGCCCAGCGGCCGCAGCACGTCGGGCGACCACGGCCCCAGCGCCACGACCACGTCCGGCGCCTCGACCCTGCCCGTCACGCCCTTCACCTGCCAACCGCTGCCCGCGGCTTCGAGGCTGCGCGCATCGCCGCGCGCCAGCGCGCCGCCGCGCTGCTGGAACAGCGCCGCGTAGCCGCGCGCCACGGCGCCCGGGTCCGACACGTTGACCGGATCGCGCCAATGAATCGCGCCCACCATGCGCGGCGACAGCGAGGGTTCCAGCGCGGTCAGGCCCTGGCGGTCCAGCACTTGGTAGTCCAGGCCATACGGCGCCAAGGCGGCGGCCTCGGCCGCGGCGCGGTCCAGGCTTTGCTGCGTGCGCATGCCGTCGATCCAGCCATTGCGGCGAAACAGATGACCGATGCCCGCGGCGTCTTTCAGCGCGTCATGTTCGGCCACGCTGCGCTCGATCAGCGGCAGCATGGCCGCCGCCGCGCGCGCCAGCCGCGACGGCGCCGAATGCCACCAGTAGCGCAGCAGCCAGGGCGCGATGCGCGGCAGGAAACGCGGGTGATAGCTGACGTCGGGCGTCTGGTTGCCGGCATAGCGCAGCAGGCTGCGCCAGTCGCGCGGAAAGGCATAGGGAATGACGCTGGCGCGTTCGATCAGGCCGGCGTTGCCGTAGCTGGTCTCTTCGCCCGGACCGCGCCGGTCCAGCAACGTCACCGAACGGCCGCGCGCCTGCAAATGCAGCGCGGTACTCACGCCGATGATGCCGGCGCCCAGGACTATCACGTCTGTTTTCATGCGCGGCATTCTGCGCCCCGGCGCGAGGTTCGTGCAAGCACGTTCGCCAGGCGTAGAATCTGGCGGCGCCCTCGGGCTGGCCGCGGTGGCCCGCCACCGGCTGCGGCGTCCTTTCGGAGCCCCGTGCATGCCTACGCCCGCCCCCTTGCAGCCCGTCACCCTTGAAGGCGCTATCGTGCGCCTTGAACCATTGGCCTTGCACCATGCCGATGCGCTGGCCGCCGTCGGCCTGGACCCGGAGCTGTGGCGCCTGCAGCCCGAACCGGTCGAATCGGCCGGCGACATGCGCCGCTATGTCGAGCGCGCGCTGGCCGGCCAGGCGGCGGGCACCTGTCTGCCGTTCGTCATCGTGCGCCGCAGCGACGGCCAGGTCATCGGCACCACGCGTTATATGGACATCGCCCTGCCGCATAGGCGCCTGGAGATCGGCGCCACCTGGCTGTCGCCCGCCAGCCAGCGGTCCGGCGCCAATACCGAAGCCAAGATGCTTTTATTGCAGCACGCCTTTGAAACAATTGGTATCATGCGGGTCGTGTTCAAGACGGAGGCGTCCAACACGCGATCGCGGCAGGCCATCCTGCGCATCGGCGGCGTCGAGGAAGGCGTGTTCCGCAAACACCTGATCGCGCAGTCCGGTCGTACCCGCGACATGGTCTATTTCGCCATCCTCGACGAGGACTGGCCCTCGGTCAAAGCGCGCCTGCAGGCCCGCCTGCGCCGCCAGTAGCCGTCACCCCCGCGATCCTTGCTCTTTGTTTCGGCCGGCGCTCAAGTTCCAGCAACCGGGCGCCGTTAACGCAGTGCAGCGGGGCAAGCTTTCCACCGCCCGTCCCGCACTTTTCAAGTCAGGTATGGATCGTTCTCCCCCCGCCCCGCCCGCGCCGCTCGGACACAATCGCCGCAGCATCTTCATCTACACCGAAGAACAACGGGGCAACCAGTTGGTCGAATCGATGGTCATCGGCATGCTGTCCGACGTCTCGGGATCGGACAAGCTCGTCGTGGTGCTGGACCCGTTCAGCAATATCAAGTTCGTCTACCGCATCGACCACGAAAGCAACAACCTGGACGCCGCGGCCATCACGGAACAGGACGAGGCCGTCTTCAACGGCAAGACCTCGGTCCAGATCAACTCCATGTCCTACAAATTGGGAACCGCCGAGAACGCGATGAAATTGCTGCGCGGCAAAACCCATTGGATTCAGGACAAGGGCGCCGTGCTGTCGGTGCTGCTGCAGAACGCCGCCGCGCGCAAGACCCGCTTCGCCCCGCCCCGCATCGAACGCGACCGCGTGCGCAAGGTGCCGCAAGGCGTGCCGGTGGAGTACCTGTCGGAGCCCGCCGTGCCCACGGCGTGAAACACCGTACGCGGTCCGCGTGATGACACGCCGCGGTGCATAACTTTGTGCGTTGTTTTTATCCACAGAAACTGTGGATAAAAACAACGCACGCGCAGGCCTGGTGGCCGTCACAAGGCTGTCGCAGGGGCTGGTCAATTTTTGAGCAACCCCATCCCCGCGCACGCGCTCCCGGCCCCCGAGACGAAGCCGCGCGGATTCGCTGCGCCGCCGCAACGTCGATAGTGATATTCTCCGCGAAGCGCCGCCAGGGATCAGGCCGGATGGCGCGCCAGCCGGCATCGCGCCAGGCGGACTCATCCACACTAATAAGAAGCCGTTGCATGAAAGGAGCGGAAAGCGTGTTTGCCCTCGGAGCGCCTTACGTACTGACTAGCCCGGCGCCGTGACCATCATCATCGTTGACGATCACGGGGACTGGCGCGACACCATTGCCGAATACATCCACGACCTCGGCCTGGGCGAAGCCATCCTCACCGCGGGCTCGCTCTCCGAACTGGACCAACTGCTATTGACCATCACGCCCGGCATCCTGGTGCTGGACGCCATGCTGCCGGACGGCGATGGCCTGGCGCGCGTGTCGCATCTGCGTACCACCTATCCGTCAATGGGCATCATCATGCTCACCGGCCGCCTGCTCAGCGAAGACAAAGTGTCGGGCCTGAGCCTGGGCGCCGACCACTACCTGACCAAGCCCGTCAACCTGGCCGAGCTGGGCGCGACGCTGGTGTCGCTGTCGCGGCGCCTGCGCGTGGTGCCGGCCACCGACCCGAAGGCCCCCGCCGCCGAGACCTGGCGCTTCGATCCGGGCCGCCGCGTGCTGGTCTCGCCCAAGCGCATCCACGTCGACATCACCGATACCGAAAGCCGCCTGATCGGCGCGCTGATCCAGGCCGCGCCGCTGCCGTTGTCGCGCGGCCGCCTGGTCGAGGCCCTGGGCGCCAGCGCCGAGGCCTACGACACCCACCGGCTGGATGCCCACATGCACCGGCTACGGCGCAAGCTGCGTGCGCAGGCCGGCGGCGACATGGGCATCCGCACCGTCTATGGCGTCGGCTATGTCTGCACCATGCCGGTGCAGATCGTCGGCAACAACAAACCCTGACGCTTTCAATCCGCCTGCCATGCCCGTTACCGCCCGCCCCCGCCGTTCCGTCCTGTATATGCCAGGCGCCAACGCCCGCGCGCTGGACAAGGCCCGCAGCCTGCCGGCCGACACGCTGATCCTGGACCTGGAAGACGCCGTGGCGCCCGACGCCAAGGCGCAGGCGCGCCAGCAAGTCGCCGAAGCCTTGCGCGCCGGTGGCTATAGCCGGCGCGAATGCGTGGTGCGCATCAACGCGCTGGACACGCCGTGGGGCCAGGACGACGTGCACGCGATCGCGCAGGCCGGCGCCGATGCCGTGCTGCTGCCCAAGGTGCAGTCGGCCGCGCAACTGCAGGCCTTGGCGCAAGCCCTGGATGCGGCCGGCGCGCCCGCCACGCTGCCGCTGTGGGCCATGCTGGAAACGCCGCTGGGCTTTCTGCGGCTGGACGCGATTGCCGGCGGCCATGCCCGGCTGGCCGCCATCGTGGTGGGCACCTCGGACCTGGTCAAGGACCTGCATGCCCGCCACACGCCGCAGCGCCACGAAACACTGGTGGCCCGATCCATGGCGGTGCTGGCCGCCCGGGCGCATGGCCTGGCCGTGCTGGACGGCGTGCACCTGGACCTGGACGATGACGCCGGCCTGGCCGCCGCTTGTGTCCAAGGGCGCGACCAGGGGTTCGACGGCAAGACGCTGATCCACCCGAAGCAGATCGCCGCGGCCAACGCGGCCTTTGCGCCCAGCGAGGCCGAACTGGCCAGCGCCCGCAAGCGCCTTGACGCCTGGCGCGCGGCCCAGGCCGCCGGCCAGGGCGTGGCGGTGGTGGACGGCGCCTTGGTGGAAAACCTGCACGCACAAGAGGCCGAGCGCCTGCTGGCCTTGGCCGCGGCCATCGCCGCCATGGCGGCCTGACAGCGGGCGCCGCGGCCCCGCCGCGATGCGGCCACCAACGCCGCCGCAAACGCCCGGGCCTGCCTGCCCAAGCGCCGGCGCGCGCGGCCAGCTACAATACTGGCCACGATCGGACAGGCGCTGCCTCGTTCCGCCTTTCGCGCCCGGCAATTGCCGCTAGTTTGCTGATACGGCCTGCGCCGCCCGCGCGATCTCTCCCAGGTTCCTTTTTTTGCGCCGCACCCTGTGGCGGGAGCCTAGCCGCGCGCCTTGCCGCGCCACCCCAGCCACACGATTCATGATCCGCTTCCAACAAGTTTCACTCATGCGCGGCGTCAAGCCCTTGCTCGACAAGGTCGACCTGCTGCTGAACCCCGGCGACAAGATCGGCCTGATCGGCGCCAACGGCGCCGGCAAGTCCAGCCTGTTCGGGCTTTTGCGCGGCACGCTGCATGCCGACCAGGGCGACCTGGACTATCCCGCCAGCTGGCGCATGGCCTACGTGGCGCAGGAAACCCCGGCGCTGGACCGCCCCGCCATCGAATACGCGATCGACGGCGATGTGACCCTGCGCAAGCTGGAAGCCGAGCTGGCTGCGCTGGAAGCGGAACCCGAAAGCACCGAGAACGGCCTGCGCATGGCCGACATCTATGCGGCGCTGGCCGATGCCGACGCCTATACGGTGCACTCGCGTGCCGAACAGCTGCTGACCGGCCTGGGCTTCACGCAGGCGCAGATGCATCTGCCGCTGACCAGTTTTTCGGGCGGCTGGCGCATGCGCCTGAACCTGGCGCAGGCGCTGATGTGCCCGTCCGACCTGCTGCTGCTGGACGAGCCCACCAACCACTTGGACCTGGACGCCATCATCTGGCTGGAAGACTGGCTCAAGCGCTACCCGGGCACGCTGATCGTAATTTCGCACGATCGCGACTTCCTGGACGGCGTGGTCAACGTGATCGTCCACATCGACGAGCGCAAGCTCAAGCGCTACTCGGGCAACTACTCCTCGTTCGAGCGCCAGCGCGCCGCCCAGCTGGAGCTGGCCCAGGGCATGATGGAAAAGCAGATGCGCCAGCGCTCGCACCTGCAGTCCTTCATCGACCGCTTCAAGGCGCAGGCCAGCAAGGCGCGCCAGGCGCAAAGCCGCATCAAGGCGCTGGCCCGCATGGAAGAAGTGGCGCCGCTGCGCGCGGCCGCGGAATTCTCGTTCGAGTTCCGCGAACCGCTGCGGGCGCCCAATCCGCTGCTGACCATGGACAAGGTCAGCGCCGGCTATCGCAACACCGACGAGGACAGCGGCGCGGTATCCGACAAGATCATCGTGTCGGGCATCAATTTCTCGCTGCAGGCGGGCCAGCGCATCGGCCTGCTCGGCATCAACGGCGCCGGCAAGTCGACCTTCATCAAGACCATCGCGGGCGACCTCGAATCGCTGGCCGGCGACACGCAGTTCAACAAGGGCCTGTCGATCGGTTACTTTGCCCAGCACCAGGTCGAGATGCTGCGCCACGACGAATCGCCGCTGTGGCACATGACCAAGATCGCGCCCACCGTGCGCGAACAGGAACTGCGCAACTTCCTGGGCAGCTTCAACTTCAACGGCAACATGGCCACCAGTTCGATCGCGCCGTTCTCCGGCGGCGAAAAAGCGCGCCTGGCGTTGGCGCTGATCGTCTGGCAGCGCCCCAACCTGCTACTGCTGGACGAGCCCACCAACCACCTGGACCTGGAAACCCGCGAAGCGCTGACCACCGCGCTGGCGCAGTTCGAGGGCACGTTGGTGCTGGTCTCGCACGATCGCCACCTGCTGCGCGCCACCACCGACCAGTTCATCATCGTGGCCGACGGCCGCGTCAGCCCGTTCGACGGCGACCTGGACGACTACAAGGAATGGCTCTACAAGACCAAGCTGGCGGCCAAGGCCACCGCCTGACGCGGCGTGCGGATCGGGCATCGCATGGGGCCGCGGCGCCCTTGCGCGATTGGCCGTCCATTCGCGGTTGAACGCGTTACAATCTCGCCGATTGCACGCGCGCACGCCCTTGCGGCCCGGCCCCCACAGGCCGATCCGCGCGCGACAACCTCCAACCACGTCCCGCTGTCCGCGGGACGCGTTTTTTAGCGCTCTTAGATGCCGATCAAAGACCAACTATTCCTTGCCAGCCAGTATCTCGCGCCGCACCACTTGGTGTCGCGTTTCTTCGGAGTCGCCTCCGATTGCCGAGAACCCGCGGTCAAGAACTGGATGATCTCGCGCTTTGTCCGCAAGTACGGCGTGGACATGCGCGAGGCCGAGCAAGAAGACGCGCTGGCCTACGATTGCTTCAACGATTTCTTCACCCGCGCGCTCAAGCCCGATGCGCGCCCGCTGGATGAAGAACCCGGCGGCGTGCTTTGTCCCGCGGACGGCGCCATCAGCCAGATGGGCGCCATCGAACATGGCCGCATCTTCCAGGCCAAGGGCCACAGCTACGGCCTGGCCGATCTGCTGGGCGGCGACGCCGAGCGCGCCGCGCCGTTCCAGGGCGGCGAATTCGCCACCATCTACCTGTCGCCCAAGGACTACCACCGCGTCCACATGCCGGTGGCCGGCACGCTGCGCGAAATGATCCACGTGCCGGGCCGGCTGTTCTCGGTCAATCCGCTGACCGCCCGCAACGTGCCGCGCCTGTTCGCGCGCAACGAACGCGTGGTCTGCATTTTCGATACCGAACACGGCCCGATGGCCGTCGTGCTGGTCGGCGCCATGATCGTCGCCTCGATCGAAACCGTCTGGGCCGGGCTGGTCACGCCGTACAAGCGCCGCGTCAAGGCCGTGCGCTACGACGATGCCGCGCGCGCGCCGATCCATCTGGAAAAAGGCGCCGAGATGGGCCGCTTCAAACTCGGATCGACCGCCATCGTGTTGTTCGGACCGGGCAAGGTGCGCTGGTCCGACACGCCGTCCGTGCGCGGCCCCGTGCGCATGGGCGAGCTGCTGGCGCTGCCGGCGCACGGCTAAAAGGCTGTCCAGGCACGCAAGGCGCCTTCGCCCTTGGGCAAAGGCGCCTTTTATTTGGCCGGACGCAGAACAGCGCTGGCGGCGGCCGCGGGTCTCAGACTGTCCTATATCCATAAAAGCGAAATAGATTATCCGTATTTATTCGCTTTATACGATGAAGTGGTGCCGGTAGATTGTGGGCTTTTCAGCCGCCCGCCATGACCACGACCCTCCCCGCCACGCCCGCCGCCGCGGCTGCGCCCGCCCGTCTGCCCCGCGCCCTGGCGCGCATGCTGTCGCTGGACGATTTCGAGGCGGCCGCCCGCCGGCGCCTGCCGCGCCCGATCTTCGGCTACGTGGCCGGCGCGGCCGAAGACAACCAGTCCCTGCTCGCCAACCGCCAGGCCTTCGGCCGCTACGCTTTCCAGCCGCGCGTGCTGGTGAACGTGTCGAGCCGCAGCCAGCATACCGAGCTGTTCGGCCGCCGCTACGAATCCCCGTTCGGCATCGCACCCATGGGCATCAGCGCGCTGTCGGCCTACCGCGGCGACATCGTGCTGGCGCGGGCCGCGCGCGAACAAGGCATCCCCGCCATCCTTAGCGGCACGGCGTTGATTCCGTTGGAAGACGTGATCCGCGAAGCGCCCGGCACTTGGTTCCAGGCCTACCTGCCCGGCGACCCGGCGCGCATCGATGCGCTGATCGCGCGCGCCGCCCGGGCCGGCTACGAAACGCTGGTGCAGACGGTGGACATCCCCGTGTCCGCCAACCGCGAGAACAACGTGCGCACCGGCTTTTCCACCCCGCTCAAGCCCAGCCTGCGGCTGGCGTGGGACGGCCTGACGCGGCCGCGCTGGCTGGCCGGCACCTTCCTGCGCACGCTGCTCAATCACGGCATGCCGCATTTCGAAAATTCGTTCGCGACCCGCGGCGCGCCGATCGTGTCGGCCTCCGTGCTGCGCGACTTCAGCGCGCGCGACCACTTGAACTGGGAACACGTGGCGCGCATCCGGCGCCAGTGGCCGGGCACGTTGATCATCAAGGGCATCCTGCACCCGGATGACGCGCGGCTGGCGCGCGAGCACGGCGCGGACGGCGTGATCGTGTCCAACCATGGCGGCCGCCAATTGGACGGCGCCATCTCGCCGTTGCGCGCGCTGCCGGGCGTGGTGGCCGCGGCCGGGGCCATGCCGGTCATGATGGACAGCGGCGTGCGCCGGGGCGGCGACGTGCTCAAGGCGCTGGCGCTCGGTGCGCGCTTCGTGTTCGTCGGCCGCCCGTTCAACTACGCCGCGGCGGTGGGCGGCCAGGCCGGCGTGTCGCATGCGATCGGCCTGCTGCGCGCCGAGGTCGACCGCAACATGGCCATGCTGGGCGTCAACGGCCTGGCCGAGCTGGGGACCGAGCTGCTGGCGCCAGCCTGAGCGGCAGCCCCGTCGAGAGCCCGCTGCCGGCTGCCCGTCAGGCGGCCGCTACGCGCGCAGGGCGTCCCGCACAACGCATAGAATGGGAGTTCCTTCGCTACCCGTGGGACGGCTCCCTGGCCGGCCCGTGCCCCGCCGCCCGTGTCCCTACGCCAATCCTCATTCTTCCTGCGCTTTCTGACCCTGGGCGCCCTCGCCCACGTGTATGTCGGCGCCCGCCTCATTCCGGATGCCGGCTTTGCCGGCACGGGCACCGCCACCGCCATCCTGCTGCTGATCCTGTCGTGCATCCTGATCCCCCTGGGCATGCTGGGCCGCTCGTCGGTGCATCCGCCCTGGGGCGACCGCATCGCCTGGGTCGGGTTGATTGCGATGGGCCTGTTCTCGTCGCTATTCGTGCTGACGGTGCTGCGCGACGTGCTGCTGCTGGTCACTTGGCTGATCGACCTGGCCGCCGGCATCGGCCTGCCCTGGGCCGGGCTGCGGCGCGGCAGCGCGCTAGCCGTGGCCGCATTGGCGCTGGCGGCCACGCTGGTCGGCTTCTACAACGCCCGTCGGCGGGCCCAGGTGGTGACGGTGGACGTGCCGATCGCCGGCTTGCCGGCCGACCTGGACGGCTTCACCATCGTGCAGATCAGCGACATCCACGTCGGCCCCACCATCAAGAAGCGCTACGTGCAGGCCATCGTCGACGCGGTCAACCAACAGGCCGCCGACGTGATCGCCATCACCGGCGACGTGGTGGACGGCAGCGTGGAACAGCTCGCGGCGCAGGCCAGCCCGCTGGGCCAGCTGCGCGCGCCGTTCGGCGTGTACCTGGTCACCGGCAACCATGAATATTATTCGGGCGCCGCGCCCTGGGTGGCGGAATTCCGCCGCATGGGCCTGCGCGTGCTGATGAACGAACACGTGGTGATCCACCCCGCCGGCCTGCCCGTAGTGGTGGCGGGCGTCACCGACTACAGCGCGGGCGCGTTCGATCCGCAACAGCGCAGCAACCCCAAGGCCGCGCTGGCCGGCGCCCCGCAAGACGCCCTGCCCAAGATCCTGCTGGCGCACCAACCGCGCAGCGCGGCCGCGGCCGAGCCGCTGGGCTATACCCTGCAGCTGTCCGGCCACACGCATGGCGGCCAGTTCTTCCCGTGGGGGTTCTTCGTGCGCTTCCAGCAGCCATTCACGGCGGGCCTGCACCGCCAAGGCAGGATGTGGGTCTATACCAGCCGCGGCACCGGCTACTGGGGCCCGCCCAAGCGCCTGGGCGCGCCGTCGGAAATCACCCGCCTGCGGCTGCGCCGCGCCCCAGCGCGTTAAAGGGCGCGCCGGGCCCCTGCTTGCGGCCCGGCGCGCCCTTTACGCCGCGTCATCCGGCAGCGGCCCGCGTTCCAGGTAGCTGGTCAGCGCAATATCGCTGGTAGTGTTGGTGATGCCGTCGATCTGATGGATGCGCGCCAGCAGCGCCTCCAGCGCCTGGGTGTCGCGCACCCGCACTTTCAGCAGCATGGCGCTCTTGCCGGTGATGGTGTGGATCTCTTCGACCTCGGTCAGTTCGGCCAGCCCCAGCACCTGTTGGGTGATGCTCCAGTTATTGGTGTCGACGTGCACGAAGGCCAGCAGCGGACGGCCGATGCGGGCGCCGTCCAGCTTGGCGGCGATGCCCTTGATCAGGCCGTCGCGCTTCAGGCGCTTGACCCGCTCGTGCACGGCGGGCGCCGACAGGTTCAGTTGCTTGCCCAGGTCGGCATAGCTCGGCGAGGCGTCATCAGCCAGCAGCGTTAATAATTTACGGTCGCGGTCGTCGAGATCGGGCATTGGAATCGGGTTCTGCCTAACGGCATTCGAACTTTGATGAGGTAAGGGAATATCGGTGTTAACCCTTATTTTATTCCAATAAAATTCCGCGAATGCAGAACCGCAACACCCCCCGCAGCCCAGCCCAAGGGAATATCGGTGTTAACCCTTATTTTATTCCAATAAAATTCCGCGAATGCAGAACCGCAACACCCCCCGCAGCCCAGCCCTCCCC